>CAVSMB010000009.1:0-139422 GCA_963728925.1 uncultured Actinomycetes bacterium | reverse complement strand
CTCACCCCACACTCGCTGCGGCGCACGTTCGCCTCGATCCTCGCGGTCTGCGAGATCAGCCAGCGCCGCGCGGTGGCGCTGATCGGACACCGCGACTACGAGCTCACGGCCAAGGTCTACCAGCAGGACATCGACCTCTCCGACGAGTCCATCGACGCGCTCGAGCGGGTGATCGGCTGCTCGCTCGATGAGGCCTACGAGCTGCTTGGCGGGCGGCTCGGCCGCGCCCGGCGGGCCCGCGTTTCTGTACCGAATCTGTATCCGGCCACGAAAAAGTCCTCTGGGCTCGGTCTCGAGCGGATCGCGGAGGGTTCGGAAAGTACCTGACTTGCAGGTCTTTCTCAGAAAGCGGCTGAAGGGACTCGAACCCTCGACCTTCTGCATGGCAAGCAGACGCTCTAGCCAACTGAGCTACAGCCGCGCGGTGGCCGAGTATAGCCCCGGCCCTCGCCGCTCCTGCGCGTCGCCGCCGGTCACGCGGCAGCTGCCGCGCGCGCGTCGTCGCCGCGGCGCGGCGCTGCGGCGGCGAGCTCGCGCGCGAGGCCGGCGAGGACCGGCGCGACGCGCTCGTCGGCGTTCGCCGACCAGTCGGCCACGAGCTGGGTGAGGCAGTCGTTGCGGGCGGCGAGCAGCTTGGCGCCGGTGTCGCGGCCGGCGTCGGTGAGGACGAGGGCGCCCGCGTCCTCGCCCGGCGCATCGGCGATGAGCGCGCGCCGGCGCAGGCCTGCGAGCGCGTCCGCTAGGACCCGCTCGTCGAGGCGGTGGTCGGTCGCGAGCGTCGCGGGGTCCGCGTGCCCGGTGCGCGCGACGACGCCGACAGCCAGGCCTGGGCGGGCGCGAGATCCATGCCGGCGTGCGCGACCGTGCGCTCGATGAAGCGGCGCGTGCGCTCGCGGCCGACCAGCGAGCTGAGCTGAAGGACGAGCTCGCGCAGCGAGTCGCGATCACGCGGCGACGCGAAGGCCTCGCCGACCCCGGCGGTTTCGACCGTCTTTCGCAGCGGACGCTCCTCGAGCAGGAAGGTCAACAGGAAGGCGATCGCGACGATCGCCGCCGCGACCAGGAAAACCGTGCTCAGCGTGTCGGTGAAGGAGCGCAGGTAGGCCTCGTGGATCGGGCCGGGGAGCCGCCCGAGGTGCGCGGGATCGATCTGGCCCGACTCCAGGCTGCGGGTCGCCGGGCCGGGCGGGAGCTCGCTCGCGAGCTCGCCGGCCAAGCGGTTGGTGAAGATCGCGCCGAGCACCGCCGTCCCGAGCGAGCCGCCGATCGAGCGGAAGAGCGTCGCGCCCGAGGTCGCCACGCCGAGCTGCTCGTAGGGGACCGCGTTCTGAGCGGCGAGCACCAGCACCTGCATGACGAGGCCGAGGCCGACGCCGAAGATCAGCATGAAGAGGCCGGCGGTCAGGGTGCTCGTGCCCTCGTCCAGGCGCGAGAGGAGCAGGAGGCCGACCGCTGCGGTCGCCGTGCCGGCGATCGGGAAGATCTTGTAGCGCCCCGTGGCCGAGATGACGCGGCCCGAGATGATCGAGGCGGTGAGCACGCCCGCCATCAGCGGGACGAGCTGGAGGCCCGACGCCGTCGGGCTCAACCCGCGCACGACCTGCTGGAAGAGCGGCAGGTAGGTCAGCGACCCGAACAGGGCGAAGCCGACGACGAGCCCGACCGCGGCCGTGACCGCGAACACGCGGTTGCGGAACAGGGCCGGGTCGAGGATCGGCTCTTCCGCCCTGCGCTCGACGAGCACGAAGCCCACCAGCGCAACGAGGCTCAATGCCCCCAGGCCCACGATCTCGCCGGAGCCCCAGGCGTAGGTGGTCCCGCCGAGCGTCGTCAGGAGCACGAGCGAGGTGAGCCCGACGGCGAGCAGCAGCGTGCCGAGGTAGTCGACCGAGCGCCGTGCGCGCTCGCCGGCGTCGGGCAGCGTGATCGCGAGGACGACGAGCGCCAACGCCCCGAGCGGGAGATTGACGTAGAAGATGAAGCGCCAGCTCAGGTGGGTCGTGAAGAAGCCGCCGATCAGCGGCCCGGCGACGCTCGAGACCCCGAACACCGCGCCGAAGAACCCCATGTAGCGACCGCGCTCGCGGGGAGACACGACGTCGCCCGCCGCCGCCTGGGCGCTGACCATCAGCCCGCCGCCGCCGAGGCCCTGGATCGCCCGGAAGGCGATGAGCTGGGTCATGTCCTGGCTGAGCCCGCACAGCACTGAGCCGATCAGGAAGAGGACGAGCGCGGCCTGGAGCACGCGCTTGCGCCCGACGAGGTCGCCGAGCTTGCCGTACAGCGGCGTGACCACGGTGATGGCCAGCAGGTAGGCCGTGACCACCCACGAGATGTGGTCCAGGCCCCCGAGGTCTCCGACGATCGTCGGAAGCGCCGTCGAGACGATCGTCTGGTCCAGCGAGGCGAGCAGCATGACGAGCATCAGCCCGCCGATGACGACGAGGACCCTCCGCCGGTCCGCAGCCGGCGCCGCGACGGTCTCGGTCGCCGCCGCGGTCACGGGCGGCCGGTCAGGCGCCGGGCGCGTCGGCGTGATGGGCGGCCCGCGCGTGCGCGAGCCGCGCTTCGGCTTCGTTCGCCTCGCGCTCGAGCTCGCGCATCCGGCTCGGGCTCGTGCCCCGCTGTCCGTAGGCGCGCGCGCGATAGAGGTCGTAGCGCTCACGCCGGTAGTGCGCCTCGGCCTCCAGCTCGTCGATGATCGATCGCATCGTCGAACCCAGGGTACCCGCGTGCGACCGTTGCTACGGGGCGTGGGCGGGTGCGACGACCGGCAGCGGCAGGCCGTCGCCCACCGACCGGCCTGGAAGGCGTCGCCGGCGCGTGATCACGCGCCGCCTGGGCGATCCGGTCGAAGCCCGCCCACACCGCGAACGCGAGCGCGCCCGCCGTTCCGGTCACGGTCAGCAGCAACCCCGCCGCCGCGACGAACACGACGCCCGACGGCCCAAGGACGATGACCGCAGCGGCGGCGCCGACACTCGGTCCGATCGGCAGCTGGCCGAGCGAGACCATCGCGATCAGCAGCGCGATCGAGTCGAGCACGAGAAGGCGAGCGCGCGGGCCGAGGCGGCCCGCGCCCGCGGCGAGGTCATCAGGCGGCCCGCGCCGGGGCCGCGACGAGGTTCACGGAACGGTGTCCGGGAGATGCAGCGCGACGGCCACGGCCTCCGGCAGATCACGCGCGGGGTCCGACGGCCCGGTGGCGGCTCGGAAGCCGACGAGAGCGGCGAGGTCTTCGACCCGCTCGAGCTCGACACCGCAGTCGGGACATGCCTCGGCGACCGAGCCGACGGGAACGTACGCGCGGCGGTGACGGGTCCTGCAACCGACGCACCTGAGATGGGGCATCGCGCCCCCCCTTCCTCGAAGACCTCCACGGTACCAGTTTCCGGTCGCCCGCTCCGCCTGCACGCCCGCTCGCACTTCTTGAACTCCTGGCACGAAGCGGGGACGCTGGACGGGTGAGGTTGGCCGGCCGGTCGTCTGTCGCGGGAGCCCTTGTCGTGGCCGCCCTGCTCGCCACGGCGCCCGCGCCGGCGCGCGCCGCGAGCGCGAACGTCGCGGCGCTGCAGGTGGCGCTGCGCGCGCTGGATCTCTACCCGGGCGAGATCGACGGCATCTCCGGCCCGATGACCCGCAAGGGCACGCGACGGTTCCAGCGCCGCAAGCGGCTCGCGATCGACGGGATCGCCGGCCCGCGCACGCGGCGCGCTCTCGGGCGTCGCGGCCGTCCGGGTCTCGGTCGCCGCGCCATGCGGATCGGCCGGCGCGGCTGGGACGTCGCTGCCCTCCAGTTCCTCCTCAACGCGCGCGGCTACGGCCCGGGCCGCTACGACGGCGGCTTCGGGCCGAACACCCGGCGGGCGGTGGTGCGCTTCCAGCGGTCTCGCGGCCTGGCGGTCGACGGCATCGTCGGGCCCGTCACGCTGCGCGCCCTTCGCAGCCGGCGCCGCGCGTCGGGGCCAAGTGGCCCCGTGCGCTTCTTCCGGCCGGTGAGCGGTGCGATCGGGGACGGCTTCGGCGCTCCGCGTCCCGGTGGCCGTCGCCACACCGGGATCGACATCCCGGCCGATTACGGGACGCCGGTGGGGGCCGGAGGCGTTGGGGTCGTCAGCTTCGTCGGCTCCAACGCCGGCGGCTACGGCAAGCTGGTGGTCGTCTCACACCGCCTCGGCTACGAGAGCTGGTACGCGCACCTCTCGCGGATCCTCGTAACCGATGGTGAGCGGGTAGTCGGTGGAACCCGGATCGGCCTGGTCGGAGCGACCGGTGACGCCACGGGGCCCCATCTGCACTTCGAGGTGCGCCATTACGGAACGCCGATCGATCCCGTGCCTTACCTGCTCTCGGCCACCGCCAGCGCGTCCGGTGGGCGGCGAAGCGCCGGTCGGCCGTTCGTCTGCCGTGCCAACGCCGATTCGTGGGGCACGCGCGACGTCGATCCGCCCTTCGCCCGCTTCGGCCGCTGCCCGTGAAGGTGGCCGGAGTGGTAGTCTAAGGGGGTGATTACCGCCGAATCGACACGAGAAGGGGTGAGCGGATGACGTTGACGCTCGATCCACGCATTGTCGAGCGCGAGGCGGTCACGACCGGCTTCCCCGAGGTCGCCGGCTGGCTGCAGGAGAATCTCGGCCAGCAGCTCACGGCTTACCTCGCCGGCCTGCGCGACGCCAAGGTCGTCGGCCGCTGGCGCCGCGGGAGCCCGCCGCGGGCCACGGCCGAGTTCCGGATGCGCACCGCCTACACCGCGGCGCGCATGCTCGTCGACGCCTTCGGGGTGAAGATCACACGGGCGTGGTTCCTTGGCTCCAACAGCCGGCTCGACGACGAGGCGCCTGCGTGGCTCCTGCGCCACGCCGGCGATCCCGGGGACGTTCGCTTCCTCGTGCCCGCCGCCCGCGCCTTCGCCGGGAGCGAGGCCTGAGCACCGAGCTGCCGGTCTGGCGGCTCGGCCTGCAGGTCGCGCCGCTCGAGTTCGTCCCCCGCCACCTGTGCGGCTGGCAGCACCGTTGGGACGATCCCGAGCGCGAGTACCGCACGATCTACTGCGCCGACCACGCCGCGACCTGCCTGCGCGAGGTGCTCGCCGACCTGCGGCCCAACACCAAGGCCATCGCCGAGCTGCGCGAGCTGTTCGGGGAGCACAGCCCGGCCCTGCGCGGGGTGGGGGAGGTCGGCCTCGAGTGGCGCGAGGCGCACGTCCTCGCGCCCGCGCTTGCCATCAGCGACGGCGAGCTGTGCGACCTCGACTCCGGGCTCGCCCTGCGCCACCAGCTCGCGCACGACCTCGCCGACCTGCTCGTCGAGCACGGGATGGTCCACCTCGACGTGACCGAGGTGCGCAGCCGCGACCGCATCGTCACCCAGACGGTGGGTCGCGAGCTCTACGAGCGCGACTACGCGGGGGTGCGGTTCGGCTCCAACCTCGACGACCGCCCCTGCTACGCGCTGTTCGAGGGCCGCGCCGAGCTCGCCCCCGACGGCAGACCGCTGACCCTGACGCTCGAGCTGCGCCCGCTGCGCGAGGTGTGCCGCGAGTTCGGGCTGACCTTGACCTAAGAGGGGGCTCGGCGCCGGACTGTGGACTCGCGCCCCGCGCGACGGGATACTCGCCTGCGGTGTCCTGCAAGAACCTGGAGGCGATCGAGCGGTTGCTGGAGGGGTTCAACCGAGGAGATTTCGCGGCGCTGAACCAGCTCGACGCCGACGCCGAGCTCCAGGACCAGCCGGACATCCCGGGGGCGGGATGGAACCGTGGCCACTCGGGCGCCGTCGAGTGGGCCGTGAAGCTCTGGGAGGCCTTCGGGCAGGTCGTGCTCGAGATCCGCGAGCCAGTCGTCATGGGTGACGCGGTCGTCGCCGAGTGGCGGGCCGCCGCGAAGGGCAAGCGCAGCGGCCTGGAGGTGGGAATGACGGGATACTGCCTCTTCACCATGTCCAACGCGAAGGTGCGCCGGGTCGAGTTCTTCGGAGACCTGGACGCCGCCTTCGAAGCGGCGCCGCCGCGCGTGGCGCCAGGGGAGCGCGATGATTGCTGACGTCCACGTGCACTTTCCGATGCACGTCATGATGGACGAGGCCCCGCCGGAGTCTGCGCTCGACCACATGATGCGCATGAAGGGGCGCCCGTTTCCCGACAAGCTGCGGGCCCTCGTCCTGAGGATCGCCAGTCGCTTCCTGAGCGACCGGGACCTGTGGTCGGGGCAGCGCGTGAGCGTCCCGTTCATGCGGGCGGGAGGCGTCGGCGTGGGGCTCTCGGCCCTCTACTCGCCCTTCGACGAGATGGACGGCAACTGGCCCGACGGGCCGCCCAAGCCGGCCTACTTCGGCGAGCTGCTGCGGCAGCTCGACCGCGTCGAGGAGGAGATCGAGAAGCGCTGGCCCGCCTCCGAGGTGACCGTCGTCAAGACCGCGGACGAGCTATCGGCCGCACTCGAGAACGATGCGATCGCGCTGGTCCACTGCGTCGAAGGTGGCTTTCACCTGGGCGGCGGGGAGAAGGAGATCGAGGACAACACCGCGGAGCTCGTCCGGCGCGGGGTGGCCTACGTGACGGTGGCCCACCTCTTCTACCGGGAGTTCGCGGCGAACGCGCCGGCCATCCCCTTCCTCGCCTTCCTCCCGGACAGCCTGTACGACCGGCTGCTCGGGCAGCCGTCCGGCGAAGGGCTCACCGCCCGCGGTCGCCACGCAATCGAGGCGCTCTACCGCAACAAGATCCTGATCGACGTCTCGCACATGCGGGTGGACGTCCTGAAGGAGGCGCTCGACCTGCTCGACGAGCTCGACCCCGGCGGGACCACGCCCGTGATCGCCTCCCACGCCGGCTACCGCTTCGGCAAGGAGAGCTACATGCTCGACAAGCCCACGATCGAGCGGATCGCGCGGCGCGACGGCGTGATCGGCCTGATCCTGGCCCAGCACCAGCTCAACGACGGGCTGCGCAAGGAGGAGACGACGACCCTGGCCGAGTCAATGGAGGTCCTGCGCTGCCACATCGTCAAGATCCGCGAGATCACGGGCAGTCACCGCCACGTCGCACTCGGCACCGACCTCGACGGGTTCATCAAGCCGACGATCGGCGGGATCGAGACCGCAGCCGACCTCGCCGACCTCGACAAGGCGCTGCATGACGACTACGGCCAGGACGCCGAGCTGATCACCTCGGGCAACGCCATCAGGGTCCTGAACGCCCTCTGGTCGCTGCGCACGCAGTAGGGAAGGCGACGACCGGAATCGAACCGGTGTACACGGCTTTGCAGGCCGCTGCGTAACCACTCCGCCACGTCGCCGCGGGGGCGTGAAGCCTAGCGACGGGATGGGCTCGCGCTGGGCTAGAGTCGCCGCCATGCCGCCCGCGGCGCACGCCGGCGCCGCTGACCTGCGGGCGCGCCTCGCGGGGCTGCGACCCGGCCGAGCGGCGCTCCGGCGCGCCGCGCGGGTCACACTCGCCGGCTCGCCGGGCTTCCTCTTCGGCGTGCTGGTCGCCGACGACCTCCAGCTCGGGCTCTTCGCGATGATCGGGCCCGTCTGTCTCGGAGCGATTGCCGAGCTGCGGGGGCCGCCGCTCCGCCAGGTGCGCGACCTGCTGCTGGCCGGCCTCGTCGCCGCCGGTCTCGTGGCGCTGGGCACGGTGGTGTCCGGAACGACGGCGCCCGCGGCGGTGCTGACCTTCCTCGTTGCCTTCGCGGCGTCCTTCGCCGCCATCGCCGGGCGCAGGACGGTGAGCGTGACGACCGCGCTCACGCTGCTCTTCGTGGTCGCCTCGAGCGTCCCGGCGACCGACGCGGCGATCGGCCCGCGGCTGCAGGGCCTCGCCCTCGGTGTCGTGGCCCTCGCGCTGCTCGAGGTACTGCTGCCCGACCGGGCGCAGCACGCCTTCCGGGCGGAGCTGGCGCAGGCGCTCGACGGCCTCGCCGCGGTCGCGCGCCGGATCGCGGCCGGAGCGTCGCCCGCGGACGGCGCCGCAGCGCCGGCGCGCGCCGCACGAGCCGCCCTCCTGCGTGCCCACCCGTACCTGGTCCCCGCGCCGGAGCGACCGGTGGGCGCGGGTCGCGTCGAGCGGGCCGAGCGTCTGCTCGTCGACGACGCCGACCGCCTCGCCGAGGATCTCGCCGGGCTCGAGGCGCTGGTGCGGCAACCCGCAGGCCCGCTGCGCCCCGCGGGTCGCGAGCTCATGGGCGCGATCGCCGAGACGCTCGAGCACAGCGCGGCTGTGCTGGCCGCCGGGAGCAGCGCTCAGGGCGCCACCGCCCTCGGCGCGCGGACGGATGCCTACGCGGCGGACGTGAGCGCGCGGCTCGCTCGTGACCTGGCCGGCGGGATGGGACGTCGAGACGCTCACGAGCCGCTCACGGCGCGCGGTGACGCTCGTCGTGATCGGCCGTGTCGCCGCCGCCGTCGCCGCGCACGGGCGGATCGCTCTCGGCGGGGCGGTCGACGGGCCCGTTCCCGGCTTCGCGGACGGGGGGCGCCGAGGGAGCGCGTGGCGGCGCCGGCTGCAGGCGAACCTGACGCCTTCATCGGTCTTGCTGCGCACGAGCCTGCGGATCGGCCTGGGGCTCGGCGCCGCCCGGGCGCTCGAGGGCGTGCTCGACCTCCAGCACGGCTTCTGGGTGGTGTTCGCGACCCTCAGCGTCCTGCGCACGACGCCGGGCCGGACCGGGGCGACGGCGCTTCAGGCCTTGGCCGGGACGGTGCTCGGCGCGCTGGTGGCCACCGTGATCGTCCTGACGCTGGAGGCCGACGCGACGGCGTACGCCGTGGTGCTGCCGTTCGCGGTCTTCGCCGGCGTCGCCGCCGGAAGCGTCGGGCTGGTGGCCGGCCAGGCCGCCTTCACCGTGATGATCGTCGTGCTCTTCAACCTCGCCAAGCCCGGGGCGTGGGAGCTTCCGCTCCTGCGCGTCGAGGATGTGGCGATCGGCGCGGCGACGGGCATCGCGATCGGCCTCGCCATCTGGCCGCGCGGCGCGCGGGCGCAGGTCCGCCGCGCGCTGGCCGAGCTCGTCCGCGCGGCGACGGCGCTCGCGGCGGGCGTCGCGCGGGCGCCGCTGGGCGGCCGGCGGAAGACGGCGGCGCCTGCCGCGGGCCTGGCGCGGCCCGGAGCGACCGGCGGTCTGCCGACCGCATCGCTGGCGGCGGACGGGGCTGCCGCCGACGTCGCAACGATGCGCGCCGACGACGTGTTCACCACCTTCCTGGCCGAGACCGGCGACCGCGACCGCGCACTGGGGCTCTGGGCCGGGGTGCTGGCCCACACCCACGCGCTGCGGGCCCTCTCGACGCTCTTGGCGCCGCACCCC
Organism: uncultured Actinomycetes bacterium; assembly: GCA_963728925.1. GTDB lineage: Bacteria > Actinomycetota > Thermoleophilia > Solirubrobacterales > Solirubrobacteraceae > JBBPZA01. The sequence continues at coordinate 130,117 of CAVSMB010000009.1, read as the reverse complement.
GTCACGGTGCCCGAGGCCGGAGCGCCGGCAGGGCTCGCGGAGGTGCTCGCGCAGTCCGCGGGCGAGCTCTCCGCCGAGGGCGCGCGGGTGGCCGAAGCGCTCGTGGCCCGGACCGCGCCCGGGCGGCCCGGGGACCCTGTCCGCGGACTCGATCCGGAGATCGGGCAGGCCGGGCGCCGAGCGGTTGCCGCCGCTCACGCCGGCGACGGCGACGGCGGCGCCGCGGGCGCCGTCGTCGACCTCTTCCTCCTCGGGGGCTGGCTCGAGCGGGCCCACGACGAGCTGGGGCGCATCGAGGAGCTCGTCGCGCGCGCGGCGCGATAGCCGGCCGCGCGAGCGCTACCCGCGCCCGGCCGGCCGCGAGCGCCGCAGGACGAGCTCGGCGTGCTCGAACTTCGTCGGCGCGCGCGTCCAGTCGACGCGCAGCTCGCGCTGGTTGCGCGGGTGAACGAGCACGGGAAGGACCCCACCACGCGGCGGGAGCTTGCCGGCCGGAGCGCGACAGCGGTGGTGGACCTCGAAGGGATCGTGGCCGCGGACGAGCACGGAGAGCGTGAGGTCCACCGTCACCGCGCCGCGCCCGCCGGAGCTGCCGCGCCCGTCGGGAAAGCCGGGCGCGCCGAGCACGACCGCGCGACCGCGCGGCCAGTCCTGGCGGACGAGATCGCCGACGGCCGTCAAGGCGATCCCCCGGCCGCGGCGGTTTCCGTGTCCAGCGCCTCGCGCGCCCGGCGGGGCAGTCCGTCGACGACGAGCGCGTAGGAGTCCTCGACGAGGTCGCGCACCATCCCGTCGCCGAGCGAGCCGTCGATGGTGATCGTGTTCCAGTGGCGCTTGTTGAGGTGGTAGCCCGGAGCGATGGCCGGGTGGCTCAGCCGCAGCTGCTCGGCGAGCGCAGGCTCGCACTTCACGCTCACCTGCAGCGGCTCGCCGTCCAGCCGCGAGAGGGCGAACATCTTCCCGGCGACCTTGAAGACCGAGGTCTCCGGGGCGAACGGGAACGTCTCTTGCGACCCGGGCATCTCGAGGCACCAGGTTCGCAGCTCGTCCGGCGTCATAGTGCAGCTCCCACGAAGACCACTACGGACGATGATGGCGCGCGTCTCAAACCTGCTCCGCCTTCCCGATGGAGCGGCGGACCCGTTGGTAGGCTTGCCCGGCTCCCGGGCGATTAGCTCAGCTGGGAGAGCGCCGCCTCGACAAGGCGGAGGTCACTGGTTCGAGCCCAGTATCGCCCACCTCTGGAAACCGCGCCACGGCGCGGTTTCCGGCGTGTTAGAGCCTCTCCGAGGTAGCAATCAGGTAGCAATTTGTCGGGCGTTCAGGCGTGACCGTCCCCATGCGGACTCCCGAGAAGCGCTCGGTGGTCACCTCTCGGAGCAGGTCGGCGGCGGCCCAGCGGTCCATCCTGGGCGCGATCGTCGACCCACGCCTCGCCGGAGGCGTGATCGACGATCGCGAACACCGCGCAGCGCCCCTCGCTGCGGGTGTGCGCCTCGGTGGCGTCGGTCGCCACAGCGTGTCGGGGACGGTCACGGTGATCGTCGCGTCGTGCAGCCGGCGGGAGCGCTTGCGGACCTGCGGCGTCGGCGCCAGCAGGCCCGCCTCCCGCGTGAGCCTGAGCACCCGCTTGCGGCCGGTGTGGATGCCGCGCAGCCGCAGCCGGGCGCAGAGCTTCCTTGTGGCCCTCGCCGACGAACGGCGACTCGTCGATCTCCCGGCGGATCGCGGCCAGCAACTCGTCGTCGGGCAAGGCGCCGACCGGGCCGGGCCGGCGGCGTGGCGGTGGAGCGACCAGCGACTCCGAGGGGCTGCGTCGGCGGCGCTGCTCACACGCCGCCGACCTCGACACGCCAGCGACCCGGCAGACCCGGGCCAGCGGCGCGTCGAGCCGTCGGGCGACGTTCAGCGCCTCGGCGACCGAGGGCGGCGCTCGACCTCTTCCAGCAGCGCGTTCGCGATGTCCAGATCCATCGACAGCTCACCGATCTTGCGCTGCGCATCGGCGAGCTGGCGGTCCTCCACCGGCCGCGGTCGGCTCTTCAGGTGCTCCGCCCCGCCGGCGAGGAACGCCTCACGCCACCCGCTGATCGTGCCGGCCGCCTGCCCCGTCTCCCGGGCCAGCGCATCAAGCGACTCGCCCCTGAGCAGGCACAGGACCACCTCCTGCTTGCGGCGCGCGCTCCAGCGCACCTCCCGGCCGCCCTCCGGGCGACCGTCCGGCGCGCCGGAGCGCGACCCTGAGCTCGGTCCATCGGACCCTCCATGACTCCCGACATCATCGACCTCCAGAGGTCTAATAGTGCTTTGTTAGTTGTTGGGTAGGAGTTCGTCGCGGTCGTGGCGAACCCTCCCGGCGTCTAGGTGTTCGACGCGGGGAGGTCATGATGGCGGCGGTGGCGGTGACGGGATCGAGCGTCGAGGTCGATGGTGCGGTCGCGGTACGCGAGCGCTTGGAGGCGTTCGCTGGCGAGGTGCTTGCGGCGGCGATGAATCGGCCGGTGCAGATGGTCAACGGCGGGCTGTATCTGCGCGGGCTGATCGAGCAGGGGCCGCGCAAGTCGCTTGAGCCGATGGTCGCGCGGCTGGGCGGGGTCGCCGACTACCAGTCGATGCAGCAGTTCCTCACCGATAGTCCGTGGGATCCGGCGCTGGTCGTGCGGGCCGTGGCCGAGCGGGTCGCGCCGGCGATCGACGTGCAGGCGTGGGTATTGGATGACACGGGCTTCGTCAAGGACGGCGAGCGCTCGCCGGGGGTCAAGCGCCAATACTCCGGCAGCCTTGGGAAGGTCGGCAACTGCCAGATCGGCGTCTCGCTGCACGCGGCCGGCGCTCGCGGGACGGTGCCCTTGGGGTGGGCGCTGTACCTGCCCGAGGAGTGGTGCGATGACGCCGAGCGGCGCCGCAGGGCGAAGATCCTGCCCGAGGTGGTGTTCAAGACCAAGCCCGAGCTGGGGGCCGAGCTGATCGAGCGTGCAGCCGGCTGGCGAATCGCCAAGGCGCCGGTGCTCGGTGACCACGCCTATGGCGATAACACCGCCCTGCGCGAGCGCTTGCACAATGCAGAGCTCGAGTACGTGCTGTCGATCGGCGCCGAGACCAAGGTCTTCGCGCCCGGCACGACGTTCGCGGTCCCCGAGCGCGCCGGCACGACGGGCCGCCCGCGCAAGCGGCCCGTCGCCGATCGCGAGCCCGAGGCGATCGGCGAGCTGATCGCGCGGCTCGGGCCCGACCAGGCGCAGACCGTCACGTTCCGCGACGGCCCGGACGGCACGCCGCTGACCTCACGCTTCATTTTCGTTCGCGTTCGCGCCGCGCACCGATGGCACAAGGGCCTGCCCGACGTCCCCCGAGAGGAATGGCTGATCGCTGAATGGCCCGAAGGCCGCGACCAGCCCAGCGACTACTGGATCTCCAACCTGCCCGCCGACACGCCGCCCGAGCGCCTGGCGCGCCTGGCCCGGCTGCGCTGGACGATCGAGCTCGACTACAAGCAACTCAAGGGCGAACTCGGGCTAGACCACTACGAGGGTCGCTCCTGGATGGGCTGGCACCACCACACCGCGCTGGTCACCGCCGCCCACGGCTATCTCACCCTCGAGCGCCTACACCCTTTTCACCGGCGGCCGGCCTGACACTCCCGCAGACCGTGCTGCTGCTGCAGCCGATCTTCAAGTGCTGGGCCGGCCGCTGCCGGACCTGCCAGCAACCCATCGACCTCGACCAGCTCCCGCTCACACCACCCACCCGCACCACGAGTGAAAACTAACAAAGCACTACTAATCGGGTGTCCGGGCAGAACCGGGTGCTCAGCACCGCGCGCCAGGGTGACCGCCAGGTCCCCCTTTCCTCCATCGCGCCGATCCTACGAGATCGACAGCCGGCGATCAGGATGCGGCGATACTCCCGGGCATGGCGGATCCGGACGGGCGCAGGCGGAGCCGTTCCGGCCGGCTCCGCGACGCGGCGGTCTGGGGAACAGCGCTGGGCGCTGCGTCGGGCGCCGTGCTGGGTGCTGCGATCGACGGGGTCGGGGCCGGCGTGGGCGCCGTGGTCGGTGCCGCCGTGTACGCACCCGCCGAGGTGATCACCACCATGAGCAGGAGCGTCGGCGAGATCAAGCCGCTCTGGCAGCGCATCTTCAGCAGCGCTCTGCTGATGGCGCTGTTCACTGGTTGCTGGGTCTGATCTACGGACCCGACGAGCTCCTGCTCACCGCGATCATCAGCGGTGCACTCCTCGGTCTGCTCGGTCTACGCCCGGGGAAGGCGGCCCTCGGGCTCTTGATCGGCGCCGCGCTGGGCGCTCTGTTCCAGGCTCTCGACGCCGGTCTCGAATCTGCGCTGGTGGCAGCGGCGGTGGCGATCGTCTACCGCGTGGCCGCCGCGATCGCCTACCGTGATCGGCCCCTGGTCCGCGTGATGGCCGAGGAGGTACCGGCGGCGGAGCTGCGATATGTCGTGCCATTCGAGGCGCGCTCGCGGTTCGTCGGCGCCGATTACGTCGAGCAGCTCGCGAAGATCCGGGGCGGCACCTTCCGCCGCAATCCGCCCGACGTCGGAATTCTCGCCTCGCTCGACAGCTTGAACGGGCCGACCTTCGACCCGGGCCGGGTGCACCCGCTGATCCGCGAGTTCTACGAGCACACCAGCCGTTTCAAGCTCTCGATCATCCCCGAGTGGCGGCGCTGGATGAAGCCCGGATACGAGATCTTCAAGTTGCTGGTCGCGCAGCCGCTCGGACAGGCCGCGATCCCGTCCAACATCGAAGAGGCCCAGCGGGGGAATGATCAGCACGATCGACACGATCGCCTTGGACGGCAACGAGGCGATCGACATCCGGGGCTGGATCCGGACCTACGCGGACTCGGGCAAGCCGATCTACGTCGGCATCTACACGAGCTTCAGGCACGAGGGCCGCGGCTATGTGAGCGTCGGTTTCCCGATCCCAAGCGCCAACTTCACCGCCACCCTCCTTCCCCAGAACGCCGGTGAGCACGACTTTGTACTGACGTCGCGAACCGAGCTCGCATTTACGGGCCACTACCTGAGCTCCGTCGACAGCGAGAGACACGCCCTGACCGTTCTCAAGCTGCTCTGTTTCCAGGAACGCATCTTCGTCTACGTCGCCGAAGGCGAGCTGACCCCGAGCGTGCAGTAGCGGTCGCATAATGGCCGCGCCCCCGCTAGGCGGGGGCGCGGAAACGTCCGGCTGAGCAGGGATCCTTGGGCTTGCTGAAGGTCCTTGATCCCGAGCTTGGAGGTTCACCTTGAAGGTGATGCGCGATGAACGCCCGGTAACCGTAGAAGTCACGGCGGACGGAGCCGGGTTGGTGTCGCACGCAGGCAGCGCGTTGCTGGCGCAGGCAGCCGACAAGCTGGGGCTGACGAAGGCGCTGTCGCTGCGCTTGGCCGCGATCAAGCAGCGCCGTCGCGGACATGACCCGGGGCGGGTGATCCGCGATCTGGCGGTGATGCTCGCCGACGGCGGCGAGTGCGTGTCCGACCTCGGGGCGGTGCGTGACCAGGAGGCGCTGTTCGGGCCGGTCGCGTCGGATTCGACCGCGTTCCGGGTGATCGACCGGATCGCCGCCGACCCGGCGCTGCTGGACGCGCTGCGTGCCGCTCACGCGCGGGCGCGCGAGCGCTTCTGGGAGCTGCACGGCGCGCCCGAGCGGTTGACGATCGACGTCGACGCGACGCTGATCAGCGCGCCTTCGGAGAAGGAGCAGGCGGCCGGGAACTACAAGGGCGGCTACGGGTTTCACCCGCTGCAGGCCTACGCCGACGAGACGCGCGAGGCGCTCGCGGGTCTGCTGCGGCCGGGGAACGCCGGCGCGAACACCGCCGCCGACCACATCACGGTGCTCGACCGCGCGCTCGAGCAGATCCCCACCGAGCAGATCGAGCAGATCGAGATCCTCGTGCGCGCCGATTCCGCCGGCGCCACGCACGGCCTGGTCGACTACTGCCGCGAGGCGGACCTGCGCTTCTCGGTCGGCTACGAGCTGACCGAGCCGGTCCGCGAAGCGATCCTCCAGATCCCCGCGGATGCCTGGGTTGCGGCGCTCGCGCAGGACGGCTCGGAGCGCGAGAACGGCGAGGTCGCGGAGATCACCGACAGCGTTGAGCTGGGCTCCTGGCCGCAGGGCTCGCGAGTGATCGTTCGGCGTGAGCGCCCGCATCCCGGCGCGCAGCTGAGCTTCACCGACCACGACGGCTACCGCTTCCAGGCGATCCTCACCGACCAGCCCGACGAGAACGTCGCGACCATCGAGTGCCGCCACCGCCAGCACGCCCATGTCGAGGACCGCATCCGTGACGACAAGGACACCGGCCTGGCGAAGTTCCCGTTCAAGGCGTTCGCGCTCAACGAGGCGTGGCTGGAGATCGTCATGCTCGCGCACGACCTGCTCGTCTGGACCCAAGCGCTGCTGCTCGACGGCGAGCTCGCCAAAGCCGAGCCCAAACGGCTGCGCTACCGACTGCTGCACGTCGCCGGACGGCTCGCGTTCCACGGACGACGCGGCAAGCTCCGCCTCCAACACGACTGGCCATGGGCCGCCGAGCTGCTCGCCGCGTTCCACAAGCTCAAAACGCTCCCCGCCGCCGGCTGACCGCACCCAGCAGCCGACCACACGATCAACCAGCACTCCCGGCCACGGCCGCGATCACCGCTGCCCGCAGACGAGCCCGCGCAGCCCACGACGCTTCCGCGGAAGCGCCCAACACCGCCGCCACGACCCTGAACGCGGCCTCACCATCACCATTCACACCCAGACACGGCCCGCCCGTCACCTTCGCGCGCCTACTGCACGTTCCGGGCTGAAGACAGACCACAGCTTCCACCTGGCCGGACAGCGATTCCTCACCCTCCACTACGAGATCCAACGCCTTGCCGTGGCTACGCACAGTGACGTAGCGGACGTGCCGGAGGCTGGTGATTGATGATCGCCCGGCGCGACCAGAAGGCCAACGGGCATGAGCCAGGCCGGCTCGGACGCCGGAGTAGAGCTGAGGCAGATAGGGCGGGCGGACTCGGTCCCATCCGAGACGCCCGTCTGTCTGCTGCGTGACGCGTGGGCGAGTTTCGTCGCTAGGGTGCGTGAAATCCGGCCGGCGCACGGCGAGAGTGCTGGATTCATGGGGGACACCACTCTGGTCCGTCCCCCGCACCGCTATCGCGTTGCGCGACAAGCACCACAGCCGCGGGCGTTGCTAGCGATACGATCGCGCTGTGGCGTTTCTAGCTGGCACGCATAGGGTCGGCCGCGACGACGGAACGTTGCAGGTACGCACGTACCGAGAGGGGATCGCGCAGAAGGTCGGCCACGACCTGATCATCGATGTCGGGCAGTGGGAGGCGGGGGCTGAGGTCCGCGAGGATGGGACGCTCTCCGCTGTCCAACTCGACGCGGACCCTCGCTCACTGCAGGTGCGCGATGGGTTGCATGGGGTTAAGCCACTCACCGACAAGGACCGTGGCGACATCCGCAAGACCATCAACGAGAAGATCCTGAAGGGACGGCCGATTGTCTTCCGCTCAACTGCGGTCGAGCCCGGAAACGGTGCACTGACCGCTCACGGCGAACTCGAGCTCGCGGGTACGAGGCGGCCGGCGAGCTTCGAGCTCACCGCGGCGGCCGACGGCCGCGTCCGTGGGACGCTGCCCGTGACCCAGAGCGAGTGGGGCATCAAGCCCTATCGGGGGATGATGGGCGCGCTCAAGGTGCGCGACACCATCGAAGTCATTCTCGACGTGCCGCTACCGTCGAACTAAGTCCTCGCTCCTGCTTTGCGAGATTTGCGAGCGCCTGGGCTGGGACTCGGCCGCTCTCGCCTTGGACTGCCATGAAGGAGGGCCTCCTCGGTGCCACGCTGAGCGTGTTATCGAGGAGCGAGCGCGAGGAGGCCCGTTCTCATGTTGCACGCTGGATTGGATCTGAGTCGTCGGAAGATCGACGTCTGCCTGCTGTCGGCGGGTGGTGAGATCGTCGAGGAGTTCGCGTCGCCGCCGGATGCCGACGGGCTGGTGGGCCTGGCGCGCCGGGTCGGCCGACACGAGCGGCCGGTGCGCGCGGTGATCGAGTCGATGACCGGCGCGCGGTTCGTGCACGACCGCCTCGAAGAGCTCGGCTGGGATGTCCTGATCGCCGACGCCGCGAAGGTCAAGGGGCTGGCGCCGCTGGCGTGCAAGACCGACAAGATCGACGCGCGGGTGCTGGCCGTGTTGTCCGAGCGCGACTTGGTACCGGAGATCTGGCTGCCGGACCCGCGCGTGCGGCGCGAGCGCGAGCTGGCGCGCTTTCGGATGCATCTGGTCAAGCACCGCTCGATGCTCAAGCACCGCATCCACGCGACGCTGATTACCTTCGGGCACCCGTGCCCGGTCAGCGACCTGTTCGGCGTCGCCGGCCGCGAGCTGCTGGACCGCCTCGACGTGCCGCAGCCGTGGCGCGGCACCGTCGACGCCAGTCTGGAGCTCATCGGCGACCTCGACGCCCAGATCGACGCGATCAACAAGGACCTGCGAGCCGGCGGCGCCGATCACCCCTACGTCCCGCTGCTGTTGACGGTTCCCGGGATCGGCTGGGTGCTGGCGTTCACGATCGCCGCCGAGATCGGCGACATCCGCCGCTTCCCGTCAGCGAAGAAGCTCTGCGGCTACACCGGGCTCTGCCCACGCGTGAATCAGTCCGGCGATCGCGACCGCCGCGGCCCGTTGACCAAACAGGGTCCCAAGTACCTGCGCTGGGCGATGCTCGAAGCCACCATGCACGCGCTCCGCCACCCCGCCTACGCCGAGCGCTACCAGCGCAACAAGCGCCGCCTCGGCCGCCAGCGCGGCGCCAAGGTCGCCCAGATCGACATCGCCAGAAAGCTCACCGAAGCGATCTGGCACATGCTCACCACCAACCAACCCTTCACGCCCGCCCCGGGAGGCTCCACTTTTCGTCTGGCCGCCTGACGGCCCTTTTTGGACTTGAGCCCTCGGAGCCGGCCTCCAATGTCGCCTGGTCCTGCCGCTGAGCAGGCCATAGAGAGATGAGCGCCGCTCGCCCACCCGCAACCCGCAGGACCCAACCCCACACCACCACCGCCATTGACAACCCGCCCTTCTTCATAGAGAGACGAGTCGGGAGCGCCTGCGACGCGGTCACGCGGACTTTCGCTTCGCCCTGGCGATGCGGAAGCGCGCTACGAATCAGTCGGGGTGCTCGGACGTCGTCCCGAGCGAGCGTCCCGGACTTGCCAACGAGACGCTCGCTGTCACGCGAAAGCAGCAGTCACCTCCGGGCGCGGCGAGGCGCCTGCCTTCGTTCCAACGAGTTCTGTTGACCGGCTCCACCTGGACGCGTGGTGGCGGCCCCGGCCCTCTTCGGACTTCCCCTTCCGCAGACCGGGCGCTCGTTAGTCGTCCGAGCCGGGATCTCGGGCATAGGTCAGGCCTGCGGCGGGGTGATTGCTTGCCAGCGAGAGCGGCTGACGCAGTCTGCTCGTGGTGAGGTCACGCTGCCAGTGACCGCCCCGCAGACCCGAATAGCTGGCAGGCCTCGGTCACGCGGGCGGCCGTGGCGGTTTCGGCGCGCTTGCCCCAGGCGCGTGGGTCGTACGCCTTTTTCTGGGTCTCCTCGCCGTTTGGTGGTGATGTGGCGGCCTGAAAGGCCGCGTTCGGCGCGCTGTTGCGGGGCGTTCGTCGGCTGAGGAATCTCGCGGAAGTTGCGCAGATCGCGAGGGACGCGCCGCCGCCCTCGGCGGCAGGCTGGTGGCTAGTGAGGTACGCAGCAAGCCCAGGAGGACGACGTGCGCGTCACCACCGCATTCAATCGGATGCTCTGCATGCCCGGGGCGTCGGTCATCGGCGTCTCGTCCGCGGCCGAGGGGGTCCTCGTAACGGTCCGGCTACGGCGAAGCGTGCGCTTCCGTCTGTGATCGCAACGCCAACGCCCGACGGCCGCTCCGGGCCGCGCGGGTGGCCGCGAGGGACTCGTGCTGCGAAACTAGGGCGGGGTGCGCTGCGACGGCTCGGCGTGGCGGGCAGCCCCGTCGACGCAGCGGTCGACGAGTTCCTGGACGGCCGCCGCGCTGCTGCGCGAGTTGGTCGTCGTGCTCGACGACCTGCACGCGGTGACCAGCGAGGAATGCTTGGCGTGCGCCGCACCCGGATCGCCGGATTGGATCACGCGGCGAACCTGGGCGTGGGTGCTGGGCGTTCAGGGTCGTCGTGGCCGCTGCGTCGGTGAGGATGTGTGGTGATGGGTCACATCGTTCTTCTTGCGTTTGTGGCGGCGGTCTTCCCGACGCTGATCGCGTGCGTGGCGATCATGATCTCGCGGCCCGCGCCCCGAAGGCTGCTCACGGCGTTCTACGTGGGTGGGCTGATCGCGAGCGTCAGCTCGGGGATCTTCGTCCTGGGTGCCTTCAATGACGGTGACTCGGTGCTCAGCAGCACCGCGTCGAGCCCGAGTCCCGGCACCTCGATCGCGGCGGGCCTGGGCTCACTGCTGCTCGCCTGGCTGATGGCGTCAACGCGCGGCGCCGCGCTGCTGGATCGCTGGCGCAGCCGTCGCCCGCGCCGACGCGAGCACGGACAGGGGCCTTCGTGGGCCGGGCGCCATCTCGACCGTGCCAACGCGCGCATCGCGTTTGTCGTTGGCGCTGCGATCAACCTGCCGGGACCGTTCTACCTGCTCGCACTCGGTGACATGTCAAGCGGCGGTTACAGCACCGCCGAGCAGCTCTTTCTGATCGTGCTGTTCAACGCGATCATGTTCCTGCTGGTCGAGGTGCCGCTCGTCGGGTATCTGCTGCAACCCGAGGAGACGGCCAAGCGGGTGGCCAGCTTTGCGACCCGGCTCAACGCCAACGGCATGCGGGTCATGGGCTGGGTCGTTGGCGCGGTCGGCTTCAGCCTGATCGTGCAGGGCATCACCGCCGCGGCGGGCTGACCGACACCCGCCGCTCCTATGTCACCGCCGACGCGCAGGCGACCGGCCTGGACCCCGACGCCATCATGCACACCTACACGGGAGAGGCTGTGTGAGCGGTCGCCGGCCGCAGACGAAGTCGGAGCATCCAACGTGAGGGGCCCGCGCGGGCGGGCCTCTCAAGACGCTCAGCGGCGGGGGAGAGATTCGAACCCTGGATCGGGGGTTACCCGATCAACGGTCTTCGAGCACGGCACAGGATGTGCCGGATGCCCCATGAACGCTGGATCTAGTGGTTCGTCCTGCTGATTCGTTGATTCATGCTTCGAGGACCTTTCCGGCGTAGGTCCACTTGAACGGCTTGGCGGTCTGGTTGTAGGTCTCGATGAAGGCGAGCATCTGCTCGGCGAGGTCAGTCTCGCTGGTGAAGATGCCGTGCTTGAGCAGGCGCCGGTAGAGGATCGAGAAGAAGATCTCGACCTGGTTGAGCCAGGAGGCGTGGGTCGGCGTGAACTGAAAGCTCCAGCGCGGGTGCGCCTTGAGCCAGTCCTGGACCTCCTGGGTGCCACGGGTGGAGAGGTTGTCGCTGATCGCGACGATCTGCTGGCCCTCCACGGCGGGCAGCTCTGATCTGAGTCGAGCTGGTCAAGGAAGCGGATCAGGTCAAAGCGGTTGCGGGTCTTGGAGGCCATCGCCAGCACCTCGCCGACGTGGACCTTCAGCGCCGCGAACAGGCACTGCGTGCCGTTGCGCGTGTACTCGTGCTCGCGCCGCGCCGGCCGCTCGGGGCCCGCGGGCGTGTCGAGCTTGGTCGGCGCCTTGGCCTGGATGCCGGTCTTCTCGTCGATCGAGACGACCAGCACGTTGGTGGGCGGGTCGACGTAGAGCCCGCAGACCGCCGCGCAGCGCTCCTCGAACTCGGGCTGGGAGAAGTCGCTCATGATCCAGTACTCGGTCAGGTGCGGCTTGATCGCCGCGCGCTGAAGGATCACGTGCGCCTGGGAGCCCGACATCCCGACCGCCGCCCCGAGCTGCTCATAGGTCCAGCGCTCTTGGCGCGCGCCCTCCGGCGTGGCCGGCGGGCGGGTGCATGCCTTGGCGATCAGCAGCGCCCTGGTCTCGGGGCCGTGCGTCAGCGGCGGCCCCGGACGCGGCGCGTCGCGCAGCCCGTCGATCCCCGCTCGCGCGTAGCGCCCGCGCCACTTGACCACCGTCGGCTTCGAGCACCCCACCCGCCGGGCGATCTCCTCGCCCTTCAGGCCCTCGCCGGCGCACACCACGATCCGCGCGCGCTCGACCATCCGCACCTCAGAACTCGCCGCGCGCACGACGCCCACCAGCTCCTCGCGGTCCCCCACCGACAGCTCGATCCGCCGCACCACGCCCATCGCAGACCTCCATCCTCGCCGAACACGTCGGCAAAGACTTCCGGCCACCCAGCGAACCACCTACACAAGACAACAAAATTGCAGGACGAACCACTAGCGGTGTTCGGGGGGCGCCTTGGGATAGTGATTGGGACAGTCGGGCCGGTAGCGGTCGCTGTGCTACGGCTTTGTGGGCCCCGGCTGACCTTTCTGCTCGATCGCGGCGATGGCGGTGTCGAGCGACCGATAGAAGTGCTCGGCGTCGAGCGTTTCGAGGAGGCCGTACCGGACGACGAGATCCTGTAGGCGGTCTCGGAGCTCGGCGAACGCGAGGTGGACGCCGGCGGCGTTGAGCTCGGTGTCGAGCTGCCGGAGCATCGCCGCGGCGGTGACGTCCACGTCGGTGATCGCCTCGCACTGCAGGACGATAAAGCGCGGCTGGCGATCGCGGACGAGGTCCCGGACCTGCGACCGGAAGATGCCGGCGTTCGCGAAGAACAGCGGCGCCTCCCAGCGGTAGACGACGATACCGGGAACCTGCCGGGCCGACGGGTACTGGTCGACGCTGTGCCAGCCCTCGACGTCGTCGCTCATGCCGAGGACCTCGCCGTGCGGCCACCAGTTGCGGCGGAAGAACAGCAGGATGGCCAGGGCGACGGCGACGAGGATGCCCTGGAGCACGCCGAGGAAGATGACGCCGGCGCTCGCCACCAGGGAGATGACCACTGCGCTGCGGCGCACATCCCAGACGTTGGCCAGCACCTTGATGTCCATCAGCGACAGTGCGGCGACGACGACCACCGCCGCGAGGGCTGTCTGCGGCAGGTCGGCGAGCAGCGAGTTGAGGAACAGCAGCAGGACGGCGACGAGCGCGGCGCCGACGACGCCGGTGAGCTGGCTCCGCGCGCCGGACTGTTCGGCGACTGCGGTGCGCGAGCCGCTGGTGGAGATGGCGAAGCCCTGGAAGAACCCGGCGGCGATGTTGGCCGCGCCGATGCCGACCATCTCCTGGTCGGCATCGACGTCGTCGCCGCGCCGGGCCGCGAAGCTCGCCGACGTGGCGATCGTGTCGGTCAGCGAGACGAGCGTGATGCCCAGCGCGGCGACGAGCAGCGGCACGACGTCGCTCGCCTGGGTCCAGGGAAGGCTCGGGCTCGGGACCCCCTGCGGCAGCGCTCCGACCGTGGCGACGCCCTCGGCTGAGAGGTCCAGCGCGGCCGAGATCGCCGTGACGCCGACGACGGCCACCAGCACGGCGGGCACCCGGGTGGTCAGTCGTGGCAGGACGAGCAGGACGACCAGCACGCCGACCCCGACGAGCAGGGTCGTGGTGTTGGTCTGGTCCAGGCCCTCGACGAACTTCTTGATCTCATCGAGGAAGCCGCCGGCGTCGGTCGAGAACCCGAAGAGCTTGGGCAGTTGCCCAACGATGATCGTGATCGCCAGGCCGTTCATGTAGCCGATCTGCACCTCCTTGGAGAGGAGGTCGGCGACGAAGCCGAGCTTCCCGACCCCGAGGCCGATCTCGACGAGCCCGACGAGGATGGCGAGCATCCCGGCGAGCGCGATCGCTGTGCCGGGATCTCCGCCCGAGATGAGCAGCGGCGTGATCGCGGCGAAGATCAGCGGCGAGATCGACGAGTCCGGGCCGAGCACCAGCACGCGCGAGGGCCCGAACAGCGCGTAGCCGATCAGGCAGGCGATCGTCGTGTACAGGCCGGTGACGGCGGGGAGTCCTGCGAGCTCGGCGTACGCCATGCCCTGTGGGACGAGGATCGCCGCGAGGACGACGCCTGCGACGAGGTCGGAGCGCAGCCACGATCGGTCGTAGCTGTGGGCGGCGCGCACGCCCGGCGCCCACCGCTCGACCCGCCCGCTGGCGGGCATCAGCCCTTCCGGCCCGCGGCCAGCCCTAGCAGCCGGCGCAGCGCATCCGCGGGCGAGTCGGGGAGGCCCGCCGAGGGCGAGGCGCCGGGGTGGTGGGGCGCGATCCGCACCGTGAGCGCTACCGGTCTGCTCGTGAAGCGCACCGGGGCCTCCAGGGTCACGGCTTCGCCGTCGAGGCCGGCTGCGACCGGCGTGCCGGAGCGCACCTCGAACTCGGGGACCGCCCACTGCAGCACCGGCCGGTGGCCGCGCCCCTGCCCGGGCTCGAACACGGCGACGCCGAGCGCGCCGGTATCCATCCGCGGTCGCGACCCGGCGCCGACGGCGCGCAGCCGGTAGGGGTTGTTGGAGACGAGGATCACGGCGCCGGAGGTGTGCTCCCGCCCGTCCGGGTCCTCCCAGCGCAGATCGAGCGGCGTGCCGTCCGGGCCGAGCGTGTCCGGCACCGTCCTGGCGATCGTGCGCAGCTTGGCCTCCCGGTAGCCCTCGCGCTGAACGGCCTGCGCGTAGATGCCCAGAGAGACGTTGTTCACGAACACGCTGCCGTTGACCTCGGCCAGGTCGACGCGGCGCTCGCGCCCGTCGACCAGGGCGTCCAGCGCGTCGACCACATCGTCGCGATCGACGCCGAGGTCCAGCGCGAAGTGGTTGCGCGTGCCGGCCGGGATGCACGCATACGGCAGCCCGTGTTCGGCCGCGATGTCCGCGACGATCGCCTGTGTTCCGTCGCCGCCCGCCGCGGCGAGGGCGTCGGCGCCACGTGCGACCGCATCCTGGACGAGGGCCCTGAGGTCGTCGCCCAGGTTGAGCTTCACCGGCTCGATACCCCGCCGGCGTGCCTCCTCGTCCAGGTTCGCCTGCTCGGCCTTCCCGCCGCCGGACTTGGGGTTCCAGAAGACGACCGCGTCCTGCGGCCGGGGAGCGGCGGGGAGCTGCGCCCGGGCGGTGAACGCCGCCCGCGCCGCGACCAGCGCCACGACAAGCGCCAGGATCACCGCGAGCTCGACGAGCAACGGACCCTCATGATCATCGCGGCGAGCACCGCATCTGCGAGGACGCCGAGGTCGTTGGAAGATCTTCGCACGTACAGCGTCCGACGTCGGCCATTTCGATGATGGACGGCGCGTGCGTGCGTGGCACCGTGCCGGCATGACTTCCACCGACACCCTGTACGACCTCCAGGGCCGCACCGCCCTCGTCACCGGCGCCACTTCCGGCATCGGGCGAGCCGTCGCCATCGCGCTGGCCGCGTACGGCGCCGACGTCCTCATCCACGGCCGCGACGCCGAGCGCGGCGCCGAGGTGGTCCAAGCCATCGTCGACGCGGGCGGCCGCGCGCGGTTTCTCGCCGCCGACCTCACCGTCACCGCCGACGCGCAACGCCTCGCGGACGCGGCCGGCGACGTCGACATCCTGGTCAACAACGCCGGCATCTCGCTGTGGGCCCCACCGGTGCGCTCACCCTCGACGGCTACGACAAGATGTTCGACGGCAACGTCCGCGCGCCGTTCGTCCTCGTGGCCACGCTCGCCCCGAAGATGGCCGCACGCGGCCGCGGCGCGATCGTCTCGATCAGCTCGATGGCCGGCGACATCGGCATGCCCGGCGGTGCCGCGTACGGCGCGACCAAGGCCGCCCTCGAGGCGATGACCCGCGCATGGGCCGCCGAACTAGGCGGCGCGGCGTTCGCGTCAACGCCGTCGCGCCGGGGCCCGTGTACACCCCCACGCCGTCCGGGCCGCAGTTCATCCGGAAGCGCGGCGCCACCACTCCCCTCGATCGCGCCGCCCAACCCGAGGAGATCGCCGAAGTCGTGGCGTTCCTCGTCTCCGACCGCGCCAGCTACGTCACCGGCACGACCGTCGCCGCCGACGGTGGGCGCACCGCCATCTAGGTCCAATCGCCATGGACGCACGTCGGCAGTCCCCCCACGTGATGCCGCTTCGTAGCGTCGTCGGCGCCAGCGACGAGTGCCCCCATGCACGAGCAGGAGCGGCCTGGAAGATCGCCCCCCGCTATCGCATCTCGGGTGCCGGTCGGGCGATCGCGAACGCTCGAGGCAACCCAGCCCGCCTGGGCGCGAGCACGTTCGGACCGTCGCTGTAGACGCCCGCCCGGGACGAAACAGGCGAGTCGAGCGCGAGGGGTTGACTCGAAACGACACTCGGTCTCGCAGCGCGACTGTAGCCCCGGCGCCGTCGGTTATGTAGGGCAGCGGCGTACCCTGTTGTCCGATCCGAGGAGGTCTTCATGACCACCTTGTCAGTCCTCGACGCGGCGGGGCGGCGTCGCTCGCCGGCGACGCTGCCCGGC
Organism: uncultured Actinomycetes bacterium; assembly: GCA_963728925.1. Classification (GTDB taxonomy): domain Bacteria; phylum Actinomycetota; class Thermoleophilia; order Solirubrobacterales; family Solirubrobacteraceae; genus JBBPZA01. The sequence continues at coordinate 113,623 of CAVSMB010000009.1, read as the reverse complement.
TATCACGCCGGCCGCCCGCCGCGCAACAAGGGCGTGCGCTACCCGGCCGACCCGCCCACGGTGGACGAGATCGTCGCCGTGATGCGTCACGCCCCCGACGATCGGCGCGGCTGGCGCGCGCGAGCGATGATCGTCGTCTTGTGGCGCGGCGGCCTGCGCATCCAGGAAGCGCTCGCACTCGCCGAACACGAGCTCGAACACCGGCGCGGATCGATCCTGGTCCGCAGCGGCAAGGGCGGCCGCCGACGCGAGATCGGGATGGATGAGTGGGGCTGGGAGCAGCTGCGGCCGTGGCTGAGCGCACGGGCCGAGCTTCCGGTCGGACCGCTGTTCTGCATCATTGACGGCCCGACCCGTGGACGGCCGTGGTCGGGCGCCGCCGTGCGCGCCGAGTTCCGCCGACTCGCCGCCCAAGCAGGGGTCAGGCGCAGGTTCGCGCCGCACCAGCTGCGCCACGCGCACGCGCTCGAGCTGGCCCGGGAGGGCGTGCCGCTGAACATCATCCAGCGCCAGCTCAACACGCGAACCTCGGCACCACCTCGATCTACCTCCAAGGGATCGATCCCGAGGAAATCATCGCCGCCGTCCACATGCGCCGGGCGCCGATGATGTCCGCCAGCGCCGGGCTGCGGCTCTGATCGTCCCCCCACGAGCGGGAGCGCCACCGCGCTCCCGCTCTGCCCCAGCGAAGCGAGCGCCCGGACGGGACCGCCGCGACGAGCGGTCCTCGGGGCATGAAACTGTCGCCTTGAAGGTTGCTGTCCGGGCCCGGCCCTACGGTCGGTCGACCGGGACAGGGGCTTTCTCGGAGAACGTAGTTGGGCAGGCCGTTTGTGGACGATGAGCTTCGAGCTCGAGCTTTCTCGGTGGCCGCCCCTGCGACTTGCCCGGGTGTGCTGCGAGCACGTATCGGTCGTTGTCGTTCGCCCGCTGGTTCTTCATTTCGTTCAACGAATAGAGGGGGACGGGGTGAGATCTCTCGGAAGAGCGATCGGGTTGGACGTGCATCGCGATTTCTGCGAGGTGGCGATCGTCGAGAGCGGCGCGCTGCGCTCCGCTGGTCGGATCGCGACGACGCCGGAGCAGTTGGAGCTGTTCGCGCAGAGTCTGGCGCGCACGGACCGGGTGGCGCTGGAGGTAACGGGGGGCGCGTGGGAGATTGCGCGCATCCTCGAGCCGCACGTCGCCCGGGTCGTCGTCGTCAGCCCCGCCGATACCGGCATCCGGCAGGCCCGGGCGAAGACCGACCGCCTTGACGCGCGCACGCTGGCGCGGCTGCTCGCGGCCGGTGAGCTCGACGCCGTCTGGTCGCCGGATGAGTGGACGCGTGTGTTGCGCCGGCGGCTGGGGCGGCGCGAGCAGCTGGTGCGCGCACGGTCGCGCTCCAAGAACGAGATCCACGCCGTGCTGGTGCGCCGGCTGGTGGGGCGCCCGCCGCTGTCCGACCTGTTCGGCGTCAAGGGGCGCGAGTGGCTGGCAGGGCTCGAGCTGCCGCTCGAGGAGGCGGAGACGGTCGCGGCCTGCATGCGCCACGTCGAGTTCCTCGACGCCGAGATCGCCGCGGTCGAGCGCCAGATCGCCCGCCAAGCGCTCGACTCGCGGGAGCTGCGGCGGCTGATGACCGTGCCGGGGGTCAACGTGATCTGCGCGGCGACGTTCCTGGCCGCGATCGGCGACATCCGCCGCTTCCCGACGTCGCGCAAGCTGGTCGGCTACCTCGGGCTTGATCCGCGCGTCTACCAGTCCGGCAGCGCGCCGGCGAGGGGCGGGCGGATCTCAAAGCAGGGCTCGCCCGCGGCGCGCTGGGCGCTGGTCGAGGCGGCCTGGTCGGTCGTCCAGCAGCCCGGCCCGCTGCGCGCCTTCTACGAGCGGATCCGCGCCCGGCGCGGCAACAAGATCGCCGTCGTCGCCTGCGCGCGCAAGCTCGCCGTGCTGTTCTGGTGCCTGCTCAGCCGGGGCGAGGACTACGCCCACCAGCAGCCGTCGCTGACGGCCAAGAAGCTGCGCCTGCTCGAGATCCGCGCCGGCGGGCAGACGCTGAAGGGCACCAACACCGGGACCTGGGCGACGAGGCAGAAGATGCGCAGCGCCGAGCGCGAGCTCGCCCGGCAGGCCGAGGCCTCCTACAGGCGGACGGTCACGGACTGGCAAGCGGCAGCAGCGAAGAAGACGGGCGCGAGCGTGACAGCGGGGCGCGCATAGATCAGGCCCTCGAAGGGCAAGTCGCGCGGCAGGTTCGCGAGCCCCAGACGCCTGCTCTTCGACACGTCATCGGCTCGCGCCCACACGCAGCCTAACGCCGCCTAACGACGCCGACCGCCGTCGACGGCGACCCCGCCTGCGCAAATAGAGCGCCCACAACCGACCGCTCGCTCCCACCGGCGACCGAAACGAGCACACAGGAGGCGATCTGCGGCCCTCCGCGACCGTCGGAGCTACGAGAAAGTTGCCGCGGACCCCTTGACTCTCGAGTTTCGGGCTTTCGGGGGTTGAGGGCGCGGTCGTGAGGCTTGGTGCCGATCGCGCGGGCGGCGGCGGTTTGCGGGTCTGAGCGGGCGAAAGGAGGGGTGGCGGCGACCCCGAATCCGGTGGGTGTTCAAGCCCATCGGGCCGCGGGGCGCTGATGACGCTGGCCGTGGCCCTTCACCGAGGGGGTCGCCGCCGTGTGTCAGGTTCCCACTTCGCTTGCCGGACTGCTGTCCCTGCTGGCGCCGTGCTTCACGCAACCCTCGTTTCAGACGTTCAGCATGCTGGTGGTCGGGTTCGTCGGTCGGGTCCGCGACTGCACGGTCACGGGGATGCTGCAGGCCGCCGGGCTGGCCGGCTGCTGGCATCACAGTCGCGCGCACGACTTCTTCGCGCGCCGGCGCTGGGACCCCGACCGGCTCGGGCTGGCGCTGCTGGACTTCTTGGTTGAGGTGTTCGTCAAGGTTGGCGCGCCGATCCGCTTGGCCGTCGATGACACGCTGTTCGGGCGCTCCGGGCGGCGCGTGTGGGGCGCGCACTACCTCCACGACGGGGCCCAGCCCGAGGGCTCGGGGCGTCGCACCCGCTGGGGGAACTGCTGGGTGGTCGTCGTGCTCGTCGTGCAGCTTGAGTGCCTGGGCGGCCGAGCGGTCGGGCTGCCGATCCTGTTTCGCCTCTTCCGGCCGCGCGACGACGATCATCCCGACCGGCCGTCGCAGCCCGAGTTGGCCAGAACGCTGATCGACATGATCCTTCAGCGCTTTCCCACCCGGATCGTCGAGCTGGTCATGGACGGCGCCTATGCCACCAGGGCGTGGCGCGGCCTGCCCGACCGCGTGACCGTGACCACCCGGATGCGCGCCAACGCTGCCGTCTTCGCGCTGGCGCCACCGCGGACCGGCAAGCGCGGTCGCCCGGCGCTCAAGGGCGCGCGGCTGGCGAGTCTGGCCAGGCTGGCCGCCGCGGCGGTGTTCGAGCCCGTCACGATCACCGGCCCCGACGGCAAGACCCGCGTCGAGCACGTCTGGAGCACGACCTGTCTGTGGTACGGGCCGTTCCACACGCGGCCCGTCGTGGTCATGCTCATCCGCAAGCCCGACCGCGGCGACGGCTTCGACGTCGCGATCGCCAGCACCGACACCGATGCCACCACCGCCGAGTTGATCGCCCGCTACGACAGCCGCTGGACGATCGAGACCGCCCACCAGGAGGCCAAGGCCCACGGCGTCGGCCAGGCCCGCAACCGCGTCCGCAACGCCGTCGAGCGGACCGTCCCGTTCGGCTTCCTCACGCAGACGATCACCGTTGCGTGGTACGCGCTGCACGGCGACCCCGACGCCGACCTCGACGCCCGCCGTGGCGCCGCTCCCTGGTACCGCCACAAGCAGACCGTCAGCTACGCCGACATGCTCGCCGCGCTGCGCCGCGAGCTGATCCGCCACGAATATTGGGCACAAGCACCCCGGCCGACCAGCACCCCAAAAATCACGACCGCCTCGTCACCATCAGCGCTCGCCGCCGCGTGAGGTCACGAAAGTCGAGAGCACCGGGCGCCTCGTACTTTGCCCATGGGGACACGAACCCAAACGCAGGGCGGTGTAGGATGTAGACGTGGGCGAGGCTATCGGCTCGACACCTCACGACCGAGGGATCGATTTCCTTGAGATCGACCGGGACGGGTGCATGCGAATGCTCGCCGCAGCCAGCGGCGGAGTTGGACGCATTGCCCTCAGCGTGTCGCCAGCAACGATCCGTCCGGTCAACTACGCGTTCGATGATCAAACGCAATCCGTCGTGTTCCGCTCGGCGCTGGGCTCCAAGCTCCGCGAGGGCCTGAGCTCGGGGACGGCGGCGTTTGAGATCGACGGCACCGATCCCGTTGATCAGACCGGGTGGAGCGTGATCATCGTTGGCGAGGCCGAGGAAGTAACCGACCCGGCCGAGATCGAACGGCTCGAGGATCTCGAGTTCGAGTCCTGGGCGCCCGGCGTGAAGACGCATTGGGTGAGGATCCGCGCAGCTTCGGCTTCCGGACGTCGGATCGTTCACGACATCAACTATTACTCTTAGTTTCTAGAGCGCGAGCGGCGGCGCCGGCGGGGCGACCCCTTTGCCATCCAGGCATGCGTCCGCGCAGAACCTCGCGCTTGTGCATTCGCTCACGAGCGCGAGTCCGCGATCAGACGGTGCTGGCCGCTGGAGGCTCGGCCAGCAAATAGCGCTGCCGCTCAAGCGGAAGTCCGCGGTAGCCTTGAGATGGCTCCTGCCTCGAACGACCAGCAGCAGCGCTGCGCTCGTCCGCGGGCGCCGGGTTAGCCGCGAACGCGCCGGGCGGCAACGTGGAGCTAGCGACCCGGACCCGTTCAATCGCGTGACGGGCGCGCTGTATCGGCCTGGGCCGCAAGCCCGTAGTGAGCGACCGTGTCGAGCTCGGTCGCGATGTTGCTTGCGACCAACACGATCATCTCGCCATCTCGCATCTCAGGGTCCGAGAATCCGCGAGCGTCAGCACCTGCTGTCCGGTCCACACACGGAACCTGGATCCCGCCAACGGTGAATGCGATGAGCCGGCCGGCGTTAGGTCGCTTGCGAGGGCGGGTACCAACCGAGGGTTCATCCTCAACGGCCACAGATAGCGGAGAGGAGCAGCTCCATGGCGGTGCTCCACGTGGTTCCCGACGAGCGGGGCAACTGGCGCGTCTTCGAGGACGGCCAGCCTAGGCCGCTCTCCGAGCACTGGACCGCCACCTATGCCGAGTTCGCCGCGTTGTCGCATGCGCGAGCGCAAGGCGCTCAGGAGGTGGTAGTGCACGACCGCTACGGGCGCACCCACCAACCGTGCGCAACGTCAACCCCTGGCGCGCCCGCCGAGCACCGGCCCGGCGGCGCGCGAGGATTCGACGCACGTGCCGCGCCGCCTCCGGGGCTGGCCTGAGCCCGAGGGAACCGGCGTAGGGAGGGCTCGAGGGGGACGGCTCGCCGGTCAGGGGCTGACCCGTAACGGCGTGGACGGCTTCGCGAGCGGGTCGTCATCATGCGATGTCGGGCGCGGTCGACCAATCGCCTTGCCCTCGTTGCGGACAGCCGGTGTCCGCAACGTCGGCTCATCGCCAGCGAGGATGCGGCGCCAGCTCGACGAGCTGCCGGAGGCCGACCCCCCGGGGCTTGTGAGCCGGCGCCGAGACCACCCGAGCGGGCTACGGGTGGCGATGAAGTGCTCCTACTGCTCGCGGACCTGGAAGTAGTCGGTGGCGTGCGCGTCGTCGAGATGCGCGTAGGGAAACGCCTGGGTCGACATCGGTTTCTCCTCTCAGCTGGCGTGCACGTAGCTTCCGGGCGCCTTGGACAGTGCCTTGTAGGAGCCGCCGCCGAGGCGCTTGGGGGCGCGCTTGAGCTCGCCGGAGCGCGTTGCGAGCCACTCGTCGTAGTCGGCCCACCAGCTGCCCGGCCGCGTGGCGGCGCGCTCTGCCCATGCCTCGGGCGTGGCCGGGTGCTCGTCGGCGACCTGGTAGCTGGAGCGGCTGTCCGCGGCCGGCGGGTTGACCAGCGCCTGGATGTGGCCGCTGGTGGAGAGAATGAACCGCGGCGCGCCGCCGAGCAGCTGGGTGCTGCTGTAGGCGTTCTCCCACGGGATGATGTGGTCGGTGAGCCCCGCGACGATGTAGCTGTCCAGATCGACGGCGCGCAGGTCGACGCCGCTGCCGAGCACCTGCAGCGCTCCGGCGCGCGTGATGGAGTTCTCCAGCGAAAGGTGGATGAAGTCGCGGTGCAGGCCGGCGGCGAGCCGGACGGTGTCCTGGTTCCAGAACAGGATGTCGTAGGCAGGGGGCGCCTTGCCCAGCAGGTAGTTGTTGACGACGTAGTTCCAGACCAGGTCGTTGGGCCGCAGCCACGTGAAGACGCCGGCGAGCGCCTGCCCGTCGAGGTAGCCGCGGCGCGACGAGTCCGCGATCGCCGCGGCCGCGACCTCGCGGCCGGTGAGCGCCGAGGCGGTGCCGGCCCGCTCGTTGTCCAGCGCGGACACGAACAGGCCCAGGGTCGCGATCTCGCCCAGGCGGCCCTCGGCGGCGAGGTGGCCGAGCACGCCGGCGCTGATGATCCCGCCCGAGCACGCTCCGGTGAGGTGGACGGCCGGCTGGCGGGTGATCGCCGCGACGGCGTCGCGCGCCTCGAGCACGGCCTGGGCGTAGGTGTCGAGGTCGAAGTGGCCCTGTTCGGCGTCGGGGTTGCGCCAGGAGATCATGAAGACCTGCTGGCCCTGGTTGACGAGCCATTCGACCATGCTGCGGTCGGGGGCGAGGTCGAGCACGTAGTACTTGTTGATCGTCGGTGGCGCGAACAGCAGCGGCACCTCGCGGACCTGCTCGGTCTGCGGCGCGTACTGGATCAGCTCGAACACGTCGGTGCGCAGCACGACCGAGCCCGGGGTGAGCGCGAGGTTCTCGCCGACCGAGAACTTGGTGGTGTCGACGGTGGAGGGAAGACGCGGGAAGTCGCGCGCGAAGCGACGGGCCCCCTTGACGAGGTTGGCGCCCCCCTGGTCGACGCTCTCCTTGATCACGCTCGGGTTCGACCACGGGAAGTTGCTCGGAGCGAGCGCGTCGAGGACGTTGCCCGCGGTGAAGCGGGCCTGGCGCTCGTGGCGCCAGTCGAGCTCGGCGTCGGAGATCAGGCCGTCCACCGCCTCGCCCACGGCCACGTGCGTCTGCAGCAGCCGCCGAAACAGCCAGCTGGATTCCCACGCCGGGTCGGCGAAGCGCCGGTCGAGCTTGGCCGGGCGAACCTCCGAGCGCCCGCTCGCGACCCGGGCCAGCTCGACGCCCAGACCACCGACCCGACGCGCCGCGCGATCGGGCCTGCGCGCGAGGCTCGCGGCGACCCCCACGGCGGCTCCGGGACGGACGAAGCGCGAGCGTCCTTTGCCCGCGACGTCGGTGAGCATCACGTCCAGCGCGTTATTGGCCGCCTCGGAGCTGCCCCGTGGGCTGCTGTTGCCGGAGGACTTCGTCATCTGCTCATCACCCACACTCTCACCCGGTGCCACTCAGCACCAGACTCTCGCGGGTCGCGGCCACGAAGTCATCCTGCTTCGGTCTTGAACTTCCCGCCCTCGGGTTGTGAGTTGATCACAGGCGCGGCCCGCTTGACTGCCGGGCGGGTCCGTCCTCGTCGAGGAACGCGCGGATCGGACCGACGACGTTCTGCGGCTCGTCGAGGAGGAAGAGGTGCCCGCCGTCCTTGACCACATGCAGGCGGGCGTCGGGCAGGCGCGCGGCGAGCAGGCGGGCGTTGCGCAGCGGAACGCTGGGATCCTGGTCGCCGGCCACGATCAGGGTCCGGTGCGGCACGCGGTGCAGCCAGGGCAGGCTCGACCACCCCGCGACCGCGTAGAGCTGGTAGGCGTAGCCGAGCGGTCCGGGCGGCCGGTGCAGCCGCGCGGCCGCCTGCTGGGCGACCACGCTCCGGTCGCGGGCGGTTCGGCCGCCGGCGATGTGCGGGACGGTGAGCGCGAGCAGCCGCGGGTGGTAGTAGCGCGCGGGCGTGGCGAGCATGAGCGCAGCGAGGGGCCGCGGCGGGCTCCCGCCGAGGCCGGGCGCGGTCGCGCACAGCACGAGCCGGCGGACACGCTCCGGAGCGCGCCGCGCGAGCTCCTGCACGAGAGCACCGCCGAACGAGTAGCCGAGCACGTCGACGCGGTCGAGCCCCAGCGCGTCCAGCAGCGCGCGGACGACGTCGGCAAGGCCACGCATCCGCAGCGGAAAGCGGGGCCGTTGCGACAGCCCGGCGCCGGGCGCGTCGAACGCGATCAGCTCGCGTTCCCCGGCCAGCCGCGCGAACGGCCCCCACATGTCCAGATGCGCGCCGATGCCGGTGATCAGCAGCAACGGGCGTCCCGCACCGTGGCGCCCGACGCGCAAGCGAAGGCCGGCCGCGCTGACGAATGCCGGATTCCACTCCGCATCGCTACCCATCGTCGAGCGAACCGCGCTGCACGAAGGCGCGCGCCGGAGCGAGGAAACGCGCAGCGGCCGCGCGCAGCAGCTCGCGCAACGTGGGGCCGGCTCCGCCGGGCGCGGGAAGCACCACGACGAAGCGGTCGCTCTCGTCGACCTGGTGGTCCTGCTGGGCGCTGAAGCCGAGCTCGAGACGGAAGATCACGCGGACCTCCTATGCAGCGTGGCTACGAGTGGACGTGCATCTTGTCGGAAGGACAGCACGCGCCGCCGATCGACTCGAGCCGTGCCGTGCCGCAAGCGGATCGTCGAGTGCGATAAGGGGAGGGCGCCGAGCCGGGGATACTGGCTGCATGCGGGTGGCCTGGTATGAGCGGCAGGGAGCCGCGCGTGAGGTTAGGCGGCGATCTGTAGGCCGCCGGGTGTGTGGCTGGCGCCGACTGAGAGGGCGACGGCTTCGAGCAGGCTGGCGCCGATGAAGCGGGTGGATCGGCTGTCGAGGTCGAGGATCGCCGCGGCTGCTTGTCGGCGGTTGATGCGGTGTTGATCGCGTAGGTGGACGAGCGCGTCGGCGAGCTGTGCTCGCTGTTGGGGCGTGTCGATCTGTGCTGCGACGGTGGTGAGGGCGTCCCAGCCCCAGTCGGGGTCGTCGTCGGCGATGGATTCGCGCAGGCGCTGGAGGTCGGGGCCGATGAGCTTGGGCAGCGTGACGAGCAGCGAGAGGTCGGTGGCCGGCAGGTCCAGGAGGTCTTCCCAGAGATGGTGCAGGGCGTTTTCAGAGAGACCGGCGATGTCGGGGGCGGCCTCGCGCGCGAGCAACGCGACGTGAGCGCGCGCGAGCTGGTCTTGGCTGGGACCGCGGTGCACTCCGCAGCAGTGCTTGACCTTGTGGCCTGAGCCACAGGGGCAGGGCTCGTTGCGTCCGGGTCTGGGCATCGCTCCTCCTGTTGTCGATTGCCGCTGAGGGTGGCATCACGGTCGGTCAGAACGACGGTGGTCTGTCCGCTGTGTTAAGACGATTTGGCCTGCTCATGAGAGGTCTTCTGACCAGGTGGAGGTGCGATGCTCACGTTGCGAGGCGGGCAGGTGGAGTCGTTGTGGGAGGAGGTCTTGCCGGTGGAGGCGCGGTAGCTGCCGGAGGACCTGGCCCAGTTGGATCGGGTGCTGTCCGATCCGGCGCTGGTGGTGCCGATCGCGCGGGCGTGGGAGGTGTCGGCGCGTGGTCGGGGCCGGCCGTCGATCGGTGTGGCGACGTTCGTGCGGTTGATGGTGGTCAAGCAGCGCACGGGCTGGGCTACGAGACGCTGGTCAGGGAGGTCTCCGACTCGCTGCACCTGCGGCTACCGAGGTCCGGCGGCTTGTCGGCCGAGACCTCGGGTTGGTGTCACCAGCCGCAAAGCAGTGTCGTCTATTGCTCGTTGGAGGGCGGGCGTCGAGGCGGCTTTCGTTTGCTGGCGGCGGGTCCGAGCGCTGGGCCGCACTGGGGCCTCATACGCCAGCGCGGCCGAGTGTTTCGCCGGCGTCATCGCCGGACAGTCCGGCTTCTCGGAGCGCGTCGGTGAGAGTGCTGGCCGGCGAAGCCGAGAATCGGTCCCTCGCTGTCGGGCGGGTGAACGTAGATCGAGGTCACCAAGCGGTTCAAGAGCGCCTGCCGGTCGGCGGCCGTCAGGCCCGTGCGCTTCCATGACCTTCGACATACGTTCGCGACTCGGATGGCGGCCGCCGGCGTGCCCTTGCGAACCATCCAGGAGTGGCTCGGTCACGAGGACAGCAAGACGACCCAGATCTACGCCCACTACGCGCCGTCCGAGCGCGAGGTCGAGCTCGTCAATAACGCTTTCGCGTCAACAGCGCTCGAGCCGAGGGTACAAATCGGGGTACAAATTGAGCGAAACTGAGACACGCTCAGGCGCATGAACGCCCGCAAATAGCGGACAGCAGACCTGAGACACGCCAAGGCGCTCGGGTTGTGGTCCCGGCGGTCGGGGGTTCGAGTCCCCTCGCTCACCCTGTCGAGACCCGATGGCCCGGCCGCGCCGCTCGGCGGACCGAGTGACGGGCGTGACGTTCTGACCGTCATCGCGCTGACAGACGCGCCCGGCCCGCGCGATGACGATGGCCCGACTGTGAACCACGACAGGAGGGCCGGAACATGAAGGGCGCAACGCTGGTCGCCCCACGCCGCCGCACCCTGGTCGCCGCGGCTGCCGCGGTCGGCCTCGCGCTGGCGCCGGGGGCGGTGACGCCTCCGGGCGCGCACGCGCTGCCGATCCAGGGCGGTTCGAAATGCCGACCGGGGCAGATCAAGGTCGTCAAGGGCACGAAGTACGTCTGCGACATCCACGGCAAGTGGGTGAAGGTGGTCAAGCTCAGGGCCAACGGGTCCTGAACCCAGGCGACGGTCACGACGGGGATCCTGCGATGAGCGCGCGACACACGTCCGCTCGTCGCCGTCTCGTTGGCGCCGGCGCCGCTGCGAGCCTTGCCCTCGCCGTCGGCGGCCTCGCGGGGCCGACGGTGCATCCGGCCACCGCCACGCCCAACACGAGCTCGGGAAAGACCTGCTCACGGCTGAACGGTGAGCAGGTGCGGCCGGGCGACTACATGGTCGTCGTCACCATCGTCTACAACAACCAGGGTCAGGAGGTCAGCCACACGCGCAAGAAGCTGATCTGCGGCGAGGACGGGGAATGGCATGAGGTCGCCCAGCTCCGCGTCGCCGGTGGACACGTCAAGACGGTGCAGACGACCGTCATCCGCAGGACGGCGAAGAGAGCGAGGACGCGATGACCCGCGATCACGTCACGGCCCGTCGGGCGGGGGCGACTGCGCTGGCGTTCCTGGCCCTCGCCTTCGCCGGGCCCGGGGTGCACGCCGCGCAGGCGGAGCCCAACACCGGCGGCGCGGTCGGCTGCGCGCTGCCGGACGGGACCAAGGCCAAGCCCGGCGAGTACAAGACCGTCGTGATCTTCGAGATCAAGGGCGGTCGCAAGAGCGGCTTGAGCCAGCGGTGGATCTGCGGCGAGGACGGCGATTGGCACCTGGTCGATGAGGTGGTCGCCAGCGTGACCGTGCACTGGACGGGCACCAAGTGGCGCGCGACGGGCACGAAGTGGCATATCAGCCGCGTCGCCGTGCCGCGCTCCGCCAAGCGCAGACGGTGAGCCGTCGAGCGCGGTGAGCTCCGCCCGCCTCGGGCGGGGCTCATCGCCGGCCGCGCAGCACTTGAGGCGTCAGGGCCCCTCCAGCACCACCGACATCGACTGCGCGATGCCCGAGAGCACGCGGACGTCGCGCTCGGTGAGGTCGGGCCTCGCCTCGCGCGCCAGGCAGCAGAGGATGTAGAGGCTCGTGTCCGACGGCTGGATCGGCACCCCGAGCCATGCCCCGATGCCGAGCTCGGCGGTCGTGGTGAGGTTGGCGACCTCCGGATCGGCGGCCGCGTCGGGGACGAGGTTGCCGATACGCCCTTCGAGCGTGCGCTGGCAATAGGTGTCCTCGAGCCGGATCGAGGCGCCGTCGAGGTCGACCGGCCAGCGCCCGGCCGTCCGGACGGCGGTCTCGCGCCCGTCGGCGACCTCGCTCAGCAGAGCCGCGTCGACGGAGAGCACGGCACGGGCCAGACCGAGCAGCGCGTCGATCCGGGGCCACGAAGACGCCGGGTCGGGGGTCCCCGTGAAGGCCTCGAGCAGCGGGGTGTCGCAGCTCGGGCAAGACGGCGGCTCGAGGCGACTGCGGGGAGCGAAGCTCGCGACGCCGCAGGCGTCACAGCGGACGTAGGGCATGAACGGTCAACCTCCTGAGGCGAACGTACCAGCCGCGGCCCGGCGGCGGGCCGGCGGTCGGACGGCCTCGACTGCTCCTACACTCTAACGCCGGCTCCCAAACTCCGTGGGTTCCGCGCTGATGGGGTGGGTGCTGCGCCGGAACCGCTGGGTTTCACGGGGTTCTTTCGTCTGGTCCGGTCAGGACTAGGTGTCGTTTCGCTGTAGAGCTTGCCGATTGTGGAGGAGTGGTGCTCGCGGGGCGGGGCTGGGCTGACGGTGGTGCGTGGCCAACTTGCTCCCGTAGTTTCGGCTATCTGCGCATGCCTGGCGATGCAGATCGCGTGATGTGTCCGCACACAACTCTATGGTTTCTGATATTGGGTTCAGCGAGACACACCAGTCGTGGGGTCGTGGGGGTCGTGGGGAGCGTCGCCGGGCGCTGGCCGGGTTCTTCACCTCGCCGCAGGGGGTCGCCCAGCGTCGCTATGAGGCGCTGCGCGCGTACTTCGTGGAGGGCGCCAGCGCGGCTGAGGTCGCCAAGCGGTTCGGGTATGCGCCCTCGACGATGGTCGCGCTGGTGCGCGACTTTCGCCCCGAGCTGGGCGAGTTCTTCCTCGAGCGCCGGCCCGGTCCGCGGGTCGCGCCGGCCAAGCGGGCCGCGCGTGAGCGGGTGCTCGCGCTGCGCGCCCAGGGCCGCTCGGTGACCGAGATCGCCGCCGCGCTCGCCGACTCGCCGACGCCGCTGAACCGCACCGGGGTGTGGGAGCTGCTCAGGGAGGAGGGGCTCGAGCGCCTGGCGCCCAGGCCGCCGTCGGAGCGGGGGATGCCGCTGCGCGACCACCCGCCGCGGGTGCGCGTGATGCGCTGGCCCGAGCGGCCGTTCACGGAGCGCTCCCCGCACGTCGGGCTGATGTTGCTGGTGCCCGCCCTGGTGGCGCTGGACCTGCCCGCGGCCGTCGCCGGCGCACGCCTGCCGGGCACGCGCGAGGTCCCGGCGATCAGCTCGATGCTGTCGCTGCTGGCGCTCAAGGCGGCCGGGCGTCGGCGCGTCTCGCACGTCGACGACGTCTGCACCGACGTCGCGCTGGCCGCGTTCGCGGGACTCGAGACGCTGCCCAAGGCCAGCTCGCTGGGCAGCTACTCCTGGCGGCTCGAGCGCCAGCACTCGCAGGCGCTGCAGGCCGCGCTTGGGAGGGCGATGCTCGCCACCGGCCAGGCGCAAGGCCAAGACTTCGACCTCGACTTCCACGCGATCATGCACTTCGGCGAGGACGTGGCGCTCGAGAAACACTACGTGCCCCGCCGCTCGCAGCGCACCGAATCGGTGCTGACCTTCTTCGTCCACGACGGCCAGACGCACAACCTCGTCTACTCCAACGCCGCCTGCACGAAGGCCGACCAGGCAGGCCAGGTGCTCACGTTCGTGAACCGCTGGCAGGCCGCCACCGGCCACACCCCCGAGCTACTGGTGTTCGACTCCAAGGTCACGACCGGCGCCGGGCTGGCCGAGCTCGACGCCGCCGACCTTCGCTTCCTCACGCTCCGCGCGCGCAAGCCGAAGCTGACCGCCGAGCTCGAAGCGCTCCCCGACTCCGCCTGGACCACGGTCACGCTTCAACGCAAAGGCCGCTCCGCCCACCCCGAGATCCACGAGGACCAGGTCAAGGTGCGCGGCTGCCCCGTCGCGCTGCGCCAGATCGCCGTGCGCGGCCTCGGCCACGAGCACCCCACCCTGATCCTCACCAACGACCGCGACCGCAAGCCCGCCAAGCTGATCGACCGCTACGCCGCCCGCATGACGATCGAGCAGCGCCTCGCCGAAGCGATCCGCAGCTTCCACCTCGACTCGCTGTCCTCCGCGGTCGCGCTCAACGTCGACTTCGACTGCACGCTGACCGTCTGGGCAGCCGCCGCCTACGACCACCTCCGCCGCCAACTCACCGGCTACCACACCGCCACCCCCGACACCATCTGGCGACGCTTCCTCTCCACCACCGGCCACATCACCATCACCCCCGACGAGGTCATCGCCGAACTCGACTCCCGCACCTACAGCCCCGTCATGCGCACCGCCAAGCTCCCCACCATCCACGTCCCCTGGTGGAACGGACGCCGCCTACGCTTCCAGTTCCGGTGACCCCCAGCACGCAACCAGGTGTCAATTCGCTGTTTGGGAGTAGGCGCTAATGAGGAGCGATGGCGAAGATCTGGGTTCTCGACACGGAGACGAAGGGCACGGGGGCGAACATGGTGCCCCTGGAGAAGGTGCAGTCGAAGCCAGCCTCCCAACCCCGCCCGCTCAAGCGCCCGGGGCCTCGTCCGCGGCCGGCCGAGCGCCCGCCGGAGGCCACGCCGCCACGCGAGTTCAAGATCGTCAACGTCATGACGCGCGAGGTGCTCGCCGAGGGCGTGGGCGCGCGTGCCGCGGTCGAGCGCCTGGAGGAGGTCCGCAGCGTCGTCGACGTGAACGTCTACGTCTGGGAGCCGGCGAAGGACGAGTGGCGGCTGCTCGGGCTGGGCGAGCAGCAGGCGCTCTGGACCCACCGGCGCCTCCAAAGCGACTAGCTGGATCGGCGACGGGCCCCCGTCCGGCGGGCATAGACTCGCGACCATGAGCGATGCGCAGATCCAACGAGCCGACGCCGGCGACGTCGAGCTCGCGTACGAGACCTTCGGCGATCGTGCCGATACGCCGATCCTTCTCGTCATGGGGCTCGCCACCCAGATGCTGGGCTGGCCGGACGAGTTCTGCGCCGGCCTGGCCGAGCGCGGGCACTTCGTCGTGCGCTTCGACAACCGCGACGTCGGGCTCTCGACGCACCTGTCCGAGGCGCCGCCGGGAGACTTCATGGCCGCGGTCCAGGGCGACACGTCGTCGGCGTCCTACACGCTGACCGACATGGCCCGCGACACCGTCGGCCTGCTCGACGCGCTCGACCTGGGAAGCGCCCATCTGGTCGGCGCCTCGATGGGCGGGATGATCGCCCAGACCGTCGCGATCGAGCACCCCGAGCGGGTGCGCACCCTGACCTCGATCATGTCCACCACCGGCAACGCGGAGGTTGGGGCCCCGAGCCAGGAGGCGCTGCAGGTCCTCCTCGCGCCTGCGGCGGAGACTCGCGAGGACGCGATCGAGCAGACCGTGAGGTCGTATCGCGTGATCGCCTCGCCGGGCTTCGAGCTCGACGAGGCGGCACTGCGAGAGCGTGTGGGGCTCGCCTTCGACCGCGCGAACGACCCGGCGGGCGTCTCCCGCCAACTCGTGGCGGTCCTCGCCTCCGGCGACCGCACCGAGCGGCTCGCCGGCGTCGGGCTGCCCACGCTCGTCGTCCACGGGGCGGACGACCCGCTCGTGAACGTCTCGGGCGGAAGGGCGACCGCGGCCGCGATCCCCGACGCCGAGCTCGTCGTCATCGACGGCATGGGCCACGACCTGCCGCGCGCGCTGTGGCCGCAGGTCATCGACCGGATTGCGGCCCACGTCGAGCGGGCTCAGCGCGCCGCCGTCTGAGCGGCTGCGAGCGAAGAGCCGACGCGGCGCGGGTACTACCCGTCTCCGTCTCCGGCGCGCGCTCAGCCCGGCGCGACATCGACCCGCGCCGCTCCGAACGCCAACGCCTCCGCCCGCCGGTCGGGGATCTCGACGGCGATCCGGGCCAGGCCCTCGTCCCCCGCCTCGAAGGCGACGTGCTGCCCGCCGTCGAGCGCCAGGACGGGCGCGGGCGGGACGCCGAGCACCTGCGCCCAGCGCTCCGCCACGGTCTCGGGCTCGGCAACGCGGATCGTCACCCCGGCGAGCCGTCCGGGCGCGCCGCGGCCGGCGCGACCCGTCCACGCCGGTCCGCCCCAGCGCCAGCTCTCGAGCGGATCGGGCCGGTCGAGCGAGACGATGGTCCCGCCGAGGTCGGACGGGTGCAGATGGGACGCCGAGATGTCCGGGAGGTCGATCCACCACACCGTCCGGACGCCGAGCGCCTCGGCGCGCGCCCGGGCGGCCTCGAGGTCGTCGACCTGGAAGAGGGCCATGTACCCGCCCTCCCCCCGGCGCTCGAGGTGGCGCCCCGCCGCCGTGCCGGGTCGCGCCGGCGCAACGACCTCCAGGAAGTCGTCGCCGAGCGCGCAGACGGCGTTGCGCAAGCCGAAGTGCGCGACCCCCGGATCGCTGAACGGCTCGCCCAGGCCCAGCGCCTCGCGTAGCCGTCCGACGGTGGGCTCGAGCTCGGCGCACACCAACACGGCCTGGCGCAGGTGCACACCGGCGCGCGACGGCTCCGGCACGCTATCGCTCGTCGACCGCGCGCTCGATCGCGATCAGGCGCTCACCGTCGTGCGTCAGGCGCCCCTGGCGCACGAGCTCGTCGATGAGCGCGCGTGTCTCCGCGTCGCCGACGCCGATCTGATCCGCGATGCCCGAGACCGAGACCTCGGGCTGCGGCGAGCCCTTGACGATCTGGACGATCTCCTCGAGGTGCTCGCGCTCGACGGCCACCGGTTCTCGGTACCCGCTTTCGCGCCGGTCCTATCAGCGGTCCGCGCCGCGCCGCTCGAGCTCGTCGAGCTCCTCGACGAGCTCGGCGATCGACTCGACGACGCGCGAGGCGCGGTAGGGGAACGCCTCGGCCTCGGCGCGCGTGGTGACGCCGGTCAGGACGAGAATCGTCTCCAGGCCGCGCTCGGCGGTGTCCATGGAGGCGGCAGTAGCGACCCGTCCTGCGCCGTCCGTATCGTGCGAACGCATGTTTGCTCCGGGCCAGGCGCAGCTGCAGACCGAGGTCGAGGTCGAGGTCGACCCCGACGCGCCGGCCTGGCTCGCCGAGCTCAACCCCGAGCAGCGGGCCTCGGCGACCCACGGCGGCGGGCCGCTGCTCGTGCTCGCCGGAGCGGGCACGGGGAAGACGACGACGCTGTGCGCGCGCGTCGCGTGGCTCGTGCACGAGGGCGGGGTGCCGGCCGAGCGGATCATGCTGCTCACCTTCACGCGGCGTGCCGCGCGGGAGATGCTCGCGCGCGCCCAGGCCCACACCGGAGGCCGCAGTGGCGCTGCCGGCCGTGTGCTGGGCGGAACCTTCCACTCCGTGGCCCACCGCTTCGTGCGCCGTCACGCGGCCGCGCTCGGTCTGCCTGGCGACTTCGGGCTGCTCGACGCGGGCGATGCGGCCGACCTCCTCGACCTCGTACGCCAGGAGCACGGGCACGGCGAGGGGCGGCGGCGCTTCCCGCGCAAGCACACGCTGCTCGACGTCTACTCGCGCACGGTCAACGCGCAACGCCCGCTGGGCGAGGTACTCGCCGAGGCGTTCCCGTGGTGCGAGGAGCACGCCGACGCACTCGCTGCCCTGTTCCGCGCCTACACCGCCCGCAAGCGGGCGCTCGCCGTGATCGATCTCGACGACCTGCTCGTCTCCTGGAGAGCCCTGGCGAGCGACGCGGTGGTCGGCGCCCGCATGGCGCAGGGCATCGATCATGTGCTCGTCGACGAGTACCAGGACGTCAACGGGCTGCAGGTCGACCTCGTGCGCGCGCTGGCCGGCCACGGGTGTGCGGTCACCGCGGTGGGCGACGACTTCCAGGCGATCTACGGGTTTCGCTCCGCCTCGGCGGCCCACATCCTTGCGTTCCCGGAGCAGCTGCCCGGCACCCGCGTGGTGACCCTGGAGCGCAACTACCGCTCCACCCAGCCGCTGCTCGACGTCGCCAACGCCGTCGCAGCCCAGGACGTCCACGGCTTCCCGAAGGTCCTGCGGGCACAGCGGGAGGGCGGCGTCCCGCCACGGCTGGTGATCTCCCGCGACCAGGCGGAGGAGGCCATCGAGGTGTGCGAGCGGGTGCTCGCCGCGCGCGAGGCCGGGATGCTCCTGCGCGAGCAGGCCGTGCTCGCGCGCACCGGCCACGACACCGACCTGCTCGAGCTCGAGCTCTCGCGGCGGCGGATCCCGTACGTGAAGTACGGCGGCCTGCGCTACTTCGAGGCCGCCCACGTGAAGGACTTCCTCGCGGCCCTGCGGCTCGCCGACAAGCCGGGCGACGAGATGTCGTGGTTCTGCCTGCTCCAGCTCCTGGAGGGTGTCGGCCCGTCGCGCGCCAGGCGCGCGCTCGACCGTCTGCTGGAGGGCGGCACGGGTGCCGGTGCGCGTGCGCTCGAGCGCTGGCCCGCGGCTCGCGCGGAGCTTCCCGCGAACGCGCGGGAGCTGGCTGACCCGCTCGTCGCGGCGATCGCCGGGGCGGCGGGGGGAGGGGGGGCCGCGGGAAACGGTCAGGCCGGCACCGCGGGCTCGGAGGGCGCGGGCGTCGACGCCGAGCGACTGCGCGACGCGCTCGCGCCGCTGGTGCGAGCCCACTACGTTGACGGGGCGGTGCGCCTCCAGGACCTGGACGCGCTCGTGGGCGCGGCTCGCGAGCGAGGGGATCTGCGCAGTTTCGTCGCCGAGCTGCTGCTGGACCCGCCGGCCTCGAGCGCCGATCTCGCGGGGCCGCCGCACCTCGACGACGACTGGCTCGTGCTCTCCACCGTGCACTCGGCCAAGGGCCTGGAGTGGCAGGCCGTCCACGTCATCGCCGCCTACGACGGCAACTTCCCGGCCTGCATGTCGGCCGGCAACGAGGAGTCGATCGCCGAGGAGCGCCGCCTGCTCTACGTCGCCCTCACCCGCGCCCGGCGCGAGCTGACCGTCCACGTCCCCCAGCGCTACTACCACCGTCCCGCGGGCGACGACGACGCCCACGGCTACGGCAAGATCTCGCGCTTCCTCTCGCCGGCCGTGCAGGAGCGCTTCGAGGTCCGCCGGTTGCCGGCCGACCTCGGCCGTGGCGGCGGCGAGGTCGACGACGGGCGGCGCGTGACGGCGTCGGTCGACGAGCTGTTCGCGTGACGGCGGCCGAGGGCCGGCGGCTCAGCGCGGTGACGCCCGCAGCTCGTCCACCGCCTTGGCGATGCGGCGCTGCCGCGTCTCCGGAACTGCTCCGTAGGGTGAGGGCCCATGGAGCTCAGCGAGGAGGCGCGGCGCAACCGCGAGGCGTGGGACCGCGTGGCCGGCGACTACCAGGCCAGCCACGGCGAGCACATCGGCCGCGAGGAGCCACGCTGGGGGCTATGGCAGCTGCCCGAGGACGAGCTCGGCATCCTCGGCGAGGTCGCCGGCCGCGACGTCCTCGAGCTCGGGTGCGGCGCGGCGCAGTGGTCCGTGCGGCTCGCCGCACGTGGCGCGCGCGCGGTGGGACTGGACAACTCGGGCGCCCAGCTCGAGCACGCTCGCCGCGCGGTCGCCGAGGCCGGAGCGGACGTCGAGCTCGTCCACGCCGCGGCGGAGCAGCTTCCCTTCCCCGCCGCGCGCTTCGACGTCGTCTTCTGCGACTGGGGCGCCACGACCTTTGTCGATCCGTACCGGCTCGTCCCCGAGGTCGCACGCGTGCTGCGCCCGGGCGGGCGCTTCGCCTTCAGCGGCGACACGCCGCTGTCGTGGATGTGCCTGGACGTCGAGACCGATGCCATGGTCGAGCACCTGAAGCGTCCCTACTTCGGCCTGCGCCGGTGGGAGACGCCGGAGGGCACCGTCGAGTTCATGCTGGGCTACGGCGACTTCATCCGGCTCTTCGTCGCCAACGGGCTGGCGGTGGTCGACCTGCGCGAGATCCGGCCGCCGAAGGGCGCGGCGTCGAGCTACCGCAGCGAGGCCGACGCGGCCTGGGCGCGTCGCTGGCCGATGGAGCAGATCTGGGTCCTGCGAAAGGAGGCGCGATGACGCCGAGCGCTATCGTCGGCCCGTGATGGACGTTCAGCGCATAGAGGAGCAGGGGCAGGTGCGCCTCGCCCTCGCCGGGGAGCTCGACCTCTACTCCGCGCCGGCGCTCGACGACGCCCTCGTTCAGGCCGAGGGCGAGGGGTGGCCGGTGCTGGTCCTCGACCTCGGCGGGCTCGAGTTCATGGACTCCTCGGGCCTGCGCCTGATCGTCCGCAGTCACGCCCGTGCCCAGGAGTGGGGCCGGCGCGTGGTGATCGTCATCGGGCGCGACACCATCGCCCGCGTCTTCGCCGCCACCCACCTCGACGACCAGCTCGAGATCGTGACGAGCGTCGAGGCGATCGCCGACGAGAGCGTCTGAACGACCTCCGCCCTGTCGCGCGTCGACCTGCACTTCCACCTCCTGCCCGGCGTCGACGACGGCCCGCAGGACATGGCCGAGACGCTCGACCTCGCGCGGCTGGCCGTCGAGGACGGCACCGGAACGGTGCTGGCGACGTCCCACGTGCGCGACGTACGGGTCGAGACCGTTCCCGGCCGCGTGGACGAGGTCCGCGGCGCGCTCGCCGACGCGGGGATCGAGCTCGAGGTCCGCGCCTCGGCCGAGGTGGCCTGGGACGACCTCCCGACCCTCGACGAGCGCCGCCTCGAGCTCATCGCCCAGGGGCCACCCGGGCGACGATGGGTGCTCTTCGAGACGCCGCTGATGCCCGGTTCCGAGGCCGACTGGCGCGCCGCCGCGGGACGGCTGCGCGAGCAGGGATTCGCCGCCCTCGTCGGACACCCGGAGCGCACCTTCGGTCTGTGGCGCGACGGAGGACCGGACCTTGGCCCGCTCGACGACGCGCCCGTCCAGGTCAACGCCTCGTCGCTCACCGGCCGCCACGGGCCGTCGGCGCGCGAGCGCGCGCTGGCCATCGCGCGCTCGGAGCGCGAGGTGGTCATCGCGTCCGACGCCCACCGCCCGACGCGCGGCCCGAGCCTGACCGCCGCTGTCGCCGTGCTCGTGGGCGAGGGAGTCGATCCGGCCGCCGCCGAGCGGATGACCTCGACCCTGCCGCGCCGGCTGCTCGACGAGGGCATGGGTCTCGGCTGAGCACGGCTGGACACCACCCGCGTACGCTTCCCGCGTGGACGTCGACGAGGCGATCGACCACCTCTACGGCCTGCCGCTGGATCGCTTCACGGCCGAGCGCGACGAGCTCGCGCGAAGGCTGCGCCAGGAGGGCGCGCGGGCGGACGGTGACCGCGTCAAGGCGCTGCGCAAGCCGAGCATCGCCGCATGGGCGGTCAACCGGGTCGCGCGCGGAGACGCCGACGGCGTGCGCACGTTGCTCGCCTCGGTCGACGAGCTGCGCGAGGCGCAGGCCGACGCGGTCAGCGGCGACGCGGCTCGCTTTCGTGATGCCGCCGAGGCCCACCGCGTGGCGCTCGACGGCCTCGCCGACGAGGGCGTCGCAGCGCTGGAGGAGGCCGGCGGCGCGAGCGCGACGATCGCGGACCGCGTGCGCCAGACCCTCCAGGCGGCCGCCCAGGACCCGGCGGTGCGCGACGACCTCGCCGCCGGCCGCCTCACGCGGGAGCTGCAGCCCGGCGGCATCGACGCGCTGGGCCTCGCCGGGGCGGTGCCGGTGGGGCGGGACGCCGGGAGGCGGCGGGTCGCGGGCGACCGCGAGGAGAAGGCGGCGGGCGCCGCTCGTGATGGTGGCGCGAAGGCGGCGACGAAGGGGGGGAGGCCGGCCAAGAGGAGCGGCGGCAAGGCTGCGGCGAAGGACGGCGGCGGGGCTAGGGCGAAGGGGAGCGGTGGCAAGGCTGCGGCGAGGGAAGCCGCTGCGCCCGGCTCTCGCCCCCCGGCCGGCGAGCGGCGGCGCGCACGCGATGCGGCGCGGGGCGCGGAGCAGCGCGCCGAGTCCGCCCGGCGGCGCCTGGCGCGGGCGGAGGAGGCCGCCGCGAGGGCGCGGGACGCGCTCGAGGAGGCTCAGGCCGCTGTCGCCGCCGCCGAGGAGGAGGCCCGGGCGACCTCCGCCCGCGAGCGTGAGCTCTCCGGGGACGGGTAGTTGGACCGCGCGCGCAGGAGCGCGAGGAGCGCGCGGGCGAGGGTTGAGTCACGGCGCCAGGCGCTCCCCCAGCCAGCGCGCCGCGCGGACCGACGCGACGCGGGCGGTCGGGCTCACGTCGGTGAGCTCGGCGTAGGAGTGCAGGTGCGTTGGGAAGGTCTCGAGGGTCACTCCGACGCCCGCCTCGGCCAGCCGGCCCGCGTACGCGAGGCCCTCGTCGCGCAGCGGGTCGACCCCGGCGATCCCGACGTACGCGGGCGGAGCGCCCGCCAGGTCGGGCTCGAGCAGCGGTGAGGCGCGAGGGTCGCGCACCGCGTCCTGGCCAGGGAGGTAGTGGGAGTGAAACCAGCGCATCAGCGTCGCGGTCAGGCCGGGCCCGTCGGCGAACGCGGCGTAGCTCGGGTGCTCGCGCGAGACGTCGGTGACCGGGTAGAGCAGCGCCTGCGCGACGGGCCGGCCGGCGTCGTCGCGCAGGGCGAGTGCAGCCACCGCGGCGAGGTTGCCACCGGCGCTGTCGCCGCCGACCGCGACCCGGTCGGCGCGCGCGCCGAGCTCGGAGGCGTTGGCGAGCGCCCAGCGCAGGCCCGCCCGCGCGTCCTGCACCGCCGCCGGGAAGCGCGCCTCGGGAGCACGCCGGTAGCCGAGTGCGAGCACCCGCGCCCCCGACTCGCGGGCGAGCAGGGAACACCAGCGCCCGTTGGACTCGACGTCGCCCAGCACCCAGCCGCCGCCGTGCAGCCACACCACCAGTCCGCTGCCGCGCCCGGCGCCGGGCGCAACGTGCAGCCGGGCGTCGAGCGGACCGGCCGCGCCGGGAACGGTGAGGGGGCGGCCCGACGACGCGGTCAGCCGCGGGCCGGCCAGGACGCGGGCCTCGCGCCGGGCGCGGTCGCGGGCGGTCACCGGATCGAGCGTCTCGGTGGCCGGCCAGCCGAAGCGCTCGACGAGGAGGAGGAGAAGCGCCTGGTCGGCAGCCGCCTGCCCGTGGCGGCCGCGCGCCAGCCGTCGCGCGACCCGTGGAGGCAGGGTCGCGGCGCAGCGCAGCACGAGCGCGCGGCGACGGTCGGCGAGTGCCGTCGTCCCCTACTCCCCGCGCCGCGCGAGCTGAAGCGCCACGGCGCCGACGAGCACGGCGAGGAACGCGAGCAGGATGAGGTAGGTGACCGGTTGGGAGAGGTCGAAGAAGTCAAGGCCGAACTGATTGCTGCGGAAGAAGGTCGGGTCGGCCTTGATTCGCGCGTTCATGTCGATCGCGCTGCCCGCGCCGGCGAAGGCCCACTGGGAGTAGACGAGCGCCGACAGCGCCTTGATGGGCTGGACCATCACGGCCACGGCGACGATCGCCCCGGCGAAGAGCAGCTGCGGGATGAGCACCAGCGGGATGAAGCTCGTCGCCTGGTCCTCGGTCCTGACCGAGGCCGACACGAGCAACCCGACGCCGACCGACACGAAGGAGGTCAGCAGCAGAGTGACCCACACGCCCAGCAGCGCGCCTGCCGAGTCGTGCAGCGGGCGCAGCGCGAAGACGATGGCCACGAGCAGCGTCGTCTGAACGGCGGCGAGGCCGAAGAGCACGATGAGCTTGGACGCCAGGTAGGCGCCCAGCTTCACTCCGACCGCGCGTTCGCGCAGGAAGACGGCCTTCTCCTTGATGATCTCGCGGGACGCGTCGATCGACCCGATCCAGATCGCGGTGGTGACCACCAGGAAGAGCAGCATCGCCATGTCACCGGGGTTGTGCCGCGGCCCCGCCTCGAACACGTCGCGCCGGAAGAGGAGCACGATCGCGATCGCGATCACGGGCACCTGCCCGAGGAGCAGGAGCAGGTTGCGCCGGTCGCGCACGAAGTTCTTGAAGTAGCGCGCGGCGAGGGTCAGCGACTGGGACACCGCGCTGCGCTGGCCGCGCGGCGCCTTGCCGGCGGCGACCGGAGCGGGGCGGCGCTCGGCCGTCCCGTTGGGCCCGGCGCCGGCGGTGGCCGCCTCGAACTCCGTGCGCCACTCGGCGGCGGGGCGCTCGTCCAGCGCGCGGTAGATGCCGTCGAACTCGCCCGTGCGGAAGAAGCGCAACGCGTCCTGCGGCGCGCCGTAGAAGCACAGGTCGCCGCCGCGGCCCATCACGGCGACCTTGTCGCACAGGCCGAGGTTCTTGGTCGCGTGGGTGATGGTGATGACCGCGCGCTCCTTGTCGGCCAGCGAGCGCATCAGCTCCATCATGCGCGTCTCCAGGCCGGGGTCCAGGCCCGTCGTCGCCTCGTCCAGGAGCAGCAGGCTGGGCCGGTTGAGCAGCTCGGACGCCACGCCCGCGCGCTTTCGCTGGCCGCCCGACAGCGAGCCGATCTGGGTCTCGGCGTGCTGCTCGAGCGACAGCTCGCGCAGAACCCGGGCCACCGCCCGCTCGATGTCGTCGCCGCCGGCGTCGGAGGGCAGGCGCAGCTTGGCCGAGTAGGTCAGCGCCTCGCGGACGGTGAGCTTGGGATGGACGATCTCGTCCTGGGGCACGTAGCCGATGTCCGAGAGGTGCGCCTGGACCGGCTCGCCGTTGACGGTGATGGTGCCGGCGCTCGGTTGCGTCACCCCGGCGAGCATCTTGATCAGCGTGGACTTCCCGGAGCCCGATTCGCCGATGATGCAGACGAACTCGCTCGGGGCGATCGACAGCGAGAGCGGGTTGAGGATCCGCTTGCCCTTGACCGCGAAGGCGACGTCCTCGACGTCGTAGCGCAGCGCCCCGCGGTCGTCGCGCGCCAGGAAGCTGGTCCCGTCGAAGACGAGCT
Source organism: uncultured Actinomycetes bacterium (assembly GCA_963728925.1). GTDB lineage: Bacteria > Actinomycetota > Thermoleophilia > Solirubrobacterales > Solirubrobacteraceae > JBBPZA01. Next base: position 88,863 of record CAVSMB010000009.1, on the reverse strand, counting down.
GGAAGGGCCCGACGCCGATCTGGGAGCCGGGGCCGAGCAGCGCGCGGTTGGCCAGCTGGCCGTTGACCCGCGTGCCGTTGCGCGAGCGCAGGTCTCGGACCTCCATCGTCCCGTCGGGGCTCCGCACGACCTCGGCGTGGAAGCGCGACACGTTCGGGTCGCCGAGCACGACGTCGTTGGAGGGGTCGCGACCGATGGCGAGGCGGTTGCCGTCGAAGCGCACGGCCTGGGTTCCGAGCACGGGCGCGTGGGACTGCGCCAGGCGGGTCTCCTGCCCGGCGAGAAAGCGCATCTGCTCGGTCCCGACCTGGATCGTGTCGCCGTTGCGCAGCAGCCGCTCGGCGCCCTGCAGGCGCTCCCCGTTGAGGTAGGTGCCGTTGGAGGAGCCGAGGTCCTGCAGGCGGTAGCCGTCGGGCGCCGCGTAGACCCTTGCGTGGCGACGCGAGGCCATGTCGGAGGCGATGGGGATGTCGTTGCCCTCGGCGCGGCCGATCGTCGCGCCTTCAGGGCCGACAAACGCCCGTCCTCCCGAATACAGGAGCGTCGCCGGCGCGGCGGGAGGAGCGGCGGGCGTCGTCATGCGCCGGGAGGGTAACCGCAACCTGCCGAGAATGGGCGTGTTGCCAGCCACAAACCCCAACACCGTGGGAGGTGTCCGTTCGTGCAGCGAATTCGCAGCGCACTGCGAGGCCAAGGGAAGTGGGCGCTGCTCTGCAGCGTCGCCCTGGGACTCATCATCTCACCGTTCGCCATTGCGGGTGACGGTGACGTCATGCGGGTCGGAGCCGGGAACTCGTCCGATACGGCCGAGACCCGCATCATCGGCCAGAACGTACCGACGTACGCGACGCGGCAGTCCAACAACAAGGAGGGCGACGGCGGCTCGGCGACCTACGGCTGTCGCTCGAGCCTCGCCAACGAGCCGTGCCTGTTCGTCTTCTCGCTTCGCACGGCGCGCGCGTTCGACTTCCGCTCGCGCGGCAAAGACGGCGGCCGGATCCTCGTCTACGGTGACACGACCAACCCCGACAACAACCGGCCCTTCACCACGAACGCGACGGGCGTGGCCACCGGCCTCAACGCCGACGAGGTCGACGGTCGCAGCGCCGACAGCCTCGTGGCGCGCTTCGCCGCGGTGAACGCCAACGGCACGCTGGCCGGCGGCAACGGGGCCGCGAACTCCAGCCGCCTCGCCCTGGGCACCTACGACGTGAACTTCACGGCCCCGGTCTCGGGCTGTGCGTACACGGCGACCATCACCCAGTACATCAACTCGGGTGCGGCCGCAGTCCAGCAGCAGGACGGCGACACGATCCGCGTCCGCACCCGCGACGGCGCCAGCGCGATCGCCGACCGGCCGTTCCACCTGGTCGTGAACTGCCCGTAGCCACATAGGAGGCCGGCGCAGCCGGCCGTCAACGGCGGCAGGATGCCGCCGGGTTCTCAGAACGCGGGTCATGGATGACCCGCGGAGGACTCCCGGCCCGGGGTCGGCTGTAGGGTCGGCCCCGCATGTGCCGCTTCGTCGCCCACCTCGGGGAGCGGGTCCTCCTCGACGAGATCCTCTTCGAGCCCGACAGCTCGATCATCGACCAGGCGGTCTACCCGCAGATGCTGTCGGCCCTCAACCTCGCGGGCTTCGGCCTGCTCGCGTGGGACGGGGAGTCGCCGGGCGCGGAGCTGCCCTACGCCTACCGCACCGCGACAGTGCCCTTCTACGACCGCAACCTGCGCGCGCTGTCGCGCAAGGTGCGAGCGACCGCGCTGATCGCCCACGTGCGCGGGGTGATCTTCTCCGACCGCGAGGTCGTCAACGAGCAGAACATGCATCCCTTCCGCTACGAGGGTGTGCCCGTCGCGCTCGCCATGAACGGCGATCTCGACCGCTTCCTCGAGATGCGCGCGGACGTCGCCGAGCTGGTCGCGCCCGAGGTGTCGCGACGGGTCGAGGGCACGACCGACAGCGAGTGGCTCTACGCGCTCATCCTCTCCCAGCTGCGCGACCCGACCGCGCCGGCCGACCCCGAGGAGCTCGCCGCGGCGGTGGAGCGATCGCTTCGGATCGTCCGCGAGGTGCGAGAGCGGCGCGGCCTGCAACGCCAGTCCGCGGTCAACCTCGTGCTCTCGGACGGCCGCTGCATGGTCGCTACGCGCTTCGCCTACGACTACGGCTGGTACCACGAGGGCTGGACCTTCGCCGGCGGCGAGCGCCGCTACGACTACACCACGCTGTGGTACGCCGCAGGGGCCGGGGGGCCGGACGAGTCGCTCGTCGTCGCCTCCGAGCCGCTCACCCGCGATCGCGAGGGCTGGCTCGAGTCGCCCGAGTACAGCCTGCTGATCGCCGAGTCCGGGCCGGGCGGCGTTGCGGTCGAGACGCGGGAGCTCGACGCGTGAGCAAGACCGCCGACGAGCTCGCCTCCGCGCGCGAGGCGCTCGCCTCCCAGGGGCTGCTGGAGGGCCTGCCCGCGCCCGAGCTCGAGCGCCTCGCCGCGCTCGCCGAGCCCTTCGCGCTGGCGCCCGAGGAGGTTCTCTTCCACGAAGGCCAGGTGGGTGATCGCATCTACGTCCTCGAGCGTGGGCGCATGGAGGCGACGATGCGCCTGCCGGGCGGCGCCGAGCTCGAGCTCCTCCCGATCGAGGCGGGCGAGCTGCTCGGCGAGATGGGGGCGCTCGCACGCCTGCCGCGCCAGTGGTCGGCGCGCGCCGTCGCGCCGAGCAGTGGGTGGGCGCTCGCCGCACACCGGGTCGGCGAGCTCGCCGGGATCCCGGAGGGGGCGGAGATCGGCCGCCGGCTTGGGCGGCTCGCCGTCGGACGGCTGCGCGAGCAGTACGCGCGCCTCGCGGCGCACGTAGGCGACGATCCGCGCACCGTCGCGTCGGCGCGGCCCTCTTCGCTCGACCTCGCGGGGCCGGTCCTCGCCCTCGACCCCGAGCCCGGGGAGCTTGACTACCTGGCGACGATCCTCTTCTTCAGCGCCTTCGAGCGCGACGACCTCGAAGCGCTGGTCGCCGGCCTGCGCCGCCTCGAGGCCCCGCGCGGCGCCGACCTCGTGCTGACCGGCGAGCAGCCGCCCGCGCTGCTCGCCGTGCTGCGCGGCGCGGTGGAGACGACGATCCGCCGCGGCGGCGCGGCCGGCCGCGCGCGACTCGCGGGGCCCGGTCGCCTGGTCGGTCACCTCGGCGTGCTCGACGCGGATCCGAGCCCGGTCAACTGCCGCGCGCGAGAGCGCACGATCCTCCTCGAGCTGCCGCGCGAGCGCGTGGTCGAGCTCGTCGGTCTCGCCGACGACCTCGGGCGCACCTTCGCTCGCCGCGTCTACGCCGACGTCGTTGACGCGCTCTTCCAGGCCCAGCGGCCGATCGCGCGGATGGCGGCCACTGGGGGCTGACCGCCGGGGCGTCGCGGGGCGCAGCGAACGGCAGCGACGAAGGGAGGGGAGGCGCCGGCCGCCGCGCGCGAACCCGGGGTGTGCTGGGTTGACAGGAACTATTGCCCCCAAGTCAGCACACCCCTCGGGTCCGCCGCCGACGCGTCGCTCCCCTCCTCTCTCGTCGCCGCCGTTTTCGGTGGCGCCGCCACGAACGCACACGAGAGCCTGCTACCCCCACGGCCCGCGCCCGCGCGCCCGCGCCCACGCCCAGCGGGCGAGGAGCACGACCCAGTCGATGACCCCCGCGACGAGGTGGCCGAGCGGGCCGGTGACGAGCCAGGCGGCGAGGCGGCGATGCGGCGGCACGGGCCGGGTTCTATCGTTCGCCGCGCCATGGCGTCAGACGTGAAGACCAGCGTCACCGAGCTGCCCGAGTCCCGCGTGCGGGTGGAGGCCGAGGTGCCCTCCGACGAGGTGGAGCGCCAGGTCGCCCGCACTGCGTCCCAGCTCGGGCGCCAGATGCGCATACCGGGCTTTCGCAAGGGCAAGGTCCCCACGCCGGTGATCATCCGCCGGGTCGGGCGCGAGGCGGTGCTCGACGAGGCCGTGCGCGAGTCGCTGGGTCGCTGGTACGCCCAGGCCGTCGACGCCGCGGGCATCGTGCCGATCGGGGACCCGCGCCTGGACCTCGGCGACCTGCCCGGCGAGGGCGAGCCGCTGACCTTCTCGATCGAGATCGGCGTCCGGCCCTCGGCGACGCTCGGCGAGTACAAGGGGCTCGAGGTCGGGCGGCGCGAGCCCGAGGTCGAGGAGGCGGCCGTCGACCGCGAGGTCGACGCGCTGCGCGAGCAGCTTGCCAAGCTCGAGTCGGTCGATCGCCCGGCGCAGATCGGCGACTTCGTGGTGATGGACTTCCAAGGAACGGTCGACGGCGAGCCGTTCGCCGGCGGCGAGGGCCGCGACCAGCTCCTCGAGCTCGGCTCGGGCCAGCTCGTCGAGGGCTTCGAGGAGCAGCTCACCGGCGCCGGCGCCGGTGACGAGCGGGCCGTGCAGATCAGCTTCCCCGACGACTACCGGGCCGAGGAGCTCGCCGGCCGGCAGGCCTCCTTCGCGGTCACCGTCAAGGACGTCAAGCACAAGGAGCTGCCCGAGCTCGGCGACGACTTCGCGGTCGACGCTGCCGGCTTCGACTCCCTCCAGGAGCTCCGCGAGGACGTCCGCTCCAAGCTCGAGGAGGCCGAGCGCGAGAGCATCGAGTCCGACTTCCGCCAGGCCGTGCTCGACGCCGCCGTGGCCGGCGCGACCGTCGAGGTGCCCCAGGAGCTCGTCCACGCCCGGGCGCACGAGCTGCTCCACCAGCTCCTGCACTCGCTCGAGCACCGCGGGATCTCCAAGGATGCCTACCTCCAGATCAGCGGGAAGGACGAGGAGGAGCTGGCGAGCGAGGCCGAGCCCGACGCCGAGCAGGCCCTCAAGCGCGAGGCGGTGCTCGCCGCGGTGGTCGACGCCGAAGGCATTCAGCCCCGCGACGAGGAGCTCGCAGAGGCGCTCGAGCCCTCTGCCGAGCGCGAGGGAACCGAGCCGGCCAAGCTCCTCGAGCAGCTGCGCAAGTCCGGCCGCCTGGAGGTGCTGCGCGACGACCTCGCGGCGCGAAAGGCCGTCGACGTCCTGGTCGAGGGCGCGACGGCGATCGGTGTCGAGCAGGCCGAGGCGCGCGACAAGCTGTGGACGCCCGAGAAGGAGCGCAGTGAAGAGGGCGCGCCCGGCGAGCTCTGGACGCCGGGTTCCTAGACCTTCACGGGCCCCCGTGCCGGGCGTCCGGGCCCCCAAAGCGGCCGTCGGGCGGTTGCTAGACTCGCCCGGCTGACGGCGAGGAGATCACCTTCCGACGCTCGCCTCCAGCGCGGAAGGAATCCAGCCCGGAAGGCGAAACAAAGCGAGGACCATGAGCCCACTCGTCCCCATGGTTGTCGAGCAGACCTCCCGGGGGGAGCGCGCGTTCGACATCTACAGCCGTCTGCTCAACGAGCGGATCATCTTCCTCGGGACTCCGGTCGACGACCAGATCGCGAACCTCGTCGTCGCGCAGCTGCTGCACCTGGAGTCCGAGGATCCCGACAAGGACATCTCGGTCTACATCAACTCGCCGGGCGGCTCGGTCTACGCCGGCCTGGCGATCTACGACACGATGCAGTTCATCAAGCCCGACGTGTCGACGATCTGCGTCGGCATCGCCATGTCGATGGGGGCGCTGCTCCTCGCCGGCGGGGCGGAGGGCAAGCGGATGGCCCTGCCCAATGCGAAGATCCTCATCCACCAGGTCTCCTCGGGCTTCCAGGGCCAGGCGTCGGACATCGAGATCCACGCCAAGGAGATCATCGACGTGCGTCGCCGGCTGGATGAGATCATCGCCAAGCACACCGGCCAGTCGTACGACAAGGTCCGGACCGACACCGAGCGCGACTACTTCATGTCCTCCGAGGAGGCCAAGGAGTACGGCATCATCGACCGCGTGATCAGCGAGCACTAGGACGCTCGAGGGAACGCGGCCGGGAGGAGATCGATGGCACGCCCGACGGACTCCAACGAGCAGCTGCTCTGCAGCTTCTGCGGGAAGTCGCAGCGCCAGGTCAAGAAGCTCATCGCCGGGCCCGGCGTCTACATCTGCGACGAGTGCATCGACCTCTGCAACGAGATCATCGACGAGGAGCTGACGGCTCCGCCGACCTTCGACATCGAGAACCTCCCGAAGCCGAAGGAGATCCACGACGTGCTGCAGGAGTACGTGGTGGGCCAGGAGGCGGCCAAGCGCACGCTGTCGGTCGCCGTCTACAACCACTACAAGCGCGTCCAGATGATGCAGGCCGACGACGCCGACATCGAGCTCCAGAAGTCCAACATCCTGCTGCTCGGGCCGACGGGGTGCGGCAAGACGCTGCTCGCCCAGACGCTGGCGAGGATCCTCAATGTCCCCTTCGCGATAGCCGACGCCACCGCGCTCACCGAGGCGGGCTACGTCGGCGAGGACGTCGAGAACATCCTCCTCAAGCTCATCCAGGCGGCCGACTACGACGTCAAGAAGGCCGAGACGGGGATCATCTACATCGACGAGGTCGACAAGATCGCCCGCAAGGCCGACAACCCGTCGATCACCCGTGACGTGTCGGGCGAGGGCGTCCAGCAGGCGCTGCTGAAGATCCTCGAGGGGACGACGGCCTCGGTCCCGCCCCAGGGCGGCCGCAAGCATCCCCACCAGGAGTTCCTCTCGATCGACACGACCAACGTCCTCTTCATCTGTGGTGGCGCCTTCGCCAACCTCGACAAGGTCATCGAGCGGCGCGTGGGCCACAAGGGCGTGGGCTTCGGGGCGGCCATCGAGTCCAAGCTCAACAAGGACACCGGCGAGATCTTCGAGCGCTGTCTGCCCGAGGACCTCATCCACTACGGCCTGATCCCCGAGTTCATCGGCCGCCTGCCGGTGACCTCGGCCATCCACCAGCTCTCGCGCGACGACCTGGTCACGATCCTGACCGAGCCCCGCAACGCGCTGGTCAAGCAGTTCCAGCGCTTCTTCTCCTTCGACGGGATCGACCTCGTGTTCGCCGACGAGGCTCTGACCTCGGTGGCCGACAAGGCCCTGGAGCGCGAGACGGGCGCCCGCGGGCTGCGCTCGATCATCGAGGAGATCCTCCTCGAGGTGCAGTTCGAGCTCCCCTCGCGGCGCGACGTCAAGAAGTGCGTGGTCACCAAGGAGACCGTCGAGCGCGGGCTCAAGCCGACGCTGGTAACCGAGGCTACGGGCGACGAGGACGAGCAGCTGACCGAGAAGTCCGCCTAGCGGCGGCGCCGAATCGCCTCGAGGTCCGCGACCGCGGAGAGGTCCTTCGGCCGGCCGCCCGCGCGCTTCATCGCGATGAGATCCTCGAGCGACGCGACCCGCACGGCCACGCCGCCGAGATCGAAGCGCGCTGACCTCCGCCGCAGCGTCTCGTAGCCGGGCGAGCCGTCGGGGCGCGTCATCACGTCGAGCCCCCCGAACGGGGTATCGAGGGTGAGGAGCTGGACCCTCGCCAGGGTGTCGACGTCGGCGACGAAGGGGATGTCCTCCTCGATCCCCCGCAAGCTTGCGCCGAGCCCGACCAGGACATCGCCGAGCGCCTCGACGTTCGCGCGGTCGGTCGCGAAGCAGATGTCGAGGTCGAAGGTGTTCTGGGGGGAGCCGTGCAGGACGGCAGCGATCCCGCCGATCACTACGAAGTCGACGCCCCGCGCCGTGAGCCGGGTGAGGAGCTCCGAGACCTGGAGGTCAGGCCGGGTCAGGGTCGATCCTGCGCGCCTTGCGCAGTAGCTCGTTGAGGTTTCGGTGCGAAGCCTGAAAGGACCGCAGGCGCTCGGCGGGGGTGAGCTTGAGGCGCTCGACGATCTGGCTCTCATCGACCTCGGGGAACCCTTCCGTGGTCGTCTCGATCTCGAGGCGGCGACCGGCGGCGCGGACGGCGTCCTCGACCGTCGAGAAGCGCGGGTCGGTCGTACCACGCTCCAGGCGCGCGACGGCCGACTGCGTGGTCCCCATGCGCTCGGCGAGCTGCTGCTGGGTCAGGCCGGCGGCGGTTCGGGCGGAGCGGATCAGCACGGCGGGAGTAGTCACGCAATGTACTATAGCTATTGCGCTATAGGGAGCACTGAGTGACGAGATCGCGCGCTCCGCGTGTCGGCCTAGACTCAACCGGACCGTGACCGATCGCTCCCGAACCGCCGACCTCGAGGCCCGCACGCGCTGGGATCCGGCCGCCGCCGAGCCCGAGATCGCGGAACGCTGGCTCGCCTCGGACCTCCTCCATCCCGAGCCGCAGGGCACGCCGGCCGAGAACTTCTCGATCGCCATTCCGCCGCCCAACGTCACCGGCTCGCTGCACATGGGCCACGCGCTCAACGGCTCGATCCAGGACGTGCTGATCCGCCGCGCCCGCATGCAGGGGCGGCGGGCGAAGTGGATCTACGGCACCGACCACGCCGGCATCGCGACCCAGCGCCAGGTGGAGAAGCAGCTCGAGCGCGAGGGCACGAGCCGCGAGGCGATCGGCCGCGACGCGTTCATCGAGCGGGTGTGGCGCTGGCGCGAGGAGTACGGCGGCGAGATCACCGGGCAGCTGAAGCGGCTCGGCGCCTCCCTGGACTACGAGGACGAGCGCTTCACGATGGACCCCGACTACGTCCGCGCGGTGCTGGAGGTCTTCGTCGAGCTCTACGAGCAGGGCCTCGTCTACCGCGACAACTACATGGTCAACTGGGACCCGGGCCTGCGCTCGGCGATCTCCGACCTCGAGGTCGAGCAGCGCGAGGGCGTGGTCGACACCCTCTACTCGATCGCCTACCCGCTGGCGGGGGGCGACAGCGAGCTCGTCGTCGCCACCGTGCGCCCCGAGACGATGCTCGCCGACACCGCCGTCGCCGTGCACCCGGGCGACGAGCGCTACCGCGACCTCGTCGGCCGCGAGGCGGTGCTGCCGCTGCTCGGGCGGCGCCTGCCGATCATCGCCGACGAGTTCGTCGACCCCGCCTTCGGGACCGGCGCGCTGAAGATCACCCCCGGCCACGACCCCAACGACTTCGAGATCGGCCGCCGCCACGGCCTCGCGGAGATCTCGGCCATCGGCGAGGACGGGCGCGTGACGGCGGCCGCCGGCTTGCGCTTCGCCGGCCTCACCACGGCGGAGGCGCAGCGAGCCGTGGTCGAGGAGCTGGAGGCACAGGGCGCGCTCCGCGCCCGCAAGCCCTATGAGCACACCGTGCCCTTCTCCCACCGCTCGGGCGAGCGCGTGGAGCCGCTGATCTCGCTGCAGTGGTTCATGCGCATGGACGAGCTCGCCCGGCCGGCGATCGACGCGGTGCGCGAGGGCCGCGTCCGCATCCACCCGCCGGCGCAGGAGCGCCGCTACCTCGAGTGGCTCGAGGGCATCCGCCCGTGGTGCATCAGCCGCCAGCTGTGGTGGGGGCACCGCATCCCGGTCTGGTACCGCGGCGAGGAGACCCACGTCGGCCTCCAGGCGCCCGCGGGAGACGGCTGGACGCAGGACCCCGACGTCCTGGACACCTGGTTCTCCTCGGCCCTGTGGCCCTTCGCGACGCTCGGGTGGCCGCAGGACACTCCCGCGCTGCGCGCCTTCTACCCGACCGACGTGCTGTCGACCGCCCGCGACATCCTCTTCCTGTGGGTCGCGCGCATGGTCATGATGGGCCTGCGCTTCCCCGGCGACATCCCCTTCGGTGACGTCTGCGTGCACTCGGTCATCCAGGCGCCCGACGGCCGGCGGATGTCCAAGTCGCTGGGGACGGGCGTCGACCCCGTCGCGCTGATCGAGGGCGGCCCGCGGCCGCCGGTCTTCGGCGACCGCGCCCACCCGGCCGGCGAGTTTCCCGCCTACGGCGCCGACGCCGTGCGCTTCGGGCTGCTGGCGATGTCCTCGGCCCAGGACGTGCGCTTCAACGAGGAGAAGATCGCCCAGGGCCAGGCGCTCGCCAACAAGCTGTGGAACGCCTCGCGGCTGGTGCTGCTGCGCGTCGATCCCGATGCTCGACCGCAGGCGCGGCCGCGCACCACCGAGGACCGCTGGATCCTGTCGCGCCTGCAGCGCGCGATCGCCGGGGTCGACGCCGACGTCGAGGCCTTCGACTTCTCCCACGCCGCCCTGCGGCTCTACGACTTCGTGTACGGCGAACTGTGCGACTGGTACCTCGAGCTCGTCAAGCCGCGCCTCTACGCGCACGAGGACCCGGGGCACGGCGACGTCTCGGCCACCCTGCTCCACGTCCTCGAGCGCACGCTCGCGCTCGCCCACCCGATGATCCCGTTCGTGACCGAGGCGATCTGGTCCCATCTGGAGGGCGCGGACGGTCTGCTCGCCGCGCAGCGGGCGCGGCCCGCGGACGACGCGCTCAACGACCCGGAGGCCGAGGCCTCGCTCGAACGGGTCGTCGCCGCGGTGCAGGCGCTGCGTCGCTGGCGCGACCAGGTCGGCGCGCGACCGGGCCTCGTGCTCGAGGGCCGGCTGGCCGCCGAGGGCTACGAGGGCACCGCCGACAGCGTCGCCCGCCTCGCCCGCTTCGCCTTCACCGCCGACGGCGGCGAGCCGGCCGCCTCGATCAGCGTCCCCGGCGGCGCGGTCGAGCTGCTCGCCTCCGAGGAGGTCGACCTCGAGGCCGCCGTCCGGCGCCGCGAGCGGCGTCGCGAGAGCCTCGAGGCCGAGATCGCCCGCGCGCAGCGCAAGCTCGCCAACGAGGGCTTCGTCGCCAAGGCCCCGCCCGCCGTGGTGCAGGCCGAGCGCGAGAAGCTCGACGGCTACCGCGCGGAGCTCGCCGCGTTGTGACCCCCGCCCGGAGCGCGCTGTGACCCCGACCTGGACCGCGCAGGACGCCGAGCGCTACCTGCTCGGCCTCGAGCTCTTCGGCATGCGCTTCGGCCTGGACCGCATGCGCCGGCTCACCACCGCGCTCGGGCTGCCCCAGCGCGACTTCGCCTCCATCCACGTCGTGGGCTCCAACGGCAAGTCCTCGACGGTGCGGATGATCGCGGCGATCCTCGAGCGCCACGGCGCCCGGAGCGGCGCCTACCTGTCGCCACACCTGCGCTCGTTCACCGAGCGCATCCGCATCGACGAGCGCGATCTCGACCCCGGCGCATTCGGCGCAGCCGTCCAGCGGGCCGCGCACGCGGCCGAGCTCGTCGATCGCACGCTGAGCGACGGCGACCGCGTCACGCAGTTCGAGGCGCTCACCGCCGCGGCGTTCTCGGAGATGGCCCGCCGCGAGGTCGACGTCGCCGTCGTGGAGGCCGGGCTCGGCGGGCGCTACGACGCGACCAACGTGATCCCGAGCAGCGTGCAGGTGCTGACCACGGTCTCGCTCGAGCACACCCGCTGGCTGGGGCCGACGCTGCGCGACATCGCGGGCGAGAAGCTCGCGGTGGTCCGCGACGGAGCGACGCTGGTGGTCGGCGAGCTGCCTCCAGAGGCGGAGGCCGAGGCGGCGGCCGCCGCCCGCAGGCACGGCGCCAAGCTCGTGCACGCGCCCGTCGACCCGGGCGTCCCCGTCGCCGCGTCCGGGGGCTACCAGCGGCGCAACTTCGCGCTCGCCCGAGCCGCCGCCGAGGCGCTGCTGGGCCCGCTCGACGAGGCCGCCGTGCGCGAGGCGGCGGCCGCCGTGCTCGTTCCGGGGCGCATGGAGGTCGTCGGGCACGAGCCCCTCACCATCCTCGACGGGGCGCACAACCCGAGCGGGATGGTCGCCCTGGCCGAGGCGGTGGAGGAGATGGAGCCTCCGCGGCCGCTCGTCGCGGTGCTGTCGATCCTCGACGACAAGGACGCCCCGGCTATGCTCAGCGCGCTCCTGCCCCGTTGCGACGCCGTCGTGCTGACCTCCAACGCCAACCCGCGCGCGCTGTCGCCGGCCACCCTCCAGTCGCTCGCCGGCCAGCTCGCGGGCCCGCCCGCCGAGGTGCACGGCGATCCGCACCGTGCCCTCGCCCGGGCGCGCGAGCTCGCGGGCCCGTCGGGCACCGTGCTCGCCACCGGCTCGATCTACCTCGTCGCCGACCTCGCGCGCGCGCCCGGAGAGGGCCGCGCCTCGATGCTGTGAACGACTCCGACGGACCGCATTTCCTCTCGATGATGGCCCTGGTGGCCGTCGTCGTGGCGCTCGTGATCCTCGTGTTCTTCGGCCTGGGCTACGCCTTCGGGCGCCTATTCCTCTAGCGTCCGGCCCGTCCAGGTCCGGGGAGCCACCCACTACACTCGCCTGCGCACATGACGATCGTCGCGGTCTTCGGCATCACCAACGACGCCCTGAACCTGGTCGTCAACATGCTGCTGCTGTTCCTGGTGGTCATCTGGCTGGCCCTGGTCTACTGGACCTACGCCGACGCCCGCCGGCGCATCGGCGACCCGATGCTCGTCGCCTGCGCCACGGCCGCCTCCCTGTTCCCGTTCGTCGGGACGATCGTCTACATGATCGTGCGCCCGCCCGAGTACCTCGACGATGTGCGCGAGCGCGACCTCGAGATGCAGGCCGCCGAGGCCCGCCTCTACGAGCTCAGCACGCAGTTCTGCCCGCACTGCGACCAACCGGTCGACAAGGACTTCCTGCGCTGCCCGAGCTGCCTTCGCAAGCTCAAGGACCCGTGCCCGAACTGCACGCGCCCGCTCGACCCGGCGTGGCGGGTGTGCCCGTACTGCGAAGCCGAGGTCGCCCCCCCGGAGCGCACCGCGCGCCGCCGCCGCCGCCGGTCGGAGACCGGCGAGCGCGAGACCGTGCGCGAAACGTAGGCTCCCGGCTCCCGACAGAGGAGACCGAGATGGACCCGACGCTCATCCTGGTCAAGCCCGACGCGTTCGCGCGCGGGCTGACCGGTGAGATCATCGCCCGCTTCGAGAGCAAGGGCCTGCGCATCGGCGCGCTGCGCCTGCTGACCGTCGACCAGCAGCTCGCCGAACGCCACTACGCCGAGCACGAGGGAAAGCCGTTCTTCGGCGAGCTCGTCCAGTTCATCACGTCGGGGCCGATCGTCGCCATGGTCCTCGAGGGCGAGCAGGCGGTCGCCGCTGCGCGGCAGGTCATCGGGGCGACGAACCCGCTGGAGGCCTCGCCGGGCTCGATCCGCGGCGACCACGCCGTCGAGGTGGGCCAGAACCTCGTCCACGGCTCGGACTCGTCGGAGTCCGCCGCGCGGGAGATCGAGCTGTTCTTCGGCGAGGGCTGAGCGGGCCTCTGGTCCTCGCCTCGCGCTCGCCCCAGCGGCGGGCGATCCTCGAGCGCGCCGGCATCGCCCTCGAGGTCGTGCCGGCCGGTGTGGTCGAACTCGGAGACGGGGAGGCCGCGGCGCTCGCTCTGGCCAACGCCCGGCTAAAGGCCGAGGCGGTGGCCTGCCGCCTCCCGGGTCGCCGCGTGCTGGGGGCGGACACCGTCGTCGCCCTCGACGGGCGCATCCACGGCCAGCCTCGCGACGAGGCGCACGCGCGCACCACGCTCGCGGCGCTGGCCGGGCGGACTCATTCGGTGGTGTCCGCCGCGCGCCTCGACGGGCCCGGCGCGGGCCGCGAGTGGGTGTCTGAGACTGCGGTCGCCTTCCGGCGCCTGGACCGCGCCGCGATCGACTGGTATCTGGGCACCGGCGAGTGGCGCGGACGGGCCGGCGCCTACGCGATCCAGGGAAGCGGAGCCGCGCTGGTGGAGCGGATCGACGGAGACTGGCTCACCGTGGTCGGACTTCCCTCCGAGGTGCTGCTCGAGCTCGTCTGCTCGTGAGGTTTGCAGCGTCTTTCGCACCCCGGAGCGGGTGGGGTCGTTCGATACACTGCCCCACCGGACGGGGGTCGGACTCCGGCAGCCGTGGCTGCCACGCGCGCGTCATGTCCGCCCCGCCCTACTGACCCATGGGTTTCTTCAGCTACCTCACCGGTTTCGGTGGCCGCGACATGGCGGTCGACCTCGGGACGGCGAACACGCTCGTCTACGTGCGTGGGCGCGGGATCGTGCTCTCAGAGCCCTCGGTGGTCGCCGTCGACTCGCGCACCGGCGAGGTCCACGCGGTCGGCATCGAGGCCAAGCGCATGCTGGGGCGTACGCCGGGCACGATCCAGGCCATCCGCCCGCTGAAGGACGGCGTGATCGCCGACTTCGACGTGACCGAGGAGATGCTGCGCCACTTCATCCAGAAGGTCCACCAGAACCGCTGGGCGCACCCGCGCGTCGTCGTGTGCGTGCCCTCCGGGGTCACCGGGGTGGAGAAGCGAGCGGTCGAGGAGGCGTGCCTCTCCGCCGGCGCGCGCCAGGCCTACCTCATCGAGGAGCCGATGGCCGCGGCGATCGGCTCCGGGCTGCCGGTGGGCGAGCCGACCGGCAACATGGTGGTGGACGTCGGCGGCGGCACCTCGGAGGTCGCCGTCATCTCGCTCGGCGGGATCGTCGTGTCTCAGTCGATCCGCGTCGGCGGCGACGAGATGGACGACGCGATCATCAACTACGTCAAGCGCGAGTACAAGCTGCTCATCGGCAACCAGACCGCCGAGGAGGTCAAGCTCGAGATCGGCTCGGCCTACCCCATGGCCGAAGAGGTCCAGGCCGAGATCCGCGGCCGCGACATGGTCTCCGGTTTACCCAAGACGGTGGTCCTCACGTCTGAGGAGATCCGCGCCGCACTCGAGGAGCCCGTCGGGCAGATCCTCGACGCGGTCAAGGAGACGCTGGACCGGACGCCGCCCGAGCTGGCGGCGGACATCATGGATCGTGGGATCATGCTTGCCGGCGGCGGCTCGCTGCTCGAGGGCCTCGATGAGCGACTGCGGCACGAGACGCAGATGCCCACACACCTCGCCGAGTCCCCGCTGACGTGCGTGGCCGTCGGTTCCGGGCGCTCCCTGGAGGAGTTCGAGGCCATCCACCGCTCCAACAAGAATGCGAAGACCCGCCGGCGCCGCTAGGCGCGCCGGCACACACGGCTTTGGAGAACCGCTTCCTGTGTACGACCGAAACGTCCGCCGGCGACGCGCGGTGCTCGCACTGCTCGTCGCCGGGTCCCTGATCCTCCTCACCGCGTACTTCGGCGAGTCGGCCGGCGGCCCGCTGCGCTCGGTCCAGCGCGGGTTCCTCGAGGTGCTCGCGCCGCTCCAGGAGGGGGCGAGCCGCGCGCTGAAGCCGATCTCCGATCTATCGGGCTGGGTCGGCGACACCCTCAACGCCAAGGGCGACGTCGACCAGCTCAAGCGCGAGCGCGACGCGCTGCGCAAGGACGCGACGGCGGTCGACGCCCTGCGCAACGAGAACGCGCAGCTGCGCGGCCAGCTCGGGCTCGACCGCGAGGCGGAGCTCGCGCGCTACAAGCCGGTCAGCGGTCGTGTGATCGCCCGCTCCTCGACGATCTGGTACGCGACCGTGACGATCGACAAGGGCTCGAGCTCGGGCGTCGCCGTCAACCAGCCGGTGGTCAACGGCGAGGGGCTCGTCGGCAAGGTCTCCGACGTGTCCAACGGCGCCGCGCAGGTCACGCTGATCACCGACAGCACCAGCGGGGTGACGGCTCGGGTCGCACTGACGGGGGTCACCGGCGTGGTCAAGACCGCCGTCGGCAAGCCCGACGACCTCGTCCTCAACTTCGTCTCCAAGACCGAGAACGTGAAGCGCGGCCAGCGCGTGGTCACCGCGGGCTCGCGTTCGCAACGCTTCGAGTCGCTCTTCCCGCCCGGGATCCCGATCGGCGCGGTGACGAAGATCGACGGCGGCGACCTCGACGTCTACCAGGGGATCCACGTCAAGCCCTACGCCGACGTGCGCAAGCTCGACTTCGTCCAGGTCCTGACCAGGCCCAAGACCGACCTGCGGACCACCGCGCAGGTGGGGCCGTGATGGCCGGGACGGGGATCGCCCTGCGCCGCGACCGGTCCGAGGCCGTGAGGGCGATAGCCGCCCGTCGCCGTCCCACGACGTACGAGGCCGCCCGCTGATGGACGTCCCAATCGCCATTCGCCTCTGGGTGCTCGGCGTCGTCGCCGTGATCGTCCAGCTCACCGCGGTGTCGCAGGTCACGCTGCTCGGCGTCACCGCCGACCTCACCCCGCTCGTCGTCATGTCGGTCGGGCTGCTGGCCGGCTCGATCCCGGGCGCGTGCATGGGCTTCGGCATGGGGCTGCTCGTCGACATGGCGCTGCTCCAGGACCTCGGGGTCCAGTCGCTGATCGGGGTGGCCGTGGGCTACTCGGCGGGACGCCTGCGCGAGCTGCGCGATCCGTCGCACACGCTCATCCCGGTCGCCGCGGGCGCCGCCGCGACAGTCATCTGGACCGTCGGCTTCTCGGTCATGCAGTTCCTGCTGGGCGTCGACGCGCCGGTGAGCTGGCTGCTGCTGCGCGAGATCCTCGCGACGGTGATCGTCAACGCCGTGCTCGCCCTGCCCGTCTACGTGGTCGTGCGCCGCGTGCTCGTCGCGCACCTGCCCGACGACCCGCGTCGCCGCCGGCGCCGGGCCTACACGACCGGCGGGCTCAGCCCGATCTCGCGCCCATGATCGACCCGATCGAGGACCGCCGGCCTCCGATCACTCCGCAGCTCGCCTTTCGGGTGATGGTCGCCGGGGGCATCGCGGTCGCCTTCTTCGCGATCATCTTCTTCCGGCTGTGGTTCCTCGAGGTGCTCTCTGGGGACCAGTTCCTCGCGACCGCGAACGACAACCGCATCCGCGACGTGCGCATCCAGGCCCCGCGCGGCGACATCGTCGATCGCCAGGGCCGCACGCTGGTCGACAACCGCGTCTCCACCGCGGTGCAGATCGACCCCGAGAAGCTCCCGCCCGCCGGCCCCGAGCGAAACGCCCTCTACCGCCGGCTCGGGAAGATCCTCGGCATCACCCCGAAGAAGATCCGTCGCCAGATCAAGACCCAGCGCGCCGCGCTGCCCTACGCCGACGTCACCCTGAAGAACGACGTCCCCCAGGCGGTCTACGCGTACTTCTACGAGCGCCAGAGCCAGTTCCCCGGCGTCAAGGCCCAGCCGGTCTTCCTGCGCCGCTATCCGCGCAAGACGCTCGCCGCCCAGCTCTTCGGAACGGTCGGCGAGATCAGCCCCGCGGAGCTCAAGCAGTCCAAGTTCCGCGGCGTCGACCAGGGAACGATCGTCGGCAAGGACGGGATCGAGTACACCTACGATCGCTACCTGCGCGGGCGCGACGGCGCGCAGCGGATCTACATCGACGCGCTGGGTCAGGCCAAGGCGCGCGGGCCCGAGCTGCCGCCCGCGCCCGGCCGGCAGGTGCGCCTGTCGGTCGACCTCGACCTCGAGAAGGCCGGCGAGGAGGCGATGTCGGCGGCCGGCGTCTCGACCACCGCGACGGCCGGCGCGGGCCGGCGCGGCGCGTTTGTCGCCCTGGACCCCACCAACGGCGAGGTCCTCGCCATGGGCTCCTACCCGAGCTTCGACCCCAACGTGTTCTCCAAGCCGGTCAGCCAGGGGCTCTTCAAGAAGCTCAACAGCGAGGAATACGGCGCGCCGCTCTACAACCGCGCGAGCGCCGGGCTCTATCCGACAGGCTCCACGTTCAAGCTGATCACCGCGACCGCGGCGCTGCAGTCCGGCCTCATCACCCCCGGGACGATCATCAACGACGGCGGCTCGCTCACCGTGGGCGGCGTGACCTTCAACAACGCCGGCAACGCCGTCAACGGCCCGGTCAACGTGGTCCAGGCGCTCAAGGTCTCCTCCGACGTCTTCTTCTACACGATGGGCCTGCAGGCCAACGGCGAGGGCGGCGACATCATCCAGACGTGGGCCAAGCGGCTCGGGCTGGGGCGGCGGACGGGCATCGATCTCCCCGGCGAGTTCAAGGGCCTCGTGCCGACCCCGGCGCTGGTGAACCGCGGCTACCGCAACAAGCAGTTCCCCTACGACGCGCCGTGGACGGTCGGCCAGAACATCAACCTCGCCGTGGGGCAGGGCTACCTGCAGGCGACCCCGCTGCAGATGGCCGTGGCGTACTCGACCCTGGCCAACGGGAGCAAGGTCGTTCGCCCGCACATCGGGCTGCGCGTCGAGGACGGCGCCGGCCGGACCCTGCAGCAGATCGAGCCGGATCCCTCGCGCCGGGTGAAGATCGCCTCGAGCACGCGCAGCTCGATCCTCGAGGGTCTGCGGGAGGCCGCCATGGAGCCCGGCGGCACGTCGGCCGACGTCTTCAGGGGCTTCGGACGCACGATCTACGGCAAGACCGGCACGGCCGAGCGTCCCGGACAGGGCGACCAGTCGTGGTACATCGCCTATGTCCCGGACCGCCGCCGCCCGATCGTCCTCGCGGTGACCGTCGAGCAGGGCGGCTTCGGCGCCGAGGCCGCCGCGCCGGCGGCGCGCTACATGCTCTCGGAGTGGTTCGGGCTCAAGAAGAAGTTCGTCGTCGGTACGTCGAGGACGCGATAGGCCGATGACCCCGCCGCCCCCCGCCACCGAGAGCCCGATCCGCAGCGTCGACGAGGTCACCGAGTCGCGCATGCCGAGCTTCCACCTCCCGCTCGACCCGCTGCTGACGCTCGCCGTCCTCGGCCTGGCCGTGTGCTCGATCGTCACCATCCACGGCGCGACGACGGGCGACATCGCCGGTCAGCCGGACTACTACGTCTACCGCCAGGCCGCCTACTTCGGCGTGGGCATCGCCTTCATGGTCCTGATCAGCCGCGTCGACTACTCGCGCTTGCGCGAGCTGCGCTACGGGCTCTACGCGATCATGATCGCGGCGATCCTCGCCGTGATGGCGGTGGGCACCACCGCGCGCGGCTCCAAGCGCGCCTTCTCGGCCCCCTTCTTCAGCTTCCAGCCCTCAGAGCTCGGCAAGCTGCTGCTCATCTTGTCCCTGGCCGCCTTCGTGGTCGGCCGGATCCGTCGCGGCAACGACCGCGACACCACCGCGCGGACGATGCTGCTGGCCCTCGTGCCGGCGATGATCGTCATAGCCCAGCCCGACCTGGGCTCCGGCCTCGTCTACGTCGCCGTCGCGGTGGCGATCCTGTTCTTCGCCGGCATCTCGTGGAAGCCGCTCACGGCGCTGCTCGCGCTCGGCGCGGTGTCCATCGTGCTCGTGCTCGTCGCCGCCCCCGCCATGGGGGTCACGGTGCTCAAGCCCTACCAGGTGGACCGCCTCACGGCGTTCCTCAACCCCTCCGACGACCCGGCCAAGCAGGGCTACCAGCAGAACCAGGCGAAGATCGCGATCGGGGCCGGCCAGCGAACCGGCCGCGGCGACGAGGCGACCCAGACCCGCAACAACTTCCTCCCCGAGCACCACACCGACTTCATCTTCGCGGTGGTCGGGGAGACCTACGGGTTCATCGGCGCGGCCGTCGTTCTGTCCCTCTTTGCTCTCATGATATGGAGATGCCTTCGCATCCTCACCATGGCGAAGAACCTCTACGGCGCGCTCATAGCGGGCGGCGTCGTGGCCATGATCGCCTTCCAGGTCCTGGTCAACGTCGGCATGAACGTCGGAATCATGCCCATCACCGGCGTCACGCTGCCGCTCATGAGCTACGGCGGCTCGTCGGTGATCGTCACTCTCATGGCCCTCGGCCTCCTGCAGTCGATCTACGTGCAGGGCCGCAAGAACGCATCGGTCAAGGGCCGCGTCTCCGTGCCATGAACCGGAGGCGACCCCACGTGAAAGGCACACACCTTGAAGAAGCAAGTACTCGTCAGCGTCGACCGCGCGGAGACGCGGGTCGCGCTGCTCGAGGCGAAGGGCCAGCCCGCATCCAAGGCCGCCATGCGCCGCAAGCGCAAGGTCAAGGATCCCGCGGCCGGCTACGACGTCGCCGAGCTGTACATCGAGCGCCGAGGCTCGCGCTCGATCGTTGGCAACATCTACAAGGGTAAGGTCGACAACGTCCTGCCCGGGCTGGAGGCCGCCTTCGTCGACATCGGCCTCGAGAAGAACGGCTTCCTCCACGTCGACGAGATCGTGCTCCCCGGGGTCGAGACCCCCAAGCGCGGTCGCGGGGGAGGACGCGGCACCGGCCGCGTCTCGATCTCCGACCTGCTCAAGCCGGGGCAGGAGATCGTCGTGCAGGTCGTCAAGGACCCGCTGAAGACCAAGGGCGCACGGCTGTCGATGGAGCTCGCGATCGCGGGCCGCTACCTGGTCTACTCGCCGACCGGCGAGGGCGTCGGGGTCTCCCGCCGCCTCGACGACAAGGAGCGCGACCGGCTGCGCCGCGAGGCCGCCAAGGTCGATCTCCACGGCGGTGGCGCCATCGTGCGCACCGCCGCCCAGGGCGCCACGCGCGCGGACTTCGAGCGCGAGGTCGCCTACCTGCACCGCCTCAACGAGGTGCTCGAGAAGCGTGTCGCCGAGAGCCAGGCCCCGGCCATGGTCTTCCAGGAGGCCGACCTCTCCGTGCGCGTCGTGCGCGACGTCTTCTCGGGCGACTTCGAGCGCGCGGTGGTCGACGATCCCAAGCAGCACCAGCGCCTGGTGTCCTTCTTCACCCGCACGGCGCCAGAGCTCGTCGAGCGCGTCGAGCTCTGGGACGAGGAGGAGCCGCTGTTCGAGCGCTACGGGATCGACAAGGCCATCGAGTCCACCCTCTCCCGAAGGGTCGACCTGGCCAGCGGCGGCTACCTGATCATCGACTACGCCGAGGCGCTCACCGTCATCGACGTGAACACCGGCTCCTTCACGGGACGCGGCAAGAGCGCGCGCCTGGAGGACACGATCACCAAGATCAACCTCGAGGCGGCCGACGAGGTGGTGCGGCAGCTGCGGCTGCGCGACATCGGCGGGATCATCGTCATCGACTTCATCGACATGGCCCGCGCGCGCAACCGCGAGGCGGTGCTCAAGACGCTGCGGGGCGCGCTCAACGAGGACCGCACGAAGACCTACACCGCGGAGATCTCCGCGATGGGGCTCGTCGAGATGACGCGCCAGAACGTCACCGACGGCGTGCGCGAGATCCTCACGCGTCACTGCCCGACGTGCGAGGGCGAAGGGGTCATCCGCTCGGAGGAGACGATCGCCATCGACGTCGAGCGCCGCCTGCGCCGCGAGGTCCGCGGCCACCAGGCGGAGGCCTTCCTCGTGCAGCTGAACCCGCGCGTGAGCGCCGAGTTCACCGGCTCGGGGGCGCGCATGCTGCTCGCCCTGGAGGAGGACACCGGCAAGGTGTTCCACTTCGAGGGCTCCGAGGGGCTGCCGCTCGACCACTTCGCGATCACCTTCGAGGGAACGCGCGCAGAGGTCGAGGAGCGCGCGCTGCCGTTCTCGGAGGGCGAGGAGGTGCTCGTCCAGATCGTCGAGCCGCACATGTACAACGTCGACGACGCGGTGGCGAAGATCGACGGCTACATCATCTCGGTGACGGGCGGCGGCCCGCACGTGGGCCAGAAGCGGCTCGTGCGCATCGAGGAGGTCGGGCGCACCGCCGCGGTCGCGCGCCTGGTCGGCGACCCGGCGCCCGCCGTGGCCGCCGACGGCGAGGGCTCGGGCGAGGAGGCCTCGCTAGAATCCCCGGCTCGGCGCCGTGGCCGCAGAGGCGGTCGGCGCCGTTCCCGTGCCAAGGCCGAAGTGAGCGAATGACCTACGCAGTGATCAGAACAGGCGGCAAGCAGTACCGCGTGCAGGCGGGCCAGCGCCTGCTCGTCGAGCGCCTGACGGCCGATGAGGGGTCCACCGTGGACCTCGAGCCCCTGCTCTTCAGGGGCGACGACGACATCGTCGACGGCGACGATCTCGCGAAGGTCATGGTCCAGGCCCGGGTGCTGGCCCACGAGCGCGGCCCCAAGCTGCGCGTGGTGAAGTTCAAGCCCAAGCGGGGCTACAAGCGCCGCACCGGCCACCGCCAGGAGCTCACGCGCCTGGAGGTCACCGAGATCAAGCTGCTGTCGCGCCGCCCGGCGCGCACGAAGGAGGAAGCGACCGATGGCGCATAAGAAGGGGCTTGGCTCGAGCCGCAACGGCCGCGACTCCGAGAGCAAGCGGCTGGGCGTGAAGGTCTTCGCCGGCCAGGCGGTCACCGGCGGCGAGATCATCGTCCGCCAGCGCGGCACCCGCTTCCGCCCCGGCGAGGGTGTGGGCATCGGCCGCGACCACACGCTCTACGCTCGAGCCGCGGGCTCGGTGGTCTTCTCGCGCGGCCGCGCCGGCCGCACCGTGTCGGTCGCGCCGGCCGGCGACGCGACCCAAGAGACGCCGGCCTAGAGGCGCGCCGCGGCCGCGCGGTGGGTCCGCCGATCGCGGAGGCGCCGCCGGCGGGCTACCGTGATGGGATGCGGCCGCTCGCCATCGCCATCGGCCTGCTCGTCGTCGCGGCGATCGCCTCGTTCGCGATCGGCGGCGCGGTGCCGACCGCCGTCGGCTACACACTCGCCGGCGTGGTCGCCGTGCTGGCGATCGCCGCGGCCTTCTACCTGATCGGCCGAAGCGAGGACCGCGACCGAGAGGCGCAGGAGGCCGCCCGGCGCCGGCCCGATCGGCCGCGGCCGCCGCGGCCGCCGTCTCGGCCCCGGCGCTGATCCGCGCCGTTCCGGCATCGGCTCTGCCTCAGTTCTCCTGCGCCGTCGGGCGGATGAGGATCTCGTTGACGTCGACGTGCGCCGGCTGGGAGACCGCGAACAGGACCGCGCGCGCGATGTCGTCAGCCTCCAGGGCGTTGCTGGGGCGGTTGTCGAAGAACGGCGTGTCGACCATCCCCGGCTCGACGAGGGTCACACGGACGCCGCTGCCGTTCAGCTCCCGGCGGGCCGACTCGCCCATCGCGGTGACCGCCCACTTCGTCGCGCTGTAGAGCGAGCCGGGCAGGGCCCGGCGGCCCGCCACCGAGCCGGTCAGCAGCAGGTGGCCACTGCTCTCGCGCAGGTGGTCGATCGTCGCGCGAATGGTCAGCGCCGCGCCGTAGACGTTGGTCAGGACCATGTCCTTCCAGGTCTCCGGGGTCTCCTTGGTGAAGCCGCGCGCCCCTCCGAAGCCCGCGTTGGCGAAGGCCACGTCGACGCGCCCGAAGGCCTCGAGCGCCCGCTCGACGAGCGCGCGCTGGTCGTCCCACTCCGTCACGTCGCAGCGGACCGCGATCGCGCGCTGTTCCCCGCCGAGCTCGTCGGCGAGCGCGTGGATCTTGTCCTCGCTGCGGGCGGCGAGCACGACGCGGTAGCCCTCGTGCGCGGCGCGGCGGGCGGTCTGCGCGCCGATGCCGGTCGACGCGCCGGTGATGAGGAAGACCCGCTCGGGCGCAGGCTGGTCTGACTCGGCCATGGAAGCGGTTCCTTTCGGGGATGCAAGGGCGCGGGGATCGCGGGGCACCTGCCACGATGATCAGCGCATGCTGCACGATCGCGCACGCATCTTCGTCCAGGGCGGCCGCGGCGGCGACGGGGTCGCCAGCTTCCGCCGCGAGGCCCATGTCCCCCGCGGCGGGCCCGACGGCGGCGACGGCGGTCGCGGCGGCG
The DNA here is from genome assembly GCA_963728925.1 of uncultured Actinomycetes bacterium. Lineage (GTDB taxonomy): Bacteria > Actinomycetota > Thermoleophilia > Solirubrobacterales > Solirubrobacteraceae > JBBPZA01. Next base: position 65,524 of record CAVSMB010000009.1, on the reverse strand, counting down.
GTGTCGTGCTCGTCGCCGACTCCTCGCTGCGCGACCTCCAGGGCTTCCGGCGGCGAGCCCACTGGAAGGCCGACCGAGGTCGCCACGGGGAAGGCGCGCTGCGCCATGGAGCCGACGGCGCGACGCTCGAGATCCGCGTCCCGCCCGGCACCCAGGTCAACGGCCTTGAGGGGGCGCGCCACGACCTCGTCGTCCCGGGAGCGAGCGCTGTCGTCGCCCGCGGCGGCTCCGGTGGCCGCGGCAACAAGCGCTTCGCCGGGCCGACCCGGCAGGCCCCGCGGCTCGCCGAGCGCGGGCTGGCGGGGGACGAGGGGTGGATCGAGCTGGCGCTCAAGCTGCTGGCCGACGTGGGGCTCGTGGGCCTGCCCAACGCCGGCAAGTCCTCCCTGCTCGCGCGGGTCACGCGGGCAGCGCCGAAGGTCGCCGGCTACCCGTTCACGACGCTCGAGCCGGTCCTCGGGACGATCGAGGGCGACGACCGCCAGCTCGTCCTCGCCGACATCCCCGGCCTCATCGAGGGAGCGAGCGAGGGCGCCGGCCTCGGGCACGACTTCCTCGCACACGTCGAGCGCACCCGGCTGCTCGTGCACGTGCTCGACCTCGCGCCGCTGGACGGCTCGGACCCCGAGGCCAACCACGCCACGGTCGAGCGCGAGCTGGAGCGCCACGACCCGCGCCTCGCCGGCCTCCCGCGCATCCTCGCCCTCTCCAAGGCCGACCTCGTCGCCCCCGAGGAGGCCGAGCGGGCGCGCGCCGCGTGGCGGGAGCGTCTGGGAGGCGGCCGCTCGCCAGAGGCGGGGGAGGGCGCCGGCAACGGGCACACGAGGGAGCCCTGGGAGCGCGACGACGGGTCCGCTGTGCCGGTGGTGATCACATCCTCGGCCACCCGCGCAGGTCTGCACGAGCTCGTCACCGAGATCTTCCGTCGCACGCCGGAAGAGGCGCCTGCGCCAGTTGAGCCCGAGGTCGCCGGCCTTGCCGAGCATCGGACGTTCCGGCCCGGCTCGGACCGCTCGTGGTCGGTCGAGCGGGCCGGGGAGGCCGGCTTCCGGGTGACCGGTCGCGGCATCGAGCGCCTGCTCGCGCGCCACGACCTCGACAACGAGGAGGCGCTCGCCTACATCGAAGGTCGCCTGCGCGCCATCGGGGTCATCGACGCGCTGCGCGCCAAGGGCTTCGAGCCCGGTGACGACGTCGAGATCGCCGGGGTGACCTTCGAGCTCGATCCGTGACGGGGGCCCCCGGTGGTCCGGGACGCCGCCGGCGCCGGACTCCCCACATGGCCCCCTTCTCACCCTACGACCTCGCCGAGCCGCTCGTCCAGGCGCCGCTCGCGGGCGGCCCGTCGAGGGTCGAGCTCGCGATCGCCGTCTGCGAGGCGGGCGGGCTCGGCTTCCTGGCCACGGGATACCGGACGGCGGAGGCGGCGGCCCGCGAGCTCGAGACACTTCGCGCCGGAACGGCCCGGCCCTTCGGGGTCAACCTCTTCGTCCCCGGTCCGCCCGCAGCCGACCCGGCCGCCGTCGAGCGCTACGCCCGTACGCTGGAGGATGAGGCCGGGCCGCTCGGCGAGGCGCGCCACGACGACGACGACTGGGAGGCCAAGCTCGCCCTCGTCGAGGCCGAGCGCGTTCCGGTCGTCTCCTTCACGTTCGGGTGTCCGCCGGCCGAGGCGATCGAGCGCCTCGGCCGGGCCGGCTGCGCGACGTGGGTCTCGGTCACCACCGTCGACGAGGCGCTGGCCGCCCGCGACGCGGGGGCCGACGCGCTCGTCGTCCAGGGCGTCGAGGCGGGCGGCCACCGTGCCTCGTGGGCCGACGAGGAGCCCGGCGACCTCGGCCTGCTCGCCCTGCTCCAGCTCGCCCGGGAGGCGGTCGGCCTGCCGCTCGTCGCCTCCGGCGGCATCGCCACCGGCCGCGGGGTCGCCGCCGCGCTCGCGGCCGGCGCCGCCGCCGCGCAACTCGGGACGGCGTTCCTGACCACCCCCGAGGCGGGGACGACCGCCGTCCACCGCGACGCCCTGGGCGGCGAGTCGACAACCGCGCTGACGCGTGCGTTCTCGGGGCGCACCGCGCGTGGCGTCGTCAACCGCTTCCTCCGCGAGCACGATGCCCACGCACCCAGCGCCTACCCCGAGGTCCACCACCTCACCGCACCGCTGCGGTCCGCCGCCCGCGAGCGCGGCGACCCCGACGCCGTCAACCTGTGGGCGGGCCAGGCGCACGCGCTCGCCCGCGCGGAGCCGGCCGGCGAGCTGGTCCGCCGGCTCGGCGCCGAGGCTCGCACGGCGCTCGCGGATGCCACGCGCCGGCTCGGCGGGCGCTGAGCCGGCCGCGGGCCGCGGCGCGCGTGCGGCGCGGAGCACGCGCGTACTAGCCTCCGCGCCGCCATGGCACGCATCGTGATCAAGCTTGGGTCGAGCATCGTCACCGGGGACGGAGGCGCCCCGCGGACGGAGGTGATCAAGCGCGCGTGCGAGCAGGCCGCCGCCCTCCACGGGCGCGGCGACGACGTGGTGATCGTCACCTCCGGAGCCATCGCGCGCGGGATGGCCCTGCTCGAGCTGCCGGTGCGGCCGCGGGCGATAGACGAGCTTCAGGCGGCGAGTGCGGTCGGCCAGGGCAAGCTCTACCGCGTCTACGACGAGCTCCTTCGCGAGCGCGGGCTGGCCAGCGCCCAGGTGCTGCTGACCTTCTTCGACCTCAGCGCCCGCACCCACTACCTCAACGCCCGCCAGACGCTTCGCAGGCTCCTGGAATGGCGCGTGGTGCCGGTCATCAACGAGAACGACACCACGACGACCGACGAGATCTCCTTCGGCGACAACGACTTCCTCGCCGCCCAAGTGGCCATCCTCATCGAGTCCGACCTGCTCGTGCTGCTCACCGACACATCGGGCCTGCACACCGCCGACCCGCGCCGCGAGCCGGGCGCACGCCTGGTCGGCGAGGTGCGGGACTTCGAGGCCCTCGGCGAGCTGGAGATCGGCCACTCGAGCTCTCCGCTCGGCCTTGGGGGGATGCGCTCCAAGGTCGTGGCCGCCGAGATGGCGACGGCAGCGGGCATCGAGGCCGTCATCTGCAGCGGCCTGGACCCGGCCGCGCTGCCCGCGGCGCTGGCCCGCGAGCCCGTCGGCACGCGCTTCCCGCCGCGCGCCGCCCGCTACTCGAGCTTCAAGCTGTGGCTGAAGTACGCCAAGCCGTCGCACGGGACGGTGGTCGTCGACGACGGCGCCGCGCGCGCGCTGCGCGAGGGCGGCACGTCGCTGCTGCCGGTGGGTGTCGTCGAGGTCGCCGGCGACTTCGACGCCGGCGACGCGGTGGAGATCGCCGCGGGCGACCAGGCGGTGGGCAAGGGGATCGTCAACTACTCGGCCGGCGAGCTGCGCCGGGTCAAGGGCCTGAAGTCCGCGCAGGTGCGCGCGCTGCTGCCCCGGGCCACCGACGAGGCCGTGCACCGGGACTACTTCGTCCTGGCCTAGCCGGTCTACCGGCCCAGCCGGCGCCGGACGCGCCCGAGGCGCGTCGGAGGCGGCCGCCGCGAGCGCCGGTAGGCGAGCCCGCCGCCGACGCTGAGCGCCGCGAGCAGGGCGGCCGCCGCGGTGCGCCGCGACCGCAGCGCCCGCCACGAGCGCTCGACCTCGGGCCATACGTGCTCCTCGGTCAGCTGCTCGGCCGCCTCGCGGGTGGGGGGCAGACTCTCGACCGGCACCGGCGGGCTGAACGCCACCTGTACGCGCTTGGGCTTGGGGATCGGGCCGAGCCACAGGTCATCGGTCCCGGTGATGGCGGTCGGGACGATCGGGGCCCCGCTCTCCAGCGCGAGCCGCGCCGCGCCGCGCCGCGGCTCGCCGAGGCTGTCGGGATCGCGGATGCGCGTCCCCTCGGGGAACAGGGCGAGCAGGCCGCCGCTGCGTAGGACCTCGCGGGCGGTCTCGAGCGCCTCGTCGTCGGCCTCGCCACGGCGCACCGGGAAGGCGCCGAGGCGGACGAGCAGCCAGCCGTAGGGCGCGTTGACGAGCTCCGTCTTGGCCATGAAGCGCATCGGCCTCGGCGTCGCCAGGGCCACGAAGAACGAGTCGTAGAAGCTCTTGTGGTTGGGTGCGACGATCGCCGCGCCCTCGCGGGGGATGTAGCCGGCGCCCTCGATGCGCATCCGGAACCACAGGCGCAGGAAGGGAACCAGCAGCGCGCGGACGAGCGCGTAGAGCGGCCGTGAGACCCCCCGCTCACGGGCGTAGCGCTGGGCGGCCTCGTTGGTCACGCCGGTACCCTTTCAAGTCGATGGCCACCACCGCCTCCTCGGTCAGGGACGTCTGTCTCGCCGCCCGGCAAGCCTCCCGGCGGCTCGGGCAGGCGGACGGCGCCGTGCGCGACGCCGCCCTGCAAGCGATCGCCGACGCGCTCCTCGAGGGCACCACGGAGATCCTCGAGGCCAACGAGCGCGACATGGACGCCGGTCGCGACGCCGTCCTGGAGGACAGCGTGCTGGACCGGCTGCGCCTCGACGAGGGGCGCATTGCCGGGATGGCGCGGGGCGTACGCGAGATAGCGGCGCTGCGCGACCCGGTAGGCGAGGTCATCGAAGGCTGGCGGCTTCCCAACGGGCTCGACGTGCGCAAGGTCCGCGAGCCGCTCGGCGTCGTCGCGATCGTCTACGAGGCGCGGCCCAACGTCACGATCGACTGCGCCGCGCTGGCCCTGAAGTCGGGCAACGCGATCGTCCTGCGCGGCTCCTCCTCGGCGATGCACTCGAATACCGTGCTCGGCGTGATCGCCGCCCGCGCGGCGTCCGGCGCGGGCGTGCCGGAGGGCGCGATCGGCGTCATCGCCGGCGGCGTCCGCGACGAGCTGGCGCAGCTCGCCACCGCCGAGGGGCTCGTCGACCTGATCATCCCGCGCGGCGGTGAGGGCCTGAAGGCGGCCCTCAAGGCGGTCGCGACGGTGCCGGTCATGTACGCCGCGTCGGGCAACTGCCACCTCTTCGTCGACGCGACCGCGGATCTCGAGTCCGCCACGGCCATCGCGCTGAACGCCAAGGTCCAGCGCCCCAGCGTGTGCAACGCCATCGAGACGCTGCTCGTCCACGCCGACGCCGCGCCCGCCTTCCTCCCGCGCGCGCTCGGCGCGCTGCGCGACGCCGGCGTGGAGCTGCGGACCGATGGCCGGGCCCGCGCCCTGGCCGGGCCCGCCGCCGGCGCGCTGCGCGAGGCCACCGACGAGGACTGGGCGACCGAGTTCCACGCGCTCGTGCTCGCGGTCGGCGTCGTCGACTCCCTCGACGAGGCGATCGACCACGTCAACCGCTACGGCTCGGGGCATTCCGAGGCGATCGTGACGCGCGACACCGAGGCCGCGCGGGCCTTCGAGCGCGGGGTCGACGCGGCCTGCGTCTATGTCAACGCCTCGACGCGCTTCACCGACGGCGGGGAATTCGGGATGGGCGCCGAGATGGGCAACTCGACGCAGAAGCTCCACGCGCGCGGACCGATCGGCGTGCGCGAGCTGTCCACCTACAAGTTCGTCGTCGAAGGCTCGGGGCAGGTCAGGCCATAGCGCGGGTCGGGATCCTCGGGGGGACCTTCAACCCCCCGCACATCGGGCATCTGGTCTGCGCCCAGGAGGCCCACGACCGGCTCGACCTCGACGTCGTCCGCCTCGTGCCGGTGGCCGTCCCGCCCCACAAGGAGCTGCGCGCCGACCCCGGGCCCGCGCACCGCGTCGAGCTGTGCCGGCGGGCGGTGGAGGAGGACGCGCGCTTTTCTGTCTCGCTCGCAGAGGTGGAGCGCGGGGGGCCGTCGTACACCGTCGATACCCTTCGCGCCCTGCATGCCCGCCATCCGGAGGACGACCTGACCTTCATCGCCGGAGGGGACATGGCCAGGAGCCTGCCCTCCTGGCACGACCCCGAGCAGCTGCTCGCGCTCGCGACGTTCGCGGTGGCCGAGCGCGAGAGCGTCGCGCGCGCGGACATCCTCGAGTCCGTCGCCGGGATCGGCGCGACCGACCGCATCGCCTTCTTCGAGATGCCGCGCGTCGACGTGTCGAGCTCACTGGTGCGCCGCCGCGTCGCCGAGGGCCGTCCGATCCGCTACCTCGTGCCCGCCGGCGTCGAGCGCTACATCGCCGAGCACGGCCTCTATCGCGCGGCGGTGGAGGCGGCACGATGAGCCCCAAGGCGCTCGCCCGCGCCGTCGCCGGCTACGCGGCCGACACCAAGGCGGTCGAGATCGTCGAGCTCGACCTGCGCGGCGTGCTCGAGTACACCGACTTCTTCGTGATCTGCTCGGGCAACACGGACCGCCAGACCAAGGCGATCCATGACCGCATCCACCAGGGGATGAAGAAGGAGCACGCCACCCTCCCGCGGCGGGTCGAGGGCCTCGCCGAGGGGCGTTGGATCCTGCTGGACTACCTCGACGTCGTCGTGCACGTCTTCACGCCCGACACGCGCGCGTTCTACGGCCTCGAGCGGCTGTGGGGCGAGGTCCCCGCGCGCGCGGTCGGCTAGGCCGCGTGGAGCCCGTCGGCGATGATCTGGGCGCGCAGCTCGCGGGCCCGGACCACCGCCTGCTGGCGGGAGCGGACGTCGAGCTTGCGCAGGATGCTCTTGACGTGCGAGCGCACCGTTTCGGTGGTCAGCACGAGGTCGGAGGCGATCTGGTCCGTCGAACGCCCCTGGCAGAGAAGGTCGAGCACCTCCCACTCGCGCGTGGTAAGGGGGCTCACGACCGGGCGCATGCCGAGTCCCCCGGGCGCGCTCCGGCGCAGGCCGCTGATGATCCGCATCATGAGGTGCCGGCTCACGACCGCCTCGCCGCTGGTGGCCGCGTGGAGGGCACGGGCTAGCACGTCGAGGCTGATCGTCCGCGCGAGGAAACCCGCCGCGCCGGCGCGCAGGCAGCGCAGGGCCGTCTCGTCGTCGTCCTGCGCGGTGAGCACCACCACGGCGACCTCGGGCTCCTGCGCGACGATGCGGCGCGTCGCCTCGATGCCGTCGAGGCCCGGCATCCGAACGTCGATGAGGACGACGTCCGGCCCGTAGTGCAGCGCGAGGCGGACGGCGTCGCCGCCGTCGCCGGCCTCGGCGATGACGACCACGCCCGAGCTCTGCAGCGCGTCGCGCACGGCCCGCCGCGCGAGCGGATCGCCGTCGGCCACGATGACCCGCAGCGCGGGCCGGGCCGCACGGCTCGGCGGTTCGGCCGTCGATGGGTGGAGTTCGCGCCCCATGGTCTCTCGGTTGCGGGTACCCGGCTTCGCTCCCTCTATCACCAACGCGCGAGAGGCCCCTCGGCTCGCACGCCGTGCCGAGAGGATGGCCCGAGCGGGGGGTGAGAACGTGCCCATCGCACGCCGCGTGCAGGACGTGCCGTGGGGGAGGAATCTCACCCGCCCCGGCAGGTATTTCACCGTTGCCCGCGAGCCGGTTGGCGCGAGGATGCCGCCGGGGGACAAGGCGGCCGAGGCGACACGGATTGGAGAACGGCTCATCAAGCGCCTGCTCATCATCGCGGACCACTCGTTCGCCGTTCAGGCGATCCGCCTCGCGCTGCGTCAGACCGCGGGCTTCCAGGTGGTCGGGCTCATGGCCGGGCGAGAGCCCCTCGACGACGAGCTTGCAGGCCTCGCACCCGACGTGATCCTGGTCGACGACGGCGAGGACGGCGACGAGGCGCTCGCCCGCCTGCGGGAGGCCGCGAGCGACACGCCGGACGCCAAGCGGCTGCTCCTCACCCTCCGGATGGACGACGACCGGATCGAGGAGGCGTTCGACGCCGGGGCCGACGCCGTGATCTCCAAGTCGGTCCACCCCGTGGCGCTCGGGACGCTGCTCCGCGAGACGGTGAACGCGAACATCGTCCATCGCCACCGACGCGACCGCGCGACGGCGCGCGCCGAGTCCCCGCTGACCGCGCGCGAGGTCGAGATCCTCGGGCTCGCGGCGCAGGGGCTGACCAACGGGCGCATCGGGCGCGAGCTGTGGATCACCGAGCAGACCGTCAAGTTCCACCTCTCCAACACGTACCGCAAGCTCGGCGTGACCAACCGGACCGAGGCGAGCCGCTACGCGCTGCTCAACGGCCTCGTCGCCTCGCGGCAGCCGGTCGCCTCCTAGGAGCCGCGTAGGCGGCCGTCAGCACGTCGGCGGCCCGCTCGCCGGCGCGACAGTCCCAGAGCGGGACGGCGCACGGGGTGGCGGGGGGCGGGGAGAGCTCGATCGTCGCGATCGCCGCGGGGGCGCTGCCCACGAGCTCGTTCGTCCCAGCCGTGAGGGTCACCGGCCGGTCGGTGGTCGCGGCCAGGGTGAAGCACCGCACGCCGACGATCGACGTGGCCTCCTGGACCGCGCCCGCGTCGGTCACCACCGCCGCGGCGCGATCGAGCAGCGACACGAACTCCAGCTGGCCGACCCGCTCGGGCACCCGTGCCACGGCCCGCTCGAGCCGCTCGAGGCCGCCGCTGCGGACAAGGCGCGCACGCAGCTCGGGCGGGAGCACGAGCACGACGCCCGCGCGGCGGGCGAGCGCCGCGGTGGCCGCGACCAGGCGGGCCAGCGCCGCGTCGTCGTGGCGCGACCGAGCCGCGAGCGCCACGAGGACGAAGCGCCGCTGCGCGAGCCCCTCGAGCTCCGCCGCGCGCGGACCGGGGGCCGCCGCCCGGCGCAGGCCGCGCAGCGAGCTCACGACGGGGTTGCCGACCTCGTGGATGCGCCGGGCGACGATGCCCTCGCCGAGCAGGTTTGCTCGCCCCTCGGGGCTCGCAGGCGGGCACCGCGTCGTGGTCAACCGCGACGACGACGAGCGCCGGGCGCTGCTCGAGGACGACGCGCTCGAAGCCCTCCAGCACGGCGGCCGTGTGGCGCTCGGGGAGGCCGTCCACCGGGCGCAGCCTGCGGGCCGGCGGCGGCACGCCCAGGGTGGCCGCCCACCCCCCCGCCGGGGCCCCATGGGGCGCCATCGCCCGCAGCCTGGACGACGAGTTGGCGAAACGCGCCACGCCGCTCGAGCGCGGCGAGCACGGGCGCCATCCGCATCACGTCCTCGTGGCCGGCGACGGCGGGGAGCACCGTCGGGACCGGCTGGCTGAAGTGCGGTCGGCGCGCGTCCATCGGGCTCCCGTCGCTCGTGCCCGAGGCTACGGTCCGGGCAGGGTCCAGGGCACCGGCCGATCGGTCAGGCCTGTCGCGAACGGGCTCGCGCTAGGGCACGCTCTCGGGCATCGCCTTGGGCCTCGCCTCCGGCCCGTGGACGCGGTGGATGGCCAGGCCCACCAGGCCGAGCGGGAGCGGCAGCCAGTAGGAGAAGAGGCGGTACTCGAAGGTGGCGAGCACCGCGTCGCCCGCGCCGACGCCCGCGAGCGCGAGCGTCGCCGTGAGGCCGGCCTCGACGAAGCCCAGGCCGCCGGGGGTCACGGGGATCTGGGCGAGGACCTGGGCCGCGCAGAACGCGAGCAGGACCAGGCCCGGCCGCGGGTGGGCGCCGACCGCGGCGAGGGCGGCCAGCAGCGTGGCGTAGTCGAAGGCCCAACGCCCGATCGTGTAGAGCAGCGCGGCGTACCAGCGGCGCCCGAGGATCGCGAGGATCCGGTTGCGCTCGGCGAGCAGCCGCTCAGGCAGGCCGGTGAGGGGCTCGGCGCTCCGGCGCAGTCGGTTGCGGACGCGCTGGATGGTGCGGCCGACCCACAGCAGGGCGCCGTCGCGGGCGAGCATCAGCGCGCCGACCGCGGCGAGCAGGGCGAACGCGGCGAGACCGAGGAGCGTCGCCTCCACCAGCGTCCGGTCCACCGAGCCGCGGATGAAGACCGGCAGCGCGATGATCGGCAGCGCCAGGACGGTCGCGAAGACGAGCAGGTTGGTGGCCGTGAGGGCGGAGACCGCGAGGCCGCGGTCCACGCCCGACTGGACGAGCATCCGGTACTGCAGCGCGGCCCCGAGCGCGCCCCCGCCGGGAGCGACCTTGGAGAGCGCATTGCCCGCCAGCTGCGAGCTGATCACGGCGCCCCAGCCGCGCACGCGCAGAGCGAGGCGCTGGAGCGCCCACAGGCAGCCGAGCGAGAGCGCCTGGAGCGCCGCCATGATCGCGAGCCACCCCGGGGAGATGTCGCCGAGCTTGCGCCACGAACCGAGCACCTCAAGGATGCTCGGCGCGACGAGGTAGAGGGAGACGCCGGTGATCGCGAGCCAGATCGCGGTGCGCCGGATGCTGGGGCGGCTCGGGGCTTCCTCCGCGCTGCGCTCGAGCTCGCGCGCGACGTCGGTCCGCGCCTCGATGGCCTGCTCGAGGCGGTCCCCCATCCGTCCGCGCTCGGCGCCGCCCACCCGCCGGGCAGTGCGTGTCGAGGTCGGCGCCGTGCGCACTTCGGTTGCCCGTCGCTCGCGCCGCTTGAAGGCCGCCTCCTCCTGCTCTTCGCTCGTCCGCCCCTCGCTGCCCTCGTCTCCGGCCACGTGCGAGGCTCAGCTGGCGCTCGGCATGAGCCGTTGCACGGGTGGCGGCTTCCAGGCGCCGGTGAGGATCGAGCGCTCGGGCCGGTAGAGGCGCAGGCTGAGCCGGAAGCCGGCGGCCGGCGCCGGGAGCCAGTTGACGTCCCGCTGGGCGGGTCTGTCGCGCTGGATCGCGACGACGATCGAGCCGTCGGCTCGGCGGACGAGCGGCGGGTGGCTGTCACCGACCGCGTAGCGCCGGGCCGGGTTGGCAACGAGAAACCCGTCCCCGTCGTAGACGGTCAGCGACCAGAAGGCCTTGACGGGCGGCAGGCTGTCCTTCGCGAAGACGAGCCGATAGCGCTGGGCGCCGTTGAGAAGGGCGCCGCCGGCGTCGGTCAGCGCAACCGGATAGATCGCCTCGTGCGGGGTGTTCGCCCCGAGGCCGACGATCGCGATCCGGGCGCGCAGGAGGTAGTCGGTTCCGTAGTCGCCGATCCCGGGCGGAGGCACATACCAGCCGTCTCCGGCGATCGCATCGCGCAGGATCTGCACGCGTCCCTGCGCAGGGATCTGCGCCCGGGCCTCGTCGAGGCCTTCGACCAGGCCGTCGAGCACGTCGGCGGGCAGGCCGGCCTTCGACGGATGACGCCCGGGCCCCACTCCCGCCCTCGCCAGCCGGCGTAGGACCGCGCGGTCGCGGGAAGGCGGAGGATTGGCGGCCAGCGCGTCGCCGAGGGCGTCGAGGAACGCGAGCCCGCCGGGCGTCGGCGACGGAACGACCTTCCCGGGATCTCGGGCGCGCCGCCTCGGTGGCGGTTCCCCGAGCCGGCTGAGGGCGACCAGTCGGTAGCGCTTCATGAGCGAGCGAGCGGCGGCGAGGTCGCGGTCGCCGCGGACCAGCGTCCGGCCGATGACCCACACGCGGCGCGACGGGGAACGCACGACGCGGACGCCGGCGGGCGCCCTCGCCGGCTTGCCCGTCCACGCGATCGCGAAGCGGGCGGCCTTCGCGCCCGTCGCCCGCGAGCCGACGTAGGCGAAGGTGTTGGTGTAGGGGTCCAGCAGCTGGAAGACGAAGTACCGGCGCCCCATGTCGGGGTGCTCGAGCACCACGGGGCCGCGCCCGAGGTCGAGGTGGGCGATCGAGTAGAGCGTGTCGACGTTGGGGGCCACCACGGTGCGGTCCCGCGGCCCCGCGAAGCCCCTGGCGTTGCCGAACACGTTGATGGGCGCGTTCGTCCTGCCGTCGGGGGCCTTCACGCTCGTCATCTCGCGCCGGACCCGCAGGAGCTCGAGCAGCGGGAAGCCGTATTCGTAGGCCTCGCCGCCGATCGCGACGGCCTGCTCGCGGGTGACCGCGGCGCCGGCGGGGGTCGCAACGGTCGCGCCCAGGAGCGCGGCGAGGACGGCGAGACGAGCGGCACGCGCGAACACCCGCGCATCGTCTCATGCCGACCGAGGAGTGAATGGAGCTGAGGGGGCTCGAACCCCTGACCTCCCGGCTGCCAGCCGGACGCTCTCCCAACTGAGCTACAGCCCCGTGGAACGCGAAGTTCGCGGCAAGGTTAATGCATGCCCGCCGCTTCGCACTCGCGACTCAACGCAGCAGGTCCGCGCAGAAGTAGCGAAGCGACTGCGCCAGGACGTCCGCGCGCTCCCATTGCAGGAAATGCCCCGCGCGGGGAACGACGAAGGGGCCGATTCGCTCTCCGAAGACGACCTCGCAGCGCTCCGGGAAGTCGCGCCAGATGACATGGTCGTCGGGGCCGTAGAGCACGAGCGTCGGGATCGGGTTGCGCTCGAAGAAGCGGGGCGCCTCTGAGAGCGGGTGCGAGCCGAGCGCCGACTCGTAGTTCCCGAACGAGGCGCGCAGCGTCGCCGCGTCGCCGAAGGGCTCGGTCATGAAGTCGATCGCCTCACGGTCGAAGGCTCTGGGAGTCCCCCAGAACCGCGAGCGGTAGAAGCTCGCGACGTAGCGCCGGCGCTCGGCCTCGCTGCGCAGCTCGGCGGCCAGCGCGTCGGCGTCGCGACCCTGGCGCACGAAGTAGTCGGCGGCCATCAGCACGTCGTCCGGCGGTGCGGTCGGCAGGCCCGCCGCCTCGTACTCGCTGGGCAGCAGCGGAAGGATCGTGTTGAACAGGCACTGGCGCACCACGAAGCCCTCGAAACGCAGCCCGAGGTCCTGGATCACCCCACCGCCGAGATCGCCGCCGCACGCCACGCACGCCTCGTGGCCGAGCACGTCCGTCATGAGCGCATGCAGGTCGCGCGCGTGCGCCGCGAGGTCGTAGAAGCCGTCGGGCGCCGGCCCGGAGTCGCCGAAGCCCCGAAGGTCCGGGACGATCACGTCGAAGCCCGCGCGCGCGAGGGGCTCGATGACCCGCCACCAGATCCGCCGCGTCTCGGGCCAGCCGTGGACGAGCAGCAACGGGAAGCCACCGGCGCCTTCGCGCAGATACGCGATCGACACCCCGTCGCGCACCTCGGCGTGCTGCACCGCGAAGCGTCCTGGATCCGTGTCGGCGCGCGCGGTCGTCATGAGTGCGCAGCCTACGGGCAACGCTACCCTCCCCTGCCCATGGCAGAGCGCCGTTACGACCCCGCGAGCATCGAGCCCAAGTGGCAGCGCCTGTGGGACCGGGAGCGTGCCTGGGAGGTCTCCAACGACTTCGACTCGCGGCCCAAGGCCTATGTCCTCACGATGCTCCCCTACCCGAGCGGCGAGCCGCACATCGGCCACCTGAAGACCTACTCGGTCGGGGACGCGGTCGCGCACTTCGAGCGCCGTCACGGCCGGCGCGTCCTGCAGCCGATGGGCTATGACGCCTTCGGCTTGCCCGCCGAGAACAACGCGATCAAGACGGGGCAGCCCCCGCGCGAGGCGACGGAGGCGTCGATCCGCGAGTTCCGGCGCCAGTTGCACCGGTGGGGGCTGTCGATCGACTGGACGCGTGAGTTCGCCACGAACGAGCCGCGCTACTACCGCTGGACCCAGTGGATCTTCCTCAAGCTCTTCGAGCGCGGCCTGGCCTACCGCAAGGAGGCAGCGGTCCAGTGGTGCCCGCATGACCAGACCGTGCTGGCCCATGAGCAGGTCATCGACGGGCGCTGCGAGCGCTGCGGCAACCTCGTCGAGGTTCGTCAGCTCGAGCAGTGGTTCTTCCGCATCACCGACTACGCCGACCGGCTCCTCGATGACCTCGACACGATCCAGTGGCCCGAGCACGTCAAGACGATGCAGCGCAACTGGATCGGCCGCTCGGAAGGGGCGGAGGTGACCTTCCGCAACGAGGAGCTCGGGATCGACTACCCCGTCTTCACCACGCGCCCGGACACGCTCTTCGGCGCGACCTTCTTCGTCATGGCGCCCGAGCATCCCGACCTCTTCCGGCTCGCCGCTGGCACCCGGGAGGAGCAGGCCGTCCACGAGTACGTCAACCGCGCCGTGCGCGAGACGCCCGAGGAGCGCGGGGAGACCGACAAGCCCAAGACGGGCGTGCCGCTCGGCCGGACGGTCACCAACCCCGTGAACGGCGAGCAGATCCCGATGTTCGTCGCCGACTACGTGCTCATGGAGTACGGCACGGGGGCCATCATGGCTGTGCCCGCCCACGACCAGCGCGACCACGACTTCGCGCGGGCCTTCGGCCTGCAGATCCGGCGCGTCGTCGAGCCCGCGTCGGGGGAGGCGCCGTCCGAAGAGGAGGAGGCGTTCGTCGAGCACTCCGGCGACGAGCGGTTGGTCAACTCCGGGGAGTTCAGCGGTCTGCCCTCGCCGGAGGCCAGGCAGGCGATCACCGATTGGCTTGACCGCGAGGGCGCCGGCCACGCGTCGGTCAACTACCGGCTGCGCGACTGGCTGATATCGCGCCAGCGCTACTGGGGCTGCCCGATCCCGGTCGTCTACTGCGAGCGCGACGGCATCGTGCCGGTGCCCGAGGACGACCTCCCGGTTCAGCTCCCCGACGTCGACGACTACGCGCCCCGGGGCCGCTCGCCGCTCGCCGCGGCGGAGGACTGGGTGCACACGAGCTGTCCGGCGTGCGGCGGGCCCGCGCGGCGCGAGACCGACACGATGGACACCTTCGTCGACTCCTCCTGGTACTTCCTGCGCTACTGCGACCCGCACAACGACCGCGCGGCGTGGGACCGCCGCGCCGCCGACATGTGGATGCCCGTCGACCAGTACATCGGCGGCGTCGAGCACGCGATCCTGCACCTGATGTACGCGCGCTTCTTCGTGAAGGCGCTGGCCGACATGGACCTGCTCGGGGTCCAGGAGCCGTTCGCCAAGCTCTTCACCCAGGGGATGATCACCCGCGACGGCGCGAAGATGTCCAAGTCCCGAGACAACGTCGTGTCGCCGGCGACGATCGTCGAGCGCTTCGGCGCCGACACGGCGCGCTGCTACATCCTCTTCATCGGGCCACCCGACCAGGACGCGGACTGGTCTGACTCGGGCGTCGAGGGCGTGCATCGCTTCCTCGGCCGGCTGTGGCGGCTGGCCGACGACGTGGCCTCGGTGACGACGCCCGAGGCGCTGCCGCCCGACCCGGCGGGCGCCGACCTGGAGGTGCTGCGCAAGGCCCACTGGGCGATCGAGAAGGTCACGCGCGACCTGCGCGGGGAGCGCTTCGCCTTCAACACCGCGATCGCGGCGGTCATGGAGCTGACCAACGCGCTGTACGCGGCGCGCCGCGACGGTGCGGGCCCGGGGGCGCTGCGCTTCGGGGTCGCGACGGCGGGGTCGCTCATCTTCCCGTTCGCGCCCCACCTGGGGTCGGAGGTGGTCCAGCTGATGACCGGCGAGCGGGTGTGGGAGCAGCCGTGGCCCGACGCCGACGAGCGCTTCCTGGAGCGCGACACCTACGAGCTCGTGTGCCAGATCAACGGCAAGGTCCGCGACCGGGTCCAGGCGCCTTCGACGGCCGGGTCTGAGGAGCTCGCCGAGCTGTGCCGCACGGCGTCGAACGTCCAGGCCCACGTCGACGGGCGCGAGATCGTCAAGGAGATCGTCGTGCCCGGGCGGTTGGTCAACCTCGTCGTGCGGTGAGGGCGGCGCGCGCCGCTCGACGTGCTGGGCTGAGGTGACCGTCGCGACCCCCTACGTGGCGGTCTGCGGAGCAGGCGAGGCCGGGGCGGCGTTGGCGGACGACGCTCAGGCCGTCGGCCGCGGCCTCGCCGAGGCGGGCGCCGTGCTCGTATGCGGCGGGCTGGGCGGTGTGATGGAGGAGGCGTGCCGGGGTGCCCGCGAGGCCGGCGGGCTGACCGTGGGCCTGCTGCCCGGCGACTCGCGCGACGCCGGCAACCCGTGGCTGTCGGTGGCCGTGGCGACCGGGCTCGGAGAGCTTCGCAACGGCCTGGTCGTGCGGGCGAGCGATGCGGTGATCGCGGTGGGCGGTGGCGCGGGCACGCTGTCGGAGATCGGGTTCGCGCTCAAGCTGGGGCGGCCGGTCGTAGGGCTCGGAACCTGGGCGCTCGCGCCGCCCGGAGGATCGCCGCTCGACGGGTTCGAGGCGGTCGGCGACCCGGGCGTGGCGGTCGAGCGCGCCCTGGCGCTGAGCGCCGGGTGACCGCGCGCTGAACGCCGTGGACGCTTTTGCGTTTCCGGAGCGTTGATGAGACACGGCCGCCGCAACTTCCGGCCGCGTAGATCGATTGATGAGACGTCGCGTCAGGCGCTCAAGGGACCGGCAAGGACGGCCGATGCCCCGGGGGTCGCGCGGCACCTCTCAAGGCCCAACCGGACGGTAAACGTGATGAGCTCAGACCAGAAGGCCATCATCGCCCTGATCAACCGCGGCACCCAGCTCCTCAACGAGCTGCACGAGCAGAAGCGCGCGAACCGCGACCTCGAGCAACGCCTTGCCCGAGCACAAGCCCGGATTGAGGAGCTCGAGTCGGGGGCGGCGGCCGGCGAGACCGGCCGTCGTTCGAGGCTGGCGGCGTAGGCCCCTCCCACTCCGCCGGCCGCACCGGCGACAGCCGTCCGGGCCTCAAGAGCAGGCCCGGACGGCCACCGCCGGCGTGTCGCCGGCCCCTGTTCCCCGCGGCCTGACTCGCCGTCCTCTCCTAGCCCGCGCGCGGCTCGCTCGGCCCTGACTCGCCCCGGCCTGTCTAGCCTCGGCCGGTTTGGCTTCGCCTGCGCCGCTCCGCCGGCGTGTCGGCGCGCGGCGCGCCTCTTTCGTGACGCGCGCGACCGTACCTTCGGCTCGCGATGGAACCGATCAGCAAGCCGCAGCTCGCGGTCTACGTGGCCGCCGCCATCGCGGTCGCTCTGCTGGGCGCCCGCTACGTGCAGTCCCACGACGGCGGCGGCGGGGTCGGCGGAGGGAGCGGTGGGCGGGGAGCGAATGACGGCGGAGGATCCGAGCGCGCGGTCCGGGTCGAGCGCTCCGGAGGCGGGCCGGCCGTGGTCGACGTCGCAGGGGCGGTCCGGCGGCCGGGCGTCTACCGGCTGCCCGCGAGCTCACGTGTCGACGACGCTGTTCGCGAGGCCGGCGGCGCGACCCCGAAGGCCGACCTCGGCGGCGTCAACCTCGCGGCGAAGGTCGAGGACGGGCGCCAGTACCTCGTTCCCGAGCGGGCCCCGGCTGGAGCCGCCCCGGCCGGCGATCCCACTGCGGCGGGTGCGGGTGCGGGTGCGGGTCGCCCGGCACAGCCGCTCAACCTGAACACTGCGACGGCCGAGCAACTCGACCAGCTCGACGGCGTCGGCCCCGAGACGGCCCGGAAGATCCTCGCCTACCGCCAGCAGAAGGGAGGCTTCCGCTCGGTCGACGAGCTCGACCAGGTCCCGGGGATCGGCCCGCAGCGCCTCGCCACGTTGCGCGAGCTGGTCCGGGTGTGAGCGGGCGGGAACGCGCCCCGGGGCGCGAGCCTCGCCCCACTGGCGGTCGCGTCGCCGGCTCCAACCGCGCCCCGCCGGCCGGCAACAATCGCGCCGGGGCGGCCGGCCCCAACCGCGCCGGCGCCGCCGGCCCCAACCGCGCCGGCGCCGCCGGCCCCAACCGCGCCCGGGCCGCCGTTGCCGCCCGTGCCGCCGTCGCGGCCGCGATTGGGGTCGTCCGGCAGCATCCCCGACAGCTCGTCCTTCTCGCCGCGGTCTTGGGTCTCTTGGTCGGTCCTGCGTCTCCGCCTGGCGTAGTGCTCGCCGCCGCCGCGCTCGCCGCGCTCGCCGGCCGGCCCTCCCTCGCGCTGGTCGTCGCCCTGGCGACGATCGGCGGCGCGGTGCTCGCCGACGCGCGGCTGGAGGCGATCGATCGGACACGCCTGCGCCCGCTCGTCGGCCGTGTCGCGACCTTCGAGGTCACCCTGCTCGAGCAGCCGCGCACCACCAGCGGTCGCTTCCCGTCGCGCCGAGCACTCGCCAGGATCGAGCGGGGGAGGGGGGAGGGCGAGAAGCTCCTGCTTCGGATCCGGGACGCGTGGCCATCGCCGCCGACTGGCGCGATGGTCCGGGTGCGGGGCGCTGTCGAGCGTCTGGAGCGCTGGGACTCGTTCCAACGGCGCCGAGGCGCCCACGCGGTGCTCCAGGTCACCTCGGCGGTGGCTACAGGGCGGCGGCGCGGCGGGATCCCCGGGGTACTCGACGCGGTGCGCGGGAAGGCGGAGCGCGCGCTCTCGGCCGGGTTGGCGCCGCGCGAGGCCGCGCTGCTGCGCGGGATGGTCCTCGGACAGGACGAGCAGCTCTCCGACCCGGTGCGTCAGGACTTCCGCCGCAGCGGCCTGTCGCACCTGCTCGCCGCCAGCGGGCAGAACGTCGTTCTCCTTGCCGCCCTCGCGATGCCGCTCTTGGCCGGTCTGGGCCTCCCGCTCCGGACGCGGCTCGCGGCCGTCCTGCTGCTGATCGCGGCCTACGTCCCGCTCGCGGGCGGCGGCGCGAGCATCCGCCGCGCGGGCGTGATGGGCGCCGCCGGAGTCCTGGCTGCGATGGCGGGCCGTCCCGCCTCGCGCTGGCACGCCGTGCTCCTCGCCGCGCTCGTGACGCTCGCTGTCGACCCGCGCTCCGCGGCCGACGTCGGCTGGCAGCTCAGCTTCGCGGCGGTCATCTCGATCCTCCTCCTGGCCCACCCGCTCGCACGCGCGCTCGCGCGCGATTCGGGAGAGGGCGCGGGCGCCGCGGAGAGGGGGGTCGGGGGCGCGGGCGCCGCGGAGAGGGGGGTCGGGGGCGCGGGCGCCGCGGAGAGGGGGGTCGGGGGCGCGGGCGCCGCGGAGAGGGGGGTCGGGGGCGCGGGCGCCGCGGAGAGGGGGGTCGGGGGCGCGCGCTTGGTCGCGAGAGGAATGGCCAGGGTGGTCCGGCGAAGGCCGCTGCGACTGCCCCGGCCGCTGGCCGAGATCGTTGCCGTCAGCTTCGCCGCCACCGTCGGGACTGCGCCGCTCATCGCGCTGCACTTCGACCGCATCTCGATCGTCTCGCTCCCCGCCAACCTGCTGGCCGCGCCTGCGGTCGCGCCGATCATGTGGCTGGGGATGCTCTCGGCGGCCGTCGGGCAGCTCGCGCTCGAGCCCGCTGCCGTTCTCGACGGCGTCAACGGACTGCTGCTCGGCTACCTCGGCTGGGTCGCGCACGCGACCGCGTCGCTGCCCGACGCCGAGCTGGCGGTCCACCTCGGCGGGGTCGGCTGGGCGGTCGCCGCCTACGCGGCTCTCGCGCTGGCGGCGGGCGCCCTCGCGATCCCGCGTACGCGGGCGCTGTTGCGGCGGCGGGGAGCGCCCGCCGCAGCGGTGCTCGTGGCCGCCGCGACGGCCCTGTGGCCGGGTGCGACCACGGCGGCCCCGCCCCACGGCCTGAGGATCTCCTTCCTCGACGTCGGCCAGGGCGACGCCACGCTGCTCCAGCACGGCTCGCGGACGATCCTCGTGGACACCGGACCGCCCGACGGGCCCGTGGTCCGTCGCCTCCACGAGGCGGGCGTGCGCCGCCTCGACGCGCTCATCATCACCCACGACCAGGCCGACCACGACGGTGCCGCCGCCGCGATCCTCGCCCGCTTCGAGGTCGGTGTGCTCCTCGACGGCGGCGAGGGGCTCCCGAGCGGAGCCCGCCGCGCCTACCTCGCGGCGGCGGCGAAGCGGAACGTGCCGCGGCAGGTGCCCGAGGTGGGCGACTTCGTCCACGCCGGGGCGCTGCGGCTCGACGTCCTCTGGCCGCGCCGGGACGCCACGGAGACCGCGACTCCGGCGACCGCCACGACCCCCGCCCCCGCCACCGACCCGAACGACCGTGCGCTCGTGCTCGTCGCCCACGACGGGCCGTGGGACGTGCTTCTTCCCGCCGATGCCGAGTCGAACGTCACCGCCGCCCTCTCCCTCCCCGAGGTCGAGGTGCTCAAGGTCGCCCACCACGGGAGCGAGGACCTTGGCCTGCCGTCCCTCCTGGAGAGGCTGCGGCCGCAGGTCGCCGTCGTCCCGGTGGGCCACAACACCTACGGCCACCCGACCGCGCAGGCGCTTCGAGCTCTGCGGGTCGTCCCGACGGTGCTGAGGACCGACCGCGACGGCACCGTCCGCGTCGAGCCGGGATCCGGCGGTCGACTGGTGGTGACGCCGGCGCGGTGACGGCGCACCCGCCCTCTAGACTCGCTCCGCGTGCCGACGTTCAAGCCCGCTTACCTGATCCACGGCGACGACCACGGGCGGATCGGCGAGCGGCGCGCGCGACTGCGGGCCGTGGCCGAGGCGCAAAGCGGCGCGAGCGGGCTCGAGATCCTGGAAGGGGAGGCCGCCACGCCCGAGGCAGTGGCGGCCGCGCTGCAGGCCATGACCTTCGCGATGGGTCGGCGCTTCGTGATCGTCGAGGGCGTCGAGCGCTGGAAGGACTCCGAGGTCGAGCCGATCGTCGCGGCGCTCGCCGCGCCGCCCCCGGACACCACCGTGGCCTTCTTCGCCCGCGAGGAGGGCCGCGCGAAGGCCCCCAAGGCCCTGCGCGATGCCGTCGCTTCCGCGGGAGGCGACGTCTCGGAGGAATCGACCGCGAAGCCGTGGGAGCTGCCCAAATGGGTGGCCGCCGAGGCACGGCGCGCAGGACTCGAGCTCGAGCCCGGCGTGGCGAGTGCGCTCGTCGCCCAGGTCGGCGAGCGCCAGCAACGTCTGGCCCGCGAGATCGAGAAGCTCGCGCTCGAGCTCGGCGACGGCGCCCACGTCAGCGCCCAGGACGTCGAGGAGCTCGCCGCGGCGTCCGCGGAGCGAAGGGTCTGGAGCCTCGCCGACGCGCTCGTCGCGGGCGACGGCGAGCAGGCGACGCGCCTCTACCTCGAGTTGCGCTCGCGCGGCGAGCGGCTCCCCGGGCTCCTCTACTGGATGACCGCGCGCCTACGCGAGGCGCACGACGTCGTCAGCCGCCTCGAGGCCGGGGAGTCGGCGGCTGCCGTCAAGAAGAGCCTGCGCATGCCCCCGCGGGCCGCGGCGCGGTTCGTCGAGGACGCCGCGAAGCTCGATCGCGACCGCCTGCGCCGGGCCGTCGAGACGATGGCCGACCTCGAGGTGGCGTCGCGCGGTGGCGGCGCCGTCGCTTCGGAAGACACGGCGGCGCTGCGGGCGATCACGAGCATCGCGATCGCGGCGGCGTGAGCATCGCGCCGAGGGCGCGATGATCCGCGCACGGCGCATCCCACGCAGGGCCTTGCATGAAGAAGCTCGCCGGGCGCCTGGTCGTGGCCCTCACCGTCATCGCCGCAGCTGCCGCCCCCGTCGCCTGCGGGTCGGACTCCGCCGGCGAACCGGCCGCGAAGCCCGCAACGGCCTCCGCGAAGCCGGCCGCGAGCACCGATCGCGTCGTGATCCGCAACTTCGCCTTCGCTCCGACGACCGCGGCGGTCAGGGCCGGCACGAAGCTCACCTTCGCCAACGAGGACAACGCGAGCCACACGGCGACGTCGACGGCCGGGCTCTTCGACACCGACGGAATCGACAAGGGCGAGCGCGCGACGGTCACGCTGCGCAAGCCCGGAACCTACGCCTACTACTGCGCCTTCCACCCTTACATGAAGGGGCGGATCGTCGTCCGCTAGACCGCTGCGCCGCGGCGCACGCGCGTCGCGCGTGCCTTCTTGCGGGCGCCGTTGTTCGCGTGCAGCGCGCCGCGCTTGACCGCCTTGTCGATGGTCGAGACGAGCTCGCGCAGGTTCGCGTCGGCGGCCTCGTCGTCGCCCTCGGCGACCGAGCTCGCGAGGTGGCGGAAGTAGGTCTTGATCCGCGACGTGTAGCGGCGATTCTCGAGGCGCTCGCGTTCCGCCCGCAGAATCCGCTTTTCTTGGGAGTGAATGTTGGCCATAGACAGCGCGTCGCCGCGGGACGAGCCGCGGCGTGATCCCCACTATACCGAGCGCACGCGCAGGATCGCGGTCAACACGGCCATCTTCTCGATCGCCACGGGGCTCTCGCGGATCGCGGGCCTCGGGCGCGAGATCCTAGCCTCGAGCTACTTCGCCACCAGCGGCGCCTTCTCGGCCTTCACGATCGCCTTCCAGGTCCCCAACCTGCTGCGCATGCTCGTGGCCGACCAGGCCATCACGGCCGCCTTCGTCCCGGTCTTCACCGAGCTGCTCCAGCAGCGCCGCCGCGCCGAGGCGGTGCGCCTCGCCTCGACGCTCTTCTTCCTGATCCTCGCCGTCCTCGGCTCGCTCACCGCGGTGTTCATCCTGCTCGCGCCGGTGATCATGCCGCTGGTCACCGGCTCGGCCTTCACGCCGGAGCTGAAGGACCTGACCGCCGGCCTCTCCCAGCTGCTCTTCCCGGTCGTGGTGCTGCTCGGGCTCAACGGCCTGTGCGTGGCGATCCTCAACGCCTACGACCACTTCACGGTCCCCGCGCTGGCGCCGCTGGCGTGGAACGTGGTGATCATCGTCGTGCTCGTCGGGTTGCGGCCGCAGTTCAGCGGCGCCGATCAGCTCTACGCCTACGCGATCGCGGTGCTCGCGGGCACGATCGTCCAGTTCCTCATGGCCTTCCCGGTCCTGCGCCACTACGGCTTCCGCTTCACGCTCGCGCTGGACTGGCGCGACCCGCGCATCAAGCGGGTGCTGCTCCTCATGCTGCCGGTCACCCTGAGCCTGGGAGTCATCAACTTCGACCTCTTCGTCAACGCCGTGCTCGGGTCGCTCGTCTCCGAGCAGGCACCGCGTGCGATCGACGCGGCCTTTCGCCTCTACCAGCTCCCGCAGGGGATGTTCTCCATCGCACTGGCGACCGTGCTCTTCCCGGCTCTCGCCCGGGCGGCGGTGCGCGGCGACCTCCCGCTGCTGCGCGGCACGATGGCCAACGGGGTACGTCAGATCCTCCTCCTGCTCATCCCGTCCGCGGCGGCCACCGCGGTGCTCGCGACCCCCATCGTGCGGCTCGTCTTCCAGCACGGCGAGTTCGGCCCCGGCTCGACGGAAGCGGTCGCCGAGGCGCTGGCCTGGTTCGCGGTCGCGCTGCCGTTCAACGGGGCCAACCTGCTCCTGACGCGGACCTTCTTCGCGCTCCAGCGCCCGTGGGCGGCCACCGGGATCGCCGCCGCCAGCGTGGTCGTCAACGTGGGCGTGAGCCTCGCGCTGTACAAGCCGCTGGGCATCGCCGGGCTGGTCATCGGGACGGCGGTCGGCAACGCAGCGATGACCGCCGGCGAGGCATGGTGGCTGCGCCGCCGGCTCGACGGGATCGAGGGCCGGCGAACAGCACTGGCCTGCGCGCGGATGCTCTTCGCCTCGGCGCTGCTGGCCGGCGTCGCCTACGCGGTGTGGCGGGGGCTGGACGGCCTGCTGGGCCGTGGGGTGCCGGCGCAGTGCGCCTCGGTGGGGCTTGCCCTGGTCGCCGGCGGCGTCGTCTACGCGACGGCTGTCCTGATCATGCGGGTGCCCGAGGCCTTCCAGATTCGCGACCTCCTGCTGGGCCGCCTGCGTCGGCGCCGGATCACGCCCGACGACGGCTGAGCGCCGCGGGCGGTCACGTCGCGCCCGCCGCCGCCGCCCGCGCCGCGATCCGTTCGCGGACCGCGTCGACGACCGCGGCCGGGGCCTGGGCGACCGAGCCGGCAGCGAAGGGCGGCTGCGGGTCGTACTCGATCGCCAGCTGGATCGCCATCGCGACCTCGTCGGACGCGAGCCGGGCCGCGAGGGCGAGCGCCATGTCGATCCCGGACGACACCCCGGCCGCGGTCACGACCTTGCCCTGCTCGACGACCCGCCGCTCCACCGGGGTGGCGCCGAAGCGCCGCAGGGTCTCGAGCTCGGTCCAGTGGCTCGTCGCCTCCAGGCCCTCGAGTACGCCGACGGCGCCGAGGAGCAGCGACCCCGTGCAGACCGAGGTCGTCCACTCCGACGTCGTGTGCGCCCGCCGGATCCACCCGAGCAGCGGGCCGTCGTCGAGCATCAGCCGCGCGGCCGGCCCGCCGGGGACGACGACCACCTCGGGCTCGGGGAGCTCGTCGAGACGGCGGTCGGCGACGAGCGCGAGCATCCCGTTGTCCGAGCGCAGCGGGCCGCGCTGCACCGCCACGAAGGTGACCGTCGCGCCCGGGACGCGCGAGAGGACCTCGTAGGGCCCGATCGCGTCGAGCGCGGTGACGCCGTCATAGAGGGGAATCGCGATGTCCATGGATGGGTCCCTTTCTCGGTTGGATCAGGCGGCCAGCGGGCGAAAGCGGGCGCGGTAGGCGGCGGGGCCGACGCCGAGACGCCGGTGGAAGGCGCGGCGCAGGGTCTCGACGGTGCCGAACCCGCAGGCGCCGGCGATCCGGTCGATGGGAGCAGAGGAGCTCTCGAGGGCCATGCGGGCGCGCTCGACGCGGAGCTCTTCGACGTAGGCGGCGGGCGTCACCCCGGTCTCGCGCCGGAAGGTCCGGGCGAAGGTGCGCTCGCTCATGTGGGCGCGAGCGGCCAGCGCCGGAACCGTGAGGTCGGCGTCGAGGTGGTCGGCCATCCACCCCTGCAGCTCGCGAAGCGGGTCGTGCTCGGCCTGCAGCGAGGAGAGCTGGACGCTGAACTGCGACTGGCCGCCCGGACGCCGCGTGAAGAGCACGAGCGAGCGCGCCACCTCGAGCGCGAGCGCCGGGCCGTGGTCCTCCTCCACCAGGACGAGCGCGAGGTCCATCCCGGCGGTCACCCCCGCCGACGTGGCGACTGCGCCGTCGCGGACGAAGATCGGGTCGCGCTCGACGGTCACGCCCGGGTGGCGGCGCGCGAGCTCGTCGCACGCCGCCCAGTGGGTGGTGGCGCGGCGACCCTCGAGCAGGCCCGCGGCCGCGAGCAGGAAGGCGCCGGTGCACACCGAGGAGACGCGGCGCGAGCGCGCCGCCGCGCGGGCGATCCACGAGACCAGCGCGTCGTCCTCGAGCGCACGGGGAACGCCTGCGCCGCCGACGACGATCAGCGTGTCGATCGCGCCGCTCGCCGAGGCCAGGGCCCCGTGGGGGACGACCGCCAGCCCGCTCGAGCTGCGCACGGGATCCATCCCGACGGCGACGACCTCGATGGAGTAGGGCGTGCCGCCGCGCTGGCGTGAGGCGAGCGAGAAGACCTCGGCGGGCCCGACGAGATCGAGCGCCTGCATCCCGTCGAAGGCGACGAAGACGATCCGGCGGGTGGACATGGCGGGATGGTCGCGTACCGGCGGTCTGGCGGCAAGGACCGATAGCAGACGATTTCTGCCACGCGTGGGCCGGCGGCCCGGGCGGCTCCCCGCGCGGCTCGGCGGCTCCCGCCGCGGCTCAGAAGGGGATCGAGCCCTTGCCGCGCCAGGAGGCGAGCGCGAGCAGCTCGGCCGCCGGGACGTCCGCGCCCGAGAGCACGCACGTGCGGCCACCGCGAAGCCAGGTGACGACCGTGCGCCCGCCCGAGGCGAAGGCTCGGTACTCGACGCCGCCGCGCCGGATCACGCGTGCATCGCCGGGGTTCTCCAGCGCCTGGCCCGCGACGATCGTGTAGGCGATCCGCGCGCCCCCGCGGCGGTAGAAGACCGTCTTCGCGTCACGGCCGTCGGGGGCGTCCTCGCGCGCGCCGGTCGCGCCCCAGCCGAACTTCGCCCGGAAGTTCGGGAAGGGCACCCCTTCCACCTGACGGGCGAGCAGCGTCGGCATGGCCGGCAGCGGCGCCGGGGCGGGCTGGGTCGGCGGCTCGGTGCCCAGGGCCGCCGCGTCGGCGACGCTCGGCCCGCTCGCGCCGCCTCCGAGCACCAGCACGAGCGCGAGGACGACGGCCGCGGCCACGCCGAGCGCGGGGGCCAGCGTCCAGCGAGGAAGGCCGACGCGACGAGAAGGCCGGCCCGCGACCCCTGCGGCGGCCCCCGCTCCCGAATCCCGGGCGGGGCGCCGCGCGCGTTCTCCCGTCGCGACCGCCGCGCGCAGGCGCGCGGGCGCGCGGACGTGCTCGGCCGCGCTCGCGCCCGCGATCGTCGTCTGGGCATCGAGCGCGCGCTGCAGCGCGGGGTCGCCGGCGACGCGGGCCATCACCTCCTCCCGCCGCGAGGCGGGCAGCGTGCCGTCGGCGAGACGGGCGAGATCTGCGAGCTGGTCGTCCGTGCGGGCCACGAGTCGATGGTAGGCCCCAGGCGGGATCCAGGGGCCGAATGGTGGGCCCCGGGGAGGGAACCAGGGGCCGGACCAGGGGATACCCTAGTGACGGTCAGGGGCCGGTCGTGGAGTCTTCCCGCCATGGCCGCCGTCACCGTCGCACTCGCACCGGACCCCCGCGTGGATCTGCCCAGCGTCGCCGGTCTCGCCGCCGGTCTATGGTCGGCATCGACCGTCCTCGCAACCTCCGCCGGTTCGGAGCGACGGCTGGACCCCGCGCGGCTCGGCGACCACGTCGACCGCCTCTACCGCGCGGCGTGGGCGATGTGCGGCTCGCGCGAGGACGCCGAGGACCTCGTCCAGGACACCTTCGCCCGCGTCCTTGCCCGTCCCAGGATCCTGCGCCGCGAGGACGACCTCGGCTACCTGCTCCGCGTTCTGCGCAACACCTTCATCAACCAGCTGCGCAGCAAGGGGCGCCGGCCGGTCAGCGCGCCGATGCCCGAGGACCGCGAGCTGGTCGCCTCGACCCCGGCCTTCGAGCCCGAGCGGGCGCTGGAGACCAGCGAGCTCTTCGAGGCGATCAGCGCGCTGCCCGACGACTTCCGCGACGTGCTCGTGGCCGTCGACGTCGCCGGGCTGAGCTACGAGGAGACGGCGCGCACGCTGCGCATCAAGGCCGCGTCAGTGCCCAGCCGGCTGTCCCGGGCGCGGCTTCGCGTCGCGGACGCGCTGGCCGCCTAACCTGTTCGGCCGCATGGCCGACCAGCAGCACATCCGCAACTTCTCGATCATCGCCCACATCGACCACGGGAAGTCGACGCTGGCCGACCGCATCCTCGAGCTGACCCACACGGTCACCCGGCGCGAGATGCGCGCCCAGCTGCTGGACTCGATGGACCTCGAGCGCGAGCGCGGGATCACCATCAAGGCCCAGGCAGTGCGCGTCCTCTACGAGGCGCGCGATGGCGAGACCTACCAGCTCCACCTGATCGACACCCCCGGGCACGTCGACTTCACCTACGAGGTCTCGCGCTCGCTGGCCGCGTGCGAGGGGGCGCTGCTGGTCGTCGACGCCTCCCAGGGCGTCGAGGCCCAGACGGTGGCCAACACCTACCTCGCCGTGGAGTCCGGCCTCGAGCTGATCCCGACGCTCAACAAGATCGACCTCCCCGGCGCCGAGCCCGAACGCGTGGCGGGCGAGGTGGCCGACCTGCTGGGCGACTCCGCCGACGGCGTGCGGCGGATCAGCGCCAAGACCGGCGAGGGCGTGGTGGACATCCTCGAGGAGCTCGTGACCCGGGTCCCGCCGCCGCACGGGGACCCCGACGCCGCCCCGCGCGCGCTGATCTTCGACTCGGAGTTCGATCAGTACCGCGGAGTGATCGCCTACATCCGCGTGGTCGACGGGCGCTTCACGAAGGGCGAGGCCATCCGCGCCATGCAGGCGGGCACGGAGGCCGACATCGACGACATCGGCTTCTTCACGCCCGCCATGACGCCGGCCGACTCGCTGGGAGCCGGGGAGGTGGGCTATCTGATCACCGGGATCAAGGACGTCACCAGGCTCGCCGTCGGCGACACCCTGACCAGCCGCGCGCAGCCGGCCGCCGAGCCGCTGCCCGGCTACCGCGAGGTCAAGCCGATGGTGTTCTGCGGCCTCTTCCCGATCGACTCCGACGAGTACCCCGACCTGCGCGACGCGCTGGAGAAGCTCACGCTCAACGACGCCGCGCTGCGCTGGGAGCCCGAGACGTCCGATGCCCTTGGCTTCGGCTTCCGCTGCGGCTTCCTGGGCCTGCTGCACATGGACATCGTCCGCGAGCGCCTCGAGCGCGAGTACGACCTCGAGCTGCTGGCGACGATGCCGAGCGTCGAGTTCGAGGTCACGCTCGTCGACGGCGAGGTGATTGAGGTCCACAACCCGACCGACATGCCCGATCCGGCGAAGATCGCCTCGGTGCGCGAGCCCTACGTGCGGGCCACGATCCTGACCCCGAAGGGCTACATCGGGCAGGTCATGGAGCTCTGCCAGGACCGCCGCGGCGAGCACGCCGGCATGCACTACCTGTCGGCCGAGCGCGTGTCGATCACCTACGACATACCGCTCGTCGAGATCGTGCTCGACTTCTTCGATCAGCTCAAGTCGCGGACGCGCGGGTACGCGTCGCTGGACTACGAGCTCACCGGCCTGCGCGAGTCCGACCTCGTCAAGCTCGACATCCTGCTCGCCGGCGACCCGGTCGATGCGCTGTCGATGATCGTGCACCGCGACAAGGCCTACGCGGCCGGCCGCACGCTCACCGACAAGCTGCGCCAGCGGATCCCCCGCCAGCAATACGACGTCCCCATCCAGGCGGCCATCGGCTCCCACGTGATCGCCCGCGAGACGGTGAAGGCGTTCCGCAAGGACGTGATCGCCAAGTGCTACGGCGGCGACATCTCGCGCAAGCGCAAGCTGCTCGAGAGGCAGAAGGAGGGCAAGAAGCGCATGAAGCAGGTCGGGCGCATCGAGGTGCCCCAGGAGGCGTTCCTCGCCGTGCTCGAGCTGGGCGAGGATTCGCGGTAGCCCCGGCCGGCGAGAGCGGCGCCTCGCGGCGATGAGTGCGCTACCCGTGCTGCTCCTGGACGGCCACAACGACGCCCTGCTCGCGCTGGAGCGGGTGACCCGCGAGGGGCGCCGCCTGGTGCGCCGGTGCAACGCGCTGGGCGTCCTCGTGGACTGCGCGCACCTCAACGAGCCCGGATTCTGGGACGTGGCCCGGTTGAGCGACGCGCCCCTCGTCGTGACCCACGCCGCCGCCCACGCGCTCATCCCGACCGCGCGCAACCTCACCGACGCCCAGATCGACACGGTCGGTTCTTCGGGCGGAGTCGTCGGGATCAACCTGAGCGTCTCCGACCTGCGCGAGGACGGCCGCGACGACCCCGACGTCGCGCTCGGGCGGTGGGTGGCCCAGGCCGAGCACGTCGCCGGACGGATCGGCGTCGAGCACGTCGCGGTCGGCTCGGACTTCGACGGCGCGACCGTCCCGGTCGCGGTCGGGGACGCTTCCGGCCTTCCTCGGCTGCTCGACGCGCTCGTCGACGCGCGCTGGACCGAGAGCGAGCGCCGTGCCCTCGCCCACCAGAACTGGCTCCGGGTCATGCGCGCCACGTGGGGCGCCTGACGCCGCGTAGACTACCGCGCCGTGCCCGTCTCCACAGAGGCCGTCGGCAAGCGCTACGCGCCCGTCCCCTACGCCGTCGGGCGCGAGAAGATCCGCGAGTACGCCGCGGCGGTGGGCGAGACCAACCCGGTGCACCTCGATGTGGAAGCGGCGCGCGCGGCAGGCTACGCGGACGTCGTCGCGCCGCCGATGTTCGCCGTCGTCTACAGCGCCCCGGCCCTCGCGCCAGCGATCGTCGACCCCGACGTCGGGATCAACCTCATGATGATGGTCCACGGCGGCCAGGAGTTCGTTTGGGGGCCGCCGGCGGTCGCCGGAGACGAGATCGTCACCACGGTGTCGGTTACAGACGTATCGGAGAAGGGCGGGATGGGCTTCTACGTCTTCGAGTCGCGGTCCGAGAACCAACGCGGCGAACGGGTGTGCACCGGGACGTGGACCAACATCGTGCGAGGGGTGTGACGAGATGACGGAGCTCGCCGAGGGCGCGACGATCCCCGAGCTGCGGGTGACGCCCGACCGCTACCTGACCGTCCGCTACGCCGGGGCCTCGGGTGATTTCAACCCGATCCACATCGACGAGGACTTCGCCAGGCAGGTCGGGCTTCCCGGCCGGATCCTCCACGGCCTCTACACCATGGCCCAGGTGGCGCGCGCCCAGACCGACGCCGCGGGTGGGCCCGAGACGCTCAAGCGCCTCGCGGTTCAGTTCCGCGGCGTCGGCCTGCCCGAGCGCGAGATCGTCGTGACCGGGCGGGTGACGAGCGTCGTCGACGGCCACGCGACCGTTGCTACGGTGGCCGAGCAGGACGGCAAGCGGATCATCCGCAACGCCGAGGCCGAGCTCCTCGTCGCCTGAGGGGCGACCGAGTGGGGGCGACGCTTCGCGCGCCGCCCCCCATCGGGCCCGTCGAGCGATCAGCCGCCGGACGTCGTCTCGGCAGGCGCCTGATCCCCCGAGTCGGACGACCCCTCGTCGCCCGACCCGGAGCTGTCCCCGCCCGAAGTGTCGGATTCGGTGGTCGTCTCGTCGGTCGACGCGGAGCTGTCCGTGCCGGTCTCGTCGGTCGACGCGGAGCTGTCCGTGCTGGTCTCGTCCGTGGTCCCGGAGCTGTCCGTGCTGGTCTCGTCCGTGGTCCCGGAGGTGTCCGTGGTCGTCTCGTCCGTCGATCCCGAGGTGTCGCCGCTGGAGGAGTCGTCGGTGTAGCCGGACGTCTCACCCGACGAGTCGGTCGACCCCGAGGAGTCGCTGGTGGACGAGTCGTCGGTGTAGCCCGAGGTGTCGCCGGACGAGTCGGTCGAACCCGACGAGTCGCTGCTCGACGAATCGTCCGTGTTTCCGGACGTGTCACCGCTGGACGTGTCACCGCTGGACGTGTCGCCGCTCGTGTCGGTCGTGCCCGACGTGTCGGTCGTGCCGGACGTGTCGGTCGTGTCGGTCGTGTCGGTCGTGTCGGTCGTGTCGGTCGTGTCGGTCGTGTCGGTCGTGTCGGTCGTGTCGGTCGTGTCGGTCGTGTCGGTCGTGTCGGTCGTGTCGGTCGTGCCGGACGTGTCGGTCGTGCCGGTCGTGCCCGACGTGTCGGTCGTGCCCGACGTGTCGGTCGTGCCCGACGTGTCAGTCGTGTCGGTCCCGCCGGTGGTGTCGGTGCTCGCCGGCTCACCGGACGACGTGTCGCCGCTCGACGTCTCGGTCGGGATCGCGGACGGATCCGGGGCCGTGCTCGGCGGTGCGGCCTGGGTCGGCGCTGCCTGGTCGGTGGTGGGCGCCGGGACGGCGGCCGGCGTCGTCGCCGGAGCGCCGTTCTGGACCGGTGCGGCCGGCGGCAACGTCGCGGGGTAGGTCGACGGCGGAACGACCGGTGCGGTCGCGTTCTGCTCGGGATCGAGCCTCGCGTTGGCCTCGCGACGGGCCTTCTCGCGCTTCTCGGCCTTCCTCGCCGCCTTGGAGTCGCCCGTCGAGTCGGTGATCTTCAGGGCCATCGTGCCGCCCGAGGCGCTGCTTGGCTTGGAGGCCTTCGACGCCTTCGACGCCTTCGCGGCAGAGCTGGCGGACGCGGGCGCCTTCTTGCTGCCGTTCAGGTACGGCGCCGGGTCCACCGCCGAGCCGTTGAGGCGCACCTCGAAGTGCACGTGCGGGCCCGTGCAGCTCCCGGTGCACCCGACGTACCCGATGACCTCGCCGATCTTCACGTACCTGCCCACCGAGGTGCCGAAGCGCGACATGTGGGCGTAGCACGTGGTGAAGGTCGAGGTCGCCCGGACGCAGACGATGTTCCCGTAGCCGCCCTGCGTCTCGGCGGTCACGACGCGGCCACAGGTCGCGGACTTGATGGGCGTTCCGGAGGACGTCGCGATGTCGACGCCCTCGTGCGTGTGGCCTGGGCGCTGCTCGCCGAACACGCCGGTCACCGTTCCGCTGACCGGCCTGCGGATCGTCCCGCCGCCGCACGAGTCGCTGCTGCCCGAGCTGGAGTCGTCGGTCGTGGACACGGGGGTGGTCGAGACGCTGTCGCCCGACGAGGACTCCTTCTTCGAGCCCGAGGAGTCATTCGAGCCGGAGGAGTCCTTCGACCCCGACGGATCGGTGGTTCCGGAGGAGTCCGACGATCCCGAGGGGTCCGACCCCGAGGAGTCCGAGGAGCCGGAGCCGTCGGATCCCGAGGAGCCCGATCCCGCGGAGTCCGATGAGCCCGAGCTGTCCGATGTCGAGGCGTCCGAGCTGTCCGATCCCGCGGAGTCCGAGGACCCCGACGTGCCGGACCCGGAGCCGTCGGCGGACGCGATCGAGGCGCTCGAGCCCTCACCGCCGAGCGAACCGTCCGTGCCCGAGTGGTCGAAGTCGACCACCGCCGCCGTGCGCGCCGGCGCCGTCCCCGCCGACGCGTCGCCGGACGCCGGCAGGTCGCCGGCGGCGCGCTGGATGGCACGCGCGTCCGCGGACCCGGCCTTGAGCACGGTGACGTTGCCCGAGAAGAGCCTCATCCACGTCCTGGTGTCCACGCGTCCCGTGGCCGGAAGTCCCTGCTCGTGCTGGAAGCGCTTGACCGCGCCCTTGGTGATCGGCCCGAAGATCCCGTCCGCGAGCACGCCGAGCTGGCCCTGGGCGCGCTGCACGGCCACGCCGGTGTCGCCGAGGGTCAGCAGCTGGGGGACGCCCGCGCGGCCGCTGTCGCCGCCCACGTCACCGCCGGCGGGCGAGGTGCCCGGCGATCCGGCGCCCGCGAAGGCGGGCGCGATGGGGGCGGCCAGCAGCGCGGCGGTGATCGCGAGCGACACGCCCTTGCGGCGCGGAGCCGACCGGCGATGGATCTCCGCGACCCGGCGGCGCTCGCGGGAGCGGCGGAGCGAGCGCTCCCACAGCTCGTGGGAGCCCAGGTCACGACGCAGAACGGCCTTGTCCACGGAGGGACGTGTTCGCAGAGCGGACACCGTGAGACTCCTTTGCTTTTCGTGCGCCTGCGGAGTTAGCTGTCGGGCTCGCGCGGAAAGCTCGCGCTACATCGCGTCGTCGCGACGATTCGCCCCGGCGGCCGAAGCCGCTGTTTGGGTCCCCCGCTCCCCGCGCCTCGGTGACGCAGGGACTCGGCAAGTCATCGTTGGCGCGGCACCGTAGCAGGCTGCGGCACATAAGTCATCGCCCGAAATGCAGGGATTTATGTGAACCCCCCATTTGCCACCCCGAGGACGAGGCGGTAGGAGGGGGCGGTCATCGGCGCTCCTACAATCCCTCGCGCATGCTGAGCGCCCGCCAGGAGCTGATACTCCGGAAAGTCGTTGAAGGCCACCTCGACGGAGGCCATCCGGTGGGCTCCAAGTTGCTCGCCGGTGACCGCGAGGTCGGCTGGGGGCCGAGCACGGTGCGCAACGAGTTGGCCGTCCTCGAGGAGCGCGGGCTGCTCGCTCACCCGCATACCTCGGCCGGCCGCGTGCCCACCGATGCCGGGTACCGCTACTTCGTCGATCGCCTGCTGCCCGAGCTGCGCCCCGAGGAGGGCCACGCCCTCGGGATGGAGCTCGTCCGGCGCGAGATCGACGAGGCGATGCGCCTCACCACCGAGAAGCTCTCCCAGGTCACCGACCTGCTCGCGATCGTCTCCGCGCCCCCCGTCGAGTCGGCGACCATCCGCCACATCGAGGTGCTCGTCCTGCAGCCCCAGGTGGTGATGGTGGTGATCATCACCTCGACCGGCGGGGTGTCCAAGCGCATCCTCACCTTCGACTCGCCCGTCGATCCGGGGCTGGCCGACTGGGCCGCCAGCTACCTCAACGAGCGCCTCGTCGGCATCGGGCTGGGGGCGCGCATGCTGCACCTGCGGCTCGCCGAGCCCTCGCTCTCCGCCCGCGAGCAGGGCTTCCTGTCCGACCTCGCGCCCGCCTTCTTCGAGCTGGCCGAGACCGCCGAGCACGATCTCTACGTCGACGGCGCGGCGCGGCTGCTCGCGGAGCACCGCTGGGACGACCTGTCGCAGATCAACGAGCTCATGGAGATGCTCGAGCGCCGTGTCTCGCTGCTCGGCGTGCTGCGCTCCGTGCTCGCCCAGCGTGACCTCTACATCCGCATCGGGGCCGAGAACGAGGCGCCTGCGCTGCGCTCGCTCGCGGTCGTGGCCACGAGCTACGGGCTCCCGCAGCGCAGCCTCGGGACGGTGTCGGTCATCGGCCCGGTGCGCATGGACTACGCAGTGGCGATCCGCTCGGTCCGCAGCGCGGCGTTGCAGCTCTCGCGCTTCGTCGAGGACCTCTACGAGGGCGACTAGGCCTTGGCCACCGACTACTACGAGCGGCTCGGCGTCGGCCGGGACGCCTCGGAGACCGACATCAAGAAGGCGTTCCGCCGCCTCGCGCGTGAGCTGCATCCCGACGTGAATGACCACGATCCAGAGGCCGAGGAGAAGTTCAAGCAGGCGGCCGAGGCCTACGAGGTGCTCTCCGACCCCGAGCGCCGCGAGGTCTACGACCGTTACGGGGCCGACGGGCTGCGCTCGGGCGGCTATGCCCCGAACTTCGAGGGCTTCGGGTCGTTCTCCGACATCTTCGACGCGTTCTTCGGCGGCCAGGGCGGGGCCTTCGGGCGCCGCGGCGGGACCGCGCAGGGCGGCGACGTGGCCGTCGGCGTCGACATCGACCTCGCCGAGGCGGCGACCGGCGTGTCGGTCGACGTCGCCTACGACGCGGTCAGTCGCTGCGAGCACTGCAACGGCAACGGCGCCGAGCCCGGCACGCCGATCGAGACCTGCCCGCGCTGCCAGGGGGCCGGCCAGCTCCAGTCCAGCACCCGCACCCCCTTCGGCCAGGTCGTGCGCAGCGTCGTCTGCGACCGCTGCGGAGGGGACGGGAAGATCCCCGAGACGCCGTGCGCGGTGTGCCGGGGCCGTGGGCGAACGGCCGGCGAACGGCGGGTGGAAGTGGATGTGCCCGCCGGCATCGAGGACGGCCAGCGCATCCGGATCGCGGGTCGCGGGCACGCCGGCGACGCCGGCGGGCCGCCCGGTGACCTGTACGTGCTCGTCCGCGTCCGCGAGGACGAGCGCTTCGTGCGCGACGGCGAGGACCTCGTGACGGCGGTCGACGTGCCCGCGCCGCTGGCGGCGCTCGGGACGACCGTAGCCGTCCCGGCCCTCGACGGCGAGGCTGAGGTCCATCTGCCGGCCGGAACCCAGCCCGGTGACGTCCACCTGCTGCGCAGCGCCGGCATGCCCCACCTGCGCGGTGGCCGGCGGGGGGACCTTCGCGTCGTGGTGAACGTCGTCACCCCACGGCGGCTGACCGGCGAGCAGAAGCGCCTGCTGGAGGATCTGGCCGGCACGTTGACCGACGAGAACCTGCGCTCCGACGAGGGCGTCTTCTCCAAGCTCAAGCGGGTCCTGCGGGCGTCGTGATCCGGCTCGCCGTGCGCGTCCGGCTCGGGGACGCCGAGCTCGCGCTGGCCGAGCTCCTTGCGCTCGCGCCCGGCGGGGTGGAGGAGCGCGACCTGGGCGACGCAGTCGAGTACGCGGTCTACGGCGCGCCCGGCGAGCTGCCCGAGCTGCCGGACCTGCGGGCCGCCGCAGGCGACGCGCTCGTCGAGGTCACGTCGAGCGAGGTGCCCGACGACTGGGCCGATCGCTGGCGCCGCTTTCACGTCCCCGTCGTCGTCGGCGGCCGGCTGCGCATCCGCCCGCCGTGGGCGACGCCCGACCCGGCTCTCCCCGAGGTCGTCGTCGACCCGGGCCGCGCCTTCGGGACCGGAGCCCACGCCACCACCCGGCTGTGCCTCGAGCTGCTCCTCGAGCTCGAGCCCGGGGGCGCGCTGCTCGACGTCGGCTCGGGCTCCGGGGTGCTCGCCATCGCGGCGGCGAAGCTGGGCTGGGAGCCGGTGCTCGGGGTCGACCACGATCCCCTGAGCGTCGAGGCGACCGCCGGGAACGCGCAGGCCAACGGCGTCGAGGTCGGCGTGGCGCGCCTGGACCTTCGCAGCGACGGCCTTCCTGCCGCCCCCACGGTGACCGCCAACCTCCTGCGCCCGCTGCTCCTCACGCTGGCCGGCCGCCTGCCCGATCCGCCGCCTCGCACGCTCGTGGCCGGCGGACTGCTGCGCCACGAGGCCGACGAGCTGGCGACCGTCTTCGCCGGGCACGGCCTGCACGAGGCGGCGCGGCGCGAGGACGGCGACTGGGCGGCGCTGCTGCTGCGCAGCTGAGCCGCGGCGCCCGGTCAGCGCGCTACCGTCGCGGCGTGCTCGACGCCGTGGTCATCGGGGCCGGCCACAACGGCCTCGTCGCCGCGGCCTACCTCGCCCGCGCCGGGCTGTCCGTGGAGGTGCTCGAGCGGCGAGACGTCGCCGGCGGCGCGTGCGTGACCGAAGAGCTGTGGCCTGGGGTGCGCGCTTCGCCCGGCGCCTACACGCTCTCGCTGCTGCGCCCCGAGATCCTGCGTGACCTCGCCCTGCACGCGCACGGGCTGCACGTCGAGGTTCACGAGCCTGGCCTCTTCGCACCGTTTCCCGACGGCCGCCGGGTGATCACGTGGTCGAGCGCGAAGCGCACGGCGCAGGACCTTCGCCGCGACTGGGGGGAGGCCGACGCGCAGGCCTACGCGCAGCGGAGCCGGCGCTGGGCTCTGGCCGCGCGCCGGGCCGCCCCGCTCCTCCTCGAGCCGCCCGACCGCGAGCGATGGCTGGAGGCCATCGGCCCCGAGATCCTCGACTGCTCGGTGGCGGACTCGCTCGCCGGCATCCCGTCCGAGCCGGTGCGCGTGCCCTTCGCGCTCCAGGGCCTGATCGGCACGCTCGCCGGGCCCGAGGATCCCGGCACGGCGTTCGTCGCGCTCTACCACGACCTCGGCGCCGCGGGAGGCGTCCAGGGCGCGTGGGGCTACGCACGGGGCGGGATGGGGGCGGTGACCGCAGCGCTGCGCTCGGCCGCCGAGGCCGCCGGCGCCCGCGTGTCCCTCGAGACGGCGGTCGAGCGGGTCCAGGTTCGCGACGGCCGCGCCGAGGGCGTCGTCGTCGCCGGCGGACGCGAGCTCGGCGCGCGCGCCGTGCTCTCCAACGCCGACCCGCTGCGCACGGCCTCGCTGGCCGGGGTCGAGCCGCCGGCGGGCTGGCGCCAGGCCGGCCCGGTGGTCAAGGTCATGCTGCTGCTCTCGGCGCTGCCCGACTTCCCCGCGTGGCCCGGTCCCGAGCCGTGGGGCGGAGCGATCGACGTCGGCTTCACCATGGCCGAGCTGTCGGCCGCCGCGGCCGACGCCCGCGCCGGGCGCCCGGCGCGGCGGCCGTGGATCGAGGCCGCGTGCCAGACCGCCGCAGACCCGACGCTCGTGCCAGACGGGCGCCACGTGCTCTCGCTCTTCTGCCAGTGCTACCCGCCCGACGCCGACCCCGAGGCGGCGGCCGACGCGGCTGTCGCACGCTTCGCGGAGATCTGCCCGGGCCTCCCGGACGCGATCGAGGACCGGCTCGCGCTCGGCCCGCGCGAGCTCGAGGCCCGCTTCGGCCTAACCGGCGGGCACATCTTCCACGGTGAGATGCTGCCCGGCCAGCTGCTCGAGCGACGGCCCGCGGCGCGTCGCTTCGGCGGGATCGAGCAGCTGTACCTGGCCGGCTCGGGTGCCCATCCGGGCGGCGCGGTGACCGGCGCGCCGGGGGCGCTCGCCGCCCGCGCGGTGCTCGAGGACATGGACGCGGGAGGCGCGAGGTAGGCCCGGCCTATCCTGTGCGGGGCATGGCCATCCTCGACAGCGTGCGCAGCGACATGACCGCCGCCATGAAGGCGGGTGAGCGCGAGCGCGCCCAGGCGCTGCGGCTCGTCCTCTCCTCGCTGCAGTCGGCAGCCAAGGAGGGCGGCGACGACGAGGTCGCCGTGCTGCGACGCGAGCGAAAGCGCCGCGAGGACGCCGCGCAGGCCTTCCGCGACGGCGGGCGCGCCGAGCTCGCCGAGAAGGAGGACTCCGAGGCGGCGCTCATCACCGCCTACCTGCCCGCCGAGCTGCCCGACTCAGAGCTCGAGCGGATCGTCGCCGCCGCCGTCCTGGAGACCGGCGCGAGCGAGCCGAAGGACACCGGGCGCGTCATGGGCGCCGTGATGCCGCAGGTCGGCGGGGGCGCCGACGGCCGGCGCGTGTCGGCCAAGGTGCGGGAGGCGCTCGGGGCCTGATGCGCCGCCGGATCGAGCTCGCCAACGACGTGGCGGCCGAGCTGGCCGGGAGCGAGGACACCGTCCTGCGCGCACTCGAGGGCCACCTCGACGCCCGCGTCTTCCTGCGCGGGAACGTCGTGACCCTCGAGGGCGACGAGCCCGGCGTGCGTACCGGCGAGCAGGTCGTGCGCGAGATCGCCGACCTCGTGGCCCAGGGCCACACGATCGCTCCGGGCACCATAGAGGCGGTCACCGGCGCGCTGGACGCCGACCGCTCGCCCGCCGAGATCCTCGAGGACGTCGTGTGGCGCCACCGGGCCAGCAAGGTGGCCCCCAAGACCGTCAACCAGAAGCGCTACGTCGACTCGGTCAGGCGCAACACCATCACCTTCGGGATCGGCCCGGCCGGCACGGGCAAGACCTTCCTGGCCGTCGCCATGGCCGCTGCAGCCCTCTCCCGGCGCGAGGTCAACCGCATCATCCTCACGCGGCCCGCCGTCGAGGCCGGCGAGCGCCTGGGCTTCCTGCCCGGCGACATGATGGCCAAAGTCGACCCGTACCTGCGCCCCCTGTTCGACGCCCTGCGCGACATGCTCGACCCCGAGCGCGTCGCCCAGCACCTCGACCGCGGCGTGATCGAGGTCGCCCCCCTCGCCTTCATGCGCGGTCGGACGCTGAACGACTCCTTCGTGATCCTCGACGAGGCCCAGAACACCTCGCCCGAGCAGATGAAGATGTTCCTCACGCGTCTGGGCTTCGGGTCGAAGATGGTCGTGACGGGCGACATCACCCAGATCGACCTGCCGCGCGAGCAGACGTCGGGGCTAGTGATCGTCGCCGACATCCTCGACCGTCTCGACGACATCGAGTTCATCCGCTTCGGGGGCGAGGACGTCGTGCGCCACAAGCTCGTGCAGCGCATCGTCGAGGCGTACGGCGAG
The DNA here is from genome assembly GCA_963728925.1 of uncultured Actinomycetes bacterium. GTDB lineage: Bacteria > Actinomycetota > Thermoleophilia > Solirubrobacterales > Solirubrobacteraceae > JBBPZA01. The sequence continues at coordinate 26,883 of CAVSMB010000009.1, read as the reverse complement.
CGCGGCGAGCAAGCGGCGCCCGAGCTGCGCGCCCGCCGTGCTTGAGATCGAGGTCATCAGGCTCGAGGGCGCGCTCGGAGGCCTCGCGCGCGAGGACGTCGAGGAGCTGTGCACGCTCGCGCTCGCGTCGGCGGGCATCGAGGACGGCCACCTCGCGGTGCAGTTCGTCGACGGGCACCGGATGCGCGAGGTCAACCGCGAGCACCGGGGGGTCGACGCGCCGACCGACGTTCTCTGCTTCCCGGTCGACGGGAACGACGACGGCGCCGCGCCCGGTCCGCTGGAGCTCGGCGACATCCTCGTCTGCCCGGAGCAGACCGGCGACGAGGCCGAGGCGGTGCTCCACGGCGCCCTGCACCTCGCCGGGATGGACCACGAGGCCGACGACGGCGAGATGCTCACGCTGCAGCGGGAGATCCTCGGCTGGCAGCGAGGCTGAGCGCCGCGCGATGGAGACCCGCAGCGGCTTCGTCGCGCTCGCCGGGCGGCCCAACGTCGGCAAGTCGACGCTCGTCAACTCGATCGTTCAGACCAAGGTGGCGATCGTCTCGGACAAGCCCCAGACGACGCGGAGGGCGATCCGCGGCGTGGCCACCGGCCCGGACTGGCAGCTCGTGCTCGTCGACCTGCCCGGCGTTCAGCGCCCTCGCGACGTCCTCACGTCGCGCATGGCCCACCGCGTCGAGTCCGAGCTCGCTGAGTCCGACGCTGCGCTGCTGGTCGTCAACGCGGAGCAGGGCCCCGGCCCGGGGGACCGCTTCATCGCCCAGGCCCTGTCGGGCTCGCCGGTCCCCGTGGCCATCGCGGTGAACAAGGTCGATCGCCTCGGCCGCGCCCAGGTCGCCGAGGCGTTGCAGGCCGCGGCGGGCCTGGCCGAGGGCGCGAGCCTCGACGCGGCCGAGCTGTTCCCCATCTCGGCGCGCCGGGGCAGCGGCGTGCCGGCGCTCGTCGAGCATCTCGTCTCGCTGCTCCCCGCCGGGCCGTTCTACTACCCGCCCGGGGAGCACACCGACCTCCCCCGGCGTGTGCGCCTCTCAGAGCTCGTCCGCGAGCAGGTCCTGGCCCGGACCTTCCAGGAGCTGCCTCACGCGGTCGCCGTCGAGGTCGACGACGTCGACGAGGACCGCGAGGACATCGCCTACGTCCACGCCAGCGTGTGGACCGAGACCGAGTCGCAGAAGGGGATCGTGATCGGCTCGCGCGGGCGCATGGTCAAGGCGATCGGCGTGGCCGCGCGGCGCGAGCTCGAGCGCGAGCTGGGCCGCCGCGTGCACCTCGAGCTCGCCGTGCGCGTGCGCCGCAAGTGGCGCGCCGACGACGCGCTGCTGGATCGGCTGGGGATTGAATAGGGTGCGGTCGCCAGGTGGGAGGCCGCAGGCCGACCGCTGGTGATCGGCGGTATCGGGGTGCTGTTGGATCGAATATCTTCGCGTGATGCCCACCGCGTTCGTCACCGGCGGCTCCGGCTTCATCGGCGGCCGGCTGGTCGAGCGGCTCGCCGCCGAGGGGTGGACGGTCCGTGCGCTCGCGCGCTCCGACGCCTCCGCGGAGGCCGTTCGGGCCCGCGGCGCGCAGGCCGTCCGCGGCGACCTCGACGACGTCGCGGCGATGACCGAAGGCGCCCGCGACGCCGACGCGGTCTTCCACCTCGCCGCCCATCTGGGCGACTCCGGGCCGCGCGAGGCGTTCGTGCGCGGCAACGTCGACGGGACGGCCAACGCGCTGCGCGCCGCGCGTGCCGGCGGCGCCCGGCGCTTCGTCCACGTGGGCACCGAGGCGGCGCTCATGGCCGGGCAGCCGCTCGTGCACGTCGACGAGCGCGCGCCGCTGCGGCCCGACTCCAAGGCGCACTACTCGGCGACCAAGGCGATGGCCGAGCAGCTCGTGCGCGACGCGAACGGCGACGGACTGGAGACTGTGGTCGTGCGGCCGCGCTTCGTGTGGGGCGCGGGCGACACCACGCTGCTGCCCACCATGGTCGACATGGTGCGCGCCGGGCGCTTCCGCTGGATCGGCGGCGGGCGCCACAGCACCGACACCACGCACGTCGACAATGTCGTCGAGGGCCTGCTGCGGGCCTACGAGCGCGGGCGCCCCGGCGAGCCGTACTTCGTGACCGACGGCGAGCCGGTCGTGTTCCGCGACTTCGTGTCCGACCTCGTGGCCACGCAGGGCGTTGCGATCCCGGACAAGAGCATTCCCGCCGGCGTCGCGAGCGCCGCGGCGGCGGCCGCCGAGGCGTTCTGGAGCGCCGCGCGCCGGCCCGGCTCGCCCCCGCTGACCCGCTTCGTCGTGTGGGTCTCCTCGCAGGAGTGCACGATCGACATCGGCAAGGCGCAGCGGGAACTGGGCTACGCGTCGGTCAAGAGCCACGCGGAGGGGCTCGAAGAGCTCCGGGCCGGTGGCTGACCGGGCGCCGGTCGACGTCGCCGTCGTCGGCGCCGGTCTCGCCGGGCTCGTGGCGGCCCGCGACGTGCTCGCGGCCGGGCGGACCGCGGTCGTGCTCGAGGCGCGCGACCGCGTCGGCGGACGGCTGCTCAACGAGCAGCTGGGCGACGGCAAGGTCGTCGAGGTCGGAGGCCAGTGGGTCGGGCCGACCCAGCGGCGGATCCTCGATCTGGGGCGCGAGCTCTCGGTGCAGACCTTCCCCACCCACGACGAGGGCGACAACGTCATCCGGTGGCGCGGATCGCTGCGGCGCTACAGCGGCGCGATCCCGAGGCTGGGCCCGGTGACGCTCGCGACGATCGCCATCACCCAGGCCCGGCTGGACGCGATGGCCCGCACGGTGCCGCTCGGCGCGCCGTGGGCGGCGCCGCGCGCGCTGGAGTGGGACGGGCAGACCTTCTGGTCCTGGATGCGCCGCAACGTCCCCTCGCGCGGCGCCCGCGACCTGCTGGAGCTCGCCGCGGAGGCGGTCTGGGCGGTGCCCTCGACCGACATCTCGCTCCTTCACCTCCTCTTCTACATCCACTCGGCGGGCAGTCTCGACACCCTGCTGAGCACCGAGGGCGGCGCGCAGGACCGTCGCTTCGTCGGCGGCTCACAGCTCGTCGCCCTCCGGCTGGCAGAGCGCCTCGGCCCCGACGTGGTGCGTCTGGAGTCGCCGGTGCGGCGCATCGAGCACGGGCCCGAGGGCGCCACGGTGATCAGCGACGGCGGCGTGGTGCGCGCGCGCAGGGCGATCGTCGCGATCCCGCCGACGCTCTGTTCGCGGATCGCCTACGACCCGCCGCTCCCCGGGCACCGCGACCAGCTCACCCAGCGCATGCCGCAGGGGACGGTCACCAAGTGCATTGCGATCTACGAGCGGCCGTTCTGGCGCGCCGAGGGGCTCAGCGGCCAAGGCACGAGCGACGCGGGCGCGGTGAACTTCGTCTTCGACAACTCGCCCCCCGAGGGCACGCCCGGCGTGCTGGTCGCCTTCCTGGAGGGACGCGCCGCGCGCGAATGGGGCCACCGCCCGGCCGACGAGCGCCGCGAGGCGGTCCTCGCCGGCCTCGTCGCGCTCTTCGGCGAGCGGGCGGCCTCGCCCGAGCGCTACCTCGAGCGCGCGTGGGCCGAGGAGGAGTGGACCCGCGGCTGCTACGGCTGCTCCATGACCGCGGGCGCGTGGACGGGCTTCGGCCGCTCCCTGCGCGAGCCGATCGGCCCGCTGCACTGGGCCGGCTCGGAGACCGCGACGGTGTGGAGCGGCTACATGGACGGCGCGGTCCAGTCGGGCGAGCGCGCCGCCTCCGAGGCCCTCGCCGTGCTCAACCGTGTTCCCGTCCCCGAGGAGGTCCTCGCGTGAAGATCCGCGCCGCCGTGCTCGAGCAGTTCGGCAAGCCGCTGCGGGTGCAGGAGCTCGACCTCGACGAGCCCGGACCGGGCGAGGTCCTCGTCCGGCTGGAGGCCTGTGGGGTGTGCCACACCGACCTCTACACCGCCTCTGGCGTGGACCCGTCGGGCTACGCCCCGACCGTCCTGGGCCACGAGGGCGCCGGGGTCGTCGAGAAGCTCGGCCCGGGCGTCTCGCTGCTCGCCACCGGCGACCACGTCGTCACGCTGTTCTCGCCGCAGTGCGGGCGCTGCGAGCACTGCCTCAGCCCGCGGACCAACCTGTGCCTGGCGATCCGCGAGCAGCAGAACCGGGGCTACCTGCCCGACGGCACCACCCGACTGCACCGCGACGGCGAGCCCCTGCGCCACTTCATGGGCACGAGCACCTTCGCGCAGTACACGGTGATGCCGGAGATCGCCCTGGCCAAGATCGACCGGGCCGCTCCGCTCGAGGCCGCGGCGCTGTTCGCCTGCGGCCTCTCGACCGGCATCGGCGCGGCGATGAAGACCGCGCGCGTCGAGCCCGGCGCGGTGTGCGCGGTCTTCGGGCTCGGCATGGTCGGGCTGGGCGCGGTGGTCGGCTGCCGCCTCCAGGGCGCCGAGCGCATCATCGCCATCGATCCCTCCGCGCAGCGGCGCGAGCAGGCGACCCGGCACGGGGCGACGGAGACGATGGCCGGCGGCGAGGACGCCGTCGAGCGGATCCTCGAGACGACGGGCGGCTTCGGCGCCGACTACACCTTCGAGGCGACGGGCCTCGTCGCGGTCATGCGCCAGGCGGTCGAGGCCGCGCGGATGGGCTGGGGACTCGCGACGATGTGCGGGGTGGCCGGCAAGGGGGAGACGCTCGACGTCATCCCGCGCCTGCTCATCACGGGCCGCCGCGTGGCCGGCTCGTCGTTCGGCGGCCTGAAGGGCCGCGAGGACGTCCCGCTGCTCGTCCGCCGCTACCTCGAGGGCGAGATCGACGTGGAGGACTTCATCTCCCACCGCATCGGCCTCGACGACGTCAACCGCGGCTTCGAGCTGATGAAGGCCCAGGACGGCATCCGCAGCGTGATCGGGTTCGGGTGAGGGGGCGGCTTCGTCGTCAGGGCGGCCCAACGATCTGAAAACAGGTTCAAACACCCCCGGAGACCACTCCGCGGGTTCAAGGGCCCGGCGACCGGCTCCGGCGGCGTCCCCACCCAGCGCCTGACCTCCTCCTCCCTCGCCAGATGCTGTAAACGCCGGCGGCGCGCTTCCGCGGAGCTCTCCGGAGCGCGGTTCCGCGGAAGCGAACCCCTACAGCTTCCCCTCCAGCTCCCCGGCCAGCCGCTCGAGGTCGGCGAGCTCGAGGGCGGGCTCGAAGAGGAAGGGGAGCGTCACGACGTCACCCTCGGCCTCCTTGCGCAGGCGGCGCAGCTGGGCCTGCTGGCCGTTGGCCCGGCGCCACTCGAAGCGCGCGGCGCGCGCGGCCGCGCGCGAGACCGGCCCGTCCTGCGCGGCGACGGCGTCCGCCTGCTCGAGGTCGGACCGGGTGAAGCGCTTGGGGAACATCCCGTTGACCACCACGGCGGCGAGCTCGCGCGCGAGCCCGCGGCGCAGCCGGGCCTGCAGCTCGATCGTCTCGGTGACGGGCATCTCCTCGGCGCGCGCCACGGCGAGGTAGGCCGAGCGACGGTGGTCGACGAGCAGCTCCTGCACGCGGTTGGCCTGGCCGGCTATCGGGCCGACGCGGGCCACCCCGGCGATGGTCTTGGGCGTCATCAGCATCCCGAGGCCGTGACCGGAGGCCGGGGCGTCGACGATCGCGAGGTCGTAGCCCGTCGCGCGCTTGCGCCAGCGCTCGGTCTGGACGAGCTCCCAGACCTTGGCCATGGTCACGATCTCCTTCGCCCCCGGCGCCGCCGCGACGAAGTACTGGAACGTGTTGGAGGCCAGCAGCGGGCGGGCGAGGGCCGCCGACCCGACCTGGCGGGTGAGCCACTCGCCCAGCGCGTCGTGGGGGTCGATCGACGTCGACCACAGCCCGTCGGCGAGCCGCGTCTCCTCGCCCGGCGCCGCGTCGTGGCCGAAGGTGCGCGCGAGGCGGTCCTGCTGGCCGACCTCGCAGACGATCGTGCGCCGGCCGTGGTCCGCGGCGACGAGCCCCAGCGCCCCGGCCACCGTGCTCTTGCCCACGCCGCCCTTGCCGGTGACGAAGATCATCTGTCTGTCGAGGAGCGAGGCCATGGGAGAGGGGCGATGGGCCCCGCGGCAGGATGGCAGACCCTCCAGGCGCACCGCCGCGCGTCGCGGCCCCGTAGCCTTCGCCCGCACCCATGACGCGCACGGCGACGATCCCGACGCACCTCGACGCGGCCTACAGGGCCTGCCGTCGCATGCAGCGCCGCCACGACCCCACCTACTACTGGGCCACCCGCCGGCTCCCGCGCGAGCTCCAGCCGGCGGTCCACGCGCTCTACGGGTTCGTGCGCGGCGCCGACGAGATCGTCGACGGCCCGCGCCGCCCGCCGACCGCGGAGGAGCGCCGGGCCGCCCTGGACCGCTGGGAGGACGCGCTGCGCGAGGGCCTCGCCGAGGGCGACAGCCCCCACCCGGTGATCGCCGCGCTGGTCGACGCCGCCGCCCATCACGAGCTGCCGCTCGAGCACGAGCTGGCGATCTACATGCGCTCGATGCGCGTGGACTGCGACCGCGTGCGCGTCGAGACCCGCGAGGAGCTCGACGCCTACATGCGCGGCAGCGCAGGCTCGGTGGGCCGCATCATGGCCTCTCTGCTCGGCGCTCCGCGCGAGCGCGACGACGACTTCGTGTGCCTCGGCGCGGCCTTCCAGCTCACGAACTTCATCCGCGACGTGCGTGAGGACTACGACATGGACCGCGTGTACCTCCCGCGGGCCGATCGCGAACGCTTCGAGGTCGCCGAGTCTGAGCTCGGACGTCCCATGGCGGGCCCCGGGGTGCGCGCCCTGCTCGCCGAGGAGGTCGGCCGTGCCCGGCGGCTGTTCGCCGAGTCCGGCGCCGCGGTGGACGGCGCGTCGCCGCGCGTGCGGCCGGGAATGCGGCTCGCCCGCGGGGTCTATCTCTGCGTGCTCGACCGCGTCGAGGCGATCGGCTTCGACGTCCTGGGCCGCCGGACCGGGCTGGCGCCCTGGGAGCTCGGGCCGGCCGCGATGCGGTCGCTGGTGGCCCGGTGACGCTGAGGGCGACCAAGCGCGGGGCGCAGCGCACCCCGCTGGAGGGAACGCGCACCGACGTGCTCGTGTGCGGCGCGAGCTTCGCGGGGCTGTCGGTCGCTCGCGAGCTGGCCGGCGCAGGCGCCGACGTGCTGGTGGTGGACCGCTACGAGATCGGCGAGCGCGCGACCTCGGCGTGCGCGGCGCCGACGCCGTGGCTGCACGCGATGGGCGTCCAGGACGCGGTCCGCGCCGAGCTGCCCTTCATGACCTTCACCACCCCGCACGGGAGCGTCCGCTACCGCCTGCCGTGGAGCTGGTCGGCCGTTGACTACCGCGAGCTGTGCCGGCTGCTGTGGGCGCAGTGCGGCGACGCGCGCTTCGAGACCGCCAAGGTCGAGGGCCGCGCGCCGGGCGACCCGGTGCCCGCGCCCGGCGAACCGATCGCCGTGCGCACCGACCGCGGCACGCTGCGTGCCCCGCTCGTCGTCGACGCGCTGGGCTGGCGCCGGGTTCTCGCCTCTCCCCACTACCAGCCGCCCGAGGCCCCACTGAGCCGCGGGCTGGAGGTCCACCCGCACGTCGAGGGCTCCGACGACGCCCTCGACGTGTGGATCGAGCGCGACCTCGTGCGCCGCGGCTACGGCTGGTGCGTCCCGGCGGGCGGCGAGGCCCGCGTCGGGGTGGGCTCCTACGACCCGCGCCGGCACGTGAAGGAGTCGACCGTCGCCCTGGCGCAGCGGCTCGAGGTCGAGCCGGTCCGCTACCAGGGCAACTGGTTCCCGCACCGCCTGCGCCCCGCGGCCCAGGACGGCGTGTTCTTCGTGGGCGACGCCGCCGGGCACTGCTTCCCGCTCTCGGGCGAGGGCATCCGCACCGCCTTCTACTTCGGGATCGCCGCCGGCCGCGAGATCGCGGCGGTGCTCGCCGGGCACCGGACGCGCGAGGACGCCCTGGTTCGCTACCGCGCGTTCAGCGCCGGCCACGCGCGTGCCTTCGGCCTCGCCCTGCGCCTGCAGCGGATCATCCCCCGGCTTCCGCCGCGGCTGCTGACCCTCGCGTTGCGCCACATGGGCTCCCAGCGCCTCGTCGACCGCGCCTTTGGGTGGTACCTGGACCAGGCGCCGCCGAGCTTCGCCGGCGTGGCGCCGGGCGCCCTCGAGACGGGGGGCGTTCGCGCCCGCGCCGCGTGAAGGCGGCGGGGTGCGGGCGGCCTAGTTCCCGACGACCCGCGCGAGCTTCTCGCGACCGCGCTCGACGTCGTGCTCGTCGCGGTCGGGGTTGGCCGGCGGGGCGCTGCCGTAGCCCTTCGGCCGCTCGGTCGCGCGCTCGTGGACCCGGCGCAGCCGGTCCTGCACGCTGCTCTTGTGGGGTGGCTTCTCCTCGTTGCGCATCCCCTTGGGCTTCCATGGCGACGGGGGGTCGCAAACCCGCGACCTAGAATCTTTAGCCGTGCTTGACCGCGACATCGCCTACGACGAGCGCGGGCTCGTCCCCTGCGTCGTGCAGGACTGGCGCTCGGGCGAGGTGCTCACGCTCGCCTACATGAACGCCGAGGCGCTCGCGCGGACGCGCGAGACCGGGGAGGTCCACTTCTGGAGCCGCTCGCGCGAGCGGCTGTGGCGCAAGGGTGAGACGAGCGGCAACGTGCTGAGCCTGCGCGGCCTGCGCTACGACTGCGACGGCGACGCGCTGCTCGCCCTCGTCGAGCCGGCCGGGACCGCGTGCCACACCGGCGAGCGCTCGTGCTTTCACCGCGGCGAGCTGGATCCCGCCCCTCACGAGGCGCTCCCCGCGCTCGAGCGCGTGCTGGCCGACCGCTCCGCCCGCCGGCCCGACGGCTCCTACACGGTCGCGCTGCTCGACGACCCCGCGCGCATCGGCGCGAAGGTGGAAGAGGAGGCCGAGGAGGTCGCCCGCGCCGCCCGCGAGGAGAGCGACGAGCGCGTCGCCGACGAGGCGGCCGACGTGCTCTACCACCTCGCCGTGCTGCTGCGCTCCCGCGAGCTCGCGCTGGCCGACCCCGAGAACGCGCTCAATGGCCGTCGTCGCTGACGCGCCCGCGACGTCGCCCTCGCTCGACGAGGTGCGCTCGCTCGAGCGCGAGCACAACCTCATCCCGCTGCGCCACAGCTTCATCGACGACTGCGAGACGCCGGTGTCCGCCTTCCTCAAGCTCCGCGAGTCCGGTCCGGCGTTCCTGCTCGAGTCCGCCGACCAGGGCCAGCGCGTCGGGCGCTACTCGTTCATCGGCTTCCGCCCTCGCAGCGTGCTGCGCTGGTCGCTCGGCGACCCCGGCGACCCCTACGAGCTCGTCGAGCGCGAGGTCGGGCGCTTCTCGCAGGCGCCGCTGCCCGGCCTCCCGCCCTTTGCCGGAGGAGCGGTCGGGATCTTCGGCTACGACCTCGTGCGCACGGTGGAGCCGCTCGGCGAGCCCAACCCCGACCCCGTCGGGCTCCCCGACCTCGCGCTCATGCTCTCCGACGTGCTCGTGGTCTTCGACCACCTCAAGCACACCGTCTCGGTGCTGGCCAACGTCTACGCCGAGGAGGACCTCGAGCGCTCCTACGCCCAGGCCGTGCAGGTCATCGGCGAGGTGCGCTGGCGCCTGGCGGGCCCGGTCCCGCGCCCGGCGCGCCCGCCCGACCCCGGTCGCGCGATGCCCGTCTTCGAGTCCAACATGCCGCGCGAGCGCTTCGAGGCGATCGTCGCGCGGATCGTCGAGTACGTCCACGCCGGCGACGCCTTCCAGGTCGTGCCCTCCCAGCGCTGGAGCGCGCCCGTGCCGGTCGACGCGTTCTCGGTCTACCGCGGGCTGCGCGCGGTCAACCCCAGCCCGTACATGTACTTCCTGGACTTCGAGGACTTCCAGATCGCCGGCGCGAGCCCCGAGCCGCTGCTGACGGTGGCCGGCCGGCACGTCTCCACTCGACCGATCGCCGGCACGCGACCGCGCGGCGCCGACGCCGCGCAGGACGCCCGCATCGCGGAGGAGCTGCTGGGCGACGAGAAGGAGCGCGCCGAGCACGTCATGCTCGTCGACCTCGGCCGCAACGACCTCGGCCGCGTCAGCGAGTACGGCTCCGTCGAGGTCGAGACCTTCATGGCCGTCGAGACCTACAGCCACGTGATGCACATCGTCTCCTCGGTGGCGGGCACCCTGCGCGAGGGCGTCGGCGCGATGGACGCGCTGCGCTCCGCGCTCCCGGTGGGGACGCTGTCCGGAGCGCCAAAGGTGCGGGCGATGCAGATCATCGACGAGCTGGAGCCTGTGAAGCGGGGCTCGTACGGCGGCGCCATCGGCTACCTCTCCTACACCGGCGACCTCGACACGGCGATCCACATCCGCACCGTCGTGGTAAAGGACGGCGTCGCCCATGTCCAGGCCGGCGGCGGGACGGTGGCCGACGCGCAGCCCGCGTACGAGTACGAGGAGTCCGTCGCCAAGGCCCGCGGGGTGCTCGCGGCGATCGAGCTCGCGGTCTCCCAGCCGGAGTGGCCGTGACCCGCGTCCTCGTCGTCGACAACTACGACTCCTTCACCTACAACCTCGTCCAGTACCTCGGCGAGCTTGGGGCGCAGGTCGAGGCGGTGCGCAACGACCGTGCCCGGGTCGACGAGCTGCTGGGGGCAGGCTTCGACCGCGTCGTCGTCTCGCCGGGGCCCTGCACGCCGAACGAGGCCGGGATCTCGGTGGAGGTCATGCGCCGCTTCCCCGAGCAGGGCACCCGGACGCTCGGCGTGTGCCTGGGCCACCAGTCGCTGGCCCAGGCCTTCGGCGGGCGCGTGGTACAGCACGTCCCCGTGCACGGCAAGACCACGACGATCGAGCACGACGGGCGCACGATCTTCGCCGGGCTGCCGACCCCGCTCACCGTCGGGCGCTACCACTCGCTGGTCGTCCACCCCGAGCTTCCGCCGGCGCTGGAGCGCAGCGCGTTCGGGGGCGACGTCGTGATGGGCCTGCGCCACCGCGAGCTGCCCGCCGAGGGCGTCCAGTTCCACCCTGAGTCCGTGCTGACCGAGCACGGCAGGGCGCTGCTGCGCAACTTCCTCGGTTCGGGGTCCGCTCCGGAGGACGTCGTGCGGACGTGGGTGCAGGCGTTCAACGACGACGACGCAGAGCGCGCCGAGCAGCTCATGGTCGAGGACTTCGTGGGGATCGAGCCGACGACGCTTACCGGGGCAACCCGCGTCGAAGGACGCGAGGCGCTCGAGCGCTACATGGCCGGCTGGCGCCGGAACTGGTCGTGGTGGCGGTGGACCCCCGAGGAGATCATCGCGTCGGGCGACAAGGTCTACATGGCGGCGCAGCTGGCCCTGCGCGGGCGCTCGAGCGACGCCGACGTGTCGCGCCGATGGGTCTACGTCTTCACCGTCCGCGACGGGAGGATCACCCGCCAGGAGGGCTACGACGACGAGGCCGCCGCGCGTGCCGCCGCCGGCCTGGCCTAGAGTCGCTCGCCGATGCCGACCCCCGTCCTCACCCGCGCGATCGACGCCGTCGCCTCCGGCCGCGACCTCTCGATCGACGAGGCGGGCCAGGTGCTGCGCGAGATCATGTCCGACAACGCGTCGGAGGTGGAGATCGCCGGCTTCCTCATCGGCCTGCGGGCCAAGGGCGAGACCGTCGCAGAGCTTGCCGGCCTCGCGCGCACGATGCGCGAGCTCGCCGTCGCCGTGCCGGTCTCCGACCCCGGCGAGCTGCTCGACACCGCCGGCACGGGAGGTGGGCGGCCGACCTTCAACGTCTCGACCACCGCCGCGCTGATCGCCGCCGGCGCCGGCTGCCGCGTGGCCAAGCACGGCAACCGCTCGGCCACAGGCCTGTCGGGCTCGGCCGACCTGCTCGAGGCGCTCGGGGCGCGCATCGACCTCGGTCCCCAGGACGTGGCCGACTGCATCGCGCAGGTCGGCTTCGGGTTCATGTTCGCTCCTTCCCATCACGCCGCCACGCGCTTCGTGGTGCCCGTCCGCAAAGAGCTCGCGGTGCGCACGATCTTCAACCTGCTCGGCCCGCTGACCAACCCGGCGGGGGCGGCGCGGCAGGTCATCGGCGTCTCGGACCCGGCTGCGCTGGAGCTCGTCGCCGGCGCGCTCGCCGCGCTGGGCACCCGTCGCGCGTTGGTAGTGTCCAGCGAGGACGGGATGGACGAGCTGAGCACCTCGGCATCGACCCGCGTCGTGGAAGTGGACGACGGGCGCATCGAACGCTACGCCGTGGCGCCGGAGGAGCTGGGCCTGGAGCGCGCGCCGGACGGCGCGATCGTGGGCGGCGACCCGGCGGCCAACGCAGCGACCACTCGCGCGATCTTCGCCGGTGAGCGTGGTCCCGCGCGCGACCTCGCAGTCCTCAACGGCGGCGCGGCGATCTACGCGGGCGGCCGCGCGGACACCCTCCGGCGGGGCGTGCGGCTGGCGGAGCGCACGCTCGACGACGGCGCAGCCCTCGACGCGCTCGAGCGCTTCGTCGCCCGCACCCACGAGCGGGCGACAGCGACGCCGTGAACGTCCTCGAGCGCATCGTCGAGAGCACCCGCGACGACGTCGCGCGCCGGCGCCGCGAAGTGCCGATCTCAGAGCTGGAGTCGGCCCTCGCGCGCCGCGACGACCGTCCGTTCTCCGAGGCGCTGATCCGGCCCGGGATCTCGGTGATCGCCGAGTACAAGCGCCGCTCGCCCTCCGCGGGGTCGCTGCGTTCGGGCGCCGGGGTCACCGACGTGGTCGAGGCCTACGAGCGCGGCGGCGCCGCCGCGCTGTCGGTGGTCACCGAGCGCCACCACTTCGAGGGCTCGCTCGACGACCTGCGCGAGGCACGCGCGGCGTCCCTGCTGCCGATCCTGCGCAAGGACTTCGTCGTCGACCCCTACCAGGTCTACGAGTCGGCCGCGGCGGGCGCCGACGCCATCCTGCTCATCGTCGCGGCGCTCGAGCCGCGTGACCTCGCACGACTGCACGCCGAGGCGCGGGCCATCGACCTCGACGTGCTCGTCGAGGTGCACGAGGAGCGCGAGCTGGACGCCGCGCTCGAGGTCGACGCCGACGTCATCGGCATCAACAACCGCGACCTCACCGACCTCACGGTGGACATCGAGCGCACCTTCGACCTGCTCTCCGACGTGCCGGCGGGAAAGACCGTGGTCGCGGAGTCCGGGTTCAGCACCCGCGACGAGCTCGACGAGCTCGAGCGGGTCGGCGTCGACGCGGTGCTCGTCGGCGAGGCGCTCATGCGGGCGCACGACCTCGAGGCCGCGTGCCGCGAGCTCGCCGGCCTGAGCGACGACGCCGAGCTCTGACGGTTAAGCCGCCGTTGAGCGGCGGGCGCCACACTGCCCGGCGGCCATGAACCGCGTCGTCGTCACCTCGCTGCTCTCCGCTGTCGTCGGCGGGGCCGTGGTCGCCGTCGCCAGCGCCGTCCTGGACCTCGCGGCGGGGGCCACCACGACGGTCGTCGAACAGGCGCCGCTCATGCGCACCGGGAAGAGCGCCGGCGGCGGACCCGGCGGCGAGGGGTTGACCGCGAACGAGATCTACCGCCGCGACGCCCGCGGCGTGGTCAACGTCAAGGCGCAGATCGTCCGCAACGTCTCCTCGCCCTTCGACCTCTCGGGCTCCGACGAGCAGGGGGAGGCGACGGGCTCGGGCTTCGTGCTCGATCGCCGCGGCACGATCCTCACCAACGCCCACGTGATCGAGGGCGCCGCGAAGGTCACCGTCGCCTTCGAGGACGACAAGACGCTCGACGCCAAGGTGGTCGGGCGAGACAGCTCCACCGACCTCGCCGTGCTGCGCGTCGACCCGCGCGGGGCGGACCTGCACCCGCTGAGCCTCGGCGATTCCTCCGGCGTGCAGGTCGGCGACCCGACGATCGCCATCGGCAACCCGTTCGGCCTGGACCGCACGCTGACCACGGGCGTGGTCTCGGCCCTCCAGCGACGCATCAGCGCGCCCGACGGCTTCCAGATCGACAACGTCATCCAGACCGACGCCGCCATCAACCCGGGCAACTCCGGCGGCCCGCTGCTCGACGCCGCCGGCGACGTGATCGGGATCAACTCGCAGATCGCCACCGGGGGCGCGGGCCAGGGCAACATCGGGATCGGCTTCGCGGTGCCGATCGACACCGCCAAGCAGGTCGTGCCTGAGCTCGAGCGCTCCGGGCGGGTCGACCGGGCCTTCCTGGGGGTGACCGGCACGGCCATCGACTCCTCGCTCGGCGCGCTCGACCTCCCGGTCGCCCGGGGCGTGCTCGTCCAGGAGGTGAGCCCGCAGGGGCCGGCCGCAAGGGCGGGGATGCGCGGCGGCACGACCCGCGTCCAGGTCGCCGGGCGCCCGCTGCTGGTCGGCGGCGACGTCATCACCGCCGTCGACGGCCGGGCCGTGGGCTCCATGGAAGAGGTCGCCGCCGCCGTCGCCGCCAAGGAGCCGGGCGAGCAGATCCGCCTCGAGGTGCGCCGCGGCCCGAGCCGCCGGTCGCTCGCCGTGACCCTCGCCTCGCGGCCCAGTCAGGCCGTGGTCGGCCAGGGCTGAGCGCGGCCCGGCCGCTCCCGGCCGGCGGGCTGCGCGGCGCCTACCATGGGGTCGGCCATGCCGGCTCCTGTGAACGTCAAGATCTGCGGGATCACCCGCCTCGAGGACGCGCGCCTGGCCGTCGAGCTCGGCGCGTGGGCGGTGGGGCTCATCTTCTACCCGCGCTCCCCCCGTCGCTGCACGCTGGAGGCGGCCGCGCAGATCGTCGGCGCGCTCCGGCGGCAGACCGAGGTGTGCGGCGTGTTCTACGACGCGCCGCTGGACGAGGTCATCGCCACCGCCGACGGCGTCGGCCTGACCCTCGTCCAGCTCCACGGCCACGAGGGCCCGTCCTACTGCGACGAGGTCGCGCGACGCACCGGCGCGCGGATCGTCAAGTCGGCGCGCGTCGCCACGCGCGCAGACGTGCAGGCCCTCGACGCCTTCCGGCGCGTGGGCTTCCACCTCCTGGACGCTCACGCGCCCGACCTTCCGGGCGGCACGGGGGAGACCTTCGACTGGGAGCTCGTGCGGGCGCGGGGCTCGCGCGTGCCGCTGATCCTCAGCGGCGGGCTCACCGCCGCCAACGTCGCCGGGGCGATCGATGCCGTGCGCCCGTGGGGCGTCGACGTCGCGAGCGGGGTCGAGGCACGGCCCGGCGTCAAGGACCCGGCGAGGCTCGAGGCCTTCGTGGCGGCGGTCGCCGCGGCGGCGCCCGAGGGCGAGGCGGTTGCCTCGTGAGCTCTCGCGTGGAGATGGGGGTGGAGCACCGCTTCGGGCCCTACGGCGGCCAGTACGTCCCCGAGACGCTGATGCCCGCCCTGGCCGAGCTGGAGGCCGTGTGGGTCGGGGCGCGCGAGGACGCCCTCTTCACCGCGGAGCTGGCTCGGCTGCTGCGCGACTTCGCCGGCCGCCCGACGCCGCTGTTCCTCGCCGAGCGCCTGAGCGAGCGGGCCGGGCGCGCGATCTACCTCAAGCGCGAGGACCTGCTGCACACCGGCGCCCACAAGCTCAACAACGCGCTGGGTCAGGCGCTGCTGGCCCGGCGGATGGGCAAGGCGCGGGTCATCGCCGAGACGGGCGCCGGCCAGCACGGGGTGGCCAGCGCCACCGCGTGCGCGCTGCTCGGGCTGGAGTGCGTGGTCTACATGGGAACGGAGGACATGCGGCGCCAGCGGCCCAACGTCGATCGCATGGAGCTGCTCGGCGCCCGCGTCGAGCCGGTGCAGGCCGGCGCGCGGACGCTCAAGGAGGCGGTCAGCGCGGCGATCCGCGACTGGGTCGCAAACGTCGCCGGCACCCACTACATCATCGGCTCGTGCGTCGGCCCGGCGCCCTACCCGGCGCTCGTCCGCGACCTCCAGCGCGTGATCGGCGACGAGGCGCGTGCGCAGATCCTCGAGCGCGAGGGCCGGCTCCCCGACCGGGTGATCGCCTGCGTGGGCGGTGGCTCCAACGCGATCGGCACCTTCGTCCCCTTCGCCGACGACGCCGGCGTCGCGCTCGTCGGGGTCGAGGCCGCCGGCGAGGGGCTGGACAGCGGGCGCCATGGCGCGCCGCTGACCATGGGCGGCCCCTCGGGGGTCCTGCACGGCGCGCTCTCGGCCGTCATGCAGGACGGCGACGGCCAGATCGCCGAGGCCCACTCGGTCTCCGCCGGGCTCGACTACCCGGGGACGGGGCCCGAGCACGCATGGCTGCGCGACTCGGGCCGCGCCACCTACGTCGCGGTCACCGACGAGGACGCCCTGTCCGCCTTCCGGCTCTGCTCGCGGCTCGAGGGCATCATCCCCGCGCTTGAGTCCTCGCACGCCCTCGCGTGGACGCTTGCCGAGCAGGGGGGCGACATGGACCTCGTCTGCCTGTCGGGGCGAGGCGACAAGGACCTCGCCGAGGTCCTGGGCCGCGGGTGAGCGCCGCGCGGCGGGAGGCCGGCGCCGAGCGAGCCGCCGCCCCGGGCGCGGGCGCCGAGCGGGCCGCCGCCCCGGGCGCGGGCGGCGAGCGGGCCGCCCCCCCCGGCGAGGGCGTCGCGCGCATCGGGGCGGCCTTCGCCGGCTCGGAGAAGCGCGCGGCGCTGATGCCCTACCTCATGGGCGGCTTCCCTGACCTCGAGGCTTCCCGGCGGGTGGGGGAGGCCTACGCCGACGCGGGCGCCGACCTCGTCGAGCTCGGCGTGCCGTTCTCCGATCCGCTCGCCGACGGCCCGGCGATCCACGCAGCGGCCACCGCGGCGCTGGCGGCGGGGGCGACGGTCGACGGCGTGCTCGGGGTCGCCGAGGCGCTCGCCGGCCGCGTGCCGGTCGTCCTCATGACCTACGCCAACACGATCCTGCACCGCGGTCCCGAGGCCTTCGCCGCCTCCGCGGCGAGCGCGGGGGCGAGCGGCGTTATCGTGCCCGACCTGCCCGTCGACGAGGCGCCCGCCGTCCGCGAGGCCCTCGACGGGCAGGGGCTCGCCCTCGTCCCGCTCGTCGCGCCCACCACCCCCGCCGGGCGCCTCGCGCTCGCCGGGGCCGCGGCGCGCGGCTTCCTCTACGCCGTCTCGGTGACCGGCACGACCGGCGAGCGCGAGGCGCTCGCGGTCGACGAGATCGTCCTCCGCGCCAAGGCGGCGACCGAGGTGCCCGTGGCCGTCGGCTTCGGGATCGGCACGCCCGAGCAGGCGGCCGCCACGGCCGCCGCGGGCGCCGACGGGGTGATCGTGGGAAGCCGCCTGGTGCGCGCCGCCGCGGAGGCCGACGACCCGGCCGCAGCCGTGCGACCGCTCGTCGAGGCGTTCGCTGCAGCGCTGCAGCGAGGGGCGTAGCCCGATCACCGGCGACGTGATGTCGCCGGCCGCCATCAGGACGAGGGGCCGGAGGCCCCGCGGGGCTATCCCTCCCGGCCGGAGCTATATCCTCCCGTCCGTGCGCCTCGTCGTCGCCCTCACCACCGGTCTCGTGCTGTGGGTCGTGGTGTGGGCCATCACCGGCCGGGGCTTTGACTCGATGCTCGTGCTGATCGCGATCCTCCTGCTGGCCGGCACGACCGAGATCGCCCTGCGCTACCTCCCCGGACGGCGCTGACCGGCGCCGCGGCGAGGCGGCGTCCATGGCCCGGATCGGCATCCTCACCGGCGGCGGCGACTGCCCTGGCCTCAACGCGGTGATCCGTGCCGCGGTCCGCAAGGGGGTCAACGTCCACGGCCACACGATGCTCGGCTTCCGCTACGGCTGGGCGGGCGCCATGGCCGGCGACGCGGTGGAGCTCACGCCCGACAACACCGCGGGCATCCTCCCGCGCGGCGGGACGATCCTCGGCACCTCGCGCACCAACCCCTACAAGGAGCAGGGCGGCGGCCAGCGGCTCCGGGCCGCGCTGACGGACGGCGGGGTCGACGCGCTGATCGCCGTGGGCGGGGAGGACACCCTCGGGGTCGCCCTGCGGCTGCACGGGGACGGCTTTCCCGTCGTCGGCGTGCCCAAGACCATCGACAACGACCTCGGCGCTACCGACTTCACCTTCGGCTTCCTCACCGCGGTGCAGATCGGGACCGACGCCATCGACCGCCTCCACACCACCGCCGAGTCGCACAACCGCGTCATGGTCGTGGAGGTCATGGGCCGTCACGCGGGGTGGATCGCCCTCTACGACGGCCTCGCCGGCGGGGCCGACGTGATCCTCGTCCCCGAGCGGCCCTTCGACGTCGAGGAGGTGTGCGCGCGCATCCGCCGGCGCCACGAGGGCGGGCGCACGTTCTCGATCGTCGTCGTGGCGGAGGGCGCGACCCCCGCGCCGGACTCGGGCTTCGATGCCTCCGGCGGCGACGGAGACCAGGTGGACGCCTTCGGCCACGCGCGCCTCGGCGGGATCGGCGTCGCCCTCGAGAAGGAGATCGAGCGGCGCACCGGATTCGAGAGCCGTGTCACGATCCTCGGCCACGTGCAGCGCGGCGGCACGCCGATCGCCTACGACCGCGTGCTCGCCACGCGCTTCGGCGTCGCGGCCATCGACGCGGTGGCCGACGGGGAGCACGGCGCGATGGTGGCGCTCACGGCCACTCAGATCGGCCGCGTCCCGCTCTCCGAGGCGCTCGCCGAGCCCAAGCTGCTCGACCCTGAGCTCTACGAGACCGCCGAGGTGTTCTTCGGATGAGGCGCGCCCTCGACCGGCGGATCGGGGCGCTGCTGCCGGGTGCGCTGGCCCTCGCCGTGCTCGGCGGCTGCGGCGGCGGCTCGGGTGGAGGGACGAAGGTACGCGGCGGGGAGCTCGTGATCTACTCCAGCGCCCCGCAGCGCGGGGCGTCGGCGGAGCAGGGTCGCGACGTGGAGGCCGGCGCCCGCCTGGCGCTGGACGATGCCGGCGAGAAAGCCGGCAAGTTCAAGATCCGCTACGTCGCGCTCGACGACACCGGCGGCAAGAGCCGCTGGGATCCGGCGCGGGTCTCCGCGAACGCGCGCAGGGCCGTCGCGAACGCCAGGACGATCGCCTACATCGGCGAGCTCGACCCCGGCGCCTCCGCGATCTCGATTCCCATCCTCAACAAGGCGGGCATCCTCCAGGTCAGCCCGCTGGACTCGGCGGAGGGCCTGACCCGAACGGACGGCGCCGGACCGGGCGAGCCTGACAAGTACTACCCGTCGAAGGACCGCAACTTCGCCCGCGTCGTGCCCGCCGACCACGTGCAGGCCGCCGCCGCGGCGACGTACATGAAGGTGCGCGGGGTCACCAAGGTCTACCTGGTCGGCGACCGGTCGGGCTACGGCACCTCGCTGGGCCGCGAGGTCGCCCACAAGGTCAAGGATGGGGGCGTCGCCATCGCCGGCAGCGACTCCTTCGCCCCGGGTACCACCGACTTCGCGTCTTTGACCTCGAAGATCGAGGCCTCGGGAGCCGACGCGGTCTATGTCAGCGCCGACGAGCCGTCCGACGCGGCGAGCTTCGTGCGCAGCCTCCACGCCGCCGCCCCGCAGCTCAGCGTCTTCGGACCATCTCGGCTGGCTGTGCCGGCGTTCACCAAGGCCATCGGTCCCGGCGGCAGCGTCACCTTCCTGACGCGACCGACGCTCGACCCGAAGCTGTATCCGCCCAAGGCCGGGTCCGTGTTCAAGGCGTTCGAGGAGCGTTACGGGAGGCCGGGGCGGCCGGAGGCGCTGTACGGCTACGAGGCGATGGCGGCGGTGCTCGAGGCGATCAAGGCGGCGGGCGACGCCGGCAACGACCGCAAGGCGGTGACCCAGGCGTTCTTCGCGACCAAGAACCGCGAGTCGGTTCTCGGGACCTATTCCATCGACGGCGACGGTGACACCTCGCTGACCGACTACGGCGGCTACCGCGTCCGCTCCGGGGCGCCGCTCTTCGACCGCGTGCTTCCCCCCGCGGGCTGAGTGGACCTCGGGTCGATCGGCCCTCGACGGTAGGTCGTTGCGGGCGCTCCGCCCCCGGTACTAGGATGCGGCTCTCCATCGAACCTCAGGGAGGGGTTTTTTTGAGGTCACGTCTCTATGTCACGCTCGTGACGCTCGCGTCGCTTGCGGTGCTTGCGACCGGATGCGGCAGCGACAGCGGCGGCGGCAGCACCGGCGGAACGGTCAGCGGGAACTCGCTCACCATCTACTCGAGCCTTCCGCTCCAGGGGACGTCTCGCGGCCAGTCGGAGGCCGTGATCGCCGGGGAGAAGCTCGCGCTCGAGCAGCTCGCTCCCGGCAACAAGATCGGGAAGTACTCCATCAAGTACGTGTCGCTCGACGACTCGACGGCGCAGAACCCGGGGGGCGCCGACGAGGGCCAGACCGCGCAGAACGCGCGCAAGGCCGTGCAGGACAAGTCGACCATCGTCTACCTGGGCGAGTTCAACTCGGGCGGGACGAAGGTCTCGCTGCCGATCCTCAACCAGGCCGGCATCCCGCAGCTCAGCCCGTCGAACACCTACGTCGGGCTGACCACGAACGACCCCGGCTCAGAGCCGGGTGAGCCGCAGAAGTACTACCCGGCGCAGACCCGCACCTACGCCCGCGTGGTGCCGCGGGACACGATCCAGGGCGCGGCGCTCGTGTCGGTCATGAAGTCCGACGGCTGCAAGGCCGTGACGCTGTGGGACGACAAGACGACCTACGGCGCCGGCCTGGCGCGCAACGTCGAGCTGTCGGCCAAGCAGGGCGGCCTGCCCGTCCAGGACCGTCAGGGCACCGACAAGACCGCGGCGAACTACCGGTCGCTCGCTAGCAACATCAACACGGACTGCTTCCTGTGGGCCGGCGTGACGGGCGAGAACGGCGTCCAGGTGTACAAGGACGTCGCCGCCGCCGCGCCCGACGCGAAGCTCTACGGCCCGGACGGGGTCTCGGAGGAGGCGTTCACCAACCCGAAGAAGGGCGGCATCCCCGCGAACGTCGGGGCGCGCACGCAGGTCACGGTCGCGACGCTCGGCGTCAAGGACCTGCCCAGCGCCGCCTCGGTGATCGACGCCTTCAAGAAGCAGAGCGGAGGCGCGAATCCGGACCCGTACGCGATCTACGGGTACGCGACGATGGCGCTCGCGCTGAACTCGATCAAGGCGGCCGGCGCGAAGGGCAACGACCGCAAGGCCGTGCTCGAGCAGATCTTCGCGACGAAGAACGCGAAGAGCGTCCTCGGGACCTACTCGATCGACAAGAACGGTGACACGAGCCTCACGGACTACGGGCTCTACGTGATCAAGGACGGCACGCTCAGCTACGACCGCAAGGTCACCTCGGATCCGGCCCTGATTCCCAAGGGCTGATCGGTGGCGCAGGGGCGGGCGCGAGCCCGCCCCTGCGTTCGGCCCCGAGCAACCTCTTTCTCCCAGCCACAATGGAAGCCGCCCGCGTCCCGGTCGAGCCCGCCCCGCGAACCCGTTTCGCGGGCGTGCGCGACGCGCTCAGCCGCTTCGGCCTGATCGCCTTCCTGCTCGTCCTGCCCGTCGTCTACGGGATCCGGGACCTGCAGGAGACGGGCAGCCTGACGCGCCTGGGCGACAACCTGATCGCGGGCGTCTCCAACGGCGCGATCTGGGTCCTGATCGCGATCGGCTACACGCTGGTCTACGGGATCATCGAGCTGATCAACTTCGCCCACGGCGACAACTTCATGCTGGGCTCGTTCATCTCGGTCGGGCTCTTCGGCACCCTGGGCCTGACCCTCGCGACCGGCACGCTCGGGCTGGTCGGCGGCCTGTTGGTGTGCCTGGTCGTCGCGATGGTCGGGTGCGGCGCGCTCAACGTCATGATCGAGCGCGTCGCCTACCGGCCGCTGCGCAACGCGCCCAAGCTGGCGCCGCTCATCACCGCAGTCGGGTTCTCCTTCATCCTGCAGAACGTCGGCATCGTGTGGCTCGGCGGCTCACCGGTCTCGATCCCCGACCTGATCAACTCCCAGCACGTGCTCTGGATGCCGTTGGGCCTGCGGATCACCAACGCCGACGTGCTCGCTGTCGCCGTCACGACGCCGCTCGTGATCGTCCTCACCGCCTACATCGCTCACAGCCGCCTGGGCAAGGCGATGCGCGCCACCGCCCAAGACCCCGAGGCCGCGCGCCTCATGGGCATCAACGTCGACACCACGATCTCCTTCACCTTCCTGCTCGGCGGCCTGTTGGCCGGCGCGGCGGGCCTGATCTACGCGCTCTACCAGACGACGGTCTGGTACTTCCAGGGCTTCCAGGCCGGGTTGATCGCCTTCACCGCCGCGGTCATGGGCGGGATCGGCAACATCAGGGGCGCGGTGCTCGGCGGCCTGATCATCGGCTGCATCCAGCAGATCTCCGACAACCGCATCGGCGCGCAATGGACACCGGTGGTCGTGTTCGCCTACCTGATCGTCATCATGGTCTTCCGGCCGCGCGGGCTGCTGGGCGAAGAGACGCGCGAAGCGGGATGAGCGCCACCGTCGCCCGCGTACGCGGCTTCAAGCACATCAACCTCGTCATCGCGATCGTCTTCCTGACGGTGGCCGCATTGTTCCCGCTCACCCGCCCGCCGCTCGACTCGTTCGTCGACGACTGCATCCTCGCGCTCGCCTACGTCGTCATGGCGCTGGGCCTCAACATCGTCGTCGGCTTCGCCGGCCTGCTCGACCTCGGCTACGTCGCGTTCTACGCCTTCGGCGCCTACTCGGTGGGGTGGTTCTCCTCGGACTTCTTCTCGAAGGTCAACGGCGAGAAGGGCGTCCACGTCCTCGTCGGCGCGTTCCCCTCCTCGCTGCCCGGCATCCACCTCAACTTCCTGCTCATCCTCCTCGTCGCGCTCGGCTTTGCCGCCATCGCCGGCATCGTCATCGGGCTGCCGACGTTGCGTCTGCGCGGTGACTACATCGCGATCGTCACCCTCGCCTTCGGCGAGATCATCGGCCGCTTCGCCGTCAACGGCGACGGCGTCAACATCAGCGGCTACAAGCTGACCAACGGGCGCCAGGCGATCTCCCCGGTCGACCAGATCGACCTCCCGGTCGCCGGGGCGTTCAACTCCGCGCTCTCGCTGCGGCCCTACTACTGGTTCATCCTCGCGATGGTCGCCTTCGTGCTCTTCGTGAACTTCCGCCTGCGCGACTCGCGCCTTGGGCGCGCGTGGATCGCGATCCGCGAGGACGAGGTCGCGGCGGCCTCGATGGGGATCCCGCTGGTCAAGACCAAGCTGCTGGCCTACGCCACCGGTGGCGCGCTCGGCGGCATGGCCGGCGCGTTCCTGGGCGCCTACTTCAACTCGGTGCAGGCCAACGTGTTCCAGTTCGGGTTCTCGATCTTCATCCTCGCCATGGTCATCCTCGGCGGCCTGGGGTCGATCTGGGGCGTCGTGCTGGGAGCGGTCGCGCTGTCGTTCATCAACTCCTACTTCATCCCCGACGTGTTCAACTCGGTGCCGTCGAAGATCGGCCTGGACTTCGACCTCACCCAGCTCTCGTTCGGGATCTTCGGCTTCCTGATCGTCCTCGTGATGGTCCTGCGGCCCGAGGGCCTGCTCCCCGAGCGCCGGCGCAAGCTCGAGCTCACCGAGGGCGTGGGCGCCGACGAGGAGCAGCTCTACGAGGTGCGCGCGTGACCGCGACCTCGTCGCAGGCCGACGCTCCCGCCGCCCCGGAGACGCCGACGATCCTCGAGACGGTCGGCGTCTCGAAGACCTTCGGCGGGCTCGTCGCCGTCAGCGACGTGTCCTACGTGATCCCGAGGCGGGGCATCGTCTCGATCATCGGCCCCAACGGCGCCGGCAAGACGACTTTCTTCAACATGCTCACCGGGCTCTACAAGCCGAGCACGGGGCGGATCACCTTCGACGGCCGCGACGTGACCGCCGATCGCCCGGACAAGATCACCGCGGCGGGCGTGGCCCGGACCTTCCAGAACATCCGGCTCTTCTCGACCATGAGCTCGCTCGAGAACGTCATGGTCGGCCAGCACTCACGCATGAAGGCGGGGCTCCTGGGATCGATCTTCCGCCCCCCCTGGGTCACGCGCGAGGAGCGCACGACCGCGGCGACGGCACGCGAGCTGCTCGACTACGTCGGTCTGCGGGAGGAGGTGGTCAACCAGGTCGCGATCCACCTCTCCTACGGTGACCAGCGGCGCGTCGAGATCGCCCGCGCGCTGGCGTCGGGCCCCAAGCTCCTGCTGCTCGACGAGCCCACCGCGGGCATGAACCCGAAGGAGTCCGCTGCGCTGACGGCCTTCATCCGCCGGCTGCGCGACGAGCGTGGGCTGACCGTGCTGCTCATCGAGCACGACATGAAGGTCGTCATGGACGTGTCCGAGCGGGTCACGGTGCTCGACCACGGCGAGAAGATCGCCGAGGGCGAGCCCTCGGAGGTCCGCGCGGACCCGCGCGTGGTCGAGGCCTACCTCGGGCCGAAGGGCTGAGCCGGGATGCCGTTGCTCGAGGTCGACGACGTGCACACCTTCTACGGGACGATCGAGGCGCTCAAGGGCGTCTCGCTGACCGTCGAGGAGGGCGAGATCGTCACGCTGATCGGCGCCAACGGCGCGGGGAAGTCGACCGTGCTGCGGACGATCTGCGGCCTCAACGCCCCCCGCGAGGGGACCGTGACGTTCGACGGGGAGGAGATCTCCAGCCGCCCGCCCCAGGCGATCGTCGCGCTCGGCATCTCCCACGCGCCCGAGGGTCGCCACGTCTTCCCCCGCATGACCGTGCGCGAGAACCTCGACATGGGCGCCTACCTGCGGCGCGACAAGGACGTCGAGTCAGACCTGGGCCGGGTCTACGAGCTCTTCCCGCGCCTCCAGGAGCGCCAGCGCCAGGCGGCGGGCACGATGTCCGGCGGCGAGCAGCAGATGCTGGCGATTGGCCGCGCGATGATGGCCCGCCCTCGGCTGTTGCTGCTCGACGAGCCCTCGATGGGCCTCGCCCCGATCCTCGTCGACCGGATCTACGCGACCGTGAAGGAGATCAACGAGCAGGGGACGACGATCCTCCTGGTCGAGCAGAACGCGAACTACGCACTGGAGGTCGCCCGCCGCGGGTACGTGCTCGCGACGGGACACGTCGAGTTGTCGGACTCGTCGGAGTCGCTGCGCTCCGACGAGAACGTCCAGCGAGCGTACCTCGGCGCATGACCGCGGTCCTCGCCCTCATCGGCGCCAAGGCGTACTACCTGCTCTACATCTGGCTGCTCTCGGCGATCGGGGCGTCCTGGCTCTCGTCCCGCAAGGGCTACGGCGAGAAGGCCGGCCTCGCCTGCGGGCTGCTCCTCACCGTGGTGGGACTGCTGATCTGGGTCTTCTGGCCCGCGAAGAAGGAGGTCGCCCGCGGCCCGGGCCTGCGCCGCCTGCTGCCCGGCCGCAGCAGCGACGTCGCCGGCCTGCGCTGACCGGCCTACCCGCCGCCGTCGATCGCCGAGCTCAGCGCCTCGTCGAGCCCGGGGTGACGGAACGGGTAGCCGAGCTGCTGCGCGCGGACGGGCACGGCGCGCATCCCGGTGACGAGGATCTCGGACATCTCGCCGTAGAGCGCCTTCAACGCGAGCGCCGGCAGCGGCGCCACCGCCGGGCGGTGCAGCGCGCGGCCGAGAGCCTTGGAGAACGCCTTGTTGGTCACCGGCTCGGGCGCGGTCACGTTGACCGGTCCCGACCAGTGCTCGTCGTCGAGCGCCGCGAGGTACATCCCCGCGACGTCGGCCGCGTGGATCCAGGGCATGTAGTGGCGGCCGCCGGCGATCGGGCCGCCCACGCCGAGCTTGAAGGGAGGCAGCATCGACTTCAGGGCGCCGCCCTCGCCGTCGAGGACGATCCCGGTGCGCATGAGCACGACGCGCATCCCGAGCTCCTCGGCGGCGCGCGCCTGGGCCTCCCAGTGCTGGGTGACCTCACCGAGGAAGTCATGCGCGGGCGGGGTCGCCTCGTCGACGAGCTCGTCGCCGTGGGGCCCGTAGTACCCGACCGCCGACGCCGAGACGAGAACCCGTGGGCGCGGCTGCGCCGCGCGCAGACCCTCGACGAGGTTCCGGGTTCCGGCCTCGCGGCTCGCGTCGATGCGCCGCTTGGAGTCCTCGTTCCAGCGCTGGTCGACCGGCTCGCCGGCCAGGTGCACGACGCCGTCGCGCCCCGCGAAGGCCTCTGCGGGCGCCGGCCCCTGCATCGGGTCCCAGCGCAGCGCCTCGACGCCGAGCGCCTCGCGCGCGCGCTGGGGGTCGCGTGAGAGCACGGCGACCTCGTCGCCGCGGGCCTTGAGCTCTGAGACTATGCGCGTGCCGATGAGGCCCGTCGCGCCGGTGGCCGTGACCTTCATGGGGCTGCAGTCCTTTCGTCGCCGTCGAGGAGGGTACGGTGCAGACCCTTCCCCGGCGCACCGCGATCAGTCTCCGATCCGCGTGAACTCCTGTGTGTCGGTCGGCGCATAGCCGATCTCGTCGCGCGCCTCGGCCAGGCCGGCCTCGCGCGCCGCGCCGGCGACGGCAGTGGCGACCGCGGGTGCGACCTCGCGGTTGAAGACCGAAGGGATGATGTAGTCCTCGCGGAGGTCTGACTCGGGTACGACGTCGGCGATCGCCTGCGCCGCGGCCATCTTCATGCGCTCGGTGATCTGCCGGGCGCGGACGTCGAGGGCGCCCCGGAAGATTCCGGGGAAGGCGAGCACGTTGTTGATCTGGTTCGCGTAGTCCGAGCGACCCGTCGCGACGATGCGGGAGTAGGGCGCGGCCTCCTCGGGGGAGACCTCCGGCGTGGGGTTGGCCATGGCGAACACCATCGCGTCGGGCGCCATCCGCGCGAGGGCCTCCGCCGGCATGACCCGCGCGCCGGAGAGCCCGATGAAGAGGTCGGCGCCCTCGAGGACCTCGGCGGGCCGGCCCGAGCGGCGCCAGGGGTTGGTCATCTCCGCGTACCAGCGCTTGATCGGCGGCGTGCTGCCGTTCACGTAGTCCTCGCGCTCGGTGTGCAGGGCGCCCT
>CAVSMB010000008.1:0-46676 GCA_963728925.1 uncultured Actinomycetes bacterium | reverse complement strand
TGTCCTCGATGCGCAGCACGAGCCGCCGCCCGACCCGCGCGCCAGCAGCCAGTTGAACAGCGCGGTGCGGGCGCCGCCGACGTGCAGCGCGCCGGTCGGCGAGGGGGCGAAGCGGACCTTCATGCGCGGGGGATGCTAGACACCCGCCCCATGCTCGTCGGCGCGCACGTCTCTCCCGCGGGCGGTCCCGCCAACGCCGTGCGCAACGGGGAGGAGCGAGGCTGCGAGGCGATCCAGTTCTTCAGCCAGAACCCGCGCGCGTGGCGGGCGCGCGAGTACACCGAGGAGGAGGTCGGCGCCTACCGCGAGGCCTTCGAGGCCTCGCCTGTGCAGGCGACCCTGATCCACGCCGTCTACCTCATCAACTGCGCGAGCGAGGACGCCGAGATCCGCGCCAAGTCGCTCGAGTCCCTGAAGATCGGCCTGCGCAACGGCGCGGCACTGGGGGCGCAGGGCGTCGTGCTGCACCCCGGCTCGGCGCTCAAAGGCGACGTCGAGGGCGCGATCGGGCGCGCCGCCGCGGTCATCGCCGAGGCGCTCGCCGACTCCGAGGCGTGCCCCCTGCAGCTCGAGAACACCGCCGGCTCGGGCGCGACGCTCGGGCGCTCGTTCGAGGAGCTCGGCGCGCTGATCGAGGAGGCGGGGAGCGATCCGCGGCTCGAAGTCTGCCTGGACTCCTGCCACCTCTACGCGTCGGGCTACGACGTGCGCACGCCCGAGGCGCTGGGCGAGGTGGTCGACGAGTGCGCGCGGGTCATCGGCCTCGAGCGCCTCGGCTCGCTGCACGTCAACGACTCCAAGACGGCCCTCGGCTCCAACGTCGACCGCCACGCTCCCCTGGGAAAGGGCGAGATCGGCTCCAAGGGCCTCGCCTCGTTCCTGTCCGAGCCGCGCTTCGGCGATCTCCCGGCGATCTTCGAGGGCCCGGGGGTCGACGGCAAGGCCGTCGTCAAGCCCGACGTCTCAACGCTCAAGCGCCTCCGCCGGCGCGGGGTGAAGGCGAGGGCCTGACGGTCAGCTCTTGCCGGGGGCGACGGCCGACACGATCCACGTCGAGGCGGGGGCGATGACGCCCTCGGGCCCGGCCCACTCGGCCAGCCCCTCGTGAAGCGCCTCGGCGACCGGTTCGTGCAGGTGCGCCGCACGGTCGCCGGCCAGGCGCAGGATCTCTCCGGCGGGGCCAAGGCTCATCGCCAGCGCGGTCGCCTCCTCGACGTCGCGTCCCATCAGGATGGGCAGATCGCAGCGTCGCAGCGTGATCGCCTCGAAGCCCGCGCTGAGCAGGATGCCGCTGGTGGTGTCCGCGTTGCCCATCGAGAAGGGCCCCGGGCCGCACGTTGGCTCGTCGTAGTCCTCGGGCTTGGTGACGAAGCGCTCGGTGATGGTCTCGGCCCGGTAGACCCATTCGTTCTCGACCTTCGCGCGCCACACGACCATGACGAGGCGGCCGCCCGGGACCAGCGCCGCGCGCACGCGACGCATGGCGGCGACGGGGTTTGCGAAGAACATCGTGCCGAAGCGCGAGAAGGCGACCTCGAAGCGCTCGTCGAAGTCGGTGGTCTCGACGTCGACCACCGCGAAGCGTGCGTTGGCCGCCCCTGCTTGCTCGGCATCTTCCCTCGCGGCCTCGATGAATCGCGGCGAGGCGTCGACGCCGAGCGCGCTTCCCCCGGTCCCTACGAGCGCTGCGAGCCGCTGCGTCGTGTCACCGAACCCGCACCCCACGTCGAGGACCCGGGACCCGGAGGCGGGCGGATACAGGCGCAGGGCCTCGTCGCCGTGGACGGCCAGACCACCGACCAGCAGGTGTCGGAACTGCACGAACCGCTCGAACAGCGGCCCGTCCCACGCCTCGATCGCTTCTGCGTTCGCCGACGACATCGCCAAGGATCTCCGGTATCGGAGTCTAGAGCGCGCGCCCGGCGCCGTGGCAGCCCGTCAGGCAGCGCTGAGCTCGGCCGGGCCGAGCAGCTGGGCGAGCTCGGCGCGCAGGCTCGCGCTCGGATCCACCCGGAAGCCCTGGCCAAGGCGAAGGCGTCGCGCGCCGGCCGCGGTGCGCATCTCCAGCACGACCTCCGACTCCCCGGGGAAGTTCTCCAGGAGGTCCTTGAGCTCGGCGATCACCGTGGCCGGCAGGCGCGTCGCGTCGAGTCGCAGCCTGAGCGCGCGGGGGACCGCGGCGTGCGCCGCCTGGGCCCGAGCCGCCTCGATCTCCTCGGGGGTCGGGTCGAAGCGGGTGACCTCCTGGACGACGATGCACGTCTTGGTGGCGTCCTTGTGGTCGACACGGCCCCGGACGACGACGACGCTGTCGAGCGTGGCGGCGTCGCCGGCCGCCTCGAGCGCGTTGCCGAACAGCAGCAGCTCGACCGAGGCCTCGAGATCGTCGAGCGTCGCGAACATCATTGGGTCGCCCTTCTTGGTGCGGATCCGCTTGGCCTCGGCGATGATCCCGCCCACCGTTACCCATTCGCCGTCGCGCTTGCCCTCCAGGTCGGCCAGCGCGACGTCGCAGCGGGCACGGAGGGCCTCGCGCACCTGCTTGAGCGGGTGGGCCGAGATGAAGATCCCGATCGCCTCCTTCTCGACGGCGAGCAGCTCGGTCTGGTCGAACTCCTCGTGGGGGATCGCCGGGTGGCTGGGCACGAAGGCGGCCGGGGCCGGGCCGCCCGGCCGGGCGCCACCCGCGCCGCCGCCGCCGAGATCGAAGATCGAGCCCTGCCCGAGCAGGGCGTCCTGCTGCGCCCGCTGCCCCGCGCCCTGGGCCTGCTCGAGCACGAGCAGCATGCCCTTGCGCGAGTGCCCCGTCGAGCCGAAGGCGCCGCACTTGACGAGCGCCTCGATCGCCTTCTTGTTCACCGCCCGGCAGTCGACGCGCTCGCAGAAGTCCCACAGCGAGGAGAACGGCCCGATCTCCTCGCGCGCCTGCTTGATGGCCTCCACCGCGGCGTAGCCGACGCCCTTCACGGCGTCCAGCCCGAAGCGGATGTTGCCCTCGACCACCACGAACTCGTGGTCGGAGAGGTTGACGTCGGGGGGCAGGATCTCGATCCCCATCGCCTCGGCCTGGTTGACGAAGAACGGCACCTTGTCCTTGGTGTCCATCACGGAGGAGATCAGCGCCGCCATGTACTCGGCCGGGTAGTTGGCCTTCAGCCACGCGGTCCGGTAGGAGATGAGCGCGTAGCACGCGGCGTGGCTCTTATTGAAGGAGTAGTCGGCCGAGCGCTCGTTGGTGTTCCAGAGCATCTCGACGACCTGCGGGCTCGTGCCGCTCGCGCGGCAGCCGTCGACGAACTCGGGCTTGAGCTCGGCCATCTTCGCCCGATTCTTCTTGCCGATCGCCTTGCGCAGGTCGTCGGCGCGCGCTCCCGAGAAGCCCGCGATCTCCTTGGAGATCTGCATGGCCTGCTCCTGGTAGAGGATCACGCCCTTGGTCGGGGACAGGATCGTGCGCAGACGCTCGTCGGGGTAGCTGACGCTGTCGGCGTTCGCCTTGCCCCGCGCGTAGGCGGGGATCTGGTCCATGGCGCCCGGGCGGTAGAGCGCGTTGAGGGCGACGAGGTCGTCGAACTCCGTCGGGCGGACCTTCTTGAGCGCGTCGCGCATGCCCTCGGACTCGAACTGGAACACGCCGACGGAGTCGCCGCGGGCCAGCATCTCGTAGGTGCCGGGGTCGTCGAGCGGCAGTGTGGCCATGTCGGGGCGAACGCCGGTCGAGCGCTCGATGATGTCCAGCGCGTCCTCGATCACATCGAGGTTGCGCAGGCCGAGGAAGTCCATCTTGAGCAGCCCGATGTCCTCGATCGGCTTCATCGAGTACTGCGTCACCGTCCGGTAGGTCTTGCCGCCGCCGTTCTCCGCCGCGCCGGCGGCGGCGGCCGCGGCCCCGGTGACCTCGGCGAGCTGGAGGGGCACGATGTCGGTGAGCGGGCGGTCGGCGATCACCACCGCCGCCGCGTGGATCGAGGAGTTGCGAACGATGCCCTCCAGGCCCTTGGCGACGTCGACTATGCGCCGCGAGGCCGGCTCTGACTCGTAGGCGCGCCGGAACTCGGGCTCCTCGGCCAGGTACTGCTCGAAGGTCATGGAGCGGCCCATGACCGGCTCGGGGATGAGCTTGGCGAGCCGGTCGCCGGCGGCGTACTCGAGGCCGAGCACGCGCGCGGCGTCGCGGGTGGCCGCGCGCGGGAACATGCGGCCGAAGGTGACGATCTGGGCGACGCGGTCCTGACCGTACTTCTCGGTCACGTAGCGGATGACCTGCTCGCGGCCGCGCACCGAGAAGTCGATGTCGATGTCGGGCATCGAGACCCGCTCGGGGTTGAGGAAGCGCTCGAAGAGCAGGTCGTAGCGCAGCGGGTCGACATCGGTGATGCGCAGGCAGTAGGAGACGATCGAGCCCGCGGCCGACCCGCGGCCGGGGCCGACGGCGATCCCGCGGTCCTTCGCGTACTTGACGAAGTCCCAGACGATGAGGAAGTAGCCCGAGAAGCCCATCTTCTCGATGACCCCAAGCTCGAGGTCGGCGCGCTCTCGGGCTGTGGCCGGAGCCGGGGCGCCGTAGCGCTCGTCGAGGCCGCGATGGACGAGCTCGCGCAGGTAGTCGGCCTCGGGACGGCCGTCGGGCGTGGGAAAGCGGGGGATGAGCTGGCCGCCGAGTTGCAGCTCCACCGAGCAGCGCTCGGCGATCTCGGTGGTGGAGGCGAGCGCCTCGGGCCAGCGCGCGAAGGCGTCGGCCATCTCCTCGCTGGAGCGCAGGTAGAACTCGTTGGTGTCGAAGGTGAGCTTGGGCGCCTGCAGCGTGCTCTTGGTCTGGACGCACAGCAGCGCGCGGTGGTTGTCGAAGTCCTCGCGACGCAGGTAGTGGACGTCGGCGGTGGCGACGAGCGGGCGCCCGAGCTCGCTCGCGATCGCCACGACCCCCTCGTTCGCACGCTCCTGCTCGTCGATGCCGTTGCGCTGGACCTCGAAGTAGACGTTGTCTGCGCCGAAGGCCTGGACGAGGTCGTCGGCGTGGGAGCGGGCGTCCTGGGGGCGGCCCTCGACGATGCGTCGTGCGAGCCGGCCCTGCAGGCACCCGGTGAGCCCGATGACCCCATCGCCGTGAGCGGCGAGCAGCTCGACGTCGACGGTCGGCTTGCCGCGGTACAGGCCCTCGAGGAAGCCGGCGCTCGAGAGCTTGACGAGGTTGCGGTAGCCCGTCGCGTTCTCGGCGAGCAGCGTGATGTGGTTGCGCTCCAAGGGGCCGCCGGGCCGCGCGCGGCGGTCGTCGACGAGGTAGGCCTCGCAGCCGAAGATCGGCTTGACGCCGTGCTTTCGGCAGGCCGCCTGCAGCTCGACGGCGCCGTTCATGACACCGTGGTCGGTCAGGCCGAGGGCGGGCTGGCCGAAGGCGGCGGCGCGCTCCGCGAGCGCGTCGATCTTGCACGCGCCGTCAAGCAGCGAGTACTCGGAGTGGACATGAAGATGCGCGCACGCTGGGGTGCTCATTCGGGTCTGAGCATAGGTGCCGGCGCGGATGGCCCCGGCGGCGCGGCGGGCGCGTTTCGCGCTCGGTGCGGGATGGGCGTGCGGTCAGGCGCGGCAGTCCCTGCACAGCCCGACCACGGCGGTCTCGGCCCGCTCGGGCGCGAAGCCCGCGCGGCGCGCGGCGGCGAGCGTCGGGCCGGGATCGGCGTGGGCGTCGACGTCCTCGACACGACCGCAGCGGCGGCAAACGAGGTGGCCGTGGTCCTCGACGCGCGGGTCGTAGAGCGCGACGCCGCCCGCCGTGGCGACACGGCGGACGAGCCCGAGCTGCTCGAAGAGCTCGAGGGTCGCGTAGACGGTCGGAAGCGACACGTTGGGCAGCCGCTCGCCGGCCTCGCGAGCAAGCTCCTCTGCGGTCACGTGCCGGTCGCGTTCGCGCAGAACGCGGTGGAGGACGAGCCGTTGGGGCGTCACTCTCATGGCGCGGTCACGAAGCGCGGTGGTGAGGGCGGCGTCGTCGGCCTCGTGGCCGCCCGACCCGGCGCGGCCCCGCGGCGAGGTGTCCGGCGCCCCGCCCGAGCCGCCGCGGGCCCGTCGACGGCGACCAGCTCGATCGCGACGACGACGTAGGCGACCGTCAGCGCGGTCTGCAGGTCCTCAAGGTCTCCCTGCACCGCTCGCTCCTCCAGGTCACCGCCGGAGGGATCGCGGTGGCGCTCGTCGGTTTCGCCGTCGGCCACGCGTAAGGCAGCCCCGCCGTCACGGCGGCGGCAGCGAGCCTTCCTGGACGCCGGCGACCCAGCGCCGCACCAGCGCGACGGCCGCGACGTCACCGCGCAGACCGACTTTCTCGCCACCCGGGGCGGGCTCCTGGGCGAGCAGCGGAACGAAGGCGGCGGTCGAGCAGCGCACCGTCGCGATCGGCCGACCCGGCGCCGCGTCGGCGGGTGGGGGCGCCGTGTCGGTAGCGCGCAGGGGCGCCGCGCCGTCGACGTGCAGGTCCCAGGTTCCCCCACCAGGGCCAGTGAGCTCGTGGGCGACGACGAACCGCCACCCGGCCGTCCACCCCGGCACGACCGCCCGCGAGAGGGCGAGGTAGGCGAGCGGCGGCGGCAGGTAGAGGCCCGCCCGAGCGGCGCTTCGCAGGTCGAGCGGCGCCGCCGCGAGCGCGCGGAGCGTCGCCTTCGCCGCGCGACGGGATCCTTTGGTCCTCACCTGTCCGGCCCGCCGGGCCTTGCGGGCGTTGGCGCCCGCGAGCGTGGCGGCGAGGGTGCCCGGATCGGTCTCGAGGCGAAGATCCACCTCCTTCCTCGCGCGCGGGGCGTCGAGCGGGCGGACTTCGGCAAG
The DNA here is from genome assembly GCA_963728925.1 of uncultured Actinomycetes bacterium. Lineage (GTDB taxonomy): Bacteria > Actinomycetota > Thermoleophilia > Solirubrobacterales > Solirubrobacteraceae > JBBPZA01. The sequence continues at coordinate 39,857 of CAVSMB010000008.1, read as the reverse complement.
ACGCCCTGGCACGACGACGACGCGCCAGACCCCGCCGGGCTCGAGCACGAGGTCGTAGTCCACGGCGCGCTTCGCCTGAAGCCCGTGCAGTGGCAGGAGCGCGCGCAGCAGCTCCCCGGCGCCTGAGGGGTCGCGGCCGGCGACCTCCACGAGCGCGCGCCCGAGCCACCCCGGGCCGGCAGCGACCGCGGGCGGAAGCGCCGCGGCAGCAAGCGTGGAGACGAACGCCTCGCCGGGCTCGGCGGCCGGGGGCCGCTCGAGCGCCCCGACCCTCCCTCCCCCGTTTCCGGCGGACGGAGGAGAGACCTCGGCCGGCGGAGAGACCCCGACCTGGGGCGGCGGCCCATCGACCTCGGCCGGCGGGGCGACCTCCGATGGCGGAGAGACCCCGACCTCGAGCGGCGGCGCCTCGACCTCGGCCGGCGGCGCCTCGACCTCGGCCGGCGGCGCCTCGACCTCGGCCGGCGGCGCCTCGACCTCGGCCGGCGGCGCCTCGACCTCGGCCGGCGGCGCCTCGACCTCGGCCGGCGGCGCCTCGAGCTCGGCGGGCGGGGCGGCGAGCGCGGCGGCGGCCATGCGCGCCTCGGCGGCGGTGGCCGCCGGTGTGGGCCGGTGTGCCCGCGCCAGGCGGCTCTCGGCGGCCAGCCGCGCCGCCGACGGCTCGTCGCGTTCGGGCGCCGCGCGAGCGAGCGCGGCCTCCGCTTCGCCGAGGCGCCTGGTCCGCGCGGCGATCTCGGCGATGAGCCGCTCCTCGGTGCTCCGCATCTCCCGGCGCTCGACCTCGAGGCGGCTCGCGACCTCCGCGTCGACGTCGCGCGCCGCCTCGACACACTCGAGGTCGGCGACCCGCGCGGCGAGCCTCTCCCGCGAGCGTTCTGCGTCGGCCGCCCGTTTGCGTGCCTTGCGCGCCTCGGTGCCGGCCTCTTCGGCCGCTCGCTCGGCCGCGGTCGCCACCACCCGCGCGCGCCCGGCGTCATCGCGAGCACGGTCTGCTTCCCGAAGGGCCTCCTTGCGCCTGCGCTCGGCTTCGTCGCGGGCCCGCTCGGTCCTTCGAACCGCCTCCTTGTGCTCGCGCTCCGCGTCCCGCGCGGCCTCCTTGCGGGCGCGCTTTGCCTCGGCGACGTCCTCGCGCAGCGCAGTGAGCGCGGCGACCGCCGCCTCATGGGCCTGCTCGGCCTGCGCGCGGGCCTCGCTCTGCTCGTCCGCGCGCCGCTCGGCCCGTGCGCGGGCCGCGTCGGCCTCCTCGCGCGCCGCGCCGGCCTCCGCGCGCGCGGCGTCGGTCTCCTCGCGCCCCGCGTCGGCCCCCTCGCGGCGGGCCCGCTCCGTGATCAGCTCGTCACGGAGGCTCCGCGTGATCGTCTCGGCCTCGGCCAGGCGCGTCTCGGCCTCGGTGAGCGCCGTCGTCGCGGTCGTGACGAGCTCCCGCGCGACCGTCTGGGTGCGCAGCTCACGCTCGCCGGTCTCGGCGAGCTCGCGGCGGGCCTCCTCGAGCGCCGCCTCCAGGCCGGGGACGACGACCGGGGTGGCGCGGGCGGCCAGCAGCGCCGCGGCGGTGCGCTCGGCCTCGTCGCGGAGCGCGTCGCGCTCGGCCTCGGCCGCGGCGCGCGCCTCGTCGGAGCGGCGCGCCGCGGCGAGCGCAGTGCGGCGTTCGGCCTCGAGGACCGTCAGCTTCGCCCCGAGGTCGTCCGCGAGCGCCCGCAGCTCGGCGACCCGGCGAGCGACCTCGCCACCCGACTCCGCGCTCGCGCGGCGCCGGAGCTCGGCCAGCTGCACCCTCGCGGAGCCGAGCGCGGCGCGCACGCGCGCCTCAGCCGCGATCTGAGCATCGAGGTCGGCACGCAGCCGCGCGGCCGCCGCGTCGGCCCGCTGCACGCGCTCGCGAAGCGCCAAGAGGTCCTTGCCGCCCGCCGACGCCAGACGGCGCCGCAGCGACTCCGCCTCGGAGCGCAGCCGGTCGAGGCGCTCGGCGGCCTCCCCCACCTCCTCCTGGCGCTGGCGCTCCTCGGCGTGAGCGCGCTCGCGGGCCGCGCGAAGCTCGCGGTCGCGCGCGGCGAGCTGCGCGTCGAGCCGAGCACGGTCCTCGAGCGCGCGTTCGAGGCGCACCTGCGCGCGGTGCAGCTCGGCCTGGGCGGTCGCGAGCGCCTCGTCGGCCTCGGCCGCCCGCCGTGCGTGGGCATCCTCGGCCTGCTCGGCCCGCCGCGCCCGGCGTTCGGCCAGCACCGCGGGATCGACGACAGTCTCGTCGTTCTCCTGCGGGTCGCGCGGCTCCTCGGGCGTCTCGCCCGGACCGGGTTCAACCACGCAAGAACGCTCCGACCCGTGTCACGACGCCCAAGGTAGGCGTGAGGCCGGACGAGTCGGTCCGCCCGAGGGCCGGTCGCCCGGAAGGCGAGGCTAGCCCGAAGGCCGGGGCAAACCGAGCGCTCGGCCCAGCCGAGCGGCGGGCTATGCCGAGCGCCGGGCTAAGCGGAGCGGCTGTCGCGCAGCGCGACGATCGCGGTCGCCGCGAGCGCGCCGGCGACGACGGTCCCGGCGACGACGTTGCGGGGCGTGGTGCCGTACTTGCGGCCCACGAACCACTTCCCGCCCTTCCAGACGATCAAGCCGAGAATCTTGTACCCCATGCCCTCCGTCCACCCGTCGCGCTGGTCGGCTACTCGGCGTTTCGCAGCCGCCACGCCATGCGCGACTGCAGCGACCAGAGCTCGATGAAGCCCGGCGACGCCGCCTGTGCGAAGAGCCCGCCCGACTGGGCGAAGCTCGCGAGCTGGGCGTCGTAGACCGCGTTGGGCGACTCGCGGGTCACCACCCGGACCGATCCCTTGTAGAGCTTGAGCCCGATCGTCCCGGTCACCTGCTCGTTGACGTGCTCGATGTAGGCGTCGAGGTCGGCGCGAAGCGGCTCCCACCACAGCCCCGCGTACACGAGGTAGGACCACTGGCGCTCCAGCGAGGGCTTGAACTGGTTCTGGTGGATGGTCCCGACGAGCTTCTCGAGCTCGGCATGGGCGGGGAGGATGATCGCGGCGGCGGGCACCTCGTAGATGTCGCGCACCTTGAGCCCGACGATCCGGTCCTCGATGTGGTCGACGATGCCCACGCCGTGGCGAGCACCGAGCTCGCCGGCCCGCTCGAGCAGCTCGACGAGACCCAGGCGCTCGCCGTCGAGGGCGACCGGCACGCCGCGCTCGAAGGAGACCGATACGACCTGGGCCTCGTCCGGCGCTTCCTCGGGGCGCGTCACGAGCTGGAAGACGTCGTCCTCGGGCGCGTGGTCGAGCTCCTCGATCCAGCGGCCCTCCGACGAGCGCCCCCACAGGTTGTCGTCGATCGAGTAGGGCGTCACCTCGGTCCCGCCCTTGAGCGGGATCCCGTGCTCGCGCGCGTAGGCGATCTCCTCCTCGCGCCCCATCGCCCACGTCCGCACCGGAGCGATGACCTTCAGCTCGGGGGCGAGCGTCGCGACGGTGGCCTCGATGCGAACCTGGTCGTTGCCCTTGCCCGTGCACCCGTGGGCGATCGTGTCGCAGCCCGTCTCGCGAGCGACGTCGACCGCGAGCTTGGCGATCAGCGGCCGCCCCAGCGCGGTGAAGAGCGGGTAGCCGCCGCCGTAGAGCGCGTTCGCACGTATCGACGGGAGCACGTAGCCGCGGGCGAACTCCTCGCGCGCGTCGATCACCCGGGCGTCCACCGCGCCAAGCGCGAGCGCCTTGCCCAGCACACCGTCGTAGTCCTCGCCGGGCTGACCGAGGTTGACCGTCAGCGCGACGACCTGCGCGCCGTAGACGTCCTGGATCCACTTGAGCATCACGCTCGTGTCCAGGCCACCGGAGTACAACAAGCAGACGCGCGAGACCGCCGCGGGATCGGCCTCGTAGGAAGCGGTGCGTGGCGGGAACTCGGGCGCGGGATGGCTCACGAGAGCGGAAGCGTAACCCCGTCCCGCTCCTGGGTGCCGTGCACAGCTCTTGCTCGATCGTCGCCGGTCTACGGTTATGCGACGGTCACCAGGACCGAGCCATGAGCCAGGCGAAGCGAGAGCGGAAACCCACGCGTTCCTCGTAGCCGTCGCGACGGCGCTCGTCATTGCGATCGTGACGGCCATCGGAACCGGGCTCGGCGAGCGTGTGCTCGACTTGTTCAAGTCCGACCCGGCACGGTCACGGCGCCGGCGTCGCCGGCCAGAATCTGGTCGAGGTCTCCATCCAGGGCGAGTCGTCGCGGACCATCACCCTCACCGGGATCGAAGTCGAGGTGCAGCGACGGCGCCGTTCGCCGGGCGCGGTGTTCTCCGCCCCGTGCGGCCACTCGGTTCACGGACGGTCGGTGCTGGTCGACCTGGACCGGCGGCCGGCGGCGATCGTCGACTCGACCAGCGCTCCGCACGGCGAACTCGGCACCCTGGACCGGCCAGCGCAGAGCGCCTCGCTGCCGATCCGCTTCCCGTGGACGGTGTCGATCACCGATCCGCTACTGCTCCAGATCGTCGCCGCATCGAGGCGCTGCCTCTGCACGTGGCGCGCGTACGTGACGTGGAGGAGCGGCGCCAAATCGGGGCGCATCGAGGTCGACAACGGTGGCAGGGGCTACACGGTCGTCGGAGACTCCGGCGTCGCCCACTCCACCGGCGCCGAGCGCTGGGTGCGGTTCTCCTCGCAGGGACCCGCGGACTGAGTGACCGCACCTCCCCGCGATCGCCGCGCGCTCGGGGTTCTTCGCCGGGCTATCGCTACCGCATGAGCCGCTCGCGCGCGCCTGTCGCGCTCGTCGCCCTTACCGTCGCCGGTGGCCGCCGGATCGCTCTGCGGCGAGCCGCTGTGGCCCTCCGCCCCGGCAGCCGTCAGCAGGACCATGCCCGCGACGACGATCACGGTCACGAGGAAGGGCGCGGCCGCGGGGACGGATGGTTCCGCGGAAGCGGGGCGCCGGCGTGTACAGCATCGGTCTAGGGAGGGAGGGTCTCGAACGGTGGTCGATCGCCGGCTTCCAGGCAGCGCAACGTCGCAATCGTCGCGCCCCGCCCCGAGCGTGCTACGAACTGCTGGCTGGCGGGGAGGAACGTAGCGCGGGCGCCCGGACGAGGGACCCCTGCTACGAAATACTCCCCCCTCCCCTCGTCGCTGCCGTTTCCGCGCGCCGAAACGTCGGGAACCTGGAAGCGCTACGCCGGCGCGCGGCCGCGCCGCAGCGAGCGTTCGCGCGCGCGCTCGTCGAACGCCGCGTCGGCGTCCTGGCGCGCGTGGTCCTCGTCGGCCTGCAGCGAGCCGCGCTGCTCGTCCGAACCGGCGTCGGTGAGCAGGACCATGCCGGCCACGGTGATGGCCGTGACCAGGATCCCCACGATGCCGATGAACAGGGTCACGACGAGGGCCGCCCGAGCGACGCGAGGTAGAACCCGCCGAGGGCGAGGATCGAGGGGACCCAGAGCCCGACGAAGATGCCCTCGTCGCGATTGTCGGTGAACCACAGGGTGACTGACAGTCAGCCGGGCTCGGGACCGTCCGGGCGGGCGTCAGCCCCGGCGCTCGCCCAGCAGCGCGCGCAGCCGCGCGAGCGCCTCGTCGACGTCGCGGTCGCCGACGGTGAGCGCCGGCAGGAAGCGGACAGTCGTCGGTCCCGTCGCGTTGAGCACGAGGCGCTGGTCGAGCAATGCTCGGCGCACGAGCTCGGGGGCGTCGTCGATCTCGACGGCCAGCATGAGGCCCAGGCCGCGGACCTCGCGCACCCCGGGCAGGGCCGCCAGCCCCTCGGCGAGCCGTGCCCCCCGCGCCCGCACCCGCGTCAGGAAGGCCTCGTCGTCGATCAGGTCGAGTACCGCGAGGGCCGCCGCCGCGACGACGGGCCCGCCGGCGAAGGTCGAACCGTGGTCGCCGGGCTCGAGCACGTCCCCGAGCGCCGGCGAGGTCACGAGCGCGCCGATCGGCATCCCGCCCCCGAGCGCCTTGGCGAGCGTCATCGCGTCGGGCACGACGCCCGCGTGCTCGTGCGCCCACAGCCTGCCCGTGCGTCCCATCCCGCACTGGATCTCGTCGAAGATCAGCAGCGCCCTGGTGCGGTCGCACGCCTCGCGCGCCGCGTGCAGAAGCTCGTCTGGAAGCACGTGGATCCCGCCCTCGCCCTGGACGGGCTCGAGCAGGACCGCCGCGGTCCTCTCCCCCACCGCGCCGGCGATCGCGTCGGCGCTCGGCGCGACGGCGCGGAAGCCCGGCACCAGCGGCGCGAAAGGCGCCTGCTTGGACTCCTGGGGCGTCGCCGAGAGCGCGCCGTAGGTGCGCCCGTGGAAGGCGCCGTGCACCGAGACGAACTCGCCGCCCTGGCGGCGCTTGCGCGCGAGCTTGATCGCCGCCTCGACCGCCTCGGCCCCCGAGTTGGCGAAGAACACCTTGCCGCCCAGGGAGCGGGCGGCGAGGCGCGCGGCGAGACGCATGGGCGGCTCGGTGTAGAACAGGTTGGTCACGTGCATGAGCTTGGCCGCCTGCTCCTGCACCGCCCGCACGACCGTCGGATGGCAGTGCCCGACGCTCGACACCGAGATCCCGGCCAGGAAGTCGAGGTACTCGTGGCCGTCGGCGTCCCAAAGCCGCGATCCCTCTCCGCGCACGAAGACCACCGGCAGGCGCGCATAGGACGGCACGACGTGCGCGCGCTCGAGCGCCTGCAGATCGGCCAGGGCGCTCACGCCGCGCGCACCTTGGTGCCGATGCCGGCGTCGGTGAAGAGCTCGATGAGCAGCCCGTGGGGCACGCGGCCGTCGACGATGTGGGCGAAGGTCACGCCGGCGTTGATGGCGTCCGCGCAGGCCTGGAGCTTGGGCCGCATGCCGCCGGCCACCCCGCCCAGCGCCGCCTCGACCTCGCTGGCCGTCGCCTCGCTCACGAGCGTCGACGGCCGCTCCACGTCGAGCCGCCACCCTTCCACGTCGGTGAGGAACATGACCTTGTAGGCCCCCATTGCCGCCGCCACGGCGCCCGCGGCCTCGTCGGCGTTGACGTTGTAGGAGTGGCCCTCGCGGTCGGCGCCGACCGACGCGATGACGGGGATGAAGTCGTTGGCCACGTGGTTGAGCACGTCGACGTCGACGCGCTCGATGCGCCCGACGAAGCCGATGTCCTCGCCGTTGGGCGCCGTGGTGCGCGCGACCCGGAAGAGCAGGCCGTCGTCGCCGCACAGCCCGACGGCCGGCTGGCCGTGGCGGTTGATGCGCAGGACGATGTCCTTGTTGACCTTGCCGACGAGCACCATCTTGGCCACCTCGACGGTGGCCTCGTCGGACACGCGAAGGCCGCCGACGAACTCCACCGGCAGCGCGAGGCGCTCCATGTAGGCGGTGATGTCCGGGCCCCCGCCGTGGACCACGATCGGGTTGAGCCCGACGTACTTGAGCAGAACGACGTCGCGGGCGAACTCCTCGCGCAGCGCGGGGTCGCTCATCGCCGCGCCGCCGTATTTGATGACCACCGTCTTGCCGTGGAACTCGCGGATGTAGGGCAGCGCCTCGAGCAGCAGGCCGACGTCGGGGTGCGCGCCGCTCACGTCGTGTACTCCGCGTTGACGGTCACGTAGCCGTGGCCGAGGTCGGCGAAGAAGACCTCCGTCTCGTGTCCCTCGCCAGGCAGCGCGATCACGTACTCGACCTCTTCGCGGGCCACCGTCCGCGCGAGCTCGGCCTCGTCGTGGGGCACGACCCCGCCGGCCGAGCACACCTGGACGCCCTCGATCGAGACGTCGAGGGCCAGCGGCGCGGTGCCCGGAAGCGCCGCGCCGGCCGCTTGGACGATCCGTCCCCAGTTCGGGTCGCCGCCGTTGAGCGCGGTCTTGACGAGCGGCGAGTCGGCCACCGCCCGGGCGACGCCGTCGACCGCGGGCGCGTGGCCGCCGGTCACGACCACCCGCCCGACGCGGGCGGCGCCCTCGCCGTCGCGCACGACGAGCAGCGCGAGCTGCCGCAGGAGCGCGTCGAGCGCCTCGCCGAAGGCCAGCTCGTCGGGGCTCTCGGGCTCGACGCGCACGCCGCTCGCCCCGTTCGCCAGCAGGATCACCGTGTCGTTGGTGGAGTTCTGCCCGTCGACCGTGATGCGCTCGAAGGAGCGCTTCACGCACACCCCCAGCAGCAGGTCGGCGGTCTCGGGGGCGAGCGCGGCATCGGTCTCCACGAAGCACAGCAGCGTGGCGAAGCGCGGCGAGATCATCCCGGCGCCCTTCGCCTGCGCGGCGAGGCGTACGCTGCCGCCGCCCGGCAGGGCGACCTGGAGCGAGGCCTGCTTCGCGAACGCGTCGGTCGTCTGGATGGCGCGGGCGAAGGGCTCGTCGCCCTCGCGGGCCAGCGCGCCGGCGAGCTGCGGCGTGGCCCGCTCGATCAGCTCGACGGGCAGCGGCACGCCGATCACGCCGGTGGACGCGACCGCGACCGCGCGCGGCGGCAGGCCGAGCGTCTCGGCGGCGCCGGCCTGCATGCGCGCCGCCGCCTCGTAGCCGAGGGGGCCGGTCGCCGCGTTCGCGTTGCCGGCGTTGGCGATCACTGCCCGCAGCTCGGCGAGGTCGCAGCGCTCCAGGCAGACGAGCACCGGCGCGGCCGCGGCTCCCGAGTCGGTGAAGCGCGCGGCGCTCGTCGTCGTCTCGGCGCCCGAGACGAGCAGCCCGAGGTCGGCGCCGCCGCTGGGCTTGAGGCCCGCGAAGCCGCCCGCGGCGCGAAAGCCCGCGGGAAGCCCGGCCGTCTCGGCCACGTGCGCCGGGCGCGGCACCCAGCGCGAGGCGAAGAACGAGGCCCGCTCGACCGTCACGAGATCCCCTCGCCCTCGGGGACCCCGAACATCAGGTTGAGGTTCTGGACAGCCTGCGAGGAGGTGCCCTTCCAGAGGTTGTCGGTCGCGCCGAAGACGAGGATGCGGCCCGTGCGCTGCTCGTGGTGGACCGAGAGGCGGCACACGTTGGTGTCGCGGACGTCGCGCACGCCGGGAGGCCGGCGGGTCAGCTCGACGAAGGGCTCGTCGCCGTAGGCCGACACGAAGAGCTCGCGCAGCTCGGGGTCGTCGGTCTCGCGCGCCGGCGTCACGTAGCACGAGACCAGCTCGCCCTGGTCGAGGGGCACGAGGTGCGGGACGAAGGTCACGGTCAGCGGCGCTCCAAGCGCGGCAAGCTCCTGGTCGATCTCGGGCGCGTGCCGGTGGCCGTCGACGCCGTAGGGGCTGACGTTCTCGTCCACGGTGGAGAAGTGGGTCTTCTCGGTCGCCGCGCGGCCGGCCCCGGACACGCCGGTCTTGGCGTCGATGACCACCTCGCCGAGCAGGCCGGCGCGGGCCAGCGGCGCCAGCGCGAGCACCGCGGCGGTCGGAAAGCAGCCGGGGTTGGCCACCAGCTGGGCGCCGGGCAGCGCCTCGCGGTAGAGCTCGGCAAGCCCGTACACGGCGCGCTCGATCAGCGCGGGCGCCGGGTGAGGGCCGTACCAGCGCTCGTAGGTCGCCGGGTCGCGCAGCCGGAAGTCGGCCGAGAGGTCGACGACGCGCGCCCCGCGCTCGAGGAGCGCGGCCACCACCTCGGCGGAGGCGCCGTGCGGGTAGGCGACGACCGCGGCGTCGACGTCGACGTGGCGATCGAGGTCGAGCTCCTCGAGCTCGAGTGGGACGCGGTAGCGCGGGTAGAGGTCGTCCAGGCGACGCCCCGCGTCGCTGCGGCTGGTGACCGCCGCGAGCTCGAACGACGGGTGGCGCCAGAGCAGGTGCGCGGCGAGCGCGCCCGCGAAGCCCGAGGCTCCGAGGACCGCGACCTCAGGCACGCAGCTCGCCTCCGATCTCGGCGACTGCGCGGACGATCCGGTCCTCGACCTTCTGCACCTCGCGATCGGTCAGCGTTCGATCGGGCGCGCGGTAGGAGACGTGCAGCGCGACGGAGACGCGGTCGCCGGTCTGCGGCCCCTTGTAGTAGTCGAAGATCTCGACCCGGTCGACGAGCGGTGACCCCTCTCGCCGGACGAGGTCGAGGAGATCGGAGGCGTCGGCCGACGGCGGGAGCAGGACCGCGAGGTCCCGGCGCACCGCCGGGAAGCTCGTCACGTCCTCGTAGAGCTCCACGCGCCCCTCGACGGCGTCGGTCACCGCGTCGAGGTCGACCTCGAAGGCCGCGCCGCCCTCCAGGTCCCACGTGCGCGCGACGAGCGGGTGCAGCTCGCCCAGCCAGCCGACCGGCCGCCCCTCGACCACGACGGCCGCGCTGCGGCCCGGGTGCAGGAACGGCTCCGCCGCGGCGCGCACCGACCACGGCGCGCGAAGGTCGTCGAGCACGCCGGCGAGCACGCCCTTGGCGGCGAAGACGTCGGCGACCGGCGGGCTCGGCTCGCGCCAGGTCGGCGGCCGCGCGGGACCGGTGAGCAGCGCGCCGAGGTGGACGGGCTCGTCGGGCCGCGTGGCGGGCCCGGTCGCCAGGTACACCGGCGCGGCCTCGAAGAGGCGAACGCCGACGGCGCCGCGGGCGAGGTTGGCCCGCGCGGCGTCCAGCAGCGAGCCGAGCAGCAGGCTGCGGAGCACCGACTGCTCGGCGGACATCGGGTTGGCGAGGGCCACCAGGTCACGGCGGGGGTCGTCCGGGGCGAGGCGCAGACGGTCGCTCCAGGCCGGGTCGGTGAAGGCCCACCCCAGCGTCTCGTAGAGGCCACGGTCGGCCAGCGCGTCCTGCGCGCGGCGGCGCAGCGCCTGGCGCACGGTCAGGCCGGCCGGACGCGGGTCGGCCCCGGGCGCCGAGCGCGTCGCGGGGATCGTGGCGGGCAGGTTCTCGAGCCCGTCGAGGCGCGCGACCTCCTCGATGAGATCGGCTTCGCGGCTGACGTCATCGCGGCGGAAGTGGGGCGGGACCACCTCGAGCCCGTCCACCGCCTCGGCGACCGCGAACTCCAGGGCGCGCAGGATCTCCGCGCTGCGTGAGCGGGGGACCTCCTTGCCCAGCAGCCGCGCGAGCTTGAGGTCGCGCAGGCGGACCGGCGCCGGCGGCGACGGCGGGCCGCCGACGTCGATCGTCCCCGGCCGCACGGTCGCCCCGCACAGCTCGATCAGCAGCCGCGTGGCGAGCGCCTGGGCTTCGAGGGTCGACTCGGCCGAGAGCTGCTTCTCGAAGCGCGCCGAGGCCTCGGTGCGCAGGGCCAGGCGCTGCGAGGTCCGGTTGATGTTCGGGCCGTTCCATGTCGCGACCTCCAGCAGCACCCGCGTCGTGTCGTCCTGCACCTCGCTGCGCAAGCCGCCCATGATCCCGGCGAGGCTCGTCGGCCCGTCGTCGTCGGCGATGACCAACATGTCGGAGTCCAGCGCGCGGCTCTCGCCGTCGAGCGTCTCGAGCACCTCCCCCTCGTGCGCGCGCCGCACGACGAGCCGCGCGCCCGCCACGCGGTCGAGGTCGAAGGCGTGCAGGGGCTGGCCGCCGAGCAGCATCACGTAGTTGGTGATGTCGACGACGTTTGAGATGGGGCGCTGGCCCGCGGCCACGAGGCGCGCGTTGAGCCATCCCGGCGACGGGCCGATGGTGACGTCGTCGAACACGCGCGCGGTGAAGCGCGGGCACAGGTCGGGGTCCTCGACGACCACCACCGCTCCCTCGAGCGCGCCGGCGCTCCCGGGGTCCTCGCTCCACGGCGGCGCGCCGAGCGGCGCGCCCGTCGCGGCGTGGACCTCGCGCGCGACGCCGTAGACGCCGAGGCAGTCCGGGCGGTTGGGGGTGATCTCGAGCTCGAGCACGTCGGTCGCGATCGGGAGCACCGAGGCGAGCGGCGTGCCGGGCGCGGGCCCGTCCTGGAGCACGATGATCCCGTCGTGGAGCGGGCCGATGGCGAGCTCGTCCTCGGCGAGGATCATCCCCTCGGACTGCACGCCGCGCAGCCGCGCGGCTCCGAGCTCGGTGCCGTCGGGCATGACCGCGCCCGGCAGGGCGACGGCGACCGTCTGGCCGGCGGCGACGTTCGGCGCCCCGCAGACGATCTGGTTGACCGTCCCGTTCCCCACCTCGACCTCGCAGACGTGCAGCCGGTCGGCGTCGGGATGCGGCTCGGCGCTTCGCACGCGGCCGACGACGAAGCGCTCGGGTGAGCCCACGCCGTGGCGGTAGGTCCGCTCGACCTTCGTGCCGGTGAGATCGAGGCGGTCGACCAGCGCCTCGGTCGAGAGGTCGGGTGCGCAGTGGTCGTGAAGCCAGAAGCGGGGCAGCAGCATCTAGCCGTCGCCCCTCAGCCCTGTGTGCTTACCCCTCGGCATCAGAACTGCTCCAGGAGGCGCACGTCGTTGTCGTAGAAGAGGCGTAGGTCGGGCACGCGGTGCTTGAGGAAGGCGATCCGCTCGACGCCCATCCCGAAGGCGAAGCCCTGGACCTCCTCGGGGTCGTAGCCGTGCTCCCGCACATAGCCGAACACGTTGGGGTCGACCATTCCCGCGCCGAGGATCTCGATCCACGTCGAGCCCTTGCATAGGTTGCAGCGCGAGCCGTCCTCGAGGTAGCCGTCGCGACAGCGGAAGCAGCTCACGTCGACCTCGACGCTCGGCTCGGTGAACGGGAAGAAGTGCGGGCGCAGTCGCAGCTTGCGCTCCGGCCCGAAGATCGCCCGCGCGAAGGCGAGCAGCGTGCCCTGGAGGTCGGCCAGCGTGATGTCCCGGGCCACCGCGAGACCCTCGACCTGGTGGAACTGCGGGGTGTGCGTCGCGTCGGAGTCACGGCGGAAGGTGGCGCCGGGGACGACGATGAAGATCGGCGGCGGCTGGGCCTCCATCGCGCGCACCTGCATCGGCGAGGTGTGGGTCCGCATGACGATCGAGCCGGGCTCCCAGAGGTCGTCGGCCCCGCTGACGTAGAAGGTGTCAGACCACGCGCGCGCCGGGTGGCTGGGCGAGTGGTTGAGCGCATCGAAGTTGTAGTAGACGGTCTCGACGTGCGGGCCCTCGGCGACGTCGAAGCCCAGGCCGACGAAGACGTTCTCGATCTCACGCCGCGTGTGGGTGATGAGGTGCAGGCGGCCCGGCGGCAGCGGCGGGTCGCCGGGGAGGGTGACGTCGACGCGGTCGCGGGCCAGGCGGGCGTCGAGCTCTGCCTCCTGGAGCGCCGAGGCGCGCGCCTCGATCTGCCCCTCGAGCGCCTGGCGCGCCTCGTTGGCCGCCTTGCCGACCGCCCCGCGCTGGTCGGAGGGCAGCTCACGAACGCCGCGCAGGAGGTTGGGGAGCTCGGCCTTGCGGCCGAGCAGGCGCACCCGCAGCCCCTCGAGCTCGTCGCTCGTCGCGGCGCCGGCGATCGCCGCCTCGCCCTCGGAGCGGATCTCGGCGATGCGGTCGATCATCGGTCGGCCATCCTACGAGTCGCGGGCCCCTCGCCCCCGCCGGACCCCTCGCCCCCGCCGGACCCCTCGCCCCGCGTCAGCTCGTAGAGCGCGACTGTCGCCGCCATCGCCGCGTTGAGCGACTCCGATCCGATCGGGACGTGGACGACGCGGTCGGCGGCGCGCAGGACGGCGGCGGGCAGACCCTCGCGCTCGGCGCCGACGAGCAGCGTCGCCTCGCCCCCGAGCGGGCCCGCGAGGGGCTCGCCCTCGTGGGCGGCGAGCGCGATGCGCTCGCCCGGCAGCTGATCGAACGCGGCGCGGGCGACGGGGACCGCGAAGATCGCCCCCATGCTCGCGCGCACGGCCTTGGGGCCGTAGGGATCGGCGCACCCTGGGCCGAGCGCGACGCTGCTCGCGCCGAAGGCCAGCGCGCTGCGCAGCACCGCGCCGATGTTGCCGGGGTCCCGCACGCCCCACAGCGCCACGCACAGCGGCCCGGCCGGCGCCGACCAGCGCTGCTCGTAGACGCCCAGCGCGCGGGTGCCCGAGCCCAGGCTCGAGGCGGCGCCGAGCAGCTCGGCGTCGACCTCGGTGCCCTCCAGGCCACTTCCCTCCGCGACCAGCCGCTCGACCGGCGCCCACCCGGCCGCCCGCGCCGCGGCGAGCAGGTCCTCGCCCTCGGCGACGAAGCGCCCGCTCTTGGAGCGCCCGGCCGCCCGCTGCAGGGCGCGGGCCTCCTTGAGTCGGGTGTTGTGAGGTGAGTGGATGGGGGTCATGGCAAAAGAAAAGGCGCCCTCCCGGTGGGAGCGGCGCCTACGAGGCTGTGGTGTCGGGCGGGTCCGGGATCAGGCCGCCGACGCCTCGCGGGCGCGGTCGGCGAATCGCCGGAAGGTCTCGGGATCGCGCACGGCGATGTCCGCGAGCACCTTGCGGTCGAGCTCGACCCCGGCCTGCCTGAGGCCGTGCATGAACTCCGAGTAGCTCATCCCGTTCTGGCGCGCGGCGGCGTTGATGCGGGTGATCCACAGGCGGCGGAAGTCGCGCTTGCGGTTGCGGCGGTCGCGGTAGGCGTACTGGTCGGCCTTGAGGACCGCTTCCTTGGCGCGCTTGTAGGAGGTGTGGGCTCCGCCGCGGTAGCCCTTGGCGAGCTCGAGCGTCGCGCGGCGCTTCTTGCGTGCGTGGACCGAGCGCTTGACGCGGGTCATGCCTTGGGCCCCAGGAGCTTGCGGACGCCCTTGGCATCGGGGGCCGCGATGACGACGGGCTGGGCCATGTGGCGCTTGCGCTTGGGCGACTTCTTCTCGAGGATGTGGCTCGAGAAGGAGTGGCGGCCGATGATCTTGCCGCCAGCCGTCTTCTTGAAGCGCTTCTTGGCGCCCGAGTGGGTCTTCATCTTCGGCACGAGGCCGCGTAGTAAAGCAAACGCCGAGCCGCCTTCGGGCGAAGCCGTGCACTTTCCGTGCAGCCTGACCGTGCGACGCGCGGATCTGCCGTGATAGCGCCCGCGTACGTGCTCTTATCCCCTCCGCCCCACTCCCCTCCTGAGTCGCCGTGAGCCCGGCGCGGCGCCCGACGTGGCCACCGGCCGGCGGGGACCTCGACTCGCTCGGCGCCCTGGAGCGACAGGTGGCGAACCTGCGCGAGCAGGCCTTCGCCCTCTCCGACTCGGCTCGCCGGGTCCTCGGGGTTGGGATGCCCGACGCCCACGTCCACCTCCAGACGGCCGCCAACGAGCTGGGCGAGCTCGAGAAGATTCTCGCTCGCCAAAGCGCGCGCTAGCGGTCGCAAACCCGGTCAGCGGCCGTTGGGAGGTGAGGACTCCGCGCTTCGCTGGAGCAGGACGGCGCGCTCGCGTGAGTTGGACGAGCGCGTCATAGAGCGCGACGATGCGCTCCCAGTCGGTGTCGGCGCGTCGAGCGAGCCGCGCCCAAATCGACACGAACGGCCGTGCCCCGACTCGGAGGCGAGAGAGCGGTCAGCGCTGCTCGGCGGCGGCCGAAGCCGGCTGCGCCGCGGGCGTGGCGGTCTGGCCGACCTGCTCGACGGAGGGCGGGTCAGACGCGGGCTCCTCCGCGCGTGCGGGCGCGCCGGTGACTGGCTCGGCGGCCTTCTCGGCCTTCTCGGCGGCCTTCTCAGGCTTCTCGGCACCCTCCTGCTTGTCAGCGCCGGGCACCTTGCCCGGGCTCAGCAGCATCGTCATGTTGCGCCCGTCCTGGATCGGGCGCTGCTCGACGACGGCCAGCTCACCGAGGTCCTCGGCGAGGCGATCGAGGATCATCACGCCGCGCTCGGGGTGGGTGACTTCGCGGCCCCGGAACATGATCGTGACCTTGACCTTGTTACGAGCACCGAGGAAGCGCTGGACGTGGCCCTTCTTGGTGTCGTAGTCGTGCTGGGCGATCTTCGGCCGGAACTTGATCTCGCGGACGTTGACGCTCTGCTGGTGCTTGCGCGCCTGCTTCTGCTTCTGCTCCTGCTCGTACTTGTACTTCGAGTAGTCGAGCACGCGGCAGACCGGCGGGCGGGCGTCGGCGGCGACCTCGACGAGGTCGAGGTTGCGCTCCTGGGCGTAGTGCAGCGCGTCCGGCGTCTTGACGACGCCGACCTGGTTGCCGTCATCGCCGATGAGGCGCACCTCGGGCACGCGGATCCGCTCGTTGATGCGCGTCTGGTCCCGCTCGGGCGGGCGCCGGTCGAAACGCTTCGGGACCGGCACTAGCTGCGGTGAAGGCGCTTCAGAGCGTTCGGTGGAGTCGCTGCGTCAAGGTCACTGAGTATAGCGGCGCTCAGCCCGACCGTTCAACGCGCTCGCGCGCGAGCCGCTGGGCGAACTCGTCGAGCGACATCGTTCCCTCATCGCCCTCCCGGTGGCGGCGGACCGCCACGGCACCCGCCTGCTCCTCGCCGTCCCCGACCACGAGCATGTAGGGGACCTTGCGAACCTCGGCCTCGCGGATCCGCCGCCCCAGCGACTCGTGCGGGCCGACGACCTCGATGCGCGCACCATCGTCGGCCAGGCGCTCGGCCACCTGGCGCGCGTAGCCGTCGTGGCGGTCGGCGATGGGCAGCACGACCGCCTGCACCGGCGCCAGCCAGACCGGGAGCTCGCCGGCGTAGTGCTCGACGAGGATGCCGATGAAGCGCTCGAAGGAGCCCATGAGCGCGCGGTGGATCATCACCGGACGGTGCTCGGCGTTGTCGGCGCCGGTGTACTCCAGACCGAAGCGCTCGGGCATGTAGTAGTCCAGCTGCACCGTCCCGAGCTGCCACGAGCGGCCGATCGAGTCGGTCATGTGGAGGTCGATCTTCGGCCCGTAGAAAGCGCCGTCGCCCTCGTTGACCTCGTAGTCCAGGCCGCGATGCACGAGCGTGCGCTCCAGGGCCGCCTCGGCGCGGTCCCACATCTCCTCCTCGCCGACGCGCTTCTCGGGGCGGGTGGAGAGCTCGAGCCGCGGCTCGAAGCCGAAAAGGTCGTAGATCGCGAAGCCGAAGTCCAGGCAGCGGTTGACCTCGTCCTCGATCTGGTCCTCCGAGCAGAACACGTGGGCGTCGTCCTGGGTGATCGAGCGCACGCGCAGCAGGCCATGCAGCGTGCCGCTCGGCTCGTGGCGGTGGACGAGGCCCTGCTCGCTGTAGCGGATCGGCAGGTCGCGGTAGGAGCGCCGCTCGCTCTTGTAGATCTGGACGTGGGCAGGGCAGTTCATCGGCTTGAGCCCCATCGGGCGCCCCTCGACGTCGGTGAAGTACATGTGCTCGCGGTAGACGTGCCAATGGCCCGACTGCTTCCAGAGCTCGACGTCGTAGAGGATCGGCGTGCGCACCTCCTGATAGCCGCGGCGACGGTTCTCCTCGCGCCACATCGCGGTCAGCTCGTTCCACACCGCGGTGCCGCCGGGCAGCCAGAACGGCATTCCCGGCGAGAGCTCTGAGAAGAGGAAGAGCCCGAGCTCGCGGCCGAGCCGGCGGTGGTCGCGGGCACGCGCCTGCTCGAGCCGGCGCAGGTGCTCCTCCAGGTCCTCCTTGGAGAAGAACGCTGTCCCGTAGATGCGCGTGAGCATCGTGCGCGAGGCGTCGCCGTGCCAGTAAGCCCCGGCGACCGACTCGAGCTTGAACGCCTTGACCGACTTGGTGCTCGGCGCGTGCGGGCCGCGGCAGAGGTCGGTGAACGGCCCGTTGGTGTAGAGCGAGACGTGATCGACGCCCTGGTCGCGGACGAGGTCCTCGATCAGCTCGACCTTGTAGTCCTGCTGCTCGGAGCGGAAGCGCTCGAGCGCCTCGGGCACGCCGACCTCCTCGCGGACGAACGGCTCGGCCGCGACGACGTGCTCGCGCATCCTCGCTTCGATGTGCTCGAAGTCGGCGTCGGAGACGCTGACCCCCTCGGGGAACTCGAAGTCGTAGTAGAAGCCGTTCTCGATCGCCGGCCCGATGGAGACCTTCACCCCCGGGTACAGCTCGAGCACCGCGGTCGCCAGCACGTGCGCGGCGTCGTGCCGGATCACGTCGAGCGCATCGGGGTCGCGGGCGGTGAGGATGGCGATCGGCTCGCCCTCGCCGGCGTCGAGCGGGCGGTCGAGGTCGCGGACCTCGCCGTTCACCCGGACCGCGAGCGCCGCCCGCGCGAGCCCCGGGCCGATGGCGGCCGCGGCGTCGGCGCCGGTGGCGCCGGCCGGGAGCTCGAGCGGGGTGCCGTCGGGGAGCGTCAGGCGCATGGGCGGCTGATGCTAGTACTGCCGCTCGCGAACGCGGCGCGCGCCCGCTCGCTTGTGTGACCGCCGTCACACGACTATGGCCTGATCGCCCTACCCTTCCTTGATTGGACGGGTGGGACGGGCCGCGCATGCGTGCGCGGGACCCACTCGTGACCGGGCCCTTTCTCTCGCGGCCCGGCGCCCCACTCGTCCTTGGCCGAAAGCAACGGCGGTCGTGCGCCGGCGCCCCGTGCGTCGTCGTGCCCGTCGAGCGGAAGGACACGAGACGAAACCATGTCGTACCGAAAGACGTTTGCCACGCTGGCCGCCATCGCCGCCGGCGGCGCGCTCGCCGCGCCGGCCATGGCCTCGCCCAGCCACAACCAGGTCGTGAGCGGCCACAACATCAGCGCCGCGCCCCAGGGTGGCGCGACCGGGCAGGCCGGCGGCGGCTCGGGCCAGGCCGGCGGCTCGTCCGCGTCGCCCCAGCTCCAGGCCATCGCCCAGTGCGAGTCGGGCGGCGACCCGGGCGCCATCGGCGGCGGCGGCACGTACCGCGGCAAGTACCAGTTCACCTACGAGACGTGGGCCTCGGTCGGCGGCAGCGGCGACCCGGCCGCCGCCCCCGAGTCCGAGCAGGACCAGCGCGCGGCGGCGCTGCTCGCCCAGAGCGGCAGCTCGCCCTGGCCGGTCTGCGGGTAACCGCGGCACGACCGAGCTGATCGACGGGCCGGGGGGCGACCTCCGGCCCGTCGTCGTCGTGGGGCGAAGAGGGATCGCCCGCCGTCAGGGTGGCCCCTCCGCCCGTCGTCGCGGCCCGCTCCGCGGCCGCCGTGGTTCCGGGCAGCCCATCCGGCCGCCGTTATCGTTGCCCGCGTGGACCCGTCCGTCCTTCGCGCGGAGTTCCCCGTCCTGGAGCGCTTCGCCTATCTGAACGCGGGCACGGACGGGCCGGTGCCCTCGCGCGCGGTCGACGCGCTCGCGGCCGAGGCGGCTCGCCAGGCCCGCGACGGCCGCGTGCGTGCGCACTTCGAGCGCCGCCGGGAGCTGCTCGACCGCCAGCGCGAGGTCTACGCCTCACTGCTCGGCGCCGCGCCGGCCGACGTGGCGCTCACCACGTGCACCTCCGACGGCGTGCACATCGTCGTGGCCGGCATGGATCTGCGCCCGGGCGATGAGATCGTGACCTCCGACCAGGAGCACCCGGGGGTCACCGGCGCGCTGCAGGCCGCCCGCGACCTGAAGGGCGCGCACATCACCGTGGCGCCCTTCGCGCGGATCGACGAGGCGGTCGGGCCCCGGACGCGGCTGGTCGCCACCTCGCATGTGAGCTGGGTCGGCGGCGAGCTCGCGCCCGCCGCTCTCAAGGAGGTCGCGCGCGAGGTGCCGGTCCTCCTCGACGGTGCCCAGGGGGTCGGCGCGGTGCCGGTCGACGTCGCGCACCTGGGCGTCGACGCCTACGCCGGCTCGGGCCAGAAGTGGCTGTGCGGGCCCGACGGCAGCGGCATGCTCTACGTGTCCGAGCGCCTGCGCGAGCGCGTGCCGGCGCTGCGGCGCACCTACCTGAACTTCGAGGACGCGGGCGCCGGCCTCGAGGCCACGCTGCGCCCCGACGCGCGCCGCTACGACACCCCGTCGCTCGCGGCTGAGGCCCAGGCCTTCGCGCTCGCCGCCCACGACGTGCTCGCGGGCTTCGGGTGGGACGACGTCCACGCCCGCGGGCGCGACCTCGCCGCGCTACTCGCGCGCCGGCTCGCAGACGCCGGCCACGAGGTCGCCCCCCGCGGGCCCACGACGCTCGTGTCCTGGGCCAGCGAGGACCCCGAGGGCGAGCGTGCGCGCTTCGCGCGGGTCGGCGTGGGCATCCGCGACATTCCCGGGCGCGGCCTGCTGCGCGCCTCGGTCGGCGCCTGGAACTCGGAGGCCGACCTGGATCGCCTGCTCGAGGCCGTCGGACACCGCTGATCGCTGAGGCGGCCCCGCCCGTCCGCTAGCGTTGGGCGCATGGCCAAGGCAGACACCGACACCGGCTACCGCCGGGGGCCGCTGCGCACGGTGTGGCCCTCCCCGGCGCGCGTCGCCTCCCGCCGTGCGGCGCGGCGCGCCGACGAGGAGTACGGCTCGAGCGCCCAGCCCTCGTGGCGCGACGTCGACTGGCCCTCGCATCTGCACGATGTCGAGATCGACGGCAAGCGCGTCCACTACGCCGACCTCGGCGAGCGTGACGCGCCGCCGGTGGTCTTCGTCCACGGCCTCGGCGGCTCGTGGCAGAACTGGCTCGAGAACCTGCCGACGGTTGCCCAAAGCCGCCGCGCGATCGCCCTCGACCTGCCGGGCTTCGGCGCCTCGGAGATGCCCGCCGAGCCGATCACGATCACGAACTTCGCCCGAGCCGTCGAGGGACTGTGCGCCGCGCTCGACCTGGGAGCCGTGCCGATCGTGGGCAACTCGATGGGCGGCTTCACCGCCGCCGAGGTGGCCGTCCGCCACCCCGACCGCGTCGAACGGCTGGTGCTGGTCGACGCCGCCGGAATCTCGATCGCCGAGGCCACGCGCACGAGCGTGCGGCTCGGCCGCCTGCTCCTCGGCGGGGGCTCGACGAGCGCCGAGCAGGCACGCCGCCTGCTCAAGCGCCCCGGCTACGTGCAGTTCGCCTTCGGCGTCATCATGCGCCACCCCACGCGACTGGCCCACGACGTGCTCGTCGAGCAGCTCAACGGCGTCGGCAAGCCCGGCTTCCGCGGCGCGCTCGAGGCGCTGGTGACCTACGACATCCGCGACCGCCTCCCCGACATCGCCCCCCCGACGCTGATCGTGCAGGGGACCGACGACATCCTCGTGCCGCGCGGCGACGCGCGCGAGTTCGAGCGGCTGATCCCGCGTGCGACCTCGCTCGTGCTCGAGGACACGGGCCACGTTCCCATGCTCGAGCGCCCCACCACCTTCAACCGCGCGCTGCTCGAGTTCCTCGATCAGGACGTGGCCCCGGAGCAGCCCTCGGCCCAGCAGGAGCCCGTGCTGAGCGAGGGCCGCGAGCAGGCCGTCTAGCCACCCGCGCCGCTGCACCCCAGGCCTCGGGCCGCCGCGCGCGGGTCCATGGCATGCTCGCCCGTCCATGGCGGACGGCAGCTACATCCTCATCGTCGGCGCGCTGCTCGCCGTCGGCCTGCTCGCCTCCCTGCTCGCCTCGCGCGTCCGCGTCCCCGCGCTGATCCTCTTCCTCGCGGTGGGGATGGCCCTCGGCTCCGACGCGACCGGGCTGATCGACTTCAACGACTACCGGCTGGCGCGAACCGTCGGGATCGTCGCCCTGGCCCTGATCCTCTTCGAGGGGGGCCTGACCAGCGGCTGGCGCGAGATCCGGCCCGTCCTGGGCCCGGCGCTCTCGCTCGCCACCCTGGGCACGCTGCTGACCGCGGCGGTCGCCGGCTTCGCCGCCGCGTGGCTCTTCGACCTCTCGACGCTCCAGGGGCTGCTCATCGGCGCGATCGTCTCGGCCACCGACGGCGCGGCGGTCTTCTCGCTGCTGCGCAACTCGACCCTGCGCCGGCGCATCGCCCGGACGCTCGAGGGCGAATCGGGCTTCAACGACCCGATCGCCGTCCTGCTCGTGCTCGGCTTCATCGACTGGATCCAGAAGCCCGACTACGGCCTCGCCGACATGCTCCTGCTCTTCCTGAAGGAGTTCGCGATCGGCGCGGTGGTCGGCGTCGCCGTCGGGTGGCTCGCGGTGCGGGCGTTCCGGCGCGCGAACCTCGGCGCGCCGGGCCTGTTCCCGGTCGCCTCGATCACAACCGCCGCGCTGGCCTTCGGCGGCGCCGACATACTCCACGGCTCCGGTTTCCTCGCTGTCTACGTCGCCGGCCTCGCGCTCGGTGGCGCGCAGATCCCGGCCAAGCGCGCCGTGGTCGTCTTCCACGAGGGCCTCGCGTGGGTCGCGCAGATCGTCATGTTCCTCACCCTCGGGCTGCTGGTGTTCCCCGGGCGTCTCGACGAGATCGCGGTCGAGGGAACGGTTCTCGCGTTGCTGATCATGTTCGTCGCGCGCCCGGTCGCGGTGGCGGTCGCCACCGCGCTGCAGGGCTTCAGCGTCGCCGAGCGCGTGGTGCTCGGGTGGGCCGGGCTGCGCGGCGCGGTGCCCGTCGTGCTCGCGACCTTCCCGGTCATCGACGGTGTGCCGAACAGCGTCGAGACCTTCGACATCGTCTTCTTCGCGGTCGCCCTCTCGACGCTCGTCCAGGGATCGACGTTCGAGCCGTTCGCGCGGGCGCTCGGCGTGACGACCAACGAACCGGCCCTGCCGCGGCCGCTCGCCGAGGCCGGGACCGTCCGGCGGCTGGGGGCCGAGGTGCTCGAGTACCCGGTGGGAGCCGACGACGCGGCGGTCGGCAAGCGCGTCCGCGACCTGGGCCTGCCTCGCGACGCGCTCGTCAACGTGATCGTGCGCGGCGACGCCGCGCTGCCCCCGCGCGGCTCCACGCGACTGGAGGCGGGCGACGTCCTCCACGTGCTCGTCCGCTCGGAGGCCGCCGACGCGCTCCCGGCGCTGCTCGAGCGCTGGCGCGACGGACCGATCGGGCCGGCGCCGCGCCCGCCGCCGGCGCCGCGCTCGCGCGCCGCGATCTACACCATGCGGCGGTGGGGCGAGGACGACGGCGACCCGGCGCGGCCGGCGGCGGTCGCCGGCCGCCCGGTCGGCGACCTCCTGCGCACGCGCCGCGACGTCCCGGGCGCCCTCGTGGTGCTCGACGACGGCCGCTACGCGGTGTCGGGGCCGACGCTCGCGGTGGGGAGCCGCGAGCAGCTCACCACCCACGCCCGCCGGCGCCTGCGCCTCGCGGCCGACGACCGCGAGCGCGCCTGGTGGGAGGAGGTGATCGGCGCCCTCGCGGTGTGAGCCGGCACGCGACGGGTAGCCTCGCGCCATGACCGAGCACCACGGAGCCGACCGCGTCGAGCACGGCGAGGCCTCGCTCGGCGAGGCCCAGTCCTCGAACCCCCCTGTCGACGACGACATGATCACCGCCGACGCGCCCCCGCTCGACGCCGACGTGGAGTACGAGGGCGAGGGCGAGCCGCCGCCCGAGGAGCGCGGGAACGAGGATCCCGCGCCCAACATGCCCTGAGGGCGTCGCGACGCCACCTGCGCTTGCGCGAGGAGGCATCGAGCGACTAGCGTCGCGCCGCATGGCGTCGCACGACAGCACCGGCCTCCGGGTCCTCTACGGGGTGGCCGGCGAGGGGATGGGCCACGCGACGCGCTCCCAGGTGGTCATCGAGCACCTGCTGGCCGAGGGCCACGAGGTGCGGGTCGTCGCTTCAGGCGCCGCCTTCCGCTACCTCTCGACGCGCCTCGCCCACGTCGAGGAGATCTTCGGCCCGAGCTTCGCCATGACCGAGGGCCAGATCCACAAGTGGGCGACGGTGGCCCAGAACGTCAGGCTCGCGCGCCGCGACCTGCCCGAGACCCTCCGCGCGTGGCTCGCGAGCCTCAACGAGTGGCGGCCCAACGTCGTGATGACCGACTTCGAGCCGCTCGTCGCCCTCTACGCCCGCCTCGCGCGCAAGCCGCTGATCGCCCTCGACAACATCCAGGCGCTCGACCGGCTGCGCCACGACGCGAAGATCGTCGGCGGCCGCGTCGACCGCGAGAACTTCATGCTCGCCCGGGCGGTGACCCGCTCGATGGTGCCGCGCGCCGACGCCTACGTGATCACGACGTTCTTCAACGTGCCCCTCGCCAAGCGCCCGACGACGCTCGTGCCGCCGATCGTCCGCCCCGAGGTGGCCGCCGCCGAGGCGGCCGAGGGCGACCACCTCGTCGTCTACTCCTCCGGTGAGCAGTCCGTGCTCGACGCGCTGCGGGCGACCGGCGTGCGCTGCCTGGTCTACGGGATGCGCGGCGGCCCCGAGGCGCCCGTCGTCGACGGGACGCTCGAGTTCCGGCCGCCTTCCAACGAGGGCTTCGTCGAGGCGCTGCGCACCGCGCGAGCAGTGGTGGCGGGCGGCGGCTTCTCGCTGGTCAGCGAGGCGATCGTCCTACGCAAGCCGATCCTCGCCATCCCGCTGCGCGGGCAGTTCGAGCAGATCATGAACGCGCGCTACGTCGAGCGGCTGGGCTACGGCCTCGAGCGCGAGGTGGTCGACGAGGCGGCGCTCGGCGAGTTCCTGGAGCGCCTGCCGGACTTCGAGGCGCGGCTCGCCGCCCAGCCACCGCACGACAACACGGCCGCGCTGCGCATCGTGGATGCGGTCGCGCGCGAGGTGGCCGGCGTCGGGCGCATCGGCGGCCGCGGCGCCGCCTTCGCGTGGAGGGGTGCGGACTCGTGAACGGGATCAACATCCCGTGGATCATCGTCTTCTACCTCTGGGCGTTCTTCCTGGCCGGCGTCGAGATCGAGATCGAGGGCGGCCGCGGGTGGGCCGAGCGGCTGCCGACGTGGTGGCGGCGCCGCGGCCCGATCGCCCGCGTCTACGGGATGTTCATGGCGGGGCGCCCGCTCACCGGCTTCCACGTCTTCCAGCTCCCGCTTCCCCTGATCGTCCTGCAGCTGCCGTTCCTCTTCGGCCTGCACTGGACGGTGGGCCGCGAGCTGCGGACGATCGCCGCGGCGCTGTTCCTGGGGGTGGCCTACGACTTCCTGTGGTTCGTCCTGAACCCCGCCTACACGGTTCGCGGCTTCCGGCGCGGGAAGATCTGGTGGTTCTCCGGCCCGTGGCTGGGGCCGTTCCCGATCGACTACTACCTCGGCATCGGCGTCTCGATCGTCGTCGCCGCCCTCGGGTGGCTCGTCGACGGCGAGCCCGGCCTCCTCACCGGCCACCTCTGGCTCGTCGGCGGCATGATCGCCCTCACCGCGTTGACCATCCCCTTCGCCCCGCTCTACCACCGCTGGTACGCGAGCATGCGGCGCGGCGAGCGGCGCGACGACCGCCGCCGGGTCGAGACCTACGGCCCGCCCTCGCCCGCCGCCGTGTGGACGGGCGAGCCGCCCGAGCTGACCGACCTGACCGCCGCCCGCCGGCGCCCGCGGCGCTCGCGGTCGGCCCATGACGTCGAAGGCGTGAAACGGGAGGTGCCATCGTGAGGCGCAGCGTTCTCGCGGGGGGTGCGGCGGGGCTGGGCGCGGCAGGCTTCGCGATCTACCACGGCCAGCAGCCGAGCTCGGAGGTCTACGGCCCGACCATCCACCACGAGCCGGCCGCCGGCCGCCGCATCGCCCTCACCTACGACGACGGGCCCAATAGGCCCTACACCGAGGAGCTGCTCGAGCTCTTCGCGCGGCACGGCGCCCACGCGACGTTCTTCCAGATCGGCCCCTACGCGCAGCAGCACCCCGAGCTCGTCCGCGAGGTCAAGGCGGCCGGCCACGCGATCGGGAACCACACCTGGACGCATCCGACCATGTCGCTCAAGAGCGCGGCCGCGCTGCGCGAGGAGCTGTCGCGCTGCCGCGGCGCGGTGGAGGCCGCGGGGGTCACCTTCAGCGAGGTCGACGGCCGCGCGCTGATGCGACCGCCCTACGGGCGCCGCCGGCCGGGCACGCTGCGCGTCCTGCGCGAGCAGGGCTACGTCCCCGTGCTCTGGTCGGTGACCTGCTGGGACTGGCGGCGAGAGCCGTTCGCGACCGAGCGGTCGATCACCCGCCACGCGCTCAAGGCCCGCGACGGCGACGTCATCCTCCTCCACGACGGCAGCAACGACGCGTTCGGAACCGACCGCTCGCGTTCGGTCGCCGCCACCCGCCACGTCCTCGATCAGCTCGGGTCCCAGGGCTTCGAGTTCGTGACCGTCCCCGAGCTGGTCGCCACCGCGCGGGGCTAGCCTCCCTGGCCGCCCTCCGTGCCTTCCCCGTCGCCCTCGGCGTGGGCGTCGCGCCAGCGCACGGCGGCCGCCTCCGCGCTGGCGGAATGGCGGTTCGGCACGCGCTCCTCGGGCTCCGGCGGCGGTCTCGCCGGCGCGTGCTCGACGTCCTCGTCGGGGTGGGTCTCTGCCCATCGCAGCGCCGCCGCGTCGGCGCTCGCCGAGTGGCGCGGGGGCGGCGGACCGCCGCTGCTCTTCTCGCCCATCGTGGCCTCCCTCGTCGTTCGGGTTTGCCTCCCGTGCATGTTGTACCGCACGACGGCTGTTCGCAATCTCGGCCGGTTTCGTCAGCTCACCTGCGCGCGAGCTCGAGCACCTGCTGGAAGGTCGGCCGGTTCGTCGTGCGGAACGTCGTCGGGATCAGGCCGGGGACGAACGACGTCACCGACGCCTTCCCGATCCACGTCGCCGGGTCGGGGTCGCCGAACCGCTTGGTGAGGCGGTCGGCCGCGCCGTCGATCGCCGCCCACAGCGAGGCGCTGCACCGGGCCAGCGAGCCCTTGCCGCAGTAGCGCACGTTGAACGGCCCCCGCACACGGCGACCCAGGAGCGTCCGCAGGTCCTTGTCGACGTAGGAGTGCCCCGACTGGCCGCCGAGGCCGCGGACGTCGTCGAGCTCTTCGAGGACGTTGCCGAACACGGGTCCCATGACCGCGTCGGCGATCGGCCGCCAGGTCTCGTCCATGATCTCCGGGCCGGCGTCGTTCCAGCGCCCGTCGTTGTCGGAGTCCAGCCGCGGGGCCCGGCGCGCCACCCAGCGGTCGAGCAGCGAGGCGACGCTCTCGGCACGCGCGTTGGGCGCCTTCCCCTTCTGCAGCACCGCACGGATGACCGGCCAGACCGTCGCCCGTCCGTCCTCGGTCGCCGCCTGGTTGTTGATCCCGACCACGTCGGTCAGCCGCGAGCGGCCCGGGTAGCCGTTGAAGAGCTGCACGTGCTGGATCGAGCCGTAGGGCTCGTCGTCGCCGTGCATGAACCCGGGCGCCGAGCGGTTGTTCCAGTTGAGCAGCAGGTTGCCCGGGCCGCCCGTGTCCTGGGGGTGCTGGTCCTGGGTCAGGTAGCCCTTCCACTCGTAGCGCCCGTCGCCCAGCGTCGGCAGGCGGCGGTCCAGGCCACGCGAGCGGACCGGCAGCAGGCCGGAGGCGAAGTACGCCGTCGCCCCGCGCGAGACGTAGCCCCAGTTGAAGGTGAAGCCGAACTGGTTGGCGGCCCGGTAAAAGCGCCTGGGCGTCGAGCCCTTGCCATCGGTCAGGTCCTTGAGCGCTGCGAGGTTGAGGGCGTCGCGGCCGTAGGTCGAGCGCTTGCGCGCGAGCGCGTAGGGCTTGCCGCCGGCGGTCGCCGTGCCGATCACCGGGCCGTGAACCGACTGCTTGTACCGGATCGCTGTGGAGCCCAGCGTTCCGGCGCTGACGTTGCGGAACGCGCGGCAGCGCCCGTTGTAGCGATAGCCGGTCGAGGCCCGCGTCGCCTTCGAGCCGTCGGCGTTGCACAGCGGCTCGGCGAACACGTCGCGGATGTCCTGGCCCGCGGAAGTCAGGCTCCACGCGTAGTTCTTCGTGCGGCCTATGAGGATGTACATCGCGAGGCCGGGGACCGCCACGCCCTGCGCGTTGATGCCGGGCCCGTGGAGGTCCATCTGCTCGACGATCTCGGGGTAGTAGTACCCGAGCTGCGGGCCCATGTCGGCCAGCGTGTTACCCGTGGCCGAACGCCCGGGTGCGACGATCTGCCAGTTCGAGGCCCGCTTGCGCGGGGGCGCCGCTGTGGCGTCGACCGCGGCGGCGTCTCCCTTGGTCGGATCCACGGCCTGGATCGAGCCGGCGTCGATGCCCACCGAGCCCCGGACCGGGCCGCCGGTCAGCGGCCCGTAGGGAAAGCGCTTGGCGATCGTCGTCGGCGCCTCGGGATCATCGGCGAGCATCACGTCGCTCCACGCGGCCTTGCCGCGCGCCGAGCCGAGCCGCTGCTGCAGGCGGGCGAGCAGGTCGGCGTTGGAGGCCTCCGCCCCGCCGCCGGCGCCGAAGATCGAGCCGATGAACGCGGTCGTGGCGATGACGTCGTTGACCGTCGCCGGAGGCTCGATGCTGCCCTGCGACTTCAGGTACGCGTTGAGCCCGTCCGCGTAGGCCTGGGCATCGGCGAGGATCTGGCGACCCTTCTCGCCATAGGTGCTGACCAGCAGCTTGCGCTGGCGGGTCACCAGCGCCTCGGTCGAGGCGCTCGGGGTGAAGGTCTGGCCGCTCGTGACGAGGCTGAAGGCGTCGATCCCCGGGATGTCGGCGACCGCCGCGCGCGCCGGGCCGCGGCCCAGCTGAATCAGGAGCCCGCGATCGCGGGCGGTGGCCCAGCCCGAGCCGAAGGCCACGTCGGCGCGCGTCTTGCCGTAGATGTGCGGGATGCCGTAGCTGTCGTAGACGAGCCGCAGCCCGGCGCGGCCGGTCTGCTCCTCGCGCGTCGTGCCGACCGGCTTGAAGTCCTCGGGCAGGAACAGGCGCCGGATGTCGCCGTTGGTCACGTTGCGCCGCAGCGGCGTCAGGCCGTCGTAGAGCGGAAGCTGGTCGAGCGAGTTCCGCGTCGTCGGCAGCCCGCCGTAGTTGCCCGGGGGCAGGATGTAGCGCGCGGTGTCAGCCGCCGACGCGGCGGCGACGGGAAGCGCGGCGAGCGCCGTGAGCACGGCGACGACGGACAGCAGCGAGCAGCGACGCAACACGAGCAGGACTCCCTCTCCTCCGGACGGACCGACGCGACAGCCCTCACCGCCGCGCCGGCGACTGTTTCACATCCGCCATGGCGCGTGCGCCACCTACGGGTAGGATCGCGCGCCGTGGCTTCGCGTGGCGCTCCGCGGCCGGCGGCGATGGCGGCCCTGTTCGGCGCGGTCGCCTCGCTGGCCGGCGCGCCTGGGCTCGCCGACGCGGCTCCTGTCCTCTCCGGCCCACTCGAGGCGAGCGCCGACGGCGCCGGCACGCTGCGCTTCCGCCAGACCGGTGGCGTGAGCCTGCGCCAGGCGCCGGGCTCGCTGCGCTTCCTGAGCCCGGGCGGCTGGCAGGCCGCCACCCGGCTGCTCGCGACCCGCCGGGCGGGCAGGGGACCGTCCTGACCCTTCAGACGAGCGAGGGGCGCCTCGCCCAGGTCCGTCTCGCGCCCCGTCGTCGCGGAGTGATCTCGCTCTCGGCGACGATCTCGGGCTCCCAGGACGTCTCAGCCGTCTCGCTCGCCTTTGGCGCTCCTCCGGGGGAGCGCTACTTCGGGTTCGGGCGACGGTCGTCGTCCGCGGCTGCTGAGCGCGGCGACGGCTTCGCTGGGACCTGTGTGTTACGTTGTGGCCATGCGTCTGCACATAAGCCTCGAGGACGGGCTGGTCGAACAGCTCGACGAGCTGGTGGGGCGCCGCCGGCGCAGCGCGTTCATCGCCGAAACGCTGCGCCGCGCGCTCGAGGACGAGCGCCGCTGGGCGGACATCGAATCCGCCGTCTCGGCGCTGGCGGATCACGGCCACGACTGGGACAAGGACCCGTCGTCGTGGGTTCGCGCCCAGCGACGCGGCGACGAGCGCCGCGTCGGGTGATGGCGTGACGCTCCTCCTCGACACGACCGTGCTGATCGACGCGCTGCGCGGCAGGCCCGCCGCTCAGCGCGTGCTGGCCCGTCGGTCCACGGAGCAGGTGCCGTGGGTCTGCGCGGTCAATGTCGAGGAGGTGTGGCGCGGAGTTCGGCCGGGCGAGGAGCGGGCCGTGGCACAGCTGTTCGACGGCCTTCGCATCGCGCCGCTGGGGCGTCGCGAGGGCGAGCGTGCCGGCTCCTGGCGGCGCATGTTCGCCGAGCGCGGTGTGACGCTCGCCCAGGCCGACTGCCTCGTGGCCGCCGCTGCCGCCGCGGTCGACGCGCGCGTGGCCACGGGCAACCCCAAGGACTTCCCCATGCCCGACGTCGAGGTCGAGCACTGGCCGGTCTGACGCTGACGCGGGCCGGCGCCGGCGCCGGCGCTACGCGGCCGATCGGCCACGCTCGAGCGCGCCGGGCCCGCGGGCCGGCGCGGTCCTGCGACGGCGCAGCCCTACCCGCCTCGCCAGCGCGGGCGCCACGGTGACGAGCGCGTAGGCCGTGCCGGCCATCGCCCAGCCGGCGAGGATGTCCGTGACGAAGTGCTCGCCGCCGTACACGAGCGCGAACCCCATGGCCAGCGTGTAGAGCCCGAGCCCGATCCGCACGGCTCGGCCGGCGCTCCAGAAGAAGAGCAGCAGCATGAACGGGTACGCGGCGTGCAGCGAGGGCATCGCGGCCACGGGGTTGACGAGATGCCCGTTCGCGTAGGCCGACTGCACCGTTCCGATCCCGAGTCGGCCCCAGATCTCCGGCACGATCCGCTCCACCGGCGGCAGCGCGCCCGCCATCCACGGCGGCTGCGCCGGGTAGCGCCAGTAGGTCAGGAACGCAGCGAGGGTCAGGACGATGGTCAGCACGGCGTAGGGACGGAAGCGCGGTCGCGCGACGCACCAGAGCACCGCGGCGACGATCCACACGACGAAGAAGTGGGTCATGTAGACGGCCCAGACCGCGACGTCGTACCAGTGCACGCGCGCAGCGCTCCACAGGTGGTGCTGCAGCCAGACCGTCGGGACCTCTCCCCCGCCGAGCGCCTTGTCGATCGCGAGCTGCGGAGCGACGTGGGCGCGCTGGGGAGCGACCGACACCGCGCCGCGCAGAAAGTCGTAGAGCACCAGGAGGCCGAAGAGCGGCAGCCATTCGACCAGCATCGCCCCCCAGCTGCGCCAGGCGGCGACGCTGAAGGCCGCCATCCCCAACCCGAGCCACAGGAAGAGCTGATCGCGAGCGACCGGGAGGCCCCAGCTCACGATGACGGTCGCCAGGGCCACGACGTAGACGAGCGGCGCACCGACGACGACCCAGCGACGCCCGAGCCGGCGCCACCGGCCGGCCGCCGGCACGCGACCCTGCCCGAGGGCGGCGTCCCGGGCGCTCACCTCGCTACCCGCCGTTCACGCACGATCGCCGACTCTATTCCGCCGGGGTGCGGGGAGTGGGCGATACTGGGCTCGAACACCAGCCCAGCGGCGCTACCGGGCCCGATTTGGCTCTACCGCGCGATGCTCAGTCTGCTGAGGTCACCTGAGATTCGCTCAGATTGCTACCTGAATTGCTACCTCGGGCGAATGCGCGGGCGATCATCTCGGCCTCGTGCGGGCTTGGCGCGTAGTCGGCGTACCGCTGTGTCGTCGCGATGTCGCGGTGCCCCATCCACTCCTGCAGCGTCCGCATTGGCACGTTAGCCCCAGCGCATCGGACGCCGAAGGAATGGCGCAGGCCGTGCAGCACCCGCTCGGCGTCCAGGCCGGCCCGCCTGAGCGCCTTCTTGAACCGCCGGTTGTTCGCCGCCTTCGACAGCGGCCCGCCGGTGATCGGGTCGATGAACACGAGCTCCTCGTCTGCGGGCTCCCGGCCCAAGCGTTCGGCCGTGGCCTTCCGGTAGCGCTCGAGCGCGCCGGCCAGCTCCTCGTCCAGCGGGAGCGACCGGCTCGATCGCTTGCTCTTGGGCGAGCCGAACTCGCCGAGCACGTAGTTCTGGCGCACCCGGACGCGCATCGCGAGGTAGTCGATATCCATCCACCGCCACGCGATCAGCTCCCCGTGCCGCAGCCCGGTTCGCTCGCCGGTCCGGTAGAGCAGCCGGTCGAGCTCCTGGTAGTCGCCGGGTTCGGCCGCACGGATAAGCGCGTCGACCTCCTCCGAGTCGAAGAAGTGGATCTCGCCGTTCTCGTCCAACTCGGGCAAGTCGACGTCGTCGCACGGATTCGCGGTCGCCCACCGGCGCCGCGGGTGCATCGCGTAGTGGTAGATCGCGCTCAGCGTCCCGATGTAGTTCCGCACGCTCTTCGGGCCGCACGACTTCGATCGCTTGCCTGGCCGGTCGGATCGGTCGCCAGCCTCCATGCGGGCCATGAGATCTTCGACGTCCTCTCCTCTGATCATGTCGAGCGCCTTGTCTCCGAGCGCGGGCAGCAGCCACACGCGGAGACAGCTCTCCACCGCCACGAGCGTCGAGCGCTTGCGACCCTTTGCCCCCAGGTAGGCCAGATAGCGGGGTGCGGCCTCGGCGAGCGTCAGACGGGCGGTGACGGGTCTCGACGCGGGTGTGCCGGCCATGAGCCGACGCAGCTCGGCCTCGGCTTGCGGACGCGTGAGGCCGTCGCGCGTACCCTGCGCGCGCTTGAGGCCGACCCTGCGCTTGACCTGGCGGCCGTTGACGCGCCAGTGTCCGTACCACGTCACACGGCCCTTGCTGTCCGGCAGGGCGTAGAGCGAGCCGGTGCCGTAGGAGCGCCGGCCAGCCATCAGTGAAGTCCTCGATCGAGCGCCTCTTGGAGCCCATGCAAACGCGGGAGTACGAGCCGCGGGGAGCCGGACGGAGCCGAGGATGACTGGCCTAGTCGTGTTCCTGTCGAATCCACGTTGTGCCTCTCCTGTCGTGGCCCCGGTGACGTCCGCAGAGTGCGCCGTCGATCCTGCATTCTCCGTGAGCCGACAATGTCCCAGCTCGCGTTGCTGGCTGGCACGTGCCTGTCCGCAAGACGCGAGGACTTCGCAGGAGACCGCGACTCACGCGGCCCGCGTCCTCCGTGAGATCGGGAGCGCACCCGCGTGCGCCGCCTCAGCCGCCCTACCGCGCGAGCGCCAGGGCCCGCGGCGACGACTCAGCCACCACACCTGAAGTTCGGCGGCGTCGAATCGAACGTAGCGGCCGAGCCGCACGTGCGGGAGGCGATCCGCGCGCGCCTCCGCGAGCACCCACGTCGCCGGCACGTTGAGCAGCGCGGCAGCACCCTGCGCGTCGAGGAGAGGCGCGGCGCCCAGGGGAACTGCGCTCGGGGGAGCGCCCAAAGCAACAGCATCGCAGCCGGCGATACTGGGCTCGAACACCAGCCCAGCGGCGCTACCGGGCCCGATTTGGCTCTACCGCGCGATGCTCAGTCTGCTGAGGTCACCTGAGATTCGCTCAGATTGCTACCTGAATTGCTACCTCGGGCGAATGCGCGGGCGATCATCTCGGCCTCGTGCGGGCTTGGCGCGTAGTCGGCGTACCGCTGTGTCGTCGCGATGTCGCGGTGCCCCATCCACTCCTGCAGCGTCCGCATTGGCACGTTAGCCCCAGCGCATCGGACGCCGAAGGAATGGCGCAGGCCGTGCAGCACCCGCTCGGCGTCCAGGCCGGCCCGCCTGAGCGCCTTCTTGAACCGCCGGTTGTTCGCCGCCTTCGACAGCGGCCCGCCGGTGATCGGGTCGATGAACACGAGCTCCTCGTCTGCGGGCTCCCGGCCCAAGCGTTCGGCCGTGGCCTTCCGGTAGCGCTCGAGCGCGCCGGCCAGCTCCTCGTCCAGCGGGAGCGACCGGCTCGATCGCTTGCTCTTGGGCGAGCCGAACTCGCCGAGCACGTAGTTCTGGCGCACCCGGACGCGCATCGCGAGGTAGTCGATATCCATCCACCGCCACGCGATCAGCTCCCCGTGCCGCAGCCCGGTTCGCTCGCCGGTCCGGTAGAGCAGCCGGTCGAGCTCCTGGTAGTCGCCGGGTTCGGCCGCACGGATAAGCGCGTCGACCTCCTCCGAGTCGAAGAAGTGGATCTCGCCGTTCTCGTCCAACTCGGGCAAGTCGACGTCGTCGCACGGATTCGCGGTCGCCCACCGGCGCCGCGGGTGCATCGCGTAGTGGTAGATCGCGCTCAGCGTCCCGATGTAGTTCCGCACGCTCTTCGGGCCGCACGACTTCGATCGCTTGCCTGGCCGGTCGGATCGGTCGCCAGCCTCCATGCGGGCCATGAGATCTTCGACGTCCTCTCCTCTGATCATGTCGAGCGCCTTGTCTCCGAGCGCGGGCAGCAGCCACACGCGGAGACAGCTCTCCACCGCCACGAGCGTCGAGCGCTTGCGACCCTTTGCCCCCAGGTAGGCCAGATAGCGGGGTGCGGCCTCGGCGAGCGTCAGACGGGCGGTGACGGGTCTCGACGCGGGTGTGCCGGCCATGAGCCGACGCAGCTCGGCCTCGGCTTGCGGACGCGTGAGGCCGTCGCGCGTACCCTGCGCGCGCTTGAGGCCGACCCTGCGCTTGACCTGGCGGCCGTTGACGCGCCAGTGTCCGTACCACGTCACACGGCCCTTGCTGTCCGGCAGGGCGTAGAGCGAGCCGGTGCCGTAGGAGCGCCGGCCAGCCATCAGTGAAGTCCTCGATCGAGCGCCTCTTGGAGCCCATGCAAACGCGGGAGTACGAGCCGCGGGGAGCCGGACGGAGCCGAGGATGACTGGCCTAGTCGTGTTCCTGTCGAATCCACGTTGTGCCTCTCCTGTCGTGGCCCCGGTGACGTCCGCAGAGTGCGCCGTCGATCCTGCATTCTCCGTGAGCCGACAATGTCCCAGCTCGCGTTGCTGGCTGGCACGTGCCTGTCCGCAAGACGCGAGGACTTCGCAGGAGACCGCGACTCACGCGGCCCGCGTCCTCCGTGAGATCGGGAGCGCACCCGCGTGCGCCGCCTCAGCCGCCCTACCGCGCGAGCGCCAGGGCCCGCGGCGACGACTCAGCCACCACACCTGAAGTTCGGCGGCGTCGAATCGAACGTAGCGGCCGAGCCGCACGTGCGGGAGGCGATCCGCGCGCGCCTCCGCGAGCACCCACGTCGCCGGCACGTTGAGCAGCGCGGCAGCACCCTGCGCGTCGAGGAGAGGCGCGGCGCCCAGGGGAACTGCGCTCGGGGGAGCGCCCAAATGGCCAACAGCATCGCGAGCGCCCTCAGCGGCGTTAGCGGCCACCGCAGGCCACCTTTCGCGAAACCGCATGCGCAGGCCGACGGGACGATGTCGCCGGGGGTCGAGTAGAGCAACGCAGTGAGGTGCGGACGGCTTGACACCACCAGGACCGGATGCCGCGGCGCTGCATCGCGCGCAAGCACTCGGCCGCGAGAGACAACTCGGGCCGCCAACGGGGCCGACCGCCGCCTGGTTGCTGCGCGACGGCCGTTCGTCCCCTTTGCGATAGACCCATGTCGCCGCGTTCGTGACTCGCCATCAGCTCTTGCATATCTGGCTTCTCCCTCGATACGTCGGCGTGCATGGCGAGCACTCGACGCCCGATCCCGGACGGAAACT
Source organism: uncultured Actinomycetes bacterium (assembly GCA_963728925.1). Classification (GTDB taxonomy): domain Bacteria; phylum Actinomycetota; class Thermoleophilia; order Solirubrobacterales; family Solirubrobacteraceae; genus JBBPZA01. The sequence continues at coordinate 4,865 of CAVSMB010000008.1, read as the reverse complement.
CTCCGCAACGAGCGACAACGAGCGCAATCCACAACCTCGCGGATGGCGAAAAGGCCGCAAACAAGGACAAAATCGGGAGGTTGTGCACACGGTTATGCACGTATCCGTATGCCTTCGGCGCTACAGGGGCGGGGATATCAACAGCCGATGCACACGCCACGGTGGCATCCGCTCCCGCCGTCGCGATACATGTGTCGCCAGCCGATGCCTTCACCCCCCTCACGCATTTCCACCCGCCTCAGGCGTGCCGCCGCCGCCGAGCGCGCGCTGCTCGCTCAGCGCCGCGAGCGGGTTGAACGTGCGCACGCCGGTGTGCGATCGGAGCTTGCGCGTCTCGAGCGTGAGCTGGCGGACATCGACCAACACCTCGAGCTGTTGGTTCGCATCGCGCCCGGTGGAGATGCCCCGCCGCCGAGTCGAAACGGCGATACCTCGCAGGAGCAGCGGGCCGGTGTCGCATGGGTGCTCCGGGGCCCGGCGATCCGGATCGAGGCCGTGCGGATGCTCGCCAGGCAGAATCCCGCGATCGAGGCGATCCACTACCGCGACTGGCATCGGCTTCTAGAAGAGCACGGGCTCGCGGTGGCGGGCAAGAAGCCGCTGGCGGTGTTCCTGACCCAGGTGAGCCGCTCGCCGGTGGTCCGCAAGGCCACATCGGCTGGGGTGTATGAGCTGGACCGGGGTGCCCCCGAGCGGCTGCGCGGCGAGCTGGCCGCGCTGGAGGGCGAGCTACGGGAGATCGCCGGCCGGCCCCGAAACAGCGACGTAACCGAAGCGCAAGGCCGGCGGCGAGAGCTGGTGCGCGCGATCGGCCACCGCGAGCGCGCGCTGCAGGAAGCGCTGGCCAGCCTCACCGACGACCGGAGCGGCGGCCCGGCGATCGGCGACCGAGCCTGACCGTCGGTCCCCACGCGCCGGCGCCGGGGCGCAGCGTCGTCGTCCCTTCGACGCAGTTGGAACGAGGCTTGCGCGCCCCGATCCGGTACCTGGATCCCAGAGGGCGCGATGGCAAGCACGCGAGCACGATCAGCGACCCACAGCGAGGCGTGGGGCCTGACGGCGAAGGTGGCCCGCGAGATCGAGCTGCTCACCGCCCGCCGCCACCAAGTGGCCGGCCGCCAGGACCGGCTACGCGCCCAGCTCCGCGACCTGGACGCCCAACTGAACGAGCTCGATGCCCGCCAGGGCGAGCTCGCCCGGCTGGCAGCCGACGACCCCTACTCCAACGGCGCATCCCCTGACAGGGCGCGGCTGTTCGGCGGCGCCGCGCTGCGCCGCCACGCCTTCGCACACCTTCTCGCCACCCGCCACTACCACGAGATCCACTACCGCGCCTGGCACGACCAGCTCGCCGCCACCGGGATTCTGATCCGCGGCACCGACCCCGCCGCCACCCTACTGGCCAACATCACCCGCTCCCCCATCGTTAGTCGCGCAACTGCGCCCGGCACCTACCGGCTCGACCTCGACGCCGAGCAGCGCATCACCACCCTGCTGGGCCGGGCGCGCAAACGCCTCGACGCCCTACCCGAACGCCCCTCGTCGGCGTCCGCCCAGCGCGAGACGCTGCACGCCCTCATACGCCGCCTCGAGTCCAAGCGCCGCGAGATCGCCGACTGCCGCCGCCTCGCCACCACGCTGGCGCCAAACGGCGCCAATCGCAGCCACTCGCCCCGTCATCCCCACCACCGTCATGGAAGTTAGGCAATCCCGGTCGGCAACATGTACCGACACGGCGCGTGGCCCCTCCTGGCGCACTAGACGGGCACGCGCCTCCAGCGAAGGAGGAGCCCCGGCAGGCTGCCGCCGAGTGCAGTCAGCGCTCTCGGATCCATTATGCGGGTGATCCTGTCAAGAGCCGGCTTCAGCGTGCCCATGGGCAAGCGCGGCGCCGAGGAACCGGTAGGTCCATTCGGCGAGCGGCCGCGTCTCGCAGAAGGAGATCGGGACGGTCGGGTAGCGGATGGTGAGCGCGGCGAGCATCTCCGCGACGAACCCGGGCTTGGTGTGCTCGAGCTTGAACAGGCTGGAGTAGCGATCCTCGACGACGACCGCGGTGCGAGGAATGGTCGCCATCTCGGCGAGGGCGTAGGTGAGTTGGCCGTCGACCAGCCGGCGGGTGAGGTCGGCGAGGCTCTTGCGTTCGACGACGGCGACGATCCGCTCGTCGTGAGCGATTCCGTAGTCGCCGACGGGCAGCGCCTGTCGTTCGGTGGTGGCCCGCTGGTGGGCGAAGCGGTAGGGGTAGCGCTCGCGGGTGTCGATGAGGATCGTCAGCTCGGCGAGGCCGGCGGCGCGGCGGCGGGGGACGCGGATCCCGGGGCGGGCTTGGCGGGTTGTGCGCGCCGCACCCGACCCTACGGGGATGGGGCGGCCCAGGATTCACGCTAGTGGCGCCGTCGACAGGTCAGCCTCTGTTCGGAGGATCGCGATTCGGTACTGTCGGCTGGATACGTCGAGGATCGATAGGACCCCTGCGTAGGGCGGCGGTCTGGCTGAGGAAGTCGTGACGGATAGCATCACGGACGGCGCGGATAGCATCACGAAGGGCACGGCGCTGTCCGAGCTGACTCAGTTGGCGGCGAGCGCGCTGGCGCCGGAGGCGGGCATGGTGGTCGACCTTGACCCGGCCCTGTTCGGACGAGCGCTGGCCGACGCGGCGGCGGCCGCGGCACGCAACCCCGCAGCAGTGACCGGGGCTGGCATCAACTGCGCCGTCGACCTGACCCGTGCGACGCTGGCAACCGCGTCGCACGCACTTGGGCAGAGCGCTCCGGGTCCGATGCCGTTGGACGTTGCGGATCGTCGATTTGCCGACCCGGCGTGGGAGGACAATCCGGCCTTTTTCTGGCTCTGCCAGTCCTATCTGGTGTTCCGACGGCTCGCTGAGGATCTTGTCGCCGCGGGCGAGCTTGACGAGCCTAGACGCGCAAAAGCGGCATTCGCGGTGAGCCTGCTTGCTGATGCGCTAGCGCCGACGAACCTTCTCGTGACCAACCCGGCCGCAATCAAGCGAGCCTTTGAGACCGGGGGCCGGAGCGTACTCGTCGGCGCCCGCAACTTTCTCGAGGACCTGCGCCACAACGGGGGCCGCCCGCGGCAGGTCGACAAGAGCCCATTTCGGCTCGGCGAGAACATGGCGGCCACGCCGAGCAAGGTCGTATTCCGCAACGACCTGATCGAGCTGCTGCAGTACCTGCCTCAGACCGACGAGGTACACGCCGTCCCGCTGCTGGCCAGCCCACCGTGGATCAATAAGTACTACATCATGGACCTCGCACCCGACCGTAGCCTGATCGAGTGGGCGGTGCGCCAGGGTCGCACGGTGTTTGCCATCAGCTACCGCAACCCGGATGCGTCAATGTCCGGGATGACGATGGACGACTACGCCACACACGGCATGCGCGCTGCGCTCGACACCGTCGCTGAGATCACGGGCTCAGAAACCGTCGACGTCCTCGCCGTCTGCCTCGGGGGCGCCCTTGCGACGATGACGGCGGCGCAGCTCGCTGCCAGCGGCGAAGATCGGATCGGCACGCTGACAGTGATCAACATGCTGCTCGACTACACCGAGCCGGGGCTATTCGCCCGGTTCGTCGACGAGGGCACGATCAACAAAATCGAGCGCCGCATGGCGCGCAAGGGCTACCTCGATGGCGCCGACATGGGCGGCACGTTCAACGCCCTGCGCGCCAACGACCTCATCTTCAGCTACGTGGTCTCCAACTGGCTGATGGGTCAGCAGCCGCAGGCGTTCGACCTCCTCGCCTGGAACGAGGACACGACGCGGCTGCCGGCCGCGATGCACTCATGGTACCTGCGCTCGTGCTACATGGAAAACCAGCTCGCGAACGGAACGATGGTGCTCGGGGGCCAGCGGCTCGACCTCGGCGCGGTAACGCAAGACACCTACATCGTCGCGGCCGAGCGCGACCACGTAGTGCCGTGGCGCTCGTCCTACCAGACCACCCGGCTGCTGGGCGGCGACGTGCGCTACGTCCTCGTCAGCGGGGGACACATCGCCGGCATCGTCAGCCCCCCCGAACCCAAAGTTTGGGTCATGAGCTCCGACGAGTACCCGCCAACCGCGGAGGAGTGGCGCGAATCGGCGACCCGCAAGAGCGAATCCTGGTGGGAGGACTGGTCGCGCTGGGTGGCCGACCGCGCGGGTCCGCTCGGAAAGCCGCCCACCGTCGGCGACCGACGCCACCCGATCCTCGCGGACGGGCCCGGCGAGTATGTACTCGGCTAGGAAACGCAATCGGCGCCGTGTGGCGCGCGTGTCTCGCCGGACTACACGTAACCCACAAACACGCTCGCCGCTTACGCGAATGGACACACGCTCCCGAGCCGCCAAAGCCACGAGCGCCACGGCCGACGCGTCCAGGTCGAGTCGTGCCTGGCGGTCACGCTGATCATGTAGGTGGCTCTCGTTGATGTGGGTCACCTCGGTTCATTCGCCAAGGCGCGTGGATTGTCCGGGCCATACGCACCGCCGGACGGAGAATTCGGCCGACACACCCCCGAGCGGAAGACGGCGACCCTGGATGTGGCTGTCGCGCGCCGTGTGCTCGATTGCCGAGGACCAAGTGGTCTCGAGCCGGTCGGATTCCCGCTTCGGCGACGAGCCCGGCGCAACTGCCGATCGTTGCGCTTGAAGATGAGCACTGCGAACGGCGCGCGCTGCCAGCACGCCGACCCAACTCACCCGGTCCTGTTACACCTTTTCGGCTTATCTTATTATCTTGGCTGGACCCGACAAATGCCCACCAACTGCGGAACCCGGGCGCCCCAGTTCATGGAAAAGCAGGAGCGCCCGAGCGGACGGGTTCAGGGCGACCGCGTGTCGCGCTCGGCCTCAGCTT
>CAVSMB010000007.1:0-51357 GCA_963728925.1 uncultured Actinomycetes bacterium | reverse complement strand
ATAGCCGGCGCGCCACGAACACGAGCGCCTGGGCCGAAGCCAGATCAAGCCACTGCGCGTCATCAACCACACACACGAGCGGCTGCTCCTCGGCCACCTCCGAGAACAGGCTCAACACGGCCAGACCGACCAGGAACCGATCCGGCGCGTCCCCCGTACGCAGCCCGAACGCCACCCCGAGCGCCTCCTGCTGGGGGGCGGGAAGCCGGTCCAGGCGATGCAGCATCGGCGCGCACAACTGCTGCAGAGCCGCGAACGCGAGCTCCTTCTCTGACTCCACACCGACCGCCCGCGCGACCCGGAACCCCGGCGCAGACTCGATCGCAGACTGCAGCAGCGCGGTCCTACCTACCCCGGGCTCGCCGCTCACCACCAACACCCGGCTCTGCCCACCCCGCACCGCCTCAAAAAGGCGATCCAGCACCTCGCGCTCGACGCGCCGGCCGTGCAGTTCGGCCGCCGGCCCCGCGGTGACCATGCCATGACGACGATACCGCGGTCCAACGCTGCCGTCGACAAGGTCGACCACGCGGTTTCCCGACGCGCTCTGCTTCGACCTCGGCGCGTCCGAGGTGGAGGATCGCGGCCACGATGGGCCGAGATCCGTCGGCTGCACTTCGTCAAGGGTCTTTCGCAGCGAGAGATCCGGCGGCGGACGGGGCTGCATCGCGACATGATCCGCAAGGCGATCAACAGCACCGAGCCGCCGGTCTATCGACGGATCCATCCGAAACTCGGAGTCAGCGGTCGAGGCGAGCTGGCGTCCATTCTGTCGGAAGCCGGGTAGTCCCGCTTCCGGATTCGCGAATCGCAGGAGCCGGCTTGCCAGCTCGCAAGCAACCAACCACAGGGTGGCTGAGGGGACGGGACCCCCCGGCACGCGGATAACAATTCCGCGTGTCCCTTCCCGCGTAACGCCCGCGGCTGCAGGGTTCCGGGGCGCCGCGTCTCCGTCCGGGGGTCATGGGGGGGTCAGAAGTGTCAACTCGACTGCCTCGCCAGGCATGGGATGCGACAAGTGGCTCGCTCTGGGAGCTCGCAACGCCGAGGAGCAAAACCCGCCCACTTGCAACCACTTTCCATGCCGGAGGAGGGACTCGAACCCCCGACACGCGGATTATGATTCCGCTGCTCTAACCGACTGAGCTACTCCGGCGGGGACGGCGGATTCTAGTCGGGCGCGGTCCCTGCGCGATGGTGGCGGCGGGCACTCGGCCTGGGCGGTACCGGGCCGCCTTGGCGTCGCGCCGGGCGTCGGGGCGGCGATCGCCAGAGGGAACCGTGCCGTGGGCCTGGCGCCCGCCCGCGCGAGCTGACGGTTGCGCGGAGCGCAGGCTGGGCAATCATCCGCTCGTGGCCGCTGTGCAGCTGACCTTCGACGACGGGCCGGATCCGCGGTGGACGCCGGCCGTGCTCGATGCCTTGGCGGACGCCGGCCTGGAGGCGACCTTCTACGTCATCGCGCCGAAGGCGGCGCGGCACCCCGAGCTCGTGCGCCGGGTCCGAGCCGGCGGCCACGCGGTCGAGCTGCACTGCCACGCCCACGTCTGCCACACCGACCTGGACGCGGAGGGGGTCGAGGCCGATGCGGACGCCGCGCTGCGAACGCTCCAACGGCTGGGAGTGCGGCCGACACGGTGGCGGACGCCGTGGGGTAAGACGACGTGCGCGAGCTACGCGACGGCCGCCCGGCACGGCCTGGACGTCGCCGGGTGGGACCTCGACACCCATGACTGGCGGGGCGATGAGGCATCAGCCATGCTCGCGGCGCTCGAGCCTGGACTGCGACCCGGCGCCGTCGTCCTCCTCCACGACGCCCTCGGGCCCGGCGCGCGCCGCGACGGGTGCGCCGAGACGGTCGCGCTCGTGGGGCTGCTCGGGGAGCGCCTGCGCGCGCTCGGCCTTGCCGGGGTCGGGGCGCCGTCTACCCTCGGCTCGTGCCCGTGACTGCGGCCGACGCGCGGCTGATGACGCTCGAGGACGCGCTGGCCCTCGTCGCGGCCGGGGCCGCCCGGCGCGATCGCGCGCCCACCTTCCCGTCCGACGCCCTCGCCGCCCTCGTCGCGGCGCGAGCGACGGTGCCACCCGAGACGATCGCCGCCGAGTGGGCGCTCGTGCGGCGAGTGGCCGCCGCCGACGGATCGGTGGGGCGGATCTTCGACGGGCACCTCAACGCGGTGGAGCGCATCCGCGTCGCGGCCCCCGGGTTCCTGCGGGCAGAGCTCGACCGCGCGATCGCCGACGACGGGGCGCTGCTGGGCGTGTGGGGAGCGGATCCCGCACCGGGCGAGGGCGAGCCGGCGCGGCTGAACGGCTCCGGGGAGCGTCGACGGCTTCACGGAGGCAAGACCTTCTGCTCGGGCGCAGGCGGCCTGGATGGCGCGCTCGTCGTCGCCAGCGCCGACGACGGCCGCATGCTCGTGCACGTCGACCTGCGCCAGCCCGGCGTCGAGGTCGACCGCACGTGGTTCCGGGCCATGGGGATGCGCTCGTCCGAGAGCCATCTCGTGCGCTTCGACGGCGTCGAGGCGACCGTCCTCGGCGGTCCCGGCGAGCTCGGAAAAGAGCCCTACTTCGGTCGCGACGCGCTGCGCACGACGCACACCTGGGCGGGGCTCGCCGACGCGGTGGCCGACGCCGTCCGCACAGCGCTCGCCCCACGCGCGCGGGACGGCGACGACCTCGCCGCGCTCGCGCTCGGCCGCATCGCGACCCAGCGCGGGACGATCGATCGCTGGCTGCATGACGCCGCCGCGCGGGCCGACGCCGATCCGATGGCGTCGCTGCTCACGCTGTCGGTCCACGCCCGCGACGCGGTCGCCGGGGCCGCGCGCATGCTCGTCGACGAGGCCGAGCGGGGCGTGGGAGCACGGCCGCTCGCAACCGGCTCAGACCTCGACCGCGCCGCGCGCGACCTGCGCGTCTTCCTCCTCCAGCGCCGCCTCGACCCGCTCGTGGCGCGCGCCGGCCGGGAGGCTGCGGAGTGACTGTGGACCCGCTTCTGGCGCGCGCCGGCCATGAGGCCGCGGGGTGACCGTGGCGGACCGCCCGCGCCTGCGTGGCGCCTACTTCGACGAGCTCTACGCCGCCGATCCCGATCCCTGGGACTTCGCGACGAGCGGGTACGAGCGCGCGAAGTACCACGACACGGTCGCCGCCCTCGGCGATCGCCGCTTCGCTCGGGGCCTGGAGGTCGGCTGCTCGATCGGGGTGCTCAGCGAGCACCTGGCCGACCGCTGCGACGAGCTCGTGGCCGTCGATGTCGCCCAGGCGGCCGTCGACGCGGCACGAACCAGACTGGCCGGTCGGACAGGAGTGCAGGTCCTGCACGCCTCGCTCCCCGAGCAGTGGCCGAGCGGATCCTTCGACCTCGTCGTCGCCTCGGAGGTCCTCTACTACTTCGACCGCGCGACGTTGCGCGACGACGTGCTGCCGGGGCTCGTGGCCCGCCTGCGCCCCGGAGGCCTGCTGCTCGCCGTGCACTGGCGCCCGTCGACGGACACCTATCCGCTCCGCGGCGACGAGGTCCACGCGATGCTCCACGCCGCGCAGGGTCTCGTGCCCGTTGCGGGATACGCGCACGAGGACTACCGCCTCGACGCGCTGGAGCGCGCGGCGTGACGCTCGTGATCGTCGGCGGCGGCCCGGCCGGCCTCTCCGCCGCGCGCGCGTACCGCGACGCCGGCGGCGAGGGCGACGTCGAGCTGGTGACCGCCGAGCCCCACCACCCCTATCAGCGCCCACCGATCACCAAGGACTTGGCGCGCGGGGAAACCGACGTCGAGGAGCTGTTCCTCGAGGAGGAGGCGTGGTTCGCCGACCGCGTCGAGATCGAGGACGGCCCGACGCTGGACGCCGACGCGGTCGTCCTCGCCACCGGCGTGCGCCCGGCCGCCGAGCTCGCGCAGGCGGCGGGGCTCGCGCTCGACGACGGCGCCGTGGCCGCCGACCCTGCGCTGCGCAGTTCGGACCACGCCGTGCTCGTGGCCGGCGACGTCGCCGCCGCCGAGCACGCGGTTGCCGGCCGGCGGCTGCACGTCGAGCACTGGGGCGACGCGCTCGCGCAGGGCGAGATCGCCGGGCGCGTGGCCGCCGGCGAGGACGCGACGTGGCGAACGGCGCCCGGCTTCTGGTCGACGATCGGCGGGCACACGCTCAAGCTCGCCGCGTGGGGGGACGGATGGGACGAGGACGTCGTCGAGGCCGACGAGGGCGACCGCTTCGTCGTTCGCCTGCAGCGCGACGGGCGCACGGTCGGCGTGCTCGCCTCGGGCGACGACGACGCCTACGAGCGCGGTGTGGAACGGCTGGAAGCGGGGGAGTGGTGAGCGCCGCGATGCTGCCGCCGCCCGACGCGGCGCTGCGGGCCTCGATCGTCGTGCCCGCCCGCGACGAGGAGGCGCTCGTCGGCGCCTGTCTGGAGGCGCTGGCGGGCCAGTGCGACGTCGAGCCGTCCGCCTACGAGGTGCTGCTCGTCCTCGACGGATGCACCGACGCGACCGCGGCTCGCGCGGCGCAGGCGGGTGCCCGCCATCCGGCGCTGCGCCTGCACGTGATCGACGAGCCCGCGGCAGGCGTCGGGCGCGCGCGCCGCCTGGGGATGGACATCGCCTGCGAGCGCCTGCTCGGGCTCGGCCGGCCGGGTGCCCTCGTCGTCACCACCGACGCCGACAGCGCCGTGGAGCCCGGCTGGCTGGCCGCCAAGCTGCGCGCGGCGGCCGGCGGCGCGCGCGCTATCGGCGGCGACATCGTGCTCACCGCGGCCGACGAGGACCTCGCGCTCCGCCGCGACGCGGGACGAGCCGCACGGCTTGCAGCGCTGGTCGGCCACGAGCCCGAGGCGGAGCATCCGCACTTCAGCGGCGCCTCGATCGCCGTCACCGCCGAGGCATACCAGCTGGCCGGCGGCCTGGAGCCGCGGGCTGCGCTGGAGGACGAGGCCTTCGAGCGCGCGCTGGTGCGCGCCGGCGTGCCGATCGTGCGGACGACCGCCGCGCGGGTCGCCACCTCCGCGCGCGCGGACGGCCGCGCCTTCCGCGGCCTGGCGCGCGACCTCGCCCTGGAGGGCTGGCGTCTGCGACGCGACCTGCCCATGTGCGACCTCGGGCCCGCAGCGCTCGCCGAGCGACGTACGGCCCCGGTCAGCGTCGTGGTGCTCGCGCGCCAGAGCGCGGCGACGGTGGGCGGCGTGGTCCAGCTTCTCGAGCGCTTCCGGCGCGCCGGCGCGGTCGACGAGGTCCTCGTCGTCGACGGCGGCTCCGCCGACGGCACCGTGGCCGCGGCCGGGGCTGCGGGCGCCGATGCCGTAAACCAGGACGAGTTGCTGCCCGAGCTCGGCCCGTGCCGGGGCAGGGGCGACGCGATGTGGCGCGCGCTGGGCGCGACGACCGGCGAGATCGTCGCCTTCGTGGACGCTGACACCGCCGACGCGCACGAGCGCCTGCTCGCGGGCCTGCTCGCGCCGCTCTTCGCCGACCCCGGACTCGAGTTGGTCAAGGGCGTCGGGCGATCGGGCGACGGCGAGCGGTCCGCCCACGCCCCCGGCGGCGTCACCGAGATGTTGGCCCGTCCGCTCCTCAACCTGCACCGTCCCGAGCTCGCCGGGTTCTCCCAGCCGCTGGCCGGCGAGGTCGCCGCCCGTCGCGCGCTGCTCGAGCGCCTGGCCTTCCCGGTCGGCGACGGGGTGGAGATCGCCATGCTGCTCGACGCGGCGGAGCTCGCCGGGGTCGACGCGCTCGCGCAGGCCGACCTCGGCGCCCGGCGCCGACCGCACCCGCCGGACGAGCCTTCCCTCACGGCCTACGCGGTGCTGGTCGCGGCCACCCGCCGCCTGGTCGGCCCCGACGCCGCCGAGGCCCTGGCACCCGGGCCCTACGTCCTGCCCGGCGGCCCGGTGAGCGACGTCCGGCAGGTGGCGGTCGAGGAGCGCCCGCCGCTCCTCAGCTGTCGAACCCGAGCCCGAGGCGGTCGAGAGTCCGCAGCCACAGCCCGCGCCGGCCCTCGTGACGGTCGGCCGCACCGAGGCGGTTGCGGGTGAGCTGGATGACCGCGGAGCGCAGCGGCTCGGGCGGGAAGGGGAGCGGCCGGCGGCGGACCATCTCCAGCCCGGTCGCCGCCGTGGCCCGGCCGTCGAGGAGGTCGAGCGCCGTCTGCGCCCCGAACCGTGCCGCCCCGATTCCGAGGCCGGTGTAGCCGGCGACGTAGGCGAGTCGCCCGTGGTGGGCGGTGCCGAAGAAGGCCGAGAAGCGGCTGTAGGTGTCGATGGGGCCGCCCCAGCGGTGGCTGAATCGCACCCCCTCGAGCTGGGGGAAGGTCGTGAAGAAGTGCTGGGCGAGCCGCGCGAAGCTCGGGTCGTGATCGTCGAGCCGCGTACCCACCGGGCCCCCGAACCGGTAGACGGCGTCATAGCCGCCCCACACGATCCGGTCGTCGGCCGTGAGCCGGTAGTAGTGGAACTGGTTACCGGAGTCGGCGATCCCCTGGCGCCGGCGCCAGTGCACGGCCTCGCGCTGGGACGCGCTGAGGGGCTCGGTGGCGAGCACGTAGTCATAGACCGGCGCGACGTAGCGGCGGATCGGGCGGTGCAGCCCTCGGTAGGCGCCCGTCGCGAGGAGAACGCGTGCTGCCCGGACCGAGCCGCCCGCGGCCCGCGCCACCACGCCGCCGCCGGCCGGCCGCAGAGACTCGACGCGGCTGCGCTCGTGGATGCGGACGCCGAGCCTCGCGGCGTCGCGCAGCCCGACGGCCAGCTTGGCGGGGTCGACCACCAGCGACCCGCTGCGGACCCAGAGCGCTCCCTCATAACCCAGGGAACGCAGATCAGGCTGTAGCGGCGGCGGTCCTACGACCGGCTCGGCTCGGGCGTCGGCTCGTGGCCGCGCTCGGGCTGGGCGTCAAGCTCTGGCCCGCGGGTGATGGGCCCGTCGATCGAGAGGTCGGGGATCGTGCGGTCCAGCCAGCGGGGGAACCACCAGGCGCGCCTGCCGAGCAGGTGCATGACGGCGGGCACGAGCATCGAGCGGATGAGGAAGGCATCGATGAACACGGCCGACGCGAGCCCGAGGCCGAAGAGCTTGATGACGCGGTCGGGCAGCAGGATGAAAGAGCCGAAGACGAGCACCATGATCGTCGCGGCCGCGGTGATGACGCGCGCGGTCCGGGCCAGCCCGACGGTCACCGCGCGCTGGGCGTCGCCGCTGCGCTCCCACTCCTCGTGGATGCGCGACATCAGGAAGACCTCGTAGTCCATCGAAAGACCGAAGACGATCGCGAAGACCATCACCGGGAGGAAGGACTCGATCGGGCCCGTGGAGTCGACGCCGATGAGCGACGCCCCCCAGCCCCACTGGAAGACGGCGACGACGACGCCGAAGGCCGCGCCGATGCTCAGCACGTTCATGACCGCGGCCTTGATCGGCACGAGGATGGACCGGAAGACGGCCATCAGCAGCAGCACCGAGAGCAGCACGACGATGCCGATGAAGAGCGGCAGCTTGGACGACACCACCTGGTTGAAGTCGATGAACGTCGCCGTCGAGCCGCCGATGCTCACGGCCAGTCCCGTCGAGCGTTCGACGGGCGGGATCGCGGAGTCGCGCAGGCGCCCCACGAGATCCTTGGTCGACTGGGACTGCGGCGAGGTGGTGGGGTAGGCCTGCAGGACGGCGGCGTCGCCGGGGCGGTTGAGCTGGGGCGCGGTGACCGAGGCGACGCCCGGCTGGCGGGCGACGGTCGCACGAAGCCGTGCCAGGCCCGCGGCGTCGCCGTCGCCGGTCCTCGGCACTTCGACGGCGAGCAGCAACGGGCCGTTGAAGCCGGCGCCGAAGCCGTCGGTGAGCAGGTCGTAGGCCTTGCGGGTCGTCGTCCCGGGCTTGTCGGAGCCCGCGTCCGCGCTTCCGAGGTTCAGGCTGAAGAACGGGATCGCGATGACGAGGAGCACGAGGAAGCTCGCGATCGCCGCAGGCCACGGGCGCCGCGCGATCGCGTCGCTCCAGCGCGCCCAGGCGCCGCTGCTCGTTGAGGCGGCCTCGCGCTTGCTGCGCCGGCGCACCGACAGGCGGTCGATCTTCGGGCCGATGGCGACGAGCAGCGCCGGCAGGAGCGTGAGGGCGGCCAGCATGGTGAAGAGGACGCCGACCGAGGCGGCGACGGCGAGCCCGTAGAGGAAGGAGATGCCCAGCAGCAGCATCCCCATGAGCGCGATGATCACCGTGCAGCCGGCGAAGAGCACCGCGCGCCCCGCCGTCCCCATGGCGACGCGCGCGGCGTCGGCGTGGGCGCGGCCCTGGCCCAGCTCCTCGCGGTAGCGCGTGACGATGAACAGCGCGTAGTCGATCCCGACCCCGAGGCCGATCATCGCCGCGAGCTGCGGCGCGAAGTCGGCCACGTCCATGACCTTCGAGAGGATGCCGACGAGGCTGAGCCCGGTCCCGAGGGCGAGCAGCGCGGTGAGCAGCGGCAGCCCGGCGGCGACGAGCGACCCGAAGGTCATGACGAGCACGACCGACGCCGCGAGCACGCCGATCAGCTCGGTGCTGCCCGGGTCGTTCTGGTTGACGATCTCGATGGGCTGGCCGCCGAGCTCGACCTGCAGGCCGTCGCCCGCGAAACCCTTGGCGCGGTCCTGCACGGCCTGGATGTTCGCCTTGTCGAGCTGGTCGGAGGGCCTGGTGAAGTTCACGGTGGCGAACGCCGTGCGCCCGTCGCGCGAGACCGCGCCACCTCCGGGGGCGAACGGGCTCTGGACGCTCGCGACCTCGGGCACGCCGCCCACGCGGGAGACGACCTGGTCGATGCGCTCGCGGGCCGGGCCCGAGCGCAGGCCGCCCTCGTCGACGTGGAAGACGATCTGCGCGCTGTCGCCCGAGGCCTGCGGGAAGCGCTCCTTGAGCAGGTCGGTCGCGCGCTGGGACTCCGTGCCGGGCAGCTTGAAGACGTTCTGGTAGTTGCTGCCTATCGAGCCGGCCGCCCCGACGGCGAGGACGAGCAGAGCGACCCAGCCGGCGATGACGAGCCGGCGGTGGGCGATGCAGAAGTCGGTGACGCGGTGCACCCGGCTCAGGAAAGCAGCCGCGGCGTGCTTTTCAAGCGATTGTCCGAGAAGTGTCAGACGATTCTTCACCGGCGCGTCGACGCGAGCGGGCGCCCACCGGGCGCTCGTGTACGTTGGGCGCACATGCTCGGTCCGGAGCGGCGACGCTGGCTTCGCGGGGTGACCGATCCCGCCGTGCACGCCGCCTACGCGGCGCTGGTCGTCGCGCCGCTCGCTCGCCGTGCCGGCTGGAGGCCGCTGGCCGCCGGGGTCGCCGCGGGAACGCTGATCGACGTCGACCACGTGGTGGCGGCGCGCTCGGTGCGCCTGAACGACCTGTGGTCGCTCGGCGCGCGGCCGCGCGCGCACTCGCTGCTGCTCACCACCGCCGCTTCGGGCCTCGCCTGGCGCGCCGCCGGCCCGCGCTACGGCTGGGCGGCCTTCGGCGGGCTCTCCTCACACGTCCTGCGCGACGCGACCGACGGCGGCACCCCGCTGCTGTGGCCGCTGTCGCGCCGTGACCGCGTGCCGCGGTGGGTCTTCGCGGGCGGCGTGGCCGGCCTGCTCGCGGTCTCCGAGGCGATCGCGCGGTCGTCGTGAGCGACACCCTCGTCTTCATCCCGGCCTGGAACGAGGAGCGCTCGCTGCCCGGTGTCCTCGAGGAGGCGCGCCGCGAGCTTGGAGACGCCGACCTGCTCGTGGTCGACGACGGCTCCACCGACGAGACCGCTCGCGTCGCGCGCGAGGGCGGCGCCGAGGTCGTCTCCTCCCCGGAGAACCGCGGCCTGCGCTTCGGCATCGCCGAGGGCTACCGCTACGCGGCCGACCACGGCTACGCGGTGTGCGGGCGCCTCGACGCCGATGGCCAGCACCCCGCGGACGAGCTCGCGGGGATGCTGGAGCTGGTGCGCGACGACGAGGCCGACGTCGCGATCGGCTCGCGCTTCCTCGACGAGTCCGGCGCGGAAGGCGAGCGCTACCGGCCCGCGCCCGAGCGCGTCGTCGGCACCGCGCTGCTACGGCTCCTGCTGCGTCTGCGCCTCGGCCAGCCCATCTCCGACGGCACCAGCGGGATGTACGCCGTCGGCCCGCGGGCGCTGCGGCTGCTCGCCGACCCCTACGTGTGCGACGCCCCGGAGGTCGAGGCGCTCGTGCGCATCCACGACGCCAAGCTGCGGCTCGTCGAGGTGCCCGTCCACATGCGCCAGCGCGAGCACGGCAGCTCGTCGTTCACCGGGCGCAGGGCGGTCGAGCTCGTCGTGAGCATCGGGCTCGCGCTGTTCGCCGGCGAGCTGCTCTACCGCACGCGGGGCGGTGGAAAGCAGTCGCGGCGCGACTTCGCCGCCGGCGCCGGCCGCGCCGTCGCACGGAGGTGACGCGCCGGTGAGCGTCCCGCGGCGAGATCGTCGCCCTGAGGGCCCCGGCGGCGTATCCTTCCGGCCAGGCGATGTTCTTCCTCGTCGACACCCGCGACCGGCCGCCGCCCCGGCGTGAGCCGTCGCGGATCCCGCCCTGGGTCGGCATCTTCGTGCTGCTCGTCGTCGTCGGGATCGTCACCGGCGGCGTGATCGGCGTCATCACGCTGTTCACCGCGATCGTGCTGCTGCTCGACCGCGCGCTGCCCTGGGTCGAGCGCGGCGGACTGCGCGATTACCGCCAGTAGCGGCGCGCCGCCCGTCCTCGTGGCGGTGCCCAACGTGTCCGAAGGGCGCGACCCGGACGCCGCGCGGGCGATCGGCGCGGCCTTCGAGGCCGGCGAAGGCGCACGGCTGCTCGACGTCCACGCCGACCCCGACCACAACCGCGCGGTCTACACGCTGGCCGGGCGCCAGGGCGAGCTCGCGGGCGCCCTGGTCGCCGGCGCCCGCGAGGTGCTCGCGCGCGTGGACCTCACCGCCCACGACGGCGTGCACCCCCACGTCGGAGCGATCGACGTTGCTCCCGTGGTCCACCTCGTCCCCGAGCTGCGCGGTGCGGCGTGCGCGGAGGCGCTTGTGGCGGCGGACCTCCTCGCACGCGAGCTCGAGCTGCCGGTCTTCCTCTACGGCGCGCTGGCCGACGGGCGCACGCGGGCGGAGGTCCGCCGCGGCGGCCCGGCCGCGCTGGGGCGACGGATGGCCGCGGGCGAGCTGGCGCCCGACTTCGGGCCGCCGCTGCTGCACCCGACCGGCGGAGCGGCGCTCGTCGCGGCCCGCCCGCCGCTGATCGCCTTCAACGTCGAGCTCGCGCCGCCGGCCACGCTCGAGGACGCCCGGCGCATCGCCTCCCGCATCCGTCAGGGTGGGGAGGAGGGCTTGCCCGGTGTGCGCGCCATCGGCCTCGCGCTCGAGCGACAGGGGATCGTCCAGGTCTCGACCAACGTCGAGGACCACGAGCGCGCCCCGCTTGCCGCGGTCGTCGAGGCCGTCGTCCGCCACGCCGTAGTCAGCGGCGCCGAGGTCGTCGGCGTGCCGCCGCGCGCGGCGTACGAGGGGTGGCCCGACGAGGTGCCGCTGCGCAACCGCCAAGTGCTCGAGGAACTTCTGGACGGGTTGGAGGTCACGGACAGAAGCTGACCTAAATGCTCCGTACGGTGCTCGGCGAGGCCACTCTCGACGAAGGAGCAGACATGCGCGAGCGCAACGGGTACCCGGCCGGCGTCCCCTGCTGGATCGACACCGCCCAGCCGGATCCAGACGCGGCGGCGGCGTTCTATGGCGGGCTGTTCGGATGGGAGTTCGAGGACGTGATGCCTGCGGAGGCGCCGGGGCGCTACCTCGTCGGCCGGCTCGCCGGTCGCGACGTCGGCGCGCTCGCCTCGCAAGCCGAGGGCGCCGCGGCGACACCGGCGTGGAACACCTATGTGCGGGTGGACAGCGCGGACGACGCGGCTGCCAAGGTCCGCGAGGCGGGCGGAACCGCTCTCATGGAGCCGTTCGACATGGGGGACGCCGGTCGCATGGCGGTGTTCGCGGACCCGTCGGGGGCCGCCTTCTCCGTCTGGCAGGCAAACGACTTCCAGGGAGCCCAGCTCGTCAACGAGCCGTGCACATGGAACTTCAGCGAGCTCAACACGCGCGATCCCGAGGGAGCGGCCGCGTTCTACGGCTCGGTGCTCGGCTGGGGGCTGAGCACGTTCAACGGCGGCGGCGCCGAGTTCACGACGTGGCGGGTGCCCGGGTACGGAGAGCACCTCGCGGCCACGGATCCCGAGCTGCGCGAGCGACTGGCGAACGACGGGGCGCCAGACGGCTTCGAGGACGCGGTCGCCGTGTTGATCGAGATGTCGAGCGACCGATCCCCCGACGAGGCGCCACCGCACTGGAGCATCACGTTCGCTGTCGACGACGCCGATGCCACTACCGCGCGCGCCTTCGAGCTCGGTGGCAAAGTGATCGTGCCGCCCTTCGACGCGCCCTACGTGCGGATGGCGGTGCTGAGCGATCCTCAGGGGGCAGTGTTCAACGTGAGCAAGTACGTGCCGATGCGCTAGCTGCGTTTTCCGCAGTTGAGGGCGGGTTGGTGTGCGGGTTTCGTAGCGCCGGTCGGGGTTTTCGGCGCGTGGGGCGCGTTCGGCTGCGGCCGTGTTGTGGCAACTCTGGCTGTAGGTTGGTCTAGGTTCCGTCCGTTCGGGCGGCTAGCGTTGTGGCAACATGTTCGTCAAGGAAACCACGGTCAGGCGGGGCCCGCGCTCGTACACGTATCTGCAGATGGTCGAGGGGTACCGTGACGAGCGCGGCCGGGTGCGCCATCGTGTTGTGGCAAACCTTGGTCGCAAGGATGCGCTGAAGGAGTCGGGGCAGCTGGAGGCGCTGGCGGGTTCGTTCGCCCGCTTGGACCCGCCGCTGGTTGGGGTGCGCCGGGACGTCGGGCCGCTGCTGTTGGTCGCGCACTTGCTGGCGGCGCTGGACGTGGCGGGGACGGTCGACCGGTCGCTGCCGCGCTCGGCGCGTTCGCAGCTGTCGGTCGGCGAGGTCGTCGCCGCGCTGGTCGCCAGTCGGTTGTGCTCGCCCTCGCCCCTGTATGACGTCGCCGGGTGGGCGTCGGGCGCGGCGGTCCACGAGCTGCTGGCGATCCCGGCGGCGCTGCTCAACGATGACCGCCTGGGGCGGGCGCTTGAGACCTTCGCGGTCTATGCCGAAGGGGTGCGAGGCGCGGTCGCCGCCCGCGCGATCGAGCGCTTCGGCCTGGACGCCGGGCGGCTGCACGTCGACCTGACCACGGTCCGTGTGGCCGGCGCCTATGAGCACTCCGCGCTGGTGGCCAAGGGCTGGGGCTCAGACCGCCGCGTGGTGCGTCAGGTCCGCGCGTTGCAGGCCTCAACGCCGGAGGGCGTCTCGCTGTACCTGCGCCCGGACCCCGGCAACGCGGCCGAGCTGACGCTCGTCGGCGCGGCGCTCGAACGGCTGCTCGAGCTCTCTGCGCCGGGGATGCTGATGGTCTGCGACTCGGCGATCGGGCGGCCCAAGACGCTGTGTCAGATCGACCGCGCCGGGTTGCGCTTCATCGCGCCGCTGCGGGCCTCAACCGGCTTCAAAGAGCGCTACCTGGCCGAGCTGGGCCCGCGGGCGCTGCGGGCGCTGGGCTACGTCGCCGAGCGCGAACGCGGCCTGCCCGCCCAGCGGCGCACCCGCTTCCGCGGCGCGCTAGTCGACTGGCAGATCGACGACCCCGAGACCGGCCGGCCGCGCCGCTTCCGGGTCGCCTACATCCACTCCTCCGAAGAGGCGCGCGAGGTCGCCGCCGCCCGCGAACGCGCGCTGGCCAAGGCCGAAGCGCAGCTCGCGCGCGTCACGCGCGGCCTCGGCGGGCGCCACTACAAGACCCGCGCGCAGGTCGAGCGCCGCGTCGGTCAGATCATCGGCCCCAACATCGCCGGGCTGATCGCCGTCAAGGTCGCCACGCGCGCCGGCAAGCCGACCCTCACCTACGCGCGCGACCCGGCCGCGATCGAGCGGGCCGCGGCCACCGACGGCATCTACGCGCTGGCCACCAACCAGCCCGGACGGCTGAGCGCCGGGCGCGTGCTCGCCCTCTACAAAGACCAGCAGATCGTCGAGCGCCGCCACCGCGATCTCAAGCAGACGCTCAAGGTCCGCCCGATCTTTTTGCACAACGACGACCGCATCTACGCGCTGACCAGCATCGTCGGCATCGCCCTGTTGATCTTCGGCCTGATCGAGTCCCAGACGCGCCGCGCGCTCGACAATGACGAGCAGCTGCCCGGCCTGCTGCCCGAAGGCCGCGCCGCCAAGCCCACCGGCCGCAACATCCTCACCGCCTTCCAAGGCCTCGGCCTCACCTACACCCAGCACGGCATCGAACTGGACCGCCTCACCCCCACCCAGCAGCGCATCCTCGAACTGCTCGAAATCCAGCCGCCCTGGCCACAACAGGCACAGGTAGCGCTCACGAACTGCGGAAAACGCGGCTAGCGGTGTTCACACCCGCGCGCGTGTCACCATCCGGCCGTGGAGCGGGCGAGCGCGATGAGCGAAGCGAAAGCCGCGGCGCCGCGCGCAGGCTATCGCGAGCGTCCCGGGCCGCCGGGCGTGCTGTGCCTCTGGCTCCACGTCGTGGAGCGGGGCGACGGGGCACCGACGCGGGTGCTGCCCGACGGCTGCCCCGACCTGATCTGACAGTCCGGCCGCGGGGCGTTCGTGGCCGGGCCGGACACCCGCGCCACACTGATCAGCGCCCCGGCCGGCTCGGTCTTCGCGGGCGCCCGCTTCGGTCCGGGCGCGGGCGGCCCGGCGCTCGGGGTGCCGCTCGAGGAGCTGCGCGACGCGCGCATCGTCGTCGAGGAGCTGCCCCAGACCAGCTCGGTCCGCCCGGTCGCCGGCGGTGCGCCCCTCGCCGAGCTGCTCGACCCCGAGCTCTCCGTCGACGACGCGCTCCGGCGCGTCACGTGGCTCGCCGCCGCCCTCGCCGCTGCCGGTCCGGCGGACGCGTTGGTCGGCGAGGCCGCGCGCCGGTTGCGCGAGCCCGCGACGCGGGTCGAGGCGCTGGCCTGCGACCTCGGCCTGGGCGAGCGCCAGCTGCGCCGCCGCTTCCGCGCCACAGTCGGCTATCCACCCAAGACCCTGCAGCGCGTGTTGCGCTTCCGCCGCTTCCTCGCCGCGGCCGAGGACGAGGCCGAGCCGGGCCGTCCCGACCTCGGCCGCCTCGCCTTCGACGCGGGCTACGCCGACCAGGCCCACCTGTCCCGTGACTGCGCGCGGCTCGCGGGCCTCGGGCCGGCCGCGCTGCTGCGCGCCCGCGCCGGGGCCTGAGCCCTCCTCGAGAGACCAGCGAGCCGATGTGAGAGGCTCGCGCGACGCGCTCGTCGCCCGCAGCCATCACATTCCCTTCGGCTTTCACGGACGGCTGCTGCAGACCTCCTAGACTGGCCTGCGATGGCCCAGACCAAGCGCAAGCGCCGCACGAAGCACCGCGGCACGCCGGCGGGCACGATCGAGGCGCGCGGGCGCACGGGCCGCAAGCCGACCTCCTCGGAGGGCAAGGGCGGCAAGGACGACCCCAAGCAGACCGCGCGCGACCGCCGTATCGCTCGCATGGACCAGCCGCCGACATGGCGCAGCGCTGCGAACCGCGCGGTCATCGCCACCGGCATCCTCGTCCTCTTCCTGATCCTCTTCTTCAAGCAGGACGTGGCCCGCGCCCTCGCCCTCGCCGGCTTCGCGCTGGTCGTCTACATCCCCATGGGCTACTACACCGACCTGATCATGTACCGTCGCCGCCAGGCCAAGAAGCGCGAGGCCGGCCAGGAGGGGCGCGCCGCTCCCAAGAAGTGATGGACGTCCGCAGCTTCACCGTCGGCCCGGTCCAGGAGAACTGCTTCGTCGCGCGGCGCGACGGCGCGCGCGAGGCGATCGTCGTCGACCCCGGCGACGAGCCCGAGCGGATCCTCGCCGCCGTCGACGGCCTGGGCCTGACCGTCGAGGCGATCGTGCTCACCCACACGCACTTCGACCACGTCGGCGCGGTCGCCCCCGTCGCCGCGGCGACCGGGGCGCCCGTCTGGTGCCCCGAGCTCGAGGTGCCGGTGCTCGCCGACATCATGAGCTACGTGCCGTGGCCGGGCTTCGGGCCCTTCGAGAGCTACGACGCCGACCACACCGTCGCCGGCGGCGAGACCCTGAGCCTCGCGGGGATGGAGCTCGACGTGCTCTTCACCCCCGGCCACAGCCCCGGTCACGTGACCTACGCGGTCCGCGGCGAGGACGCGCTCTTCTCGGGCGACGTGCTCTTCCAGGGTTCGATCGGCCGCACGGACCTGCCCGGTGGTGACACCCAGACGCTGCTTCGCTCGATCGCGGGCCTGCTCGAGCGCTACGGCGACGAGACGACGGTCTACCCCGGGCACATGGGCGTCACCACCCTGGGCCGCGAGCGCGCGACCAACCCCTTCCTCATCGAGCTCGCCCGCAGCGGGTGAACGGCGAGCGGATCCAGGTGCCGCGCGGCACCTTTGACCTGCTGCCCGACGACCTCGCCCAGCGCGAGCAGGTCGAACAGGCCGCGCGTCGCGTGCTCGAGCCCGCGGGCTACCGGCGGCTCGAGACGCCGACCTTCGAGGCGACCGAGCTCTTCGCCCGCGGCGTCGGCGCGTCGACGGACATCGTCCAGAAGGAGATGTACACCTTCGACGACGGGGGAGGGCGGTCGGTCACCCTGCGGCCCGAGGGCACGGCGCCGGTCTGTCGTGCCTACCTCGAGCACGGCATGCACAAGCTGGCCCAGCCGGTGAAGGTCTGGTACCTCGGCCGCTTCTACCGCCACGAGGCGCCCCAGGCCGGGCGCTACCGCGAGTTCTGGCAGGTGGGGGCCGAGGCCATCGGCTCGGCCGACCCGGCCGTCGACGCGGAGCTCATCGTGCTGCTCGCCGACCTGCTCGAGGAGCTGCAGGTGCGCGACGTCGTGCTGTCGCTCTCGAGCCTGGGCTCGCCGGAGACGCGGCGCGCCTACCGCGAGCGGCTCGCGGCCCACCTGCGCGCCAACGAGGACCGGCTGAGCGGCGATGTGCGCGAGCGCATCGATCTCAACCCGCTGCGCGCGTTCGACAGCGACCACGCGGGCACCCGGGAGGTCATGCGCGACGCGCCGCTGCTCCTCGACGAGCTCGACGAGGCCGACGCGGAGCACTTCGCGCGCGTGCGGGGGCTGCTCGACGACGCCGGCGTCGGCTACCGGGTCGACCCGACACTCGTGCGCGGGCTGGACTACTACGCGCGCACGGTGTTCGAGTTCTCCAGCGGCGCGCTCGGCGCCCAGAGCGGCGTCGGCGGTGGCGGGCGCTACGACGGCCTGGTCGAGCAGCTCGGCGGCGACCCGACGCCCGGCTGCGGCTGGGCGGCCGGGGTCGAGCGGATGCTGCTCGCCGCGGGCGGGCGCCCGGTGCCCGCGCTCCCGATCGACCTGTTCGTCGCCTACGCGAAGGAGGACATGCGCCCCGAGGCCTTCCGCCTCGCCGCAGAGGCGCGCCGCTCCGGCCTCAGCGCGCAGCTCGAGCTTGCCGGGCGCTCGCTCAAGGGCCAGCTCAAGCAGGCGGGTCGGCTGCACGCGCGCTGGGCGGCGATCCTCGGCGACGAGGGCGCGTCGCTGCGCGACATGGAGTCGGGCGACCAGCGCGTGATGGCGCCGGGCGACGTGGTGGCGGCGGTCCAGCGCGGGGAGCGGTTGTGAGGCGGCGCGAGGGGGCGCCCCGGCGCGCCCGGACAGCGGCTTTGCGGCCGGGTGCGGCGGCGCCCAGGCGCGCCACGGTCGCGCCGTATGCGCCATGAGGCCGCCCCGCCCCAACCGCTTCCGCGACACGTGGGCGGGCGCGTCCGGGGCCTCGCGCGTCGGCGAGCACGTTCGGGTGGCCGGCTGGGTGCACCGCCGCCGCGACCACGGCGGGCTCGTCTTCATCGACCTGCGCGACCGCAGCGGCATCCTCCAGCTCGTCTTCCACCCCGAGACCGCGCCCGAGGCCTTCGAGCGCGCGCAGCGGCTGCGACCCGAGCACGTGGTCAGCGTCACGGGGGAGATCGTCGCGCGCGAGGCGGGCAACGTGAACCCGCAGCTCGAGACCGGCGAGGTCGAGCTCGCCGTCGCGCAGTTCGATCATCTCGCGGACTCCGCCACGCCGCCCTTCCCGATCGGCGAGGACGGGCCGGTGGACGAGGTCCTGCGCCTGCGCCACCGGATGCTCGACCTGCGCCGCGCGGGCATGGCGCACAACATCGAGCTGCGCCATCGCGTCGCCAAGACCATGCGCGAGGTGCTCGACGAGCGCGACTTCCTCGAGATCGAGACGCCGATGCTCACGCGCTCGACGCCCGAGGGCGCGCGCGACTTCCTCGTGCCCTCCCGCGTCACGCCCGGGAGCTTCTACGCCCTGCCCCAGTCGCCCCAGCTCTTCAAGGAGCTGCTGATGATGTCGGGCTTCGAGCGCTACTACCAGATCGTCCGCTGCTTCCGCGACGAGGACCCACGCGCGGACCGCCAGCCCGACTTCACCCAGCTCGACCTGGAGATGGGCTTCGTCGAGGAGGACGACGTCATCGCGACGATGGAGGCGGTGATGGCGCGCGTCTTCGAGGTCGGGGAGTTCGACGCCGAGCCGCCGCCGTGGCCGCGGATCCCCTATGACGAGGCGATGCTGCGCTACGGCTCCGATCGCCCCGACCGCCGCTTCGGCCTGGAGATCGCCGACCTGAGCGACGCGCTCGCCGGGTCGCAGTTCAAGGTGTTCAGCGGCGCGATCGGGAGCGGCGGCGTGGTGCGGGCGCTCAATGCGGGACAGGCTGCGCTGCCGCGGTCCGAGCTGGACGCGCTGACCGAGGCGGCCCAGCAGGCCGGGGCCAAGGGCCTCGTGTGGGCCTTCGTGCAGGACGACGGCACGTGGCGCTCGCCGATCACCAAGTTCATGAACCCGGAGGAGATCGAGGCGGTTACCCAGCGGCTGCGCGGCGGGCCGGGTGACCTGCTGCTCGCGGTGGCCGACCGCGCCGAGGTCGCGGCCGAAGTGCTGGGCATGCTGCGGCTGCGCCTCGGGCGCGAGCTCGGCCTGGTGGAACGGTCGCGCCACGACGTCCACTGGGTCGTCGACTTCCCGATGTTCGCCTTCCACGAGGGCGAGGGGCGCTGGGACGCGCTGCACCACCCCTTCACGGCGCCGCGCGGCGACCTCTCCGACCCCGGCTCGCTGCGCTCGCGCGCCTACGACCTCGTGGTCGACGGGTGGGAGCTCGGGGGCGGCTCCATCCGCATCAGCGACCGCCAGGTCCAGGAGCGCGTGCTCGAGATCCTCGGCATCGGCCCCGAGGAGGCGCAGGCGCGCTTCGGGTTCCTGCTCGACGCGATGCGCTACGGCCCGCCGCCGCTCGGCGGCATCGCCATGGGCCTCGACCGCATCGTCGCGGTGCTCGCCGGCCGTGGCTCGATCCGCGACGTCATCGCCTTCCCCAAGACGGCCACCGGCGCCGACCCGCTCACGGGCGCGCCGGCGGAGGTCGACGAGCGCCAGCTCCGCGAGCTCGGCCTCCAGCTGCGCGCAGCGCGCCCGCACCAGCGCTGAGGCCCCTTCAGGCGGCGGTTCGGGTCAGTGGTCGAGGCGCCCTGGGAGACGCGCTCCTTGAGCTTCTCGCGGTCGAAGTTTGCCCGGCCCCCCAATCAGCGTGCCGCCGGACCCGCCGAGCCGCTCCAACCAGCGGCAGAAGTCCTCGACCGCGATCGTCGCGTTCGCGTCGAGAACATCCGCTCTTGTCAGACCGCGAATGCGAGGAAGTAAGACTCCCACGGCCCCATCCCGACGTACAACCCCTCGTCTTGGAGCTCGCCCCCGTCGCGCTCGAACACGTCGCCGTTCAGCGCGTCCCGCAGGTGCCACGTGCGTCCCGCGAGATCGCTCCAAGGGAGCCGTACGCGCGCCTGTGCGGCCCGGGAGGCGAAATTCACGAGGACAAGGTGCCGCTGCCCGTTCGCGCGCCAACACCAGGCGAGCAGTTGCTCGCTGCTGTGGTTGTCGGGCCAGCCCCGACACTCGCACAGCTGCCAGTCGCCGTCGCGCAGATCGGAGTCGGCAACCGCGCCCAGCAGCTTGTCGTAGAAGGCTCGTAGCTCTTCGTCGCCGGGCTGTTGGGGGCCGCGGGCGAGGAACACCGGTATGTGGGTGTGGAGTCCCTCGAGCTGGCCCGCGTGGTACAGACGCGCGCCCTCGAGCGTCGACATCACGACGGCCGCCGCGCGTTCCTTCTCCGGCGTGAACGTGTCCGCCGCGCGCGGCTCGTCGTGGTTCTCGATGAAGCGAACGAGGCGCTCCTGGTAGTCGTCGGCGGCCTGCAGGTGGGCCCGCACCGACTGCGCGGACTCGCTGACGAGACGGTCGTAGAGGCGCTTGTCGTAGCAGAGGTCGAAGCCCTGCCGCTGCAGGGTCCACTCCATGTCCCAGTAGGCCTCGGCGATGAACACGAGATCGGGGTGTGCCTCGCGGACCGCGGCGATGATCGTCGGCCAGTAGTCGTCGGCCGGCGGGGCACCGGCGCGCGCGCCCCACGTGCGCGCGAAGACCTCGTTCATCATCAGCATCGCCATGTCGCAGCGAAAGCCGTCGCACTGGTCACCGATCGAGACCAGCGTGTCGATCACGGCCCGGCGCAGGCCGGGCGAGAACGCATTGAGCTGGACGACGTCGGGCCACGGGGCGAAGTACGGGTCCTTGCCGTTCGCGAGCACTCCGGCGGCGGTCTCGAGAAAGGCCGCTGGATTCGCCTCGAGCTCACTCGCCGTCCCGCGGATGAAGTAGTCGGCGTGCTCGATCGTCCAGCGGTGGTCGGGAGCGACGTGATTCGGCACGTAGTCGAGGATCAGGCCGATCCCTCGCCTCGCGAGCGCAGCCCGCGCCGTCGCCAGCGCCTTCGGTCCGCCGAAGCGCGGCTCGAGTTGGTAGCCGCGCACGCAGTAGGGCGAGCCGATCACGTCATCGGCGTGCAGGTCGGGCAGCGCCGTGCGGAAGCTCGATACCAGCTCCGGATTGCGCTGCGCGATCGCGAGCCCGGACGGGCTGCGCTGCCAGACGCCCATCAGCCAGACGGCGTCGACGCGCAGCGCGGCTAGCCGGTCCCACTCGCCCGCGGGAACCTTCGAGAGGCCGACTGGTCTGCCGAGCTGCCGGCTGAGATCGCCGAGCCAGACGGCGGTGTTGATCTCGTAGATGGTGGGGCGGGAGGGGAGGCGCACGTCTAGGCCGCAGCGGCTCCGGCACGGCGCTCGCGTTCGGTCCTCGCGTCGGCCGAATTGGAGAACATCAGCGCGACGAGGCCCGTCCAGCCGGTCTGGTGGCTGGCGCCGAGGCCGGTGCCGTTGTCGCCGTGGAAGTACTCGTGGAACAGGAGCAGCTCGCGCCAGTGTGGATCGGTCTGGAATGGCTCGATCCCGCCGAACACGGGCCGGCGCCCGTCCTGGCCGCGCAGGAAGATCGCGGTCAGGCGACGGCCGAGCTCGTTCGCGACGTCGGTCAGGTTCATCTCGTCGCCCGAGCCGGTTGGGCATTCGACCTTCAGGTTGTCGCCGTAGTACTGGCCCAGCCCCCGCAGGCCGCGCAGGATCACGAGATTCATCGGGAACCACACCGGTCCGCGCCAGTTCGAGTTCCCGCCAAACATCCCGGTGTGCGACTCGGCCGGCTCGTAGTCGACGTGGAACTGCTGTCCGGCGATGTCGAAGACGTAGGGGTGATCGGCGTGGTAGCGCGAGATCGCGCGGATCCCGTACGGGCCGAGGAACTCCGACTCGTCGAGCATGACCGCGAGGATCCGTCGCAGCCGCTGCTCGCCGACCAGCGACGCCAGACGGTTGCCTCCGACGCTCGGCCCGGGCAGTTGCGCCAGGGCCGGGATCGAGTCCTTGTACTTCTCGACGAACGCCTCGAAGCGACGTAACAGATCTGGAACGCGCTCGAGCAGCTCGGGCTCGATCACCGTCGCCGCGCACATCGGAAGCAGGCCGACCAGCGAGCGCACGCGCAGCTGCTGCGTGCTGCCATCCGGCAGCCGCATCACGTCATAGTAGAAGCCGTCCTCCTCGTCCCACAACGCATCGCCGTCCGGCGGGCTCATGGCGGCGGCGATCCACACGAAGTGCATGGTGAACTTGGCGGCAATCTCCTGGTAGTCGAGGTCGTGCCGGGTCAGCTCGAGCGCCATCTCGAGCATCGCCTGGCAGTAGAGAGCCATCCACGCCGTTCCGTCGGCCTGCTCGAGCGTGCCGCCACCGGGGAGCGGCGCCGAGCGGTCGAACACACCGATGTTGTCGAGGCCGAGGAAGCCGCCCTGGAATAGGTTGCGACCGTCGGGGTCCTTGCGGTTGACCCACCAGGTGAAGTTCATGAGTAGTCGCTGGAAGACGCGCTGGAGGAAGTCGATGTCGCCTTCGCCGCGGATCTCGCGCTCTCGCTCGTACAGGTACATCGCCGACCACGCCTGCAGCGGCGGGTTGACGTCGCTGAAGTTCCACTCGTACGCCGGTACCTGGCCGTTGGGGTGCAGGTAGCGGTCCTTCAGCAGCAGCTCCATCTGTCCCTTCGCGAAGTCGACATCGACGAGCGACAGCGGCACGGTTTGCAACGCGAGGTCCCAAGCGGCGAACCAGGGGTACTCCCACTTGTCGGGCATCGAGATGACGTCGCCGGCGTCGAGATGGAACCAAGACGCGTTGCGGACGCTGGACACCTGAGCGTGCGCGGACCACGGGTTGACGCCGTGCTCGCGCAGCCACACGTGGACGTCGTACTCGTAGTACTGCTTGCCCCACAGCATGCCGGCGAGCGCCTGGCGCATGATGTTCGCCGCGTCTTCGCCGAGCGAGGCGTCGATCACCGTCGCATAGAACTCGTCGGCCTCCTGGCGCCGCGCCTCCAGCACACGGTCGAAGCCGGCGCCGAGCGGCTTCGCGGCGGGCTTGCCCTTAGCGCGAGCCGAGGCCGACGTCAGCCGCACGCGGGCGCGGCCGCTCCCGCCCGGTTCCAGCTCGAGCTTGTGCAGCGCCGCCACCTTGGTTCCCGTGTGCGCCGGGTTGACCGCGTCAGTGGCGCCGGCCACGACGTAGTCGGTGATGCCGTCCTTGACGTATTCGGCGACGTTCGGAGCGCCGAACAGGCGCTCGTTGTTCGTCTCGTTTTCGCAGAACAGGAGCTCGGACGAGTCCTCGCAGCACAGCACCCACTCACCAAGCTCGGGGTCCGAGGCGCGCACGGTGGCGACGCCGCCAGCCGTATCGGTCTGCTTGAGCGACGGCGCCTCGGCGCCGGGCGCCCACGCCCAGGTGTTGCGAAACCAGAGCGTCGGCAGCAGGTGCAGGGTCGCCGCGTCGGGACCGCGGTTGTGGACGGTCAGCTCGACGAGGATGTCGTCGGGCGCGGCCTTGGCGTACTCGACGAAGACGTCGAAGTAGCGGCTCTCGTCGAAAATGCCGGTGTCGATCAGCTCGTACTCGAACTCGTCGCGGCTGCGCCGGCCGTTGGTCGCCACGAGGTCGGCGTAGGGAAACTCGCGCTGCGGGTACTTGTACAGCGTCTTCAGGTAGGAGTGGGTGGGGGTGCTGTCGAGGTAGAACCAGTAGTCCTTGACGTCCTCGCCGTGGTTTCCCTGGCTGTTCGTCAGGCCGAACATGCGCTCCTTGAGGATCGGGTCCACACCGTTCCACAAGGCGACCGAGAAGCAGACACGCTGGCGCCCCGTCGCTGATCCCTGCGATCCCGTCCTCCCCCCAGTGATAGGCGCGCGAGCGCGCCTGGTCGTGCGGGAAGTCGTCCCAGGCGTCGCCGCCCCCGCTGTAGTCCTCGCGCACCGTGCCCCATTGGCGCTCGCTCAGGTACGGACCCCATGCCAGCCAATCGGCGGTCCCTCTCCGGTTCTCCTCGAGCCGCCGGTGCTCTGCGGTCATTTCGTGCTCCTCGTTTGCCGATCTGTCCCACCGCGCGTGACGGAACGCATCACGCGCACCCTGCGGCGCTCCCGTCCAGGGCGGCCGCTGCCCCGCAGGTCACCCGGCGATGGCGGCGCGGCACGGGCCGTAGCATCGCCATGGCGTCAGGGCGCGTCAAGGGCGTCTGCCACCCTCCGCTGTGGTGTGCACCAGCCGAGCGAGCTGGGCTGCCGGCGGACCCCGCCCTCAGCGGCCTGCGCCGCGAACTCGATACCTACCCGCACTCTTACAACCACGACCGCGTCCACCACGACCGCCTCACCCATGGCGAGCGTGTCGGTGTTGTAGGCGAGTTGTAGGCGAGGATCGCTCACTCGGTTCAGATCTGGTGGCTTGCGGCGCCCTTCAGGCGGCTGCGGCCCAGGCCGTGGCGGCGCTTGAGGCGCCGGACTGAAAGCCGCCGTCGAGGTCTACCTCGCCGGATCGGCCGGGCGTCCGGGTCGGACACCGAGACAATCCGGTCTGCGATCGTCTCGCCGGCCACCCGCTGCCTTCTCGCCGATCATCTGCGCGAGCTTGCGACCCTCCCTCGTGATCGCTCGCACCTCCCGCGGGTGACCGCGGGTGACCGTAGATGACCGCGGATGACCGCGGATGACCGCGGATGACCGCGCCGCTAAGCGTCGCAGCAGTATCAGACGCGCTCGAGAAAGCCCACGCCGAGCGGGCCGACGACGTCCTCGAGCACCACCACGCGCTCGAGCTCGGTTGTCTTGCCGCCAAGCACCTGGCGCCACGCCCCCGGCGCGCCCGGCGGCAGCGCCAGCGATGCGACGCCGCCGCGCGCGGGCGGTCGCAGCGGCACCACCACGAGCACCTCGTGATCCCCGCGCAGGAACGCGCACACGCTCGGGCCCGCCGGCACCGGCGCATAGGACCCTGCGAATGCGTCCGGCCGGCGCGCGCGCAGCACGAGCGCCGCGCCGATCAGGTGGAGCTTGGCGGTCTCCGGCGTCGGCAGCGCTCCCGCCCGCAGCGCGTCGAGAGCCGCGCGGCTGCGCTCCCAGTCGACCGGGCGGCGGTTGTCGGGGTCCACGAGCGTGAGCGCCTCGAGCTCGTCGCCCTGGTACACGTCGGGCACGCCCGGAGCCGTCAGCTTGAGCAGGAGCTGGCCCAGTGCGGCGCGCCGCCCCCGCGTCGCGACCTCGGCCGCGACGGGCTCGAAGTCCACGAGGAAGGCCGCGTGCTCGAGCAGGCGGGCACAGTACCGGTCGACGGCGGCCTCCCAGTCGCGGCGCGGTGCCACCCAGCTCGTGTTGCGCTTGGCCTCGCGCAGAGCCTTGCGCATGTAGTCCTGCAGCCGCCCGAGATCGATCGGCCAGGCGCCCACCAGCGTCTGGTAGAGCAGGTACTCCTCGTTGGCGTCGGGCGCGGCGCCGTCGCGCAGCGGCGCGTTGATCTCGCGCCAATGCAGGACGTGTGCCCGCCACTCGTGCGGCATCTCGGCGAGCACGCCGATCCGCGCGCGCACGTCGCCGCTGCGCTTGGTGTCGTGGGTCGAGGTCACGAGCAGGCCGTGCGGGAAGCGTTGGGCGCGCTCAGCGTTGCGCGCGTGGAAGGACTCGACGCTCAGCCCGAAGCGGCCGGGATCGCCGCCGACCTCGTTCAGGGCAACGAGGCGGTTATAGCGGTAGAACGCGGTGTCCTCGATGCCCTTGGCCGTCACCGGCGGCGAGGTCTGCTGGAAGCGGGTCACGAGCTCCGCCGGCGCGTCGGCCTCGAGCAGCAGCGCCCGCTCGAGCGGCGCGGGCATGTCCGCCCGGGCGATCGCGGAGCGGTCGGCGTTGTCCACCGCGCCGGTCTCGGGGTCGACGTAGGTGCGGTAGACCGGTAGCCGGGCGAGCGAACCGGCGATGCCGGGCAGATCGGCGACTCGGCGCAATCGCTCGACCTCGGGCGCGAACGTGGTGTCGGCCTGCTCGAGCTGGGCCTCGCGCGCGACCTGCCAGAAGGCGCGCCGCTCGCCCGTGACCTCGGCGTAGCACCGGGTCAGCGGCTCCTCTCCGCGCTGGTCGACGAACAGCGCGGTGGCGTCGTTGAGGAACTCGTAGCCGACCGTGCCCTCGACCGGCCAGTCGCGCAGCGCCTCGTCGACCGCGAGGATCTTCTCCAACCACACCCGCTCGACGCCCTCCTCGCGCAGGCGGCGGAGGTAGCCGGCCGGGTCGGCCAGGCCGTCGGGATGGTCGATGCGAACGCCGTCGACGACCCCGGAGCGTACGAGCTCGAGCACCTTCGCGTGGGTGACGCGAAACACCTCGTCCTCCTCCTGGCGTAGGGCGGCGAGCCCATCGATGTCGAAGAAGCGCCGGTGGCGCCCGGTCACCGGATCGACGTCGAAGAAGCGCGCCCGCAGCTCCTCGTCGGCCCAGAAGCGATTCTCGTCGCAGGCGGCCATGTGGTTGGGCACGAAGTCGAGGATCACGCCGAGGCCCGCGCCGGCCAGCTCGCGCAGCGCCGCCTCGCCGCCGAGCTCCTCGGAGACGCGGGTCGGGTCGATCACGTCGTAGCCGTGCGTCGACCCCGCGAGCGCCTGCAGCGACGGCGAGAGGTAGAGGTGGCTGACGCCGAGCTCGCGCAGGTAGGGGACGAGCGCGCGCGCCTCGCGGAAGCCGAGCTCGCCCCCGAGCTGGAGGCGGTAGGTCGCTCGGAGGGGTCTCATGCGTCGATCGAGGCGCGCCGCAGGACCAGCACGGAACGGCCCGGCAGCGGGCACGCCCCGCGAGCGGGGATCGTGGCCGAGCCGGGCTCGGCCTCCGGCTCGGCGGTCGACAGCTCGAGCGTCCACCGGTCGCCGTAGCGGCGTCCCGGCAGCGTGAACGGGACCTCCTCGTGGTGGGCGTTGAACAGCAGCAGGAACGAGTCGTCGCGGATGCGCTCGCCGTGCGGCCCGGCGCCGATGAACTCATCGCCGTTGAGGAACAAGCCGATGTAGCGCAGGTCCTTCTGCGCCCAGTCGCGCTGAGTCATGCGGCGGCCGTCGGGGCGAAACCACCAGGCATCGGGAAGGCCGCCGTCGTTGTTCTCGCGCTGCCCGGCGAGGAAGTGCCGGCGCCGAAAGACCGGGTGGTCGCGGCGCAGCGCGATCAGGCGACGGACGAACGCCAACTGGGCCCAGCGCGCGTCGTCGAGCTCCCAGTCGTACCAGGACAGCTCGTTGTCCTGGCACCAGGCGTTGTTGTTGCCCCGCTGCGTTCGCTGCGTCTCGTCGCCGCCGAGCAGCATCGGGACGCCCTGAGAGAGCATCATGGTCGCGATGAAGTTGCGTTGCTGGCGCTCGCGCAGCGCGTTGACGTCGGGGTCCTCGGTCGGGCCCTCGACCCCGCAGTTCCAGCTGCGGTTGTCGTTGGAGCCGTCGCGGTTGTCCTCGAGGTTGGGCTCGTTGTGCTTGTCGTTGTAGGAGACGAGGTCGTGCAGGGTGAAGCCGTCGTGGGCGGTGACGAAGTTGATCGACGCGGACGGGTAGCGGCCGTCGTCGGCGTAGAGGTCGCTCGAGCCGGTCACCCGCGACGCAAGCTCGGACACCGGCGCTTGGCCGCGCCAGAAGTCACGCACGACGTCGCGGTAGATGCCGTTCCACTCCGTCCACAGGACCGGGAAGTTGCCGACCTGGTAGCCACCCGGCCCGACGTCCCACGGCTCGGCGATGAGCTTGGCCTGCGAGAGCACGGGGTCCTGGTGAATGATGTCGAAGAAGGCCGACAGCCGATCGACGTCGTAGAGCTCGCGCGCCAGCGCCGAGGCGAGGTCGAAGCGGAACCCGTCGACGTGGCACTCGACCGCCCAGTAGCGCAGCGAGTCCATGATCAGGCGCAGGACGCTCGGATGGTTGACGTTGAGCGAGTTGCCGGTGCCCGTGAAGTCGATGTAGGAGCGCGGCTGCTCGCGATCCAGCCGGTAGTAGGACGCGTTGTCGATGCCGCGGAAGGACAGCATCGGCCCGAGGTGATTCCCCTCCGCCGTGTGGTTGTAGACGACGTCGAGGATCACCTCGATGCCGGCGCGGTGCAGGGCCTTGACCATGCCCTTGAACTCGCGCACCTGCTCGCCGCCGCGCCCGGTGGCGGCGTAGAGCGCGTGCGGGGCGAAGTAGCCGATCGAGCTGTAGCCCCAGTAGTTGGTCAGCCCGGTTCCGTGCAGGAAGCTCTCGTCGGCGACGTGGTGGATCGGCTGGAGCTCGACGGCGGTGACGCCGAGCTCGCGGAAGTACTCGACCGCCGGCTCAGAGGCGAGCCCGGCGAACGTGCCGCGCAGCTCCTCGCGCACGTTGGGATGGCGCTTGGAGAAGCCCTTCACGTGCGTCTCGTAGATCACCGTCTCGCTCCACGGCGTGCGCGGCAGCACGTCGCCCTCCCAGTCGAAGGTATGGTCGATCACGAGGCACTTGGGGATCGCGTCGGCGTCGTCCTCGTCGTCGGGCTCGAGGTCAGCGGCGTCGGTGCCGTCGGGCACGTACGGCAGCGCGTTGGCGGCGTCCCACTCGATCGGCCCCTCGATCGCCTTTGCGCAGGGGTCGATCAGGAGCTTTACGGGATTGAACCGGTGACCGTCCTCGGGCGCGTAGGGGCCGACGACCCGGTAGCCGTAGCGCTGGCCAGGGCCGACCCCGGGCAGGTAGCAGTGCCGGTTGTGGGCGGTGCGCTCGTGCACCGGGATGCGCTCCTCGCGGTCTTCGGTGTCGAACAGGCACAGCTCGACGCTCTCGGCGTTCTCGGAGAAGAGCGAGAAGTTCGTCCCCTGGCCGTCCCACGTGGCGCCGAGCGGGAAGGGAACTCCCGGCCAGACCTCTCTCATCGCAGCAGCGCCCCCGACAGCGATGGCAGCTCCACCGCGCCGTTCTTCACTCTCGCCCGGTCGTCGCTGGCGACCGCGAGTCGCCGCACGCCGGCGCACGGCAGCCCGAGCGGCGCGTCGGCGAAGTTGCACACGACCTCGAAGGGCCCGCGACGCATCCGCAGCCAGCGCGCCGACTCGTCGTGCTCCACCGCGTCGACGCCCGCCGGCAGCTCGCGCCGCGCGGTCAGCAGCCGCCGGTAGAGCGCCTCCAGGCGTGCGTCGCGACGGCGGGTGAGCTTGGAGCGCGCGAGCGTCGCCGGGTCCTGGGGGTCGGGCAGCGCGGCGTCCGCGTAGGCGACGAAGGCGGCGAACTCGCGCCGCCGGCCGACGCTCGTGGCCTCCGCGATCTCAGCGTCGACGTGGTCGGTGAAGAACTGAAAGGGCGCGTCCTCGCCGTACTCCTCGCCCATGAACAGGAGCGGCGTGAACGGGGACAGCAACGTGCAGAGCGCGGCGAGCGGGCGGGCCTGCTCGGGCAGCCGGTCGCCGAGCGCCCGGTTGCCGACCTGGTCGTGGTTCTGCGCGAAGACGACGAACTGCTCGGGCGCGCAGTCGTCGGCGGACGCGCCGAAGCGCCGATCACGAAACGGCGAGTACGTGCCGTCGTACACGAACGGCCGGTGCAGCGCCTTGGCGAGGTCGCCCACCCGGCCGAAGTCGGCGTAGTAGCCATCGCGGTCGCCGGTCAACAGAACGCGCAGCGCGTGGTGGAACTCGTCCGCCCACTGGGCGTCGTGGCCCCAGCCGCCGCGCTGCGGCGGACGGATCACCCTGGGATCATTGAGCCCGCTCTCGGCGATCACGAGCGCGCGCGGATCGACCGCGTGGACGCGCTGCGCCAGCTCCTCCATGACGTGGCGGGCGCTGCCGTCGTAGATCGCGTGCAGGGCGTCGAGGCGCAGACCGTCGAGGTGGAAGTCGCGCACCCAGCCCTCGGCGCTCTGCAGGGCCCACTCGCGGACCGGGTCGCAGCCGGCGTCGTCGTAGTTGATCGCCCTGCCCCAGAACGTGCTGTGGCGATCGGTGAAGTAAGGCCCGAAAGCCTCCAGCGCATCGACGCCCGACCCACCGACGTGGTTGTAGACCACGTCCAGGATCACGCCGAGCCCTTCCGCGTGCGCCGCATCGACCAGCCGCTGGAGCCCGGCCGGGCCGCCGTAGGAGGATTGCGCCGCCGAGAGGTAGACGCCGTCGTACCCCCAGCCGCGCGTGCCCGGGAACTCGGCTACCGGCATGAGCTCGATCGCCGTGACGCCGAGCTCGCGCAAGCCGCGCAGGTGGCGGACCGCTGCGTCGAACGTCCCCTCGGGCGTAAACGCGCCGACGTGAAGCTCGTAGAGCACGAGCTCCGACAACGGCAGGCCGGCCCAGTCCGCGTCGGTCCACGCGAACGCGCCCGAGTCGAGCACGCGCGAGGGCCCGCGCAGCCCCGCCGGCTGCCAGCGCGAGCACGGGTCCGGAAGGGCGGCGCCATCGAGCACGTGTGCGTAGTCGTCGCCCGCGGCCGCCGCGACGACGCCCTCGTGCACCCCGTAGCCGCGGTCGGCCAGAGCGTGCTCGGCGCCGCCGACGCGCACCGCCACGCGCTCGGCGCGCGGCGCCCAAACGCGGAGCTCGACCCCGCCGTCCGGCCGCGGCCTGGCGCCGAGCGGCCGCTCCCACGGGTAACCGGGAATTACCCGCGCTCCTCGGGGACCAGCCAGACCGTGGCGAGCGGCGGGAGCGTGAGCGAGACCGAACACGGCTGCTCGTGCCAGGCGATCTCCTCGACCGCGATCGCCCCGGGGTTGCCCGCGTCAGAGCCGCCGTAGTGGCGCGAGTCGGTGTTGAGCGCCTCGCGCCAACGTGCGGCGCGCGGCACCCCGAGCCGGTAGCCCTCACGCGGCAGCGGCGACAGGTTGGACACGCAGGCCGCGACGTCCTCGCGGTCGGCCGACCAGCGCAGGAACGCGACGACGTTGGCGTCGGCGTCGTTGGGCTCGAGCCACTGAAAGCCGGCGGGCTCGGCGTCGCGCTGCCACAGCGCCGGGTGCCGGCGATAGACCGCGTTGAGATCGCCCACCAGCCGCTGGACACCGCGGTGCTCGGGCTGCTCGAGCAGGTGCCAGTCGAGCGAGCGCTCCTGGCTCCACTCCGCCTCCTGGGCGAGCTCGCCGCCCATGAACAGCAGCTTCTTCCCCGGATGCGCCCACATGTACCCGTAGAGGGCGCGCAGGTTCGCCAGCTTCTGCCAGCGGTCGCCGGCCATCCTCGTGTACAGAGAGCCCTTCCCGTGCACGACCTCGTCGTGGGAGAGCGGCAGGATGAAGTTCTCGGTGAACGCGTAGATCAGGCTGAAGGTCAGGTCGTGGTGGTGGTAGCGCCGGTGCACGGGGTCGCGCCCGAAATAGTCGAGCGTGTCGTGCATCCAGCCCATGTTCCACTTGAATCCGAAGCCGAGCCCTCCGAGGTGCGTCGGGCGCGAGACCCCGGGCCAGGCGGTCGACTCCTCGGCGGCGGAGACGATCCCCGGCTGGCGGGCGTGGAGCACCGCGTTGAGCTCCTTGAGGAACGCGATCGCGTCGAGGTCCTCGTTGCCGCCGAAGGCGTTGGGGACCCATTGCCCGGACTTGCGGGAGTAGTCGAGATAGAGCATCGAGGCCACCGCGTCGACGCGCAGGCCGTCGAAGTGGTACTCGCGCGGCCAGAACAGCGCGCTCGCGATCAGGAAGTTGCGCACCTCGTTGCGGCCGAAGTTGAACTCGAGCGTGCCCCACTCCGTGGCGCCGCGGCGCGGATCGTCGTGCTCATACAGGGCGGTGCCGTCGAAGCGCTGAAGCGCCCAGTCGTCGCGCGGGAAGTGGGCCGGGGGCCAGTCGAGGAGGACGCCGACGCCGCGCGCGTGCAGGTGGTCGACGAACGCCCGCAGGTCGTCCGGCGACCCGTAGCGCGGCGTGGGGGCGAAGTAGGAGGTCACCTGGTAGCCCCACGAGCCCGAGAACGGGTGCGCCATCACCGGCAGCAGCTCGACGTGCGTGAACCCGAGCTCGGTCACGTAGTCGGCGAGCTCGTCGGCGAGCTCGCGATAGGAGAGGCTGCGGTTGCCCTCGAGCGGGTTCAGCCTCCACGAGCCCAGGTGGACCTCGTAGATCGACATCGGCTCGGCGTAGGGGCGCGCCGCGCGCCGCCGCTCGTGCCACTGCTCGTCGCCCCATCGATGGCGCGAGCGGAACACGCGCGAGGCTGCCTTCGGAGGCATCTCGGCCTCGAGCGCGTAGGGGTCGGCCTTGAGCCGCAACTCGCCACCCTGGGTGTGGATCTCGAACTGGTAGTTCGTGCCCTCCTCCACGCCGGGCACGAACAGCTCCCAGATCCCCGACGGGCCGAGCGAGCGCATGGCGTGCAGCCGTCCGTCCCACGAGTTGAAGTCGCCGACCACGCCCACCGACCGCGCGGCCGGAGCCCACACCGCGAACGCGACGCCGGCGACGCCATCGATCTCGCGCAGGTGCGCGCCGAGCTTCTCGTAGAGCTGCTCGTGGCGGCCCTCGCCCGCGAGGTGCAGGTCGAGATCGCCGATGGTGGGCAGGAACGAGTACGGGTCGACGATCTCGAAGCGGTTGCCGTCGGGATACGCGACCTCGAGCCGGTAGTCCAGCGGCATCCGCGCCTCGGGCAGGCGGCCCTCGAAGACGCCCGCCGGGTGCACCAAGTTGAGCGCCGCCGGCTCGCGCCCCCTGGCGACCACCGTCACCCGCTCGGCGTCGGGACGGAACGCCCGCACGACCACCGCGCCGTCATCCTGGTGGGCTCCGAGCACGCGGTGGGGATCCGGGTGGTCGAGCGCGGCGACCCGCCCGATCTCGCGGCTATCCATGCCGGCCCCACTCGTCCAGCAGCCGGACGATCCCCGCCACCGGGATCCCGACCCAGTCCGGCCGGTTGTTGAGCTCGTAGCCGAGCTCGTAGACCGCCTTCTCGAGCTCGAAGATCTGCAGCACCCGGCGGCCGGAGGCCCCACCGGTGGGCAGGAGCGACGGCTCGACCGCCTTGTGGTAGCCCTCCAGGAAGGCCGCGCGGGCGCGATCCTCCCAGCCCTCCGGAACGGCGACGTCGCGCTGCTGGGCGGCGGCCGACACGACGTAGGCGAACGAGCGCAGCATCCCGGCGACGTCGCGCAGCGGCGAGCGCTTGCGCCGGCGCTCGGGCAGTGACCGCGCGGGCTCGCCCTCGAAGTCGAGGATCACCCAGCCGGACTCCGCGAGCATCGTCTGGCCCAGGTGGAGGTCGCCGTGCGTGCGGATCATGCGACCGCCGACCGCGACCTGGGTCAGCAGCGCCAGACGGTCGCGGACCTCCTCGCCGCGTCCGACGATCGGCTGAAGCGCGGGATTGTCCGGGAGGCGCCCGAACACGCGCTCGATCTCCTCGTCGATCGTCGCGCTCAGGAGCGCCAGGGTCTCGTCGTTGGGCGCCTCGGGCGCGAAGGCGGGGTCCGAGAAGTTCGAGCCCAGGACGGTGTGCAGTGAGCCGATCACCGCGCCAAGCTCGCCCAGGATCCCGAGGACGCCCTCGGGCGCGCGGTCGAGCCCGTCGAGCGCGAGCTCCCAGCCGTTGCGGCCGTGCACGAACGACTGGAGGATGCCGAGCGTCGCCTGGAGGCCGCCGGCGTGCTCGTACCAGCCGTGCAGCGTCGCGACGTGGCCGAACTCGCGCTCGGACAGGAAGCGCAGCATCTCGAGCTCCGGGTTGATGCCCGTCTGCAGACGGCGGAAGACCTTCAGCGCGAGCCGGTCGTTGAGGACGATCGAGGTGTTCGACTGCTCGGCGCCCATCGCGCGCACCGACGGCGACCGTCCCAGAGGAATGCCGCCCGGGCTGTGGAAGCCAATGCTCACGGCGTCCTGCTCCACGGTGGTCCCGCGGTCGATCAGCGTGGCCAGGGTGATGCCCGCGATCGGGTCGGCGAGCGCGTCGTAGAGCGTCCACTCGCCGGCGTCGGCGATCAGCTGCTCGCTCCAGCCCTCGCTCGTCCGCCGCGCGCCGATCAGGAGCTGGTATAGCTCGTGCGTGCCGGCCGGAAAGCGCGACTCGACCACCACCAGCGCCAGCAGCGGCGAGCCCTCCGTGCGCAGCGGCACCACCTCGAGCACGCCGACGCTCGAGACCTCGCGGGCCTTGGAACCGAACCAGCGCTGTGCGAGCACCCACTCGGTGAGCGTGGGCTCATCGAGGGCGCCCCGGAGGTCAATCATGCGGCCCTCTGTGGCGGCGGATGTTCCGCTTCGGTCTGGAGCAGGAACCAGAAGAACCCGCGCGGCGCGAGCGTGAGCAGGTAGGAGAGCTCGCCGATGCGCGGGAAGCGGCTGTAACCGAACAGCTCCACGGGATGGCGCCCCTCGTAGTCGCTCAGGTCGAGCTCGACCGCCTGCGCGGAGCGGGCGAGGTTGTGGACGCACAGCGCGACGTCCTCGCGGAAGCGCCGGATGTGGGCGAAGATGCGGGGGTTGCTCTTGGTCAACGGCTCGTAGGTACCCAGCCCGAAGACCGGGTGCTCCTTGCGCAGGGCGATGAAGCGGCGCAGCCAGCGCAGCAGCGACGTGCGCGTCCGCAGCTGGGCCTCGACGTTCACCGCCTGATACCCGTAGACCGGATCCATCAACGGCGGGCAGTAGAGCTGCGCGAAGTCCGCCTTGGAGAAGCCGCCGTTGCGGTCTCCGGTCCACTGCATCGGCGTGCGCACCCCCTCGCGGTCGCCGAGGTAGACATTGTCGCCCATTGCGATCTCGTCGCCGTAGTAGATCACCGGGCTTCCCGGAAGCGAGAAGAGGATGGCCGTCAGCAGCTCCATCTCATCGCGCCCGTTGTCGACCAGGGGGGCGAGCCGCCGGCGGATCCCGAGGTTGAGCTTCATGCGCGGGTCCTTCGCGTACTCGCCGTACATGTAGTCGCGCTCCTCGTCCGAGACCATCTCGAGCGTGAGCTCGTCGTGGTTGCGCAGGAAAAGGCCCCACTGGCAGTTGTCGGGGATCCGTGGCGTCTGGGCGAGGATCTCCAGGATCGGCGCCGACTCCTCGCGCTGGAGGGCCATGAACATGCGCGGCATGACCGGGAAGTGGAACGCCATGTGGCACTCGTCGCCATCGCCGAAGTACTGCACGACGTCCGCCGGCCACTGGTTGGCCTCCGCGAGCAGCACCCGATCGGGGAAGTGCTCATCGACGAACGAGCGCACCCGCTTGATGTAGGCGTGGGTCTCGGTCAGGTTCTCGCAGTTGGTGCCCTCGCGCTCGTAGAGGTAGGGCACGGCGTCGAGGCGGAAGCCGTCCAGGCCGAGCTCGAGCCAGAACCGGATCACCTCGAGCATCGCCTCCTGGACGTCGGGATTCTCGTAGTTGAGGTCGGGCTGGTGGGCGAAGAAGCGATGCCAGTAGTAGGCGCCCGCGGCGGAATCCCACGACCAGTTCGAGGTCTCGGTGTCGATGAAGATGATCCGCGCGTCGGCATAGCGCTCGTCGCTGTCCGACCACACGTACCAGTCGCGCTTGGGCGACTTGGGGTCCGAGCGCGCCTCCTGGAACCAGGGATGGTCGATCGAGGTGTGGTTCATGACGAGGTCCGCGATCACGCGCATACCTCGTTGGTGGGCCGCGTCGATGAAGGCGCCGAGGTCCTCGGTCGTGCCGTAGTCCGGGTGGATCGCACGGTAGTCGGAGGTGTCATACCCACCGTCGCGCTGGGGCGAGGCGTACATGGGCAGCAGCCAGATGCAGTCGATACCCAGCCACTGGAGGTAGTCGAGCTTCTCGGTGACGCCGGGCAGGTCGCCGGAGCCGTCGCCCGAGGCGTCGTAGAAGCCGCGCAGGTGGATCTCGTAGAAGAGCGCGGTCTTGAACCACAGCGGGTTCGGCTCGAGCCATTGGCGGGCCTCGGTCATGGCTCCTGGAAGGACAGCACGTGGGCGACCCGTCCCTGGTCGGGATCGAGCCGCACGTAGTTGGCGCCGGCATGCCACTGGTACTGCGCGCCGTCGAGCAGGTCGGCGACGCCGAAGCTCTCGGGCAGTCCGAGGTCCCAGGGCAGGTCGACCATCCCCGCCTGCGCGTTGGCGGGATCGAGGTTCACCACGCACAGGACGGCGTTGCCGGCGTGGCGCTTGGCGTACGCGATCAGCGCGTCGTTGTGGGTTTCGAGGAAGACGAGGTTCTCGAAGCGCTGGAGCGCCGGCTGCGCGCGCCGGATGCGGTTCAGGATGGCCACGCGGCCGAGCAGCGGTCCGTCGAGCGCGCGCCGCTTGACCTCGTACTTCTCGGAGTGCAGGTACTCCTCCGAGCCGGCGCGCACGGGCGCGTCCTCGAAGTGCTCGAACCCCGAGTAGATGCCGTAGGTCGGCGAAAGCGTGGCCGCGAGCACGAGGCGGACCTCGAACGCCGGCTGCCCGCCGTGCTGGAGGTAGGCGTTGAGGATGTCCGGCGTGTTCGCGAACAGGTTCGGCCGGAAGTATTCGCGCTCCTCGCCGTGGGCGAGCTCGTCGAAGTACTCGGTCAGCTCCCAGCGGGCGTTCTTCCACGTGAAGTAGGTGTAGGACTGGTTGAAGCCGAGCTTGGCCAGCTCGCGCATGATCGCCCGCCGGGTGAAGGCCTCGGACAAGAAGATCACCTCGGGATGGCGCCCGCGCACCTCCGCGATCAGCCATTCCCAGAACGCGAGCGGCTTGGTGTGTGGGTTGTCGACGCGGAAGATGTGGACGCCGCGCTTCACCCACAGCATCACGATCTCGAGCAGGGCCTCCCACAGTCCGCGCCAGTCGTCGCAGTCGAAGTCGACGTTGTGGATGTCCTGGTACTTCTTGGGTGGGTTCTCGGCATACTTGAGCGTCCCGTCGGGCCGCTTGAGGAACCACTCCGGGTGCTCGCGCAGCCAGGGGTGGTCGGCCGAGCACTGGATCGCGAAGTCGAGCGCGATCTCGATCCCGTGGCGGGTTGCCTCGGCGACGAGCCGCTCGAAGTCCTCGACCGTCCCGAGGTCGGGGTGCACGGCCTCGTGGCCGCCCTCCGGCCCCCCGATCGCCCACGGGCTGCCGGGGTCGTCGGGCCCGCCGACGAGCGCACCGTCGCGGCCCTTGTGGTTCGTCTTGCCGATCGGGTGGATGGGCGGAAGATAGACGACGTCGAAGCCCAGCTCGGCGAAGCGCGGAAGCTGTGTGCGGACGCCCTCGAAGCCGCCCCACGAACGCGGGAACAGCTCGTACCAGGCGCCGAAACGCGCGCGCTCGCGGTCGACGTCGATGGTGAGCGGGTGCTCGAGCGTGGCCACGCCCGTGCGATCGAGGACGCGCTGCACAGCGGCGAGGAGCTCCCGGTCCAGGGCGGCGTCGTGCCTGGCCGCCTCGGGCACGTCGGCGCCTTCGATCAGCGCGAGCGCCTGCTCGACGATCCGCCGGTCGGGCTTGCGCGCCCGCTCGGCCGCCTGGCGCAGCAGCAGTCTCCCCTCCGACAGCTCGGCGGCGAGGTCGGTCTGCCCGGAGGCGAGCTTGCGCTGCAGCTCGTCGCGCCAGCTCGCGAAGCCGTCCGTCCAGGCCTCGATCGTCCACTCCCAGCGCCCGAGCGTCTCGACCACGAAGGCGCCGGCCCAGCGGACGCCCTCGACGTGCTCGTCGATCGGGCGCATGGGCGCCTCGCGCCAGCGACGGCCCTTCGGTCCGCGCCAGCGCACCACGGCGCCCAGGATGTCGTGGCCGTCGCGGAAGATGTCGGCCGACGCCTCGACGAGGTCGCCCTCGCAGCGCTTGGGCGGGTAGCGTCCGCAGTCGATGCTCGGCGCCGGCTTCTCGATGCGGATGCGTGGTCGTGGCTGGATGGGCACTCCGTAATCCTTGCGATCGCACGCCCGCGGCAGGCGTGCGGCGATCGAGCGGCGTCCAACTTCACCTCACCTCGCTGCCGGCTGGCCGCCTCGGAGCGGACGCGTTTGCGTTCGTGGACTGGCTCGCGGAGGCGGGTCAGTCGTGGTGGCAGGTACTGCCGCTCGGGCCGCCCGACCGCGGGCGCTCACCCTACCGTGCGCGCTCGGCGTTCGCAGGCTGGCGCCGGCTCCTGGCCGATCCGGCGGCGCACGTGACCTCGGACGAGGCC
This sequence comes from uncultured Actinomycetes bacterium, assembly GCA_963728925.1. GTDB lineage: Bacteria > Actinomycetota > Thermoleophilia > Solirubrobacterales > Solirubrobacteraceae > JBBPZA01. The sequence continues at coordinate 13,431 of CAVSMB010000007.1, read as the reverse complement.
GAGGCGTTCCGCGCCCGACACGCGTACTGGATCGGCGACTGGGAGCGAGTGGCGGGCGCCCGCGCCGTCAACGACCAGTTGCGCTTCGACCGCGAGTGGGGGGCATTGCGCGCCTACGCCGCCGAGCGCGGGGTGCGGTTGATCGGCGACGTTCCCATCTACGTGGCGCCGGGGAGCGCCGAGCATCGCCTGCGTCCCGAGCTCTTCCTCGCGGGCCTCCAGGCCGGGGCACCGCCCGACGCCTACAGCGCGATCGGCCAGCTGTGGGGCAACCCGCTCTACGACTGGCCCGCCCATCGCCGCGACGGCTACCGCTGGTGGGTCGAGCGCCTGCGACGCACCGTCGCGCTCTTCGACCTCGCGCGCCTCGACCACTTCCGCGGCTTCGTCGCGTTCTGGGCGGTGCCCGTGGGGGCCCGCGACGCCTCGTCGGGACACTGGCGGCGCGGGCCGGGGCGGGCGCCGTTCGACGCCGCACGGGCGGCGCTCGGGGAGCTTCCGGTGTTCGCCGAGGACCTCGGCATGATCACCGACCGCGTGATCGAGATGCGGCGCGAGCTCGGGTTCCCCGGCATGGTCGTCCTGCAGTTCGCGTTCGGCTCCGAGCCGCTGGCCGAGCACCAGCTCGAACGCCACGAGCCCGACGCGGTCGCCTACACCGGCACCCACGACCAAGCCACCCTGCGGAGCTGGTGGGACGGGCTTCCCGAGTCCGAGCGCGCCCGCGCCCGCGAAGTCGCGGCGGCGGCGTCGCTGTCCGACTACGATCCGTGCTGGCTGATGATCCGCCTGCTGCTGTCCTCGCGCGCGCGGCTGGCGATGGTCCAGCTCTCCGACGTGCTTGGCCTCGGCGGCGAAGCGCGCATGAACGTTCCCGGCCACGCGACCGGGAACTGGCGCTGGCGGCTCGAGCTCGGGCAGCTCACCTCGGCGCACGCGCGGCGCCTGCGGGCCGCCACTGAGGAGTCGGGACGGCTGGCGCAGGGATGAGCGGGCCCTGCCGCCTCGGCCTGCTCGCGCTCGGCGACAGCATCACCAAGGGCGACGGCGAGCCGGCGCTGGGTGTCTCTTACCGATCGTGGGCGCTGTGGCTGGCGCATGGGCTCGAGATGCCCTACACGAACCTGGCGGTGGACGAGGCGGTCGCGGCGAGCCTGGTCACCGAACAGCTCCCGCGCGTGCGCGCGGATTACGACCTCGCGTGCGTCTACGTCGGCGTCAACAACGCGCGCGGCCCGGACTGGGACGGCGATCGCTTCGCGGCCGACTTTGGCGCGACGCTCGCGCGGCTGCGCCGACACGCCGCGCGGGTCCTGACCTTCACGATTCCGCTCGACCTCGGCCGCCCCCGCGCGGGTGCGAAGGTGGGCGACGCGAACGCGGTCGTCCGCCGGCTGGCGGGCGAGCACGGCGCGGTGTGCGCCGAGCTGTCCGACCTGCGTGGGTGGCGACTGCTCCTTCCCGACGCCGTCCATCCGACGGCGCTGGGCCAGCTCGAGATCGCCGATCGCGCGGCGCGCGCGCTCGCGGCCGCGGGGGTCGCGGTTCCGCGGCCGCCGTCGGCCCGCGCCGACCCTCACCGCGGCGGCCGCGCTCGCGGCCGCTTCGCCGCGCGCTGGGGAAGCCTGCTTGCGCGCGACCTGGTGCGAAGGCGCGTCGAGGCGGCGCGGCTCTAGGATCGCGGCGTGATCGCCGGCTCGCGCCTACGCCACCGCCTGCGCGCCCTGCGGGTGCGCGCGCGCCAGCGCGGCCGGGTCGAGCTGCGCGGGACGCCGCGGCTCGGGCGCGGCGTGCGCTTTGAGGTCGCTCCGGGCGCGCGCGTCGTCGTGGGCGACGGTGCCGCGCTGGGCGAGCGCTGCCGCGTGGAGGTGCGCGGCGGCACGGTGGCGATCGGCGCCGGCGCCGTGCTCGGCGATCGCTGCGCGGTAGTCGCGCGTGCCGGGGTCGCGATCGGCGAGCGGTGCGTGCTCGGTGACGAGGTCGTGGTCGTCGACTTCGACCACCGCTTCGGCGACGTGGAGACGCCGATCCGGCTCCAGGGGTTACAGGCGGCCGCGGTGCGCATCGATGCGGGGGCGGTGCTCGGCCCTCGCGTGGCGGTGCTGCGCGGGGTGCGCATCGGCGCGGGTGCGCGGGTCGGCTCGCGCTCCGTCGTAACGCGCGACGTGGTGGCGGGTGCCGTGGTCGATGGCGTGCCCGCCGGAGGCGGCCACGCCATCCGACGACCTCCGGCGATCCCTGACCGCGAATGACCGTGGCAAGCCGACGCGGCGAGCGCGACGTCGCGCGGGCGGCGAGCGCGTTGGCCGCTTGCCTTCCCGCCGAGCTTGCCGGGCTGGCCCGCCTCGCCTACGACTACCGCTGGGCATGGTGGCCAGGCGGCGAGGACCTGTTCCGCTTTGTCGACGCCGGTCGCTGGGACCGCTGCGGCGGCAATCCGGTGCGCCTGCTCCAGGAGTGCCTCGGCCGAGGCGCTCGCGCGCGCCGCCGCCGCCCCCGAGCTGCGCGCCCGCGTCGACGCGCTCGAGCGGGCGATCGCGGAAGAGCCGCCTGCGCCCGCGTCCGAGCGACCGGTCGCGTTCTTCTGCCGATCTGGGACATCGAGGTGACCGCGCAGGTCTGGCGGGTCGACCTCGGGCGCGTCCCTCTCTTCCTCCTCGATGCCGACCGACCCGGGAACGCCGCCCGGGCGCGCTGGATCACCTCGCGGCTCTACGTCGGCGACCCGGACATACGCCTGGCGCAGTACGCGCTGCTGGGCGTCGGCGGCATGCGCGCGCTGGCGGCGCTCGGCGTCGAGCCGGCCGTCGTCCACCTCAACGAGGGACACGCCGCACTCGCGCCACTTGAGCTGGCGCGGCGGGAGACGGCCCGGGGCACGGACCTCGACACCGCGCTCGCGGCCGCGCGCGAGCGCGTGGTGTTCACCACCCACACGCCCGTGCCGGCCGGGAACGACACCTACCCGGCCGAGCACATCGAGGGCACGTTGGGCGCGTTCGCTCGGGCTCGACCCGCCAGCGCTCGTGCGCCTCGGGCGCTCGCATCCGGACGACGAGGACGAGCCGCTGGGCGTCACCCAGCTCGCCCTGCGCACGAGCCGCGCGGCCAACGCCGTGAGCCGGCGCCACGGGAGCGTGGCGCGGGAGATGTGGCGCCACCTCTGGCCTGGCCGCGCCGCCGAGGCCGTGCCGATCAGGCACATCACCAACGGCGTGCACCTTCCGAGCTGGGTGGGCGCGCCGATGCGCGAGCTCCTCGACCGCCACCTGGGGGACGACTGGCCGGCGCGGGGCGCCGACTGCGCCACGTGGGCGGCGCTCGACGCCGTTGGAGACGCCGAGCTGTGGGCGGCGCGCGAGCGCCAGCGCGCCGCGCTCGTCGACGTCGTCCGCGAGCGCAGCGTCGCTGACCGCCTTGCCCGCGGCGAGCCGCGCGACTACGTCGAGGCCGCCGAGCGCGGATTTCAGCCCAGGTCCTGACCGTCGGCTTTGCCCGCCGCGTGGCCGCCTACAAGCGCCTGCCGCTGCTCGTGCAGGACCACGCAGCCTCGCGCTGCTCGCCGGCGAGCGCCCGCTCCAGCTTGTCGTCGCGGGCAAGGCGCACCCGACCGACGACGAGGCCAAGCGGCTGCTCCAGGAGCTCTTCGTGCTCAAGGGCGCGCCGGGAGGCCGGGGGGCGGGCGGTCTTCCTGCATGACTACGACCTCGACTTGGCCGCGCGGCTCGTACAAGGCTGCGACGTGTGGGTGAACCTGCCGCGCCCGCCGCTCGAGGCCAGCGGGACGAGCGGCATGAAGTCCGCCGCCAACGGCGGGCTGAACCTGAGCGTGCTCGACGGCTGGTGGGCGGAGGGCTACGACGGCACGAACGGCTGGGCCCTCCCCGGCGACGTGGAGGGCGATCCTGCCGCCCAGGACGCCCGCGACGGCACGGAGCTGTACCGGCTGCTCTCCGACGAGGTCGTGCCCGCGTTCTACGACCGCGACGAGGTCGGATTGCCGCGCGGCTGGCTGGCCCTGATCCGAGCCTCGCTGCGCTCCCTCGCGCCCGCGTTCAGCGCCGCCCGGATGCTCGACGACTACGTCGAGTTGATGTACCGACCCGACCGCTAGCTCCGCTTGGTGGTTGGAAGGTTCACGGGCGGGTCATGTTTTCACGCCGCGATAGCGGCCTGTTTGATGCGGTCGTCGAGCGCGTGCTGGAACTGGCGCCAGGGCCTGCCGAGGGCTGTGGTGCGGGCGATCGGGTCGGGGAGGCGGGGGTCGAGCTCGGCGAGCGTGGGGTTGACGATCCGCGTGTGGGTCTTGGTGAACAAGACGGCGATCATCCGGCCGTGGTCGGTGAGCTCGTAGCGCTGGGAGCGTGGGACGCGGTGGATGAGGCCCTTCCTGCGCAGGCGGCGCAGGTCGTAGGTGGCCTGGCGCGCGGTGTAGCCGGGGATCAGGCCGGCGACGAGCTCGCGCAGGCTGCGGTTCGTCAGCCCGTTGAAGAGGTGGCCCCAGTGGCACAGGCAGGCCAGCAGCGCCATCACGCGTGGGTCGCCGAACCTGAGGCCGGGGGCGGGTAGGCCGTCGTGGACGGACGGCAGCACGACCGCCTGCAGCGCGGCCGGGTCGGGCGCGCATTGGCACGCCTGCAGTTGGGTGGTCATCAGCCGTGTGTTGATGTCGTGGCCGAGGGTCAGCAGCGCCTGCCAGGTGTCGGCGGACAGGGTGCGCTTGACGGCGAAGTCGTAGGGGTCGTTGACGGTCGTCTCGGTCCGCAGCGCGCGGCCGTCCTTGAAGTACTGCTTGACCTTGGAGTGCTTGTAGTGGGCCTGGATCACCGGCGCGACGCCGCGCGTGATTACCTTGGTCTGGAAGACACCGGGGGTCGCGCGCGAGACCTTTCGCCCGAAGACGATCTGTACGCGGTCGGGACGCCCGAGGTCCAGCTGGTCGGCGATCGTGCGCTCAAACCACGCGCGGCCGGCGGCCGGGCGATCGAAGACGCGGGTGTCCGACAGCTCCAGTTGGCGGATCGACAGGCGATAGCCGTAGCGTGCGCGCTCGGCGGCGGTAAACGGTGACGGCAGCACCGCGATCCAGCGCGAGAAGAACGCCTCGACGTCGACGTGGGCCAGCGAGCCGCAGATCGCCGCCAGCGCGCGGGCGTCGCCGCAGGCGGCGAAGCCGTTGTCGAGCGCCCGGAACTCGATCCCGGCCTGGGCGGCCTGGCGCTTGGCCCACTCGTGACCGTTGAGGTAGATCCAGATCGGGTAGGGCGCATAGGCATTGGTCTTGATGAACGCCGGCCCCCACTCGCGGTCATAGATGTAGAAGTAGTAGTGATTGACGTAGATCGCCTGGCGGCCGAACTCGAAGTGCGGATGCTCGTCTGAGCCGCCGTCGCGCCAGCCGCGCCACGCATAGGCCTTCTCCTGTGCGACGCCGATCAGCGCCACGCCGCAGCGGCCCTCGCGCTCGGCACGCTGCAGATACGACCGCGCGACGTCCTCCTTGCACTCGCCCTTCGCGAACCGCACGACCGGAACCTCGTGATCGAGCGCGAAGCGGTCGACCGCCTCGACATAGCCGCGGCCGATCCGGCCCAGGATCGCCGGCGACGGGATATTCCCGCCGACGCGGTCAAGCAAAAACCGCACCAGCTGCCCGCCGCACTGAAGCCGCGGCACGTAACCGGCCAGGAAGATCCGATCCACGGAGCGCACCCGCAGCGTCACGTGGTCGCGCAGTAGGCTTGAGATCGTGGCCACGGCGATACGGCCTCCTCAGCGCCCTTGAACAACAAGGCTCGCAGCGCAATCGCGCTCTACAGCAGGCCCACAGCCTGCACTCTGGTCGGAGGCTAGCCGTGGCCACCACGACGCCGGAGCCCACGAGCCCGAGCGAGGCTCATACAGAGCCCGCCACCGACGACGGCGCCCACCGCTGGGCGGTATGAGGCTCGCTCGTTAACGCTAGCCGCGTTTTCCGCAGTTCGTGAGCGCTACCTGTGCCTGTTGTGGCCAGGGCGGCTGGATTTCGAGCAGTTCGAGGATGCGCTGCTGGGTGGGGGTGAGGCGGTCCAGTTCGATGCCGTGCTGGGTGTAGGTGAGGCCGAGGCCTTGGAAGGCGGTGAGGATGTTGCGGCCGGTGGGCTTGGCGGCGCGGCCTTCGGGCAGCAGGCCGGGCAGCTGCTCGTCATTGTCGAGCGCGCGGCGCGTCTGGGACTCGATCAGGCCGAAGATCAACAGGGCGATGCCGACGATGCTGGTCAGCGCGTAGATGCGGTCGTCGTTGTGCAAAAAGATCGGGCGGACCTTGAGCGTCTGCTTGAGATCGCGGTGGCGGCGCTCGACGATCTGCTGGTCTTTGTAGAGGGCGAGCACGCGCCCGGCGCTCAGCCGTCCGGGCTGGTTGGTGGCCAGCGCGTAGATGCCGTCGGTGGCCGCGGCCCGCTCGATCGCGGCCGGGTCGCGCGCGTAGGTGAGGGTCGGCTTGCCGGCGCGCGTGGCGACCTTGACGGCGATCAGCCCGGCGATGTTGGGGCCGATGATCTGACCGACGCGGCGCTCGACCTGCGCGCGGGTCTTGTAGTGGCGCCCGCCGAGGCCGCGCGTGACGCGCGCGAGCTGCGCTTCGGCCTTGGCCAGCGCGCGTTCGCGGGCGGCGGCGACCTCGCGCGCCTCTTCGGAGGAGTGGATGTAGGCGACCCGGAAGCGGCGCGGCCGGCCGGTCTCGGGGTCGTCGATCTGCCAGTCGACTAGCGCGCCGCGGAAGCGGGTGCGCCGCTGGGCGGGCAGGCCGCGTTCGCGCTCGGCGACGTAGCCCAGCGCCCGCAGCGCCCGCGGGCCCAGCTCGGCCAGGTAGCGCTCTTTGAAGCCGGTTGAGGCCCGCAGCGGCGCGATGAAGCGCAACCCGGCGCGGTCGATCTGACACAGCGTCTTGGGCCGCCCGATCGCCGAGTCGCAGACCATCAGCATCCCCGGCGCAGAGAGCTCGAGCAGCCGTTCGAGCGCCGCGCCGACGAGCGTCAGCTCGGCCGCGTTGCCGGGGTCCGGGCGCAGGTACAGCGAGACGCCCTCCGGCGTTGAGGCCTGCAACGCGCGGACCTGACGCACCACGCGGCGGTCTGAGCCCCAGCCCTTGGCCACCAGCGCGGAGTGCTCATAGGCGCCGGCCACACGGACCGTGGTCAGGTCGACGTGCAGCCGCCCGGCGTCCAGGCCGAAGCGCTCGATCGCGCGGGCGGCGACCGCGCCTCGCACCCCTTCGGCATAGACCGCGAAGGTCTCAAGCGCCCGCCCCAGGCGGTCATCGTTGAGCAGCGCCGCCGGGATCGCCAGCAGCTCGTGGACCGCCGCGCCCGACGCCCACCCGGCGACGTCATACAGGGGCGAGGGCGAGCACAACCGACTGGCGACCAGCGCGGCGACGACCTCGCCGACCGACAGCTGCGAACGCGCCGAGCGCGGCAGCGACCGGTCGACCGTCCCCGCCACGTCCAGCGCCGCCAGCAAGTGCGCGACCAACAGCAGCGGCCCGACGTCCCGGCGCACCCCAACCAGCGGCGGGTCCAAGCGGGCGAACGAACCCGCCAGCGCCTCCAGCTGCCCCGACTCCTTCAGCGCATCCTTGCGACCAAGGTTTGCCACAACACGATGGCGCACCCGGCCGCGCTCGTCACGGTACCCCTCGACCATCTGCAGATACGTGTACGAGCGCGGGCCCCGCCTGACCGTGGTTTCCTTGACGAACATGTTGCCACAACGCTAGCCGCCCGAACGGACGGAACCTAGACCAACCTACAGCCAGAGTTGCCACAACACGGCCGCAGCCGAACGCGCCCCACGCGCCGAAAACCCCGACCGGCGCTACGAAACCCGCACACCAACCCGCCCTCAACTGCGGAAAACGCAGCTAGCTGTAGAGCCCAGGCAGGTTGTTTCGCTGGGTGAGTCGGGTGATGGGCGGCTGGTGGTTGAGGGCGCGGTGTGGGCGGCGATGGTTGTGAGCGCCGGGATAAACCGGCATGGAGAAGTTGTGAACACGAACGCAGGAGGTCGGACGGTTTTGTTTGATGGTGGTCCCGCTGCCTGCGGTGCTGTAGAAGAGATAGAGGTTGTTTGGCCCTCTGGAGCCGCCCTGCGGGGGGAGGCTTCAAACCGCCCACAGCTGCATTGGCTGAAGACCGTTGTGGTGAACGTCGTGGGAAAAGGCGTGGCTAGATCGCGTCAGGTGCGGGTCGGGAAGATGAGCGATGGACGAAAGTCCTCTGCCGTTGACGTGTCGAAAGCCGGAAAGACGACGTCGAAACCAGGGTTGCTTCTTCGTCCTGGGATGAGCCTGGGGGTTACCCGTTTACTGCCCAGGCGGCGTCCGGCATACAGGCAGCATGATCCCGGCCGAGGCTCTTCTATGGAACGTGTGAAGGCGTGCCCGGACACTGCCGTTGGGAGACCGGCGGCGAGAGGGAGAACTCCAAACGGCGGAATCCGTGAGGAGCAGAGTACCGTCGCCGGGCACGCTGGCGGACTCGCCCGTAGTAGCTGGGAAGCTTCCGCGTATCGCAGCGGGGGTGGAGCCAAGGGGCGGGGTCGTCCAGGCTGGTGGATGCGGTCAACCGCAAGGAAGGAATCGCGTGCATGAGCCGAGGCTGAAGGGCAAGTCGCATGACATCCCCAAGCGACTGGTGTGGGATGCGTGGCTGAAGGTCAAGGACAATGGCGGAGCGGCCGGGGCCGACGGCGTGACGATCGAGCAGTTCGAGGAGAACCTTTCGGGGAACCTCTACGTGCTGTGGAATCGGATGTCGTCGGGGTCGTACTTTCCCGGGCCGGTCCGGGCGGTGGAGATACCCAAGAAGGACGGGACCAGAGTGCTCGGCATACCAAATGTCGTCGACCGGGTCGCGCAAGCGGCGGCGGCGATGGCGTTGGAGTCCAGCGTGGAGCCGATCTTCCACGAGGACTCCTACGGCTACCGTCCCGGGCGTGCGCCCGCGGACGCGGTCGCCGTTTGCCGGGAGCGGTGCTTCAGGAGGGACTGGGTTGTCGATCTTGACATCCGGGCCTTCTTTGACTCCGTGCCGTGGGAGCTGATGCTGAGGGCGGTCGCGCACCACACCGACCAGAAATGGGTCGTGATGTACGTGGAGCGCTGGCTGAAGGCCCCGAGGCAAAAGCCCGATGGGGGGCTGGTCCAGAGGGTCAAGGGCACGCCGCAAGGCAGCCCGATCTCCCCTGTCCTCGCCAACCTGTTTCTGCATTATGGGCTTGATGCGTGGATGGTCAGGGAGTTCCCGACCGTCCGGTTCGAGCGCTTTGCAGACGATGCGGTGATCCATTGCGTCAGCGAACGCCAGGCCCGCCAGGTACGGGACGCGGTCGCGCGTCGGCTCGCCGAGGTCGGGCTGGAACTTCATCCCGACAAGACGAGGATCGTGTATTGCAAGGACAGCAACCGCCGCGGAACCTACGAGCAGGTCTCGTTCACGTTCTGCGGCTACACGTTCCGGCCCCGAGGGGCGTACAACAAGCGTCAGCACGTGGCCTTCACGGCCTTCTTGCCGGCGGTCTCTCCGGGCAAGCTGACGGCGATGAGCCGCCGGGTCTCTTCCTGGCGGATTCATCGGCGTGTGAACCTGACCCTCGACGACCTCGCAGCCGGGATCAATCTGGTGCTGCGGGGTTGGTTCGCGTACTTCACCGCGTTCTACCCGAGCGCGGTGATCCCGCTCTGCCAGCGCATCGATCGCCATCTGGTGCGCTGGGCGAGGTGGAAGTACAAGCGGCTAGAGCGCAGCGGCAAACGGGCACGAGCGTGGTTGAAGGGGGTCCATTGTCGGGCTCCTGAGCTGTTCGTGCACTGGCGGTTCTGCGCTCCGCCCGGATAACTGGACGGCACGAGCCGTATGAGTCGAGAGGCTCACGTGCGGATCTGTGGGGGCCGGCGGGTGAAATTCCCGCCGGCTACCCGGCGAGATGAGAGAGCTCTACATCGAAGATCTAGCGAATCACGGTGGCCCCGAGTCATGCGTTGGCGTTCGTGAGGGCGTCGGCGAAGCGTTGACAGGGGTACGCGTAGGCGGGGCTATTGAGCCGCGAAATCAGTCAGTTCGGGGTGCCGACGCCGTACAACTAGGCGGAAGGCGAGATCGTCGGTCGCGTTATGCGAGTGGCCGGCGGACCCTGCGCGGTCTGAGAACCCAGGCATGCGCGGAATCTCCATGCGCGAGAACCGGGAGGCCCGATGATCGCCCGTCAGTCGTTGATGATGCCCCGTCCGGGATGGTTCGCGGGGTGGCATATCGACGGCTGGGCGGGCCGCGACGGGAAGGCCAAGGCCGTAGCCTGAGATGAACGATCGTCGGGAATCTGACAGCCGCGTAGTACCTGCGAAGCTGGCGAACAAGGCCGAGGAATCGGCTGCGGAGCTGGTGGAGGGAAGGCGGCTGGACAAGGGGAACACGGGCCAGCAAAACGCGTGCCGGACGCAGAGCCGGGATGTGAGCGCGTCAAGTGCGCTGGACCGTGTGCGGCAGGTTGCCGCGAAGGACAGGGACGCGAGGTTCACCGCGCTCTGGCATCACGTCGATGTCGATCGCCTCCGTGACGCGTTCAGGGCGCTGAGCCCGAAGGCGGCCGCCGGAGTCGACGGGGAAACGTGGGAGTCCTACGGGCAGAATCTGGAGGAGAACCTCCGGGATCTGCACGGAAGGGTTCAGCGGGGCGCCTACCGGGCCAAGCCGTCGCGCCGGGTGTACATCCCCAAGACCGACGGGCGGTTGCGGCCGCTCGGGATCGCCGCGCTGGAGGACAAGATCGTCCAGCGTGCCGTGGTCGAGGTGTTGAACGCCATCTACGAGACGGACTTCCTGGGGTTCTCTTACGGGTTCCGCCCGGGTCGCGGGCCGCATGACGCGCTGGATGCGCTCACGGTCGCGATCGAGGATCGCAAGGTGAACTGGGTGCTCGACGCGGATTTCCGCGACTTCTTCACCAGCCTGGATCACTCCTGGCTTCTGAAGTTCCTCGAGCACCGAATCGCGGATGAGCGGGTCCTGCGCCTGGTCCAGAAATGGCTCAGGGCAGGCGTGATCGAGGACGGCCAGTGGACGGCCAGCGAGGAAGGCTCGCCCCAAGGGGCAACAGTCTCGCCGCTGCTGGCCAACGTCTACCTGCACTACGTCTTCGATCTGTGGGTCCAGCAATGGCGGACGCGGCACGCCCGTGGCGAGGTCATCGCCGTGAGGTACGCCGACGATGCCGTGCTGGGGTTTCAGCATCAATCCGACGCCGAGCGCTTCAGGAAAGACCTGGAGCAGCGCCTGACCACTTTTGGTCTGGCGCTCAACACCGAGAAGACACGCCTGGTCCGCCTCGGACGGTACGCCGCCCAGCAGCGGGCAGAGCGCGGTCTCGGGAAGCCCGAGACGTTCGATTTCCTCGGCTTCACGCACTATTGCGCGAAGCGGAGGGACGGACACTTCGCGGTGAGGCGCAGGACGATCAAGAAACGCCAGGCGGCGAAGCTCAAGCAGGTCAAGGCCTCGCTGATGGCTCGCCGCCACCGGCCCATCGAGGAACAGGGACGCTGGCTCGGATCGGTCGTGCGTGGGCATCTCGCGTACTACTCGGTTCCGGGCAACATCCACCAGGCCAGTGCGTTCCGCGAAGAGGTCATCCGGCTCTGGCGAGCGGCGCTTCGACGTCGCAGCCAGAAGACCAGGATGAACTGGCAGCGGATGCGTCGCCTCTCGGAGCGCTACCTCCCTCGCGCCCACTACACCCATCCCTGGCCCGATCAGCGATTCGCCGCCAGAACCCGAGTCAGGAGCCCAGTGCGTTAGACGCGCACGCTGGGATCAGCCCGCCGAGCACCGCGACACGCCCTTACTCACCGAAGTAGGTCTGACAGCCGCGTAGTACCTGCGAAGCTGGCGAACAAGGCCGAGGAATCGGCTGCGGAGCTGGTGGAGGGAAGGCGGCTGGACAAGGGGAACACGGGCCAGCAAAACGCGTGCCGGACGCAGAGCCGGGATGTGAGCGCGTCAAGTGCGCTGGACCGTGTGCGGCAGGTTGCCGCGAAGGACAGGGACGCGAGGTTCACCGCGCTCTGGCATCACGTCGATGTCGATCGCCTCCGTGACGCGTTCAGGGCGCTGAGCCCGAAGGCGGCCGCCGGAGTCGACGGGGAAACGTGGGAGTCCTACGGGCAGAATCTGGAGGAGAACCTCCGGGATCTGCACGGAAGGGTTCAGCGGGGCGCCTACCGGGCCAAGCCGTCGCGCCGGGTGTACATCCCCAAGACCGACGGGCGGTTGCGGCCGCTCGGGATCGCCGCGCTGGAGGACAAGATCGTCCAGCGTGCCGTGGTCGAGGTGTTGAACGCCATCTACGAGACGGACTTCCTGGGGTTCTCTTACGGGTTCCGCCCGGGTCGCGGGCCGCATGACGCGCTGGATGCGCTCACGGTCGCGATCGAGGATCGCAAGGTGAACTGGGTGCTCGACGCGGATTTCCGCGACTTCTTCACCAGCCTGGATCACTCCTGGCTTCTGAAGTTCCTCGAGCACCGAATCGCGGATGAGCGGGTCCTGCGCCTGGTCCAGAAATGGCTCAGGGCAGGCGTGATCGAGGACGGCCAGTGGACGGCCAGCGAGGAAGGCTCGCCCCAAGGGGCAACAGTCTCGCCGCTGCTGGCCAACGTCTACCTGCACTACGTCTTCGATCTGTGGGTCCAGCAATGGCGGACGCGGCACGCCCGTGGCGAGGTCATCGCCGTGAGGTACGCCGACGATGCCGTGCTGGGGTTTCAGCATCAATCCGACGCCGAGCGCTTCAGGAAAGACCTGGAGCAGCGCCTGACCACTTTTGGTCTGGCGCTCAACACCGAGAAGACACGCCTGGTCCGCCTCGGACGGTACGCCGCCCAGCAGCGGGCAGAGCGCGGTCTCGGGAAGCCCGAGACGTTCGATTTCCTCGGCTTCACGCACTATTGCGCGAAGCGGAGGGACGGACACTTCGCGGTGAGGCGCAGGACGATCAAGAAACGCCAGGCGGCGAAGCTCAAGCAGGTCAAGGCCTCGCTGATGGCTCGCCGCCACCGGCCCATCGAGGAACAGGGACGCTGGCTCGGATCGGTCGTGCGTGGGCATCTCGCGTACTACTCGGTTCCGGGCAACATCCACCAGGCCAGTGCGTTCCGCGAAGAGGTCATCCGGCTCTGGCGAGCGGCGCTTCGACGTCGCAGCCAGAAGACCAGGATGAACTGGCAGCGGATGCGTCGCCTCTCGGAGCGCTACCTCCCTCGCGCCCACTACACCCATCCCTGGCCCGATCAGCGATTCGCCGCCAGAACCCGAGTCAGGAGCCCAGTGCGTTAGACGCGCACGCTGGGATCTGTGCGGGGGGCGGCCAGCAATGGCCGTCCCTACCGCGAAACCA
>CAVSMB010000006.1:0-257880 GCA_963728925.1 uncultured Actinomycetes bacterium | reverse complement strand
CGCCCGCCTGCGACGAGCTCGCAGAGCACCGCCGCAACCTCGCTGCCGACCTAGCCCGCCGTATCCTTTCGGGCCTGACCGGGCGCTCCGTCTTCTACTACGAGTTCAACTCCCCCTACTCCTGGCTGGCTGCCGAGCGTATCCACTCGGTGCTGCCCGAGCGGCCGGTCTGGCAGCCGATCTCCTACGGGCAGGTCATCCAGAACACCGGCGTCCTGCCATGGTCGATGAAGCCGGATCGCGAAGCGGACATGCAAGAGATCGAGCGACGGGCGGCCGAGCGCGGTCTCAAGGAGGTGCGCTGGCCGGAGGGCTGGCCGCGGTTCAGCACGATCAAGGCACTGCGGGCGGCGGCCATCGCGATGGAGCTCGGCAAGGGCGTCGCCTTCTCGCTCGCCGCATTCAGGCAGCAGTTCAACGCCGGGCGGCCGCTCAGCGACACCGACACCATCCTGCTCGCCGGCGCTGCGTGCGAGCTCGATCCGGCGGCAATCCTGAGGGCGATCGATCGCGAGGCCATCAAGGAGCGCGTCAGGGCGGCCACGCAGGACGCGATCGAGCCGGGCGTCACAGGCGTCCCGACGATCGCCGTCGGCGACGAACTCTTCTGGGGCGACGATCGCCTCGAGGCCGCCGCGGCTGCGTTGAACTGAGCCCAGGCCTTCTAGACCACGCCGTCATCACCGACAACGTGACAGGATCCCCAGGCGCTGACCGCTCTCGCCGGCACGCCGGGTAGAACCTCAGGGATCTCACCGCCGACCAGCCCAGTCCTCTTGACTTTCACGTCGGTCATCAGTCGATCGGCCCAGTCGATGCCGTGGGCGGCAACCAGTCCCAGGGCGCGGACGGTGAACGCGACGACGGTCTCGGCGCGCTCGTCGTCGAGGACCTCGCTGAGCAGCCGGGAGTGATCGTCGATGATCGAGTGCGCCCACGCCCAGCCCGCGCGAGACGATCGAGCGGTCGCGCGTGACGGCATGCCGGGCTGATCGAAGCGGGCGTATCGCTTGGTGTCCTGCTCGGCGACGGGCTCAGCAGGGGAGTGATGCGTCGCTGACGACGCTTCAAGGCATGTTCCGCCGCGCGGTGCTCGAAGATCTCGTGGCCTCGAATCCGGTGCCGCAGGTTGATAAGCCCTCGCAGCGCCGAACCCGTGAGCCCAAGCTCGTGGCGCCGGCCAAGGTCGAGGAGATGCGCGCGTGGCTGCTCAACAATCCGCACCGCCGCTATGCGCGCGATCGCCAGCTCGACGCGACGTTGCTCTCGCTGCTCGCCTACGCCGGGCTGCGCCCGGAGAGCGAGGCGCTCGCCCTACGCTGGGAGGACGTCCGCGAGCGCGTGCTCTTCGTGCCGGCCGGCCGAAAGCGCGGCGCCCGCGATCGCACCGTGCGGCTGCTTGCCCCGTTGCGCGACGACCTTGAAGCCTGGCGCCGTATCGTCGAGGCCGATGGCTCCGGGCACATCTTCGGCGAGTGGAGCGGCGAGCGCTGGGACGGCTGGCGCGGGCGCGTCTACCGCGAGGCCGCCAGGGTCGCCGAGCTGCCTGCCGACGCCCGGCCGCGCGACCTGCGCGGGAGCTTCGCCTCGCTGCTCATCGCCGAGGGTCAGTCGGTCCTGGAGGTCGCCCGCCAGCTCGGCCACTCGCCGGCGACATGCCTGCGCGACTACGCCGCGCTGTTCGACGACTTCGATCCTGCCGTGCGCGTCGATCCTGAGGGCGAGGTACGCCGGGCCCGCCGCGCCGCCCGGTGGTCGCCGTCGTACTCGCTCGGTACCCAAGTGGGCGCGTGAGGAGGTGACCATGTACCCACTGAGTACCCACCGGCCTCTTGCGATCGTTTCCCGAGCCGCCGGAATGGCTCCAGATCTCGCTCGTAGAGCCAAGCCCTCTGACGGACTCGAACCGTCGACCCCTTCCTGACCATGAACGCCGGTCTAGCGATCCGCCGGCGGCGTGAGCGGTAGAAGTCACGAGCGTCCTGTACGTCTGGCAGGTGACCCCAGCGTACCTCCAGAGGGTATGTGAGGGCAAGGGATATCGGCGAGTGGCGTCCGAGCGGGCTCAGGGTCGGTGCGGTGAGGCTGATGGCTGCAGCGGGGCCGCGTGGCCGCCGGCGTTGCGGGAGAGGGCTTGGGGTTTGGCGCCACATCCACATGCGGTCCGACGCGCACCCCGTCGGAGGAGGGTCTTGGCAGAAACCCGCGGGCGCCATCATCCGGGCCGTCGGTGTTCGCGGGTGGCCTGCAGGAGAAGCGACGAGTGGAGGCAGCGATGGGCACGGGCGATCGTCTGGTCGAGTTGGAGGAGCGCGGTTGGGCGGCACTGTCGGCCGACGGAGCCACGGCGGCGGACTTCTACCGGCGGGTGCTGGATGACGCGGTGGTGATGGTCCTGCCGGGTGGGATGGTGTTGACCGATCGCGACCAGATCATCGAGGCCATGCGCGGTCAGCCGTGGGCCTCCTTCCGGCTCGAGGAGCCGCGAGTTCTACGGCCGACGGCCGACACGGGCGTCGTGACCTATGGCGTGGTCGCGCATCGCGAGGGCGCACCGCAGTACTCGGCGCTGATGAGCAGCTTGTATGTCCGGCGCGGGGAGCACTGGAAGCTCGCGCTGCACCAGCAGACCCGCGCTGAGCGAGGTCAGGGCGCGGGCGCAGGAGGTCGCGCCGCGGGCGTCGGCGGGTAGGGATGGCGCGATGCCCCCGCCCTGGCTCACCGTCGTCGCCTGGATCTCGCTCGCGCTCGCTTTCGCGACCGCCGCCGCGATCCTCTACGACATCTTCGGTCGCGGCTACCGCCAGAGGATGGCGGTGATGGAGGCCGTCTGGCCCGTGACCGCGCTGTACTTCGGGCCGCTGGCCTGGCTGGGCTATCGCCGCTGGGGACGCCGGAACAGCCCGACGTTCCAGGAGCAGACGGGCGCCGAGCCGCACCACGGCGAGCCTGTCTCGGTCGGCATCGGCGTGAGCCATTGCGGCGCCGGCTGCACGCTGGCGACATCATCGGCGCGTTCGTCGTCCTCGCGCTCGGACTGCAGCTGCTCGGCCTCGCGCTGCCCGCCGAGTACATCGTCGACTTCACCCTCGCCTTCGCGCTCGGGATCGCCTTCCAGTACTTCGCCATCGCCCCAATGCGCAACCTCGGCGTGCGCGACGGGCTCGAGGCGGCGGTCAAGGCCGACGCGCTCTCGCTGACCGCCTTCGAGGTCGGCCTGTTCGGCTGGATGGCAGTCATGCAGCTCGTGCTCTTCACCGAGCCGCACCTGACGCCCGACCACGCCGCCTACTGGCTCCTCATGCAGTTCGGCATGATCCTCGGCTTCGCGACCGCGTATCCGGTCAACGTCTGGCTCATCCGCCGCGGCATCAAGGAGGCGATGTAGCCCCTGGCCTCGGTGTGATGCTCGGACCGCTGCTCGGCTGGCATACCGTCTGGGCCGTCGCTGACTGCTGTCCTCAACGGTGGGCTGGGCGGCCGTGTGGGGTGTGGGGTGTGTCGACGCCGCTTCGCTTCATCTCGCGCATCAACCCCGAGTGGTGAGCCGCGCCCGCTCCGCCGTCGCGCGACCGCCTATGCCGGCTCCCTACCCGCGCACGGACCGCCAGCTACCGGCGGTCCGCCGACGACGCTCAGTCCAGCGAGGTGGCGCCGTCGGTCGACGCCGTGAGACGGCCGATCTCCTCCGGCGGATCTCCTTTGAGCAGCCAGCCTCCGCGGACCAACGGCTCGACCAGGCCGAGCGTGACGAGCCGTCCCATCGCTGCGGTGACCGAGGGGCGGCGGGCGCCCACGATCAGGCCCAAGGTCTCGTGGGTCAGGCTGACGGGGACGACCACGCCGTCGGGGCGCACGCGCCCGAAGCGCTCGGCGACGTGCCACAAGAGGACGTGCAGGCGGGTATCGACCGAGGTCAGCTGGGCGATGACCAGGTGACCGACCACCCGTCGGGCGCGGATCATGACGCGCGAGAAGAGGCTGTCGACGAGCTCAGGGAAGTGCAGCATGCGCAGCATCAGGGCGCGGTCGAGCACAGCGAGCTCCAGCGGCTCCACGACGCGGAAGGAGGCGGAGAACGGGTACGCGGCGTGCTCGCCGTCGTCCTGCCAGGGCCGCATCAGATCGCCGGAGCCCAGCAGCTCGGCCGCGGAGCGATGGCCAAGGGACACCCGGCGCACGGCGAGCCCGCAGACGATCAGCAGGCCAAAGCCGCCCTCGGCGCCGAAGGCGTCGGCGGTCGGTGACCACCCGCCCGCGTCGACGCGCCTGAGGCCCGCGACGAGGTGGTGTCGAGCGAGCGCGGCGCGGCGCGCGTCGAGACGCTCGCCCAGCTCCGGATCGACGTCGAGCAGGTGCACGCGCTGAGTCGTCGTCAGAAGTGACATGGAGTGACGTGGGTTCGGAGAACCAGGCCGGCGGCGCGCGAAGTGGTCCGTTCGATGACACCCGACGTGCGGCGGACCTGTGATCGAGGGAGAACTTTCCCTGGTGATCCGTCGCCTAATCGCCCGAGCCGAGCTCGACGACCGCGCGGAGGCCGCGCGGGCGACAGAGGACCGCGCCGCTCGCGGCGGCGAGGAGGACGCGTGGCTCCTCGAGCAGTGGCTGAACGGGCGGGTCGTGCTCGCGCGGTTGACCGTCAGTGCCGAGGGGCAGGACGAGAAGGGACACGACGTCAAGGCGCAGGGCGAGATCGGCGAGGCATGGCTCGAGCGCGGCGTGCCGCCGGTCGTCGAGGAGCAGATCGCGCAGGTCGCCCCCGCGCAGCTCCCGCTGCTAGCGGCCGAGCTGCGCGAGCGCGGAGTGAACGTGGACGACGCCGAGGTGACGGCGGGCCACCTGCACGTCGAGCTGGGCGAGGGCCTGGTGAGCGCCGTCGCCGGCGAGGCGTGACCGCCCCCGGCCGCGACGGGGATGCGCTGACCGCTGTCGGCGGCCCGAGACGTGCGCGGCGAGGGGTGGCCCGGTGATCCACCGACGTCGCGCGGCCGCGGGCGCGGCGCTCGTCGCGCTCGCCGGCACGGTGGCAGCGAGCGGATGCGGCGAGAGCACCTCGACGGCGGGCTCACAGGCCCGCGGCTCGCTCGACACCTTCCTGGGCGCGTGCGCGCACCAGCGCCCGCTCGACGCGCTGGCGACGCTGCAGACTCCCGCGCAGGCGCTCGTCGTTGGCGCCGGGAGCGCCCTGCGAGGCTGCGGACGGGTGCTGGGCGTCCCCGACCGCACCGTCCTGACCCCGGCCGACTTCCGCGCGGCCGACGCTCGCCGGCAGGCCTTCGACGGCGCAAGCGGTCGATTCGTCGTCGCCATCGCGGGCACCAGTCGTAGCGTGACACTGACCTTCGGCGGCGGAGGCTGGCGGTTGGAAGGGCCCGGGGGCTGACGTGCCCTTCGGCGTTCGGAGCACCCGCGAGGTCTACGACGGCGTGGCGCTGCCCTACCTGATCGTGGGCAGCGCTGTCTTCGTGATCGTCGTGCTGAGCCTCGCGCTGCTGCTGGTGCGCTACCGGGCTCGCCCGGGGCGAGAGGCGGGCGACCGCGCGACGAGCCCGAAGCTCGAGGTCGGCTACGCCGTCTTCCTCGCCCTGGTGACCGCCGGCCTGCTGGCCGTCACCTTCACCGCCGTGGGCCGCGACGATGCGCTGGGCCGCCCGGGCGCGGGGCCGCCGCTGCGCGTGGGCGTGGTAGCCGCGCAGTGGGCGTGGCGGTTCTCCTACAGCGGTACCTCGGTCGTCCAGGAGCCCCCGGCGCGGGGGCAGCCGACCATCCTCTACGTCCCGTCCGGGCGCCGCGTCCTCTTCACCGGTCGCTCTCAGGACGTGCTGCACGACTTCTGGATCCCCGATCTGCGCTTCCAGCGCCAGGTCTGGCCCGCCCACACGGAGCGATGGGGCCTGATCTTCGGGCGAAGGGGGACCTACCAGGGCGTCTGCGCGTGGTTCTGCGGGCTGTACCACGAGGCGATGCGCTTCGAGGTCCACGCGCTGGCGCCGGCGCGCTTCGACGCGTGGCTCGCCGCCCGCCGCGCCAGAGGGCGCGCGTGAGCCCTCCGGCCAGCGCCGTCGCCGATCCGCGGGTCGGCGTCGTCGAGGGGCTCATCTCCGTCGACCACAAGACGATCGCGCGACGCCTGTTGGTGGCGACGCTCGTGTTCTTCATCGGCGGTGGGGTGATGGCCCTGCTCATGCGGCTCGAGCTCGCGCAGCCCGGCCTGCAGGTGATCTCCACCAAGTCCTACAACGCGCTCTTCACCATGCACGGATCGACGATGGTCTACCTCGTCGTCATCCCCCTGGCGCTCGCGCTGGGCGTCTACATGGTGCCGCTTCAGGTCGGGGCCGCGGAGCTCGCTGCGCCGCGGGCGGCGCTCTTCGGGCTGTGGATCTTCGTGCTCGGCGGCGTCGTCATGCAGGCCGGCTGGCTCTCCAACGGGGGGCCCGGTCGGGCGACGTGGATCGGGGTCGCGCCGCTCTCCGAGCTCGCTCGCACACCGGGCTCGGGCGAGGACCTGTGGATCCTCGGTGTGCTGCTCGCGACCCTGGGCGAGCTCGTGCTCGCCGCCTGCGTGCTCGCCACCGCGCTGCGCAAGCGCGCTCCGGGGATGACCCTGCTGCGCATGCCGCCGTTCACCTGGACGATGGTCGCGACCTGCCTGATGGCGGTGGTGACCATGCCGGTGCTGGTGGCGCTTATGGGGCTGCTGTGGATCGACCGCCGCACCGGCGGGCTGTTCTACCGGGGCGACGGGCCGCTGGCCTACCAGCACCTCTTCTGGTTCTACGGCCACCCGATCGTCTACGTGATGTTCTTCCCGTTCGTCGGCGCGGTGGCGGAGATCTTCGCCACCTTCTCGGGCCGGCGCTACTTCGGCTACCGGATCTTCGTCTTCTCGATCCTGCTCTTCGCCGCGCTCTCCACGAGCGTTTGGGGGCACCACATGTTCACGACGGGGCGCATCGACGACCGCTACTTCGCGCTCACCTCGCACGCGATCATCGTTGCCGCGGGCATCGAGTACTTCGACAACCTGGCAACGCTGTGGCGCGGGTCGATCCGCTTCACCACGGCGTTCCTGTTCGCGTGCGCCTTCCTCATCCAGTTCCTCGTCGGCGGGCTGACCGGCGTCTGGGTGGCCTCCCCCACCCTCGACTTCCATGCGAACAACTCCTACTTCGTCGTCGCGCACTTCCACTACACGTTGTTCGCCGGATCGATGTTCGGCGCCTTCGCCGCGATCTACTACTGGTTTCCCAAGTGGTCGGGACGTCTCCTGCGCGAGGGCCTGGGCAAGCTGCACCTCGTCGTCCTCGCCGTCGGCGCCAACCTCACCTTCGCGCCGCAGTTCGCGCTCGGTCAGGAGGGCATGGCCCGGCGCATCGCCGACTACCCGGCCTCGAGCGGCTGGGGCACGCTGAACCTCCTGTCGACCATTGGCGCGTACATCACCGCACTCGGGATCCTGATCTTCCTGGTCAACGTGGTCGTCTCGCTGCGGCGCCCGCGGTGGGCGGGCGACGATCCGTGGGAGGGCCAATCGCTCGAGTGGGCCACCAGCTCGCCGCCGCCGCGCCACAACTTCGACGCGCTCCCGCCGGTGCGCTCCTACGCGCCGCTCTGGGACCTGCGCCACCCCGACGCGGAGCGAGTCGGGTGAGGCGAGCGCTCCTGCGGCGCCCGGAGCGGCGAGCGTGAGGCGCGCGTGGGTCCCCATGCTCGCTTGGGGGGCGCTGCTGCTGGCGTGGGCCGCCGTCCAGCTCCTCTTCACCCCGAGCCCCGGGGAGCTGGGGCTGCTTGGCGGAGCGGGCGCCTTCTGGGTGATCGTCGGCGGCGCCTTCCTCGTCGCCGAGCGGCGCGCGGACGCCCGCGGCCAGCCCCCGGGCGGCGCCTCGCCGCTGCCCGACGCCTCCGCGCCGGCCGCGCTGCTCGCGCTCGGCCTCGCGGTGCTCGTGGTGGGATGGGAGCTCGGCCCGTGGGCGATGTACCTGGGCGGCGGGATCGTCGTGATCGCTCTGGGCTCGCTGGTGCGCGAACGACGGGCGCAGAAGCGGTGAGCGACCGGTGACGACCGCGCTCGCCCTGCTTGCGGGCCTGCTAGGCCCCTACCTGTGGGCCGCCCAGCGCGTGCGACGCGGGTGGCCGTGGCCCAGGACGCTCGCCGCGATCGCCGGCGTCGCCGTGCTCGCCGCGGCCGTCTCTGGGCCGCTCGACGCCGCCGCCGACCGCTCGCTCACCGCGCACATGGCCCAGCACCTCGTCGTGGCCACCCTCGCGCCGCTGCTCGTCGCGCTCGCTGCTCCCGGCCGGCTGCTCCTCGCGGCGCTCGGGCCGGGCGCGGGCCGCGCCCTCGCGCGCGCGCTGCGCCGCGCGCCGCTGGCCGCGCTCACGGCCAGGCCCGTGGCGATCCTGCTGCCGGCGACGGTGCTCGTGCTCGTGCACCTGACGGGCCTCTTCTCGCTCGCCCTCGCCCACCCCGCGCTTCACGTGCTCGAGCACGCCGCCCTGTTCTGGACCGCGCTCCTGGGGTGGGTCGTGATCCTCGGTGTCGATCCCGTGCCCCATCGTGCCGGGGCGATCGCCGTGCTCGCGGCCGCGACGGTGTGGATGATCGCCGCCGCGGCGGTGGGCGCGGTCTACGCGAGCGCGAGCCATCCGCTCTTCGCCGCCTACGCGAGCCACGCCGGCGCGCTCGCCGACCAGCGCCGCGCCGGCACGCTGATGTGGCTGGGCGGCGTCGCCGTGCTCGTTCCCGTCATGGTCGCGCTGGCCATGCGCGCACTGCTCGCGCAGGAGCGGCGCGAGCGGAGGCGCGAGGAGCTGGAGCTCGCGCGGTGACCCGCGGCCGGCGGCTCGCGGCCGTCACCCTCGGGCTCATCGGAATGCTCGCCGCCGCGCTCGGGCTGCTCGCGGTGGCGACGCCCCGGACGCACGCACAGTCGGCCGCGGCGCCCGCCTCGGGAGCAAGCGTCGGGCACGGCCGGGCGCTCTACGTGACCGGCTGCTCGTCCTGCCACGGCCTCGCCGCGCAGGGGCTCCCTCACCGCGGCCCCGACCTGCACGGCGTCGGCGCGCTCGCGGCCGACTGGTACATCCGCACCGGGCGCATGCCGCTCGCCCACCCGACCGACTTCCCGGTGCGGGCCCCGTCGGTCTACTCCAGGGCCGATCAGCGCGATCTGATCGCCTACGTCGGCTCGCTCGGCGGCCCCCCGGTGCCGGCGGTCAGCCCCGGCGCGGGCTCGCTCGCCGACGGCAAGCGGCTTTTCACCGACCACTGCGCCGGCTGCCACCAGGTCGCCGGACAGGGGGGGATCGTGACCCCGGACGTGATCGCTCCGAGCCTGGGCAACGGCGTGAACGCTCGTGACGTTGCCGAGGTCATCCGCTTCGGGCCGTACGTCATGCCCAAGTGGAACCGGGCGGCCATCGACGACGCGCAGGCCGACTCGCTCGCACGCTATGTGCTGTCCACCCAGCGCCTCGACAACCGCGGAGGCTGGGGCCTTGGCAACCTCGGCCCGATCCCGGAGGGGATGGTCGCGTGGGGAATCGCGATCGTGGCTCTGATCGGCGTCGCGCGGCTCATCGGGGAGCGCACCCCCGAGTGAGCCTGCTCGGCCGCCTGTTCGCCCTCGTGGCGCTCATCCGCGCGTGGCTGCGCCGGCGCGAGCCGCCACCCCCAACTCGGCCCCCGGAGCCCGACCCCTCCGAGCGCGAGGTCACCCACGACCGGCGCGCCGAGACGATCGTCGCCGCGCTGGGATGGGGGGCCTCCGCGTGCGCGGTCGCCTTCCTCGTGCTCTACATCGTCTGGGACGACACCCAGGCGCTAGGACTCACCGCAGGGCTCGCGCTCGTGCTGGTCGCGGCTGCGCTGATGGTCGCCTCGGCGCGCGTGGTCCCGCAGGAGACCGCGGTGGAGCAGCGGGAGCCGCTCGACGCGGGCCCCGAGGAGCACGAGGAGGTCGCCCGGCGGATCCGCGCGGCCGGCGAGGGCATCTCGCGGCGAGGGCTGCTCGCCGGCGCCGCGGGGGCGTCGGCGATCGGGCTCGGGGTCATCGTCGTGACGCCTGTCGCCTCCCTCGGCCCGACCGTTGCCGGTCGCCTCGACAGCTCACCGTGGCGACGCGGGCGGCGCCTCGTCGACGAGGAGGACCGCCCGTTGCGGGCCGACGAGCTCGAGGTCGGGTCCTTCCTCACCAGCTTTCCCCAGGGCGCCGACAAGTCGGGGCTGGGCTCCGCGGTGATCGTCGTGCGGGTGCGTCCGGACGAGGTGAGGCTCACCGGCCGACGGGCGGGGTGGGCGCCGGAGGGGATCCTCGCCTACTCGAAGATCTGCACCCACGCGGGCTGCGCGGTCTCCGAGTTCCGCTACCCGCTCTTCCCACAGGGCTCGGGGAACTCCCCGGCGCTGGTCTGCCCGTGCCACTACTCGACCTTCGACGTCACCGACGGCGGCACGGTGCGCTTCGGCCCGGCCGGGCGCGCTCTGCCCCAGCTTCCGCTGGCTATCGACGCCGAGGGCGTGCTGCGCGCGACCGGACCGCTCTCGGGACCGCCCGGCCCGGCCTGGTGGGGCACCGGGAAGGCGAAGGCATGACCTCCCTGCTCCGTCGTCCCCGGCGGCGCGAGCGGGGCCTCGCCGACCCGGTGGCCTTCGTCGACGAACGCCTCGGTGCCTCCTCGTTGCTCAAGGCGACGATGGACTACGTGTTCCCGGACCACTGGTCCTTCCTCCTCGGCGAGATCGCGCTGTACTCGTTCGTCATCCTCATCGCGACGGGCACCTACCTCGCGCTGTTCTTCGTGCCTTCCACGGCGGAGACCGTCTACCACGGGTCCTACGTCCCGCTCCAGGGCCTTCACGCCTCCGAGGCCTACGTCTCGACGGTCGGGCTGTCCTTCGACGTGCCGGCCGGGCTGCTGATCCGTCAGACCCACCACTGGGCGGCGAACCTGTTCATCGCCGCGATCGTCATCCACATGGCGCGGATCTTCTTCACGGGCGCCTTCCGCAAGCCCCGCGAGCTCAACTGGCTGGTCGGGCTGACGATGCTGGCCATGGGCCTGCTCGAGGGGTTCCTGGGCTACTCGCTGCCCGACGACCTGCTCTCGGGGATGGGCCTCATCATCGGCTACGGGGTCGCACTGTCGCTGCCCGGGATCGGCGGCCAGCTCTCGACGCTGGTCTGGGACGGGCGCTTCCCCGGCTCGGACGCCTTCTGGCCGCGGCTGTACATCGGCCATGTGTTCGTCGTGCCCGCGATCATCGCCGTGCTCATCACGATCCACCTCGCGCAGATCGCGCGCCAGCATCACGCGCAGTTCCCGGGGCCGGGACGCCGCGAGGCAAACGTCGTCGGCACGCCGATGTGGGCCGGCTACGCGCTGCGCTCGCTCGGCTGGCTCGCGGCGGTGGCGGCCGTTCTCGTGCTGCTCGGCGGGCTGGTGCAGATCAACCCGATCTTCCAGTGGGGGCCGTATGAGACCTGGCGCTCGACCAACGGCGCCCAGCCCGACTGGTACCTGGGCTGGCTCATCGGCGCGCTGCGGCTCGTCCCGCCGCTGGAGCCGCGCTTCGGCGGCCACACGTGGATCCCCAACCCGTTCTGGGGCGGCGCGCTGTTCCCGCTGGTGTGCTTCGGCGTCCTCTACGCGTGGCCGTGGATCGAGCAGCGCTTCATCACGCGCGACTTCCGCCGCCACGACCTCCTCGACCGGCCACGCGACAACCCTGGCCGCACGGCGTTCGGTGCGGCGTTCTTCGCGTGGGTGTTCCTCGCCTTCTTCGCCGGCTCCTCCGACCGGGTGCTCGTGACGATCGGCTTCTCCTACGAGGGCCAGGTGTGGTTCTGGCGCTTCGGGATCTGGATCATCCCGCTGCTCGTGGGCTGGTTCACGCTGCGCCTCTGCCGGCAGCTCCGGGATACCGGGGAGCATCCCTGGCGGCGATGGACGGGCCGCGCCGTGCGCCGCAACGCGGCCGGCGGCTTCGAGAGCGCGACCCCGACGGCCGAGCCGACGGGGTCAGCGTCCGATGAACGCGCGCGGGGGGCTCAGCCTTCGCAGGACCGCCGACGCCCAGGACGAGGCACCTAGCCCCCGGCACGCGGCCGAGGACCGGATGACGACCGGCGTCAGCGCAGGTCGGTGTCCGACGCGAGCGGGGAGTCGTTGTCGGCGACCGCCGGCAGGCGCCACAGGCCGCGGCCCAGCGCCC
Source organism: uncultured Actinomycetes bacterium (assembly GCA_963728925.1). Lineage (GTDB taxonomy): Bacteria > Actinomycetota > Thermoleophilia > Solirubrobacterales > Solirubrobacteraceae > JBBPZA01. The sequence goes on along the minus strand of CAVSMB010000006.1, from coordinate 245,660 downwards.
GCACCACCGCCGGCCGGTGCTCGGGCCGGGCGACGCCCTCCAGGTCGACCAGCATGACGCCGAGCCGGCGCTGGACACGATCGGCGTCCGCGCCCCAGTGGGCGATCTCGTCGACCGCGAGGTCGAGGTAGTCGGCGAAGGCAGGCTCGGGGACGTCGACCGCGAGCCGGCCGTCGTCGGCCACACGCTGGCGTGGCGAGAGCCGCCGTGTGGCCAACCGCCGCAGGATGTCGTGGAGCTGGTCGATGACCTGCACCGCAGTACTGGGGTCGTTCACGCCCGGCGAGAGCGCCCGCTCGGCGATGTCGACCAGCTGGCGCAGGCCGAAGCCCACGTCCTCGTCCATGCTGCGTTCGCTGCCCAGCTCGATGGCGTCGCAGAGCCGCTCGTGCCCGGGCACGTCCTCCCCGTAGACCTCGAGCAGTGGAGCGCCCGCCGGGACGAACTCGCCGACCGCCCGCTTCACACACACGGTGACGCGATGGCGCTCGGCGAGGCTCGCCAGCTGCTCGTCGTCGACCTGCAGGACGACTCCCGGTCGGTGGGCCGCGACACGGTGGGCCGGCGAATCGGGATGCGGCAGGCGCAGCGACGGCCCGGCATCAGGGAGGTGCCGCCGTTCCAGCAGCCTTCGCGTGTCGTCGCCGATCGTGGTGATGATCGTCGCGGCGCGGATCGACTGGGCGATGTGGTGGATGTAGCCCAGGAACAACGCGATGCTGGCGAGCACGAAGGCGAACGCGACGGTCACCGCCAGCTGGGGGACGAAGGGATCCACCTGTGCGGTGCCGCGGACGGAGCGCAGAACGGCGAGCGCGTAGACGAAGGTCGCGACGAACACGCCGAGGGCGAGCTGGTTGAACCGGTCGCGCAGGAACGTGCGCAGCACCCGCGGAGAGAACTGGCTGCTGGTCAGCGACAGCACGACGATCGTGATCGAGAACACGAGGCCCGTGAACGAGATCATCGACGTGATGATCGCCCCGAGCAGCGCGCGCGCGCCCTCAGGGCCGCCGCCGAACAGGAACGGCAGCTCGAGGGACGTGTCGAGCGCGTCGTCGAGCCTGGTAAGCCCCAGCCCGAGTCCGAGCGCGAGCAGCGCGCAAAGCAGCGGGAGCGCCCAGAACCTGTCCCGCAGCCGGGACCACAGGACGCTCACTCGCCGCACGGGCGCGCGCCGGTCCCGGGCCTGGTCTCTTCCATCAGGAATGCGTACCCGTGCGGCGCCCGGCCGACGCGGCGGCAAGACTCGCCGCGCCCGGGCGATGAGCGGTCTGCCTGCTGACCACGGTCGGGCGTCAGACTCAAGCCCGCAGGTACACCGGATTGGAGATAACCCACGGCCGCGACCGGCCCGCGCGGCGCAGGCGGCCTCGACGCGCCACACCCCCGGGCCCTGCGCCACGTGGGTCAGGCGATCGCTCGTCGCCCGCGCGACGGGCTCGCCGTCGCGCAGCACCGCGAGCTCGGCGGACCGCGGCGCGCGCACGTGCAGGTCCCAGCGGCCGGCGGCCGCCTCCTCGCCCATCGCGAGGGTCCCGTGCTCGCCCTGCGCCCAGAACCGGAAGCCGTGGGCCGGGGCCAGCGCGTCGACGGCGAGATGGCAGCGGCCCTGGGCGAGCGCGGCGAGAACCTGCGCGCGATCGCTCGCGAGCTCTCCAGGCCGCGCCGGCGCGCCTCCAGGGTGTCGTGATCCGTGAGGATGACCACGTCGGCGCCGCCCTGGCGCGCGGCGGCCAGCACCTCGGACACCGTCGCCGTGCCGTCGGAGAAGGTCGAGTGGACGTGCACCACGCAGGCGAGCTCGTGCTCGCCGGCCGGATCTCCGGCGTGGTCGCTCCCGCCTGCGACGCGCGTGCCGGGCGTCACTCCGGCGCCCGTCTGCGCCGACGGTCGGGAGAGTGAGGCCCGCCGCCGCCCGAGCCCTGGCGCCTCTACCACTACTAGCACGGTCGGCGAGACGATACCCATGGCCAAGTCATCCGAGATAGGCGGCGGCGTTTAGCGCCGTGGTTGCGGCGGCCCCGGCGCCCAGGCCGTGCAGCAGTGCGATCCCATGCTTCGGTGACTCTCCGTCGCCGGTGCGCCGGAAACGCCCCTCTGCGGCCGGGCGGCGGGTTCCCGGCGCGTTGGTCAGCGGCCTGACCGGCACGTGGAACGTCGTTCGGGCGGGCACGTTCGGGGGCCATGGACTTCGAGGGCAAGGCCCTCGTCGTCACCGGCGCGTCGGCGGGCGTCGGAAGGGCGACGGCGGCCGCCTTCGGGCGCCGGGGCGTGCTGGCCTCAGGCAGCTCGGCATCATGCTCGGGTTCGCGACTGCCTACACGGTCAACGTGTGACTCAGCCGCCGGGGCATCAAGGAGGCCATGTCGTCACACTCGCTCTCGCGCCGAAGCCGCCGCGATCGCCACGTCACGCGGATAGGTGCGGACGGCCAGCAGCAGGGCCAGGACGCCGGCGGTCAACGGCGGTCAACGGCGGTCAACGGCGGTCAACGGCGCGAGCATGATCATGAAGGTCGTGGCGAGGCCGCCTCCCCTCTCCTCGCCGCCGGTCGCAGCCGCCTGGGCGTGCGAGGGGCCTCCGAAGCGAACCGACACGTAGCCGAAGAGCAGCGGCGCGGCGGCCACCGCGGCCACCTGCAGCAGCGTTCGCACCTCCTCGGCACGCCCTCAGAGGCGCGGCGGCATGATGTCCAGTTCGCGCGGCGTCGAGCGGCGCGTTGCCGGCGGTTAGGGCGCCCGCCCCGACGACGAAGAGCGGCAGCGAGACGACGAGGCTCGTGGTGGTCAGGCCGGGAAGCAGCGCCACCACGGCGGCCACGTTGGCGGCGACCGCGACCCCGATGCGCGCGCTCAGCCGACTGTGCTCGAGGAGCCGGTCGGCGATCCTCCCGCCCGCGACCACGCCGAAGATGGCGCCAAGGCCGACGAGGCCCAGGAGCGCGCTCGCCGCCGAGCGAGAGGTCGTAGCACGAGCGCATGAGCACCACGGCGAAGACCTGGACCCGGCGAAGAAGAAGTAGGACAGGGCGGAGGCAACGATGAGCACGACGTTCGTGCGAATGCGCAGGACGTAGACGACCGCCGACCAGATCGACAACCGGGTCGCGTCGGCGCAGGACCAGGTCCTCGTGGGGCTCGACGTGCCGACGACGCGCGAGGTCGCGGGCGAGCCGGGGCGGACGCTCGCCCCGCGCGCTGTCGTCCTCGCCCCTGCCCCGCGCGCTGTCGCCGTCGCGCTCGCGCCGCGCCCCGCCACGGCCGCGCTGGGCGTCGCGCTCGCGCTTGTCGGCGCGGGCCGGCTCGCGCAGCATGCGGCGGATCGCCAGTGCCAGGGCTACGCCCGGGATCGCGAGCCACCAGAACCCGATGCGCCATGACAGCAGCGCCGCGATCTCGCCGCTGCCGACCAGCCCGATCCCCGCGCCGACCAGCTCGCCGGTGAGGATGAGGCCCCAGACGCGCGCGCTCGGCGGCGGGAAGAAGAGGTCGCCGACCAGCGAGGCCAGGGTGGGCCCGCGGTGGCGGTGACCGCCCCGAGTGCGACCCGGCACGCGAGCAGCGCGCTCAGCGATCCCGCCGCCCCGGTGGCGAGCATGGCCAGCGACCTCAGCAGGACGCTGCCCCACAGCAGGCGCACGCGGGGAGACGCGGTCCGTGAGCATCCCGACCGGCACGGTGGCGAGGGCTCCGACGACCGAGGAGACCGTCGCGACCAGGCCGAGCTCGACGTGGCCGAGCCCGAGCGAGCGGTCGAGCTCCTCGGCCACCGCGTCCACAGTCCCCTTATTGGCGCTGTCGAGGGCGAGCACGCAGCCCAGCAGGACGATGACGCGCTCGCGCTCCCGCCCGCCCAGCCGCGCTCGGCCAGCCGGGCGGCGGCACCCCGCTCGCCGCGGCGCCGCACGACGGTACCGGTGACCATGCCGGCCCCTTACCCGCGGTGCGCAGACGCGAGCTACCCGGCGGTCTGCCGGCTGCCCTCCGTCAGCGACGAGCGGTCCGCGGCTGACCCCTCGTCCATCGAGGCGAGAGCGCGAGCAGGGCCGCTGGTCGGGTTCCCGTCCAGGGACTCCAGATGGCGCCCGACGTGCGCCGACGGATCGCTACCGAACCCGCGCGGGCGCCGGCGCCCGCCGGCCAGCGATGGGCGGGGGTGCCGCGGGCCCGCCTCAGCCGGCCGGGTAGGCGATCGTCGTGATCAGCGCGTTCTCGGCCTGGCGGGAGTCCAGGCGCGTGTGTTGCACGACGATCGGCACGCTCGAGGTGATGATCGAGGAGAACTCCTCGCCGGCCGGCAACGGTTCGGGATCGGTGAGCTGGTTGCAGCGCACGTGCCGGGTGCGCCGCGCGGGCACCTCGACCGCGTAGGGGCCGACGGGCTCGCGGTCGGTCCAGTAGACGGTGAGCTCGACGCGGGCGTCCTCGTCCCCGGCGTTGAGCAGGGCGACCGACTCGTGGCTCGTCATCTCGGGCTCGGGGCCGTTGCTCCAGGTCGGGATCATGCCCTCGGCGATTGCCCAGCGGCGGTGTCCGATCGGCTCGTTCATGCCGCTCCCATTACCCGCATGGCGCCACGCCACGCCCCCGTGGTCCGACGCCCGACCCGGTCGCGCCCGCTCGCCGCCCCGGTGGTCAGCTGGCCGACCTGCACGGCGCCGCGCTCGTTAAGGGTGCGGACGTGCGGGTAGGCCAGGCCAGGCCCCGAAGCGCCTTCCATCGTCAACCGCAAGGAGGCCGCCCCAATGACGACGGTCGCCCCGTCGCACGCCGCGGTCACCGTCCAAGACCTCGACGTCAGCGCCTACACCGTTCCGACCGACGAGCCCGAGTCCGACGGGACGCTGAGCTGGGACTCGACGACGATGATCGTCGTCGAGGCGCGCGCCGGCAACCGGACCGGGCTCGGCTACACCTACGCCGACGTCTCGACCGCGGCCTTCGTCTCCTCCAAGCTCGCTGAGGTGGTCTGCGGGCGCGACGCCCTCGCGCCCGCCGCGGCGTGGTCGGCCATGCGCCGCGCGACCCGCAACGCTGGCCACCCCGGCGCCGGCGCGATGGCGGTCTCAGCGGTCGACGCGGCCCTCTGGGACCTCGCCGCACGTCTGCAGGACATGCCACTCACGGTACTCATCGGGGCCGTGCACGAGCAGGTGCCGATCTACGGGAGCGGCGGCTTCACTTCCTACGGGCTCGAGCGGCTCGCCGAGCAGCTGGGCGGGTGGGTCGCACAGGGCATCCCGCGGGTGAAGATGAAGGTCGCTCGCGAGCCCGATCAGGACCCGGCGCGCCTGGACGCCGCCCGCGAGGCGATCGGCGACGCCGAGCTCATGGTCGACGCCAACGGCGCGTACACCGTCTCGGTCGCGCGTGGCTGGTCGCACCGGCTGCGCGACTGGGGGGTCACCTGGCTCGAGGAGCCGGTCTCCTCCGACCACCTCGACGGCCTCGCCCAGGTCCGCGACAGCGCGCCGGGCGGCCTGGCGATCACCGCGGGGGAGTACGCGTGGAGCCGGTTCGACGCGCTGCGGTTGCTCGAGGCGGGCGCGGTCGACGTCCTGCAGGCCGACGTGACGCGCTGCGCGGGGATCACCGAGCTTCGCCGCATCGACGGGCTGTGCGCGGCACGTGGCGTCCCGCTCTCGCTGCACTGCGCCCCGGCGATCAGCGCCCACGCGGGGTGCGCGCTGGAGTGCCTCGAGCACCTGGAGTACTTCCACGACCACCTGCGCATCGAGGGCATGCTGCTCGACGGCACGCTCGATCCCGAGGGCGGCGCCCTGCGTCCCGACCGCGACCGTCCCGGCCACGGACTCGCGCTCAAGCGAGCGGACGCCGAGCGCTACCGGGTCGCGTGAGCGAGGGCTCGCGTACCGCGGGGCCGGCCCTGGGCCCGCCTGGGGGCGCAACCCACCGACGCGAGGTCTCAGTCGCGCGCGCCCAGTGCCTCGCTGATCGCGCTCGCGAGCCGCTCGACACCCCACGGCGCCTGCGCGTCGCCGAGCGCTCGACGCAACGCGTCGGCGACCGAGCGCCCCGCGCTCATCCGGTGCTCATCGCCGTCCAGATGGCAGACCCATCCGACCTCGGCGCCCTCGGAGAACGCGACGAGGGTACGTCCGTCCTCGAGCGGTACCGCGACGCGCGATGCGCTCCTCGCCACGACCTGGGGCGCCCCCTCGTCGCTCTTCGTGCCCCAACGGGCGGATCGCGCGCGCGCTCGAGGACCGGCGCGTACGCGACCCGAGAAGGGTCGGCGCGGCGCGCCGGGGCCCGCACAGCCCGACCGCATACTGGACATTGGGGACTCCTCGCCGAACGTTGTGGATGCTCCCAGGCTCCGCTCGACGCTCGTGGGGACGACGCCGACCGTCCTGCGCTTGGTCGCTACCCCCGTGAGGGCGCCCGAGAACGGACGGCGCCTCGCCACCGTCACGCGACGGACCACCGAGTGGGGGAGCCACACTCGCCGTGCAAGGGCGCCAGGCGCCGGGAACCACAGAGGCAGACGCGACGAAAGGCGGAGAGCGATGCAGTGGGCAGAGGTCTCACGCGGCGAGCACGGGCGCACTGTCGTGCTGGTCTTCTCCAAGGGCGACGAGGTGATGGAGCAGTTGAGCGCCTGGTGCTACGAGCGGGAGATCGGCGCGGCGCGCTTCACGGCGATCGGGGCGCTCAGCGACATCATCCTCGGCTGGTTTGACTGGGAGGCCAAGAGCTACCGAGAGATCCCGCTCGACGAGCAGGTCGAGGTCCTGACCATGACCGGCGACGTCGCGCTCCAGGACGGCGAGCCCGCCGTCCATGCGCACGTCGTCGTCGGCCGCTCGGACGGCGAGGCGCGCGGCGGCCACCTGCTCCGCGCCCACGTCCGGCCCACGCTCGAGCTCGTGCTCGACGAGCAGCCGGCGCACCTGCGCAAGCAACACGACTCCGAGTCCGGGCTGGCGCTGATCGCGCCGCCGGCGCGCGCCTCCCGAGCTGGCTGGCCGGCGAATGGACCCCGGTCGTTCGCGACGCGCTCGATCTCCTGCGCCTCGCGCTGCTGGCCGGGGCGGCGATCACGCTGGCCCTGGGCGACGTCGCGCAGGCGGTGCGCCTCCCGCTCACTTCTTCGTCGTGCTGGTCCCCCGCGCGCTGCGGGTGCCGCGCCCCTTCGACCTCGCCTTCATCCTCGGGATGGACTTCCAGGCCTGGGGCAACGTGTTCGGCGCCTTCGAAAGGGCTCGACGGCTACGACAAAGTCGTGCACTTCGTGCTGCCGTGCGCGCTCTCGATGCTGCTCTACCTGGTCCTCGTGCGGCTGCGGCTCGTCCCCGACTTGGCCGAAGAGAGCGGGATCCACAACCGCGTGGGGATCGTGGTCGTCACCTTCGTCTTCGGGCTGAGCGTCGGCGGGATTACGAGCTCTACGAGTGGTTCGCCGACGCCGTACTCGGCGCGCGGCTGTTCACCGACTACGGCGACCCGATCGCCGACCTGGTCGACGACGCGCTCGGCGCGCTGCTCGGCGGCGTCCTGCTCGTGGTGTGGGACGCGTTCGGCTGGGAACTCGCCGCCGAGTGCCCGGCGAGGCGCTCTCCGGAAAGGGCGACGGCGACGAGGAACCGCGATCGCCTGGCTCGCGTCGGCGACCGGCTGGCCGGCTGGCCGGCTGGCCGGCCCCGCCGGGCGGCGCGTTGCGCAACCGGCCCCGTCGGGCGTCACCGGACCTTCCGGCGTGGCTGGTGGGCGACTGGACGGGCTGGGTACGCGACCCGATCGACCTCATCCGCCTCTCGTTCCTCGTCGGGGCGCTCGCCTCCGCCCTCCAGGGCCGCCTCGACGAGGCGGTGCGCTTCGCGCTGACCTTCGCGGTAGTGCTCGTGGCCGGTCGCCTCGCGCTGCCGCGTCCCTTCGACCTCGCGCTCAACGTCGCCATGGCGCTGCAGGCGTGGGGGAGCTTCGCGTACGCCTTCGGGATGGGCGGCTATGACCTGGCCTCGCGCGTGGTGATCTCGGCGGCGGTGGGATCGGTGGCCTACCTCCTCTTCGTGCGCCTGAGGATCGTGCCCGACCTCTCGCAGGAGACGGGCATCCAAGAGCGCACGGCGATCCTGCTGCTGGGCTTCTGCCTTGGCTTCTGCGCGGGCATCGTCTACGAGCTCTACGTCTCCGTGGCGCAGCACGCGCTGGGCGCGCAGCTGCGCGTGGGCTACGACGACCTCATCGGGCGCCTGGCGCTCGACGCGACCGGCGCGCTGGCCTGCGCGGTACTGCTCGTGGTGTGGAACCTGCTCGGGTGGGGCACTCGCCGGCTGCCCGCCCGGCGGGTACACGCCGCCATCCGCCGCTGAGCGCCGCTCACGACGGCGCGGTCTCGTCCGCCGCTGCCGGTAGACACAGCGCGTGGGCGAGCGACCGGGACAGCGGGGCGTGGGCTACGGCCTTCTGGGAACCGCACTGAGCACGGCGATCCGCGGCAATGCGACCGCGTTTGGGTTCTCGATCACCATCACCGGGTCCTTCGGGGCGCTGCAGACGCAGGTCGGCAGCCCGACGGTCGCGGAGGTGCTGCTCTTCGGGCTCGCCGCCGCCGCGACCGTCGGGCTGATCGAGGGAGCGGTGACGCGGGGCTTTCGCGCCCGCCCGGGCGTGGCGCCGCCCGAGGTCCGGATCATGGCGACGGCCCAGGACGTCCTCTCGGTCTCCGCCGGGATCGCGACGGCCGCCGGCGTGGGCGGGCTGCTCGAGGATCCCGGCGCCTGGCCGCTCGGGGCAGCCGCCGCCACCTTGGTGTTCCTCGCCGCCGAGACCGCCGAGACGCTGTTCGCCGAGATCGTCCAGAAGCGCCGCGGCGATCCGCAGGCCGAGCAAGAGGAGGAAGACGACGGATAGGCCGAGCGGGCCGGCCGCCGGGCGCGCGGTCGCTGCCCTCGCCGGCGGAGCGTCACTCTCGGTTCGCGCGGCGTCAGCCCTCGCCGACGGCGTGCTCGGGCGGCGCGAAGCTCGAGCGCGACACGCGCCGGGCGCGGCCCTCGTCGAGGGCGACGCCGAGCGCGCTGCGGAAGCGGCCCGGGCCCCAGTAGCGCGCACCGACGAGCCGCGCCAGCTCGCGACGGTCGGTCGCGCCGTGCTCGTCCAGGGCGCGGGCGATCACCTCGATCTCGCGGTCGAGCGCGCGCTCGTCGCCGCGCGTGCGGGGGATCATCATGCCGCGCGAGCCCGCGTATGTGCCCGGGCCCGGCCGAAAGCGCCGGGCGCCGGTGCGCTCGAGCCGCGCCCGGCGCTCCACGCGCTCGCGAATGCGCTGCTCGCGCCGGCGCGCCCCGCGCTCGCTCCGCTGCTCGTCGCGCTCGCGGCCCTCCTGCGCCTCGGAGACCTCGTCGCGGAGCTCGTGCGCGTCGCCGCGGCTTCGCGCGGCGTCGGTGCGCTCCTGCGGGGCCAGCGCGAGCTCCTGCTCCTCGGCGGCGCGCCGGTCGAGCTCGTCGGCCTCGGCGCCGCCGTCCGACGCGCGCAGCTCGTGCGCCCGAGCCCGCAGCCCGTACATGCTCGCCAGGTGCTCGTGCTGGGCGGCCGTCTCGCGCGCGGCGTCGCCGGCATCGTCCTCCGCGGCCTCCGCCTCGGGTCGCGCCGCCTCGGCCCGCGCGCGCTGCTCGGCCGCGCGGGCGCGCTCGCGGGCCGCGTGCGCGAGCTGCTCGTGCAGGCGCTCGTCGCTCTCGTGCTCGGAGGCCATCGCGGCGGCGCGCTCGTCTAGCGCGTTCGCTCGCTGCTCGGCCGCCTGTGCGCGCTCGCCGGCGGCGGGGTCATCGCCCGCGCGCTCCTGCGCCGCGGCGGCGCGCTCGTCCAGCGCGGCGGCGTGGGCGTCGGCGATCGTCGCCAGCGCGTCCTCGGCGGCCGAGCGCAGCTCGTGGACCCCCGCGCGGTGCTCGGCCGCCCGGGCCCGCTCCTCGTCGGCCTCGGCGCGCAGGCGCAGCGCCTCGTCGGGCTCGCCCGCGGCCTCGCCGTTGGCCTGGCCCTCGGCCTGCTCGTCCTCGTCCTCGCCGCCCTCCTCGGCCTCTTCGGCGGTCAGCGGCTTGGCGACATCTTCGAGCGAGGACTGCTCGGCGCGCACGCCGAAGGCCAGCTCGGCGATCCCGCCGATGGCCATGACTACCGCGCCGATGAGGAACGCGATCTCCACCTGCCCGCGCTCGCCGCTGCCGATCAGGTTGCCGAACAGCAGCGGGCCGGCGATCCCGCCCGCCGCGGTGCCCACGGCGTAGAAGAAGGCGATCGCCAGCGCGCGGGTCTCCATCGGGAAGATCTCGCTGACCGTCAGGTACGCGGCGCTGGCGCCGGCGGAGGCGAGGAAGAAGGCCACCACGAGCAGCGCCTCGAAGCCCCACTTCCCCAGCGTGCCGTTGGCGAACAGCACCGCCATCACCACCGTCACGCCCGCCGATCCCAGGTAGGCGCCGGCGATCATCGGCTTGCGCCCCACCGTGTCGAAGAGCCGGCCTAGGGTCACCGGGCCGGCGAAGTTGCCCAGCGCATAGATGACGATGAAGATCGGGACGATGCTCGAGGAGACGCCGAAGAAGGTGGTGAACAGGGTGCCGAGGTTGAAGGTCACGCCGTTGTAGATGAAGGCCTGGCCGACGAACAGCGCGAGGCCGAGGATCGCTCGCTTGGGATAGACCTTGAAGGCCGTGCGCGCGATCGTCCGGAACGGGATCGACTCGCGCTGGCGGACCGTGATGCTCTCCTCGGGCTCGGGCAGCTCCTCGCCGGTGTCCTCGCGGATGCCGTCCTCGATGCTCGAGACGATGCGCTCGGCCTCCTCCTCGCGACCGTGGATGAACAGCCAGCGCGGGCTCTCGGGCACGTTGCGCCGCACGAGCAGGATCGCGATGCCGAGCACGACGCCCAGGCCGAAGGCGAGTCGCCACCCGAGGTCGATCGCGAAGATGCTCGTGTCCAGAAAGAGCAGCGCGGCCGCCGAGCCGGCGGCCGAGCCCAACCAGTAGGAGCCGTTGATGATCAGATCGACGCGTCCGCGGACGCGGGCGGGGATCAGCTCGTCGATCGCCGAGTTGATCGCGGCGTACTCGCCGCCGATGCCCGCCCCGGTGAAGAAGCGCGCGACGAAGAAGTACCAGGGCGCGAAGGCGAAGGCCGTCGCCCCGGTCGCAACGAGGTAGATGCCGAGCGTGATGATGAAGAGCTTCTTGCGCCCGAAGCGATCGGTTAGCTGGCCGAAGAACAGCGCGCCGAGGCAGGCGCCCGCGACGTAGCACGCGGCGGCCGTGCCGATCTGGCCGGTGGAGATCGCGATGCCGCTGCCCTTCTCGGTCAGCCGCGAGGCGACCGAGCCGACGATCGTCACCTCGAGGCCGTCGAGGATCCAGACGGTCCCCAGGCCGATAACCACCAGCCAGTGGAAGCGCGCCCACGGCAGGCGGTCGATGCGGGAGGGGATCGCGGTCTCGATCGTGTCCGTCTGGACGGCGGTGTCGGCCATGTGGCGCTCGCTACCCCCGTCCGCCGGCGTACGCCCCGCGTGTGTCTCCTGACAGACCGGGCAGGTACACGGGCGATGCTGCGTTGCCGGCTTGTGGGCCACCGCTTCCGCTTCCGCGCCGACGGCCGCGAGCTGCGCTGGGCGTGCGAGCGCTGCGGCGTCGAGGGTGGCCGCAAGCGCTACCCCAGCGCCGGCGAGGCCGCCCTCTACGCGCGCGCGTTCGACCGCGAGGACCGCGAGGACCGGGGCCGGCGGGCGCCGCTCATCGGCTTGCTGCCGCTGCGAATCTGGCGCTGGCTGCGCAAGCGCTGAGGGGCGCTCCTCGATGGCGAATGTCCGCCCGAGGACACGGCAGGCGTCGCGCCGGGCCCGCCGGGCAGACCTGGAGAGAGGTGTCCATCCCTGAGCTACTCCGTGCGCCGGTGCAACGACGCCGCCCTAAGGCTACGCGTCGCGCGGCGCTGGTCACCCTCGCGCTCCGGGTGATCCTGGAGGTCGGCATCGTCGCCGCCCTGGGCTACTGGGGCCTCACGACCGGAGGCGGGACCTGGGGCAAGATCGTGCTGGGCGTCGGCGCGCCGCTGCTGGGGTTCGGCTTCTGGGGGGCGGTCGACTTTCGCGGCGCAGGTTGGCTCGCCGAGCCCCTGCGCCTCCTCCAGGAGCTGGTCATCTCCGCCCTGGCCGCCGTTGCGGCGTATCTCGCCGGCCAACCCGCGGCCGGTGTCGCCCTTGGCGCCCTCTCGCTCGCTTACCACTTACTGGTGTACGCCGTCGGCGACACGCTGCTGAAGCCGAGATCCTGAACGAGCGGCAGGGGGTGGCGGCCGGCGCGGCGCGCGTGCCAAGCGCGGTGCGTTCCGGGCCGGCCCGCGGCGCCCGAGCAGCCGGCGCGCGGGTCAGTCCTGGCCGCGGTGAACGTCAACCTGGTCGAACTCGACCTCGACCGGCTCGGTGAAGCGCTTGCCGTTGACCTGGTCGTGGCGCATGAAGCTGGGCGGCTCGACGCGCACGCGCAGGCGGTAGGCGCCGTCGGCCGGCACCGTCCAGTTGCGGCCGTAGTGGTAGATCATGGGGTGCCAGAGCAGCGGCTGCTCGTGGGTTCCGAGCTCCTGGCCGTCGGGGTCGATCAGCGTGGCGAGCACGCGCAGGCCGGGGACGAAGCGCCCGTCGCCGGCGTCGCGGACGGCGACTTCGACGTGGAGGTTGGCCTCGCCCGGCTCGCGCCAGTGCAGCTCGCCGTCGACGAGCTCGTACATCCCCTCGGCCTCCTCGACTGCGTAGGCGATCACGTAGTGCCCGGCGCGCCGCTCGCCGCCGTCGTCGGCGACCTCGCCGACCATGTGGGCCAGCGCGCGGCCGTAGGCCTCGCCCTGCGCGCGAGCGAGCTCGAGCTGGTTGGCGGTCGCCTCGTCGGTGTCGGGGTCCATCGGGGGCGTGGCGGCGGTGGGCTCGGTCATCGTGGACAGCTCCTCTCGGTTGGCTCCGGCGCTTGCGTGGTGGTGGGCACGGGCGCCTGCTCTTGGCGCTTGCGCAGCGCCTCCACGAACCCGTTTATCCCGTCCCCGGGGAGGCCGAAGATGGTGTCGACGTCCCACTCCGTGAGACGTTCGACGAACAGGTCGGAGGCGGTGTGGGGCATGTGGCTCGAGCTCCTCGTCGTGGGGGTGGGCCGTCCGTACCCACGAGTCCACGCGCGCCAATGCGCCCCGGTCCGGCGGCGGACCCTGCGACGGTCCGTCGACGGACCGCGCGCGACGCGCGACGGGGCGAACCGTGACCGGAGGGCCGCGCCTGCGTCCCGGCGCTCGCTAGCCTGAAGCGATGCCCCGCGCGCGCCTTCGGCTCCTGCTGGTGGCCGTGTTCCTCGCGGCGGGCGCGGTCGCGCTGCTGCTCGCCGCGCCCCACTCGCCGGCGGGGCTTCGCGCGCTGGTCGCCGGCGCGGGCGCCCTCGCGCCGCTGCTCTTCGTCGGGCTCTGGATCGTGCTCACGCCCGGCATGGTCTCGGGAACCGTGCTCGCCGCCGAGGGCGGCCTGGCCTTCGGCGTCGGGACCGGCACGGCGGTCGGCGTCGCCGGCGCGACGCTCGGCGGCGTGGTCGCGTTCCTCATCGCGCGCCTCGCCGGCTGCAATGCGGTCGAGGCCGCCGCGGGGCCCCGGCTCGCGCGGGTGCGCGAGCGCGTCGAGGGCCGGGGCTTCGTGGCCGTGCTCGTGGCCCGCATGGCGCCCGGCGTCCCCGCGACGGCGCTGAACTACGCGTGCGGGCTCACACGGATCCCGCTGCGGACCTTCGCCGCCGCTATCGCCCTAGGCGGCGCGCCGCGGGTGCTGGCCTACACCGCGCTGGGCAGCAGCGGCGGCGACCTCACCTCGCCCGGCGTCCTGCTGGGGCTGGGGCTCGTCGCGCTGCTCGGCTTCGCGGGCCTGGCGGCGCTCGCCCGCCGTGCCCGCCGCGGCCGTCCGGCGGCGGCGTGAGGGACGTGGCGCCGCGGCCCCTCGCTGACCTCGCTACCCGACCCCGGTTGGGCGCGGCCATCACCGGGCCGATGCGCACGCCGTCCGGCCATCACCCGGGTCTCCCCGCCCTTCGTCTCGCCTTCGGGACCGCGCTGCTCGTCCGGCCGGAGCTGGTGGGCGCGTTGCCGGGCGCGCCGCCGGACCGGGCGACGCGCGTGGTAGCGCGACTGCTCGGCGCGCGGCACGTCGTCGAGGCGCTCGTCCTCTATCGCCATCGGTCGCGACCATGGCTCTACGGCGGCGCGGCGGTCGACGGGGTCCACGCCGCCACCGCCGTCGCGCTCGCCGCCGCCTCACCGCGGCGGCGACCGCGAGCGCTCGTCAACGCGAGCTCGGCCGGCGCCCTTGCCGGCCTGAATCTCCTCGCGGCCCGCGGGCGCGGCTCCGAGCGGTCAGGCGCTCCGGGCCCACCCGCCTGAGCCGGCGGCTTCGTGCCGCCGCCCGGCGGCGCGGCTTCGAGCGCTCAGGCGCTCTGCGGCCACGCGCTCGAGCCGTTGGCGGCCGGCGTGTCGCCTCGGGCGGCCTGCGCGCGACGGCACACGTCGGCGGCGTTGACCAGCGCGAGGTGGCTGAGCGCCTGCGGGAGGTTCCCCAGGAAGTCGCCACTGGAAGGGTCGATCTCCTCGCTCAGCAACCCGACGTCGTTGACGTGCGCCACCATGGTGTCCATCAGCTCGGCGGCCTCGTCCACGCGCCCGACCCGGGCGAGCGCCTCGACCGCCCAGAACGAGCAGGCCACGAAGGCGCCCTCCTCGTCGCGCATCCCGCTATAGCGGTAGAGCAGGCCCGAGCCGGCGTCGAGCTCGCGGCGGATCGCGTCCACGGTGGTCGACAGCCGCCCCGGCTCCTCGTCGGGGAACGAGCCGCGCGAGGCGAGCAGCACGGCGGCGTCGAGCTCGTTCTCGCGCTCGGCCGCGCGCGTCCAGGCGCCCAGCTGGTCCGACCAGCAGTGCTCGTCGACGAAGGCCCGGATGCGCTCGGCCTCGGCACGCCAGGCGTCGACGCGCCCGCCCGGGATCTGGCCTCGCTCGGCGAGCTGCACGGCGCGCCGCAGCGCTATCCACGACGCGAGCTTGCTCTGCGTGTAGTGCGCGCGCTCGTGCAGCTCCCACAGCCCGGCGTCCGGCCGGCGCCACACGCGGAGGAGGAAGTCGACCGCGTCGGCCAGGCAGCGGACGCCGCGCGGGTGGAGAACGTGGCCCTCCTGGACGTAGTGCCAGGTGGCGTCGAGGAGATCGCCCCAGTTGCCGAGCTGCAGCTGGCTGTCGGCGCTGTTGCCGACGTGCACCGGCCGCGACCCGCGATAGCCCTCGAGGTCACGCTGGGCCTGCGGGGCGCGGGGCGTTCCGTCGGCGCGATAGAGCGGGCGCAGCATCGGCGCGGTGCGGTCGACCGCTCCGAACATCCAGGCCATCGAGGCCTGCACCTGCGTGCGGTAGCCCAGGCGCATCATCGCCTCGAGCGTCAGGTTCGCGTCGCGCAGCCACGCGTAGCGGTAGTCGTAGTTGCGCGGGCCGCCGACCCGCTCTGGCAGCGACGTCGTGGCCGCGGCGAGGATCGCGCCGCGCTCGTCGTCGACCAGCAGGTCGAGGGCCAGCGCGCTGCGCATCACCGCGTCGCGCCAGGGCCCCTCGTACTCGCACCGTGCCGACCACCGCACCCACCGATCGACGGTCGCCTCCAGCCGTGCCAGGGCGGTGTCGAGGTCGACCATCTCGGCCGGCTGGCCCGCGAAGGCGCCCATGACCAGGGCGGCGGTGTCGCCCGCCGCAACCTCCGCCCCGCCGTCCAGCGCGCCGGGGCGCGCCTCCGGCTCGCCGGCTCCGAGGGACTGGACGGTGAGCATGATGTCGCTCCAGCGGAACGCCGAACTGCGGCCGATCCGCTCGGCCTCGACGCGCAGGTGGCCGAAGTGCGGGCGGGGCTCCAGATGCCACGCGAGCGCGACGCGCCCAGCGACGCCGTCGATGCGCCGGACGAGCTCGGGGTAGGGCGTCGACGCCTGGCCCGCGAGCGTCAGCGCGTCGGTGACCCGCACCTCGCCCTCGGCGGTCGTGAACGTCGTCTCGAGCACGTTGGTGTCGGGCAGGTAACGACGTCGTGACTCGAAGGCTCCGGTCGGGGCGAGCGCGAAGCGCCCGCCGCGGCGCTGGTCCAACAGCGATGCGAACACGGCGTCGCCGTCGAAGCGCGGCAGGCACATCCACTCGAGCGTGCCGTCGCGGGCGATGAGCGCGGCCGTGCGCTTGTCGCCGATCACGGCCAGCTCGCGCAGTGCGGGATAGCCGTCGCCGCGTCGCATCGGTTGAGGATTCCCCGTCTGGGGCAATGCGCGCACCCGGTGTTCTGCAACGGACCACGGTGCGCAGCCTCCCGTGCCAAGCGGGTAGGGCCCGTCGATGAGCCAAGTCATCGTCATCACGGGCGCCTCGAGCGGCATCGGGCGCGCCATCGTTCGCCGCTTCGCAGGACCCGACGTCCACATCGGTCTGCTCGCGCGCAGCCGCGAGGGCCTGGACGGCGCCGCCCGCGAGGTCGAGCAGGCCGGCGGCGAGGCGCTGGTCCTCGAGACCGACGTCGCCGATCCCGATGCCGTCGATGCGGCGGCGGCCGCCGTCGAGGAGGCGTTCGGCCCCATCGACGTCTGGATCAACGACGCCATGACCACCGTCTTCGCCTTCTTCGAGGACATCGAGCCCGACGAGTTCAAGCGCGCGACCGAGGTCACCTATCTCGGCACGGTGTGGGGCACACGCTCGGCGCTGAAGCGGATGGTGCCGCGCGACCGCGGTGCGATCGTCCAGGTGGGCTCCGCCATGGCCTACCGCGGCATCCCCCTGCAGGCGCCCTACTGCGGGGCCAAGCACGCGATCAAGGGCTTCCAGGAGTCGCTGCGCACCGAGCTGCGCCACAAGGGCTCAAACGTGCACCTCTCGATGGTCCAGTTGCCGGGGGTCAACACGCCGCAGTTCGACCACTGCCGCGACAAGCTCCCCAAGCGACCGATGCCCGTGCCGCCGATCTACCAGCCCGAGGTCGCCGCCGATGCCGTGCACTTCGCGGCGCGCAGTCACCGCCGCGAGATCTACGTCGGCATCCCGACCGTCTACACGATCTGGGGCAACCGCCTCGCGCCCTGGCTGGCGGAGCGCTACCTCGCCCGCACCGCGGTGGCCGCGCAGCAGACCGACGTCGACAAGGCGCCCGACCGCCAGGACAACCTGTTCGAGGCTCCGACCGGCGACCCGGGAGCACACGGCGACTACGACGGCCGCGCGCACGCGCACAGCGTCCAGCTCATGGCGACCAAGCACCGCCGCGCGCTGCTGGCCGGGGCCGCGCTGGCCGGAGCCGCGTCCGCGACGGCCGCGGCGAGCGCGCTGGCGGGGCGCTGACCACCGGCGCGCGCCGCCACCGGTCAGTACACCGCGGGATCGGCCGTCAGACAGCGCGGGGCGCGCACGGGAGTCAGGCGCGGGCCGCGCACGGCGAGTCAGGCGCGGGCCGCGCACGGCGAGTCAGGCGCGGGCCGCGCACGGCGAGTCAGGCACGGGCCGCGCGCACGGCGACCGCGCCGGCCGCCAGCGCGGCGCCCGCACCGATCGCGGCCATCGCCCGACGGGCCCGCAGCGCCGCGGGCGCTGACGGGCGCGCCGCGTAGTAGGGCGCCTCGGGGGGGCCGTCCTGGACGCCCGCCGCGCCCCGCTCGCGGCCCATCTTCATCACCTGGGCAAGGTGCAGCGCGCGGCGGCCGGTGTCGCCCTGCTCGATCTGCGTCTTGCACGAGAAGCCGTTGGCCACGACGATCGTGCTCTCGTCGGCGTTGCGGACCGCCGGCAGCAGCGCCTCGTCGCCCACACGCAGCGAGAGGTCGTGCTTGCCGGCTTCAAAGCCCCACGAGCCGGCCAGTCCGCAGCAGCCGCCGGTGACCTGCTCGACCTCGACGCCCATGCGCGCCAGTACCTGCTCCTCGCCCGCCATCCCGCCGGTGGCCTTGTGATGGCAGTGGCCCCACAGCAGCGCGTCGCGCTCGAGCCTGGGCACCTCGATGTCGTGCTCGGCGAAGAACTCGCCGAAGTGGAAGGACTGCTGGGCCAGGCGCCGCGCGTCGTCGTCGTGGGGGAGCATCTTGGTCAGCTCGTCCTTGAAGACGGCCAGGCAGCTGGGCTCGATCCCGACGACCGGGACGCCGGCGCGGACGTCGCCGCGCAGCACGTCGAGCGTGCGCTGCAGGTAGCGCTGCGCGAGGTCGAGGAAGCCGTAGTCGTAGAGCGGCCGCCCGCAGCAGACGTGGCCCGCGGGCACCGCGACCTGCCAGCCGGCGGCCTCGAGCGCCTCGACGGCCGCGACGCCGACGTCGGTGTGGAAGTGGTTGTTGAACGTGTCCGGCCACAGCACGACCCTCGGGCCGTCGGGGTTGCGCGTCCCGCCGCGCGCCGCGAACCACCGCTGCAGGGTCACCGGCGCGAAGGCCGGGATGTCGCGCTCGGGAGCGAGCCCTGCCGCGAGCTTGGGCAGCCTGGAGATTCCCGGCGTCCTGGTGGCGAAGTTCACGAGCCCGGGCATCAGCGAGGCCACGCGCGCCGCCTGGTCGATGAGCCCGAAGGCGTAGGCGTAGCGCGGCCGCCAGCGTCTCGGCGAGCGGTAGTGGTGATGCAGGAACTCGGCCTTGTAGGTCGGCATGTCGACGTTGACCGGGCAGTCGTTCGTACAGCCCTTGCAGGCCAGGCACAGGTCGAGCGCCTCGAAGACTTCCTTGCTCTGCCAGCCGTCGGTGATGACCTCGCCATGCAGCATCTCGAAGAGCAGCCGCGTTCGCCCGCGGGTCGAGTGCTGCTCCTCTCGCGTGACCTGGAAGCTCGGGCACATCACCTCCTCGGCGTCCGGGATGCGGCAGCGACCGACGCCGACGCAGCGCACCGTGGCGTGCGCGAAGTCGCCGGAGTCCTCCCTGTAGGCGAAGCGGACGTCGGGACGCCAGGGGTTGTAGTCGGCGCCCAGCTTGAGGTTCTCGTCGAACCGGTAGGCGTCGACCACCTTACCGGGGTTCATGCGCCAGTCGGGGTCCCAGATGCGCTTGAACTCGCGCATCGCCTCGATCAGCTCGGCGCCGTACTGCTTGACGAGCAGCTCCGCGCGCTGCTGGCCGTCGCCGTGCTCACCGGACAGCGATCCCCCGTGGGAGACCACGAGGTCCGAGGCCTCCTCCATGAACGACCGGTAGGTGGCGAGGCCCTTCGCGCTGCGCAGGTCGAAGTTGATGCGCGAGTGGATGCAGCCCTGGCCGAAGTGGCCGTAGATCGCGCCCTTGTAGCCGTACTTCTCATAGAGCGCGCGCAGGTCGCGCACGTAGGGGCCGATACGCTCGGGCGGGACGGCCGAGTCCTCCCAGCCGGGCCAGTGGTCACCGGACCCGTCCGGCGGGAAGGCCGTCGCGCCCAGCCCGCCCTCGCGAACCTTCCAGATGTCCGAGCTGTGGCCGCCGTCCTGGTCGGAGGCGAGGATCTTCACACGCTCGCGCCCGATGCCCCGCTCGTCCTCGAGCCACCGGCAGAGCTCGTTCGCTCGCTGGTCGGTCGCCTCGGGATCCTCCCCGCCGAGCTGCACCAGCAGCCACGCCGCGCCGCCCACCCTGGGCAGCTCCTCGACCTCGTCGGCGTGCAGCCCGAGGTGCATCTCGTTCTCGATCAGCCGCTTGTCCAGGCCCTCCAGCCCGATCGGCCGCCACCGCTCGATGAGGTCGGAGACCTCGTCGCACGCCTCCACCAGGTCGTCGTACTCGATGATGACGAGCGCTCGGTGAAGGAGCGCGGGTGTGAGCAGCAGCCGGGCGCTGACGACGTTGACGCAGGTGCCCTCCGTGCCGCACAGCGCGCGAGCGACGTTGAAGCCGCGCTCGGGGAGCAGCTCGTCGAGGTTGTAGCCCGAGACCCGGCGGGGAAGCTCGCTGGCCGGCCGGTAGACGCGCCGGATCTCGTCCCCGTAGCGGTCGCGCAGCTCGCGCAGCGCGGCGTAGATCTCGCCCTTGCGCCCGCCCGCGGCGATGATCTCGTCGAGATGGTCCTCCTCGTCCACGCCGACGGTGAAGCGCTCGCCGTCGTAGGTGATCACCTCGAGCTCAGCGACGTTGTCCGAGGTGCGGGGGCCCGGGCCGTAGAGCTGGGACTGCACCGAGTGCACGCCGCACGAGTTGTTGCCGATGTTGCCGCCGATCGTGCAGTAGGCGTGCGTGGAGGGATCGGGCCCGAAGACCATGGCGATCGCCGGGCCGGTCTTCTCGTTGACGTGCTCGTTGATCGCCCCGGGCTGGCAGACCACGGTCCCGGCCTCGCCGTCGGGCTCCTCGATGCGGTGCAGGTACTTGGAGAAGTCCAGGACGACCGCGTAGTTGATCGTCTCGCCCGAGAGGCTCGTGCCGCAACCGCGACCGAGGATCGGCGCGCCGAACTGGTGACAGGCGCGGTGGGTGGCCACGACGTCGTCCACCGTCTTGGGGATGACCACGCCGATCGGCACCTGGCGGAAGTTCGAGGCGTCGGTGGCGTAGAGCGCCTTCGTCCCGGCGTCGAAGCGCACCTCGCCCGAGACCGTCTCCTCGAGGCGCCGCTTGAGATGGCCGACGTCGACCTCGATCGGCTGGGTGACGCCGCCCTGACCCGGGACGCTGACGCGAACGGGGATCGTCGTCGTCATCGGGTGAGGAACTCCGCCAGCTTGCCCTTGACCGACTCCTTGACGATCTGCTTGGTGCCCGGGTCCCCGTGGGCGAGCGCCTGCGAGATCTTGCTCGCCTGCTCGAAGCGGATGTGCGGCGGCATGGGCGGGACCTCGGGGTCGGTGATCGCCTCCAGCAGCGCCGGTCGCCCGGCGCCGAGCGCCCGATCCCAGGCGGCGCCCACATCGTCGGGAGCGTCGACGCGCACTCCCTCGAGCCCGAGCAGCTCGGCGTAGCGCGCGTAGGGGAAGTCGGGCAGCACCTGGGAGGCCTCGAGCTTGGGGTCGCCCGACATCACGCGCTGCTCCCAGGTCACCTGGTTGAGGTCGTCGTTGTGCAGAACGCATACCACCAACTGGGCGTTCGACCACCGTGGCCAGTAGCGCGCGATGTCGATCAGCGCGTTGACGCCGAGCATCTGGAAGGCGCCGTCGCCCATGACGGCGACCACCGGCCGGTCGGGATGCGCGAACTTCGCGGCCAGGGCGTAGGGCAGGGCCGGGCACATCGTCGCCAGCGTCCCCGATAGCGCGGCGTCCATGCCGCGGCGCATGCGCAGGTGGCGCGCCCACCAGTTGGTCGCCGAGCCGGAGTCGGCGGTCAGGATGCAGCGATCGGGGAGCCGCTCGCTCAGCTCGTGGAACACCCGCTGGGGGTTGAGCGGGTCGGCGTCCTGGTGCGCGCGCTCGTCGAGGATCCGCCACCAGCGGGCGACGCCGGCCTCGATCTCCTCGCGCCAGGAGCGGTCCTCCTTGCGCTCGAGCAGCGGGATGAGCGCACGCAGCGTCTGGCCCGCATCGCCGACGAGGTTGACCTCCATCGGGTAGCGCATGCCGATCAGGCGCCCGTCGATGTCGATCTGCACCCCGCGCGCCTGACCCGGCTCGGGCAGCCACTCCGAGTAGGGGAAGCTCGAGCCGATCATCAGGAAGGTGTCGCAACCCTCGATCATGTCGTTTGAGGGCTTGGTCCCCAGCAGCCCGATCGACCCCGTCACGTAGGGCAGGTCGTCGGGCAGCACCGCGCGGCCGTTGAGGGCCTTGGCCACCCCGGCCCCGAGCAGCTCGGCGACCTGCTCGACCTCCTGCACCGCGCCCTTGGCGCCCTGGCCGATGAGGATCGCCGGCCGCTCGCCGGCGTTGAGGATCTCGGCCGCGCGCCGCAGCGCCTCGAGCCCCGGGGCGACCTCGACCTCGCTGAGCGAGGCCTCCGACGAGAACACCGCGCCGTGCTGGCGCGGCGGCTCCTCGTAGGAGGCCTCCTGGACGTCGGCGGGCACGATCACGCAGGTGACCGAGCGCGTCGCCTTGGCGATGCGCATCGCGCGGTCGATGAGGTGCGCCGCCTGTTGGGGCACCATGCACGTCTGGACGTACTCGGAGGCCACGTCCTTGAAGAGCGTGTTGAGGTCGATCTCCTGCTGGTAGTCGCTGCCCAGCGACATCCGCTTCTGCTGCCCGACGATCGCCACCACCGGCTGCTTGTCGAGCTTGGCGTCGTAGAGGCCGTTGAGCAGGTGGATGGCGCCCGGCCCCGAGGTGCACATGCAGACGCCGACCTCGCCGGTGAACTTCGCGTGGGCGCACGCAGCGAAGGAGGCGATCTCCTCGTGACGCGTCTGGGTGAACTCGAGCTCGCCCTCGAACTCGTGAAACGCTCCCAGCAGGCCGTTGATGCCGTCGCCCGGATAGCCGTAGATCCGCCGGACGCCCCAATCGGACAGACGCTGAAGCATGAACTGGGCGACGTTCTGGGCCATGGGAGGTCTCCTGAGGGCAGCGGCGTGCGGACGCCGTGGCTGTACCCGGTCCGTGTCGAAGCCATCCGGGATTGTCTGGTGACAGACCGCTCTCGGGGCGCACGGCCGACGGGCCGGACGCCGGCCCCGTCGACCCGAGAGGAAGCTCCCGGCGGTCCTACCCAGCGACGGCGGCCGCGCGACGGCACGTCCGCCCGCGGACACCGCCGCACGCCGACGATCCAGCCGCCGGGTACCCCGCCCGCCATGCGCCGAGCCGCAGCTCCCGTCGCAGCGAGATGAGGCGCGCACCGCTGCAGTTGGCGGCCGCGCTGCGCCAGATCGTGGCGAGCGCGTCCTCGCCCTACGGTTACACGATCGCGGTGTGGAGCTCAGGCGCGCTGATGATCCACTCACACGGCACTCCGGCGGTCGGCGACATCATGCTCTTCGCCGCCGGCGCGGTGGTGGGCTACACGCTGGTCGGCGCGGTGCCAGGCGCGGAGCGAGAGGACTCCGACCGGTCTCGGCTTCCACGGCACGGAACGTCCGCGCCGGCGCCCTGCACGTCCTCTCGCTCGGCGCAGCGCTCGGCGCGGTGGCGCTCCTCGCGCAGATCCGCGGCGCGCTCGCCTGGGGGCTCGCGTCGTTCGCCGCGACGGCGCTCTACCTGCTGTTCGCCGCGCTGGAGCTTGCGCTCGCCCGCGAGCCGCGATCGCCAGAGGGCTGAGTCGCGATCGTCACCCCGCCGCCTCCTCCGCGGACGCCCGGGCGAGCCCGCGCCCCGGCCAGCCGCTCCGCCGCCCGACGAGCACCATCAGGGCCGGGACGAGCAGCGTGCGCACCACGAAGGCGTCGAGGAGGAGCCCGACGGCCATCACGAAGGCGAGCTCGCGGAATGGGCGCAGCGGCACGAGGGCAAGAAGCGCGAAGGACGCCGCGAGCACCAGGCCGGCGGCCGAGATCGCCCGCGCCGCCCTCGCGCCGGCGTCCACAACCGCGTCAGGAAGCGGTCGCGTCGCAGCCTGGGCCCAGATCCGCCCTGCCAGGAACACGTTGTAGTCCGAGCCGAGGGCGACGAGCAGCACCGACGCCGCGATCGGCACGAAGTAGGTGAGCTCGCCGCCGAACGCGTAGGAGGCGATGCCCAGGGCGCTGGCCGGCGCCAGCAGCGACGCGCCCACGAGGTACAGCGGCGCCACCAGGCTGC
This sequence comes from uncultured Actinomycetes bacterium, assembly GCA_963728925.1. Taxonomy (GTDB): domain Bacteria; phylum Actinomycetota; class Thermoleophilia; order Solirubrobacterales; family Solirubrobacteraceae; genus JBBPZA01. The sequence continues at coordinate 221,999 of CAVSMB010000006.1, read as the reverse complement.
GCAGGAAGACGGCGAGCACCAGGGCGACAGCGAGTACGACCGCGGGCAGCACGCGCCCCAGGTCGCTGACCGATTCGCTGATCGTCTCCTGCGACAGCGCCGTGTCGCCCGCGACGCCGGCGCGCGCGCGCCCGAGACCGGCTCGCACGAGCATGCCCGGGAGCGCCGCACGCAGCCTCTGCAGCGTGAGGATCGCGCGTGCGCCGAAGGGGTCGTCGCGCAGGACGACGACGTAACGGGCGGCGTCGCCCGTCCTCGAGAGGACCGCGCCGAACGACGCGCGCGTGGGGTTCGCCCCCGGCCCGACCACCGCTCTGATGCCGGCACGCCCTTCGAGCGCGCGCTGCAGTCGCGCGAGCGCCGCTCGGCGCCGGGTGACCGCGCGCCCCTCCACCACGAGCACGGTCGGCGAGGCGATGCCGGGAACGAAGCCCTGCGCGAGCTGCGCGTAGGCGCGCCGCGGCTCGCTGTTCGACGGCAGCCCGCGGATCAGGCCGCTCTCGAGATCGAGGCGAAGGACGCCGCTCGCGCCGGCGAGCAGCACGGCGACGCAGGCGACGGCGACCGGCAGCGGCGTCCGGACGGTGCGCGCGAGCGCGCGGCGCAGGAGCGGAGCGCGCGCGGCGCCGGCCGCGCCCCCGGCGGCGCCGCCTGAACGCGGGTGGCTGGGCCACAGCAGGGCCTCGCCGAGCAGCGCGAGGGCGGCCGGGATGAGCGTCAGCGCGGCGGCGAGCGCGATCGCGACCGCCACGGCCATCCCCGGCCCGAACGCCTGCAGGAATCCGAGCCGCGCGACGAAGAGGGCGGCGCTGCCGGCGATGACGGTCAGACCGCAGGCGAGCACGGTCGGGCTGATCTCCTCGGTAGTGCGCTCAGCCGCCTGGCGGGGTTCGAGCCCGTCGGCGAGGCGGGCCCGGAAGCGCGAGCAGAAGAAGATCGTGTAGTCGGTGATCACCCCGAAGAGCAGCGCCACGACGACGGGCTGGACCTCGCTGGGCACCGAGAAGCCAACGCGCTCCCCGATCCAGGCCATGAGGCGGATGGAGACGAGATACGCGACGGCGATCGTGAGGAGGTTGACCAGCGGCGCTGCGAGCGCGCGGAAGTAGAGCCCGACGGCGACGAGCACGACGACCACGGTGAGGATCTCCACCAGGCCCAGATGGGCGCGGATAGTGCGCGCCTGCTCGTAGCGGGCCGGGATCGCCCCGGTGATTCCGACGAACCCGCCGGGCAGCGGTTCGACATGACGGGCGACGAACCGCCTGGCGAGCCCCGTCCGGCCGATCTGGCCGATATCAGGGTTGAAGAACAGCGACGTGAGCACCGTCGTCGAGCGCTCGCGGGAGAAGGGCACGGCTCCCAGCACGTTGCTGACGACGAGCGCCCCGCCCACCGAGCGCAGCCCGGGATAGCGGTGGCGGTCGAGCGCTACCGCGCGCCGGACCGCCTGCGCCTGGCGCACCGCTCCCAGCCCGCCCGGTCGGCGCTCGACGACCAGCGTTCGGCTCAGCAGCGGGAAGCCGAACAGCTCGTTGGAGCGTCGCTCAGCCTGGATCGCCGCGGCGTCGTGGGGGACGAGGTCGCCGAGCGCGCCGACCTGGGCCTGGCGGATGTCCGGCAGCGTGACCGTCACCACCGCCGCCCCGACGATCCAGCCGGCCACGATCGCGAAGCGCAGGCGGACGACGAGCCGAGCCCACTTCGCGGCGGGGTTCATCCTGGCGTCCTGCTGCTCCTGATGCCGGGGCTCAGCGGACGGGCGCCGCGCGCCGACGGCGGCGACGCCCGAGCTCGCGGGCGGGCGGACGAGGAGGGCGGCCGGATGGCGTGGTCACCGCCCCCTCGTTCTATCGCCCGCGAGGCGCTTCGCCCCGTGGGCTACCCGGCTTCGGGAACCGTTCCCGCCTTGCACGACGAGCGGCGGTCGACCGTCATGCGGTCGAGGAACACGGCGGAGTCATAGATGCGGTCGCCCTGGTCGAAGATCGACAGGTAGAGCCTGTGGTTCCCGCTCCCCACCGGTGTCGAGGCCCGCAGGAGCCGCGTCGCGCCGTCGTAGGTTGTGCCCTTCGCCCGCTTGGCCTTGACGCTGGATGCGTCGGTCTTGTTCACGCTGATCCGCCTGCCGTTGGAGCCGAAGGCGAAGTTGCGTGGCGACACGATCGCAGGATTGGTGTTGCTGGACGCCCTCCACGTGGACTTGTCGAGCTCGGCCATGAAGCCGTCGTTGAACTCCGAGTTCTTGAACTCGGGGAACTCCTCGGAGAGAAAGCGGAAGCGGATCGACAGGCAGTTGGCGTCGGCCGGCGTCTTGAAGGCGATGCGCAGGATCGTCACGTCGCGCGCACCGCGCAGGAAGGGCCCGTTGACCATCGTCCCGCTGTCGGGCGCCGTGTTCTTGTTCTCGGCGATCGTCGCGTCGCCGGTCGTCATGATCGCGAAGTCGTTGCCGGCGATCGGGAAGCCTGCGAGGGGCGTTGTCGAGATCGCCGTCGGGCGCCCACCGGGAGGCAGCACCGAGAACGACGCGCCGCGCAGGATCTTCGGGTCGACCACTATCGACCGGGCCAGCCTGTCCGCAGCGGTTCGCGAGACGGCCGCGAGGTCCGGCGTCGCCGTGATCTTCGCCGCTGCGCCCTGCGCACCGACAGCCATCGCGCCGACGACCGCTACAGGCACAATCCCTCGCCGTACCAGTTTGCCTTTCAACATCCCTGCCACCTCCCGCCGAGAACATACGAAGCGCGGTGAGCATGCCCGTAAAGCCCGCCGACGAACCTCGCGCCCTGTGGTCCGGTCAGCCGGCTGACCACGCAGCCGACCGACGTGTGGGCGGCGAGGCCGCCGGGGGGACGCGCGTGACAGCGGTCGACGCCGACGCCGTCGTCGTCGGTGCGGCCCCCAACGGCCTGGTCGCGGCCAAACCTGCTCGAGCTGACCTTCGTTGAGGTCCGACGCCGCACCAAAGTGATCGGCCGCTTCCCCGGCGAAACCTCGGCGTATCGCTGATCTGGGCCGTGCTCGAACGCTCAAGCCGCGGCTGGCGCGGCGTCACGACGACACCGAAGACCGTCGCCGAGATCGAACGCCAACGCCGCCAGCACGACCCGGCGACCACGCCCGAAGCAAAGGAGGTGGCCGCCGCCTAGCATCACGAACCAGCGGAGCTACGCCCACCGATCTCACCCGGAAGATGGGACGCCACCCTCACCGACCCGGTCGGTGAGCTGCTTCCATCCGTCCCAATCGCCCTGGCCAGCCCGTCATCGAGAAACAGCAACGGGTAGCGCGCCGAGCCAGCGCACGAACCGCGCGCACGCCAGCGCGTAGGTGCGCTGCGTCTGCGGGCGGGCGACGAGCGTCGCGGTGAAGCGGTCGACGAGGTCGGCGGCCGGCGCGACGAGCTCGCCGTGGACCGCCTCGCGCGCGGGCGCGCGCGAGTCAGCGACAACAAGCTCGAGGACCTCATCGACGTCAAGCTGACCCTCGAGACGCTCGGGCTCGGTCACCCCGCGACCTCAAGGCGCAGCTGCGCGACCGGCACGCGCTCGTCGCGGCCCACGGTGCTGTGGGCCCAGTGATCGGCGACCTCGCGGGCCTTCGCCGAGCGATACGTCACGCGGCGATCGAGCGGCTCGATCGCGAGCACCCCGGCCTGCAGCGAGCCAGCGACCTTCGCGTAGAAGAGACGGCCGGGGTGGTTGACGAGGACGAGGTCGCCGGCGTGGATCGCGCGCGTTCGCACGCCGTGCAGGGTCGCACCGGCCCCGGACGGCTCAGCGGGGGGAACCGGATTTCTCTGGCGTGTCGGCGTCCGCGCTGGCACGGGTCCAGCCCGGCGCTCGCCGGCTCGCCTGGGGCGGCGCCGGCCGGCCTGGGAGGCTCAACGTCATGACTCCGCTGAGCCTTCTGCTCCCGTTTGTTTCAACCCTGCTCCGCGCCGCGATCACCTACGCGATAAACGTCCGTCACCGCCGACGCACATACCTCGAGGATCTGGTCAACGCCGCCATCGCCGCGGCGGCTGCCGCTGAGATCAGCGTCGACTACCTCGCCAGCGTTGGGCGGCCTACCTACATGGCCGACGACGACTTCGAGAAGCTCCAAAGCTGGCTGGTCATGGAGGGCATGAAGGCGTGGGCGACAAAGGTCGCCGAGGCCAACGAGGCATTAGCTCGCGTGCTCCCCTATCAGCCGACTCTTGCTCCGCTGCTGCCGTTCAGCCCGGACGCGACGCATCGCGGGACGCACACCGCGGTCATCTCCGCGCTGAGAACGGTCGGCAGCGCATCCCGTCGCGCTTGAGGTTCCGAGGATCCCCTTACGACCCAGCGATGGCTCCGGGGACTTCGGGTGCGGGCAGCGTGGACGCTAGGTCGTCGTCGACGTCGAGCCCGAACGACGACGCGATGATGGCGATCTGCAGGCCGACGCCGGCGCGCAGCTCGCCGAGTGCCTCACCGAACCAGTAATCGTGCATCGACCACCGCGGCTCGCGGAACAGATGCCGGCTCGCGGCGTCCGGGTCGCGGCGGTCTTCGGTCGCGCCCACGCGCTCAAGAAAGCGGACGCAGTAGCGGCGCATCAGGCGGAGCGGTTCGACGAGCTCGTTAGCGATCCCGCCGGCGCCGATCACCTCGCTGAGGAAGGCGCGGATCTCTAGGACGGAGCGCACGCAATCCTCGGGTACCTCGTTCGAGTAGCTCGAAAAGAGCACTCGCCTCGTCTCCACGAACGCGACGACGCGACGAGCGACCTCGACGTCAACTGTCGGCGGCGTCCAGGAGACGCCGAAGATCGGGGTGCTGAAGCCGTTGACGCCAGCGACGATCTCCGAAAACTGCACGCGCGCATGATTCCAGAGGGCGGTCTGCCGTTTCGCCTGCGTTAACTCTGCTCGCCTGCGGGCGACACCCAGGCGCGCGCCGTACGCCATCCGGACGCCACACGCTGGGGAACGCCGCTTCTCCCCGGTGACGTAACCCGTGCGGCAAGAGCCATAGAAGGCAGCTCTGGTCGGCAGCCGCCTGGCAGCGGCCTGGAGGATGCATCCAGGTCGGCCTCAACAATGGTGGGATGCAGATCGGCATCGACCTCGAGCATCACGACCACGCCTACGTGGAACGGCGTGGCGGGCATGTGCTCTGGAGCTACTGCCGTGAGGCGCCGGCGCGTTGCGCTTTTCGGCGTGCCTCGCTCGACCGTGCGGTAAGCCTCTATGAGACGGATGACGTCGATGACGACGAACGGGGCGGCATGGGGCTGCTTGTGTTGCAGCGCGCGCTCCTAGCCACCGAAGACCTCGCTCGTCTGTTGCACGTCTTTCGCGGCACCCCCTCATGGCAGCGCTTCGTTGTCGTACCGACGCGGGAGCTCGACACTGCCCTCGCCGAGGTGTTTACGAACCCCGCCGGGGCCCTAGAGCCGTTTGCCCTTCCAGACCCGCGGACTCTCGCGGCCGAGCCGCTGTCGAGGGAGGAGCGCGTTGCGCTTGGCGAGTTGGTGAAACGCACCGCTTGGCGTTGGCACTACGGGCTCGAAACGGCAGGACGGTTCTGGCTGGACTACCGCCGGGTCGCCAAGAGCACGATGCACGGCTTCCCGCTCATCCCGGGTCGCCTGATTAATGAGGCGCCGGGCGCCGGAGCTCTGAGCGACTGCGCGCGCGATCCTGGGCGGCGGCCTTGGGCGCTCGCGGTGCTCTCGGAGCGCGACTTCCAGCGGGCCGAGATCAACACCGAGTGTCACCCCGTTGCGCTGGACCCGGCGAGCGTGAGAGCGACGTATCGCTCGGGCAAGGTGGCGATCAAGCTTTCACTCGCTCTGGCGGCCGCACAGGCCGGCAGCATCGAGACCGGCCACAGGTGGGTTGTGCCGTTCGACCTGCTCGAGCGGTTGCCCGATGATCAGCAGGCGGCCATCCGCGCGGCGCATGCGCGCGTCAGCGACGACCAAGAAGACGCCGGCCGTGGCTGACGACCGCGCGCAACTTCCGGATCCCCACCAGGACGTGCTCCCCAGCCGGGCGTACCTGCTGGCATGGCGCCTGCAGACGATCCCCGCCCGGCGCGCGGGGCTGCAAGACGCCGAGCGTCACTACGACGAGGCCGCAGCCGGTGACGCCGGCTATCGCGACATGGCGCTGCTCGGCTTGATCGGCGACGCCCTGCAAGCACTCGAAGACGTCGCTTACTCGGGCACCGCGTATGAGAACGCTATCCCGGGCGTGCCGTTCTACGTAACAGGCACCGTCTTCAGCGGCACACGCCCGACGACGTTCTACGGCGACCTGAGGAACTGGGACGACGACCGCTTCAAGGTTCTCGCCGCGCTGCGGGTGCGGCCCCCGAACACCCAGCGCACCGTACCGCTGCTCGAGGCGCTCGGCATCGCGCACCGCTACGCGCCGGAGGATCACGTGGCCGTCAAGGAGGCCGAGGAGGCAACGGTTCGCCTCCTGCGGCCGTACATGCTCACGCTCGCCGCTACCTGGAAGCAATTCGCAACCTACTTCCACGCGTTCAAGCACGGCGGGACCCTCATTAGCAGGCGCGACTTCACGCTGTACGCCGAGGACGGCGAAGAGCGCACCCAATCGATCGGCGTCTGGTGGTCGAGCAAGAACTCGCCGCAGGAAGAAGGTCACGGCGACACGAAGCTCCGCCCGTCTGAGGTCGCATACGAAGTGAGCCGAAGCGGCCACCTGGCCCTCGACATCGCCGACTACCTCGTCGACGCGCGCCTGCGGTCTCTCGACTCCATCACTTTCGGGCTCGAAGGAGAAGTCTCGCCCCCAGACCGCATCCACGCGCCCTGGGAGTTTTGGTTGCACGCCGGCCAGCTCAGCGACCAGGCCAGGGCGCGGCTTGAGGTCACCTTCGGAGTCGAGTTCCACCGCCGCACTGAGATTTCAGGTCGACGCGGGTGTTGAGGATCCGCGCGGCCCGCCTACCACCGGCACAACTCGCGCTTCGCGGTTAGCAGGTACCCCGGGGAATGCCCTTATCTGTGGGGGCGCCCGTAGTCAAGAGTGGCTGGCGCTGTGACGGGTGCTTGCGGGCTCGCCGGGAGGTGGACGCCTTGCGGGGGATCGTGGTGTCGGTGTCGAGCGGCGCTGGCGCGCCTCCTTCGTCAGTCGTCGGGACGGGTGTGCGCGCGGGCGCCCGGCCTTATCTCGGTGCTCGAGCCTCGGCACGGGCTCGGCGACAAGATCGTTGAGGGGGTGTCCCGCAGGGAGCGGTGCGGCCGCCCAATCTTTCAGGGCCTGTCAGCGCGGAACGGGCGCTGCGGCTGGCGTTCTGGAGGAGCTGGCCGCGCCAGTGATCTGTTAGGGGCATTTGCGCGCGAGTATCGATGGTCAGGCGGGCGCGAGCGCGTCGTCGCCGAGCGCCCGCAGGGTGTGGTGCGCGCGGCGCAGCATCTTGCGCGAGATCGTCAGCGCGGCGCGGTTGGCGCCGAGCCGCTCTTTGAGCTCCAGGTAGTAGCCGTGATCGGGGGAGCCGGGGCGCGCGGCGGTCTGGGCGGCCTCGAACGCCGCCCAGCGCAGCACGGGCGAGCCCTCGCGTGAGATGCGTCCGCCGCGGCGGCGCTGGTCGGTCTCGTGCACGGTGACGTCCAGCCCGGCGCAACGGACCGCCTGGCGCGAGGACGAGAACCGGCGTGGGTCGCCGAGCTCGGCGAGGATCGCGGTGGCGACCTTGGCGCCGATGCCGTAGTGGGCCATCAGCGCGCGGCAGCCATGCAGCCGGCGCGCGTCGCGCTCGAGCTGCAGGTCGAGCGGGTGCAGCTGAGCGTTGAGGTGCTCGATGATCGCCAACGCGACCTGGATCTGCTGGTGCGCGACCGGCGGGAGCGCGAAGCGGCTGAGCTGCTCCCGGGCGTTGTCGCCTTCGAGCCGTCCGAGCCGGCCGGCCTGCGTCGGGACGCCGTGATGAAACAGCACCGCGTGGATCCGCTGCAGCCATTCGGTGCGCTGGTCGACCAGCGCCTTGCGCAAGCGGACGCGGGCGCGCAGGTCGAGGATGTGCGCCGGCGCGATCCACGCTTCGGGCAGGCGGCGCTCGACCAGCAACTCCCGCATGAGGCGCGCGTCGAGGCGATCGGTCTTCGCGCGGCGCTTGGGCCCGCGCTTGGCGCTCGTCTCGGCCGGCTCGGCCAGGTGCACCTCGGCGCCGACGCGCTGGAGCTCCTCGACGACGAACCGCCAGCCCGTCATCGCCTCCACCGCCGCGACCAGCTCGGCGCCGTCAAACCGGCTGAGGAACCGAGCGAACGTGTCGCGGTTAGCGGGGCGAACGCGCCCCGTTTACACCTCGCCCGTGTCGACATCGAGCGCATCGAAGGTGATCTGCGCACGGTGCACATCGAGACCCAGGAAGACCGCCATCGCTGCCTCCAGCTCGAAAGACCAGGTGGACCGAATCATCCGCAGCGCCCCGGACAGCAGCCCCCACATGCGCCCTTTCCCCCGGGTGAGATCTTCGCTCTTTGCGAACGTCGGCTCGCGCGCCCGTTTCTCGGACCCTCCGATCAGCGCTCGCAACCGCCGCCGGTGCCATAAGCGGATCCCTCAGCGGAATGACGTGCCTGGCCCGGTGCTTCTCGTGCTCAGGCATTGCACGGCTGACGTCCCGGCTTGTCCGGATGACGGGTACGATCAGCGCCGTATGGCCTCCGATGGTGGAGCGAGGTGCGCCCTTGGACATCACCCCGATCATCACTGCGGCTATCGGTGCATTCGGAGGGTACGGTGGGGCGTTCGCACAAGCACGCACCGAACGCGGGAGAGTCGAAGCCGAGAACCGACGGCTGACCGCCGAAAGGGAGAATCTCCTCAGAGACGAGCGAAGGTCGGCTTACGTCGCGCTGCTCACGCACTCGCGGAAGCTACGCTCGATCAATCTCGCACCGCGGGAGGACGGGGCAGGGCTTGAGAGCAGGTACGCCGAACTCGACCGATTAGTCGCTGACGTCGAGATCGCTGGTACCGGAAGCGTTGCTGAGGCTGCTGGGATGCTGCGGCGATGGCACTGGAAATCCAACTACGACCCGAAACGACGGATTCCAGTCATTGAGCGCCTTGAAAGCCTCTTCATCGAGGCTGCACGCGCCGACGTGGGGCCGCTGTCGCCAGTTCGCTAACCGACCTCCCGCGTTTCCGTACGAACTGGACGCTTGCGTCGCCATGTAGCGCATCCCGTCGGCGTGCTACTCCTCTCGCCTGCGAGACCCGTCCGGCGCCTGGCCTCTCGCTGCCGCGTTCCATGGAGGCTGACCTGTGAATCGCCGCCCGGCGGTGGGAAGATGGCTCTACGCCTCGCTTTGCTGTCGCGGGTCGCCGCGTCGGTGTGGCCGTTTGCGCTGGCCCCGGCGTGGACGCTTGAAGTGGCCCCGCCTGCCGTTGGTTGATTGGTCGTGTTGATGTTGCCTGATGTGGTGTGCGACCATCGGCGGGTGGCGCTGACCGCGGTGTAGATCGTGGTGGTGCGGATGTCGGCGTGGCCGGCGAGTTCGCGGATGACCGCGGTGTCGGCGCCGGCGTCGGCGAGGTGGGTGCAGAAGGTGTGGCGCAGCACGTGGGGCGAGCGGCGGTCTTCGGGCAGGTCGGCCGCTTCGGCGTGGCGGGCGACGATGCGGGCGATGTCGCGGGTGGTGATCGGGCCCAGCTGGCCGCTGCGGGGCAGCGATAGCAGCAGGTGCTCGGTCGGCGCGGCGGGGCGGCTCTTGACCCAGGCGAGGATCGCCTCGAGGGCGTCGTCGTCGAGCGGGACGGCGCGGGTGCGGCCGCGCTTTCCGTAGCGGACGGTCACCCACCAGCTCGTGGAGCCCTTGATCGCCTGGCGTAACCGCGGGTCGCTTGAGCGCCGGCGCTCGTCGACGTCGCCGAGGAGCAGGCTGGCGGCCTCGGCGCGGCGCAGGCCGGCGGAGCCGACCAGGTGCAGCAGCGCGAGGTCGCGCTTGCCGTGGCGGGTGCGGCGGTCGGGCATGCGCAGTAGGCGCGCCCATTCGTCGTGAGCCAATGCGCGCGGCTCCCCGCGCCCCACGCGCGCCGCGCACGGTGCGCAGCTGCGCGTCGACGCCGAGCGCCTCGGCGAGGCCGCGCAGGGCGGAGAGGTGCTTGGCGACAGTGGCCGGCGAGCGCCCGGCGCGCTCGAGCGCGTCGCGGTAGGCGCGAACCGCCTCGGCCGTCAGCTCGTCGGCGCCGGCGTGCGGGCTGAGGAAGGCGCTGAAGCCGCGGTAGACGGCGGCGTAGGTGCGCCGCGTCTCGGGCGAGCGCTGGCGCGCGGCGACCTCCGCCGCGCGCACGGCCAGCCCGGCGGCGTCGACGAGCTCGCCGACCAGCGCCGTCGACGCGGGGACGCGCTGCAGCTCACGGGCCATCGCCGCCACCGTAGGGAGAGGGGCGGACAGCCCGTAGCGTTCGCGACATCGGCGAGGGCGCTCATCGGCAGAAGGACCTTGAGGCGCGTGCGCGAGCGGCCGCAGCGTTCGCCGCAATTTTCACGGCGCTCGCGGGCGCGGGCTTCGCCGGTGTGCTTCCGAAGCCGCTTGCCGTGATTGCGGCCGGTGTGGCGTTGGTGGGATTGATTGCGGTTCGTGTTCAGCGCCGAGGCGCGCAACGCCGGCGTGGAGTTCGCGGAGTCCGTGTCAGAGCAGGAGCGCGCAGAGCTTCAGCGTCAGGCTCCGGTCGCTGCTGTTGAGCAGATCGATCCCACGCAGATTGGTATCGATCGCGCCGCACAGGACATCCTGCCCGGCGGCGAGGTTCCCGAGTACGTACCGCGGGACGTAGACGGCGACATTCGCGCGGCGATCGATGCGGCGCTTGATGGCAGCGGAGGCTGGCTGGTCGTCGTCGAGGGACCGTCGAAGGTCGGCAAGTCGCGCGCCTTTTTTGAGGCCGTGACGCGCTGCGCTCAGGGTCGCAAGCTTGAGCTTGTCGCCCCCGTAGATGCCGAAGCGCTCCGCAAGCTCGTTGCCTCCGACGAGGGCTCAACAGACGCGACGCACACGGTCTTGTGGCTTGATGACCTCGAGCCGTATCTGAACGAGGGCGTGAGGTTGGCGACGCTACGCGACCGGCACGCTGGCGGTCGCGGCAGGATGGTCGCCGCGACCTACGGCGGCAAGGGCAACGAGCGAATCGCCGGCTCGACAGCGGGTGGCCTGGCCACGATTGCCGCGGAGATCCTCCAGAGCGCCCGCGAGATCGCGATGACGGCGACGACGACTGGCGAACTGGCTGGGCTGCGCTCCGATCTTTCCGCCGAGCAGTTCGCGTCGATCGAGCGTCACGGTCTGGCCGCGTACCTCGTCGCGGCACCGATGCTCGAACGCAAGCTCGTCACCCAGCGTCACGCCCCCGGTGAGAAGGAGCGCCCCGAGGGCGTCGCTGTCGTCGCTACTGCCGTCGACTGGGCCAGGTGCGGCCGAACCGATCCGATCCCCGACCACACGCTTCGAGACCTGTGGCCGAGCTTCCTGCCGTCAGCGTTTGCTGCCGAGCCAACGGACGACGCATTCACGGCCGCGGTCGACTGGGCCGTTCGCCCCGTGGCCGGGACAATCGCGCTGCTGCATCGCACGGCCAGCTACCAGGCCTTCGATTACGTCGTACAGCTGGTGCGCAATCGATCGGGCGGCGAGCCACCGCACGAGGCTGCGTGGGCAGCCGCGACCAACGATGCCACGGACGCGCAGGCCCTCGCCGTCGCGAGCGCCGCGTATGAGCATGCTCAGTTCGATACAGCGGCTGACGCCTTTTCCCGCGCGCGAGAATCGTCGATCGATGACGTGGCAGCGCTGGCCGGCTACAACCTGGGCGTCGTACTCGGCGACCTCGGTCGCTCTGACGACGCTGTGGAGGTCTATGACGAGGTCGTCGCGCGCTTCGGCGAGGCGACCGAGCCGGCGCTGCGCGAGCAGGTCGCCACGGCGCTGGTCAACAAGGGCGTCAGGCTGGGGGCGCTCGGGCGCTCCGACGAGGAGCTCGAGGTCTATGACGAGGTCGTCGCGCGCTACGGCGAGGCGACCGAGCCAGTCTTGCGTCAAGCGGTCGCCATGGCGCGGACGGCGCTCTCGCAACGTACGTGAACTGAAGTCTGGGGCGGCGGAGGCAGCGCGCGCCAGCAGTCTGATGATACGTCCGGGAATGCCCGGACACGCCGCTCACCCGTGAACCCGCACCGCGCCGCGATCGGCCCTTCTGCTGAGGACCGGATTCTCGGGACGCATTCTTTGCGCTAAGCGCGATCCACGGCGCCGAACCGTCGTCCGCGTCGGCTGGAAGGCTTCGCCGCGGTGCCCGCCGAACTTCCCGAGCTCGCCTACCAGCTCGCGCTGCGCAGCCTCGACCAGCAACAGGCCGGGCTCGACGAGCTGCGCTCGCGCACGAACACGCTGCTGGCCGCCGCTGCGGTCAGCGCATCATTTCTCGGGGCGCCGGCCATCGACCGCGGGGGAGTCAGCGTCTGGCTGCTCCTCGCCGCCGTGGCCTTCGCCGCCACCCTCGGGCTATGCCTCTTCGTCCTCATCCCGACGCCGGTGATCTTCGCGCTCGACGGAACCCGCGTCTACGAAACGCTCTACGAACACGAGGACGAGCCGCTCGAGGTCCACCGCCGACTCGCCTACTGGCTGCAAAGCTTCCACGCCGAGAACGCACCGAAGATCGAGCAGCGTCGCGCACGCTTCCGCGACGCCGCCCTCACGCTCGGTGCCCAAGTCATCTTGCTCGGCGTCGCCCTGGGCGTAAGCTAGAGACCGTGGCGATCACCACCACACCCCGTCCCGCGCCCGTCGCACCGCCGCCCCCGCCGGCCCCTCCGCCTGGCGTCGGCATCCCCGAGACCCGCGGCGCCTAGCTTTACGCGCGCGCCCGCGCGAGGAAGCGACCCTCAGAACGCCCTTCCCCTCGGTATGTGGTCGCGCGGCAGCCGGCCGGATGCCGCTGTGCAGCGCTGGTCGACGGCAGCGGGCGGGAAACCATCCACCCGCAAACCTGGGTATGGGCGGCTCGAAGGCGCATCGCGGCTCTCTTGGCCCGGCTGTCCCGCCGGGCGCTGGCTATGGCACGGTGCTGCCGCGCGGGGAGCGCTCGTGGCGCTCGGCGCGCAGCTCGTCGACGGGCACCTGGAGGGCGCGGGAGGCAGGTCGTGGTCGTGGTCGAGCGCGTCGCGTTCTGAGAGCTCGGTCGGGATGACGCAGCTCCGGCACGCGAGCGCTACTGGCCTCCGGCCGTCGCTTCGACGCGACGATCGTTACCGAGCCGACGGAGCTGGCGGTCGCGGTCGCTCACGAGGGGTTCGTCGGATTCGAGATCGAGACCCCCGGGGCGTGCCGCGCACGGCTCGCGCCCCGACCTCGGCCAGGACGCCATCCTGGCGATGGGACGCGTGCTCGTCGAGCTGGCCGCGCTCGATAGCCGCTTGCAGCAGGGGTCGAAACACGACTTTGCTCGGGAGTGCGTCGTTGCACGCGTCGCTGATCGAGGGAGGCGATTTCAGGTCGACGGGTGCGGATCGACCACGTCATCGTTACCGCCTCGGACCTGCAGGGCGCCGGCGAGCGGGGCCGGCGCGGGCTTAGCCGCAACTGGCCTGATGCGCCCGGTGCTCGCCCGGTAGCCGCCGGCGTTTCTTCTGCTACGCGGTTGCGCGAGAGCCAGCGCGGGTCGCAGGCAATGTCGCCGGCATCGCGGTCGCCGCGCACTCCGCCCGCGGCGGTCAGCTGTAGTCCGGGCGAGGGAGGGAGCGTCCGGTAACTCGCTCGAGCTCTGCGATGGCGCGTTCGCGGTGCGCGCTGCGGCGGCGGCTCGGTTTGGCGGCGCGCCGGGCGGTGACGAGTTCCAACGCCGGCCGGCGTATGTCGTCGAGGACGCGCGGAACGAGGACGGCGGGGATGGTGAGGTCGTGCGTCTTGTACGGGCCGGCGTCGATGTGGGCGACGAGGTCGGGAAGGTCGTGGTCGAGTCGTGTTGCGAGGTCGCGGTCGCCGATGCCGACGATCAGGGCGCCGTCGTCGCGCAAGCGGAAGCGGTCGACGTTGTGGCTCATCTGCTGAAAGCGGAAGCGTCCGTCCAAGCCGGGGTCGAGGGCAAGCAGCGCCCAGCCCTTGGGGTAGAGCGCGTGGTGGCGTTCGATCGCGTCCGCGAAGAAGTTGCACACGAGAGCGCGGAGGTCGGAATCAGGTAGCCAGCGGTCGAGGCAGCCTGGGATCTGCCGGTCCGGCAAGGTGCGCTCGGGACCGCGCCTCCGGATTTCCGGCGGCGAGGGGGTCTGCTCATTGGGCATCGGCGGTGCGAGCCGGTCGAGTCGCTCCTGCGCCGGGTCCTCGCGACTTCCGCCGGTTTCGTCGAAGAGCGCCAGCCACGCGTCCCACCACGGCGTGACCCGGAGGTCAGCGAGCGGCAGTCCGCGCTTCCAGAACACGCCGAAGCGCGTGATCTGCGCGCGATCCTCCTTGCCACGCGGCACCGTGAGCCACTCGAACTGCTCGACGTTCGTGGTCAGACCGCTTCCCGTCAGGTTGCCGCTTCCGGTCAGGACGTGCAAGCGATCCGGTTTGTGAACCAGGTACAGCTTCGGATGGAAGGTCTCCGCCGCGGGGCCGGCGACGAGGCGAACGTCGATCCCGAGTTCATCGACGGCGCACGCAATGGCATACGGATCGGTCCGTCCGTGTCCGGCTCGCGCGATCAGACGCGTCTTGTCCGGTAGACGCCACTGTCGAAGGTGATCGATGCCGCCTGCCGTGACGAAAGCGGACGCGATGTCGAATCGGTCCGCGGACGCCAGCGCTTCGGCGAGGACGTCGGCCGCCGCAACATGAGGCTGCATCAGCGAACGCACCTCCATGGGAGCAGCCTACGCTCGACCTGCTCGATGCCGCTCTCGCTCGTCGCGTCCGAACCGGCAGCGGAGACAGCCCCGAACCGGTGCGTTTTAGTGCGTGTCCCGCCGGTACCACCAGTCCGCGATGTGACATGACGCGGCGCCGGCGCGCAGTAGCTCCGTCGCGCATGTGTGGCGCAGCGCGGGGGATGACGCAGCTCATCGGGGAGCTCGGCGGCGGTGCCGAGGCGCTTGCGGACGTCAGAGATGACCTCCTGGCCGCAGCGACCGCCCAGGCGCGCGTAGGAGCCGTCGCGGCGCCGGCGGCGCTGGGTGATGAAGAGCGGCGCGTCGAGGGCGGGCTCGCCGAGCGCGCGCGCTCACGGTCCCAGCGCATAATCGCGCGGGTCGCGGTGGGGGAGAGGCGCACGCGGCGCTGACGATCACCCTTGCCGTGGCGGACGTCCAGCGCGCGCAGCTTTGCGTCCTTCCGGGCCGCAGGAAATCGCGGCGCTCGAGCGCGGCGAGCTCCTCGCAGCGCAGCCCGGCTTCGCCCAGCACGAGCACGATCGCGGAGATCGCGCGTGCCCGCCAGCGGGTCGTCCGCGATCCGCGCCTTCGCTTCTCGCATCAGCCGCTCGTACTGGCCGGCGCTCAGCGTCTTCGGCGCTGTGCGCGCGACCAGTGTGGCCGTGAAGCGCTCGACCAGGTCGGCGGCCGGCGCGACGAGCTCGCCGCGCACGCTCGCGTCCGGCGCCGTCGGCGCATCGTCGTCGCGGACGACAAGCTCGAGGACCTCGTCGACGTCGAGCTCCCCTGCGGTCGGCTGCTCGTCGGTCACCCGAGGACCTCGAGCTGCAGCTGCGCGCGCGACGGACGCTCGTCACGATCGCCACGGGCGTGGGTCCAGTGATCCGAAGTTGCGCTCTTCGTTGAAGCGCCGCGAGGTTGTAGGCGCCACGCCTCTCGTGCTCAGATCATGCTCCCAGCTGGCCAAGACCTGCTGCTGACCTTCGCCGACTCGTACCACCTCGCGGACGATCTGCCTGTTTGCGACACTGACGGCGATCATGGTGTTCGAGGGCTGAGAGCGCGGACGTGGACTGGGTCGAAGCGATCGGCTTTCACAAGGAGGCGGTGCACACTGGCGCGCTCGCGCACCTCCTGCGCGGCGCGCAGGCCGTCGCAATCGCCCGGGCGTTGAGTTGCGACGAGGCCATCAGTGCCGTCACGGACGTGTGCCCCGAGGTTCCGCTCCGCCCTCGCGGGCGCCGGCCGGTCGACGTTCGCCGCGGCGCTGCGCGTCGAGGACGGGGCCGAGGGTCGCCTTGGAGTCGAGGTGAAGACCGACTCGGCCTGGTCGCGGGGCCAGCTCGTCGAGACCGTCCCTGAGGACTGCCACGGCGTCCTGCTCGCGGTCGGCTTCACCGCGCTCGCCGTCGACGACCGCGATATGGCGGCCCTCGACGACTACCGCTTGCCGTGGCGGCGCGTCGGCCCTGACGAGTTCGGCCGCATAGTTCGCGACCACGCTGACGGCGACCGAGAGCTCCTGGACTACGCCGACCACCTCCGCCGCGAAGCTGACGCGCACGAGTCCGCCCTACAGGCTGTCCGTGACGGCCAGCCGGTGACGACCGGCCGCCGGCCGCAGGTCCTCGGCCACTGGGCGTACTTCGGCGACGTGCTGCGCCACCGAGAGGACATCGCCGAGTGGCAACGTAAGACGCTGGTTTCCGGCCCCCTCGTGACGCGCTGGATCCCGGAGCGCCCCGACGGGACGGGCGACTACCTGGAGTTCATCGGCCAGGGCGACATCCGGTCCTTGTGCGTCAAGACCTACGCTCCCGCCGGTAGCGGCCGGCTCCCCGCCGCCCGCGAGCGGATCCGCGAACGCCTCGACGGATTGCCGTGGCGGGACAGCAAGGCGCCGTCGGCCAAGGACAAGACGTGCACCGCCGCGCGGTTCTCGCTTGAGGAGCTGCGGCCCGTTGAGGCCGCTCAGCTTGTCGAGATGCTGCTCGACCGGCTGGACACCTGAGCGCTTCGGACGCTTGCCACGTCAGTCGCACTCCTTGCCGACGCCCTGAGGCGCTCCGGGGCCGGTCGCAAGACCTGGTCAGCGGGCCTTCCCCTCTGCGCATAAGGGGGCGGGGAGGAGGTCGACGGCGATCTCCGTACGCGCGCGTGCGCGTGAACCTAGACGTGGGGGAGGAGTTCGGCCTGCCGGGCGCGCAGATCAGTACGCGCTCGACGAGCTCGGCCGCCAAGTGGTCCCCGATCGCGTGGGCGAGCAGCCGCAGCTCGGCGTCCCGCAGCGCAAGCAACTGCTCAAGCGGAGCGTCGGCTTCCCGTTGCATGGAAGGCGGCAGCGGTCGACGCCCCGGTTCTCCGGCAGGAAGACGAAGAGCCGCAGGACCGGTCTTCCGGGATACGGGGCGACCTGAGCGATGAGATAGTCCGCTGCTCGCCGAGGTTGCGGTCACCGTCGCCGACGACTGGCAGCGGCGCGGCCTGGGCCGCGCGCTGCTGCACCGCTTGCCGTATCGCGCGCGGCGCGAGGGCGTCGGCGACACCCAACACCAGCAGGACACCGGCGGCGTGGTCGAACTCGTCATCCCGACCACGCACCCTGCAGCCTCTTCATCGCGCGCACCGACTAACCGTCCTGCCCGGCGCGAGGACGGAAGCGAAGCCGCTGCGCCACCGCGCTCGATAATCCTTATGTGAAGCTAGTGTCCTGACGCAGTAATTCGTTGGCAGTATGCGGCGAGTGTGTTGAGGATCTGGTCGGCGGTCTTGGTCCAGACGTAGGGGCGGGGTTTGTCGTTCCAGTGCCCGAGCCAGTCGCGGATGTCGGCGTTGAGCTCGCGCACGGAGCGATGCGCGCCGCGCCTGAGCTTGCGCGTGGTGAGCTCGGCGAACCAGCGCTCGACGAGGTTCAGCCAGGACGCGCCGGTCGGCGTGAAGTGCAGATGGAAGCGGGGGTGCGCGGCCAGCCAGCGGCGGATCGCCGGGGTCTTGTGGGTGGCGTAGTTGTCGAGGACCAGGTGGACGTCGAGCTCGGCGGGCACCTCTGAGTCGATCGTCTGCAAGAAGCGCTTGAACTCGATCGCGCGGTGGCGGGCGTGCAGCGACCCGATCACCTTGCCGCTGGCGGCGTCGAGCGCGGCGAACAGGCTCGAGGTGCCGTTGCGCTTGTAGTCGTGCGTGCGGCGCTCGGGCACGCCCGGCAACACGGGCAGGATCGGCCGGGTGCGATCCAGCGCCTGGATCTGGGACTTCTCGACTACCTGAACGCAGTAGATAACCGGGGGGTTGGTCGCCGGTGGGGATCGGGATGGAGTGGCGGATCGTGACGTCGTCTTCGCCGATCAGCACCTCGCGGACGACGAGCCGGATGATCTGTTGGCGTTGGTCGACGGTCAGGCTCTCGGCGTTGGCGGCGAGCCGCGCGCGGAAGCCTTCGAGCGTTTCGGTGAGCTTGAGGTAGGTCTCGGCGTCGTGCAGGTCGGCGTCGAGCGCGTCCAGTTGGGCCTGCACGGTGGCCTCGCGTTTGCGCAGCTCGGACGTGCGAGCGCGGAGTTCCTCGAGCGTGATCAGCTGCTCCTGGTAGCCGTCCAGCAGCCGGCGCAGCGCGGTCTGAGCGCGGGCGAGGTCGCGCTCGAGCGCGTCCCGACGCCCGGTAGCAGGGTGCGTCGCACGCATCGTTTGAAGCCGGCGATCGATCTCGGTCTGGATCAGTGTCGGGTCCTCGAGCAGCCCGAGCACTCGGCTCCAGACGAGCTCGTCGACCTCTGCGAGGCGGACCGGTCGGTTCTCGCAGACGCGCCCTTCGGGGCGGCGGTGGCCGTCGGTGCCCGAGCAGCGGTAGTACTCGCGCAGCTTCCCGTTCTTGCTGCGCGTCGAGCAGCGGTAGTACGCGTAGCCGCAGTGGCGACAGACGAGGATCCCCTGCAGCAGCGACGGGCGCTTGGTGTTGCGCGGCGAGATGATCCGGTTGCGCTCCAGTCGCTGTTGAACCAGTTCGAACTGCTCGGCGGTCACGAGCGCCGGTACCGCGATCGGCTTCCACTGCTCGGGCGCCGCATGCTCGCGCGAGGTCCGGGCGGAGCGCTGTCGCCGCAGGCGCGATTGACGCGTGGCGCGGACGGGCGCGCCGGTCGCGTGCGTCTTGCCGTAGGCAGCCTGCCCGGCATACGCGGGATTGCGGAGCATCCCCCAGATGGTGGCGTTGTTCCAGCCCGTCCCGCCGGTTCTGGTCGACACGCCCTGCTGCGAGAGCCAGCGCGCGATCTTCGCGATCGACTCGCCGTCCTCGAGGTAGCGACGGAAGATCTCGCGTACGACCGGCGCCTCGGTCTCGTCGATCTCGAAGAACGCGTCCGCGTGCTCGGAGCGCTTCACATAGCGGTAGCCATACGGCGCGCGAGCCATGACCGACACCGCGCCGGCCCGAGCGCGATGCAGCTTCCCGCGACGACAGCGCTCCGCGATCTGCGCCCGCTCGTACTCGGCGATCATTCCCTGGAACTGGCGCAGCAGCTCATCCTCAGGGGTGCCGGAGCGCTCGGGCTCCTTCGCGAAGATCACCTCGACGCCGGCGCGCTGGAACTCTTCGAGCAGCAGCACCTGGTAGGCGTACCGGCGCGCGAGCCGGTCCGGCGCATGACACAGGAGCACCTCGAAGCGGCCCTCGACGGCCAGATCGCGCAATCGCTCAAGCTCCGGGCGGCGCAACACCGCGCCCGAGACGCCCTCGTCCTCGAACACCAGATCGTCGGTGACCAGCAGCCCGCGCGCGGCAGCAAGCTCACGCAGCGCGACGGTCTGGCTCTGAATCGTCTGCTCGCGACGCTGACGATCCGAGGACACCCGCGCGTAGATCGCAGCCACCCGGCGCGACCGCCCCGTCGACCGCCCGACCATGCCGCCGCTGCTGCTCTCGCTCATCATCCCTCCGCTCGTTGCCCGTCACACGGCGCCGCTCGGGCGCCAAGATCACATACGCCTGCGCCAGCCGCGCGTCGGCGAGCCGGTCACCGACGAACTCGATCTCAACGCGCCTGGCCACCGGGCCGCTCGCCGGCCTGCTCGAGGTACCCGGCCACCGCCGCAGCCGTCGCCGCGCTCAACGACACACCACTCGCCAGCGCGCGCTCGCGCAGACCAGCGATCAATGACGGCGCCAACCTCACCGTGAACACCACCGAGCGCTCCGGCACCACCACACCATCCGGCCGCGCCAACGCCTCGTTCACGTACCGACGGCCCTGGCGCTCGGACAGACCGTACTCCGACCGCAACACACGAACCGCGTCCGCCGGCGAGAGCTCGACCAACAACACGACCGCGCGGTTCACCCGAACCGCGTACTCGTCGGCATGAGCACGACGCAACGCCATCAGCCCCACAGATACAACGCGTCACGGCAGACTCCTCCCCACCGGACGCCCAACCAGCGCCTCGAACTCGAAGTTACCTACTGCGTTGGTGTCTTCTCGTCCACGCACAGCACCAGCGCGCGCTCCGGCGGGTCCAGGTACAGGCCGACGATGTCTCTGACCTTCTCGACGAACAGCGGGTCCTTGGACAGCTTCCAGTGCTCGACGCGGTGCGGCTGCAGCCCGAACGCCCGCCATACCCGCGAGACCGTCGCCTGCGACACGCCGGCCACGCCCGCCATCTGACGCGTCGACCAGTGCGTGCCGCCATCCGGCGGCGGCGACTCAAGCGCCCGCACGATGACCTCCTCGACCTTGGCGTCGTCGACCGTCCGCGGTCGCCCCGGCCGCGGCTCGTCGACCAGCCCGTCCAGCCGATGCTCGGCAAACCGCGCCCGCCACTTGGTCACCGTCGGCCGGCTCACCCCCAGGCGCTGCGCGATCCGCGCGTTGCTCTCACCCGCGCCCGCCGCCAACACGATCCGGCTGCGCGTCGCCAACCCACTCGCGGTCCTGCGCCGCCGCGACCACCGCTCGAGCTGCTCGCGCTCAGACTCCGACAGTTCGACTACAACCGCCTTCGGTCCCCGTGAACTCATCCACGAAAACTACCACAAACCACCAACAAACTAAAGACTCAGGACACTACCTGCAAATTGGCAGATTTTGAGATAGAGCGGAGGTTCACGCCTTCAGGGCGGGCGAAGTCGCCAGCGCGACACAAAACAGGGCCGGGCGCGACGCACGCGGTCGCGCGCTAGGTCGCGCGCTTAGTGTTCACATGGATGGCGACGGCCACGGGCGTAGGCACCTATCGTGAGCCGCGCCTTGCGCTCGGCGTGGAGCTGGAGCGCACACGCCCAGGCCCTGCGTCGGTCGCTGACATCGCGATCGCGCTCGACGTTCTCACAGCGATCGTCACCGACCACCCGGGCGAGACCGGGCCGCTGGACATCGACGACACCAACGTCGGCGGGATCAGCATGGTGGCGGTGTTCGAGTACGACGGCGCGCCGCTGATCGTCGGCTGCAGCTACCGCTACGGCGGGAGATTGCGCAGCTGGCGGATGGACGGCACCCCGGGGCCGCTGCGCGTCGACGACACCAACGTCGGCGGGATCAGCGCGCTGGTGGTGTTCGAGTACGACGGCGCGCCGCTGATCGTCGGCGGCGGCCACGGCGGGAGGTTGCGCAGCTGGCGGATGGACGGCACCCCGGGGCCGCTGAGCGTCGGCAACACCGACGTCGGCGAGTTCAGGGCGCTGGCGGTGTTCGAGTACGACGGCGCGCCGCTGACCGTCGGCGGCGGCCACGGCGGGAGGTTGCGCAGCTGGCGGATGGACCGCACCCCGGGGCCGCTGAGCGTCGACGACACCGAAGTCGGCACGATCAGGGCGCTGGTGGTGTTCGAGTACGACGGCGCGCCGCTGATCGTCGTCGGCGGCGGCGGCTACCGCGGGAGGTTGCGCAGCTGGCGGGTAGACGGCACCCCGGGGCCGCTGCGCGTCGACGACACCAACGTCGGCGAGATCACGGCGCTGGTGGTGTTCGAGTATGACTGCGCGCCGCTGATCGTCGTCGGCGGCGGCGGCTACCGCGGGAGTTTGCGCAGCTGGCGGGTGGACGGCACGTTGAGCGCGCTGAGCACACCGGGCGCACACGAGGTGCACGTCCGTGCGCTGACTCTGGGCAGCCTGGACATGGTGCTGCTGCTGCCGCCCGGCGTGATCGGGAGCGTCGGGGCCGCCGTTTGGAAGCTCGACAGGATCCTGGACGCCATCAGGCGGGTGCTTGGCTTTGC
Organism: uncultured Actinomycetes bacterium; assembly: GCA_963728925.1. Lineage (GTDB taxonomy): Bacteria > Actinomycetota > Thermoleophilia > Solirubrobacterales > Solirubrobacteraceae > JBBPZA01. The sequence goes on along the minus strand of CAVSMB010000006.1, from coordinate 199,920 downwards.
GGTCCAGCTGCCCGACCACCTGGAGGCCGACAGACTCGAGGCGGCGACTGAGCGCGTCAACGCCGAAACCGCTCTCCGCAAGGCAGAGGAGCGTCGTGATGCTCCTCCCCGCGAGGCAGAGGAGCGTCGTGATGCTCCTCCCCGCGAGGCAGAGGAGCGTCGTGATGCTGCCCTGGCCCGACAACTCACAGCCGCTGGCTGGCGCGCACGGGACGTCGTCGTGAGCGACGAGGACGACCCACGCCTCTGAGAAGCCACGAGGCCCGCGACGCGGGGGTCCCGCCTCACGAGGCGAGATCGGGGTACAACAGGGCCAGCCAGGCGTGCGTGTGCGCCATTGCTGCTGAGGGGCTCGATCGATCGTCGCGTCCCCGCCGAGTCGGCGTCGTGGGACACTGATCGGGACGTTCGAGCGCTTGGCGCCCTGGTTTGCGCGCCGTTTCCCGCGCCGGGCGCCGCGGCGCCATGCGGCCCCGGAGTCGGGGTACCGGGGGAAACGCCCTTAGCGGGGTATCCATCTAACCGGAGTGCGGGTCGGAGGCTCTCCAGGGCCGGCCCGCGGGGGAGCGCTCCAGGCTGGCTGGGTGCCCGCGGGTTCTCGGCGGCGGGCGCGCTGTGGCGCTGGGCCGAGGGTTGACGATCAGGTCTCGGTAGCGCAGCGGGTCGTGGGCGGCAGCGAGCTCGAGCACGCGGTAGAAGACGAGCCCGCGGCTCCGCGATCGGCGGCGGTTGAAGCGGAACACGAACTCGTTGAGGTAGTTGGGCAGGTGGGCGTGGTCGACTGACCCCTGGTGGGTGCCTAGCAACCATCGTTTGGCCAGTGAGGAGACCTTGTGCACGCCGGGGAGCAGCTTGGGCGCCTGCGGCCCCGCAGCGCCGGGAATCCGGTCGTGGATGTAGAGGTCCTTGGTCGCCGGCACATAGGGCCCCCAACCGTCGGTGATCACGGTCGCGCCCTCCTGCACGTTGTCTGCGAGGAACGCACGCAGCGAGTCGGCCGACGCGTCGGCGAGCGGGGCCATCCGACAGCGGCCAAAGCCCTGTGGCTCGATCCGCTCCACGGCGACGCCTACGAGCGCTTTCTTGCTCTGCGCCCCCGGGCGGCCGCGCCGGCCCAGCTCATCACCTCCGATATAGGTCTCGTCCATCTCGACCTTGCCCCCAAGCCGCTCGCGGCCCGGGCGCACGAGCACCGAGCGCAGCCGGTGCAGCATCGCCCACGCGGTCTGGTACGAGCCGATCTCCAGCGACCGCTGGAGGCTCAGCGCCGAGATCCCGTCCTTCTGCGTCGCGAACAGCCAGCAGGCGGTGAACCACACCGTCAGCGGCGTGCGCGTGCGGTCGAAGATCGTGCCCGCCGTGGGCGACGTACGCCTCGCACAGGCCGCGCACTCAAACCGGCCGTCGCCCAACTGCCAGCCGCCGGCATGACCACAGCCCGGGCACCCGAACCCTCCCGGCCATCGCAGCCACTCCAGGTAGTCCAGACAATCCGCATCCGTCGAGAACCACGCCTGGAACTCGCCGATCGACCGCGGATACTGGGCGCCAGCGCGAGGACCCGGGGGCACCACCCCATCCTACTCCGGTTAGATGGATACCCCACTACGCCCTTTATGTGGAGCGGTCCGGCTTCATTCGGCTTGGTGCCGTGGGACTGATGGATGACGTCGTCGACGGCGAAGGCGTCGAGCTCACCGGCGCGGAAGCGATCGACGGCCGCGGCGACGCGCTCGACGAGCTCGCCGAGGCGCGCCTCGTGGTAGGCGGCCACCAGCGCTCGATCGGCCTGGCGCTCACGCTTCGAGCCCACGCCAGGCATCGTGGCATCCCCGCGGGCAGGAAGCTTCCGCACGCGCACGCGCGCGCGAAGGACCCCGACGTCCACTCCAACGCGGAACGCCTCTTCCTCTAGGTACGGCCCGGCTACCGCTCCTCGTCGTGCGTCCTTACCCCGGGTTTCGCACGACGAGGGCGAGCGTCGGCTTCCCCGTTGCATGGAAGGCGGCAGCGGTCGACGCCCGGTTCTCCGGCAGGAAGACGAAGAGCCGCAGGACCGGTCTTCCGGGATACGGGGCGACCTGAGCGATGAGATAGTCCGCTGCTCGCCGAGGTTGCGGTCACCGTCGCCGACGACTGGCAGCGGCGCGGCCTGGGCCGCGCGCTGCTGCACCGCTTGCCGTATCGCGCGCGGCGCGAGGGCGTCGGCGACACCCAACACCAGCAGGACACCGGCGGCGTGGTCGAACTCGTCATCCCGACCACGCACCCTGCAGCCTCTTCATCGCGCGCACCGACTAACCGTCCTGCCCGGCGCGAGGACGGACGCGAAGCCGCTGCGCCACCGCGCTCGATAACGGATGTTAGGTCAACCAGGACGCGCGATCCTGCGCTGGGAGCGGCTTCGCGGCACAACCACGCGTGGTGCTTATGGAGCGCGGGAGCGAGCTGTTCGGGTGCGTCGGCTCGCTCAACGAGTGGACGCGCTCGCGCTTGTGGCTCTCGTGCGCGCGGTCGACGGTGGCCGTCTGTGGAGCGTTGTGCCGCTTGGGTGGACGGCGCGGCGCTCGCGCGCCGCGCCGTCCGCTCGGCCTACTTGACCAGCTTGCGAGCCGCGGCGGTGTACGCCTCGGCCAGGTCCCGCGTGAAGTTCACCTGGGCGGCGGCGAACGTCGTGAGCCAGTCGACCGGGCTGGCCTTGTCGAGGTTCCCCTGGAGCTCGGCGATGTTCTCGAGCAGCTTCGCGTAGGCGCTGAGCGTCACCTCACCCGCCTGTTTCGAGGAATCGATGATCCGCTCGTTAAGCTCGCGGACGTGGTCGACCAGCTGCTCGAGGTTGCCCTCGCTCTTGCCCTGGGTCTCTGCCATGGCTCGTTCCTTTCTTCCCGGATGCCAACCAGACGCGCCCAGGATCCAAGCTACCCGGCGGTCAAGTAGTTGTGAACCTCGTGGAATGAGATCTCGGGCGGGCTCGGGATCCCGACCTCGGCCGTGTGGGGGCCGATCTGCTCCTGAGCGAACCGCTCGAACTGCTCGCGGTTCTGCCACACGTCGGTGACCTGGATCCCGTCGTCGGTCTGCGTGACCCAGTGAAATAGGCCCCCTGGAACGGCGAGCCGGAGCGTCTGCGCTGTCGGACGCTTGGCGTGCAGGTCGACGACCGGGTTGTCGGGTGCACGCCCCTACGCGCGCGGCTCCGCAGCCGCTGCTGCTTGCGCTGTCTTGATCACAGGTCGGCGACGTCGGCCGCCGTCAACAAGCCACCGTTCGGCGGCGAGCCGCTTGGCCGCCCACGCGCTGCCGTCGTGGTAGAAGCTCGACGCGACTGGCCCCGTCCTCGCCGCCGCTCCACAGCGCCGAGATACCGAGCGGCGCCTTGCCGAGATCGACGAGCCGGCGCCGGCCTTCGGCGGGGGGCTCATCGGTAGCTGCGCATTCGTACCCGGGCACTCTTTACAGACTGGCCGACCGACTGGCCGAGCTGACGCCGCTCCTTGTAGTGGCGGATGAAGCGCGGGATGTAGAACAGCGGACCACGCATGGGTCCTTGACCTTAGTGCTCCGCCGCAAGCGAAATGGCTCGCGCCCTGGCGTTGGCGCAGGACAGCCTGGCGAGGATGGTCAGGTCGGAGGAAGCCGGCCCCGATCCAGCCCGCCGACGCGGAGCGGCGGTTGGCGCCCAATCGTTCTTCAGGCGACCGAACTCGCGCTCGACGGAGGCGACAGGACCTGGGGTCACGGATAAGGCGATTCTGCGACCCATTCCGTCAGGGTCGCGAGCGACACTGCGGTCGTGCTGCAGCTCGTCCCCTCCCCCACCACCGTCCCCTCGCCGGTGACGTCGCTTGAGCAGTTGGTTGCGTTGCAGGACGCCGAGCTGCGGCTGCTCGCCCACGCGATCGGGGACCACTTGGCGGCCGAGCTCGTCGAGCGCGTACTTGAGCTGCGCGCCCGGCAGGCCGAGCTCCTCCCCCACGTCTAGGTTCACGCGCACGCGCGCGTATGGCGATCGCCGTCGACCTCCTCCCCGCCCGCCCGGCGAACGAGCAGGAGCTGCTGGCCGGCCCCGGGTCGCTGCTGGCGACCGCCGTCGAGAAGCGCCAGCGCGGAAACGCTCGAACGGACGCTGCCCATTTCGGGCGAAGGAGCAGCGCGACGTGGTCGCGCATCGACTGCCGGGCGCGTCCCAAGCGATAGCGTCCTCGCGCCGCGACGTCGTGCCCGCCAGACTTCCGAATCCTCGTAGCTCCGCGAACTGCCCAAAGTCCGTGGAAGCACGGCGCGTATGAGCGCCGCTCCTCAAACTGTCCGCCCAGATCCACCGGGCGTGGTTGTCTTCCTTGGGGCAGGGTTTTCGTACGTCGCCGATGTACCATTGGCCGCGCACCTCTTTGACGAGGAGCCGGTAGTGGATCGGGTCAGCCGCCAGCGCCTCGTTGAGCGTGTGCAGCGCGGGTGGCGTCTGTGGCACGACGCGTGCGGGGGAAGTCCAGAGGAGTACCTCGCCCAGTTGGAGGCCACCGGCGGCACGGAATGGAAGGACGCCGTCTGGTACGTCGGTCTCATTGTGGCCTTGCGAAGGGGTCGACTCGAGCGAGTGGGCATCCAGACCCACCTAACGATCACGCGCCACAACATCAATCGCACGACTCAAAACCGCATCCACGAGGACTTTTGGACGGCGATCTTCAGGAGAACGACCGGGGTAACGGTCATCACTACGAACTACGATGTACTCGCCGAGCGTGGCCTTCGGATTGGACCCCGACCACGGTCCCGCGACCGGGGTTCAATTACGGATTCGGACACGAGGCACTGGCTGGCGGCGGCTACCCGTCTTACAGCCACATCCAGCGCATCGTCACCGAAGGAACGGTGCCGCTGCTGAAGCTGCACGGGTCAGTTTCGTGGTCCCTCCGCAACGGGAAACTGGTTCGGTATCACGACTGCCGGCCCGCGGTTCGCGGTGATGCGTTGCTCGTTGCCCCGGTCCGCGGTAAACGACCGCCCGATGCCCTCGTGCCAACCTGGAGAGTCGCGCGGGCGGCGGTTACCACCGCGCGTCTCGTATTGATCGTGGGGTACAGCCTCCCCCCTTATGACGATCTCGTGCGTGACCTTCTAGCGGCTACGGCTACCAATGCGAGTATCCACGTCTTTGATCCAGACCCCCGTGCCGGAGAGCGCTATCGACACCAGCTCCACCGCGAGATTGTTCAGCACGGTGGCTTGCCCGAGGCGCTCCCTGATGTGGCCAGGACGTGCGAGGCCGCCGCACAATAGACCCGGGCCGCGAGGACCCCACTACATGTCAACGATCAGAAAGCAAGTCTCAAGGAGTCTCGGCGGCCAAGGACAGGCTCATGCGATCGAGATCACTCCCCGAAGATGCTCCCCTCGCGCGCAGCGGAACCGCATCTGCCCTGGCGGCAACCAGCGAGCTGATGCGATGCGCAGGTGGACGGTGAGCGACATCGAACCGCTATAGCCTGAATGCATGCAACGCAGCCCTGAGAATGCGGCCTACTACGGCGAGAATGTGGACGCCCTCCTCACCGCGCTGGAGGAGGCCACGCGCGCGGCGCCCGAGGGCGGTCCGGCGGAATTCGTTCCTCCGGCGGGAGGCGAACTCGAACAGGTTGAGGCGCGCTTCCATCACTTGATCTGGGGGCGCCGGGGTTCTGGGAAGACCAGCCTGCTTCGGCATCTGGAGGCGAAGCGCCGAAACGAGGGAAAGGTCGCGGTCTGGATCGACCAGGAGCTCTTCATGGCGCTGTCCTATCCCGACGTCCTCGTGAGCTCGGTCCTCGAGGTCGTGCGGGGGGTGCGAGCTGCGGCTCAAAGACGCGCGGCTGGGCGCACTTTCTGGCGGCGGCTCCGGGACAGGGTCAGCCGGAAATCCAACCTTGGCGACACGCTTGCAGCCCTCGATCGCGCAGCGACGAACTTGGAGATCCTGCGCCAGCTTCCCAATGACCGGGAGATTCAGTGGACGAGAAGCGCCGGGACGGGAAGCGCGCTGGACGCGATCGGGTCGGTGAAGGCGGGCCCGATGAAAGGTGAGGTCGGAGCGAAGTTGACCGAGGAGCAGAGCGTCAGCTCGACCGAGACGATCGTCAGCAGCAAGGAGGAGTACCTGGAGCGCAGTCTTGGCGAAACGCGGCGTCTCGTCACCGAGGGTCTCCAGCACGTCGAGGGCGGCTTCGTGTTTCTGGACGAGTTCTACCGCGTCGAACGGCCCGACCAACCTCGGGTCCTCGGGTACATGCATCGGCTCGTGAAGGACACGGGCCTTTGGCTCAAGATCGCAAGCGTCCGGTACTGGACAACGCCGTACAAGGGCGGAACGCCCCCGCAGGGGATGCAGCCCACTCACTCAGGACGCGAACGAGGTGTCCCTCGACCGCGGACTGCAGCTCTTCGACTCCACCCAGCAGTTCCTACAGCAGATCTTCGGCAGCATCGCGAATCGCGAGGGCGTGGACATCCGGAGTCTGACTTAGATCAGTGAGTAACGCTGCGGGGGTCGTGTTGGCGGCTGGTTTGATTGTCGGATGATGGCGGGCGCGTGGTCGAGGAGGTGTTGGTTTGCTCGGGGTGGTGTGAGCCGGGGCGGGGGCGCCGATCGCGCTCGTTCTCGAGGTCGCCGAGCTGGGCGGTGCTGCGGACGGTCGATGTCGGCGGCGGGGAGCTTTGTTGGATCAGGGCGGCAGCGCGTAGACCGCGTCGATCGTGGCCTGGAAGACGCGGGTGTGACGGAAGCCCTGTGGCAGGTGCAGGATCGTGCGCCGGCCACTGCGCGCGATGCGGGCGGGCACGTTGAACAGCAACCGTCGTAGCGTCTTGGCGGCCCGGCGTAGCGGCGCGTCCTCGGGCGCCTTGCCCGACGCGCCCGCGGCGGGACAGAGGTCGCAGCAGAAGGCGGTCAGGTTGAGCGCCAGCAGCGCGGCGGCGAGCCAGACACGGTTGGCGTGTTCGTTGCCGGAGGGCAGGTGCCGCAGCGCCTGGCCGAGCTTGGCCTCCTTCAGGCGCTCCTCGATCTGCGCGCGGTGGCGGTGGAAGTGCTCGATCCAGACGGCGGGCTGCCAGTGGAGGTCGCTGAGGATGAACGAGTAGCCGTAGACCGACGCGGCCTTGCCCTCGAGCGCGAGCTGAAGCTGGGCGGGGTGGATCGTCTTCAGCCGCCGCGAACCCTTGCGCTTGGCGATCTCCGATGCGGTGAACGGGACGCGCCTGACGATCAGCCGCAGCGGTTCGTGCTTCCAGCCCTCGGGACGGTAGGCGGTCTCGGCGACCTGCGCGCCGGGCATATCGAGCGCGTCGGTCCAGGCGCTCTCGGGGATCTCGGCCAGCTTCTTCCACATCGCCTGGTTGCGCGGCACCGAGACGGTGAAGCGCGAGCACTCGGCGCGCAGCCGCTGCAGCAGCTCGACCTGGTAGTAGGCCGAGTCGATCCGGAACGTCGCCGGCGCGTGCCCTGCCGGCAGCAGCGAAAGCGCCCGGCTGGCGATCCGCGCGCACTCGGCGCCGGTGAGCTTCTCGCGATTGCCGCCGACCAGCTCGCTGCTCAGCGCGCGGCCGCGCTCGGCCCAGAACGCCACATGCGGCGCGTAGCTCATGTGGCCGTGACGGCTGCGTGCGGCGCCCTGCTTGCAAGCGCCGTAGACGGTCACCTGGGTTGCGTCCAGATCGACGGTCGGCGGCTCGCCGCCGTCGCGTCCCAGCGCCCGGTCCAGACGCTCACCCGCGCGCGCAGCCGCGCGCTCGATCCGCTGGCAGTGCACGCGCCGGAAGCGCTTGGCGTTCTGCAAGGGCCGTCGGCGCCGACGGCGTGGCGCCGACCGCGCGCAGCGCGGCGCCGGCGCGGTCAGCGCGCACGTCCTCGATGTGGTCAAAGAACGCGCCGCCGACCAGCTGGCACTCAGCCACCGCGACCACCAGCTCGCCGGGCGAGAGGCCGCGGCGGCGGACCTTCACCGGCCGGGCGCGCCGCTCCACGGCCAGCTCGGCGTCGATCAGCCCCGCCAGCCCGAGCCGGTGCGCCAGCTCGCCCGAGATCGCCAGCCCGGCGTAGGGGGTGAGCGTCGGATCATCCGCGCGGATGATCAGCCGTCCGGGGCGTCTGGCACCGTTAACGCCAATCACCCCCCGGGTGACCCCGCCTCACCGTCACAACCAGGTCTCACAACCCGCACCCTGACAGTCAAGGCGGACGGAAAAGCCCCGTGTTTGCGGGGTTTTTCCAACTCAAGAGGGCCTTCGCACAAGCCCTCACCAGACCCTCAGCAAGAGTCAGCCACCACTACCCACTGATCTAGGTCAGAGGCGCCGCCGACGGCCGCGCCGGCACCCTCGAGACCGAAGCACGCCGCCAGATCGTGCTCGGCCTCGTCGCCGCCCTCGAACCGCTCGTCGCCCAGATCGCGCAGCTGACCAGCGAGATCCGCTGTTGAACGCCGCTTGATTTCGGGACGCGCGGGGGTGGTCGCGCCGTTGAAGGCTGGGGCGGCGTCGTGCTGATGGCAGGGTTCGCACGTTCGTGAACGCGCGAGGGCCCTCCCGCCAGCTTGGTCGTTGCGTCGGGAGGGCCCTCCGGATGCCGGAGGTGGCACCCCGTGTTGATCGTATGCGTCGAGTTGGCGCGGGTCGAGTCTGAGTTGCTGGGCGGGGAGTTGTCGTGTCCGTCGTGTCACGGGGTGTTGGGTCCGTGGGGGCACGCGCGCGAGCGCGTGGTCCGGTGTTCTGGGAGCCGGGAGCTGGGGTTGCGGCCGCGGCGGGCGCGCTGTCGGGCGTGCGCGGTGACGCACGTGCTGCTGGCGGATCTGTGCTTGCTGCGCCGTCGGGATGAGGTGTCGGTGATCGGCGCCGCGATCGAGGCGAAGGTGACGTCGGGTGCGGGGCATCGGACGATCGCCGGGCGGCTCGGGGTGCACAAGGACGCGGTGCGCGGGTGGCTGCGGCGGTTCGCCGCGCGGGCGGAGCAGGTGCGCGCGCATTTCGTGCGCTGGGCGGTCGCGCTGGATGCGGAGTTGGGGGCGATCGAGCCGGCGGGGAGCGTGCTGGCGGACGCGCTTGAGGCGGTCGCGGTTGCGGTCCGGGCGTGGGTTTTGCGGTTCGGGCCGGGCGAGGCGTGGCGAATCGCCAGCGTGCTGTCGGGCGGGCTGCTGCTCGCCAACACGAGCTCCCTCTCCCCGTCGGCGCCGTGAGCTGAGACCGTGCCGCGCTCGTGACCTTGAGCGTTTGGAGGCCGTGTGGATGAGGACCGTCGCAGGGAGGTCGGGCTGTTCCGGTACGCGTTGACGCGCGAGGCGGCTGACCCCGGGTTGTCGAAGGCCGAGCGCGGCCGGCTGGTCCGCGCGCTCGCCGCCCAGGAGCATGTCGGGCCCGACGGTCGGCTGGTCTGGGTCAGCCGCACGACGCTCGATGACTGGATCCGGGCGTATCGTCGCGGCGGGTTCGAAGCGCTCGTGCCCCGGCCGCCGCGGGTGGCGCCGCGGACGCCGGCGAGCGTGTTGGAGCTGGCGTTCGAGCTCAAGCGTGAGCGGCCGGATCGGACGGCGGCGCAGGTCAGGGAGATCATGCTCGCCGCCGCCGGTGACCGGCCGGTGCCGGGGTTGCGGACGTTGCAGACGCACCTCGCCCGCGCGGGGCTCTACGTGCGTGGCGACGGTCGCACGCCGGGCAAGGTCTATGGCCGATTCGAGGCGTCGGCGCGCAACCAGCTGTGGACCGGCGACGGGCTGCACGGCCCCAAGCTCGACGGCGCCGCGGCTCGTCGGGCGGTGCTGCTGGCGTTCATCGACGACCACTCGCGGCTGCTGGTCGGCTGGCGCTGGGGAGTCGGTGAGGACGTGTTCCGGCTCGAAGCGGCGCTGCGCCGCGGCCTGACGGCGCGCGGGGTCCCGGACGCGGTGCTGGTCGACCGCGGGTCGGCGTTCGTGTCCTCGCAGCTGCTGCGGGCGTGCGCGGTCTTGGGCGTGAAGCTGGTGCACGCGAGCCCCAGAGCGGCGACGACGAAGGGCAAGATCGAACGATTCTTCAGAACGGTTCGCGATCAGTTCCTGGTCGAGGTCGAAGGCCGCGACCAGCTCGATCTCCCAGAGCTCAACCGGCTCTTCTCGGCGTGGCTTGAGGTCGTCTATCACCGCCGCGTGCACTCCGAGACCAAGCAGACCCCGCTTGAGCGGTTCGAGCAGGCGGGCGCGCCCGTGTTGCCGACCCCGGCGCTGCTCAGAGAGGCGTTTCTGTGGTCGCAGGAGCGGACGGTCACCAAGACGGCGACGGTGTCGCTGCACGCCAACCAATACGAGGTCGATGCCGCGCTGGTCGGCCGCAAGGTCGAGCTGGTGTTCGACCCGTTCGACCTGACGAGGATCGAGGTCCGCTACCAGCATCGGCCGTTCGGGCTCGCGGTGCCGCTGGTGGTCGGCCGCCGCACCCATCCGCAGGCCGAGCGCGAGCTGCCGCCGCCGCCCGCTGGCACCGGGATCGACTACCTGCGGCTGATCGCCGCGCAGCGCGACGCCGAACTCGCCGGGCCCCGGATCGACTACGCCAGCCTTGCCGCACCCGAACCGGGCGACGGCGACGGCGACGGCGACGGCGACGGCGACGGCGACGATCGTGACAACAACCAGGAGGGAGACAGGCGATGAGTATCGATCGGTTGCGCGCGCACTACGGGTTCTCGCGGATGCCGTTCGGGAAGGACCTGGCACCAGGGATGCTGCATGCGCATGGCGCGCACGCCGAGGCGGTCGCCCGCATCCAGTGGTGCATCAGCGAGCAGGCGATCGGCGTGATCAGCGGCGAGTGCGGCGCCGGCAAGACGGTCGCCGCGCGCGCCGCGATCGCCGGCCTGGACGCCTCGCGGCACACGATCCTCTACCTCGGCACCCCGGGCGTCGGGCTGCGCGGGATCTACGGCCTGATCGTCAGCGCGCTGGGCGGCACGCCGCGGTTTCATCACGCCGCGCTGATCCCGCAAGCCCAAGAGCTGCTCGCGGCGGAGAGCTCGGAGCGCGGCAAGCAGGTCGTGTTGATCATCGACGAGGCGCACCTCTTGGACGGCGAGAGCCTCGAGGGCGTGCGCTGCCTGTCGAACCTCGGGATGGACCAGACCGCGCCGTTCTGCCTGCTGCTGCTCGGCCAGCCGACCCTGCGCCGCCGGCTGCGCCACGGCACGTCCGCCGCATTGGATCAGCGGATCGCGGTGCGCTACCCGATCACCGGCCTCGACGCGAAGGAGACCCACAGCTACGTGCAGCACCACCTCGCGCTCGCCGGTCGCTCGGACACCTTGTTCTCCGACGACGCCGTCGCGCTGATCCACGAGATCTCGCGCGGCCTCCCCAGACAGGTCAACAATCTCGCCGTCGGATCACTGATCGCCGCGTTCGCGCAGAACAAGGCGATCGTCGACGAGTCAGCCACAAGGGCCGCGGTCGCCGAGATCTCCGCCGAATGACCAAGCAAGCGGCGCTGTCGCTGCTCGATGAGCCCAACGACGATCCCCAGGCGACCGGCGAGCTGGCGCTGCCGGTCCCCTCGGACTGGCCGGCGCCGCCCGCGCAGGCCGCCTATCACGGGCTCGCGGGCGAGATCGTCGGCACGATCGCGCCGCAGACCGAGGCCGACCCGGTCGCGATCCTCTCTCAGCTGCTGGTCGCGTTCGGCGCCGCGATCGGCCGCGGCGCCTGGTTTCAAGTCGAGGCGACCCGCCATCACCCGAACGAGTTCCTGGTCCTTGTCGGCGACAGCTCGCGCGCACGCAAGGGATCGTCCTGGGATCACGTGCACAGGCTGATCAGCGGCGCCGACCCGGCGATCAGCAACCGGATTCTGACCGGGCTCTCAAGCGGCGAGGGGCTGATCTGGTCAGTCCGCGACCCGCAAGCCCAGGACCCCGGCTCAGGCGACCGGCGGCTGCTGGTGATCGAACCCGAGTTCGTCAGCGTGCTCAAGGCGGTCAGCCGCGAGATCTCCACGTTGTCGCCGACCCTGCGCTCGGCGTGGGACGGCCGACCGTTGCAGATCCTGACCCGGACCGCGCCCGCGCGCGCGACCGACGCGCACATCAGCGTGATCGGCCACATCACCGCCACCGAGCTCCGTCACCACGTCAACCCGGTCGAGCTCGCGAACGGGCTGCTCAACCGCTTCCTGCTGCTCGGCTGCCGCCGCGTCCGACTGCTGCCCGAAGGCGGCGACCCCGACCCGCTCAACGGCACCGGCCTCGATCGCAGGCTCGCGACAACGCTCACCAGCGCCCGCCGCACCGGGCAGCTGCGACTCTCCACCGCTGCTCGCCGCGCCTGGTCAGACGCCTACCAGCGGCTCGCCGAACCCCAGCCCGGGATCGCCGGCGCGATCGGCGCGCGCGCCGAAGCGCACACGATCCGGCTCGCGCTGCTCTACGCGCTGCTCGACGGCACCCGGCAGATCCAGCCAGCGCACCTCAATGCCGCGCTCGCGCTCTGGGAGTACGCACGGCGCTCAGCCACCTGGGCGCTCGAGCGCACCGCCGGCGACCCGCTCGCCCACCAGATCCACGCCGCGCTCACCCACGCACTGCCCGACGGGCTGACCCGCACCCAGCTGCGCGACCTGCTGCACCGCAACCCCACCACCAGCCAACTCGACCACGCGCTCGCCGCGCTCGCCGACGACGGCAAGATCACCAGCCAGCGCGTGCTCACCGCCGGCCGTCCCGCCCAGCTCTGGACCGCCACCCAGCGCTGACCGCCCCGGTCGCGCGAACGCGCGACCCGATCCCCAGCCAATCAGCGAAGCGCAGCGGGCTGTCAACGGGCGGCCCGACCGGGCCGAGCGCAGCGAGCCGCGAAGCGGCACCCCTTGACAGCAACCGCGAAGCGAAGCTACCCCGCCAGCCGACCCCCTTTGAACGTTTCAACGTTCGAGCGTCAACCCCACCGATCCCGGCTCACAACGGCATCTCCATGCCGAACCAAAGCGGCGCCCAACAGCAATCAAGCACGCTCGAAATCGCGGCCCGAGCGACAAGCAAGGGAGCGACAAGGTGATGGCCGAAGACGTCAACTCAGCTGCGGGGCAGACCGCCGAGCCGAAGGTGGCGGATCTCCGCGCAGATGCACCCGACGCGGCGGCGGAACTCGAGCGGCTGCTTGAGGACCTTGGGGAATTCTGTCGCCACAACAAAGTCGCCTACTTCATGGTGGACCAGCGCGATCCGGAGCTAACGAAGCAAATCGACCAGCTACAGGATCTCCGCTTCGTCCACCTCCTGTTCGACGGCGAGACGGTGCCGAACGCTGGATCCCGTCGCCACCGGGTCTTGCTGCTCGACGTCGCGTACTTGAGCTTCAAGCGCGCGCGCCAGGTCGACTTCGAGGGCTGGAACGACAGGTCGAAGCGCCGTGCTCCCCGCCTTGTCTACGCCAAGGGCGCCGGCGCCTCAGCGGTCGAGGAGGTAAAGGCGAAGACCGAGATCAACGAGGGGAAACCGGAAACCATTACCCCGGCAGCGCCCGAGACTATGTCGATCTTCGGAGACGACGACAGTAGCCAGTCCGACTAGCCGGGGCGACCGAAGCGCCTGCCCTTGGCCCCGGCCGTTTCACTCCCCCGAGATCAGTACCACTGTGCAGCATCGGCGCCGCGTCCGTGGCAGGCTTTTGCTTTCGCGTTCTTTTCGGGACTCTCGGCGCACACCCTGCTCGCTGTTGCTCTGGACAGAGTGCCGGCGAGGCCCGCAACCCCGAGCAACGCGCACAGGAACGCGACGAGCACGCCCGCCGCGTCGCCGCCCTGCGGCACCTCAAGCAACGCGAACGGCGCGAGCTCACCTCCACGCCGCCGGCCAACAGCTACCAAGAGATCGCCACGCCACCGACGCCAGCTACACCGCCGTCAACCGGCGGGTCACCGAGGGACGCGACCGGCTGCGCAAGCTCGCCCGCGAGCGCGATACGCCGAGCGACAAGGAAGCCGAGATGGGGGGCGAAAATCCGCCCCCCGCGACGTAGGCCCAGCACCATGGACATTCAGCCAGCGTGTCCCCCACCCGTAGGTGGTGATCGAGCGCGCGCGCGAGCTCGACGCGTTCGTCAAGCGCGCCGCTGGCATGGTCGGTGAAGATCGCTGACAGCCGGCCGCCGCCACGGCATCGTGCTGCAGGGAGGGGTCCTGCTCAAGCGTGGAAGCGCGGGCGTAGCCGATCAGCGCCACAACCGCACCGTTTCAGAACCCTTGGGCGGACCGCCTCACGCGCCACTGATTACGGACACGGGTTGTGGACGCTCTTTAGGCCCGCCGCGAGCAACGCCGCGAGTGTCGGGATAACGGTCGTATGTGAGACCGCGGTGCGCGTCCGTATAGCCCCCCTTGGGTTCTCGCGGTGATCGCAACACCGGGGCCGTAGTGACTCGCTGAGGGGACCGTCCGGAGTGGTTGATGGGGTGCGCGTCGATCGGTGCGAAGGCGAGCCCGGAGGGCGAGCCGGAGCGGCGATCGACGCGCGCGCGGGCGTCGCCGGGGTCGTGGTGCGCGGCTGGTGTCCTGCCCGGCGTCGAGGTCGGGAGGAACTGGATGGCGCGGTTCGTCAACGCGCAGGTGCCGGAGGTGGTGCAGCCGTTTTGGGCGGCGCTGCAGCGCGGTGAGTTCATCGCGGATGCCGCCGTGGGGGTGGGCACGTATCGCAAGCAGGGCACGCGCTGGGTGGCGGCGTGCGGCGGCGTGCGCCCACGCCGTGGCCGCCACCTCAAGGGCCGATGTTTGACCTTCGCTGAGCGTGAGGAGATCGCGCTCGGCCGGGCGCGCGGCGAGACGACGCGGGCGATCGCGCGGCGGCTGGGACGGTCGCCGTCGACGATCTCGCGCGAGCTGCGCCGCAACGCCGAGCGGGCCGGGGGCTACCGAGCGACGACCGCGCACGCGCGGGCGTTCGAGCGCGCGAGCCGCCCGAAGCCGGCCAAGCTCGCGACCAACCAGCGCTTGCGGGAGCTCGTGCAGGACGATCTCTGCCGGCGCCGGTCGCCGGAGCAGATCGCCGGCCGGCTGCGCCGCCGGTTCCCCGATGACCCGGAGATGTGGGTGTCTGCCGAGACGATCTACCAGTCGCTCTATGTCCAATCGCGCGGCGCGCTCAAGCGCGAGCTGACGCGCTACCTGCGTACCGGCCGCTCGCTGCGCAAGCCCGGCCGCCAAGTCGGCCAGCGCAAGAACCGGATCCCCGACATGGTCAACATCGCCCAGCGGCCCCCGGAAGCCGACACGCGCAGGGTCCCGGGTCATTGGGAGGGCGATTTGCTGATCGGCAAGCGCAACGCCACGGCGATCGCCACGCTGGTCGAACGCTCAAGCGGCTTCGCGATGCTCCTGCCGCTGCCCGCCGGCTACAAGCCCGAGCACGTCGCGCCGGCGCTCGCGCGCAAGGTCCAGACGCTGCCCGACGCGCTACGGCGCTCACTGACCTGGGACCAGGGCCCAGAGATGCGCGACTGGAAACAGATCCACGTCGACGCTGGCATCGACGTGTTCTTCTGCGACCCGCACGCGCCCTGGCAACGCGGCACCAACGAGAACACCAACGGCCTGCTGCGCCAGTACTTCCCCAAGGGCTTCGACTTCGCCACCGTCACCGTGAGCCAGGCTGGGATTGACGGAGACCTCGAAACCAGGTTCTGTCCTGGAGAGAGTCGAGGCTCCATCGATGCCTGCCCCGAGGAAGTATCCCGACGAGCTGCGTGAGCGCGCTGTTCGGCTGGTGTTCGAGTCTCATGCCGCGCGCGGCATGAGACTCGTTATGCCGCGCCGGTTGTTATGCCGCGTGGGCGCCGGAAGTTCGCACTGGGCCTGACGTCCGGGGTGGTCGGGTCGGCATAACCGCGCGGGTCTGACGGAGCCTCCTTGCCGGAGTTGTCCATGTCCGGAGGAGGAGGAGGTCGTTGTGATGAGGGATCCGTTGCGGGTGCGGGTGGGCGGGCCGTTGTCGCCGTTCGCTGCGGGGTTCGTCGCTGAGCTCGGTCAGCGCGGCTACGCGCGCGTGTCGTTGGTCGCGCAGATGCAGTTGCTGGCGCACGTGAGTCGCTGGATGGCGGCCGAGGGTCTCGCGCCGGATGATCTGACGGCCGCACAGATCGAGCGGTTCGTCGAGGCTCGGCGCGCGGCGGGCTACCGGCACTTTCTGACGCCGCGCTCGCTGGTCTCGCTGATCGAGCACTTGCGCGCGCTCGGCGTGATGCCGGCGGCGATGGCGCGGTCTGTCGGCGTGGCCGATGAGCTGGTGGCGTGCTATCGCGAGTATCTGCTCGTCGAGCGGGCGCTGGCGGCGGCGACGGTGCGTCTCTATGAGGCGGTTGCACGGCGGTTCGTGGCCGAGGTGCCCGAGCGCGACGGCGCGCCTGATCTGGCCGGGCTGACGGCGGGCGATGTGGGCCGGTTCGTGCTGGCGGAGTGCGGTCGCGTGAGCGCGGGGTCGGCGGGCAACACGGTCGTGGCGCTGCGGTCGTTGCTGCGCTTCTTGCACGTCGAGGGGCTCACCCGCGGCGGGCTGGCGGCGGCTGTCCCGGGTGTCGCGCCGCGACCGCGGGGGCTGCCGGGGGCGATCCCTGCGCGATCGGCGTCACGGCTGCTGGCCAGCTGTGACCGGCGCACGGCCAAGGGGCGGCGTGACTTCGCGGTGCTGATGGTGCTCTGGCGGCTGGGGTTGCGCGCCGGGGAGGTCTCGGCGATCGAGCTGGGCGACATCGACTGGCGGGCCGGCGAGCTGCTGGTGCGCGGCAAGGCCGGCCGCCGCGCGCTGATGCCGCTGCCCGTCGACGTCGGCGAGGCGCTCGTCGGCTACCTGCAGCGCGGGCGGCCGCGCGTGGAGAGCGAGCGGCTGTTCATGCGTGTCGTGGCGCCGATCGCCCCGTTGACCAGCGACGCCGTCAGCGAGATCGTCCGCCACGCCTGCCGGCGCTGCGGGCTGCCGGTCGTCGGTGCGCACGCGCTGCGTCACACCGCCGCGACCGAGACGCTGCGTGCCGGCGGGTCGCTGGCCGAGATCGGGCAGCTGCTGCGCCAGCAGACCGCGTTCACGACGGCGATCTACGCGCGCGTGGACCGCGCCGCGCTCGTCGAGCTGGCTCGCCCGTGGCCGGAGGCGACGCAATGAGCGCGCTCAGCAACGCCTGCGAGGAATACCTGGCACTGCGCCGGGCGACGGGATTCAAGCTCAAGCGACCCGGACGGATGCTGCCCGACCTCGTCGCGCACCTGGAGGCCGCCGGAGAGACCAGGATCACCACCCGCGCGGCCCTGCAGTGGGCGATGCGACCGGCCGACCATCCGCAGGAGTGCGCGGCACGGTTGACGATCGCGCGCGGGTTCGCGCGTTACCTGCGCGCTCTGGATGGCGTCAGCGAGGTGCCGCCGACCGACCTGCTGCCCAGCTGCCGGCGGCGGCTGGCCCCGCACATCTACTCCGACGCCGACATCGCCGCGTTGATGGCCGCGACCACGACGATCCACTCCCCGTTTCGCGCCGCGACGCACCGCACGCTGATCGGGCTGCTGGCCGTCACCGGGATGCGGATCGGCGAGGCGATCGCGCTCGACCAACGCGACGTCGACCTCCACGCCGGCGTCATCACCGTCCGGGCCGGCAAGTGGAACGCCGCACGCGAGCTGCCCCTGCACGACACCACGGTCTACGCGCTCGGCGAGTACCAGCGGTTGCGCCACGCGCGCCGTCCGTCGACCTCGCCGGCGTTCTTCGTCTCGATGCGCGGCACACGGCTGTGGTCGGGCCACGTTCGCGAGGCGTTTCGAGAACTGCGCCATCACGCTGGCCTGACGGCGCAAGCGGGCGGCAGGGCGCCGCGGATCCACGACCTGCGCCACCGCTTTGCGGTCGCGACGCTCGCCGACTGGTATCGCGCCGAAGTGGATGTCGCCGCGCGCCTTCCGAGGCTGTCGAGCTATCTCGGCCACAGCGCTCCCGAGGCCACCTACTACTACCTGCAGGCCACGCCGGAGCTGCTGATCCTCGCGGCGGAGCGTCTCGAGCGCCTGGAGCAGCGGTCATGACGCCGCTCGCCCCGACTCTTGAGGCGTTCTTCACGCAGCGGCTGATCGGCCAGCGGCGCGCCAGCCCGAACACGATCGCCTCCTACCGCGACACGTTCCGGCTGCTGCTCACCTTCGCTCACCAGCGCGCCGGCAGACCGCCCTCGCGCCTGGCACTCGAAGACTTCGACGCGCCGCTGATCACGGCGTTTCTCGACGACCTCGAACAGCAGCGCGGCAACACGACGCGAACGCGCAACGCGCGGCTGGCCGCGGTGCACTCGATGTTCAGGTTCGCCGCCCTGGCCCACCCCGAGCACGCCGAACTGATCGCGCGCGTGCTCGCGATCCAACCCAAGCGCGCCGACCAAACCATCGTCACCTTTCTCACCGACACCGAAGTCGATGCGCTCCTGGCCGCGCCCGACCGCTCCGGCTGGCTCGGCCGCCGCGATCACGCGCTGCTGCTGCTCGCCATCCAGACCGGACTGCGCGTGTCCGAGCTCGCCGGCCTGCGCCGCGCCGACGTCATCCTCGACCACGGCGCGCACGTTCGCTGCGAAGGCAAGGGACGCAAGCAGCGCATCACGCCGCTCACTCGCCAAACCGTCACGGTCCTGCGCGCGTGGCTGACCGAGAACCCCGGCCAACCCGTCGACCCGCTGCTCTGCGCCCTCCACGGCGGCCAGCTCAGCCGCGATGCGATCGAGCGACTGGTCAGCAAGCACACCGCGGTCGCAGCCCGCGCCTGTCCGACCCTGACGACGAAGAAGGTCTCGCCGCACGTCCTGCGCCACACCAGCGCGATGCGGTTGCTGCACGCCGGCGTCGACACCACCGTGATCGCGCTCTGGCTCGGCCACGAGTCCACGCGCACCACCGACATCTACCTGCACGCCGACCTGACCCTCAAGGAGAAAGCGCTCGCGCGGACCACCCCGCCAGACACCCGCGCCGGCCGCTACCGCGCGCCCGACAGCCTCATCGCGTTCCTCGACGGACTGTGAATATGCCGACGCCAACCCCGCCCAAACCGCTCAACACCACGCCCGCCACGCTCGGCGCGGCATAACAACCGGCGCGGCATAACGAGTCCGGCCGTCCGATTGCGCGGGTCGCGCGTGACCTGGGCGTCCATAAGGAAGCGCTGCGGCACTGGGTTCGCCAGGTCGAGGCCGATGCCGGCACGCGCAACGACCGCCTGACGAGCGGCGAGCGCGAGCGGCTGCGCGAGCTCGAGCGTGAGGTGCGCGAGCTGCGCAAGGCGAACGAGATCCTGAAGGCCGCCTCGGTGTTTTTCGCGAAGGAGCTCGATGGGACCCCGCGGAGGTGAGCGCGTTCATCGATCAGGAGCGCGAGCGCTTCGCCGTCGAGCTCATCTGCCGCACGCTGGGGGTGAGCCCGTCGGCGTACTACGCGCGCAAGAGTGGTGAGTGCTGCGCCCGCGATGTCGAGGACGAGCGGCTCGTCGCGGCAATCCAGCGGATTCACGAGAAGAACTACGAGGCCTACGGGCAGCGGCGGATGTGGAAGGCGCTGCTCAGGGAAGGCGAGGACGTCGGGCGCGACCACGTGCGCCGGCTGATGCGCGCCAACGGCATCCAGGGCGCCAAGCGCCGCGGCAAGCCGTGGCGAACGACGATCCCCGACCGCGACGCTCAGCGCGCACCGGACTTGCTGGAGCGCGACTTCAACGCCGAGCGCCCCGACCACAAGTGGGTCGCGGACTTCACCTACGGGCGCTGCTGGGAGGGCGTCGTGTACTTCTCGTTCGTGCTGGACGTCTACAGCCGCATGATCTGCGGCTGGCAGTTCGCGGGCCACATGCGCACCGATCTCGTCCTCGACGCGCTCGACATGGCGGTCGGCAGCCGCCACCCCGACCCCGAGCAGCTGCTGATCCACCACTCCGATCGCGGCTCGCAGGGCGGATTCAATTGGTCCTCGCAACACTCGATCGGGAGGAGTTGCGATGGGCCGGAGGGTGCAGGCTTGGGAGCGTGCGGGTCGGCCGGTGATGCGGTCGCCCGGGCGTCCGCCGGTGGGACGGCTGGAGCATCGGCAGCGGTTCTGGGCAGCGATCGCGCGGGGCGTCTCGAGCGAGGCCGCTGCGGCGGAGGCCGGCGTGTCAGGTCCGGTCGGCGTCCGGTGGTTTCGGGAGGGTGGCGGCATGCCGACCGTCACGCTGGCCGCGCCGTCGGGACGGTACCTGTCGTGCGCCGAGCGCGAGGAAATCGCCCTGCTGCGTGTTGCTGGTTGCGGGGTGCGGGAGGTCGCGCGCCGGCTCGGTCGGTCGCCGTCGACGATCTCGCGGGAGCTGCGACGCAACGCCGCGACCCGCAGCGGGCGCCTCGAGTATCGCGCGACGACCGCGCAGTGGCATGCCGACCGGCGGGCGCGGCGGCCCAAGCCGGCCAAGCTCGCCGTCAACGACGAGCTGGGGCGCTATGTCCAAGCCCGGCTGGCTGGCGTGGTCCAAGGACGCGATGGTGTCGCGGTGGGCGGCCCGGACGTCAAGTGGATCGGCCGGCGCCGCGGTCGCCGCAGGGATCGCCGTTGGGCCCGCTCGTGGAGTCCAGGGCAGATCTCTCACCGGCTACGCCTGGACTTCCCCGATGATGAGTCGATGCGCGTCTCCCATGAGGCGATCTACCAGTCGCTGTTCGTCCAAGGCCGAGGAGCGCTGAAGCGCGAGCTGACCGCGTGTCTGCGGACCGGCAGGACGCTGCGCGTCCCCCGGGCCCGCGCCCGCGGGCGCGGGAAAGGGTTCATCACCGAAGAGGTCATGATCAGCCAGCGGCCCGCCGAAGCCGTCGACCGGGCCGTCCCCGGCCACTGGGAAGGCGACCTCATCCTCGGCCTGCGCAGCTCGGCGATCGGCACCCTCGTCGAGCGGACCAGCCGGTACACGATGCTGCTTCATCTGCCGCCGATGGGCGGGCGCGACGCCCCCAGGATCAAGAACGGACCGGCGCTCACCGGTCACGGGGCCGAAGCGGTCCGCGACGCGATCACGGAAGCGATCGTCACGCTCCCCGACCAGCTGCGCCGATCGTTGACCTGGGACCAGGGCGCCGAGATGGCCCAGCACGCCCGGCTGGGCATCAACACCGGCCTCGAGGTCTACTTCTGCGACCCGCAGAGCCCATGGCAGCGCGGCACCAACGAGAACACCAACGGGCTGCTGCGCCAGTACTTCCCGAGAGGCACCGACCTCGCCCGCCACAGCGCCGACGACCTCGCCGCCGTCGCCGCAGCCCTCAACACCCGGCCGCGCAAGACGCTGGGCTGGAGGACCCCCGCCGAAGTACTCGACGAGCACCTGGCCACGGCCGCCGCCTGAACCAGACCCACCAGGGCACGGCCGGCGCGCGCGGCTGTCGCCGCTCCGGCCCGCCCTACGGGCGAGCCTCCACGACGACAGCCGCGCCACCTCATCACCAAGCCGCCCGCGCAAGCCCGACCATCCGTCAACCCTCACTCGATAGGTTCGCCGCACTAACAACTGTTGCGACGACCGGTTGAGCCCGGGCAGTACACCAGCGCCACGTTCACCCAAACGCTCGACGATCACGGCGTGCTCGCGTCAGTCGGGTCCGTCGGCGACGCGTATGACAACGCGATGGCCGAGAGCTTCGTCGACACGTTCAAGACCGAGCTGATCGCCGACCGCGTCTGGCGCACGCGCGGCCAGCTCGAACTCGCGATCGTCGAATGGGTCGGCTGGTTTCGCGGTAGGGACGGCCATTGCTGGCCGCCCCCCGCACAGATCCCAGCGTGCGCGTCTAACGCACTGGGCTCCTGACTCGGGTTCTGGCGGCGAATCGCTGATCGGGCCAGGGATGGGTGTAGTGGGCGCGAGGGAGGTAGCGCTCCGAGAGGCGACGCATCCGCTGCCAGTTCATCCTGGTCTTCTGGCTGCGACGTCGAAGCGCCGCTCGCCAGAGCCGGATGACCTCTTCGCGGAACGCACTGGCCTGGTGGATGTTGCCCGGAACCGAGTAGTACGCGAGATGCCCACGCACGACCGATCCGAGCCAGCGTCCCTGTTCCTCGATGGGCCGGTGGCGGCGAGCCATCAGCGAGGCCTTGACCTGCTTGAGCTTCGCCGCCTGGCGTTTCTTGATCGTCCTGCGCCTCACCGCGAAGTGTCCGTCCCTCCGCTTCGCGCAATAGTGCGTGAAGCCGAGGAAATCGAACGTCTCGGGCTTCCCGAGACCGCGCTCTGCCCGCTGCTGGGCGGCGTACCGTCCGAGGCGGACCAGGCGTGTCTTCTCGGTGTTGAGCGCCAGACCAAAAGTGGTCAGGCGCTGCTCCAGGTCTTTCCTGAAGCGCTCGGCGTCGGATTGATGCTGAAACCCCAGCACGGCATCGTCGGCGTACCTCACGGCGATGACCTCGCCACGGGCGTGCCGCGTCCGCCATTGCTGGACCCACAGATCGAAGACGTAGTGCAGGTAGACGTTGGCCAGCAGCGGCGAGACTGTTGCCCCTTGGGGCGAGCCTTCCTCGCTGGCCGTCCACTGGCCGTCCTCGATCACGCCTGCCCTGAGCCATTTCTGGACCAGGCGCAGGACCCGCTCATCCGCGATTCGGTGCTCGAGGAACTTCAGAAGCCAGGAGTGATCCAGGCTGGTGAAGAAGTCGCGGAAATCCGCGTCGAGCACCCAGTTCACCTTGCGATCCTCGATCGCGACCGTGAGCGCATCCAGCGCGTCATGCGGCCCGCGACCCGGGCGGAACCCGTAAGAGAACCCCAGGAAGTCCGTCTCGTAGATGGCGTTCAACACCTCGACCACGGCACGCTGGACGATCTTGTCCTCCAGCGCGGCGATCCCGAGCGGCCGCAACCGCCCGTCGGTCTTGGGGATGTACACCCGGCGCGACGGCTTGGCCCGGTAGGCGCCCCGCTGAACCCTTCCGTGCAGATCCCGGAGGTTCTCCTCCAGATTCTGCCCGTAGGACTCCCACGTTTCCCCGTCGACTCCGGCGGCCGCCTTCGGGCTCAGCGCCCTGAACGCGTCACGGAGGCGATCGACATCGACGTGATGCCAGAGCGCGGTGAACCTCGCGTCCCTGTCCTTCGCGGCAACCTGCCGCACACGGTCCAGCGCACTTGACGCGCTCACATCCCGGCTCTGCGTCCGGCACGCGTTTTGCTGGCCCGTGTTCCCCTTGTCCAGCCGCCTTCCCTCCACCAGCTCCGCAGCCGATTCCTCGGCCTTGTTCGCCAGCTTCGCAGGTACTACGCGGCTGTCAGACCTACTTCGGTGAGTAAGGGCGTGTCGCGGTGCTCGGCGGGCTGATCTGACCGTCAGTCGTGAGGATCAGCCGTGCTTGGGGTGGTGAATGGGCCGCGCGGCGCGGCGATTGGCCGGGGGTGTGGTCGATCTGGCCGGTTTGCGGGGTCGCCGAGCTGGGCGGTGCGGCGAGCGGTCGACGTCGGCGGGGGCTGGCCGGGGGTTAGGGTGGCGGCAGCGCGTAGACGGCGTCGAGGGTGGCCTGGAAGACGTCGGCGTGGCGGAAGCCTTCGGGCAGACGCAGGATCGTGCGCCGCGCGCTGCGGATGATGCGGCCGGGCACGCAGAAGAGGATCCGGCGCAGCGTGGCGGCGGCGCGGCGCAGCGGCGCGTCGTCGGGTGCCTTGCCCGACGCGCCGGCGGCGGGGCACAGGTCGCAGCAGAATGCGGTGAGGTTGAGCGCGAGCAGCGCGCAGGTCAGCCAGACGCGGTTGGCGTGCTGGTCGCCGGAGGGCAGGTGCCGCAGCGCTTGGCCGAGCTTTGCTTCCTTCAGGCGCTCTTCGATCTGGGCACGGTGGCGGTGGAAGTGCTCGACCCAGCCGGTCGGCTGGTGTGGGATGTCGGTCAGGATGAAGCTGTAGCCGAAGACCGACGCGACCTCGCCGTCGAGCGCGAGCTGTAGCTGCTCGGGGTGGATCGTCTTGCGCCGCCGGGCGGTCAGGCTGCCGTCGGCGATCTTCTGGGCGCTGAACGGGACGCGGCGGACGATCAGCCGCAGCGGCTCGTGGCGCCAGCCGGTCGGCGTGTAGGTCGTCTCGGCGACCTGCGCGCCGGGCATCTCGAGCGCGTCGACCCAGGCGTCCTCGGCGATCTGGCCGAGCGCCTTCCACATCGCCTGGTTGCGCGGCACCGACACGGTGAAGCACGCGCGCTGCTGGCGTAGCGCCTCGAGCAGCTCGCTGGCGTAGTAGGCCGAGTCGATGCGCATCGTCACCGGCCCGTGCCCAGCCGGCAGCAGCGCGATCGCGCGCCGCGCGATCTTGGCGCACTCGGCGCCGCAGAGCTTCTCGCGGTTGCCGCCGACCAGCTCGCTCGTCAGCGCGCGGCCCCGCTGGGCCCAGAACGCGACGTGCGGCGCGTAGCTCATGCAACCGTGCCGGCTGCGCGCGGCGCCCTGCTTACGAGCGCCGTAGACGGTCACCTGCGTGGCATCCAGATCGATCGTCACCGGCTCGCCCGGATCGCGCCGCAACGCCTTGTCCAGGCGCTGCCCGGCCCTGGCCAGCGCGCGCTCGATCCGCTGCACGTGACAGCGCCGGAAGCGCTTGGCGTTCTGCAACGCGGCGGGCGCCGACGGCGTGCCCGCGACCGCCCGCAGCCGGGCGCCGGCGCCGTCGGCGCGCACGTCCTCGACGTGATCGAAGAACGACCCGCCGACCAGCTCGCACTCGGCCAGCGACACCACCAGCTCGCCCGGTGACAGGCCGCGCCGGCGGAGCTTGACCGGCCGCGCGCGGCGCTCAACCGCCAGCTCGGCGTCGATCAGCTCGGCCACCCGCAGGCGCCGGGACAGCTCACCCGACACGGCCAGGCCAGCGTACGGGGTGAGCGTCGGATCGTCGGCTCGCACCAGGATCCGTCCGGGCCGCCTGTCACCGTCAACAGACATCACCCGCTGGGTGACCTCCATTCACACCCGATGGCCGGACCCATCAACCGCCATGATCCCGGCTCAGCCGGACGGAAAGGCCCCGCGTTTGCGGGGCCTTTCTACTTCCTCACCAAGAGCGCGACGACCCGCCCGGACCGCCACCACGAGCAGCGCTACTCACTGATGTAGGTCAGATTCCCGACGATCGTTCATCTCAGGCTACGGCCTTGGCCTTCCCGTCGCGGCCCGCCCAGCCGTCGATATGCCACCCCGCGAACCATCCCGGACGGGGCATCATCAACGACTGACGGGCGATCATCGGGCCTCCCGGTTCTCGCGCATGGAGATTCCGCGCATGCCTGGGTTCTCAGACCGCGCAGGGTCCGCCGGCCACTCGCATAACGCGACCGACGATCTCGCCTTCCGCCTAGTTGTACGGCGTCGGCACCCCGAACTGACTGATTTCGCGGCTCAATAGCCCCGCCTACGCGTACCCCTGTCAACGCTTCGCCGACGCCCTCACGAACGCCAACGCATGACTCGGGGCCACCGTGATTCGCTAGATCTTCGATGTAGAGCTCTCTCATCTCGCCGGGTAGCCGGCGGGAATTTCACCCGCCGGCCCCCACAGATCCGCACGTGAGCCTCTCGACTCATACGGCTCGTGCCGTCCAGTTATCCGGGCGGAGCGCAGAACCGCCAGTGCACGAACAGCTCAGGAGCCCGACAATGGACCCCCTTCAACCACGCTCGTGCCCGTTTGCCGCTGCGCTCTAGCCGCTTGTACTTCCACCTCGCCCAGCGCACCAGATGGCGATCGATGCGCTGGCAGAGCGGGATCACCGCGCTCGGGTAGAACGCGGTGAAGTACGCGAACCAACCCCGCAGCACCAGATTGATCCCGGCTGCGAGGTCGTCGAGGGTCAGGTTCACACGCCGATGAATCCGCCAGGAAGAGACCCGGCGGCTCATCGCCGTCAGCTTGCCCGGAGAGACCGCCGGCAAGAAGGCCGTGAAGGCCACGTGCTGACGCTTGTTGTACGCCCCTCGGGGCCGGAACGTGTAGCCGCAGAACGTGAACGAGACCTGCTCGTAGGTTCCGCGGCGGTTGCTGTCCTTGCAATACACGATCCTCGTCTTGTCGGGATGAAGTTCCAGCCCGACCTCGGCGAGCCGACGCGCGACCGCGTCCCGTACCTGGCGGGCCTGGCGTTCGCTGACGCAATGGATCACCGCATCGTCTGCAAAGCGCTCGAACCGGACGGTCGGGAACTCCCTGACCATCCACGCATCAAGCCCATAATGCAGAAACAGGTTGGCGAGGACAGGGGAGATCGGGCTGCCTTGCGGCGTGCCCTTGACCCTCTGGACCAGCCCCCCATCGGGCTTTTGCCTCGGGGCCTTCAGCCAGCGCTCCACGTACATCACGACCCATTTCTGGTCGGTGTGGTGCGCGACCGCCCTCAGCATCAGCTCCCACGGCACGGAGTCAAAGAAGGCCCGGATGTCAAGATCGACAACCCAGTCCCTCCTGAAGCACCGCTCCCGGCAAACGGCGACCGCGTCCGCGGGCGCACGCCCGGGACGGTAGCCGTAGGAGTCCTCGTGGAAGATCGGCTCCACGCTGGACTCCAACGCCATCGCCGCCGCCGCTTGCGCGACCCGGTCGACGACATTTGGTATGCCGAGCACTCTGGTCCCGTCCTTCTTGGGTATCTCCACCGCCCGGACCGGCCCGGGAAAGTACGACCCCGACGACATCCGATTCCACAGCACGTAGAGGTTCCCCGAAAGGTTCTCCTCGAACTGCTCGATCGTCACGCCGTCGGCCCCGGCCGCTCCGCCATTGTCCTTGACCTTCAGCCACGCATCCCACACCAGTCGCTTGGGGATGTCATGCGACTTGCCCTTCAGCCTCGGCTCATGCACGCGATTCCTTCCTTGCGGTTGACCGCATCCACCAGCCTGGACGACCCCGCCCCTTGGCTCCACCCCCGCTGCGATACGCGGAAGCTTCCCAGCTACTACGGGCGAGTCCGCCAGCGTGCCCGGCGACGGTACTCTGCTCCTCACGGATTCCGCCGTTTGGAGTTCTCCCTCTCGCCGCCGGTCTCCCAACGGCAGTGTCCGGGCACGCCTTCACACGTTCCATAGAAGAGCCTCGGCCGGGATCATGCTGCCTGTATGCCGGACGCCGCCTGGGCAGTAAACGGGTAACCCCCAGGCTCATCCCAGGACGAAGAAGCAACCCTGGTTTCGACGTCGTCTTTCCGGCTTTCGACACGTCAACGGCAGAGGACTTTCGTCCATCGCTCATCTTCCCGACCCGCACCTGACGCGATCTAGCCACGCCTTTTCCGGCTCTCTCGGCATGGATGTGGTCAGTGTCATCCGATCCCGAGCGCGTGTAGTTCGTGTGGCAGGTGAAGGCTGATAGGTCCGCAGGTGAGCATGATCAGGGCGAGGGCGGCCTTGGCGGAGTGAAACCCGTAGGCGCGGCGGGTGATGAGGCGAACCTTGTTGTTGAGCGCTTCGGTGCGGCCTTGGTTGATGCCCAGGCGGATGGCGGCGAGGATCCCGTCGCGGTGCTTGCGGATCGTCTTGCCGAGCTTGACGAACGGCGCGAGCCGGCAGCGGGCGAGGCGCGACAGGAGCCGGTCGATCAGCACGGTGACGTCGTCGATGTTCAGGCCGGGCTCGAAGATGCCGCGGACGGCTTCCTTGAGCGTGTAGGCGCGCCAGACCTCGCCGCCGGCGGCCTTCAGTCGGGCGAGCGTGGTCGCTTGCGTGTCGGTGAGCTTCTCGGGCTTCTTGAGCAGCGACCAGCGGGCGTCCTTGAAGCGCTTGGCGGCGTCCTGGTCGCCGAGCGAGCGCAGTTCGTTCCAGTAGCCGCGGCGGACCTCGTCCAGCGCCTGGTTGGCGAGCTGCACGACGTGATACGGGTCGATGCAGATGGTCGCCTGCGGGGCGTGCTCGCGGACGGACTTGGCGTAGCCGCCGGTCATGTCCATCGAGACGGCCCGCAGCTTGGCGGCACGCGCGAAGATCGCGGGCTCGATCTCGCTGCCGTCCTGGAGCCACGCGCCCTGGATGCCGTGGCCGGCCGGGACGATGGGGCACGGGCCGAACGGAACCATGATCGCGGGCTCAGGCGCCTGGGGCGGCGTGCGGCGCTCGCGTTCTGGCGGCGGGGGCGGCGGGTCGAGCTCGGCGAAGAAGGCGTCGGCGGCGGCCTGGCCCTTGCCTTCGCATCCCCACACCACCTGGCGGCGCTGATGGTCGGCGACGAGGGTGAGGTAGTTGTGCTGGCGCTTCCAGCTGACCTTGTCCACGCCGATGTCATAGAGATCGTCCAGTCGGTCGGGGTCGAGCTCGTCGTCGCAGACGCGCTTGATGATCCGCCCGACCGTGTCCCAGTCGACCCGCAGCATCCGCTTGATCGTCGACTTATCCGTCCGCGTCGCCAGCCACGCGACCAGGCATTCGAAGTCGCGCGTGAACTCCGAGCCGGGGCGGGCGAACGGGACGCCCTCGGTCCGCGCCCCGTGCACGGGGCACCACAGGCGCCGGCGGCGGCAGTGGACCTCCAGCCGCCAGATCCCGAGATCCAGGTGCCGCCAGACCGAGTTCTCCGGGCGCGTGTCCTTGCGCGCCGCCGTCGAGTAGCCGCACTCCGGGCAGACCAGCCGGCGGCGGCAAAGCGCCACCTCGACGATCACCCTGTCGGGCTCGAAGCGAACCTTCCGCACCCACACGCCCTCAACGCGCAGAAGCCTGGAAAATGCCGTCGTGACGCGCACGCTGTCCCTCCTTGCAAGCCGTTGACCTTCAGACAGCCAGCAGCCTGCATTGGCGGGCGGCGGCGCGTCGCCAACCAGCGCGCAACTTCCGAGAACTTCCTCAGCCGCGGAAAGCCCTGCTCAAACCCGGAATCACGGTCTCACCCTGACCACATCGATGCCGGGAGACCCCCTTTTCCCACGACGTTCACCACAACGGTCTTCAGCCAATGCAGCTGTGGGCGGTTTGAAGCCTCCCCCCGCAGGGCGGCTCCAGAGGGCCAAACAACCTCTATCTCTTCTACAGCACCGCAGGCAGCGGGACCACCATCAAACAAAACCGTCCGACCTCCTGCGTTCGTGTTCACAACTTCTCCATGCCGGTTTATCCCGGCGCTCACAACCACCAGCGCCTCCATGGCGAGCTGGGCGACATCCCGCCCGTCGAGTACGAGCTCGCCCACCGACTCGCCCTGGCCCCCGCCGCATGACGCGCGCGGATGGGCAGCGAAGCTGCGCTTCGCCCTACGGGCTCAGCTCCGCCGCGCTGCCCATCCGGCCACCCGACTACCGTCCCACCCGCCAACCATCACGGTCTCCGCGAAACCCAGCCTGCTCCACCGAAGCCCACCTCGACG
Organism: uncultured Actinomycetes bacterium; assembly: GCA_963728925.1. Classification (GTDB taxonomy): domain Bacteria; phylum Actinomycetota; class Thermoleophilia; order Solirubrobacterales; family Solirubrobacteraceae; genus JBBPZA01. Next base: position 170,582 of record CAVSMB010000006.1, on the reverse strand, counting down.
CCGTCGCCGACGAACTCAACCAACGGCCACGCAAGCGCTTCGCCTTCGCCACCCCGACCGAACAGCTCTCCGAGCTGCTGTTGCAATAACCGCTCGAATCCGCCCCCCGCTCATCGAGATGGGCCACCGGACGGGGCTTGCGGGACGCCACGTAATCGCGCCGGCTCGAATCGCGCCGGCGCGGACGCAGTATCGGTCAAGGTTCGCCCACGGCACGGCCGGCGTCGACCCGCAGCGAAGTGCCGTTTCCGACGGATGCACGCTCGTTCGTCGGCGTCGCTGCCGGGCCGTCCCTTGGCGGCCGGCGGGACAGCGAACGCGGCGCCGCGGATCAGCCGAAGTGATCGGAGCCTCGCTCAGGCCAGCAGGTCGAGTTCTCCGGCGCGGTGTGCGGCCTCTACTCGTGAGCGGCAGTCGAGCTTGCGGAGGAGGTTGCGGAGGTGCATGTCGACGGTGCGCCGGCTTAGGAAGAGCTGCGTCGCGATCTCGCGGTTTGTGCGCCCGACAGCCACGAGCCTGACGACCTCGAGTTCTCGCCGTGTCAGGCCGGGCCCGTCGGCGTGTGCCGCCGCCCTGTTGCCGAGTCGTTCGGTCACCGGTTCGCCGAGGGCCGCCACCTCGCGGGCGGCTTCCGCGGCCAGTGGTCGCGCCCCGAGCTTTCGGGCGGTGCGGTAGGCATCCGCGAGTAGGTCGAGAGCGGGCTCGCGTTCGCCGGCTGCCGCGAGGGCGACTCCGGCCCGCAGCTCGATCTCGGCGCGGGTGAACGGCAGATCGAGATCGCGATGAAGGGCCACCGCGCGGCTCAGCTGCTCCGCGGCCGAGTCGGGGTCCCCGTTCGCCAGCGCCAGCTCGCCGATCGCGTGGGCGAGGGCGGCGATCGCGTCGGGGTGACCGGTCTCGGAGGCGATCTCCGTGAGCGCCTCCGCGTAACCGTGCGCGTCGCCGAGATCGCCGCGGCAGGCACTGAACGCCGCGCCGAAGCGCAGCCCCTTGATCGCATAGTGGTGATCCTCGCTGCTCCTCCAGCGCGCCAGCAGCGAGCGGCAGCGGTCGGCCGCCGCCTCGACCTCGCCCTCGGCGGCATCCACGCGCGCCAGCGCTGCCGTCGCGTCCACGGCCAGGTTGAAGTGCCCGAGCCGCGAGGCCGTGGCCAAGGACGACGTGAGCAGCCGGCGGGCGGGGGTCAGCCTGCCCTGGAGCGCGTGGATCGACCCGACGAGCTCCTCCGCCACCGCGACCGCCGTATTCGCGTCGATCAGGTCGCGGCAGAGCCGCAGCGCGTCGGTCCACTGTCCGCGCTCGCGCAGCACGTAGCCCAGGCAGGTGATGCAGGCCACGTATGCGCCCTCGCGGCCGGTCGGGCAGAGCGCGAGCGCGCGGTCGAGCGTGTCGCTCGCCGCGGGGTAGTCGCCGGCGTCGTAGAGCACCATGCTCAGGCGCTGGTAGAGGTCGGCCGAAACTTCTGTGAGATCGTGCTCGAGCGCTTGGGCGAGGCCCTCGCGCACGGTGGCGAGGCCGCGCTCGTAGTCGCCGCCCTTGGCCTGCGCGACACCTTGGAGCCCGAGTGCGCGCAGGCGCAGGTCGAGCCGGCCGGCCTGCTCGGCGTCAGCCGCGGCGGCAGCGGCGAGGCCGATGCTCGCCGAGTAGTTCGCGCTCGCGCGCAGGTAGTTGGCCAGCGCCAAGCGCTCCACCGCCGCCTCGGCGGGGCAGCCCTCCGCCGCGAACGCCTCGGCGGCCGCGTTACGCGCGGCGAAGGCCGCTTCACGGTCGGCCCGGAACTCGTGCACCGCGGCCAAGCGGCGTTGCGCCTGCGCGCAGGCCATGCGGTTGCCGTGCTTGGACCGGACCGCGCAGATCTCGCGCCACGCTCGCGCCGCCTCGGTGACCTCGCCTGAGAGCTCGGCGCTGTGGGCATAGGACTCGAGCGCCCCGATGCGGTGATCCGCGGCTTCGCCGGCCGGCCACAGCTCGAGCGCCTGACGCAGCGCGCGCGTCACGTCGCGGTGGGCGCTCACGCGCCGGGAGTCCTCGGCGGCTTCGAGCAGCCAGGCGCGCGCCCGCGTCTCCTCTCGGGCGCCAAGCCAATGACCTGCGATCTCGATGCTCGCCCCTCCGCGCGTCTCCATCGCCTCTGCCAGCTCCCCGTGGAGGCGACGGCGCTCGATCCACGGCACGTCCGCGTACAAGGCCTCGCGCGTGAGCGCGTGCCGAAACGCTGCCCGGCCGGACGCGGCCTCGGTGACGATCTCGCGCGTCAGCAGGTCGGCGAGCCCGGCGGGGCTCGCCATGCCCGCCACCACGGCCGGATCGAACTCCTCCCCGGCGACCGCGGCGACCGCGGCCGCCGCCCGCCCCTCGGGCGAGAGGTCCGCGACGCCGATGAGCACGGCGTCGCGGACCGTGTCGGGGATCGGCACGTTTCCGCCGACGCCGAGCTCCAGTCCGCGTCTGCCGGTCACGAGCGCGTCGGTGAGCGACAGCGCCTGCGCGAGCTCCTCGACGAAGAAGGCGACGCCCTGGGTCCGGTCGTGGATCGCGCGCACGAGCGACGGAGCCGGGGGCTGCGCGAGGAGCTGCGTGAGCAGCTCGGCGGTCTCGAGCTGCGTCAGCGGCGGGACCGAGATCTCGGTGAGGAGCCCGGAGCGCCGGAGCTCGTGCCTGACCCGGCGCAGCGGGTGGTCGCGCGGCAGGCCGTCGGAGCGGTAGGTGGCGGCGATCAGCAGCTGCAGCTCGCTCACGGATTCGGCCAGTGCCGGCAGCAGCTCGAGGGTGGCCTCGTCGGACCACTGGAGATCGTCGAGCACAACGACGGTGGTCTCGTCACGGGCAACGTGGCCCAAGGCGGCGCGCACGGCCTCGAACAACGTCGGGCGATCGCTCTGCGTAGCCGGCTCTCCGAACTCGGGCAGGATCAGCGCCAGCCGGTCCCGCAGCGGGCCGCAATCGTCCAGCGCGTGGGCGTCGACGCGGAGCAGGCAGCGCAGCGCGGACACCACCGGGCCGTACGGCGTCGCGGCGCCCTGCCGTGCCCGTCCCCACAACACGGGCGCGCCCGACTCGCGGGAGACGTGGTCGACGAGGCGGGTCTTGCCCACCCCCGCATCGCCCGCCACCAGCACGAGCGAGCCGCTTCCGAGGCGCGCCCGCTGCAGCGCCTCTTCGAGCCGGTCTCGCTCCTCCCTCCGCCCAATCAGCACGCCACGGGCCGCCATGCGCGAAGTTTAAGTCCCGCCGACGGCCCGGGAGGACCGCTGGCGGAATGACTCAGGCCGCAATGCGCTCGGGGTCGGGGCGCGCGATCACCGTGTCCGCGACCGGCACGATCTCGTGGGCCGGGATGCCGGCGGCATCGGCGTGCGCTTTGATCGCCTCCGGGCTCTCGGCCTGATAGATGCACACCGTGCCGAGCCGGCCGCTCTGCTCCGCGACCACATAGCTGCGGATCCAGCGGACGCCGGAACCGGCCTTCTCGCCTTCGGCGGCCGAACGCTCGCCGGCTGCCCCGGCCTCCTGCGGCGACGCCCAGACGTCGCGTCGGCGAATCACATACAGGTCCATGAGTGCTCATCTCCTTCCGGCGGTGCGTCAGGCGACCCTACGGGCGCGAGGCGGCCTCCGCATGCGCAGGACTGCCGTATTTCGCTCCGTCGATGCCGTGCCGACGATCGCGCGCCGGCAACAACGGCGATCCTGGCTCCAAACCACGGCGCTTTCGCTGATGCCGGCGCGGCGCCGCCGACCTAGCGTCGCGTCGTCACCAACCAGCGAAGGAGAAACCGATGACCCAACGCGACGACCGCGTTTGTCGGCGACGTCATGCAATACAGATCGGGTTGGGCGTAGCAGCGCTCCGCGTGGCGACCGCCCGCCGTCGCGCGCTGCCCGTCCCGAGCTGAGACGCCGATGGCTACGTTCTGCCTCCTCCACGGCGCGTGGCATGACGGCTCGTGCTGGTCCGAGGTGGCGGCCAGACTGCGCGCCCGCGGGCACGCTGTGGTGGCGCCCGACCTGCCGCTGCACGATCCCGACGCCGGCTACGCCGCACGCCTCGCGCCCGCCGCCGAGTTGGTCGCCGGGGCCGACGGCCACGTCGTGATCGTCGGGCACTCGCTCGGCTCCGACTACGCCGCCGTGCTGGCGACCGAGGTCGACAACCCCTCGGTCGTGCATCTGTGCCCCCGCCTGGGCGGCTTCACGCCGCCGCCCGACGCGCCGCGCCGGACGCCCCCCGGGTTCCCGTGGCCCAAGCAGGACGACCGCGGCACGATCACGTGGGCACCGGAGGCCGCCGCGACCGCGATGTACGGGCGGCTCGACCCGGCGCTCGCCCAAACGCTCGCCGCGCACCTGCGGCCGATGGCCGCGGCGCCCGAGCCGTACCCGCTCGAGCGCCATCCGGACGTCCCGACCGCCGTCGTCTACACCACCGAGGACGAGATCTTCGAGCCCGCGTGGGTCCGCTTCATGGCGCGCGAGCTTCTCGCGGTCGAGCCGATCGAGCTGCCCGGCGGCCACTTCCCGATGTTGGAGCAGCCCGGACGCCTGACGGCCGTGCTCGACAACGTCGCGTCGCAGTGACAGCCAGACGAAGTCCACGCGACTGCGGTTTCTAGCCACCCAACCGGGTCCGCGAGGGCCCCGACTCCAGAAAGAAACACATGGCGACCACCAATCAAGCGCCGGTCGACGCCGACAAGCTCGAGCGGTTCGTCTTCCGCGCCGTCGAGGAGGTCGGCGCGACGCTCAACGCTGCACTGGTCGTAATGGGCGACCGGCTCGGGCTCTACCGTGGGCTGGCGGGCGCCGGGCCGCTCATCCCGCGCGAGCTCGCAGCATGCTCCGGCGCCGCCGAGCGCTACGTGCGCGAGTGGCTTAACGCGCAGGCCGCGGGCGGCTACGTCGACTACCACCCGGGCGAGGGCGCCTACAGCCTGCCGCCCGAGCACGCGGTGGCGTTCTGCGACGAGGACAGCCCGGCGTATCTGCCGGGGCTCTTCCAGAACGCGCTCGGCTCGGTGCTGGACTCGCCGACTCGACGTTCGTCGGCTCCGACTACCACGCGCGGTCGATCGGCACCGCCCGCCGCCGCGCCGAGCAGGCCGGGGTGGGCGATCGCGTCCGCTTCGAGGTCGAGCCCGCCGGCCGCCTACAGCGGCGACGGCTACGACCTGGTGACGACGTTCGACTGCCTGCACGACATGGGCGACCTGGTCGGCGCGGCGCGGCACGTGCTCGGGACGCTCGCCCCCCGACGGCACCTGGATGATCGTCGAGCCCGCCGCCGACGACCGCGTCGAGGACAACCTCAACCCGATCGGCCGCGCCTACTACGGATTCTCGACGCTGCTCTGCACTCCGGCCTCGCTGTCCCAGGACGTCGGTCTCGCCCTCGGAGCACAGGCCGGCGAGGCGCGCCTGCGCGAGATCGCGCTCGCGGGCGGGGTCACACGGTTTCGCCGTGCCACCGAGACCCCGTTCAACCTCGTCCTGGAGGCCCGGCCGTGACGACGTTCGCGGACGACGTCACGGACGCGCCGCCGGCGGATCAGGGATCGAACGCGAGAACCATCGAGGCCTGGAACGGCGTGCTCTTCGACCGCTTCGTGCGCTTCCGGGACATCGTCACCACCGGACTGGGCGCGCACGGCGAGCAGGCCCTGCGCGTCCATCCGCCCCGATCCGGCGACCGGGCGCTCGACGTCGGCTGCGGGCTCGGCGACACCACCCGGCGGCTCGCCGGGCTCGTGGGACCCCAGGGCCAGGCGGTCGGCGTCGACGCCGCACCGCGGCTCATCGACGTCGCTCGCCGGGAGGCGGTGCAAGCAGCGGTGGCGAACGCGCGCTTCGTGGTCGCCGATGTACAGGCCGGCACGCTCGAAGGCGGCTTCGACTACGCCTTCTCGCGGTTCGGCACGATGTTCTTCGCCAACCCGGTCGTCGGCCTGCGGAACGTCCGGCGCGCGCTCGCCCCCGGCGGCCGCCTCTGCATGGTGGTGTGGCGGCGCAAGCCCGACAACGAGTGGCTGCACCGCGCCGAGCGGGTCGTCGAGCGCCTCTTGAGCCGGCCCGAGGTCACAGACGAGCCCACCTGCGGGCCCGGCCCGTTCTCGATGGCGGACGCGGACACCACGACCGACGTGCTCGTGCGCGCGGGTTTCGGGGACATCTCGCTGCATCGCTGCGACAGCGAGATCGCCATCGGCTCCTCCCTCGAGGAGGCGGTGGAGTTCGTGATGGCGCTCGGTCCGGCGGGCGAGCTGATCCTCCTCGCCGGCCGCGACGCCGAGCGACGTCGCCCGGGCATCGTGGCAGCCCTCCATGAATCGCTCGCCGAGCTCCAGCAACCCGGCCAGACACAAACACGAGCCCACGCCTCGACGTGGATCGTCGGCGCGAGCTCGCCCGGGGCCAGGCCATGAGCACGGCGCGCGCCGTGATCGCGAGGCAGATCACACCTCGCTCTGTGCAGGCGACGAGCACGTCGCCGATCCCCGTTCAACCTCGTCCTGGAGGCACGGCCCTGAGCGCGAAGCTGTCACCCGATTCCGCACGAAGTAGGTGAATTTCGGGCTCTCGGCGACTGAGTTTGGCTTGGGGGGGGTGGTTCTTGGTCGCCGTGAGTCGAAATCTTGTAGGCACACGTCTTGTCCTGTCGGGCTTGTGTTGTGGCTGGTTGTGCGCTTAGCCTGTAGGCACCGTGTACGTGCGAACGACGACGCGGCGGACGAAGGGCGGCGAGACGGTGCGCTATCTCGCGCTGGCGCACAACGAGCGCAACGAGCGTGGCGTGCCGGTCGCGAGGGTGATCCACAACCTCGGCCGTGAGGACCTGCTCGACCGCGACGCGCTGGTGCGGTTGGTGCGCTCGATCCAGCGCTTCCTCGGCGGTGAGGACGGCCTGCGGGCCGGCGCGCCGCACGGGTTCGACTTCGTGCGGGCGCCGGAGTCGGGCGGCCCGCATGTGGTCGGGGAGCTGTGGGCGCAGTTGGGGATCGGGCGGGCGATCGCGCGTGTCGCCGGCGGCGGCCGCGGCCGCTCGGGGGTCGAGCGGGCGATCTTCACGATGGTCTGTCAGCGCTGCCTGGAGCCGGCGTCAAAGCTCGAGGCGACGCACTGGGTCGGGCGTGACGTCGTGATCGACGGCGTCGACGGCGTCTCTGACGACCAGCTGTATCGCGCGATGGACTTCCTGCTTGAGTGCGCCGAGCGCGTGCAGGAGTCGGTGTTCTTCAGCGTCGCGCACCTGCTCAACCTCGAGGTCGACGTCGTCTTCTTCGACACCACCTCGACCTACTTCGAGATCGACGTCGAGGACCCCAGCGATGACGACGATGACGGTCCCGACGCCGGCGACGGGCCGTTGCGGCGCCTCGGTCACTCCAAGGATCACCGCCCGGATCTGCCGCAGGTCGTGATCGGGTTGGCGGTCACCAGGGAGGGGATCCCGGTCCGCTGCTGGGTATGGCCGGGCAACACCAACGACCAGTCGGTCGTCGCCGAGGTCAAGCGCGATCTGACCGGCTGGCGGCTCGGCCGGGCGATCTACGTCGTCGATTCGGGCTTCTCCGGCCAGGACAACCTGCGCCACCTGCGCTCGGCGGGCGGGCACTACATCGCCGGCATGAAGCTCAGGTCGGGGATGCCGCAGACCGAGCAGGCGCTGTCGCGCCCGGGCCGCTACCGCACCGTCCGCGACAACCTGCGCGTCAAGGAAGTGCGTGTCGGTGATGGCGACGCCGCCGAACGCTTCGTCGTCTGCCACAACCCCGCCGAGGCCGAGCGCGACCGCGCCCGTCGCGAGCAGCGCATCAGGCGGATCGAGACCGAGCTCGCGCGCCTGAAGACCCAGCGCGAGCGCTCCAAGACCAAGGCCGAGCGCGACGCCCACCAGCGCGGCGAGTGCGCGCTGCGCGACCACAAGACGCTGTCGCGCTACCTGCGTCAGACCAAGACCGGCCGGCTGATGCTCGACCGCGACAAGATCGCCGCCGAAGACCGTTTGGACGGCAAGTACCTGCTCACTACCAGCGACGCCTCGCTGTCGGCCGAGGACGTCGCGCTTGGCTACAAGCAGCTGCTCGAGGCCGAACGCTCCTTCCGCGACCTCAAGGGCACGCTCGCGCTACGGCCCGTCTTCCACCGCAAGGACGAACGCATCCAAGCGCACGTGCTGATCTGCTTCCTCGCGCTGGTCATCATCCGCGTCGCCGAGACGCGCACCGACGACACCTGGCGCACCCTGCGCGCCGACCTCGGCACGATCCGCCAAGGTCACTTCCGCTCACGCGACGGCGAGTTCACCCAGACCACCGAACTCACCGCCCGCCAACGCGAGCTGCACACCACGATCGGCGTCCCCGAGCCACCCTGCTTCGGGCGCGTCACACCCGCCTGACTCCTCGGCCCGTAGGCACACGCCGCACAAGCTGCACAAAGTCCCCAATCCCGCTCCCCATCAGGGATCGCGGGCTCCCCGCGCGCCTACGTCGTGCGGAACTCGGGTGTCACGGCTGACGTCGATGATGACGGCAGTGGCCGTCGCGACCGTGGCCATGGCCATGCCGGGCACGGCGGACGCCCGCAAGCCCCAGACGCGGCCGGTCGTGCGTGAGCTGACCACCTTCGCCGCGCCAGGCTGCGTGGGCGGCTGCGGCTCGGGCAGCACGATCGGCCCCGACAAGGCGCTGTACGTGACCGACGGCCCGGGAGGCCGCGTCCTGCGAATCGATCGCTGGACGGGCGCGACCACGACGTACGCGAGCGGCCTGCCCCCGGCGATTCCCGACGTGGGCATCGGCGGAGCGATCGACGTCACCTTCGTCGGAGGCACCGCGTACGTGCTCGTCACGCTCGTCGGCTCCGCGTTCGGCCAGCCCGAGGTCGTCAACGGCATCTACCGGATCGGGAACGACGGCCGCGCGACCGCGATCGCCGACGTCGGCGCCTGGTCGATCGCGCACCCGCCCGCGACCGACTTCTTCGTGCCCAGCGGCGTCCAGTACGCATTGGAAGCGTTCCGTGGCGGCCTGCTGGTCACCGACGGTCACCACAACCGTGTGCTGCGCGTCTCCCGGCACGGCGACATCCGCGAGCTGGCCGCGTTCGGCAACACCGTCCCCACGGGCCTCGAGGTGCACGGCCACACGATCCTCATGAGCGAGGCCGGCCCGATCCCACATCTCCCGGAGAACGGCAAGGTCGTCAGCTTCACGCCCAGGTCGCCCGCCACGGAGGTCGCCTCGGGGGCGAGCCTGCTCGTCGATGTCGAGCTCAGGGGCAACCGGGACCTGTACGCCCTCTCGCAGGGCAGCTGGGATCTGCCGCCGACCCCGGAGAACGAGGGCAAGCCGGCATCGCCGGACACCGGCCGCATCCTGCGCGTCGACAAGCGCGGTGGCTTCGCGCCGGTCGTCGAGGGCCTGGACCGGCCGACGTCGCTCGAGCTGATCGGCGACCGCGCCTTCGTGGTCACCCTCACCGGCAAGGTGCTCGCGATCGACCACCTCGACAGGCTCGGCTGCGGTGACGCGCGATGAGGCGGGTGCAAGCCGTCCATCGCTTCGACGTCCCGGTCGATCGCGGGTTCGCGTTCATCACCGACACCGCGAACTGGCCGCGCTACTGGCCCGGCTACGTCCGGCTCGAGGCGGGCTCCCACTGGGGTGCGCCCGGAGACACGGCCCGGCTCGTGACGCGGCTGCTGGGGCGCGAGCGCGAACTCACCATGACGCTGCGGGTGTTCGAGCCCGACCGGCTCGTCAGGTACACGAGCACGCAGCCCGGGCTCCCCGATGCGCACCACGAGCGCTACTTCGAAGGCGACGAGCAAGGGTTCGTCTACCGGCTTGTCGTCGCCTACCAACCGCGCGACGGGATCGACGGGTTGGTCGACCACGTGCTGCTGCCCCCCGGCCTCCGACGAGCGTTCAAGCGCACACTCAGCGCACTGGATCGGGAGCTCAGCCCTCAGCGTCGCACGGCGCCCAGTTAGGACTTGTGCCGGCACCAGGGCACCCGGTGCCGGCCGCTGGTGCTGGTAGGCGGAACGTCGAGCCGCGCACCGGGGCGTCTCGCAGGAGGATGTCTTTACGGACGACCGATGTCGCTCCTATGTCAAGCGCTTGTCGCTGTTTGCGGGAATCGAGATCTGACTATGTGACGCAGGGCATGAAGTGGGGAGCGTTGCCGGGGACGGTTTCGCGTGCCTTGCGCCTCTCGGGGATGTCGTGCGGGACTGGCGTGGCGTTCGGCGCTGGCGCGGATCGCAGGAGCCTCCAGACGCGGCGGGCGAGGTAGCGTTTGAGTGAGCGGAGCGCTTCCTTGCGCGACTTTCCCTCGGCTTGTTTGCGTTCGAGGTAGGCGGCGGTTGTCGGCGTCCCAGTTGGCTTTGTTGACCGCGAGGCGGTGCAGCGCGCAGTTGAGCTGTCGGTTGCCGCCGCGGTCCAGGCGGTGGCGGCTGGTGTTGCCCGAGGAGGCGGGGATCGGCGCGACCCCGCCGGTGCGCGCGAGCTTGGCGTCGGTGGCGAATCGGTCGGCGCCGGCGATCTCACCGATCAGCTTGGCTGCGGTCAACGGACCGCACCCTCGCTCCGCGAGTAGCTGCGGCGCGTAGCTTTCGACCAGCGCGGCGAGCTCTGCCTGCAGCTCGCGAATGCGGGTGGTGCGCCGGTGATCTGACGAACGAGCTCGCGCGCGACCCGCACGCGCGTCGTTTGCTGGGCGCGGGCGAGGCGGCGGGAGATCTTCCCAAGCCACTTGCGGGTGTCCAGCGCCCCGGCCGGGATCTCGAGCTCGGGCCACATGTCGTGCAGATGCCAGCGCAGCCGCTGCTGGTCGGCGGTGCGTGCGGCGATCAGATCGTCGCGATGGTCGACCAGCAGGCGAATGTCGAGCGCCGCGCCGTCCAGGTGCGCGCCGGGGAGGTTCTCGATCCCTTCCTTCAGCGCAGCGCGAGCGACGCTGAACGCGTCGATCGAGTCTGACTTGCCACGCTCGCGTGATGAGCGGCGCGCGCCCGCCATGTGCTTCGGGGCGACTCGCACGACCCGCTCGCCGCGCGCCCGATCAGGAACCGCTCGAACGCGCCGGACACGTGCCGGCAGTCCTCGAGCGCCCACACCCGCTCTGCGTCGAGCGCTCGCGCCCACACGAGCAGCTTGCCGAAGCTCCCCTTGCGCGCCGGCGCCGTGAGCTCCCCTCGCGCGGCGGCGGTGAACGCGTCGACCGCGCCGCAGGTGTGCGTGCGCTTGTGCGTGTCCGTCCCGATCACGATCATTCGCATCGTCCCTTCGATTGTGTTGACGAAGCGGACTCCGGCGGACAAGTCTCACTCGGGGCTGCTGCCAAGCTCCTATCAGGTCACGCCGGTGGTCCTCGGGCGGCGGCGGGCGACACGACATCCGGTGGGTCAGACCAGCGGTCGACAGAAAGTCAATGAGTCAGCCCGTCGCCGGCCCGGGAACCAACCGCAGCGGTCGGACGTCACCGCCCAGACCCGGGGACCATCTCAGTAAGTCAAGGGCTGGGGGCGCGATTTGGGCACGAATTTCGGGGTCGTGTCGGTCGCGGGGGCTTCTCGGTGGGCCGCAGATGGGCTCCTGCGGCGTCGGTTTGGGCGGGGCGACGGTCGGCGGGCGCGATTCGGCCGGTTTCGGGCCGCGCGGGGTCGGCGCCGGCGGCTGCCGGCGTGTTGGCGAGGTGCCGGGTGAGCGTTCGGCTGCGGGTGGGCGCGAGCTGATGACGTGTCGAAGCGCAGGCGTCAGGGGCTTGTGGTCTGCCACGCGACGTTGCCCTTTGAGGGCCTTGTTATGCGTGCCCCGGTGTCACGCTCGCGCCCACCTTCGCGGGACCGGCTGGCTCCCCCTTCGCCTCCCCCTTCGCCTTCGCCTTCGCTGGCCTTGCCGCTTGCCGGAGGGCGTCCGACTTTCTGTGTAAGCGCTTGGTGAATTGTATCAGTGACGCGTTGGTGTGAATTGGTGTGACTGTCAGATAGCGGTGTCGGGGAGTCGGTCTCCGAAGTGGATCTTGAAGGCGACGAGCGCGCTGTTCCAGTTGTAGCTGCGCCGCCATTTGGTCTGAGCGCGGGTGATCGCGAGGTAGAGCAGCTTGCGGGCGCCGTCTTCGTTGGGGAAGCTGCCGCGGGTCTTGATGATCTTGCGGATCTGGCGATTGAGGGCTTCGATCGTGTTGGTGGTGTAGACGGCGCGGCGGACATCGGGCGGGAACGGGAGGAACGGGACGATCCGTTCCCAGTGCTCGAGCCAGCTCGTCGAGATCATCGGGTAGCGCTCGTCCCAGGTCTCGGCGAACCGCTCGAGTTCGCGCTCGGCGTGGTCGCGGTCGACGGCGGTGTAGATGCGCTTGAGGTCAGCGGCGACCTTCTTCTTGTCGCGGTAGGGCACGAACCGCAGGCTCGCGCGGACCTGGTGGACCAAGCACGTCTGGACCCAGGCCTGGGGGTAGACGGCCTCGATCGCTCGGGAAAGCCGGTCAGGCCGTCGACGCAGCAGACCAAGACGTCGCCGACGCCGCGCTGGCGCAGCTCGGTCAGGACCTGGAGCCAGAACTTCGCGCCTTCGGTGCGCTGGAACCAGAGGCCGAGGACGTCTCGCTCGCCGTCGATGTTGACGCCGATCGCCAGGTAGCAGGCGAAGTTGCGGACCGCCTGGCCGTCGCGGATTTTGATCACGAGCGCGTCGAGGTAGAGGATCGGGTAGATCTGCTCCAGCGGCCGGGTCTGCCATGCCTTGGCGTCCTCCAGGACCGCGGCGGTGACACGGCTGACGGTGTCGCGGCCAACGCCGGGCCCGTAGAGCTCGCCGATGTAGGTCTCGATCTCGCGGGTCGTCATCCCGCCGGCGTAGAGCGCGACGATCTTCTCGTCGAGCCCCGCCAGGCGCCGCTGGCCGTTCTTGACGAGCTGGGGCTCAAAGCTGCCCTTGCGGTCTCTGGGGCGCTCGATCCGGACCGGCCCGTGATCGGTCAACAGCGTCTTCGGCGTCGCGCCGTTGCGGGCGTTCCCCGCCCCACCGGGCGGCGCCTGACCGGGCGGATAGCCGAGATGGTCGGTCAGCTCGGCACCCATCCCGCGCTCGACCAGGCGGCGCGTCAGGTCCCCCAGCAGCCCGCCCTGGCCGAGGATCTCCTGCTCGCCACGGGCGCCCTCGAGCAGCTCGTCGATCAGCCCATCGGTCAGCCGCTCACCGACCTCGTCGGGCAGCTCGCCGACCGCCAAGCCGGCGCGCACGCGCGCGAGGGCCTGCTCGACGGCCTCGTCGCTCAGCCCGCGCGGCGGGCCCCCCGGCGGCGGCGCGCCGCCGCCGCCGAGCTGCGCTCGCCCTCCGGGCTCGCTCCGCTCGACGGCGGCGCGACCCCCGTCCCGCTCAAACTCGATGCTCCTGCGGTTCCTCGTAGACATAACGCTCCAGTTCGCTCATGCCTACACAGATCCTCGGACACTCCCCGTGGATGCTGGCCAGCGGGCACCTCTATGCCTGCGAGCTCGCCGCCCAACTCGGGATCGAGCTTGGCCTGCAAGGACTCATCAAGGACGCCGTCCGGCTCGGGTTCGAGCGCGGCGGAGCGGAGCAGGGGCTGCGCTGGACGCTCGGCCGGGTCCTCCTGCACACGGGTCACCCGACGCCGGCGGCGATCACCGACGACCACATCGATGAGCTGCTGGAGGCGGTGCGACGCTTCAATGACCGCCCCGACCGCGACCTCTTTCACGGCTCGTACGAGCGCTACCGCGGCCGCGCGAAGAACTGGACCACGCACATCCACCAGCTCCAGGTCGTCCTCTTTCACCGCGGGCAGCTCGCCGTGCAACCGCGCAAGCTGATGCCCAGCTACGCCGATCGCCCGCTCGTCCCGCCGCGGATGCAGGCCACCGTCGATCGCTGGCTCGCCGCGCGGCGGCTGACTGATCGCCCCGCCACCGTCGCGAAGCTCGAGCTCGCGCTGCGCCGCTTTGTGATCTGGCTGACGCAGATCGACCCGACGCTCGAAAGCTTCGCAGCGGTGACGCGCGAGCATGCGCTCGGATTCCTCACCGCGCTGGCGGAGGACCCCAACCCGCGAACCGGACGGCCACTCGGGGCGCTCTCGCGCATCGGGCGCGCCTCCGCACTGTCGATGTTCTTCCGCGACACCGCAGCGTGGCAGTGGCCCGACGTTCCCGGTCACCCCCTGCTCGGCGTGGGCGACCGCCCCAAAGCGCCGTGTCGCGTGCCGCGGTTCATCCCCGCGGACGAACTCGAGCGACTGATGGCCGTGATCACCACCCTCGAGTGCCCCCAGCAGCGCGCCGCGCTGCTCGTCGCGCGCTGGTGCGGCGCCCGCCAAGGCGAGATCCGTCGCCTCGCAGTCGACTGCCTCGACCGCTACCCCGACGCCACACCGCGACTGCGCCTTCCCGCCGGAAAGACCTACCGCGAGCGCATCGTGCCGCTTCACGACCAAGCCGCCGAAGCGCTGCGCGAAGTGATCGCGCTGCGAACCGCCGGCGGCGAGCGTGCCTTCACCGACGAGCTCACCGGCAACGACACGCGCTACCTGTTCATGAGCCACGGCAAGCTGCTGTCCAGCGCCTACCTCTTCCAGACCCCGCTCGCCCGCGCGTGCACCGAAGCCAACCTCATCGACGCCGCCGGCCGCCCGACCGTCAGCAGCCACCGCTTCCGCCACACCGTCGGCACCCAGCTCGCCGAACGAGGCGCCCGGCTACAGACGATCATGAGCGTCCTCGGCCACCGCAGCGTCTCGATGTCGCTCGTCTACGCCCAGATCAGCGACCCCGAGGTCCTCCGCGACTACCAAGCCGTGCTCGGCCCCGGCGCCACGATCGCCGGGCCCTGCGCCGCCGCGCTCAAAGCGGGCGAGCTCCCCAGCTCCGCGATCGATTGGCTGAAGACCAACTTCTTCAAGACCGAGCTCGAGCTCGGCCACTGCCTGCGCCTGCCAAGCGAAGGCCCCTGCGAATGCGACCTCTACCTGACCTGCGCCAAGTTCGTCACGACACCCGACTACGCCCCGAGACTCCGCACCCGCCGCGAGACCGAGCTGCGCCTCGCCGAAGACGCCGAGCAGCGCGGCCGGCCACGCAAAGTCGACCGCCACCGCTGCACCGCGGCGCGCCTCGCGCACCTCCTCGACGAGCTCGGCGAACCGCTCAACCCAGCAGACAACTGATGGCGGCGACCCTTGACACAACCAGCTGTCCACATAACCGTGGCGCCGTGGGTGTCGGTGGTGTGCTCGCGGATCTCCAGGCTGGTGTGCAGGATCGCCTCGAGCGTGTGGACGGCCTCGCGCTCCGCGACCGAGACGACCTTGGTGCCGTACTGGCTGTACTGGTCGGACGTCCAGTTGAGCACGGTCAGCGCGCCGCGGCGGTAGCCGAACTCGCGCGCGGCCGGGTCGGCGGCGGCGGCGCGGCCACGCGCCGGCGAGCGCTGCCCGTCGCTTGACGAGAAGGTGCCGGTGCCCCAGGGAGCGGCGAGCTCGAGCTGGCGCAGGTAGTCGACCAGGACGGCGTTGGCCGCTTGGAGGTTGTCGTCGCACAGGTACCACTCGGTGGCCCACGCGAGCTGGCGGTAGCTCAGCTGGCAGGACTCGGCCATCCGGGTGGGGCCGAGGTTCATGCCCCAGGCCAGCAGCGCGGCGTGCAGATGCTCGCCGAGTCGCCGGACGCGGGGGGTGGCGCCGGCGGCGTGGCTGAGCTGGCCGCTGAACTCGGTCCAGGCGTCGACGTCGGCCAGTACGTCGGTGATCTCCGCGTGCGGGCGCAGCCGCTCCACGTGCGCCTGCAGCCGCGCGACGGCCGGGTCGTCGGGCAGCGCGTCGTGCGGAAGGATCTCAAGGCGATCGCCGGACAGCCGCACGCGGTCGCCGGCGTCGACCGCGGCTTGCAGCTGCTGCAGCGCGGCGCACTGCTCGGTCTCGAGCTGGTGCAAGCGCGCGTCGGCGGCCAGTGGGCGGTCGAAGGTGACCGCCAGCTCGTCGCGCTCACGCTGCCAGCGCTCGGCGGGCAGCAGGAACGCGGCAGGGTCGGCGTAGCGGCGGCCGATCGGGCGGAACAGTCGGCCCGCGCGCAGCGCGTCACGGGCCGCGTACCACAGCCCCAGCTCATAGCACAGCAGGCGGCGATCCGAGCTCCGCGCGTTGCGAGACGTGCGCGACCTTGCAACCGGCGGCGACGTCGTCGAGAAGTCGTCGCGCGTCGTCTAGCACTTCGCGCTGGAAGGCGTCGTTGTCGAAGCGACGCCGTAGAGGATGGAGGGCGCGACGGGACCGGCGTGGACGAGCACGAGTCGAGCGCCGAGATCGCGTGCGAGGCCGTCGGCGACGCGCGCGGACTTGCGGGCGCCGCTTGAGTGATCGATGCCGCAGACGACGCAGCCGGCCATCAGCGCGTGCCTCGTGGTGCCACCGGGACAATGCTTGCGCAGTCGCCGCGGGCGCGCGTGTTGGTCACGGGTCCGCCGGGCGGCGCGCCTCCGGGAACGTTGCCGCAGCCCGGGTAGTGTGTGCGCGGCTGGTTGCTCGCCGGTAGGTCGGGCTTTGCGGGGTCGTGCGGCCCTGGTGCACCCGGCCCAGCGCGTAATCCGGCCTTATCGCTTGGCCGGTGTGCTTGAGCCGAGGACGCTGTTGACGACCTGCTCGGCGTAGCTTGGGTCGAGAGCGCGGCCGCTGAGGAGGAGGCGATGGTAGACGGCTCCGAAGAGGAGGTCGTGAAGGAGTTCGGCGTCGGCGTCCGGGCGCAGGTCGCCGCGCTCTGTTCCTCGCTCGATCAGGTGCCGGATCTCCTTCAGGCGGAGTGCGACGACGCGTTCGCGAAACGCTTGCGCGAGCGCGGGGTCGGTGGCGAGGTCGGACACGAGGCCCTTCATGACGCGACCCATCAGGGTCGTGTCGAGGATCTCGATTGCGCGCTTGAGCAGGGCGATGAACTCGGCGCGCGTTTCGCCGAGCTCGGGGACCTCGACGATTTGCTCGGTCATCTCGAGCAGCACCGCGAGTGCGAGGTCCTCCTTCGAGCGCCAGTGGCGGTAGATCGTCGTCTTGGCGACGCCGGAACGGGCGGCGACGCCGTCTATCGTCAGGCCGTGGACGCCACTCTCAGCGAGGAGTTCGCGCGATGCCTGAAGGACGCGGTCGCGTGTCTGGCAGCGCGGCCGCGGCCTGCCTTCGAGGGCTGCATCCGCCCTTCCTGGGCCACCATCCGCCAAGGCGCTACGGAGCGTAGCGAAGCAGGCGGCCGCGTGGTAGCCTAACGTGAGCCGATACGGAGCGTAGCGTTGTGGTCTCGCAGCGCTCGTTGGAAAGAGGTGTGGTGCCACGGCGACGCAGTGGCTGGAGCGTGAGCAGGGCCGGCTTGCCTACAGCGTGCAGGGCGAGGGGCCGTTGGTTGTTTGCGTACCCGGTCTCGGTGACCTGCGCGGCGAGTACCGGCTCCTGGCCCCGGCGCTCGTCGCCGCGGGCTTGAGGGTGGCGGCCCTCGATCTTCGCGGGCACGGCGAATCGAGTACCGGGTGGGGCGACTACTCGGCGGAGGCGATCGGGGGCGACGTGCTGGCCCTAATCGGGGCGCTCGGACCGAGCCCGGCCGTCGTCGTCGGCACATCTATGGCTGCAGGCGCCGCGGTCTGGGCGGCTGCCGAGGAGCCGGAGCTCGTCGCGGGGGTGGTGCTGGTCGGACCGTTCGTGCGTGACGTCGGCTCGCCCGGGCTGCAACGCCTGCTTCAGGGCGTCTTCCGCGTGTTACTCGCTCGGCCGTGGGGCGTCAGTTTCTGGATGCGCTACTGGACGAGCCTGTTCCCGAGCCGCAAGCCGGACGATTTCGCCGCTTACGCCGCCCGGCTGCGCGCGAACCTGTCTGAGCCGGACCGCTTCGCGGCGCTGCGCGCCATGATGCTCGGTCCTTCCCGCCGCGCGATCGAGGCGCGCCTCACGCGGGTCGAGCAGCCGGCGCTGGTGGTGATGGGAACGAAGGATCGCGACTTCAAGGACCCGGTCGCCGAAGCAGCGCTCGTCGCCGCTCGTGTGGGCGGTGAGGTCGAACTGATCGAGGGCGCCGGTCACACTATCCGCATGTCGAGTTCGCCGAGCAAACAGCGAAGCCGATCGTCGACTTCGCGCGCTCCGCCCTGCGCGACGAAGCAGACGACGTCTCCGCGAAGACGATCCCCCTCGGCGAGGAGCAGGCTGGATGACCGACGTGGCCGCGACTTCAACCGCGCGGCGCCGCGCCGCTCAACATGCAAGCGCTGGCACACATCAGGCCGCCTTTTCGGCGGCGCTCGCGCTCTCCGGCCTGTTCTTTCTTCTCTACCCGGCGATCAGACCGTTCTCGAGCGAAGTCGGTCTCGACGGCGCGCGCGCCTTTGGCTCCGTCTCCTGGGTCGTCGCCCACTCGCTCGCGATCGGCGCCTTCATCCTGCTTGGCCTCGGCAGCCTCGGCCTCTACCTATGCCTGCAGGCGACGGCCGTCGGCGGCCGCATGCTCGCAGCGCTCACGCTGATCTGGATCGGAGTGGGCCTGACCCTCCCCTACTACGGCGCCGAGGTCTTCGGTCTGCACGCTGTCGGACAGCGCGCACTTGCGCAGAACCAGCCGGGCCTCGTCAAACCGCTCGCGCACGCGATCCGCTGGGAGGCCGGCATCTACTTCATCCTCCTCGGGCTCGTGCTCCTCGCTGTCGGCGCGATCCTCGTCGCGGTCGCCGTCTGGCGCTCCGGCAGGCTCAACCGCTGGAGCGCGGTCCCGCTCGCAGCCGGACTTCTCCTCTACATCCCGCAATTCAGCGGGCCGCAGGCGATCCGAATCGCACACGGAACGCTGATGCTCATCGGCTGCTGCTGGCTCGCCTGGAGCCTCGCCGCCGCATCGCCGAGGGAGCAGTGTTGACGCCCGCTCAGCGGCTCCTCTTATTCCTCCGGGTGCTGATCGAGATCGGCGTCGTCGGCGCGCTCGCCTTCTGGGGCGTAAACCTCGGCGGCAGCACCGCAGCGAAGGTCGCCCTCGGAATCGGTGCACCAGCACTCGGCTTCGGCTTCTGGGGCGCCATCGACTTCCATCAGGCCGGTCGGCTCGCCGAGCCGCTGCGGCTCGCCCAGGAGCTCATCGTGTCACTGCTCGCCGCGCTCGCCTTGTACGGCGCGGGCAGCCACGGCCTGGGCGCCGCGCTCGGCGGCCTATCGATCGTCTACCACGCGCTCGTCTACGCATCGGGCGAACGGCTGCTCAAGGCAAGCGCAAAGCCCCCCAGCGTCCGACCAGCGGCATACAGCGAGACTGCACGGAGCTGACACCGATCCGCCAGCGCCTCACCGAGCATTGATCGGCGGCGCCTTCGGGACGGTCATCATCGTCGCCAACGCGAAGACGCCGCTCGGACCGACGGCGGCTGTGATCTTCCGCATCGTCGGCGTTGTCGGCCTCATCCTCGTGCTGATCGCGTGGCGCCGTGCGCTCGGCCGAACACTCGCTCGCCGGCCGGGCCACGACTACACGGGGCCGAACCTGTTCGGACGTCGCTACTGGCAGATCGTCGGCAGCGAGGCCACACTACTCGCGATCGGGTTTGTTGCCATCTGGGGCGTCGGTGCTCCATCGCAGACCTACCTCGCCTGGACAACGCTGGTGGTCGGCCGCCACTTCATCGCCTTCCGCCTCACGGGCGTCTGGCGCGAGAGCATCCACCGGCCCTCAGCACTGCTCATACTCTTCGGCGTTGGAGGGCTCCTCCTGGCCGCGACATCGTCCGCCGAGTGGATCCCACTCGTCGGCGGGGTTCTTCCGGCCATCACCCTTCTCGCCGGCAGCCTCGCCGTCGCTATACGGGCGGCGCGTTCGCCGGCAGCGATGTGAGCCTGCCGCTGCCCCGGGTCGCCACAGCTCAAGCGCCACCACGGAAGCCCGCGGTGGCGGGGCTTCGCTGAACGTGCGAAGAGTGTTGCGCATGCTTCGCGGATCGACCGCCAATTCGAGTTGATGTCCGCCTTGGTCCCAACACAGGCGAGCATCCGGCGAGAATCCTCGTCCTCTCCACGCCGAACTGGCATTGAGCACTTCTTCGACCGCTCGCGTCGCTCCCGACGTTCGACCCGAGCGCCTCCGGACACTCCGCAGCGACGTCGGCGTACGTGGCGACAAACACCAAGCGTTGGAATTCGCGCGGATGATGGCGCTACCCCTACCGGATCGCCGATCTGTCGCCTGCGAGGACTTCCTCGATGAAGGCCAGCACGTCCGGGCTCGCCGGATCGATGAGGTGGCCGCCGCCGACGAGCGCGACGCGGGCGTTCGGGAGCGCGGCGGCCATCGCTTCGGTCGCCTCGCGGAACTCGGGCGGGGAGTCGCTCGCGCCCATCAGCAGCACGGGCTGGCCGATCGCCGCGAGCGCGGCCCGATCTGGCTGCAGCCCGCCGCCCCGCAGCTCGGCCAGGATCGCCGGGCCGTTGTCGGTGAAGAGCCGCCGGAGCTCCTGCGGGAGTGAGCGCCAGGCGCCGTCTCCGAGCACCTCGCCGATGAGCGCCTCGGCGACCGCGTCGACGCCGGCGTGCGCGGCCACCTCGCGTACGCGGTCGCGCAGCGCCGACTCCCAGTCGGCGCCCGCCGGCGAGAGCGCGAGCGGAGCGCCCTCCAGCAGGACCAGCGCCCGCACACGGTCGGGGTGGCGGAGCGCGAGGTCGGTCGCGACCTCGCCGCCGTAGCTGCGCCCGATGACCACCGCCGGCGCGGCCGCGAGCGCGTCGAGCAGCGCGGCCGCGTCGTCGGCGTGCTCGGCCACGATGGTCCGCTCGTAGCGCTCCGGGCGCTGGCTGCGGGTGCACCCTCGGCGGTCGTAGGCGATCACGCGCCCCAGTCGCGCCAGCTCGGTGACCGCGTCGCTCCACACCAGCGCGGAGCTGGAGGTTCCGTGGATGCAGAGGATGGCGGCGCCGCTGCCGTGCTGCTCGTAGTAGAGGCGCACACCGTTGACCGCTTGCTCGGCCATCACGACAGCTCGCGCAGGATCGGCCGCAGCTGCTCGGCGAAGGCCTCGGGCTGCTGCAGGTAGGGGGCGTGGTGGCCCGGGATCGACTCCAGGTCGAGCTTGAGCTGCTTGGCCAGCCGTCCCGTGGCACGGGCGAGCAGCGGGTCCCCGTCGTCGCTGACCAGCAGTCGCAGCGGGACCCTTGCCGTGCGGATGCGCCCGGCGTCGGGGGCATAGGTGACGAATGCCGCCAGCTCGTGCGAGAAGAAGTGCGCGCCGTTGGCGAGCATGCGCTCGCGGTGCTCGGGATCGAGCGCCTCGAAGGTCGCATCGTCGGTGTTCTTGCGCGCGAAGGCCTCCATCGCGCGACGCGGATCGGCCCGCGCCAGCTCGACGATCCGCTGCAGATCGTCGTCGGGCGCTTCGGCCTTCTGCGCCAGGGCGATGAGCGCCGGCTCGTGGGCGATCGCGCCGGACACCACGTCGGGTCGCCGGGCGATCAGCTCGAGCAGGATGTCGCCGCCGCCGCTGGTGCCAAAGACGATCGCGGGCGACACTCCGAGCGCCTCGATCAACGCCGCGGTGTCGTCGGCCTGCGTGGCGATCGACATGCTCTCGCGCGCGGCCGCGGCGGCGCTGCGCGAGCAGCCGCGGCGGTCGTAGGCGACCGTGGTGAACTCGTCGGCAAGCCGCGCCGCGGTGCGCGTGAAATGCCCGGCGTCGCCGCTCGCGCCCGGGATGAACAGCACCGGCGGCCCCGAGCCGCGCAGTTCGTGGTGGAGATCGGACAGAACGCTGCTTGTGGTGGTGGACATCGCTGCCTCCGGGGTTCGACTGACCGGATCAGCCGCGACGCTACGCGCAGCGTCAGCCCCCGGCATCGGGCGATCGCCCCATCCTTGGGGCGCCGTCGCTAGGTACACGTCGTGGCTGCGCTTGGTCTGGAGGCCGCGTCGCACCCGTTCACCCGGTCGGCGTCGCGAAGTCTGTGCTCGAACCCCCGCTGCCGAGAGATCGGTCTCGACCTGGAGGCGACGCTCTGTGCGATGCGGCGCGGGGTGAGCCGGTGCGAACGCGAAGGGTTACGCTCGGCGAGCACCTTGGGCGCTGCCCAGCATCCATCCGTACCTCAGCCACGCATCCAGTTGCTGGGATCGTTTCGTGCCTCCGTGGGCGACCGAGCGGTCGCCGACGACCGATGGCCAGGACGGCGCTCGGCGGAGCTCGTCCAGCTCCTTGCCCTGGCGGACGGGCATCGCCTCGTTCGCGAGCAGGTGATCGAGGCGCTGTGGCCACATCTCGATGCGGGCGCCGGAGCCGCGAACCTCCGCAAGGCGGCTCACCATGCGCGGCGGGCGCTTGGCGCCCCCGACGCCGTCGTGCTTCGAGCGGGGTCGGTGGAGCTGTTCCCATCCCGGGATCTCGTGGTCGATGTCGAGCGCTTCGAGGGCCGCGCGCAGCGGGCGCTGCGGGCCGGCGATGCGGCCGCGTGCGCCGGCGCGGCGGCGACCTACACGGGCGACTTGCTGCCGGGTTCGCCGTACGAGGAGTGGACGCAGGAACCGCGCCGCCGGTTGCGCTCGCTGCTGGCCGAACTCCTTCGGCGCGGCGGCCAGTGGGAGCGCCTGGTCGAGCTCGAGCCGACGGAGGAGCCGGCCTACCTGGCGCTGATCCGCGCCGCACTTGCCGCCGGGCGGCGGCATGACGCGGTCCGCTGGTACGGGCGGCTGCGCACGGCCCTGGCTCGTGAGCTTGGCGTCGCTCCGAGCCGCGAGGCGGCAGCCCTGTATGCGGGGTGCGTCGCCGGGCTCGGCCCGGTCGAACCCGAGTACGTAAACCGCCAGCTCGAGCTTGCGACGGCGACCGCGGCGCTTCGGGAGGCGGCGCGCTCGCAACTGCGCGCAGTGGTGGTTCGGGGCGCTCCTGGGATCGGCAAGTCCGCCTTCTGCCGACGCGTGGCGGCGACGGCCGAGGAGGACGGCTGGGTAGCGGTCACCGTCGCCGGCGCGCCCTGGAGTAGTCCGTATGCGCCGATCGCGGCGGCGGTCGAGGAGATCGTCGGTCGCGTCCCTGACCTGGCCGCCGGCCTGGGCGAGCGGCCCCGTTCGGTGCTCGCGGCGCTGACCTCGATGGCGATACCGGCACCGCCGCTCGAGGGCCCGCTCACACGCCACAAGGTGATCGGGGCCGTGCGCCGGCTGCTGGTCGCCCACGCACAGGTCACCGGCGCGGGGGTCGCCCTCGTCGTCGACGACGTTCACGCCGCCGACGATGCGAGCGTGGAGGTCCTCTACCACCTGGCGAGCGGGCACGGCGATCGATTCGTGGCGCTGCTCGCGTACCGCGCCGAAGCCGCCCGGGAGCCGCTCCTGCGCGCAACGGCGGCGCTGGCGCGCGCGGGCAGGGCCGTCGAGATCGACCTCGCGCCCCTCGATCGAGACGACGCCCGGGCGCTCGTCGCGGGCGCCGCCACCACGGCTCCCGACCCTGCCGTGATCGCCGAGATCCTCGAGCTGGGGCTCGGCAATCCGTTGTTCATCCTCGAGCTCGCCCGGGTCGCGCCCGCCCGCGCGCCGTTCGCGATCCCCGCCGGCGCCTGGGAGGCGATCGCGGCTCGGGTCCTCGACTTCGATGCGGGCACGGTGGCGATGCTGACGCGGCTCGCGGTCGCTGGCGACGACCTCGACGTTGCCGACGTCCTGGGCCTCACGGGACTCTCCGAGCCCGATGCGTTCGCGCTCCTTGACCGTGCGCTCGCCGGCGGCGTGCTCGTCGTCGCGGGCGCCCGCTACCGGTTTCGCCACGAGCTCGTCCGCCAAGCGCTGGTCGAGCGGCTCCCCCGGCACCGGCGGATCGCGATCCACCGCGACGCCGCCCGTCGACTCGCTGCGGCGGGCGGCCCGGCGTCACAGATCGCTCGCCACTGGCTTGCCGGCGACCGTCCCGAGGAGGCCGTCGGGCCGCTGCTCGCTTCCGCGCGCGAGGCGTCCGCGGTCGGCGCGTTCACCGATGCGCTGCGCCAGCTCGAGCCGCTGCTCGCACATGCCCCTGACCACGTCGACGCGCTCTCCCTCAGGGCCGAGGCGCTCGAGGCCGTCGGCGACAGCCGGGCGCCCGCCGCTTACGCCCACGCCGCCGCGGCGGCCGGTGAGCCGGCCGCGCACGAGATTCGCGCCCAGGAAGCGCTGGCCCGCCTCAAGGCCGGCGATCCCGCGGCGGCGCTCCGGACGCTCGAGGGCGTGGCGCCCGCGACCGTCGCCGGTCGGCTCGCGCATGCGCTGACGCTCGCCGGCGCCGCCGCGGTCGGCTTCGGCGATCCGGAGCTCGCCGCCGGCAAAGCCGAGGAGACGCGCCGCCTCGCGCTTGAGCTTGGCGATCCCGGAGCGCTCGCCGAGGCCTCGTGGGCGCAGTCGCTGGCAGCCCACTCGCGGGGCGATCTGCGCGCAAGCCTGCGAGCGAACCTGGGCGCGACGCGGGCGCTGCCCGAGCTCGCGATCCGAGTCTTCGACGGGTACCTGTGCGCGACGGAGCGGATGCTCCACGGAGCCCTCCCCTATCGCGAGGTGATCGCATTCGCCGACTCCCTCGCCGGCGAGGCTGAACGCCGCAAAGCCGCGCGCGGGCATGGGTTTGCGCTGACCTTGGGCGGGATGGCGAAGCTGCTCGCCGGCCGGCTCGACGAAGCCGACGAGGACCTCGGCGCCGCGGTCCAGCTTCACCGCGAGATCGCCGCGTCCGCGGGCGAGGCGCTGGCCCTCCAGCAGCGCGCTCAGCTGGCGCTCTACCGGGGCCACGCGGCGGACGCCGCGGCGCTCGTCACCGAGGCGCTCGCGGCCGCCAGGGAGTCGAGCCTCGAGCACCACCTGCTCGACCGGATCTACGGCTCGAAGCTGTCCGCCTGCCGCGACGACGTCACCTCGCTTCGCGCGGCGCTCGACGAGGCCGAGGCCGCGGTTCGCGGCCCGCGCGAGACCTGCCCGACCTGCAGGATCGCGCTCGTGATCCCGGCGGCGATCGCGGCGGCGCGGGCGGGCGAGATCGATCGCGCCCGCGCCTACACCGAAACCGCCGAGATGCTCGCGAACGTGATCCTGCCGCTGCCCGCAAAGCACGCCGAGGTCGACGAGGCAAAGGGCCACCTCGCCCGCGCGACGGGCAGCGCGGCCAGCGCGCACGAGCATTTTCGCGCTGCCGCCGCCCGCTTCCGGGCCGCCGGACAGCCCCTCGACGAGGCTCGCTGCGCCGCGCTGGCCACCGACACCCCCTGACCAGGGCGCAACCCCGCCAGAACCCTCCGCGCCACGGGCACGGGAACGTTTCGGGAACGCCCGGCGCTCAAACTCGCCTCACACGATCAAAGGAGAAGTGCCATGAGAGGCGTCAAGGAGCTGGTCGCGGCGGCGAAGGCAGGCGTCGAGAACCTGCGGCCTGCCGAGGTCGCCGTGGAGATCGGTCGCGGCGACGTGCTGTTGGTCGACCTGCGCGAGCCCGACGAGACCGCCAGCGGGGTCATCCCCGGCGCGATCCTCGCGCCCAGGGGAATGCTCGAGTTCCACGCCGACCCCGAGTCGCCCTACCACCTCGAGAGCTTCGATCGCGAGCGGCGCGTCATCGTCTACTGCTCCGCCGGCTCCCGGTCGGCACTCGGCGCAGCGGCCCTGCAGGAGCTCGGCTACCGAGACGTCGCCCATCTCGAGGGCGGCTTCAAGGCGTGGCAGCAGGAGGGTCGGCCGGTCGCCGAGTCCGCAGTCGCGACCCAGATGAGCTGATGACACGGGGGCGGCGTGGCCGAGACCGCCGGACCAGCGCTCTCAAAGCGTGAGCGCGACGACGCCCGCGGCCTCCCTGTGCCGGGCGTCGCTACTCGACGAGGTCGTGGGCCATCGCGAACAGCGCCGCCCCGACCCGGGTGCCGACGCCCGCCTTGGCGTAGATGTGCTCGACGTGGTGGCCCGCGGTCTTCTCGCTGATCACGAGCGCCTGTGCGATCTGCTTGTTCGTCGCGCCCCGCGCGACGAGCCGCAGGACCTCGACCTCGCGATCGCTGAGCCCGGCCGGGTGGCCCTGACGCACCCGCAACGGCCCCGCGCCCGCGGCCTGCAGCA
This sequence comes from uncultured Actinomycetes bacterium, assembly GCA_963728925.1. Taxonomy (GTDB): domain Bacteria; phylum Actinomycetota; class Thermoleophilia; order Solirubrobacterales; family Solirubrobacteraceae; genus JBBPZA01. The sequence goes on along the minus strand of CAVSMB010000006.1, from coordinate 144,499 downwards.
CCGCGTCGGTCGTTCGCTTGTCGAGCGCGCCGGCGCGAACCATCTCGCCGAGCTGCGCGCGAGCCTGCGCGCCCGACAGCGCTGCGCGGTGAGGGCGATCATGGGTCATCGCGTCATAGCAGTCGGCCGCGGCCAGCAGCCGCGCCCCGACGCTCAGCTGCGCGGCGGTCGCTGCGCGGTGATACCCCGAGCCATCGAGCCGCTCGTGATGCGAGCCGGCGAGCAGCGCAAGCGGCGCCAACGCGCCCGTGCGCTCCAGCACGCGCTCGGTGTAGTAGGGATGCAGGCGCACCCGCTCACGCTCACCGGTGCTCAGCGCCCCGGGCTTGTCCCAGATCCCATTGGGCACCGCCACCCGGCCGAGGTCGTGCAGAAAGCCCGCCGCACCTATCTCCGAAGCCTCCGCGGGCGAGCAGCCCAGCGCGGCGGCGGCTGTCGCCGCGAGCTCGGCGACCCGGCTCGAATGCCCGTGCAGGAAGTCGACCTTGACGTCGGTGAACTCGCCGAACGCCCGCGCGACCGACCCCAGCCCCGCCCGCGAGATCGTCGCCACCGGCCGCGGCTCGGCATCGATCACGCGCTCCCACACATCGGGAACGTCGGCCGCGCGCAGCAGCGCCTCGGGCTCGGCCAGCGCGGCGTCGACGATCGCCGGGTCATAGCCGCGCCCGCGGCGGCGAGCGAGCGCCGCGATCGCGGCCTCCCGATCACGCCCATGGGCGACGGCGACGAAGTCGTGCGCGACACGCACGATCCGCAGCGCCCACGAGATCTCCTCGCCGGCCACGTCCCCGGGCACACCCTTGCCATCCCACCGCTCCGTGATCTGGGCCAGCGCCAGCGCGACCTCGCCGGGCAGGCGCAGGTGCAAAGCGAGGAGCCTCCCGCCCTCGCACAGGTTCGCCGCCATCAGCTCGAATCGCTTCTTGCCCCGGACCAGAAACCTGGCCCGCAGCGTCACGCGTTCGCGAAGCGGCCTGTCGTCCGCCAGCCGGCGCGCGAGGTACCGCAGGTCCTCGGCGGGCCCGGAGGCCGGCCCGATCACCTGCACCCTACTCTGGAAGTGGATCTCGTCGCCCCCGACCCAGCTGGCGAGATACGGCGCGGCCGCCGTGCAGCCCACGTGCGCCAGCAGCGCGACGTAGTAGACGTCCGAGCGCTCCTCGGGCGTGCAGCCGAGCCGCTCGGCCAACTCGAGTGCCGACAGGCAGATCCCGACCTCGTGCTCCAGCGGCTGACCCAACCCGAGGTCGGTCGCCAGCGAGAGCGCGGCCATGAGCTCAGCCAGACGGATGTGATCGCCGGCGCGGGCCTCCGCCACGACGCGAGTCTAGATATGCGTCGAGTCCGCGCGGGCGCCGGCCTGCGTTCAGGCCTTGCGGGCGACGGCGACGACGTATCCGTAGCGGTACTCGGATGGGCCCTCCGGTGCGCCGCTGTTCGCGCGCTCGGCGAACTCCAGGCAGGCGCGGTCGAACGCGGCGAGGCGCTCGGGATCGTTCTCGAGGAGCCTGCGCAGCGCGACGACCGGGCCGAACGTCTGCTGGTAGTAGGCCCAGTAGTCGGCGGGGCCACCGGGGTTGCGCTCGACGAGCTCGCGCCGGGTGAGCTGCAGCGACGCGATCCGCTCGCCGAACAGCTCGCGCAGGTGCGCCTCCTCACCCCACAGCGTCGGCGGTTGCGCGCCCGCCGGCGGCGGCGGCGCGTAGGGGTCGAAGAGCTCGAAGAACTCCCGGATCAGGCCCTCGTGGACGAAGTTGATCATCCCGATCCTCCCGCCGGGCCGGCAGACGCGCACGAGCTCGTCGGCGACCGCTCGGTGGTCGGGCGCGAAGATCGCTCCCGCCGAGGAGGTGACGACGTCGAACTCGTCGTCGCCGAAGGGCAGCGCCTGCGCGTCGGCCTGGACCCAGTCGATGCTCAGGCCGAGGTCCGCTGCCGTGCGGCGGCCGGCGGCGAACTGCTCGGGCGTGATGTCCGACGCGGTCACCTCGGCACCGGCGGCGGCGGCGCGCAGCGCGACGTTGCCCGTCCCGGCCGCGACGTCGAGGACGCGATCGCCGGGGCCGATCGCGCATGCCTCGACGAGCACCGGCCCGAACTCCCACACCATCTCGGTCGCAAAGCGCGCGTAGTCGCCCGACGACCAGATCGCGCGGGCGCCCGCTGCAGCTTCGGTCAGGTCCTGTGTGCTCACGATGCTCCTTTCGAGTCGCGCCAGGCCGGCAAGCCGGGCCATCTCCCGCAGCGTCGCCGCCTGGCTGGTCATGACGCCGACCGTAGATCCGGGCGCCGGGCGTGACTTCGCCCGAAGCAGCCATCTTCGCGATCGCTCGCGGATGGCCCGCGTGGGCTATTCGAGCAGCCCGACGCGCGCGGCGTGCGCCGCCGCGGCCGCCCGTGACGGTAGGTCGAGCTTGCCCAGGACGTTGGTCACGTGGCGGTGCACGGTGTGCGGACTGACGACGAGCCGCTCGGCGATCTGCGCGTTCGTCAGGCCCTCCGCGACGAGTCTCAGGACCTCGGTCTCGCGCGGGGTCAGTCCGCCGGGCGGCGCACCGTCGGCGCGGTCTGCGAGCTCGCCGCTCGGCGCCGGTGCTGCGAGCTCGTCGAGCACGCGCTGCGCGAGCTGAGCCTCGCGCCCGGCGGCGTCGCTGCGCTGCAACGCGCTCAGCGTCGCCGCGAGCGCGAGCCGCGCCTCGGCTTCCTCGTAGGGCGCGCCGCAGCTCGCAAGCAGATCGACCGCGTCCTCGAGCAGCACGCGGGCATGCTCGTGGCGATCGCCGGCGGCCTCGACGATGCCGGCAGCGAAGGCCGCCGCCGCCCGCAGCGGCGGGGTGCCGACGAGCCGCGCGGTCTCCTCGAGCTCCGCCAGCGCCGCGCGCGCGGCTTCCAGCTCGCCGCGCTGCGCGCGTGCGCGGACGAGCAGCTCGACGGCCGCGGCGCGGTCCATCCGCGCCTCCGCGGGCCGATTGCGCAGCAGCCGCTCGGCCAGCTCGGCCGCCGCGAGCGCATCCCCGCCGTCCAGCGCGAGCGCCGCGCGGCACAGCTGCGCGCGCGGGTGGCCGGGCGCGCGCGCGATCAGCGCACGCGCATCCTCCTCGCGGCCCTGGCGGCGGCGCAGCTCCGCGAGCCACGCGATCGCGCCGTCGGCGTACGGCGGCCGCGAGCGCTCGAAGTCATCGACCGCGGCGACGAGCTCGGCGTCGGCGCGCGCCCAGTCTCCGCACCAGAGGTGGACGGCGGCGTAGTGCGTGCGGCAGATCCCGAGCAGGTACGCGCTCTCGTGGCGCTCGGCGAACGCCGCGACGCGGTCACACCACTCGCACGCGCGCTGCAGATCGCCGACGCGCTCGCACGCCGCGATCAGAAAGCAGCACGTCCAGCCCGCGGAGATCGGGAACTGCGCCTCATCGGCGATCGCGCTGCCGGCGGCCTCGTCGAGGCAGCGCATGCCGTCGTCGATCCGCGCGAGCGCGACGAGCGCCGACCCCTCGAGTGCGAGGCCGAGCATCTCCAGATCGGCAACCCCGAGCCGGCGGCCGACGTCGGCCGCGCGCGACGCGAGCGAACGCGAGGCGTCGTAGTCACCCGCGCCGGCGGCGAAGTACGCCTCATAGAACGCCAGCCAGCCGTGCTCCGGGCACGGCGCGCAGCCGTCGAGCAGGCGTCGCGCCCGCCCCAGCCAGCCACGCGCCACCGACAGCTCACCGCGGAAGTCGAAATGGTCGCCCGCCAGCCAGACCGCGACCCGCGCGGCGCTCGCGTCGTCGCCGTCGCCGCGATAGCGCCGGAACGCCCGCTCGCGCGCCGCGAACGTCGCGTCGGCGTCATCAAGCCACCACGCCGCCCACCCGAGACCCTCGAGCGCCGCCCCGGACGGGTCGCCGCCCCCCACCGCCCGCTCGAACAGACCGCGCGCCTCCGACCAGCGCCGCTGCGAGAGCGCGGCCCAGCCGCGGTCGCAGAGCTCACCGGGGTCCTCGCGCATCGTCGCTGCAGTCTCCCAGCCGCGCGAGCGCGGGCAGCCTGACGAGGCACGTACGATTGCGCGATGGCGGTCGACGCCGACGGGCTGCTCGCGGCGGGTCGTGAGGCTCTGGACGCCGGCGACTGGGCGACGGCGCGTAGCTCGTTCGAGGCCGCGCTCGGGCAAGGGGAGGTGCCCGAGGCGCTGGCGGGGCTCGGCGACGCGCTGTGGTGGCTGGGCGAGACCGAGGCCGCCGTGCGTTGCGAGGAGCGCGCGTACGCGCTCTTTCGCCGCCGCCCCGATCCGGTCCAGGCGGCGCTCGCCGCGATCGCGCTGTACTTCTTGTACCGGGTTAGCCTCGGCAACACCGCGGCGTCGCGCGGGTGGCTGGGGCGCGTGGCGCGGCTGGTCGAGGAGTCGAGGCTCGCGCCGCTGGACGGCTGGGTGCTGCTGCTGCGCGCTCACGACACCGACGACCCGGCGGCGGAGGAGGTCTGGGCTCGGGAGGCGCGCGAGCTGGCCCGTCGTTTCGCCGACGCGGACCTGGAGCTGTGCGCGCTGAGCCAGCTCGGCGCCTCGCTGATGCAGGCCGGGCGCCTGCAGGAGGGCATGGCGCTGCTCGACGAGGCGATGGCCGGCTCGCTGGCGGGCGAGGGCGAGCGGCCGCAGACGGTAGTTTACACGTGCTGCACCACGATCAGCTCGTGCAGCCAGGTCGCGGAGCTCGAGCGGATCGCGCAGTGGATCCACGCCGCCGACGAGTTCACCCGCCGCTACGGGTCGCCGCACCTCTACACGCACTGTCGCGCCTACTACGGCAGCGCGCTGTTCGCGACCGGCGACTGGGCCGCGGCGGAGCGGGAGCTCGAGGCGGCGCTGCGCATGGGACGCTCCGCCGAGCGCGCGCTCTACGGCGAGGCGCTCGCGAGGCTCGCCGAGCTGCGGCTCGCGCAGGGCAGGATCGAGGAGGCCGAGCGGCTGCTGGAGGGCTTTGAGGATCACTTCACGAGCGCCTGGGTGCTCGCCGCGCTTGCGCTCGCGCGCGGCGAGCCGGACGCGGCGGCGAGGATCCTCGATCGCCGCCTGCGCGAGATCGGCGAGCGCGAGCGCGAGCGGCTCGGCGCCCACCGCGCGGGCGCGGCGGTGTGCCTGGAGGCGGCGGCGCTGCTGGAGCTGCTGGTCGCGACCGAGATCGCGCGCGACGAAGCGGACTCCGCGCGCGCGACCGCGCAGCGCCTCCAGGAGCTGGGCGCCGTCGCGCGCTGCGAGCTGATCGTCGCCCGCGGCGAACGGACGCTCGGCGCCGCGCTGTCAGCCAGCGGCGACGCGCAGGCGGCCCTCCTGAGCCTGGAGCGGGCCCTGGCCGCGTTCGGGCGCCTGCGGATGCCGTTCGAGGCGGCGCGCACCCGCCTGCTGGTAGCCGGCACGCTCCAGGACCACGAGCGCGAGAGCGCGGTGGCCGAGGCGCGCGCCGCGCTCGCGGGCTTCGAGGCGCTCGGCGCCGCGCGCGACGCAGACGCGGCGGCGGGGCTGCTGCGCTCGCTCGGGGTCAGGGCGGCGCGCGGCGGTCGCGGCGGCGAGGGCGAGCTGACCAGGCGCGAACGTGAGGTGCTCGAGCTGCTAGGCGAGGGGCTGTCTAACCGCGAGCTGGCCGAGCGCCTGTTCCTCAGCCGCAAGACGGTCGAGCATCACGTCCGCGGCGTGCTCTCAAAGCTCGGGCTGCGCAGTCGCGCGGAGGCGGCGGCCTACGCCGTCCGCCACCTCGAGCGCGATCCCGACACGAAGTAGGGGCCCGCATGCGGCAACAGATCCGCTTCTGCAGCGCGAACGATGGGATCCGCCTGGCGTACGCGGTCCATGGCGACGGACCGCCGCTGGTCAAGGCCGCCAACTGGGTCACCCATCTCGAGCACGACTGGCAGAGCCCGCTCTGGCGCCACTGGTGGAAGGGACTTGGGCGGGGCCATCGCGTCATCCGCTACGACGTGCGTGGCTGCGGGCTCTCGGACCGCGAGCCCGAGCAGATCACGTTCGAGCTGATGGTCGCCGACCTCGAGGCCGTCGTCGACACCGCCGGGATCGAGCGCTTCGCGCTGCTGGGCATCTCGCAGGGAGGCGCGGCGGCGATCGCCTACGCCGCCCGTCACCCCGAGCGGGTCACCCGGCTCGTCCTCTGCGGCGCCTACGCGCGTGGCCGGATGCGCCGTGACCTCTCGGCCGCGCAGGTGGCCGAGGCCGAGCTGCTGCGGTCGATCGTGCGCGTCGGCTGGGGTCGGGCCGACCCGGTGTTCCGGCGCGTGTTCACGACCCGCTTCGTGCCCGAGGCCACGCCCGAGCAGATGCAGTGGTTCGACGAGATGATGCGCGCCTCGGCGACGCCGGCGATCGCCGACCGGCTGCGCTGCGTGTGGGGCGAGGTCGACGTCACCGACCTGCTCGAACGGGTCGCGGCCCCGGCGCTGGTCGCGCACGCTCGCGGCGACGCCGCGGTCCCCTTCGAGCAGGGGCGCCTGCTGGCGACCCGGATCCCCGGCGCCCGCTTCCTGCCGCTGGACAGCGCCAACCACGTCCTGCTTGCGACCGAGCCCGCCTGGAGTCACTTCCTCGCCGAGCTCGACGTGTTCCTCGGCGCCGGTGCGCCGCCGGCCGGCGCCGCCGCGGTCGAGGAGCTGAGCCCGCGCGAGCTCGAGGTCCTGCGGCTGGTGGCCGCGGGCCTGGCCAACGAACAGATCGCGCAGCGACTGTTCCTCAGCATCCGCACCGTGGAGCGCCACCTCTCCAACGCTATGCCAAGCTGGGACTGGCGGGCCAGACAGCGCGCCCGGCCGCCGCCGCGCTGCTCGCCCGGCACGACCGAACGCCCGGATGACGGGCACTACGTACCGGCCGCCAGCGGGCGGCGGCGCAGCTGCGTGGTGGCCCCGATGGCAGGCGCGGCCGACCGGCGTAGCGTCGTCTCGATGCCGCCGAGAGCGCACGCAGCGAGCGCCGGGGAGGCGCGACAACCGCGGGACGGGCTCCTCGTCGACGATCCTCCGGGTTCGGCCGGCTCGAGGACAGCGCAGGTTGCGCCACCGATTGAGGGTTTTCGGCGTTGCCGCGCGGAGCGCCCGGCGCGAGGCTGGCCGCTATGAGCGATCGACCGGAACACGCGGCGACAAACGTGCCCCCGCGGCCGCTGCGCCGCCTGCCGGTCATCCGCGAGATGACCAGGCAGGCGAGGGCCGCCGCGGAGCTCGCAGAGCACAAGCGCGCCACGCGCGCGGCGTGGGCGGCCGGCGACTACCCGGCCGTCGCCGAGCGCGAGCTGTGGCCGCTGGGCGAGCGGATCGTCGGGCGCGTCGCCGTCCAGCCGGGCGAGGACGTGCTCGACGTCGCCTGCGGGACCGGGAACGCGGCGATCCGCGCCGCGCAGGCCGGCGGACGCGTCGTGGGCCTGGATCTGACCCCCGAGCTGCTCGACCACGGACGGCGACTCACGAGCGCGGCGGGCGTGGTGGTCGAGTGGGTGCAGGGCGACGCCGAGGCGCTCCCGTTCGCCGACGAGAGCTTCGACGTGGTCATCTCGATCCTCGGGGTGATGTTCGCCCCGCGCCACGAGGTCGCGGCGCGCGAGCTCGCGCGAGTGCTGCGGCCGGGCGGGCGGATCGCGCTTCTCCACTGGGTGGCCGACAGCCCGATCAGCCAGGTCTTCCGTACCGTCGGGCGCTACCTGCCGCCGCCGCCCGCGTTCGCGTCGCCGCCGTGGCTGTGGGGCTCCGAGGAGCACGTGCGCTCGCTGTTCGCCGGCAGCGCGATCGAGCTGCGCTTCGAGCACGGAACAGTCGAGTTTTCGCCCTTCGAGTCGGCCGACGCCGACGTCGAGTTCCACACCACCAAGGTCGGCCCGCTGCGGATGGCGCGGGTGCTGGCGGAGGCCGACGGCCGCTGGCCGGCGCTCCGCGCCGAGCTCGAGGCGCTCCACGACGGACTCGTGTCTGCGGAGTATCTGCTCGTGCTCGGGCGCAAGCCCGGGCCTGACGAAAAGGAGAAGCGATGAGCGTGCCCGCTGAGAAGACGACCGGCCTGGCCGCGGCGCTCGACGCACGACTGCGCGGTGGCGCAATCGGCCCTGAGCACCCCGAGTACGACCAGGCGCGACGGATGCACAACCAGAGCTTCGACACGCACCCGGCGCTGATCGCCCGCTGTGCCGACGCCGACGACGTGGCGACGGCGGTGAGCTTCGCCGGGACCGAGGGCCTCGAGCTCGCCGTCCGCGGCGGCGGCCACAGCCTCCCGGGCTTCTCCTCGCTCGACGGCGGCCTCGTGATCGACCTGACGTCGATGCGTTCGGTGAAGGTCGACGCCGCGACCCGAACCGCGGCCGTCGGTGGCGGGGCGACCGCCGGCGATCTCGACCGCGCGACACACGCGTTCGGGCTGGCGACGCCGTCGGCGACCGTCTCGACGGTGGGCGTCGCGGGGTTCACGCTCGGCGGCGGAATCGGCTACCTGAACCGCGCGCACGGCCTCGCGATCGACAACCTGATCGGCGCCGACGTCGTGCTCCCCGACGGGAGCCTTGTCCACGCCGGCGAGGACAGCGAGCCCGAGCTGTTCTGGGCGCTTCGGGGCGGCGGCGGCAACTTCGGCGTCGTCACCGAGCTGCGCTTCCGACTGCACGCGGTGCGCAACGTGATCGGCGGCCCGATGCTGTGGCCGCTTCAGGACACCGAGCGGATCCTCGGGCTCTACGGGCAATGGCTGCCCGCTCAGCCCGACGACGTCTACGCCTTCTTCGCCGTCCTCACAGTGCCGCCCGCCGACCCGTTCCCGCCCGCGATCCGCCTGCAACGGGCGTGCGCGCTGGTCTGGTGCAACACCGCACCGCCCGAGCGCGCGAACGCGGCGCTCGACGCCTTCCGCGCCGCGGCGCCGGCGCCCTTGCTCGACGCCGTCGCCGAGCTGCCATACCCGGCGTTGCAGACCGCCTTTGACCCGATCGCCGCAATCGGCACCCACAACCACATCAGCGGACAGTGCTTCGCCCGCGTGCCCGACGCGGCCGCCGCGGAGTTCGTGCGCTTCGGCGAGAGCGCCCCGACCTGGCTGTCGTTCACGCACCTGTACCCCGTCGACGGCGCCGCCGCCCGCCCCCGCAACCCCGACACCGCCTGGCCCTGGCGCGACGCGGCGTTCGCGCAGATGTTCCTCGGCTCAAGCGACGAGCCCGGCGACGACGACGAGCTGCGCGACTGGGCCTGCGGCTTCGCCGCCGCCCTCGCCCCGCACGCGATCGGCGGCACCTACTCCAACTTCGTGATGAACGAAGGCCACGAGCGGGCGCGCGCCGCCTATGGCGACAACTACCAGCGGCTCACCGAGATCAAGGCGCGCTATGACCCCGACAACCGCTTCCACCTCAACCAGAACATCAAGCCTGACAGCGCGGCCTAACGCGCGTTCGGATAAGGCGATTCTCATGCCGGGCCGGATCCACCCTCTCCTGCCAGCACTGGTGATCGCGCTCGTGGCGCTCGCCGCCAGCTCCTGCGCCGCCGTCGCGCGCCCAGCACTGCGCGTGGGCGCGCGACAGCTCGGCTCCCACGGCCCGGGGTCCGGGCGGCTTGCGGCCGGGTCGCGGGTCCCGTTGATCGCGCTCGCCCAGCGCGCCGGTCGTGCGTGGAGTGCCTGGCGCTCGCACCGCTACGAGACCGGCTACGTCCACCCGCAGCGCTGGGGGGCGACACTCGGCGGCTGTCTCTCCTCCGCGTCTGCTCACTACACCTGGGTGTTGACCCCGCTTCAGGACACCGGCGACCTCAGGAAGGGCCCACCGCAGCGCTACGAGGCCGACGCCTGCCCGCGGCACATCGCGCTCGCCCAGCTCGGCCGCTGGAAGGTCGAGCTCACGGTGAAGCACGCCAACGGCACTCAGGAGTCGAGGGCCAGCGTCGTCAAGCTGAGCGACCTGCTGGTCGTCTCGATCGGCGACTCGCTCAGCTCGGGCGAGGGGAACCCCGACATCGACCGCGGCGCGGGCTCGCCGGCACGGTGGATCGACAGGCAGTGCCACCGCTCGACCGACGCGTGGTCGGCGCACCTGGCAAGCCGCCTGCAGAGCGCGACGAGGACGGTCACGTACCTCAACTACGCGTGCTCGGGCGCCGAGATCCGCCATCTCATCTCCAGCCGCTACCGCGGCATCGTCAAGGGCGACCCGCTCCCGACCCAACTCGACGCCGTCGAGCGCGACGTCGGCGCGCGCCCAGTTGACGCGCTGCTGGTCTCGATCGGCATCAACGACCTCGGCTTCAGCGACATCCTCGACTTCTGCGCGCATCACGTCGGCGGGTGCACGCACGCCGCCCAGGCCAGGCACGTCTTCGCGGGCCTGCACGCCCTCGGGAAGCGCTACGCGGCGCTGGAGGCCGCGCTCTCCACGCACATCAACGCCGCGCGCGTGTACCTGCTCGAGTACCCGGTCCGCGTGCTCACCGACGGCGGCGATCACCCGACCCGCTGCGGCGCCTTCAAGCTCAACATGAACATCGGCGAGGTCGAATGGTTCATCCGCCGCGGCAACGAGCTCAACGCGGCGATGCAGGCCGCGGCACGGGCCAACGGCTGGACGTACCTCGACGGGGTCGCCAGGAGATTCCGCGGCCACGGGTACTGCGCGGGCGCGCGCACCTGGTATCGCAGCTACAGCGGCTCGCAGAAGCTGCAGGCCAGCGACGAGGGCACCTTCCACCCCAACCGCGCCGGCCACCGGGCGATCGCGGACACCGTCCGGCGCGCGACCGCCACCGACCCGTCACCGCCGCCGCTGACGCGCGTGCGCATCCAGATCACCAGCGTGCGCATCGACGACCGCGCCGCGAGCATCGTCCCCAGCGAAGTCGAGAGCGTCGCTCGCTGCAGCGACTGCCGCCGCGTGCGCATCGGCGTGCTCGGCCTGCCCGACCATACGATCGCCGGGCCGAACGGTCGCGCGCTCCCGGTCGCAACGACGATCGCCGTCCCCAAGGGCACGGCGACGTGGATCGTGGACACGACCGGCAACGCGCTGCAGCTCTCCGTCTTCACGCACCTGCCGACGATCACGGTCGCAAATCCGCTCAAGCCCGATCACCGGACGGGCGCGCCGCGCTTCGTCGGCGGCGTCCTGTACCTGCGCCGCTCAGACGGCTGGCGAACCGGCCGGCACGTCCTCACGGCCGGCACCCCCGGCCAGAGCGTGCGGATCGCCTACCGCGTCAGCGCCGGCCCGCCCATGCCTCAACTGAGCAGCCCGGCCCCGCGCAGGATCGCCACGGAATCTGAGTAGACGTCCTTGCGGGCGATCCCGCCCGCGGCGATCGTGAACACGTCGACGCCGCGCCACTCGATCGTGCGGCCCGTGGGCTCGGCGACGAGGTCGCCGCGGCGAAGCGGTCGCGAGTGGGTGGCGGTGGCGATCCACTCGCACACCGCCAGCTCGTCGCAGCCACGCAGGCTGCGCGTGGCGAACGCGATGTCGGGCCACGACGCGAAGATGCGGGCGATCTGGGTGCGCACCGCCTCGCCCTCAGCCCGCTCGCCCGCGGTGTGGTTCTCTAACACCATCCCGGGCGCGTGCAGCGCGAGGATCGCCTCCAGGTCGTGGGCGTTCCAGGCGGCGTTGTAGCGCTCGATCAGGCCCACTACCGCCGCCATCACGCCCACCCCATCGGCTCGTATCCGCTGCCGCGCGGCGCCGAGGCGATCAGCACCGCGGCGCGCTCCTCGCCGTCGTTGACCACGTTCCGTCGCGGGTCTGATCGAGCCCGGAGCCGAGCTCGGGCGCGTGCTGGCCGAGCGCGCCGTCCTGCTCGCCGAGACCGATCGCGCCGCTGAAGCCGTGGCCGACCGAGACGAGGCCCTCGGCCTCGCCGACGAGCTCTCCTTCAACGGCTACCGCGACACGCTCGAGCGCGCGCGCCGGCTGATCGAGCAGGGAGCCGAGCGTGCCCGAGCTTGAGCAGACGGCGCTCTGTCGCGCCCCCGCGCAGGAGGCCTGGAAGCTGCTCAACGACCCACCCGCTTTCCCGAGTGGTGGTCGGGGCTCGCCAGAGTGCAGAGCACCGCCGACGGCGTCACGCGCTACATGGACGCCTGGCCCGACTTCGCCTACCCGACCGCGATCGACGCGAGACCGGGGCGGGGACGGGTCACGATCTCCTGCCTGCTCTCAGACATCCGTCACGACTGGACGCTGTCACCCGCGCCCGAGGGCTGCCGCATCACGGTGGCGTCCAAGTTCCCGAAGCCGAGGCCGAACGACTCGACGCCGCACGCGAGGAGATACAGGCCTCGCTGCCCCGCCTCGTCGCGGCGGCCGAACGGGGAGCCGACCCGAGGCCGCAGCGCAGCGGCTGAGCCAAAGTCATCGCCACCACCGGCCACGAACCGGTTCGAGCGCCACCGCAAGGGCACATCAAGCTCACGTCACCGTCTCACACGAGCAGGGGCAACAGCCGCCCCCACCGCCGAGCGTCCGAGTAGACCGATCGGCTGCGGCCCCCCGCGCGCGGTCAGCGATGGTGTGCGCGGGTGCGCGGGTGCGCGGGTGCGCGGTGCGTCGGTGGCGAGCGTGGTGGAGGTGGAGCGGGCGCCGGTCGGCGGCGAGGTGCTCGCGTAGCGTGGTTGCGTCACGTCGCTCGGCGTGCCTGCGCGAGGGCGAGCCCTGCGACCCAGAACGGCACCAGCACCCAGATCTGAGCGCGGGTGTAGTGGCGCAGCTCGGCGCGCAGGTCGGCGCCCGCAAGCTCGGCTTCCAGTGCTCCCGGGTGCCATAGCGCGAGGACGTGTGCGGTGAGCGGCAGGTAGTTGGCGGCCAGCCCCAGCAGCCAGATGCCGAGCGCGACGCCAGTTGCTCCGCCCCAGGTCAGCGCCCACACCCCGAGCGCGACGCCGCCGATGGTTCCCAGCGCGAACTCGGCGAGGATCACTCGCCGGCGTCGGCGGGTGCCGCGCGCGCCGTGCATGTCAAGCGCGGCAAGCCGCCGAACATTCAGCTGTGCGCCCTTACCAATCACCAGCCACGTCGGCAGTTCCCCGAACGGGGCATCGAAGAAGCCCACGGCGTCGTCGCACTGTTCGCAGAGCGAGCAGACCGTGCGGGGCACCCGTCGCCAAGAACGAGCGAGCGCCGCCCCCCGCTCACCAGTGCAGCTCGGGTGGCCGCCACAGGCGGCCGGATTCGGGCAGCACGTCGGCCAGGGCGATGGCGCGCGAGACGACCGTCGATGTTCACCTGGAGGTCCTGGCGGGTTGGTGTTGGACGCTCCGTGCTGCCATGGTGAGTTCCGCGAACCGGGCGACGGCGTCGGTGACCGTGTGGCATCGCAGGGAGGGGAAGAGGTCGAAGTTGTGGTTGGTTGCGGGTAGTTCCGCGTAGGCGACAGGCTGCCGGGATACCGCGCGGAGCCGGTCGGCGAAGCTGCGGGCGTCCTGGTGTCGGACGAGGGTGTCCAACGTCCCGTGGACGATGAGGAACGGCGCCGCGGCGGGGTTGATGCACTCCCGTGGTGAGCTCGGCGCCGAGCCGGACCGGCCGACGTCGCCGTAGTAGCCGTAGAGCCCGATGACACCGCTGACCTCGGCACCGGACAGGGCGGCAGTCGCGGCTAGGTGCCCGCCGGCGGAGGCGCCAGCTAGGAAGATCGTGTGGGGATCGCCGCCGTAGGCTTCGACGTTCGCGTGGGTCCAGGCCAGCGCGGCGCGGGTATCGGCGAGTTGGTCAGCGTAGCTGGCCCGGAACAGCCGGTAGTCGGCGCTGATGCAGACCCAGCCCTGGGCGGCCAGCCGGTAGATCAGGTGGTGGGCGCCGAGCATCTTGCTGCCCATCACGAACCCTCCCCCGTGCAGATACACCAGCACCGGAGCGCCGGTCCGGTTGCCCCCGCGCGAGACGTACACATCGAGCCGGTTTCCATGTCGCGCCGGACCGTAGCGTCGGTTGCGGATCCGGCGCACGTCCGGCCGCCAGGAGATGATCGGCAGCAGCACGATCCGCCACCACGGCGCTCGCGTGTAGCAAGGCGCGGCACCGGGCCCGAACGTGTCCTCGAACGCTGCCGACAGTACCGGCCGGGCCGATCGGGCACGTAACAGAATCCGCGCCAGGACCAGCACGTTCAACGCGACGAACCCGGCGATGAGCCACCACAACGGTCTGCCCAACCGCGGCTCGATCAACGTGCCGATGGTGCCGGCGAGCAGCCACCACAGACCCAGGAACGGCAGCTCGTTGAGCTGCCATGAGAAGGCGAACTGCAGGCTGAACCGCGTGCTGCGACGTGGAATCGGCGGACGCAGCGCCATCACGGAGAACAACGCCACGATCAGCGAGGTAAACAGCGCGCCGGTCATACGTCTACCCCCGGCAGAATCGGACCCGAACGCGGAAACGGGCGCCGCGACGGGCGGGCTGCTCGCTGCGCCGCCCACCGGCCGGCCAGCCGTTTCGGCAAATCGCGCATGATGTAATTCCTCCGGTTGTCAGCGGCAGGCTGGGCCTACGGACCCCGGCCGCGCTTCGTGGCACGCAGCGGAGTGCGGCAACGGCCGCGGTGACCAGGCCGGTGAGTTGGAATGCGCCGTGGTATCCGTGCGCGAGTGCATCGGGCGCCTATCGGCGTGGCGCGGTTTGCAGGCCTCCTCGCCGTCGTGTCCTGCCAGTGATTCTTCTACCCAGGCACGTCGGAGAAGGCGACCACGACCGATCGAACGTAATCGTGCGGACAGGATTCGACGTGCCAGTGACCGATCGGCCCCGGTCGGACCTCCCGCCCGCGAGCGTACCCAACCAAGGGCGCCTCGCTGTGGGATCGTCGACTGCGACAGCGCCTACTCGGGGGGCCTCGTTTGAAGCCGATGGGTAGCGCCATCTCGAGCCACTTCCAGTAGCAGTCGACGTCTTGAAAGCCGGCCTCACGGAGGTAGCCGAGCTGTGTCTCGACATCGAGAAGCGATCCGAAGGGTCTTCGTGCTCGAGCGGCTCCCCGATGGCGGCGAAGAAGGCGACGTGCAGGCGGCGAGTGGGCGAGGCGACGTGCTCGCAGTTCGCAAAGACGCCGCCTGGCCCGAGCGCGTCGAAGACCACCGCGTAGAGGGTGCGCTTGCGGTCGTGCTCGAGGTGATGGATCGCCATGGAGGAGACAACGGCGCCGAAGCGCTTGAGCGCTCGTAGCGGTTCGACGACGTCGTGCTGGACGAGGTCGATGCGCTCATCGCCGGCGAAACGCCGGCTTGCCGCCTCCAGCATGAGCTCGGAGACATCAAGGCCCGTGCCGCGAAGCTGCGGACGATCGCGCCCGAGCAGGGCCAGCAGACGACCATCGCCCGTGCCGAGGTCGAGCACGTTGGACACATGATGCGAGAGGTGGTCGAGCAGGACGCTCTCGCCCTCGGTGCGGCGCGGAAACGCGTCGGCGCGATCGAGGTACCGGCGCACGTGCTCGCTGTTGATCCACTCCTCGGAAGGCACGCATCCAAAGTATCTGTGCGGTCAGGGGCCGGCGTCAGGCGCGTTCGCCGGGCTTTCGTGGCCCGAGCGGTCGCGCCCGGGGTCGAGGATGTCGTCGCGCCTCCGCCCCTGCACCGCCGTGAAGGCGATGCACGTGACGATCATCGCCGCGACGAGCGGCCACAGGACGGACGCCGACCACTCGAGCGCTCATCGAAGCGCGCAGTCAGCAGAATCGCGGCGCCCGCCGGTGGCCACTGAGCGCTGACAGTCGGCCTGCCATCCACTGACAAGTTCCTCGCGACCCGCCACCAACGGCCCGTAGCGGATCGGCGGCCCCGACCCCTTGCCGGAAACGGTGTTCCAGCAGGGCTCGGGCCTCCATTGACGCGCGAAAGGCGGAGGTATCGAGCCGCAGCCCAGTCAGTGAGCCGGCGCCGACGGCGGAGCCGATACCTCGCTGAGCTCGTCGATCTCTACTTCGAGCGTCACGCTTCGCGAACGGCTGGCTCACGTCACGCGCCCGTTCGGCGACGTCCGCCTGTGCGAGCTGGACCGGATGGCTGGCGACATCGTGGGCTGCATCCTCGACTGTCCGAGACGCAGCTGACGATCGCGACCGGGTCGGCCGTCCAACATCGGCCGAGTAGGAATTCCCGGGGCGAGAGGCTAGCGCGCGCCCATACGAACCGCGTGCAGCTTGGAGCTGGCGCGTGAGCGCCTCTCCGATCAACGAACTGACGCCGGCGCGGTATCGCGGGCTGCCGGTAAGGGTGATCGGCTTTGCCGGTCAAGAACTGTTGGCGATCGCCGCCAGTGGCACGCCGCAGGCCGTCGCGATCGGCGTCCTACGCCCGACAATCGGGGGGTACCGAGTCGGCGCCGCCATCGTGGAGCCGTCGATTGTTGCGGCGGCGACGGCGGCGGCGCGTCTGCGCGAAGAGCGCGTTCGCCTCGAGGTCGAGCGTTGACCCTCTTGGCGGCCAAGTCCCGCGTGTCGCTGGCGTTCTCGGACGGGCTTCTGGAGATCCGCTGCGACTCGGACGAGCTTGACGTCGACGGCCTGCGGTCGCTTCCCGGCGGACGCACTGTTCCGCTGGACCGCACTTGGCGGCTGCGAGCGTCCCGTGAGAATCTCACCGCCGTGGCCGTCTGGCTCCACGAGCTCGGGGGCACCGTGGTTGTCAAAGGCGATCCGGAAGCGCAGCGGTGCCTTGAGCGCTGTACGCCGGCCTGGATCAGCGCGCGTGAGGTCGGGATAGTCGTCTCCGGCCCCTACAACGCGGTGCGGGTCCGGCTGCTGCGCGAGGTGCCCGAGGCGGTCTACGAGCCTCCCCAGCGTCGTTGGGTAGTCACGGTCACCCGTGCTAGCGCGGCCGCGTTGCTCCAAGCCCTCAATCGTGGTGACTGGCGGTTCGAGACCGACGATCGCACTCGCCGTCTGCTCGAACGAGTGCAGGAGGGCTCGCCCTATGACCCGCTACGAATCGATCGCGCACCCGTCGAGCTCGGATGCCGCCGCTCGCCCGTCGCCCATTGGCGCCATCACCTCCGGGGCGCGGTCTTCAAGTCCAACCGCGAGCGTCGCGAGTTCGTCGAAGGGATCGGCTGGTGCGTCCGGGTTCGCGTCGACCCCGACATGCATCGTTGACCATCGGCCGCGCGCAGACTTGCCCAGGGTCCAGGCGCAGATACGCCGGTGGTGGCGATTGGCATGGCGCGCGTCACGCAACGGGCGCTTGCCGCCGGTCGCCGGACTGGCTCCAGATCTCGCTTGCAGAGCCAAGCCCTCTGACGGACTCGAACCGTCGACCCCTTCCTTACCATGGAAGTGCTCTACCAGCTGAGCTAAGAGGGCGCGCGGCGGAGGGTATCGCGGATGAGTCTCAACCCGGCACTCGACGACGCGCGGTTCTGCCCCCGGTGCGGCGCGGAGGCGCAGGTCGAGTTCCCGCGCTCGCTGGGCTGCCCGGCGTGCGGCTACCAGGTCTACTACAACCCCGATCCGGTCGCCGCCGTGATTCCCCGCGACGGCAACGGCGGGCTGTGGCTGCTGCGGCGCGGCTTCGGCCCGGGGCGCGAGCTGTGGACGTTCCCCGGCGGCTTCGTCGACCTGGGTGAATCCGTCGAGGACGCCGCGCGGCGCGAGGTCCGCGAGGAGCTCGAGATCGACGTCCGGCTCGACGGGCTCGTCGGCGTGTATTCGCGCGGGGACGATCGTGTGGTGCTCGTCGTCTTCGACGGAACGGCGCTGGGGGAGCCGCGCACGACGCCCGAGGCGCCCGAGGTCCGCGCGTTCGCGCCGGCGCAGGTGCCGTGGTCCGAGCTCGCGTTCTGGTCGACCGAGCGCGCGTTGCGGGACGCGCTCGCCGCGCCTGCGTCAGAATCCTCGTATGAGCGATGACTGGCGGGTGAGGGTCGACCTCGAGGACGAGCGGCTGGTGGCGGACTTCGTGGACCGCGTTCGCGCGGTGCAGGTGGAATCCGAGGTCGAGGAGAAGCTAGGCGAGCGGGTCGTTGCGAGTCACGACGGCGACAAGGTGTTCTTCTACGCCGACAGCGAGGCGGCGGCGCGCGAGGTCGAGCGACTCGTCCGGCCGCTGCTCGACCAGCACGGCCTCGAGCACGCGACGATCGAGCTGCTGCGATGGCACCCGGTCGAGGAGGAGTGGCTCGACGCCTCGGTGCCGCTCCCCCGCGGCGCCGACGAGGAGGCCGCCGAGCACGCGCGCTACGAGCAGCGCGAGGCCCAGGAGGCGGGCGACCGCGGCTGGGCCGACTTCGAGGTGCGCGCCGAGCTCCCCAGCCACCACGCGACAGTGAAGTTCGCCAAGCAGCTTGAGTCCGAGGGGCTGCCGGTCGTGCGGCGCTGGAAGTTCCTCATCGTCGGCGCGGCGACCGAGGAGCAGGCCGACGCGCTGGCCGCGCGAGTGCGCGCCGAGGCGCCGGAGGGAACGCGGGTGATCGCCATGGGCTCGGGCGCCCTGGCCTGGCAGGCGGGCGACGGGGGCCGGCTCGCCTTCCTCGGCGGGCTGGGCAACTAGCCGGCCGCCCTCCACACTTCCGACACGAGCCGGGGTCGATGCGCGCGTCGGCCGCATCCACGCTGTCGGCATGGGAGCCAGCGAGCGAGGCCAGGCCTCGGCCGAGTACGTCGCGCTGCTGGTCCTCGTGGCGCTCGCGCTGCTCGCCGCGACGATCGTCGTCGCCGACCCGGGCGTCGGTCGGTCGGTGCTCGACGGGATGCGCCGCGCGCTGTGCGAGGTGTCGGGGCTCGGGTGCCCGGCCGACGCGGCGCGCCAGCCGTGCGTCGTCGCCAGCCGCCGAGATCGCGACAGCGCCTCGGTCTCGATCGTCGTGGTCCGCCTGGGCGCCGACGCGACGGTGCTGCGCGAGCTGCGCTCGGACGGGACCGTGGCGGTGACGCTGCTGGGCGCGGGCTCGGCGGGCGCGGAGATCGGCCTGGGTGGCGGTCTCGAGGTCGGCCGCGGCCGCGGCGGGCTGGCGCTGGGAGGCGAGCTGCGCGCGTCGGCGATCGCCGGCCTGGGCGGCGGGCGGACGTGGATGGTGGCCGACGGGCGTGCGGCCGACCGGCTCATCGACGAGCTCGGGCAGCGGCGCCGGCCGCTGCTCGACGGCCCGCTCGGGCTCGTTCGCGAGCTCGTCGGCGACGCGCCGGACATCCGCGATCCCGACGTCACCTTCACCGAGGGCCGCACCGGGCGCGGCGCCACCGGGTCGCTCGGCCGCGGGCGGGCGTGGGGCGAGCTCGAGCTGGAGCTCGACGACGTCGCCGGAATGCGGACCGACAGGCGGACGGGCCTGCGCACCCTCTACGTGCGCGCCGAGCGCTCGAGCACGGCCGCGCTCGAGTCCAAGCTGTTCGGCGCGGGCGCCGCCGGAGGCGCCGGCGAGCTCGCCCTCGGGGTCACCCTCGACCGCGGGGGCGACCCGGTCGCGCTGTCGCTCACTGCGGCGCGCGAGCTGGACGGCGTGCTGGACCTGCCCCCGCCCTTGCGGCGGCTCGCCGGCGGGCAGGGGCTCCAGAGCGCGCGGCGGGTGGAGCTCGACGCGCGGCTCGATCTGCGCGACCCCGGCAACGCCGCCGCCGGCCGGCGCTTCCTCGCGGCGCTGCGCCGCCCCAACCGCATCGGCGAGCTGCTCGGAGCCTCCTCCGCGCTGGGCGACCGGCTCATGAGCTTCTCCGACCTGCAGGCGCGCGCCTACCGCCTACATGGCTCGAGAACCGGGGCCGAGGGGCGCGTGCGGGCGGGCGGTGGCCTCGGTGCCGGCCTCTGGCGGGAGCGCTCGGAGGCGCGCCTGACCGGCGCCTGGGAGCGCCCACCGGGGGCGGCATGGCGCGAGCGGCTCGACTGCGAGATGGCGGTGACGTGAGCGGCGACCTACCCCACCGTCTCGCGTTCGCCGCGCTCGACGGCCTCGTGCGCCGCACCCTTCTTCGCCGCCGCCGCGTCGCGCTCGCGGAACCACTGGTCTCCCTCGATCGAGAAGTTCGGGAGCACGCGGTCGAGCCAGCGTGGCATCCACCAGTTCGCCTTGCCCAGGAGGACCATGACCGCGGGGACGAGCACGCAGCGCACGAGCGTCGCGTCGATTGCCACGGCGACGGCCATCCCGACGCCGAACTGCTTGACGGTGGGGTCGCCGCTGAGGATGAAGGCGCAGAACACGCTCACCATGATCAGCGCGGCCGACGTGATCACGCGGCCGGTATTGGCGAGGCCTTGCACGACGGATTCGCGGTTGTCGTGGCTCTCTTGCCAGTGCTCGCGGATCTGGGTCATGAGGAAGACCTCGTAGTCCATCGAGAGCCCGAAGAGGATCGCGAACATCATGAGCGGGACGAAGCTCACGATCGGCACCGAGCCGTCGAGTCCGATGAGCGACGTGCCGTGGCCGTCCTCGAAGATGAAGGTCACCACCCCGAAGGCCGCGCCGACCGAGATGAGGTTCATCACCCCGGCCGTGATCGGGATCAAGATCGAGCGGAAGGCGACCAGCAGGACGAGGAAGCTGAGCCCGACGACGACGATGATCACCAGCGGCAGCCGCTCGCCGATCTGATCGGCGAGGTCGATGTAGCCGGCCGTGGTGCCGCCCACGTAGGCGGTGTAGCCCTGGCCCTTCTCGGCCTTCGGGATGGTCGTGTCGCGCAACGTGCTCACGAGCGTCTCGGTGGCGGAGTCGGTCGGCGCGGACTTCGGGACCACCGAGATCACCGCCGCCGTGCCCGCGTCGTTGACCGCCGCGTTGGAGACCGACTTGACGTCGTCGTCCTTCTTCATGTCGTTCTCGAGGTCCACGAGGCGCGGGTCCGACGCCGTCGAGGACAGGAAGGACTTCTGCTCGTCGTAGGACTGCTGCTGCTGCTGGGACTGGGAGGAGTTGGCCTGCTGGTCCTGCTGCTCCTGCACCTGCTGCTGGGCCTGGTCGGGCGGCACCCCCTGGGCTTCGAGCTGCTGGACCTGCTGGTCCGCGTCGTCCTGCTGCTGCTGCTCGGAGTCCTTCTGCTGCTTCTCGAGGTCGTCGAGCGAGTCCTGGTCGTTCGTGGCCTTCGTGCTGAAGCTCACGACGACGGCCAGCGGCCCGTTCTGGCCGGGGCCGAAGCCCTTGGCGAGCAGGTCGTAGGCCTGGCGCGCGGTGGTGTCCTTCGGCAGCGCCCCGACGTCGTTCTGGCCGAGGTGCATGTTGAGGATCGGCGCCGCGAGCAGCGCCAGGACGGCGAATGAGAGCAGCAGCGCAGGCCACGGGCGGTGCGCCACGAAGCCGGCCCACCTGGCCCAGCCGTGCGGCTTGCCGTCGTGCCAGGTGCCCGGCAGCGGCAGCTTGAGCGACTCGATCCGCATCCCGATCAGCGCGAGCAGGGCGGGCAGCAGCGTCACCGCCGTGACGACCGCCACCGCCACCGCGACGGCCGATGAGTACCCCAGCGCGGAGACGAGCGGGATCCGCGCGACCGCCAGCGAACACAGCGCGATAATCACGGTCGTTCCCGCGAACACGACGGCACCGCCCGACGTCGCGGTGGCCCGGGCGATCGACTCGCGGACCTCCATCCCCGCCTTGAGATGCGTCCGGTGCCGGGTGACGATGAACAGCGCGTAGTCGATCCCGACGCCGAGCCCGATCATCGTCGCGAGCGTCGGTCCGACCGTCGGCACGTCGACGACGTGGCTGACCAGCGTGATGATCGAGAGCCCGGTCGCCAGTCCGACGATCGCCGTGACGATCGGCAGGCCCATCGCGACGAAGGTCCCGAACGTCAGCAGCAGGACGATCACCGCCATGCCGAGACCGATTGCCTCGCTGCGCCCCTCGCCGGGCTTGGAGAGGTCCTGGCCGAGGTAGCCGCCCGCGGCCATCTTCAGGTCGCCTGTCTTCGCCTGCTTGCGCGCCTCGTCGTAGATTCGCTGGGAGGTGTCCTCGTCGAGGTCTGAGGGGCTGTCCTTCAGCGTGGTCGCGAGATAGCCGATGCGCTTGTCGCTGCTGAGCTGCGCGCCGCCCGAGCTGCTCAACGGGCTGACGACGTCGGAGACCGCAGAGTCGTCCTTGAGCGCCTTCTCGACGTTCTCGACCGCGGTCTTCTGCGAGCCCGCGTCGAGGGTCTTGCCCGACGGCGCCTCGAGCACGATGGGGACGCTGCCGTTGGCCTGCTCCGGGAAGCGATCGTTGAGCACGTCGGTCGCCCGCTGGCTGTCGGTGCCCGGCAGAGTCAGGTTGTCGCTGGTGTTCTCGCCCGCCGCCTTGGCCGCGTAGAGGACGCCGACGACGACGACGAGCCACGCCGCCAGCACAAGCAGGCGGTGGCGCGTACAGAGCCGTCCGAGTCGGTACAGCGGGCCGGTCATGCAGCGTTCTCTCCTGGTGGGCGCGCCCTCGCGCGAAGCCTAACGGCTCGGGCGACTCGGGGGGGCGAGCTTCGGCGACCGGGGCGTCGAGGCCCGAGCCGATGCCCTGCTGGTCGGGCACCAGCGCGCTTCGGGCGTCCTCGTCGGTGTCGAAGGATCGCTGCTCGTCGATCTCGAGCAGCGCGCGTTGGCGGTCGAGCGGCGGGTGGCGCTCACGCGTTCACCTCCCTCGGGAACGGGCGACGAAACCGAAGCCTCCTCGACGCCCCGGTGCGCGGAACCATCATGATCGGGCGGTGCTCCCGCAAGAGCCGGCCGTCCTCGTCACGATCCCGATCAGCCACTACTGCGAGAAGGCGCGATGGGCGCTCGACCGTGCGGGCGTCCCCTATCGCGAGCGGCGGCACCTCCAGGGCCTGCATCGGGTGGCCGTCCGCCGGGCGGGCGGCGGGCTGACCGCTCCGGTGCTCGTCGACCACGGGCGCGTGCTGGCGGCGTCCGCCGAGATCGTCGACCACGCTGACGCGCGCGCGCCCGCGAACCGGCGGCTGTACCCGGACGACGCCCGGGAGGCCGCCGAGATCCGGTCACTCGAGCGGGTCTTCGACGAGCGGCTCGGCCCGCACGGGCGACGCTGGATGTACCACTACGTCGGCGCGCGACCCGACCTCGTCCGGGCCTACGCGAGCCCCGGCGTCCCGGCGTGGCAGCGCCGGGCCCTGCCGTTCGCCTATCCGGTGATGAAGCTCTTCATCGACCGTGTCCTCGACATCACGCCGGCGACCGCCGCGCAGTCCGAGCTCGAGGTGCGCGCGGTGTTCGACGAGGTCGGAGAGCGGCTCGACGACGGCCGGCCCTTCCTCGCCGGCGAGCGCTTCACCGCCGCCGATCTCACCTTCTCCGCGTTGGCCGCGGCGGTGGTCCTGCCCCCCGAGTACGCCGTTCCGCTTCCCGGGCCCGACGAGCTGCCCGCGTCGATGGCCGTCGTCGTCCGCGAGCTGCGCGAGCACCCGGCGGGGGCACACGCGCTCGCGATGTACCGGTCCGAGCGACGCTGAGGCGGTCGGCGCCGCGACCCGGCGCGGGGGCGCCTCCGCGCGTTCGTCCGCCCGAGGCCTACGACGTCGAGCGCGCCGGTGGGCCGACGCGCCGCAGCGCGCGCGGCCGATCGCGGCGCCGCCACGCCTCGGCGGCGACGAGCACGACGGCGGGCGGGATCGTCGCCGGGAGCACGTCGTAGACGAGGAAGAGCTGGTCCCAGGCCAGCGAGACGGCGACCATGCCCAGCGCCGCGGCGAGCTGCGGGCCGCGCTCCGCAGCGAGGATCCCCCCGACGACCGCCGCGGCGAAGAAGTCGCCGTAGCCGAGGCCCGCCTGGCCGAAGGCGGCGGATTGGAGCTGGGGCAGGCCCGGCCCGGGCGATGCGGCGACGAGCACCGCGTTGGGCGCCTGGAGGTTGTTCGAGAACACGAGTACGGCATCGACGACGGCCATCGCGACGACGCCCGCCTTGAGCAGCGAGAGCGGCGCCGCCCCCGCCAGCAGGCGCCCGAGGGCGATGGCCGATCCGGCGATCAACACCGTGGCGGCGACCTGCCCGACTCGGGCGTCGGGGAACGCCCACGCGAGGGCCAGCAGCGGCGCCGCGAGGACGGCGAGCCACGGGCGCGCCCCGCGGGCCGCCCACCCGAGCGCGAGCGCGCAGCCCACGGGAACGAGGAGCAGCGCGACCCAGGTCAGCACGTCCGCGGTCCCGGGAGCGAGCGCGATCGCGGCCACGACGACAGCGATCGACAGCGGAAGCACGAGCGCCCACGCCCCCGTTCGGAACCGCTCGGTCCACCGCGGCAGGCCGGCGGCCGGCAGCGCGACGCAGGCCGCCTGGGCCGCGGTCAGCGCGAAGTTGTCGGCCGAGAACCACACCTCGAGCGACCGATGGTGCCACGGCCGGCGCACGGGTGGCTAACCTTGGGGTCATTCCGCCGGGGAACCGTCCTCCGGCAAAGTCGTGCAGGCGTCCGTCGTTGTTGCTCTCGAGCACCTCCCGCGTTTCGCTGCACAAGATCCCGGGAGGGAAGCATGGCAACCGGAACCGTCAAGTGGTTCAGCGATGACAAGGGCTTCGGGTTCATCACGCCCGACGACCAGGGCAAGGACCTCTTCGTCCACCATTCCGCCATCGGCGGCAGCGGCTTCAAGTCGCTCCCCGAGGGCGCGAAGGTGAGCTACGACGCCGAGCAGGGCCCCAAGGGCCCGAACGCGGCGAACGTCCAGACGATCTAGCCGAGCCTCGACTCACCGCAGCACCGACGGCCCGCCTCGGCGGGCCGTTTTTCGTTGCGGAGCGCCGCGAAGCGGCGATGGGCGAAGCCGAGGAACAAGGATCTGCGCCGGCATGGGGGGAGGAGGATTCGAACCTCCGAAGGCGTAGCCACCGCGTTTACAGCGCGGCCCCTTTGACCGCTCGGGTATCCCCCCGGAGCAGATGCGAGTCTAGCGATGGAGGCCCGCGCGACCAGCCGCGATCCACCTCGTAGATCGCATACTTCGGGCCGCCCAGCGTCACCGCGGATCGACACTCCAGCGCGCCGGCCGGGACGAACGGCGGGAGTGCGATTGCGAGACGTCTTGACCTGTACGCGAGCAAGTCGCCCTCCACTTCGGCGACGAGGTCGTAGTCCGGGCTGTGGAAGAGCGGCACGAGGACGTCTGCGCCCTGTCGAGTGAGCCAGTCGATCGCGGCTGCCTCCCCGAGGTCTCCCTGACGACGACTGTGGGCATCGCCGAACATGCGCCGACAATAGGTCGGAAGGTGTGACGAAAGGCGCGCGGCGTGTGACGAAAGACGCGGCGACTCGACCGGGGAGCGGGACTTGCACATGGTGCGGTGGGGGGTCATCGGGACGGGCTCGATCGCGCGGGTGTTCGCCGCGGATCTCGCCTTCAGCGACTCGGGCGAGGTCGTCGCGGTCGGGTCCCGCAGCCGGGCGACCGCGGACCGGTTCGCCGACGAGCTCGGGGTTGCGGGTCGCTACGACACCTACGAGGCGCTCGTCGCCGCGCCCGAGGTCGATGCCGTCTACGTCGCGACGCCCCATCCGATGCATCACGCCCACGCGGGTCTGGCGATCGACGCGGGCAAGGCCGTGCTCGTCGAGAAGCCGTTCACGATGAACGCCGACGAGGCGCTCGACCTCGTCCGGGCGGCGCGGGCCCGCGACGTGTTCCTGATGGAGGCCATGTGGACGAGGTTCCTCCCGCCGGTCGCGCAGATCCGCCGCCTGGTCGCCAACGGCACGCTTGGCGAGATCGTGTCGGTCCACGCAGACCACGGCGCCTGGTTTCCCGAGGACGCGGGCTCCAGGCTCTTCGCGCCCGAGCTCGGTGGCGGCGCGCTGCTCGACCTCGGGGTCTATGCGGTGTCGTTCGCCTCGATGGTCCTGGGAACGCCCGAGCGGATCGTCGCCCTGCACGATCCGGCGTTCACGGGCGTCGACGCGCAGACCTCGATGCTCTTCGGCCATGCCCGCGGCGCGCAGGCGGTCCTGACATGCACGCTGGCCGCGAACGGCCCGACCCGTGCGGCGATCGTCGGGACGGCGGCGCGCATCGAGATCGAGCGGCCGTTCTACGCCCCCACGGCGTTCACCCTGATCCCGCGAGACGGCGAGGCCGCCCGCTCCGAGTGGTCCTACGAGGGCGTCGGGCTGCACCATCAGGCCGACGAGGTCGCCCGCTGTCTCGCCGAGGGCCTTCGGGAGAGCCCGCTGATGCCCGTCGACGAGTCCGTGTCGGTCATGGCGACGATGGACGCCGTCGTCGCGCAGGCAGCTTGCCGCTGAAGCGAAGTCCGCTACACTGAACTGAATGGTTCAGCATTTGCCCATCGACCGCACGTTTGCAGCGCTCGGGGATCCGACACGTCGGACCGTGCTCGAGCGGCTGGGCCGCGGCAGCGCGACCATCACCGAGCTCGCGGAGCCCTTCGGGATCTCGCTCACGGGCATGAAGAAGCACGTGCGGGTGCTCGAGGACGCCGAGCTCGTCACCACCGAGAAGGTGGGTCGGGTCCGTCGCTGCAGCGTCGGCCCGCGACGCCTCGAGGACGTCCAGGAGTGGACGGTGACGTACCGGCGGATGCTGGACGAGCGCCTCGACCGGTTCGGGGAGCTGATCGAACGAACGACGAAAGGAACGTCGCAATGACCAACGGCCAGCAGCAGGCGCAGAAGGCCACCATCACCACGCCCACCGAGCGCGAGATCCACATCGAGCGCGTGTTCGACGCGCCCCGCGACCAGGTGTTCGCGGTCTTCACCGACCCGGAGCTGATCCCCGAGTGGTGGGGCCCGCGCGGCACCACCGCTGTGGTCGAGCAGATGGACGTCAGGCCGGGCGGGAGCTGGCGCTTCGTGGTCCGCAACTCCGACGGCAGCGAGACCGGCTTCCGCGGGACCTTCCGCGAGGTCACCCCGCCAGAGCGGGTCGTGCAGACCTTCGAGTGGGAGGGCATGCCCGGCCATGTGTCGATCGACACCGCCACCTTCGAGGACCTCGGCGACCGCACGAAGGTGATCACCACCTCGCTCTTCCACACGACCGAGGAGCGCGACGGGATGCTCGGGTCGGGCATGGAGGGCGGGCTGAACGAGACCTACGAGCGGCTCGACGAGCTGCTCGCGAGGCTTGGCTCCGGCTGATCGGCGTCGGCACGCGGCGACCTTCGGCCTCGCTGCGCACCAAGCGAGGCGAGAAGGCGCCGCGTCCGTGCGGCGGCGGCGACGTTCGCCTTCCTCTCCTGGAGGGCGAGGGCACGGCCGGCGGCCGCCGCCGCTTCCTCGGTTCGCCCCGCCGCGCGCAGCACCTCCGCGAGCATGCGCGTGCCCGGCGAGCGTCAGCGCCAGGACGTCGTGGCGGCGCTCCAGGGCGGGCAGCACCAGCTCCCACGTGCGCCACGTGTCGGTGAAGCCGTGAAGGCAGACCAGCGGTGGCCCAGAGCCGGCGCGGTGAGACGGCGTGAGGGTCGTCAGGCCTCGGGCGCTCGCGCCGCGTAGCGGTGATGCAGCATGAGCGCGTTGCCGTCGGGGTCCGTGAAGAACGCCATGTGACAGACGCCCGTGTCGAAGATGTCGCCGAGGAAGGTGACGCCGCGCCCTTCGAGCGCTGCGCGCGCGGCGGCCACGTCGTCGACGCGCAGTGCGACGTGGTTGACGTTCGGCTTGAGCGCTGAGCCGATACCCATGCGCACCGGATCCACCAGGCTCAGCGTCACGGTACCGGTCTCGAACTCGGCGAAGTTCCGCTCGGGCCGGTAGGCCGAACGGCGAAGGCCGAGCTTCTCGCCGTAGAAGTCGACGGACCGCTGCAGGTCCGCCGTCGGAACCGACACGAAGTCGACACCGGTGACGATGGTGGAGGTCTCTGTGGCGCTCATCGCTCGACCTTACCCGAGCCATCGCGCTCGGCTTTCCTCGGCTCTGTGCGACATGTCATTTTGGGCGCGCACCGCCGGACGTAAGCTCGCGATCGTCGCTCCTCCACGACCGATTCGAAAGAGATCGCCATGTCCTCCGTGACCGCCCGCCCCCTTCCCGCCCGACCCTCCGTCGCATCGCCCCGCCGTGCCGCGCGCACCGGGATCCAGCGGCCCTCGTTGGTCGCGACGCTCGTCGCCCTCGTCGTCGCGGGGGTCCTCCTCGCGGCGGCGCTCACCGGCAGCTCGACCCCGTCCAGCGCCCCCGTCTCGAGCTCGCCGTTCGGCGGCCGCCTCGCGGTGCCAGCCGCGGCCCAGTCGCCGTCACGCGTCGCCCCCGTCGCCACCCCTGCCGCCGATCTCGGGCGGCCCCGGCCTCGCGTGTAGGAGCACGAGCGACAGCGGTCAGCGAAGGAGGCCGGCGGGCACCCGTCGGCCTCCTTCGCATCCTCAGGCCCGCCGTTTGCCCACCGCCAGCAGGTACTCCGACTCGAAGCGCGCGCGGTCGGCGGTGCCACGGTTCCATTGGTCGCAGAATCGTCCAGCTCCGCGTCGAACTCGGCCTCGCGCTCGCTGCGTTGGGCATTCGCCCGAGCAGCGATCGTCGGGCCGTAGAGCGCCTTGAAGTGCTCGCCGTAGTCGCGCGGACGCTCGAAGGCCGTGATCTCCAGCGCCCCACGCTCCAGCGTGCCCCACTCGAAGCGGTCGCCGAACAACTCGCCCACGTGCTCCTCGCTGCCCCACAGCGGCGGCGGCTGCGCCCCGGGCGGTGGCGCCGGGGCGAACGGCCCCATCGTCCGGAACAGCGCGCCGACCATGCCTTCGGGGGGTCCAGCTCAGCAGTCCGATGGTTCCGCCCGGACGGCACACGCGGACCATTTCGTCGGCGACGGCTGAGTGGTGTGGTGCAAACATCGCGCCGATCGATGACATGACGACGTCGAACGCCTCGTCGGCGAACGGCAGATGCTCGGCGTCGCCTTCGGCCCACTCGAGCTCGGCCCCTTCGGCCTCCGCGCGGCGACGGCCCGCCTCGAGCATCTCGGGCGTCAGGTCGCTGGCCGTGACCCGCGCGCCGCGCTGGGCTGCGGGAATCGACGCATTGCCGGTCCCGGCGGCGACGTCGAGGACGCGCATTCCGGGGCCGATACCGCACGCCTCGGCGAGCCGCGGTCCCAACGGCAGAAGGAACGTCTCGACCATCGAGTCATAGTCGCCCGACGCCCACATCTTGCGATGACGCGCCTTGAGCTCGGCATCCGACATGGTGGACGACAAAGCGCTCTCCTTCCTGGATTGACCCGCCGACCGTACGCCGCGCAGGGCCCCGAGTCCAGCCGGCGTCACGGCCCAGCACCCGCATAGACGTCCTACCGCCCCGGGACCGATACGAGGGATGGCCTCCAGTGTGCGGAAGACCGTCGCGCGCCGCCGCCCGCGAGGGACGGCGACGCGCAGTCGGTCTTCAGGAGGCGCCCCGCAGGCGCTGGGCCTCGGGAAGGGCCTCGAGCTTCTTCAGCGTGTGGTTCTCGATCTGACGGATGCGCTCGCGCGTGACGTTGAACGCGCGGCCGACCTCCTCCAGCGTCCGAGGACGGTCGCCGGTCAGGCCGAAGCGCATCTCGATGACCTCGCGCTCGCGGACGGGCAACGCGGCCAGCGCGCGGCGCACGTTCTCGCGCCGCAGGTTCTCGCTCGCGAGCTCGAAGGGCGACTCGGCCGTCTGGTCCTCGACGAAGTCGCCGAGCTCTGACTCCTCCTCCTCGCCGATCGGCCTCTCCAGCGAGACCGGCTGCTGGGCCATGCGCAGGATGTCGCGCACCTCGCGCGTCGTGCACTCCAGCTCGCGTGCGATCTCCTCGGGCGTGGGCTCGCGACCGAGCGTCTGGACGAGCTGGCGTTCGACGTGGACGACCTTGTTGAGTTTCTCGACCATGTGGACGGGGATGCGGATCGTCCGGCCCTTGTCCGCTATCGCCCGCGTCACCGCCTGGCGGATCCACCAGGTCGCGTAGGTCGAGAACTTGTAGCCGCGCCGGTAGTCGAACTTCTCGACCGCGCGGATGAGCCCGAGCGAGCCCTCCTGGATCAGGTCCAGGAAGGTCAGGCCGCGGCCCAGGTAGCCCTTGGCGATCGACACCACGAGCCGCAGGTTGGCCTCGACCATCTGCTGCTTGGCGGTCATGTCGCCGCGCTCGATGCGCTTGGCCAGCGCGACCTCCTGCTCGGCGGTCAGCAGGTCCACCTTGCCGATGGAGCGCAGGTAGAGCCGCAGCGAATCGAGGCTCGGCTCGACCGTGAGGTCGATCTCGGGCTTCTTGGGCTGGTCGGGACGCGGCCGCTCGCGATCGGTCGCCGCCGCCTCGACCCTGCCGTTCTCCGACGTCGCGAGCGCCCCGTCGGCGCCGACCACGTCGATGCCCTGCTCCTGCAGGTAGTCGTGCAGCTCGGTCAGCTGCTCCTTGGTGACCTCGACCTCCTCGAGCCGCGCCGAGATCTCCTCGAAGGTGATGAAGCCCCGCTCGTGCCCCACGGCGATGAGCGAGCGCAGCTCCTCCGTCTCCGTGATCGGAGCCTCGTCGACGAGCAACACCTCAGTCTTCGTACTCACTCGCAACCCCGTCCTATCGAGACGTAGCCTCAAGACGCCAAAGCGTCCCCTCCTGGGCCTCCCTGCAGCTATGTCGTCCGACTCACGCGACTTAGGTCGCGACGGGGCTGAGCCATGGTGTCCTCTCGCGCGGTGACGGAGGGGCTAACAGCCGACCGCGGGAGTCATACCACAAGGATGGGCGTTGCTGGGCCGCCGCTACCCTTGTTCTCCACCCAGGATCGCATGGCCCACCGCACCGCCATCCCGTCGAGCGCGCCGGACGTCCAGGCGGAGCTTCCGACCCTCCACGTCAGCCTCTCGCGCGTCGGCGTCACCGGCGTCGAGAAGGTCATCCGCATCCGCAACAACGGGTCCGAGCAGCTCTACCACGCCCGGCTGGAGTGCGTGGTCGACCTCGGCCCGCGCCAGAAGGGCGCGCACATGTCGCGCTTCGAGGAGGTGGTCAACGACGCCATCGGCGAGGTGCTGCTTGGCCATGCCGGCTTCCGCGCCGAGCAGCTCGCCCAGCAGGTCGCCGAGCTGGTGCGCGAGCGCCAGGAGGCGCGCCGGGCCGAGGTGCGCATCGCGGCCCGCTTCCCCGAGCACAAGCCGGCCCCCGAGTCGGGGATCCCGACCCAGGAGATCTACGACATGTTCGGGATCGCCGTTGCCAGCGAGCGCGGGACGCGCCGGGTCACCGGCGTCGCCGCCCAGGGCATGACCGCGTGCCCGTGTGCGCAGGGGCTCGTGGCCGGAAAGGCGCGCGAGCGCCTTGCGGAGCACGGCTTCTCGGCGCAGGACATCGAGCAGATCCTCGAGGACGTGCCCGTGGCCACCCACAACCAGCGCGGCCTCGGCACCCTCTACATCGGCTGCACCGAGGGCTGCCACGACGACATCGACGCCGGCGACCTCGTCCGGGTCGTCGAGGAGTCGATGTCCTCGGAGATCTACGAGCTCATGAAGCGCTCGGACGAAGCTGCCGTCGTCGAGAAGGCCCACCGGCGACCGCGGTTCGTCGAGGACTGCGTGCGCGAAATGATCGGGGGCGTCGTCGACCGCTTCGGGGACCTCGGCGACGGCACCTTCGTCTCCGCCCGCCAGGAGAACCTCGAGACCATCCACCAGCACAACGTCGTCGCCGAGCGCTTCGGGGCGCTGGGCGAGCTGCGCGCCGAGCTCGCCTCGGGCGAGCACGCCGAGCGCCACACGACGATGGAGGAGTGGCTGGAGGGCGGCGCAGCGTAGGACGGCCGTCCGCGGCCATGCCGTCGCCTCCCCCGGTGTGGCATGCTCGCGCGATGGAGGGCAAGTTCACCGGCCGCAGCGTCGCGGAGCTCCTCGAGGACGTGGCCTCACCGCGGCTGGAGCCGGGCGCCGGGTCGGTCGCGGCGGTCACCGCGGCGCTGGCCGCCGCCGTGTCGGTGTCGGTCTCACAGCTCTCGGGTGAAGCGGCCGAGGACGCGGAGGAGGCCGTCGCGCGCGCGCAGGCGGCCCGCGAGCGGCTGATGCTGCTGGCCGACGCCAACGCCGCGGCCTACGAGGAGGCGACGCGCTCGCTCGGGCGCGGCGCCGAGGACTACGAGGAGGGGCGCGAGCGACGGCTGGGCACCGACCTCGCGCTGGCCGCCTACACGCCGCTGTCGATCGCCGAGGTCGCCGCGGAGGTCGCCTACATCGCCGCACTGCTCGCCGACGGCGCCGATCCCGAGGTGCGCGCCGACGCGGTCGTCGCTGCGTGCCTCGCCGAGGGCGCCGCGCGAGGGGCCGCGCACCTCGTCCGCATCAACCTCGGCATGGCGCCCGGCGACGAGCGGGCCGAGCGAGCCGACGAGTTCGCCGCGATCGCCGCCGAGGCGCGCGAGCGCGCGCTTTCGACGCACCGCTGACGCGACGGCGCGGCGCGGTCAGCCCACGGACCGGGCCCGGCGCGCGGTGCGGCGCTTGGCCTCGGCGAGCCGCCGGCGAATGCCGAAGACGTAGTCCACGCCGGAGAGCACCGTGACCGCGACGGTCACGTAGACGAGCAGGTCGACCCACAACGGCGGGTCGGCCCCCGCCGCGATGAGCGCGAAGATCATGGCGACCTGGAGCACGGTCTTGGCCTTCCCGAACATCCCGGCCGGCACGACCACGCCCTGCTGGGCGGCGGCCATGCGCAGCGCGGTCACCGCGAACTCCCGCGCGATGATGACCATCGCCACCCACGCGGCGACCCGGTCCAGCGACACCAGCGCGACGAGCGCAGCGATGATCAGCAGTTTGTCGGCGATCGGGTCCATGAGCTTGCCGAAGGTCGTAATCGAGTTGCGCGAGCGCGCGAGATAGCCGTCGACCGCGTCGGTCAGTGAGGCGACGGCGAAGACGACCGCGGCGAGCACGTCGCCGCCGGGCGTGCCGCCCAGCAGCGCGACGACGAGCACGGGCACCGCGAGGATGCGCAGCACCGTGAGGACGTTGGGGACGTTGAGGGGGACCACCGGACGGGACCCTACGCCTTGATCCGCCGGCCAGTGGCGAAGAGGAACGAGCTCCAGCCCAGACACGCGGCCGCCAGCACCGCCGTCACCGCCAGCGAGAGCGCGACGCTCGTCCCCGAATGGCCGAGGAACCCGTAGCGCACGGCGCTGATCAGCGTCGTCTTGCCCGCCCCGTTGGGGCCCAGCAGACCGAAGAAGGCCCCGTCGGGCACCGTCAGGTCGAAGCCGTCGAGGGCCAGCAGGCCATCGTCGTAGCGCTTGGTCAGACCCCTCAGCTCGAGCGCGGGCACGGCATCAACGCTAGTGCCCCCTACCATCCCGGCCATGCCCCTCGTCCCCACGGTGATCGAGAGCAACTCCCGCGGTGAGCGCGAGTACGACCTCTACTCGCGGCTGCTCGCCGAGCGCATCGTCTTCATCGGCACGCCGATCTCCGACCAGATCGCCAACCTCTCGATCGCGCAGCTCCTGCACCTGGAGTCCGAGGACCCAGACAAGGACATCTCGATCTACATCAACTCGCCGGGGGGCGACGTCTACTCGGGGCTCGCCATCTACGACACGATCCAGTTCATCAAGCCCGACGTGGCGACCATCTGCTTCGGGATCGCGATGTCGATGGGCTCGCTGCTGCTGACCGGCGGCGCCAAGGGCAAGCGGCTCGCGCTGCCGAACTCGCGCGTGCTCGTCCACCAGCCCTCGGCGGGCTTCGAGGGCCAGTCGACCGACATCGAGATCCACGCCCGCGAGATCCTCGACATGCGCGGGCGCATCGACGAGATCTACGCGACGCACACCGGGCAGAAGGTCGAGCAGGTCCACGACGACCTCGAGCGCGACCGCTTCTTCACCGCGGAGCAGGCCGTCGAGTACGGCCTCATCGACCGCGTGATCGCCGAGCACTAGGAAACGCGGCGACGCGGGGCCGGGCCCTCGCGGCCGCCGGTTGCGTGCCCTCGGGGATACGCTTGCCGCCGCATGCGGTGGCGCAGCGGCGGGCCCAGTGGTGATCTCGAGGACCGCCGGGCCGGCGGTGGCCGGGCGGGCGACGCCGACCGCTGCGACACCTTCACGCCCGCGGAGGTGTGACCCCTGCCAGCTCCTCGCCCAGCCGCGCCAGAGCCTCGCGGATCGCCGCGTCGCGCTCGCGCGACTCGTCGTCGGTCCAGCCCCACCGCACTCCCTCCTCGATCGTGAAGCGGGGCTTGTCGTGGTCCTGGACCCGGTCCACGTGGAGGGCGACGGCGGCCACGCGGTCTGAGACGGCCATCGGGTCCTCGATGATCCGCGTCTGCGCGTAGGCGGTCACCGCCACGTCGGCCGCGAGGATGGTCAGGGCCGCGCGTGGCTCCTCGCGCAGCCTGCGCAGCGAGTCACGGCGCAGGTCAAGCGCGATCAGCGCCAGGCGCGGCCCGACGCGCACGCCGGTCGAGACCGGGATGGCGTGCGGCGAGCCCCCGCCGGTGGAGAGGATCGCCACCGTTCCCGGGCTCCAGGGCGGCAGGGCGTCGAGATCGTGGGCGGGCACTCGGTCGGCGGGTCGGCGGCGGGGGGTCGGTAGGCGGGAAGTCGGCGGAGCGGGTCGCCAGGCCGTCAGCTCGCGGCGGCGCGTCGGAGATGTCCCGCCTCGCCGCGTCCGGGACCCGCGCCGTCGGGGGCAGGGCCGACCCCTTCCCGAGCGAGCACCTGAACACGCGCGATCGTCCGGCGCAGGATGCGCGAGACCTGCATCTGCGAGACGCCGACGAGCTCGGCGATCTGGCTCTGGGTCATGTCCTCGACGAAGCGCAGGCGCAGCACGCGCAGGTCGCGCTCGCTCAGCGTCGCGAGGGCGGGGGCGATGGCCTGCCAGTCCTCGACGCGCTCGAAGCCCGCGTCGTCCTCCCCGAAGCGGTCGCCGCGAGCGCCGTCGCCGTCGGCGCCGGTCGGCTCATCGAGCGAGTCGGCCTCGTACGCATGCCCGGCGGAGAGCGCGTCGACGACGTTCTCCTGGCTCTCGCCGGTCGCCGCGCAGAGCTCGGCCACCGTGGGGGTGCGACCGGTCTTGGCCCCGAGGCGCTCGGCCGCCTTGCCGATGGTGAGCACGCGCTCCTGGACGCTGCGGGGAACGTGGACGGCCCAGCCCGCGTCGCGGAAGTGGCGGCGCAGCTCGCCCACGATCGTCGGGACCGCGTAGCTTGAGAACGCGGCCCCACGGTCGGGGTCGTAGCGATCGACGGCCTTGACGAGGCCGAGGTTGGCGACCTGCACGAGGTCGTCGAGCGGGCGGCCACGCCCGGAGTAGCGAGCGGCGAGCTGCCGCGCGAGCGCGAGATAGCGGCGGATGAGCTGCTCGCGGGCCATCTCGTCACCGGCGAGCCGGCGGCGCCACAGCTCACGTTCGTCTTTGCGAAGGGGCCGAGCCCCCCGACCCGGCCGGCTGTCGCTCGCCTGGTTTGTGTGAGCCATCGCTGGTTCCCTCGTCCGGCCGGCCGCCTCCCGCTCCGAACTCGCTCGAAACCCCGCGGGAGGCCCGCTCCTCACGGTATCGCGAACGGCAATCCTCCGAGCAGAACAGGATCGCGGAGCCCGCCGCCGGCTCGCGCACCGCGCGCGCTCGGTCGACTGTCATCCCGCACACGGGATCGCGCACGCCGCGCCTCACCGTGAGCGCTACCAAACCGGCGAAGACGAACGTCGCGACCGCGTTGAGGACGAGCTTGTAGTCGACGTCGAACGAGCCGAAGACGTCCTCGGTCGTCGGGCGCTGCTGGGGAATCAGGCCGGCGATGGAGAAGAGGCCGTCCACCGCGAGCGCCGCGAGGATCATCGCTCCGAGCATCAGCACGCTGATCCGCGCCGCGAAGGCCCAGCCGTAGTACTTCCGGTAGACCGCGAGGATCGGCAGCACGATGAGGTCGGCGAAGATGAAGGCCATCACGCCGGCGAAGGAGATGCCGTTGGCCCACAGGACGGCGGCGAGCGGCACGTTGCCGATCGAGCAGACGAAGCTCACCACGGCGATCAGCGGACCGGCAACGACGTTCTCCAGCGTGCGGACGAGCGGCGGCGCGTCCGAGACGAAGAGCGTCGAGAACACCTCGGGGTCGAGCAGCGCGACGAAGCCCGCGACGAGGAAGCCGGCGCCGATCTCCTTCCAGAGCATCTGCCAGTCGCCGCGGAAGTTGTGGGCGACGTCCGACCACGCTGCCGGCGAGGTGAGGCGCTCGCGCCAGCCCCCCGACGAGCCGGCCATGTGGTGCTGGTGGCCGGTGTCGGCACGCTGCGCGTGCTCGCGCGCCTGGGCCTCGAGGCGCGGCGACACGAACAGCCGCAGCCCAGCGGCCATGATCACGATCATGATCAGGCCACCGACGTACTGGGCGAGGGTGAACTGCCAGCCGATGAGGACCCAGAGGACCAGCCCGAGCTCCCACACGAGGTTCGTCGAAGCGAACTGGAAGGCCAGCGCCGAGACCGCGGAGGCGCCCTTCTGGAACAGCGACTTTGCGATCGCGACCGCCGCGTAGGAGCACGACGACGAGGCCGCGCCGAGCGCGGTCGACCACACCACGGGACGTGGGCCATCTCCGCTGAGCCGCCGCTCGACGCTCTCGCGAGGGATCCACGCCTGGACGATCGCGGAGATGAGGAAGCCGAGGACCAGCGCCCACCAGACCTCGTAGGCCATGAGGAACGCGTTCCAGAAGCCGTCGCCGATCGTGGCGAGCAGGTCGCTCATACCCGGCAAGGGTATCTGACGCGACCGCCGCGTTAGGCTCCGCGGCCGTGTACGCCGACGCGCTGCTTGCCCCGCTGTTCGAGGACCTGCTCGACCGCCTCGACGGGATTGAGCTCTTCGACGCCCACACCCACATCGGGCGCAACGATCCCGACGGCTTCCGCTGCTCGGCGGCGGACCTCGAGGAGGCGCTCGCCGCCGCCGGCGCCCGCGCGGTCGTCTTCCCGATGCAGGAGCCCGGCGGCTACCGCGAGGCCAACGACGAGGTGCTGTCGGCCGCCCGCGAGTCGGGCGGCCGGCTCGTGCCGTTCTGCCGCCTGGATCCGCGTGACGATCCGGTGGCCGAGGCCCGCCGCGCGCTCGAGCTCGGCGCGCAAGGGATCAAGCTGCATCCGCGCGCGGAGCGCTTCTCGCTGCACGACCCCGAGGTCGAGCCGATCCTCGCGCTCGCCGACGAGCGCGAGCTGCCGGTGCTCGTCCACGCCGGCCGGGGCGTCCCGGCCCTCGGCCGCGACTCGCTCGTGGTCACCGCGCGCTTCCCGGGCGCGAAGATCATCCTCGCCCACGCGGCGATCTCCGACCTGAGCTGGCTCTGGGCCCACCTTCCCGAGCACCCCAACCTCTTCGTCGACACCTCGTGGTGGAGCGCGCCCGACCTGCTCGCGCTCTTCTCGCTCGCACCGCCAGGACAGCTGCTGTGGGCGAGCGACGCGCCCTACGGGACGCCGGTTCAGGCGGCGATCCTCAGCGGGCGCTGCGCCCTGCAGGCCGGCCTGTCGGCCGACCAGGTCGCGGCGGTGCTCGGTGGCACGCTCGCTCGCCTGCTCGCGGGCGAGCCGCCCACCGACCTCGGCCCGCAGCCCGGCGCGCGGTGCCTGCAGGTCGACGTCCTGCTCGACCGCGTCCACACCTACCTCGTGACCGCCATGTCGCGGATGATCGTCGGCGACGAGGGCACCGAGCCGCTCGCGCTCGCGCGCCTCGCGGCCGCGGTGCGGCCCGACGCGCCGCAGGCAGCCGTCTGCGCTTCGGTGCTCGACCTGCTCGACCGCCACCGCGAGTACACCGCCGAGATCTCCTTCGAGGAAGGGCGCCCGCGCTTCCCCGGCATCCACCTCATCGCCGTCGCCGCCGGCCTTGCGCGAACGCCTGACGTCGCGGTGCCGGCGGCGATCGGCTAGCTTCGCGTCAGCGCGTGGGCTGGCCTCCCTGGTAGGCCGCGTACCAGTCGTCGACCTCGAGGCGCAGGAGCTGGCCGTACTCGACGACCGTGCCTACGTCGACGGGGAACGGCTTGTGGACCTGCGCGTCGAACAGGAACGTGTTGTCCCCGAGCTGCTGATCGGTGTCGATGATCCCGCTCGACTCCTCGTCGTTGGTGAGGAAGCGCGGAGCGCCCGGCGTGAACTGCTCCGGGTCGAACGTCGCCAGCGAGGCGATCACGCTTGACGGTCGTGCCTCGGTGTTGTTCAGCTCGTGGTTCTCGAGCACGGTGATCCGCCGGCCCTTGCGCGGAAAGACGCCGAGCCCGTCGGGGATGCCGACCTCGGTGTAGCCGCCAGGCGGGTCGGGGCGCCGCCCGGCCTCCTCAGTACCCCGGCAGGTACCCCTGGCGCTTCACGGGCAGGTCGACGATCGTGTAGGAGGAGTTGTCGCTCTCGTCGGACTCGGCCAGGTGGTTCTTCGGGTCAGCGGTCATCACATAGGCGAAGCGGCCCTCCAGCCCGGTCACGTCGACGTACTGCTGGTAGTAGGACGCGGGGTAGCGGTCCACCCAGCCCACGGACGTCCCGAGCGTGACGCGGCGCTTGTCGGGGTTCTGGTTGCACGCCGGGTAGACCATCTTGCGCGGCGCCGAGGGGAGGCGCTGCTCCAGCGGCAGCAGGTCGCGCAGGCAGTAGACCTGCTTGGGGCTGCGCCGAATGCGCTTGAGCGGCGCGCCGGCGGCGTCGAGCGACCAGATCTCCAACGAGGCGGCGTCGACGAACTTCCAGTAGCGGTACTGGCCGGGGATCGGCTTGAAGAAGAGCTCGCCGCCGGTCTTGCGCAGCAGGCGGCCGCCCCCACGCTTCTTGATCCCCTGGGTCACGGTCATACGGAAGGCGCGCAGCGGGCGGCGCCGCTTGCCGCGCAGCTCCATCGGCCCGGCGCCCCAGTTCTGGATGCGGTTGGTGGCGCGCAGCAGGGTCCGCGCCTTGCCGATCTGGGCGTAGAGGTCAACCGGCGTTCCCATCTTCAGATTGGGGCACAGGAGCGTGGCGGCGCTGGGGCCGGTGCACGGGTTCGCCGGGCTCGCGACACCCGAGCCTGGCGCCGTCCCGCCCGGCGCGCGCGGGTGGAGCGCCGCGATCGCGGTTCCCGCGGGGACGAGGAGGGCGACGAGGACGAGAACGAGAACGAGGAGTCTGGGCATGCCGGTTCGAACACGACCGCCGGATCGGTGGAGCGGTGAGGCGGTCGCGAAGGTCGATTTCTAGCGCACGGGCCGGTCGTCAGCGCACCACCAGCAACGTTCTCGCGCTCGCGATGCGCTGGCCGGCCCTGGCGCGGACGAGCACCGCCCGGCGACCCCGCCCCAGACCGGCAGCGAGCGTGACCGTTCCCTTGCCGGCGGGCAGCGACGCAGTCAGCGAGCGAACCGGACGCCCCGAGGACGACAACACGCTGACACGAACCGACGCCGCCAACGTCGCGGCGATCACAGCGGCCGAGGCCGCCGCGAGCGAAGCCATCACGAGACGCCCGCGTCGAGCCCCGCGATCGCGGCCGGGATGGCGGTGCGCTTCATCGCCGCGCCCCCAGCCCCACGACCGCCGCCGGCGCGCCGGTCGACACGGCGAGATTCCAGGTCTCCCACAGCGGCGCTCCTGGATCGCCGGGGCGGCCGCGGCCGTCGACCTGGCCCGAGCCCCATACGAGCGTGGCGTCGGCGGGGTCCGGCGTCGCCGCCGAGTAATCGCCCCACGGGCAGCGCTTCTCGCACGGCTCGCGCGCCGCGCGGCTGCGCGCGACGACCTCCTCGTCGCCCATCTCCCCCCTCGGCGTGACGGCGTCGCGGCGGCGCACCCGCAGGTCGGGAAGCATGCGGCGGCCTCCCGCGTTGTAGACGATCGCCGCGGCGCCGCCGTCCGCCGCCGGCGAGATCGCGGCGTTGAACGCCCAGCCGCCCGGCACGCGGATCGCCCCATGTTGCACGGGGCGGCGCCGGCCGGGCGCCACCTCGTACCAGCGGACCTGCGACCGCGACCCGTACCGCACCGTGTGCTGGGTCCACAGCACGAGCCGCCCGCCCGCGGCGGGGTCGACGGCGGCCACCGCCTGGGTCAGCCCGCCGGCGAACGTCGAAGCGTCGATCTTCGCTGCGCTGCTCCGCTGGGGCACGTCGCCCGGGATGCGGTAGCGCGCGACGGCCACCGGGCCGTCCTCGACGAGCACCGGCTCACCGAACCTGGCCTGCACGTGCCAGACCATGAGGCGCCGGGCCGAGCCCGAGCGCGACAGCAGCGGGTCGTCGGCGGCGACCACGTAGGCCTTCGCGCCGCGCTGGACGGTGTTGGCCGGAACCGGGGTCAGCGCCGCCGCGCCCGAGGTGGTGGTCAGCGGACGCCGCGGCGTCCCGAAGACTGACACGCGCCCACCGCGGCAGCTGCGCGATCCGGGCCGCGGCTTTCCGACGACGTACAGCGCGGAGCCCCGGTACTGCTCGGCGACGAAGAGGTTGGCGCCGACCACGAGATAGCGGTCGCCGTGACCGAGCTTCGGGAAGTCCGGCGACGCGCGCCCCGTGCGGACGGTGAAGCGGCACCAGCCCCGCCGCAGGTCGCCCGGGTCGGCGGTCCGCGTCCAGCCGTACTCGAGGTAGTTGACCTCCCCCCGGCTGCGCAGCGCGGCGTAGAGCCAGCGGCCCGCCTGGTCGTCCCATTCCACCTGCGGATCGGCCACGTCGCCGCCCGGCGAGCCGAGGAAGGCGCCGAGCTCGCGTGCTCGCAGGATCCGGCCGTCGCGCTTGCGCACCACCGCGACGCGCTCGTTGGTGAACTCGACGTATGCGCCCGGCCCCGCCGCGCCCGTGGAGTCCGAGGGCTCGAAGCGGCCCTTGGAGGCGATCCCGCGCCGAGCGAGTACGAGCCCCGCCCGGCGTGAGGAGGGCCCCGGCGCCGGCCGGGGGGCGCCGGACCCGTCGACCGGCGGCGACGGCGCCTTGAGCCGCCCACGAACCGTCGTCGAGGCGAAGGCGAGCGTCGGCCCCGGCTTGGTCGCCGGGACGGCGTCCGCGCTGCGGCCCTCCTCCTCGGCCTGGGAGACCGGCGCGATCGCGCCGCCGGCGAGCGCGGAGAGGGCAACGAGCGCGGCGAGGCGGCCCGCGGGCGAGGCGAGCGCGGCGCGCCGCCGGTCGGGTTTCCGGGCGGCGGCGGGCGCGGTCACGGGCGTCCGAGTCTACGGCCCCGGTACCGTGACGCGATGCTCTTCGGAAGGCGCTCGCCCTCCGAGCAGGCGGCCCTCGCGCGCGCCAAGGCGCGCCTGGACCGGCTCGGCTACTACCCGCGGCCGGTGCGCACGGGCAACGTGCGGATCCTCCATGTGCCGTGGCTCTTCGCGATCCCCGGCTTGCGCGGCTTCGTCGGCTACGAGTTCGGGCCGCTGATCTTCCTGCGCCGGTCCCTCAGCGACAGCTCCGACGACCTGATCGTCCACGAGCTGTGCCACGTGTGGCAGAGCCAGAACGATCACGTGCGCATGTGGCTGTCCTACGTGTACCTGGGGTATCCCCACAACCCCTACGAGGTGATGGCCCGCCGCGCCGCCGCGCTGACCCGCGACGCGCCGGCCTGACCGGTGCACCTGCCCCGGTCAGGGGTGCACCTGCCCCCGTCAGCCGGCCATACTTGGCCGCGATGCGCCGCCGCAAGCAGCTTCGGCTCGTCCTGATCGGCGCGGTCGCGACCGCGTGGGCGGCCGGCCTCGTCTACGTCATCGCCTCGAGCTCGAGCGGCGGCCTGAAGGAGACGCCGGTGGCCCAGCGGACGACGCCGGCCCCGGCCACCACCGCTCCGCAGGTCGCCGACGTCCCTGCCCCCGCCCCGGTCGACGAGCCGGACGCCTACCGCCCGCTGCCCAAGCCGCGACCGAC
Organism: uncultured Actinomycetes bacterium; assembly: GCA_963728925.1. Classification (GTDB taxonomy): domain Bacteria; phylum Actinomycetota; class Thermoleophilia; order Solirubrobacterales; family Solirubrobacteraceae; genus JBBPZA01. Next base: position 102,789 of record CAVSMB010000006.1, on the reverse strand, counting down.
GCTGGTGGAGCCCGAGGCCGGGGTCCCCAGCTCCGAGCAGCAGCAGGACTCGGCCTCCGGTGACAACGGCAGCTCAGGTGCCGGCAAGGCGCCGTCGGCGCCCCCCTCCGACGCCGAGATCCGCGCCGAGCTGCGCCAGCTGCGCAGCTACTACGCCTCGCTGCCGGCCAAGCTCTCGCCCACGTCGGAGTCAGCCCCCTTCGAGCTGACCGCGGGCCAGCTCTCGAGGCTCACCGGCTGGCAGTCCAGCGTGGCCTCGGTCTACTTCGACTACGGCGGTCCGCTCGCCTGTGGCGGGCGCCTGCGCCGCGACCAGTTCGGGGTCGCGAACAAGAACCTCCCGTGCGGGACGATGGTCACCTTCCGCTACGGCGGCCGGGCCCTGCGCGTGCCCGTCATCGACCGCGGGCCCTACATCGCCGGACGCGAGTGGGACCTCACCGGCGCCACGGCGATCGCGCTCGCCTTCCCGGGGCTGGGCCCGGTCGACTGGATCATCGGGTGAGCTTTCGCGAGGCCGTCGAGGAGCACGGCCGGCTGGTCCGCATTGCCGCGGGCGAGCAGCTCTTCGAGGAGGGCGACGCCGGTGACACGCTGTTCCTCGTGCGCAGCGGGCGGCTCGTCGCCGAGGTCGGCCGCGGCAACGACGCCGGCGCGAGGGTCGTCGGGCGCGGCGAGCTGATCGGCGAGCTCTCCGTCCTCACCGGCGAGCTGCGCTCGGCGCGCGTCCGCGCGTTGCGTGACTCCGAGCTGCTGGAGCTGCGCGCGCACGACGTCGACGCGCTGCTCGCCGGGCGGCCCGACCTCGGAATCGAGCTCGCCCGCGACCTCGCCCACCGCCTGCGCCGCTCGCGCGGGATCCCAGACTCCGCCACTCCCCGCCCCGCGACGATCGCCGTCCTCGCGCTCGAGCCCGAGGCCCCGGCGGCGGCGCTGGCCGCCGAGCTCGCCTCCGGGCTTCACCGCCACGGGCCGACGGCGCTGCTCGACGGCGACGACGTCGCCGTCGAGATCGACGAGCAGGCGGTCGCGAGCGAGTACGGCCCGCGCCTGGACCGCCTGGAGAGCGACCACGAGCACGTGGTGCTCGCCGCGCGGCTGCCCGTCGACGATCCGTGGACCGCCTTCTCGCTGCGCCAGGCGGACCGTGTCCTCGCCGTCGCGGGCCCGGGCCGGCCGGCCGCGTGGGTGGCGGACGAGCCGCCCCTGCGCGGCGCCGACGTGGTGCTCTGCGGCGAGCCGTTCACCGAACCGCGCGCGGCGCGCTGGCTCGACACGCTCGCAGCGCGCGCGCTGCACCTCGTGGGCGCCGGGCCCCAGCGCGCCGCCGACGTCGCGCGTCTCGCACGGCGACTGGCCGGCCGCTCGGTGGGCCTCGTCCTCTCGGGCGGTGGCGCCCGCGGGTTCGCCCACCTCGGAGTGTGGGACGAGCTGTGGCGCGCCGGCGTCATAGTCGATCGCGTCGGTGGCGCCAGCATGGGCGCTTTCGTGGCCGGGATGGTGGCCATGGACGTCCTCCCTGCCGACATGCTCGACCGGTGCCGCGAGGAGTTCGTCCGCCGCAAGCCGCTCAACGACTACGCGGTCCCGCGCGTCGCCCTGCTTCGCGGCGCGAAGGGCGTCGCGCTGCTGGAGCGGACCTTCGGCTCGACCTCCATGGAAGAGCTTCCCCGCGAGCTGTATTGCGTGAGCGTCGACCTCGTGACCGCGCGCGAGGTCGTGCATCGCCGCGGGCGCATCGCCCCGGTGGTCGGCGCGAGCATGTCCCTGCCGGCGATCCTCCCGCCGCGCGTGCGGCCGGAGGGACTGCTCGTCGACGGGGGCGTCCTCGACAACCTGCCGGTCGGGCCGATGGCTGCGCGCGGAGAGGGCCCGGTCATCGCCGTCGACGTCACCGGCCCGTTCCGCCGGCCCGAGGGCCCCGGTGCGCCGCTTCCCTCGCTCAAGGAGACGCTGATCCGCGCGATCGGCGTCGGCAGCGTGCCCGCCGTCGCAGAGGCGCGAGAGCGCGCCGATCTCCTCATCTGCCCCGAGGTCGGCGACGTGGGGATGCTCGAGTGGGCCGCGCTGGAGCGGATGGTGCAGGCGGGCCGCGTCGCGGCCCGAGCCGCGCTCGACGGCGCCCGGCTCTAGGAGCCTGCGGTGTCGTTCAGCGCGCGCTCGGTGAAGCGCATGACGTCGCGTCGGCCACGATGGCTGCCCTCGAAGAGCCGCACGACGGCGATCTCCTCCGAGCTCGCCGCGTTCAGCCGGTCGACGATCTGCTGCGCGGTCAGGCGCCGGTAATCCGGCCACGGCGCGTCGACGACGATCTCCGAGTGTGCACCGTCCGCTGCCCCCTGGTCGGAGGACTCGGCGACGAGCTCGTCTTCGTCCTCGACGCCCGGGTCCTTGAAGTCGGGCATGAGCTCCTCGACGACGTCTCCAAGCTCGTCGGGCTGGACCACGTTGGGCACCGGCTCCAGGGTCTCGGGCTCTTCGGGCACCGACTCCTGAACGACCCGCAGGTCGGGCCCGGGTGCGGCGGGCTCGGACACGGACACGCCCGCAGCCTCGGCGAGCTCCTCGGTCGAGGCGCGGATGTCCTCAACCACCTGGTCGAGGTCCGGCAGCGCGTCGAAGTCGCCGACCAGGCCGAAGCTCATGGTGCCGTTGTAGGAGATGATCCCGACGCTCAGCGCGAGGTTCTGGCCGATCGGCACCATGGGAAGGATCTCCAAGAGTGCGCGGCCGTCGAAGGTGAGCTCGTGCTGTGGCCCGGGCACGTTGGTGACGACGAGGTTGATGAAGCGCTGGCGCGCGCTCAGGCGCGTGCCGACGTCGAGGATCGTCGGCGGCGCGAGGCCGCCGAGGCCGGTCAGCGCCTGGGCGCCGAGCGCCTGGCCGGACTCCTTCATGGCCCGCGTCTCCTCGCTGATGCGCGAAAGGCACTCCAGCGGGTCGGCGCAGGCGACCGGGAGGCGGACGACCATCCCGGTCACGTCGTTGCCCGGCGCGGCGGCGCGCCCGGTGGTCTGGGCGGTGCTCACCGGGACGAAGGTGTGCAGGGTCCGCACGTCGGCACCGCGCCGCTCGAGGTCGAGCTGCAGCGCACGGGCGACGATCGTCAGGACCACGTCGTTCACGGTGCCGCCGAGCGCGTTCTTGATCGCCTTGACCTCGTCGAGGCGGACGCTGTAGAAGGCGATCCGTCGGTCGGGCCCGGTGAGCGCGCGGTTGTAGGGCGTGCTCGGCGCGGGCCGCAGACCGGCCCAAGCGAGCGCCCCGACGCCGACCAGCGCCGATCGGACCTGCTCGAGCATGCGCCGGGGGCCTCTCAGCGCCGCCCGCACCGGGCGCACGAGCTCGCGCGGCGAGAGCACGCGCTCGACGAGCGCCTCGCCGAGCAGCTCGACGCCCGCGGGCACGCGGCCGGGATGCCACGCGCCGTTGCCGGTGGCGGCCTGCTCCTCGGGAGCGAAGAGCGCGCTGAGGATGTCGAGTCCCGAGATCCCGTCGACGAGCGCGTGATGGGTCTTCGAGAGGACCGCGAAGCGCTCGCCGCCACCGTCCTGCGCCGGAGCCAGGCCCTCGACGCGCCACAGCTCCCACAGCGGCTTGTCACGGCGCAGCGGGCGTGAGAACAGCCGGCCGGCGAGCACGCGGAGCTCGTGGTCGCCGCCGGGCTCTGGCAGCGCGGTGGAGCGCATGTGGTAGTAGGGGTCGAAGCCCGCGTCGTCGACCCACTTCGGGCGCCCCTGGGCGAGAGGTACGAAGGCGAGGCGCTGGCGGTAGCGCGGAACGAGGTCCAGACGCTCCTCGACCCGCGAGACGAAGTCGTCGTAGTCGGGAGCCGCGCCCGCGAAGACCATCACGCAGCCCACGTGCATCGGCCCGGTCGCGTCCTCGAGATACAGGAACGACGAGTCGAGCGGGGTCAAGCGGTCGGACGCCATCTCGGCCTGAGCTTACCCCGCGACTTGGGGCTTATCCGTCGCGCTGCGCGAGGACTGCCTCGGCGGCCTCCTCGGCCGCTTCGAGCTGCTCCTCGACGAGCTTGAGGCCGCTCGCCCAGAAGCCCGGGTCGGCGAGGTCCACGCCGACGATCCTGCCGAGATCCTCGGGTGAGCGCGAACCGCCCGCGGCGAGCAGCTCCAGGTAGCGCGGGACGAACGCGGGGCCCTCCGCGCGGTAGCGCTCGTAGACGGCGAGCGCGAGCAGCTGCCCGTAGGCGTAGGCGTAGACGTAGCCCGGGGTGTTGATGAAGTGCGGGACGTAGGACCACCACAGGCGGTAGCCGTCCGTGACCTCGACGCTGTCGCCGAAGAGCTCCTCCTGGCTCGAGGCCCACAGCTCGCCCAGGCGCTCCGGGGCGAGCTCGCCCTCCTCGCGGCGCGCGGTGTGCGCCACCTCCTCGAAGCGGTTCATGGCCGTCTGGCGGAAGACGGTGGCGATCGAGCCCTCGATCGACTCGGCGAGCAGGCTGAGGCGCGACTCGGGCGTCGCGGCCTCTCCGAGCAGCTGTCCGAAGGTCACGGCCTCGCCGAACACCGACGCGGTCTCGGCCATCGTCAGCGGTGTGCCCTGGTGGAAGATCCCCTGCGGCGCGGCCAGCGAGGCGTGGACGCCGTGGCCCAGCTCGTGGGCTAGGGTGAGCACGTCGCGCCGCTTGGCCGTCCAGTTGAGCATCACGTAGGGATGCACGGAGGGGACGGCGTAGGCGCAGAAGGCACCACCGCGCTTGTGCGGGCGCACCGGCGCGTCGATCCAGTGGTCCTCGAAGAAGCGCCGCGCCGTGCCGGCGAGCTCGGGAGAGAAGGACTCGTAGGCGCCGAGCACCAGCTCTGAGCCCTCGCGCCAGCCGAAGCTCTCGTCGTCCTGAGTCACGGCCGCCGCCCGGTCGTAGTCCGCCAGCCGGTCGACGCCGAGCAGGCGCGACTTGAGGCGGTACCAGCGCTGGGGCAGGTCGTAGCGCAAGCGCACCGCCCCGATGAGCGCCTGGACCGATTCGTCGGAGGCCTCGTTGGAGAGGTTGCGGCTGGTCAGCCACGTCGGGTAGTGGCGCAGGCGGTCGTCGGTCGCCTTGTCGGCGAGCAGCGTGTTGAAGATGAAGGCGCGCGTCCGCAACCCGGGCTCGAGCGCCGCGGTGACCGCCTCGGCGACGGTGCGGCGCTCCTCGCGGTCGGGGGAGGCCAGGCGGCTGAGCGCCGCGTCGAGCGTCGTCTCCTCGCCGCCGGCCTCGACGCGCACCTCGGCGATCTGCTCGGTGAAGAGCCGCGCCCACGCCCCTCGGCCGGTGACCGCCTTCTCGGTCATCAGTCGCTCCTCGGGCTCGGAGAGGAGGTGCGGCCGGTAGCGGCGCTGCTCGCGCAGGTAATGACGGCAGAAGTCGAGCTCGTCGGCCGCGAGCAGCTCCTCGGCGCGCTCGTCCGGGACGGCCGCCCACTCGAGCTCCGAGAACAGCAGCTGGGTCTCGATGCCGGTCGCGCGCTCCTGCACACGCTGGAGCAGCGCGCCGTTGGCGGGCTCGGCGGTGTCGGTCGAGAAGCGCAGCGCGGCGTAGGTCCCGGCGCGCCCGACGAGCTCCTGCAGGTCGCCGAGCTCGCGCATCGCCACGGCCAGCGCGGCGGCGTCCAGCTCGCCGATCCTGCCGGCGTGGCGGTCGGCGAAGGCCCCGGCGCGATCGTCGGCCTCGTCGAGCTGGCGCGTGACGCCGGCGTCGCCGGCCCCGTCGACGAGCGGCTCGAGGTCCCAGGCGACGCCGGCGACGTCGGGGTCGGGGTGTGGAGGTGCGGTGGTGATCGCGGGAGGGTAAGGGAATAGGCTCCTGGGCCGATGAGCGCCGTGGTGATCGCGACCTTCCTCGGGCCGGTGGGCGAGGCCTACCGCGACCAGGTCATCGACTCTGGCCGCGAGGTCGAGTTCTTCCTGATCCTGAGCTTCCTGCTCAGCTTCCTGGCGATCCGCGCGAGCACGCGCCTGATGCGCAGCCCCAAGGTGCCGTGGTGGCCGGGGTCGGTCACCCCCGGCGGCATGCACATCCACCACCTGGTCTTCGGGATCGTGATGATGATGGTGGCGGGCTTCTTCGCCTTCGCCGAGCAGCCCGGCAGCCCGTGGCTCGAGATCCTCGCCGTGGCCTTCGGCATCGGCGCGGGGCTCACGATCGACGAGTTCGCCCTGTGGCTCTACCTCGAGGACGTCTACTGGACCAAGGAGGGCCGCTCCTCGGTCGATGCCTTCATCGTTGCCGCCCTGGTGGCGTGCCTCGCCTTCCTGGGCCTGTCCCCGCTGGAGAACGACATCGACCCTGGCGACCTCCTCGGCACCATTCTCGCGCTTGCGGCGTCGCTCGCCCTCTTCACGGTCACCCTGTCCAAGGGCAAGCCGCTGGTCGCTGTGATCGGCCTCTTCCTGCCGTTCGTCCAGACCTACGCGGCGATCCGCCTCGCGCGGCCGAACTCGTGGTGGGCGCGCCGCCGCTACGCCACTCGCCCCAAGAAGCTCGAGAAGGCGACCGCGCGCGACGCGAAGTGGGCCGCGCGCCGGCTTCGCCTCCGCGACGCGCTCGGCGGGGCGCCGAGCCTCGAGCGCACGACGGGCGAGTGACCCGCCCCACAACCCTCGGCAGAGGGGATAGGGTCGGCTCGCCCGCGACCGACGGAGGCACGATGCCCGCCCGACTGCCCGCCCTGCTCCTCCTCCTGTGCACCCTCGCGCTCGGCGCCGCCGCGTGTGGCGGCTCGAGCACTGACGACGCGAAGGACAAGGCCGCCGCGAAGTGCAAGGACGAGGCGGCGAAGATCTCCGACGACTCGGCGCGCAAGACCGCGCAGGACGCGTGCGAGGGCAAGACGGGGACGACCGGCGACGAGATCAAGAAGGAAGCGAGGCAGCAGTGCCTCGACGCGGCGAAGAACATCCCGAACGAGACCGCGCGCAAGGCGGCCGAGCAGGCCTGCCGCGGCGGGTAGGATCGGGCGGGCGCCCACCTCCTTTGTCGTCCAGAAGCACGACGCGACGCGGCTGCACTACGACGTGCGGCTCGGGCGCGGTGATCGTCTGGGATCGCGGGACATACCGCAACCTCACCGCGCGCGACGGTGCGGAGCTGCCGATGGCGGCGGCGCTCGAGGCCGGCCACGCGCACGTGTGGCTCGAGGGCGAGAAGCTGCGCGGCGGCTTCGCGTTCACGCGCACCGGCCGCGACGGCAGGCGCGTGCGCTGGATCCTCGTCAAGGTGCGCGACGAGACCGCCGATCCCGGGCGCGACCCGGTGGCCGGCGAGCCGGCCTCGGTGCTGAGCGGGCGGACGGTCGAGGAGGTCGCGGCGGCGTGAGCGCGCCGCCCCGCAGCGCGCGCCTGATGAAGGCGGTACTCAGCGACGAGCGTCCCGCGGGCGAGGGGTGGCTGTTCGAGCGAAAGCTCGACGGGATTCGCTGCCTGGCCGCACGCGACGGCGGTGCGGTGCGCCTGCTGTCGCGCAACGACCTCTCGATGAACGCCCGCTATCCGGAGATCGCCGAGGCGCTGGAGGGGCAGGCGCCGACGCGCTTCGCGGTGGACGGCGAGGTTGTCGCCTTCGAGGGGGCGCAGACGAGCTTCGCCCGGCTCGCGCAGCGCGGCCGGACCCACGTCCCGGTCTTCCTCTACGCCTTCGACCTGCTGCATCTCGACGGCCACGACGTGACCGGACTGGAGCTGCGCAAGCGCAAGACGCTGCTGCGCAAGGCGTTCGCGTGGGAGGGCGCGCTGCGCTGGACGCCGCACCGCCGCGGCGACGGCGCCGCCCTGCTGCGGGACGCGTGCCGGCGAGGGTGGGAGGGCCTGATCGCCAAGCGCGACGACAGCCGCTACACCGGCTCGCGCTCGCGCGACTGGCTCAAGCTCAAGTGCTCGGCCGAGCAGGAGCTCGTGATCGGCGGCTACACCGCGCCCCACGGCTCCAGGGTCGAGCTCGGCGCGCTGCTCCTCGGCCACTTCGACGACGGGCGGCTGCGCTACGCCGGGAAGGTCGGCACGGGCTTCGACGCGACCACGCTGCACGATCTCGGCGCCCGGCTGCGCGACGTGCGCCGCGACGCCTCGCCGTTCGCCGACGAGGTGCGCGAGCGCGAGGCGACGTGGGTCGAGCCCGAGCTCGTCGCTCAGGTCGGCTTCAGCGAGTGGACGCGCGACGGGCGCCTGCGCCATCCCCGCTTCCTCGGGCTGCGCGAGGACAAGCCGGCCCGCGACGTCGTGCGCGAGCGGCCGCGATGAGCGAGACCGACTCCACCCTGCGCGTCGGCCGGCGGGCGGTGCGCTTCACGCACCCCGACAAAGTGCTGTTCGAGCGCGGCGGCCACACCAAGCGCGACCTCGCCGCCTACCTGGAGCGCATCGCGCCGGTGATGCTGCCCCATGTCCGTGGGCGGCCGGTGAGCATGCAGGTCTTCCCCGCCGGGATCGAGCGGCGCGGGCACTTCGCCAAGGAGGCCCCCGGACACTTCCCGGCGTGGATCGACCGCGTCACGGTCTCCAAGCACGGCGGCACGGTCACCCACGTGGTGGCCGACGACGCGCCGACGCTGGTCTACCTCGCCGGGCAGAACGTCGTGACCCCCCACGTCTGGCTCTCGCGGGCGGACGATCCCCGCCGCCCCGACCGCCTCGTCATCGACCTCGACCCCTCGCGCGAGGACTTCGCGGAGATCCGCGCCGCGGCGCGCGAGCTCGGCGACCTGTACCGCGAGGTCGGCCTGTCGCCGTGGGCGATGGTCACGGGCTCGCGCGGCGTCCACGTCGTCGCGCCGCTGCGTCGCGACGCGACGTTCGAGGACAGCCACGCGGTGGCGCGGGCGATCGCCGAGCACTGGGTCGCAATGCACCCGGACCGGCTCACCCTGGAGGCGCTGAAGAAGAACCGCGGCGATCGGCTCTTCGTGGACACCAACCGCAACGCCTGGGCGCAGACCGCCGTGCCGCCCTACGCCCCCCGCGCCCGCGCCGGCGCCCCGGTCGCCATGCCGCTCCGGTGGGAGGAGCTCGACGACCGCGCGCTGCGGCCCGACGGCTGGACGATCGACACCGCCCCGGCCCGCATCGAGGTGGAGGGCGACGCCTGGAAGGGCATCAACCGCCACGCTCGCAGCCTCGGGCGGGTGCAGCGCGCACTCGAGCGCTGGGCGCCCGCATGACCGGACGACCCGTGGCTGACGTCGGTCGGCTCCGCGCCGCGCCGGCCGGCGACGTCGTCACCGATACCGATGCGGCCTGGGACGGCGCACGGCCCGCCAACCGGTCGGTGCGCGCGTGACGATCGACGCGGCCGCGGGCGTCGCGAGGGTGCAGGCCGGGGCGCGCTGGACCGACGTGATCGCGCCCGCTGCGGAGCACGGTCTCGCGTGCCTGCACGGGTTCTCGGGCGGAGTGGGCGTCGCGGGGTACACGCTCGGCGGGGGCATCGGGTGGCTCGCGCGGCGTAAGGGCTTCGCGTCGAGCCACGTGCGTCGCTGGACGTCGTGACCGCGGACGGCGAGCACCGCCACGTCGACGCCGGCCACGAGCCCGACCTGTTCTGGGCGCTGCGAGGCGGGGGTGGTCCTGGAGCGATCGTCACGTCGCTCGAGCTCGAGCTGTTCCCGGTGCGCCAGGCGTTCGCCGGCTCGCTGCTGTGGCCGATCGATCAGGCCACAGAGATCGTGCACGCGTACCGCGAGTGGATCTCTGGTGTGCCCGACACGCTCACCTCGACGCTGCGACTCACGCGCTTCCCCGATCTTCCGGACGTGCCCGAGCCGCTGCGCGGCCGGGCGCTCGTCTCGATCACGCTCGTGTTCGTGGGCGCTGAAGCCGAGGGCAACGACCTCGTCGCATCGCTCCGAGCGACCGCCGCCCCGTACATCGACACGCTGGCGATGGTTCCGGCCGGCGCGCTCGGGGACGTCTCCGGCGATCCGCCCGCGCCGCAGCCCGGGCTCGGGAACGCGATCCTCCTGCAAACGCTCGCCGCCGAGGCGGTCGACGCGTTCGTCGATCTCGCCGGGCCCGGCGTGGAGAGCCCGCTGACCCAGCTCGAGATCCGCCACCTCGGCGGCGCGCTGCGGTCCACCACGCCCGATCCCGGCGCGGCCGGCCCGCTCGAGGCCGAGGCGCTCGTCTACGGCGTCGGCGTGCCGGTCACACCAGAGCTGGGCGACGCGATCACCAGCACGCTGGACGAGATGAGCGGACGGCTCGGCCCGTGGGCGCCCGAGCGCCGCACGCTGCTGACCTTCGACGAGCGCGAGCCGGGCCTGCGCCATGCGCTGGAGCCTGGCGTCGCCGATCGCCTGGCCGCGATCGTTGCGGCGTACGACCCGGATGGCCTCTTCCTGGCCAACCATGTCGTCGATTGATGGCCGCCCGTCCTGACGGTTCGGTTCGCTCCGCGGGGGACGCGCTCCCACCGGCTCGGCTTCGCGGTCAAGGTCCTCGGCGGCGGCGGGCTGCCCTCGCACGACGCGCGGCGCTGGCAGTCGGGCCCGCACCTCTCGGTCTCGCTCGACCGCCTCGAGGCGAGCGCTTCCTCGGCGAGACCGCGAGCGGCCACGGCTTCGACGTCATGCTCGAGGCCAAGGCGAAGGACCTCGCGCTCCTGCGCCTCCGCGACCAGCTCGCCGAGCGCGGGATCGCGACCGAGGGTGGCCGGCTGGTGGTCGAGGACGGGCGGGCTCAGGGCCCGTCGGGGAAGCCGACGACCCAACCCGTCAGGCGCTGAGGCTGCCCACGCGCAGCTCGTGCGAGCGGCGCGCCAGCGTGCCGAGCACGGGCCGGCGACGCCGCGCCCCGGCGCGCCGCTCGCGCGCGATCGTCCGGAGGTAGGGATGGAAGTCGACCTGGATCGTGTGGCGATTGGAGGCGACGTAGCGCGAGGCCATACGGCGATCCTCGCGGTCGATCACCGCCTTCATCGCGTGCGTTGACGGGAGCCGCACGCGGCCCGTGAGGATGTCCGCGACCCATTCGGACTGCGCCTCGGCGATCGGCATGATCGCGCCGAGCGGCTGCGTCAGCCCGATGAAGTACAGACCCGGGTGGTCCGGGTCCACCACGCGGCGGTAGAGACGGACGTTGTTGTCGGGCGCCGCGACGAAGCCCTCGTCGAAGAACGGAAAGCTGATCTTGTAGCCGGTGCAGTAGACGACGAGGTCGATCTCCTCTTCGCTCCCGTCCACGAAGCGAACGCGCCGGTCGCCGGCGAAGCGCTCGATGTTCGGCTTCACGACGACGTCGCCGTGGCCGACGCGCACCAGCAGGTCGGAGGACAGCGTCGGGTGGGCCTCGAGCAGCTTGTGGTCGGGGTCGGGCAGGCCGAAGTCCCGCATCCTGCCCTGCGACACGCGCAAGGAGGTCGCCAACACCCAGCGCTGGACCGGCAGCGGCATGCGGGTCAGGCCCGGCGTGTTCGTCTCGTCGGGTCGGGCGGCCGAACATGTACTTGGGCAGGATCCAGGCGCCGCGGCGCATGGCCAGGAAGGTCGCGGCTGCGTGGCGCGAGCTCTCCACCGCGATGTCCGTCGCCGAGTTGCCGATGCCGAGAACGAGGACGCGCGCCGGTCCACGAGCACGTCAGGCGTCTTGTAGTGGTGGCTGTGCATCTGCTCGCCCGCGAAGCCCTCCGCTCCCGGGAAGGGAGGCTCGGGCCAGCGTGGGTCCCAGTGGTGTCCGTTGGCGACCATCACGGCCCTGTGGTGCGCGGTGCGCTCCTCACCGGACTCGACCGCATGCGTGGTCACGTCGTATCCGCCACCCTCGGCCGCGACGACGCGGACGACCTCGGTCCGGAAGTCGATGCGACTGCGGAAGCCGAAGTGGTCGACGTAGTCGTCGAAGTAACGGGCGATCGCGAAGTGGTCGGGGTAGTCCGCGTAGTCCTCGGGCAGCGGGTAGGTCGCGTAGGCCATGAGGTTGCGCGACGTGTTGATGTGCGGCGACCGGTAGGCCGAGGAGACCTCGTTGTCGTTCATGTAGCGCCAGTTGCCGCCGACCTCCGAGCCCTTCTCGAAGCACGCGAACGGGATTCCGCGCGGCTGCAGGACCTGGCACGACGCGATTCCGCTCGACCCGGCGCCGATGACGCAGGGTGGGGAGCTGTTGCTGACCGTAGCATGTCAGAAGTCGCCGCCTCCCCCGCCGAAGTCACCGCCGCCACCGAAGTCCCCGCCGCCGCCGAAATCTCCGCCCCCGCCGAAGTCTCCTCCTCCTCCGAAGTCTCCCCCACCGAAGTCGCCGCCGCCGCCCTGGTCGCCCTCGACGATCACCGGGCCTGCGCCCCAGCCTCCGCCGAGCATGGAGCCGATGAGCACGCCGGGGAGCAGGCCTCCGCCCCAGCCGCCGAAGAAGCCGCCGGCGTAGGGCTGGTAGCGCGATGGCGCCGCCCAGTAGGGCATCGAGCGGCCGCCGACGTCGATCTCGCGGCTCTGCGGGTCCTCGCCCGACTCCACGCGGACCGCGTCGGCCTGGCAGGCGGGGACGAGTCGCGGCGAGCCGCCCGGCGGCGTCCACTCGACGTCGCGCACGGACGGGCCGTGGCGAGGGTCGAAGAAGCACGGCGGCCCGCGCTCGGGAGGCGTCTCCCCGCGGAGCCGTGCGGCCGAGGAGGCCATTGCGTAACGCCCTTCCTCGATCGCCTGGCTCACGCCGGCGAGGTCCTCCGGGCGCCGCGCGGTGTCGAGCGCGCGCTCGGCGCGCTCGTAGCGGTCCAGGGCGACCTCGAGGTCCTGCTTCGCCGCGGTGTCGGCGCCCGGCATCCCGACCTCGACGTCCTGGGCGCGGATGTCGTCGCCGAGCGCGATGAGCTCGTCGCGCGCGGTGGCCTTGACCTCCTCGAGCTCCTCGCGGTCGCGGCGCCGCCGCCGGCGGCTGTAGAGCGCGAACCCGCCCGCGCCGATCACCGCGATGACGCCGAGCGGGATGAGCACGGCGCCGGCGCTCGTCCCACCGCCGTCCGATGCGCCCGACCCCTCCCCGCCCCTCGCCGCGGCGACGCGGTCGACGAAGTCCTCGAGGGGCGGGGCGACCCCGTCCGAGCGCTTGGCGTCGAAGGCCTCGGTCGCGAGCTTGGCCGCGTCGCCGCGCGGAAGGGTGCTGCTGGCGGCCCTGAACTGGCCGCCGACGACGACGGCGTAGGTCCCGCTCCGGCGCAGCCGCTGGGCGAGCGCTCCGAGAACGCCTCCCGCATCGCCGCCGGCCTCGGCGCGCGCCGACGCGGGGAGGACCGCGATGTACATCGGCCCGCCGCGACCGGCGGCGATCCGGTCGCGCAGCCGGCGGGCCTGCGCGGCGGTGATCGACGGCTTGGCGCCGGGGGCGACGTACACGGGGTCACGGGCGAGCGCCGCCGCCGCGCGCTCGATCTCCTGCGCCGCCGCGACTGCGGGCAGCAGGGCCGTCACGACCACGACGACGAGCGCCGCGAGAGCCACCCGCCAGGCGCGCCGGCGATCAGGCCGTTTCCGCGCGGGCGCGCCAAGCGGTTGTTCGGCGCGCGGCGCGGCGGGTAGGCCGCGAGGGTGCGCGGTGCGAAGCGGATCGAGGAGGCGGCCGCGCAGCGTCTCGGCCTCGATCATCTGCGCCCGGGCCAGGCGGAGGCCGTGGCTGCGGCGCTCGCCGACCGCGACGTGCTCGCCGTGATGCGACCGGCTACGGCAAGTCGGCGATCTACCAGCTGGCCGCGGCGCTCAAGCCCGGTCCGACGCTCGTCGTCTCGCCGCTCATCGCGCTGCAGCGCGACCAGGTCGACGCGATCGAGGGCGAGGAGACCGGGGAGGCGGTCGCGGTGAACGCCGGCATCTCGGCCGGCGCGCGCGAGCGTGCCTTCGAGGGCCTCGAGGACGGCGACATCGAGTACCTCTTCCTCGCTCCCGAGCAGCTCGCCAACGACGAGGTGCGCGACCGCGTCGCGGCGGCGCAGCCGTCGCTGCTGGTCGTCGACGAGGCGCACTGCATCAGCGGGTGGGGGCATGACTTCCGCCCGGAGTATCTCCGGCTCGGCGACTTCGCGCGAGAGATCGGCCGTCCGACGATCCTCGCGCTGACCGCGACCGCGGCGCCGCCGGTCCGCGCGGAGATCCTCGAGCGCCTCGAGATGCCCGAGGCGCAGGTCATCGTCCGCGGCTTCGACCGGCCGAACATCTGGCTCGGGGTCGAGGCCTTCCGCGACGAGAAGCACAAGCGCGAGGCGCTCCTCGAGCACGCCGCGCGGGCCGACCCGCCCGGGATCGTCTACGTGGCCACGCGCCGCGCCGCGGAGGAGATCGCCGAGGAGCTCGCGGGACAGGGCCTGCGCATCGCCGCCTACCACGCTGGCCTTCGCGGCTCGCTGCGCGACGGGGTCCAAGAGCGCTTCATGGGCGGCGACCTCGACGGGCGCGCGTTCATCCTCAGCTACTTCGGCGAGGACTACGAGCCGCCGTGCGGCAACTGCGACGTCTGCGACGCCGGCCGCGCCAGCGGTCCGGTGGCCCGGGAGCCCTTTCCGGTCGGGGCGCGGGTCGCCCACCACCAGTGGGGGGCGGGCGTCGTCCAGCGCTACGACGGCGACCACATGGTCGTGCTCTTCGACGACGTCGGCTACAAGACGCTCGGGGTCGCGCTCGTCGAGGAGCGAGGGCTGCTCGAGGCGGCCGGCTGAGGGTCTCGGCCCGCGGCCGCGCCGACGACCGGCGTGTCCGGCTCCGGCGCTCAGCTCAGCCCGCGGCGCGTGGCCGCGCCGAGGACCGGCATGAGAACCGTGTAGGGCGTCGCGCGCGTCACGAGCGCGGTGGACGATGAGGAGGGTGCGGGGATCGCCATCCGGGCAAGCTATAGGGCGATGGCCGATCGATGGGACGACGACGACTGGGTCGGCACGCCGCCCGAGGGTCACCACACACGCGACCAGTCGCGCCCGGACTTCTGGGCGCGCAACTGGCGGATGACCGCGGCGAGCGGCGTGACGCTCGTGGTCCTGATCGTGGTCCTCGTGCTCCTCGTGGTGCTGCGCTGATTGGCCGGGACGGCGGCCGGGTAGCGCCCGGGGCGATGGACACCGACACCCCTACCGTCAGCCACGTCGTCGAGCGGGCGGCGGCGCTCGCGGATCCCGACGATCACGACGAGGTCGCCACCGCGCTGGTCGCGCGCTTCGAGGACGACAACCGCCCGGCGCGCGCGGTCGGCGACTTCGAAGAGGTCATGTGGGAGGCCATCGGGCGCGAGGACCCCGAGGCCGAGGACCCGGCGGGCCAGATGACGGTGGCCGCCGCGCTATGGCTGGCGACCAACCCCGGTCAGGACCATCGGCGCGAGCACGTCCTGCGCGAGGGCGCGCGCCTCGCCTGGCACGGCGATCCCCCTCCTGCCGTCTCGGACTGGCTCGACGAGCAGGGCATCGACGCGTAGAGCAGCGTCGGGCCGCCGCGTCCCCGGGGCGACGCCGCGGGCTCCCCCGGCGCGACCACCGCCTCCTCAGCAGTGCGCCCGGACGCGGCGCTTCGCGTTCGAGACCTTGGCGGCGGCCCGCTTGGCACGTGTCCTGTTGGTCTTCGTCGGCCGTCGGCTCGCGACGCGCTTGGCGCCGGCGAGCGCACGCCTCGCGCGCCCGAGGCGCTTTCGCCACGTCCAGCACGCGCTGCTCGGCCGCGCCGGGCCGGACGGTCTCGCCGCCGGCGGCGTCGGGGCCGGACGCGCCGCGGTCGGCGCCGCGGATGCGGGCGTGCCGGCCGCGGGCGCGGTGGCCGCCGGCGCCGGGCGGGAGGCGGGCGCCGCCAGCTCGGCGTCTCCGCCCCCGCCGCCGGCGTCGGCCGGGCGCAGGGAGTTCACGAGGCGTACGGCGTCCCCCCACCGCGCGCCGGCCGGAGCAGCAGCGCCACCGGCAAACCCGAGGCCGGCGGCGCTCGCGCTCGCGGCAGTGGCTCGGATCGTCGCGATCACCTGCGGAGGGGCGAGACCGGCGCACCCGCCGCTGACTCCACCCGCGCCCTTGCACAGGGCGACCGCCCCCGCCACGTGAGGCGCAGCCATGCTCGTGCCCGAGGCCGTCGCGGTGCCGCCGCCGCGCCACGTCGAGCGGATGCACACGCCGGGCGCGGCGACCATGTGCGCCAGGTCGGCCGGCCTGGTCGCGAAGTTGGAGAAGCTCGCGGCGGTGTCGTCGCGCTCGCCGTCGCACAGCGGACCGGCGGCGCCGCCGACGCCGTCGCTGTCCGCGAAGGCGCTGACCGTGAGGACCTCGGGGTAGGCGGCGGGCACGGTGAAGGGAGAGGCGCCGAGGTCGCGCCCGTCGTTGCCGGCGGCGGCCACGACGGTGACCCCCGCAAGCGACGCGCGGCAGATCGCCGCCCGCTCGGGATCGGTCGCGCAGGTGCCGATCGCGGGGACGCTTCCTCCGAGGCTGAGGTTCGCCGCGACGATGCCGCGCGCGGCGGCGTTCGCCGTCACCCAGTCGATGCCGCACAGGACCTGCGACGTCGTGCCGGAGCCCCGCGCGTCGAGGACCTTGACCGAGACGACGCGGGTCCCCGGGGCCACCCCGACGACCCCGGAGCCGTCGTTGCCCGCGGCGATGGTGCCCGCGACGTGGGTCCCGTGCCCGTTGTCGTCATCCGGCGGCCCCGGCCCCAGGCAGTTGACCCCGGGCTGCATGTCGAGCTCGCCGCCCGCGGGGCCGACGCCCGTGTCGAGGACCGCCACCGCGCCGTCGGCCGGGGGCGACACGGCCGTCGCCGTCGCCGCGCCGATCCGCCGCACCCCGGTGGGCACCGACTCGCCCGGGGCGAGCGGCACGCCGGCGCCGAGGGCTCGCACCGGCCGGTCGGGAACGACGTAGGCCACCTGCGGGTCGGCGCGCAGGGCCGCGACCTGCGAGCGGTCGAGATCGGCGGCGAAGCCCTCGAGCGCGGCGTCGTAGCGATGGGTGGCGTCGAAGCCCTGGGAGCGCTCGCGGCGGTCGGTGGCGCGCTCGGGCGAGGAGACGGAGCCCTGGTAGCCGACGATGTAGTCCTTGGCCGCAGCGTCGGCGAACGGGACGAGCGCGAGGATGAGGACGATCGGGAGGAGCGGGCGTGCGCGCGCCATGTTCTGCTTATCGGCGCCCCCGCGACGAGGGTGAAGGCGGCGCCCGAAGACCGGACGAGGAACGTCGCCCGCGCGGACCCGCGGGGCGGCGAGCGCGAGGCCCGCAACCGGACCACGGCGCCGACCCGCCGGCGGCGAGCACGATGCCCGCGGTCGGACCGCGGCGCCCCTGTCAGCTCGCGGCGAGCGCCAGCGCCTCTTTGGCGACGCGACGCTGGGTGCGGCGGTCCTGCGAGCTCCAGGCGAGGAGCCAGAGCGCAGACTTCTGGAGGGCCGGCAGGGGCTCGCCTTCGACGAACGCCTCGACGCTCTCGAAGCTCGCTCCCGACCGCATCATCCGCTCCACCTGCACCTGCGCGTCCACCAGCGTCATCTTCCCTCCCTCGGGCTTCGAGCCTGTCTCAAACCGGTTCGGCGCGGCCGTCTTGAGACAGACTTAGTGTCGACCCGTGTAGTTCCCGGGGCCTGCACACTTCTCCCCCCAGCGCGACGACGAGCCCGCAATTTGCGCCAGATCGTCCGTCCGGAACGGTTTGACGTTCGCAGTACCCCGGAATCCGGGCGCGAGGCGGCCCTCGAGCTGGTACAGGCGTACCACCTGATGCTGTACGGTTCCGCCTCGCCGCCGGCGCGGTGAGGGACCGTCGCCGCAGCGGCGTCACGTCCTTGATACCTCCGTCCGAAGAGCGGGCCTCGTCGCTCGCCCCGTCCGCGACGCGCCGCGGCTTCCTCGGCGTCGCCGGCAGCGTCGGTCCCACCGAGTCGATCAGCGCGCGCTTCCGCGAGGACAACCCCGGCCGCTGGCTCTACCACTGTCACGTGTTCACCCACCAGGACGCCGGCATGGCCGGCTGGTACCTCGTCGAGCCATGACGAGACGGAGGAGGAGAGACATGCGCAAACTTCGCCTCGCGACGGCGGTCGCCGCCCTCGCGCTTCTCGCGCCGGCAGCGGCGCTCGCCGCCGACTACCCACCGCCGGGCAACCCCGGCTCGGGCCCCAAGAATCCGCCCGGCAAGGGCGCGACCCTGAACGTCTGCAAGGCGAAGGGCTGCAAGTACCGGACGATCTCGTCGGCCGTGCGCAAGGCGAGCGGCGGCGACACCATCCGCGTCGCAGCCGGCACCTACAAGGAGGGCGTAAAGATCCTCGGCTCACGCTACGACGGGTTGCGGCTCATCGGCGCCCCGAAGAAGCCGCGCTCCGTGACCATCGAGCTCAAGGGCGTCAGCGGATCGGCCGGGCAGAACGGCGTGATCGTCAACGGCGCCGACGGAGTCGAGGTCAACGGCTTCTACGCCCGCCACTACCGCGGCAACGGCTTCTTCGCGGTCAACGTCGACGACTACACGTTCCGCAACCTCGTCGCCGGCTACGGCGGCGTCTACGGGATCTACGGCTACAACTCCAAGGGCGGCGAGATCTCGAACTCCGAGGCGTTCTACAACAACGACTCGGGGTTCTACATCGGTCAGACCCCGCTCCAGACCAAGCCCAAGCGCTCGATCGTCAAGAAGGTCCGCTCCTGGGGCAACGTCATCGGCTGGTCGGGGACGAACATGCACTACGTCACGATCACCAAGAGCGACTGGTACAACAACGGCCTCGGGATCGTTCCCAACGCGCTGGCCTCGGAGAAGTACGCCCCGCCGAGCGACAACGTCATCGCCAGCAACCGGATCTTCTGGAACAACTTCAACTACTACGCGGGGGCGCCGTTCAAGCTGCGGCCCGAGGCGACCGGTGACGCGCCCTACCCGGTCGGAACCGGCATGCTGCTCTTGGGAAGCCAGGACACCCTGGTCGAGAAGAACCGCGTCTACGGCAACTGGCTGGCCGGCTTCGGCGCCGTCGAGCAGGTGCTGCTCGCCGGCGAGAAGGACCCCAAGCTCCAGGAAGCCGCGGTGCTGCGCGCCAACACGGTGCGCAACAACCGCTTCGGCCTCGGCGGCCAAGACCTCAACGGTCGCGACATGGTCTACGAGGGATCGGGCACGCGGAACTGCTTCGCGGGTAACACGACGCTCAGCCCGAACGTGCCGGCGAGCAACTCGACGTTCGCGTCATGCCCCGGCCCGGCCCAGAACGCCTTCGACAACTCGGCGCGCGCCACGCTGCTGGGCTGGGTCGCCGCCCCGAGCAAGGCGAACCCGATCACGTTCGAGCAGTTCTGGCTGACCCATCCGCACAGCAGCCAGAAGGGCTTGAAGGCGTGCACCTACTACGACAAGAAGAAGGCGACGGCGTTCTCGCTCTGCTGAGAACGGGCAACCTCCCTACGCCGGGGCCGGCCCACGTGGGCCGGCCCCGGGGCTCGCAGTCCATTTCCCGTTGCGCTCCGACGAATGAAGGTGACATGAAGCGACTCCTCCCCCTCCTGACCCTCGCGGCGGTCGCCGCCGGGATGGTCCTCGCCCTGCCGGCCCTGGCCGGCAAGCCCAAGCCCAAGACGGTCAAGGTCGGCGACTACTTCCTCTCGCCGAGCAAGCTGACGGTCCCCGAGAACACGACGATCGTCTGGAAGTGGGACGCCGGGAACGGCGACACCCACGACGTCTACCTCAGCAAGCGCCCGAAGGGCGTCAAGCGCTTCCAGTCCGAGCTCGCCACGACCGACTACCGCTTCAAGGCGAAGCTGAAGGTGGCCGGCACGTACACGATCATCTGCACCCTGCACCCGACCGACATGCGCCAGAAGATCACTGTCAACTAGGAAGGGGATGTCGTGCCCGAGCGCTCGTCCTATCCGCCCGGAACGCCGTCCTGGGTCGATCTAGGGTCTCCCGACCTCGACGCGTCCGCCCTCTTCTACGGCGGGCTCTTCGGATGGGAGGCGGTCGAGACGGGCCCGGTCGAGGAGACCGGCGGCTACCGGATGTTCATGCGCGACGGCAGGCACGTCGCGGGCCTCGGGCCGCTCCACACCGCCGACCAGCCGCCGATCTGGACGACCTACGTGTCCGTGCAGGACGCCGACGACGCGGTCCGCCGGATCGGCGAGGCCGGCGGCAGGACCCTCCTGGAGCCGCTCGACGTGCTCGAGGCGGGACGCATGGCGGTGCTCGCCGACCCGGCGGGGGCCGCCTTCGCCGTGTGGGAACCCGCCGCACACAAGGGCGCGGCGGTGGTCAACGAGCCCGGAGCCCTGTCCTGGAACGAGCTCGCCACCCGCGACCCCGACGGCGCTAAGCGCTTCTACGGCGAGGTCTTCGGGTGGGCCGGCGAAGCGCAGGCCATGGGGTCCGACACCTACACGGTGTGGATGCTCGGCGGCGAGATGGTCGGCGGCATGATCGAGATGGACGAGCGCTGGCCGGCCGAGGTCCCGCCCCACTGGATGGCCTACTTCGCGGTGCATGACGCCGACGACGCGGCCGAGCTCGCCGAGGACCTCGGCGGCCGGGTGTGGGTCGCGCCGACCGATCTCCCGGTGGGGCGCTTCGCGATGCTGGCCGGTCCCCACGGCGAGGTCTTCTCGGTCATCGCGCTCGCCGCGCCCGGCTCCTGAGAGAAGTCAACCGTCGCTTCGCCGTCCTCGTACAGTGGACAAGGCGATGAATTCAGAACGAGCACAGGCCTACGGGCGCGTCATGCACACCCTTCGCGAGGTCGGGGCATCCAAGCTCCAGCCCAGCGAGCAGGAGCGGATCCGCGGTGCCGCGGACTCGCTGTTCTTCTGCGAGGACGTCGGCGAGGACGCCGGGGCGCGCGAAGCCGTCAGCGACATCGCCAGCCTCGCCCAGAGCCTCGCCGAGTCGGATCGCTGGAGCGATGACAGCGCCCGCGAGCTGCTCGGCAACGTGCTGGGCTGCGGGCCCGTCACCCAGGTGGGATGAGGCCTCCGGGCCACGTCGCGCTCGGCGCCTGGAGCGGAGGGCGCTTCATGCACTTCGGCGAGCCGCTCGACGACGACCGGCTCGAGCGGCTGCTGCGCCCCGGCGAGGGGATCGACACGGTGCTGACCGCCGACGTCTACGGGGCCGGCGAGGCCGACCGGCTCGTCGGCCGCGCCCTGCGGGGCCTCGAGCGCTCTTCCTACTCGCTCGTCGGCGCCGTGGGCCACGACTTCTACGAGGGCGAGCGCGACGGGCCGCGCGGCTTCCCGCGATTCACCGATGCGCGCCTGCGCGGGCCCGACGCCTACGCCGCCTATCTGCGTCAGGCGTGCGAGCGCAGCCTCGAGCGCTGCGGGGTCGACGCCTTCGACGTCCTCCTGCTTCACAACCCCGACCGTCTCGGCTACACCCATCCGGCGGTGTGGGAAGCAATGGCGGCGCTGCGCGAGGCTGGGCTGACCGGCGCCGTCGGCGTCGCTCCGGGGCCGGCGAACGGCTTCACGCTGGACATCATCGACTGCCTCGAGCGCTTCGGGGAGCACATCGACTGGGCCATGATCATCCTGAACCCCCTCGAGCCCTGGCCGGGTGAGCTGGTCCTGCCGGCCGCCCGCGCCGCCGGCGTGCGGCTGATCACGCGCGTGGTCGACTACGGCGGGCTCTTCCACGACGACGTGCTCGAGGGCCACGCTTTCGCGCGCGGCGACCATCGCGGTTTCCGCCCCGAGGGGTGGGTGGATGCGGGGCGCTCGCGCATGGCGGGGATGCGCCCGCTGGCCGACCGCCACGGGCTGACCATGCTCCAGCTCGCCTGCCAGTGGGACCTGGCGCAGGCGCCGGTGG
This sequence comes from uncultured Actinomycetes bacterium, assembly GCA_963728925.1. Lineage (GTDB taxonomy): Bacteria > Actinomycetota > Thermoleophilia > Solirubrobacterales > Solirubrobacteraceae > JBBPZA01. Next base: position 81,055 of record CAVSMB010000006.1, on the reverse strand, counting down.
CCTGCGCCGCGCCGACGCTGATCCAGGAGGCGGGCGACGGGCCCAAGCCGATCGAGGCCAAGCGGGCGGAGCTCGCGGCGACGCCGCCGAACGTGGTGCTCGCCGAGAGCGAGGTGGCCGAGCTACGCGCGCTCGGCGACAACACCGGCTGCATGGCCCTCAAGGGCGGCGTGCCGGACTTCGAAGGCGAGCCCCGCCCGGACCGTTGGCCGCTCGACGCCGAGCTCGCCGCGGTGGCGCGCCGCTGGTCGATCGACCCGGCGCGCGACCTGCAGCCGGCGTAGGCGAGCGCGGCGCGCTCGCCCGGGTCCGGCGGCCGCTTCGGCCGGAGCTCGCTCGGAGTTGGAGGGTCAGGCGCTGGGCGGGGAAGCCGCCGGAGCCGGTCGCATCGTTCGCCCCGGCTGCGGGCGCCGCTCACCGCTCGACTGCCCGCATACTTGTTTAGCTTGCTAATCTTTAGTCAGCTACGTTCATGGCCGGCACGACCGTGACATCCACCGACGACCTCGACGTCTTCACCGGCGCGCTCGACGACTTCATGCGCGCGATCCGCGGGGCGCGCGGACGGCTGGTCGCCCGCGACGGCGAGGACGAGCTGTCGCTTCCCCAGTTCCAGATGCTCGACCCGCTCGACGCGGCGTCCGGCGCGCTGACCGTCTCCGAGGTCGCCGTGCAGGCCGGCGTCGCGACGCCGACCGCGACGCGCATGCTCGACGGGCTCGAGCGCGACGGCCTCGTGCGCCGCGAGCGCCGGCCCGGCGACCGCCGCGTCGTCCACGTCAGCCTCACAGGCGACGGACGGCGGCGGGTGCAGGCCAAGCGCGCGCGCATCGCCGCGCGACGTCGCGAGATCTTCGAGTCGCTCTCCGCCGCCGAGCGCAAGCAGGCCGCACGCGTGCTGGCCCGCCTGGCCGCCGCCGTCGAGGACCTGCGATGACCGACGCCGGGCGACTCACGCCCGAGGTCCGCGCCATCGCGATCGTCGTGATCACCGGCGCGATGATGTCGATCCTCGACACGACGATCGTCAACGTCGCGCTGGAGAGCCTCGCTCGCGACCTCCATGCCCCGCTGTCGACGATCCAGTGGGTGTCCACCGGCTACCTGCTCGCGCTCGCGACGGTCATCCCGCTCACGGGCTGGGCCGCCGAGCGCTTCGGCTCCAAGCGCGTGTGGATGACCGTCGTCGCCGGCTTCGTGGCGACCAGCGCACTGTGCGGGCTGGCGTGGAGCGCCGAGTCGCTGATCGCCTTCCGCGTCCTCCAGGGCCTCGCCGGCGGCATGATCATGCCGATCGGGATGATCACCCTCGCCCAGGCCGCGGGCCCCGGCCGCATGGGCCACGTCATGAGCATCGTCGGGGTCCCGATGCTCCTCGCTCCCGTCCTCGGCCCGGTCATCGGCGGGCTGCTCGTCTCCCACGCGAGCTGGCGCTGGATCTTCTTCGTCAACCTGCCCGTCGGGGTCCTGGGACTGGTCCTCGCCTCAAGGCTGCTCCCCGGCGGCCGTGCCCCGGGCCGCTCGGGCGAGGGGCCCGTGCGCCTCGACGTCCGCGGTCTACTCATGCTCTCGCCGGGCATCGCGCTGATCGTCTACGGGCTCAGCGAGATCGCCTCGAAGGGCGGCGTCGGCGCCCCGCAGGCGCTGGTGCCGCTGGTCGCCGGGCTGCTCCTCGTCGTCGCCTTCACCCGGCGCGCCTGGACCCACGACTTCCCGCTCGTCGACGTGCGCCTGATGCGGACCGGCGGGTTCGCGGCGGCGGCCGCCACCGTACTGCTCGTCGGCGCCGCCTTCTTCGGCGGGATGCTCCTGCTACCGCTCTACTACCAGATCGACCGAGGTCTCTCGGCCCTGCAGGCGGGTCTGCTGCTGGCGCCTCAAGGCCTCGGCGCGGCCATCGCCATGCGCTACTCCGGCAGGGCGACCGACCGCATCGGCGGGGGCTGGGTCGTCGTCACCGGACTGCTGATCCTCGCTGTCGGGACCCTGCCCTTCACGCAGGTCGACGCGAGCACGAGCTACTGGGTGCTCGGCGCGGCCCTGTTCGTGCGCGGCCTCGGCCTCGGCGCCACCATGATGCCGGCGATGGCGAGCGCCTACGCGCTGCTCGACCGACACGAGGTCCCGCGCGCGACGCCGATGCTCAACGTCCTCCAGCGGGTCGGCGGCGCGATCGGCACGGCGATCCTCGCGGTCGTGCTCAACAACCAGATCGCCTCGAGCGTCGGGGCCGGCACGTCAGGCGGCGACACCTCGATCTCGAGCCTTCCCCCGGCGGCCCGGGAGCGCTTCGCCCCGGACGTCGCGGCCGCCTTCGCCCACACCTACTGGTACGCGCTCGCGCTCGGGCTCGTCGCCCTCGCGCCGGCCCTCGTGATGGCACGGCTGCAGCGCCGCAGGCGCGGCGAGATGGCTCCGAGCGCAGCCGAGCGGACTCCAGTGGCGGCCGCATAGGACGCGCTGCGCTCGGCCCATGAGCGGCGCAGGCTGGCGCGGTCTTGAGGTCCGGAACCTCGCCGCGCTGGTCGCCGTCGGGCGCGACGCCTCGTTCTCGCGCGGCGGCCGAGGCGCTCGGCTACACCCAGTCGGCGGTCTCCCATCAGATCTCCGCGCTCGAGCGCGCCGTCGGTCGCAGGCTGGTCGAGCGCCCTGGCGGCACGCGGCCCGTGACGCTGACCGCGGCCGGCGTGGTGCTGCTCGAGCACGCCGAAGCGGTCGTGTCGCGACTGCGGTCGGCGCAGGCGGCACTCGAGGCGCTCGACGGCGCCCGCGTCGGGAAGCTGCGGACCGGAAGCTTCGGGAGCGTGGGCGGGCGGCTGGTGCCGCCGGTGCTGCGCCGCTTCCGCGAGCGCTGGCCCGACGTGACGGTCGAGCTGACGGAGTCCCAGAACGACGGCGAGCTGCTCGCGCTGGTCGCCGACGGAGCGCTCGACCTGACCTTCGTTTCCTTCCCGCTCGAGGACGGCCCCTTCACGGCCGTCGAGCTGCTCCGCGAGCCCCACGTGATGGCGGTCTCCTCGGGCTCACCGCTCGCGCGGCTCGACGCCGCCCCGTCGCTCCAGGCCCTCACCGAGCTGCCTCTCATCGGCTACCAGACGATCCGCGAGGCGCACTGGATCGAGCAGCGCCTGGGCGGCGACTGGGTCGCGCGGCGCGTCACCTACCGCTCCAACGACACGACGACGATCCTCGGCCTCGTCGCCGAGGACCTCGGCGTCGCCGTCGTCCCCTGGCTGCTCGTCGACCAGGCGCGACCCGACGTGACGGCGCTCCCGCTCCCCGGGCTCGCCCCGAGGACGGTCGGCCTGGTCTGGCACCGAGACCGGCCGCTGGGCGAGGCGGCGCAAACGTTCATCGAGCTCGCCCGAGAGGTCGGCGGCGAGCTCCAGCAGCTCGCGAACGCCGCGTGGCCGCCAGAGCGCAGAGAGGGCTCCATGCGCAACTTCGATGGCGCGACGCACCGATCTGACTTGCCCGGCGACGGTGACGGGCGCACCGTGGTCGATGATGACGACCGCACCGGCACTCTTCCCGGCCCAGGCTCCGGTCCCGCTCGACGGTGAGCGCCTGACCGTCGAGCGCCTGGTTGCCGTCGCCCGCCGCGGCGCACCGGTGGACGTCCCGGCCGCGGCGCTCGCGCGGGTCGCCGCGGCGCGCGACGCGCTCGAGGCGGCGGTGGAGCGCGGCGATGTCGTCTACGGCGCGACCACCGGCGTCGGCGCCCACAAGCGCGTCCGCGTGCCGCCCGACGAGACGCGCGCCTTCGAGGCGCTGCTGCTGGCCAGCCACCGCCTCGGCCAGGGCCCCGCGCTCGGCCAGGACGTCGCCCGAGCCGCCGCCGCGCGCCTGGTCAACGGGCTCGCGCGCGGCTTCTCCGGGGTGCGCGTCGAGGTCGTGCAGCGGCTCGTCGCGGCGCTCAACGAGCAGCGCGAGCTCAGGGTGCCGAGCCTCGGCTCGCTCGGCCAATCCGACCTCTTGCCGATGGCCTCGCTCGTCGGCGCGCTGCTCGGCCCCTTCGCGCTGGCGAGCAAGGAGACGCTCGCCCTGATCAACACCAATGCGCTGGCCACGGCGCTCGGCGCCCTCGCCGTCGACGACTGCCGTGAGGTGCTCGCCGCCACCGACACGGCCGCCGCGCTGTCGCTCGAGGCGTTCCGGGCGAACCTCTCGATCCTGCACCCGGTGGTCACCCGCGCGCGCCCGCAGCCCGAGCTGCGCGCCGCCGTCGAGCGCTTCGGCGCGCTGCTTCGCGGCTCGTCCCTGTGGGAGCGGGGCTCCGCCCGCAACCTCCAGGACCCGTTGAGCTTTCGCACCGTCGTGCACCTGCACGCGGGAGCCGACCACGCGCTCGCTCACGCGCACGGCATCGTGGAGGTCGAGCTCAACGCGACCCAGGACAACCCCGCCGTCGACCCGCAACGGGGCGTCGCGGTCTCGTGGGGCGGCTTCGAGGCGGCGGGGCTCGCGGCGGCCCTCGACTACGTGCGGCTCGCGATCGCCCCCGTGCTGACCAGCGCGTGCGAGCGGACCCTCAAGCTCCTTTGGCGAGAGCACTCGGCCCTTGCGACCGGGCTGGCCGCCGACGCGGCGTCGCCGGAGTCAGCGCTCTCGGAGCTCGGGGTGCTGGCTGCCGCCCTGACCGGCGAGGCGCGCGCGCTGGCCGACCCGGTGAGCTTCGACATCGCCTCCTCGGGCGTCGCCGAGGGCCTCGAGGACCGCATGACGCAGGCGCCGCTCGCCGCGCGGCGACTGCAGGAGATGGTCGCGCTCGGACGGCGCGTGATCGCCGTCGAGCTGGTGGTCGCCGGCCAGGCCGTGGACCTGCGCCACGAGCTGAGCCTGGGCGCGGGAACCGCCGCGGCGCACGGGCTCCTGCGCCGCTCGGTGCCCTTCGTGCCGACCGGCGCCGCGCCGACGGGCGACCTCGAGGCGCTGCTCGGCCAGCTCGCCGCAGGCGACTTCGCGCCTGCGCGCCTGGCGGGACGCGCGCTTCGGGAGCGCCCGCATGAGCGCGTCGCGCGTCGCGGCGGAGGGGTTGCGCTGTCGCGGCTGGGAGCAGGAGGCCGCGCTTCGCATGCTCGAGAACAACCTGCATCCCGACGTCGCCGAGAACCCCGCCGAGCTCGTTGTCTACGGAGGGATCGGCAAGGCGGCACGCGATCACCGTGCGCTGGAGGCGATCATGCGAGAGCTGATCGACCTGCACGGGGACGGGACGCTGCTCGTGCAGTCGGGCAAGCCGGTCGCGGTCGTGCAGACGCACGCGTTCGCGCCGCGCGTGCTGATCGCCAACTCGAACCTCGTCGGCGAGTGGGCGACGTGGCACGAGTTCCGCCGCCTGGACGCGCTCGGGCTCTTCATGTACGGGCAGATGACGGCCGGCTCGTGGATCTACATCGGGACCCAGGGCATCCTCCAGGGAACCTACGAGACCTTCGCCGCCGTGGCCCGCAAGCGCTTCGGCGGCACGCTCGCCGGGCGCCTCGTGGTCACCGCCGGCCTGGGCGGGATGGGCGGCGCGCAGCCGCTGGCCATCACCATGCTCGACGGCTGTGCCCTGTGCGTGGAGATCGACCGCCACCGCATCGAGCGACGCATCGCGACGGGCTACCTCGACGACGTGGCCGTCGACCTCGACGATGCGCTGCGCCGCCTCGACGCGGCGCGCGCCCGCGTCCGGCCGCTGTCGATCGGCCTGCTCGGCAACGCGGCGCAGGTGCTTCCCGAGCTCGCCCGGCGCGGCGTCGCGGTCGACGTCGCCACCGACCAGACGAGCGCCCACGACCCGCTCAACGGCTACGTTCCCCCGGGCCTGACCCTCGAGCAGGCCGCCGCGCTGCGCACCGGCGACCCCGAGGAGTACCTGCGGCGTGCGGGCGAGGGCGCTCGCCTTCACGTCGGCGCGCTGCGCGCCCTGGCGGCGGCCGGCGCCGAGGTCTTCGACTACGGCAACGCGCTGCGCGGCCTCGCCGCCCACCACGGCGACACCGACGCCTTCGCCTACCCGGACTTCGTGCCCGCCTACCTGCGCGACCAGTTCTGCGAGGGCCGCGGCCCGTTTCGCTGGGTTGCGCTGTCCGGCGATCCCGCCGACATCGCCGCGACCGACGCGGCGATCCTCGAGCTCTTCGGCGACCAGGAGCACGTTGCGCGCTGGCTCACGACCACGGCCTTGCCCTTCGCGCCCACGTGGAGCAGCTCGCGAGCCACGGGTCGGTGCCCGTCGCCCTCGCCGCGGGCGCGCGGTCGGTCGACCACCTCTCGTGCCTGCCCGACAAGCACGTCGGGCTCCTCGCGGCGGCGCCGTGCGCCGCCGTCCTGCTGCCGGGCGCCGAGCTCCTCAACGACGAGCGCACCGCGCCGGCGCGAGCGCTGGCCGACGCCGGGGCGATCTGCGTCCTGGCCACCGACTGCAACCCGGGCACCTCGCCGATCGCCTCGCTGCCGCTGATCGTCGGCCTCGCCGTGCGCCGCTACCGCTGGACCGTTCTCGAGGCGCTCGCCGCGGTGACGCTCAACGCCGCCTGGGTACTCGGCCGTGACCGCGAGCTCGGGTCGATCGAGGCCGGCAAGCGGGCCGACCTGCTGCTCCTCGACGGCCCGATCGAGCATCTCCCCTACCGCCTGGGCCGCAGTCCGGTCGCGGCGGTCGTGCTCGGGGGCGAGGCGGTTCACGTGCGGCCCGATGCGGCGTGGCGCGTCGAGGGCGTTCCGGTGCCGTGACGACGCCGACAGGCGGGGGCGCGCTGGAGCTGCCAGCGATGGTCAACGCCCACTCGCACGCGTTCCAGCGGGCGCTGCGCGGCCGCGCCGAGCGCCTCGTCTCGTCCCGCGACGACTTCTGGAGCTGGCGCGAGACGATGTTCGAGCTGGCCGCGGGCCTCGACCCCGACGGGCTCCACGCCCTCAGCGCGGAGACCTTCCGCGAGATGCGCGAGGCCGGTTACGGGATCGTCGGGGAGTTCCACTACCTCCACCACCAGCCCGACGGCCGCCCCTACGCCGACCCCAACGAGCTCGCCAAGGCGGTCGCGGGCGCCGCCCGCGACGCGGGCCTCGACATCGTCCTCCTCCCCGCCGCCTACGCGCGTGCGGGCTGGGACGGCGGCGACCTGGAGCCCCAGGGCGCGCAGCGGCGCTTCGCCGACCCGTCGGTGGACGCCTATCTCGCGCGCGTCGAGGAGCTGCGCTCGTGGGCGGACGTGCAGGACGGCGTCGCCGTCGGTCTGGCGGCCCACTCGGTCCGCGCCGTCCCGCGCCCGTGGCTGGAGGCGATCGCCGCCTACGCACAGCACCATGACCTCGTCCTCCACGTCCACGCTGCGGAGCAGCGGCGCGAGCTGCGCGAGGCGCAGGCCGAGCACGGCGCCTCGCCGATCGCGCTCCTCGAGGCCGCGGGCTTCCTGCGCAGGCGCTGTGCCGTCGTCCACGCCGTGCACGTGGAGGCCGACGACGTCGCGCGGCTCGGCGCGGCCGGCGCCACCGTCGTGTCGTGCCCAAGCACCGAGGCCAACCTCGGCGACGGGCACCCGCGCGCCCTGGCGCTCGCGAGGGCGGGAGCGCGGATCGCGATCGGCTCTGACCAGAACCTCGTCATCGACCCGCTCGCCGAGGCCCGCGAGCTCGAGGGTGAGGCGCGCCGCGAAGGCCAGACCCGTCACGCGCTCCTGGCCCGCGCGGGCGGCGACCTGTGGAGCGAGCTCGTGCACGCCGGAGAGGCCGCCGTCGGCTCGCCGTCACGGCAGCGCGTCAGCTTCGACGACCCCAGCCTCGCCCACCTCGACGACGTGGACCTGCGAGCGGCGCTCGTGACGACCGCGGGGCCGAGCGGGGGCTTACGACCGGCGATCTAGGCACTCAGACCGCCGTCGCGACGCGGTCACGGACGCGGAACCGCGCCGCTCAGACCGCCGTCTCGACGCGGTCACGGACGCGGAACCGCGCCGCTCAGACCGCCGTCTCGACGCGGTCGCGGCCGCGGCGCTTGGCCAGGTAGAGCGCGGCGTCGGCGCGCTCGACCAGCGCCGAGGCGTCCTCGCCGGGCTCGTGGGTGGCCACGCCGGCCGAGCAGGTGAGGCCCTCCGGCGTCGCCTGGCGGACGCGCTCGGCGATCATCGCCGCCTCCTCGGGGTCGCAGTCGCGCAGGAGGACCGCGAACTCCTCGCCGCCGTGGCGCACGAGCAGGTCCTCGCCGCGGATCTGCGCGCGCCACGCCGCCGCGGCGGCGCGCAGGAAGCGATCCCCGGCCTGGTGGCCGCGCTCGTCGTTGAGCGCCTTGAAGTGGTCGAGGTCGAGCAGCGCGACCGAGGTCGTGACGCCCTCGCGCTTGGCCCGCTCGAGCTCGCGCGTGAGCGCCTCGTCCCACAGGCGCCGGTTCCCGAGCCCGGTGAGCGGATCGGTCTGCGCCTGGCGGGCCAGCGCCGCCTGGCGGTCCGCCCGCTCGATGGCCACCGCCGCCTCGAGCGCGAGCAGGCCGATCGCCTGCGCGCGCGGGTCGGAGAGCTCGCGCACCGGCTCGTGCCACACGACGGTCAGCACGCCGATCACCGCTCGGCCGTTGAGCACCGGCTGATAGAGCGCCGTCCTCGCGCCGAGCGCGTCCGCGAGACGCTGGGAGACGCCCTCGTCGCTGCGGACGTCGGCGACGAACAGCGGGCGGCCGCTGACGAACGCCTTCACCGATCCGGACGGCTCGCGGCCAACGGCGATGCGGATCTCGGGGAGGTCGGCGCCGACCATGGCGGTCGAGACGAGCTGGTCGGCGACCGGCTCGAGCAGGAAGGCCGTCGAGGCCGCGGACAGGTCGCACGCGGCGCGGCAGATCTCCTCGCGCGTGTCGCGGCCGGAGGTCAGCTCGCGGGCGACGCGCGAGATCGTGTCCTGGACCCCGGCACGCTCGCGGACCTCGCCGACGAGGCGCTGGACCGTCGCGCCGACCAGCGCGGCGACCGTGACGGTCACCACCGCGCGCCGCCACTCGGTGGTCGGGTAATCCGGTGGGCCCACGACGAGGATCGGAACGACGAAGACCAGCGCGGTGCCCGCGAGCGTCACCAGCAGGTGCCAGCGCGAGGCGTAGAGGGCCATCCAGACGATCGGGAGCAGGACGAGCACCCCGAGGGCCGAGGGGCCGCCGCCGGCCGCGTCGCGCAGCAGCACGACGACCACGAGGTACGCGAGCGCCGGCGCGACGGCCGCCCAGCTCGGGAGCCTGCTCCAGCGAAGCGACAGCCCGGTGACGAGGATCGCGAGGGTGAGCGCACCGGCGACCGCAACCTCGACGAGATTCGCGCCGGGCACCCCGAGGGGAAGCGCCACGACGACGCCGATCCCCACGGCCGCGAAGGGAAACGCGCGGCGGCGGAGGACCTGGTGCGCGGGAGATCGTCTGGTCATCGCCGCGTTGAAGTATCGGCCCCACGGTCGACGACGTGAAGTCCGTAGGCTCTGTCGTGATGGAGCACCGCCAACTCGGCCGCACGGGCGTCCAGGTCTCGCCGCTGTGCCTCGGTGCGATGATGTTCGGCGCGTGGGGCAACACCGACCACGACGAGTCGGTCCGCATCATCCACCGCGCGCTCGACGCGGGGATCAACTTCATCGACACGGCCGATGTCTACGCGCGCGGGGAGTCCGAGGAGATCGTCGGAAAGGCGCTCTCCGGCGGCCGCCGTGAGCACGTCGTGCTCGCGACCAAGGTGCACGGCAGCATGGGCGATGACGTGAACGAGTTCGGCAACTCGCGGCGCTGGATCGCTCGCGAGGTCGACGCGAGCCTGCGCCGCCTGCGGACCGACTGGATCGACCTCTACCAGATCCACCGTCCCGAGCCCGACATGGACATCGACGAGACGCTCGGCGCGCTCACAGACCTCGTCCGGGCGGGCAAGGTGCGGATGATCGGATCCTCGACCTTCCCGGCGAGCCAGATCGTCGAGGCGCAGTGGGTGGCCGAGCGCCGCGTGCGCGAGCGCTTCATGTGCGAGCAGCCGCCCTACTCGATCCTCGTCCGCGGAATCGAGAACGACGTGCTTCCCACCTGCGCGCGCTACGGGATGGGCGTGATCCCGTGGAGCCCGTTGGCCGGCGGATGGCTCTCGGGTCGCTACCGCAAAGACGGCAGCGGGGAGCCGAGCTCGCGCCGCGCCCAGATGCTCCCGTCGCGCTACGACCTGTCGCTGCCCGAGAACCAGCGCAAGCTCGACGCGGCCGACGCGCTCGCGCGGCTCGCCGACGAGCACGGCCTCTCGCTCATCCACACCGCGCTCGCCTTCGTCATCCGCCATCCCGCAGTGACCTCGGCGATCATCGGCCCGCGAACCATGGAGCAGCTCGAGTCCCAGCTCGGGGCTGCGGAGGTCGAGCTCTCCGACGAGCTCCTGGACGCCATCGACGAGATCGTCGCGCCGGGGACCAACCTCAACGCGGCCGACGCCGGCTGGCAGAACCCGGCGCTCGAGCCCGCGGCGCTGCGGCGATAGCGAGACGCCCTCAGCGGGGCGGGAATCGCCGGTCGAGATCCTCGACCACGCGGTCGACCTGGTCCGGAGTGAGCGGACCGCGCCTCGCGATGATCTTCGCCACCGGGCGGGGCGCCTCGACCCACACGCCGTCGACGCGCATGGCGCCGAGGCTCGGCACGCCCGAGGCGCCGGGGAGGCAGATCGCCGCCTGCACGTCGAAGACGTCCCAGCCCTCGGCCTCCAGCGCGTCGCGGACCACGGCCGCCTGCCAGCGCACGCCGTCGAGCAGCGCCGTGCCGTCCCAGCCGCCGATGCGCAGCGTTCCGCCGCGGCGCCCTGCCTCGACGCGCCCGCGCCTCGAGGTCACCGCGATCACCGTGACGCCGCCGGGCCCGGCTGCGAGGTGCTGGACGCCGATGCTCCCGCCGGGCACGTGGCGGTCGTGGAGGAGCACGACCCCGCGACCGTCGAGCAGCGCCCCGAGCCGTGCGGCCACGCGCCGGTCGGCCGCTGGATCGGCGAGACGAACGGACATGCTCCGGTCATCGGCACGCCGCCGCCGGACGTCGCCTCGATGACGGTCGAGCTGGACGACCTGATGACCCCGCGCCTGCGGCTGCGCCGCTGGCGGCCGGAGGATGCCGCGCCAATGGCGGCGATCAACAGCGACCCCGAGGTCACCCGCTACCTCAACCGGCCGGCCGACCCCGCGCCGTGGCCGAGTTCCACGGCCGCGTCCTGGACCACTGGGAGCGCTACGGGTTCGGCTGGTTCGCCCTGGAGTCGCGCGAGCCCGCACTCGCCGGCCGCCTGCTCGGCTTCGCCGGCGTCGCCCACCCGAGCTTCCTGCCCGAGGTCGCAACGCGCCCAGAGCTGGGCTGGCGGCTGGGCCGCGAGGCGTGGGGACGCGGTCTGGCCACTGAAGCCGCCGTCACCGCGCGCGACCACGCCTTCGGGGTCCTGATGGTGCCGGAGCTCATCGCGATCATCCACCCCGACAACGAGCGCTCGCGCCGCGTTGCGACCAAGCTCGGCATGACCGTCGAGCGCCCCATCGACAACCCGACGCTCGGGCGCGCCGTCGAGCTGTGGCAGATACCGCGGCCGCGGCCCTGAGCCCAATCACTCGGGTGCGTCGGGCAACCGGGCGACTTCCTGCCAGCGGACGTGCCGGCCCGTGGTCGCGCCGAAGGCCTCCAGCTTGTTGAGCACCGCCTCATCGTCCCAGTCGGACTTGGAAATGGTCCCCCGGGTCCACCCCGTTCCAGTGCACGATCCGCAGGAACCGGTGGCCGCCCTCCGTCGTGTCGCGTCGTGCGAACTCCAACCCTTCGATGACCCCCACGCGCGTGGCCCCGGTGTGGACGGCCGGAAGGTACGCGTCGCGCAGGAAGTCGCTGAAGGCAGCGACGTCCGCATCGCCGGGAAGCTCGACCTCCGAAATGAGCAACATCAGCTGACTCCCTTTCCCAGGACGTCTCGAGCGGCGTGGTGAGCCTACGACGCCTACGCTTTGATTCCCATGCCGGCTCCCGAGACCCTAATCGTCTTCGCTGCCGCTAGCCCTGGCGCTGATCGCCTTCCCCGGCCCGTCGGTGATCTACATCGTCACGAGGTGGCCGACCACGTGTCGCCGTGAGGCGATCGGCGCGCCGGCTCGTCCCCACGGGCAGCGATCAGTGGGCAGCCCGATGGGCGCTGTCCGGGGGCCAGCTGCTCAGCGGCCTTCCGATCTCCCAGTGGTGGCCGAAGGGATCCTCGATCCGCCCCAGGCGCCAGCCGTGCTCCTCGCCGACCGGATGCGCCTCCCTCGCGCCGGCCGCCACCGCCTGCTCGAGCGCACTGTCCGGGTCTTCGACGATCAGCAGCATGCGCGCGGTGGCGCCGCCCAGCGTCTGAGGGCTGAAGCTGCCATGGCTCGGCGCCTCGTCAGAGACCCAGAACGAAGCGTCTCCTACGGAGAGCTGGGCGACGACGCTCTCGTCGGCGTCGGTGCCGCCCACGCGGTAGTCCTCGACGGCTCCGAAGGCGGCCCGGTAGAAGTCGATCGCGGCGCGCCCGTTTCGGACCGAGAGCTGGGGCAGGATGCTCGCCCGCTTGCCGCTCGAACGACCCGCCCCGCCCATCAGCGTTGCATCTCGGGACCGGCCGTCCCGCCCCACCCTTCGGGCGCGACGTCGGCGATCGTCTGGGAGAACGTCCAGCGGTGGCCGGTGGAGTCCCGCGCGGTGTACTGGCGCTCGCCGTAGGGATAGCTCGTGGGAGGCTGCAGGATCTGCGCGTGCTTGCGGGCGTGCTCGTGATGGGCGTCGACGTCGGCGACCCGAACCAGCAGCGAGCTGCTGACCTCGCGCGGCCCCGGCGGGCGGAATTCGGCGGCGTCAGCTGAGGAGAAGCCCTGGCCGACACGCGACTCGGTGAGGGCCACCGCGCCGTCGCCGACGGCAAGCTGCGCTGGGTGCCCGCCTGCCCGCCAGCGCTCCGTGAGCCCGAAGACCTCGCACAGCCACGCGGCCGCGCGCTCCACGTCGGCGACGACGAGCTCGGGCAGGACGGTGCACGCCGGCATCGAGCGATTGGTCGCCAGGGTCACGAGCCGCGGTCCTCGAGGTCGTCCTGCGCGGCGACGTCTGTCGTGCCGTCCGGCTCCTGGTAGAGCCCGATGACGTTGCCCGCGGGGTCGCGGAAGCGCGCGGTGATCTCCGGCGCATCGGCGCCGATGGGCTGGACGAGCTCGCCGCCGTGAGCGAGCACTGCCTCGACCGCGGCGCCGACGTCCTCGACCCACACGTAGACCAGCAGCCCCGCCTCCTGGGACGGGGGCCGACCCGTCACCCAGGCGCCGCTGACCTCTTCGGTCGGATCGTCGAAGGCGGTCGCCCCGTCGCTCCGCTCCCGGATCCGCCAGCCGAACACCTCCGCGTAGAACGAAGCCGAGCGGCAGACGTCGGCGGCGGGGATCTCGACGTAGGTGATCTTGCCGTTGGCCAAGGTCGGCGGCATTCAGCGGTCCTTTCTCGAGGCGGCCGGGCGCAGGCCCGCCATCAGCGTGTCGACGAGGCGGGCGGGTAGACGCGGATCGACCGGCGTGGTGTTGCGGTGCAGGGCGCGGTGGAAGGCGAGGTCGTGGCAGGCGCCGACAAGCAGCGCGGCGGCCGCGTCGACGTCGGCGGCCGCGCGAACCCGTCCGGCCGCGCGCTCAGCCTCGAGGTACATGCGCGCGGGGATGAGCGCCCCCTCGCGGTCGGGAGCGGCGCCCCCGTCGTGCTGACGGGCGCGCAGATCAGGGCGGTCCATCAGCGCGCCGAGGAGCGGCGCCAGGGCGAGCAGCGTCTCGAGACCCTCCGTGACGATCTCGACGAGGTTCTCGCGGACGGTCCGCGTGCCCGCACGGTCGGGCAACGACGCAAGGCGGGCTCCGGCCGCCTGGAGGCGATCGCCGAGCAACGCGATCAGCAGGTCGTCCTTGTCGGCGAAGTGGTTGTAGAGCAGCCCGTCGGCCACGTCGGCTTCACGAGCGACCGAGCGCGTCGTCGCGGCGGCGAGTCCCTCGCGACGGATGACCGCCTCGGCGGCCGCGAGCAGAACCTCGCGCGTGTGTGGGTTGGTCTTGCCCCTTGGCGACATCGAGCGCGACGGGCGGGTGATCCCGTGATGATGAGCGGATGCTCATCATGAGCGTTTGTTCATTGCCCGTCAAGGCCGGGTCAGTGCGAGGTGGCGTGCGATCGTCGCGAGCCGGCGTAGTTCGGAATCAGTCCCCGAACGCCTCCGAGCGGTGCATCTGCGCGACCGTTCCGTCGTCCGAGGCCGAGGCCTTGCCCGCCTCGAGCCACGCAAGGCGGAATAGAAGGCCGCCTTCCCGACGACGGGAACGCGCCGCAGCAGGGGTAGCTTCGACGACATGTCCACCTACGCGCGTGTCCTGCGGGTCCCCGGGATGGCGCCGCTTCTCGGCGCCGTGCTGCTCGCGCGGCTGCCGATCGGGATCAACGCGCTCGCTCTCGTGCTCTTCCTTCGCGCCGAGGGCGGCTCGTTCGCGGTGGCCGGAGCCGCGGCGGGAGCGCTGGCTCTGGGCGCCGGGCTCGGGGCGCCCATCGGCGCGCGGCTGGTCGACCGCCACGGTGTGCGCGTGCTCGGGTTCCTCGCCGGCGGGCACGCAACGGGGCTGGCCGGCCTGCTCGTGCTCGGGAGTTCAGGCGTTCCTCCCGCGGCGATCCTCTTCACCGCGGCGCTGACCGGCCTCACGCTTCCGCCGGTCTCGTCGGTGATGCGCGCGCTCTACCCGCGGCTGCTCGGCGAGGACCCCTCGCTCGTCCAGGGCGCGTTCGCGCTGGACTCGGTCCTGACCGAGACGATCTTCATCGTCGGGCCGCTAATCACGGCGCTGCTCGTCGCGCTCGTCGCGCCGGGTGCGGCGCTCGCGGTCTCGGGGGCGGCGGTGGTGGCCGGCACGCTCGCCTTCCTCGGCGTCCTGCCGCGCGAGGAACGCCGGGCGGCCGGGAGCGACGAGGCGCCGCGCGATCTGCTCGGGGCGTTGCGCTCGCCCGGGCTGCGCACGCTCATCGGCGCGATGCTGCCGGTTGGCGTCGCCCTGGGTGCGCTCGAGGTGGCGCTGCCGGCCTTCGCCGACCACGAGGGCCGACGCGAGCTCGCCGGCGTCCTGCTCGCCGTGTGGTCGCTGGGCAGCGCCGCCGGTGGCCTCGCCTATGGCGCCCGGCCGCGCAGGCGCCCGCTCGCGCGCGTCCATCTAACCGTCGCCATGCTCCTGCCCGCCTTCCTCGCGCCGCTCGTTCTCGCCGGCTCGCCCTTGGCGATGGGGCTGCTGCTCGTCCCGGCGGGCATCTTCATCGCGCCGCTCATCGCCACCCGCAACGAGCTCGCGGGCGTCGTCGCGCCGGCGGGCAGCGCGACCGAGGCCTACTCCTGGCCGCTCACCGCACTCGTCGCCGGGGTCGCGCTCGGCGCCGCGTCGGGCGGCATCCTCATCGACGCGGCGGGCTGGCGGGCCGCAGTCGTGCTCGCCGTCTGCACCTCGGCGGCGGGCGCCGCCGTCGCGCTGGCCCGCCGACGCACGCTGCGCGGCGCCGCGGCGGTTGCCGCCTGAGCACGCTGGCCTGGATCGTCTAGATTCGCCGCGGTGGCACGTCCCGCCTTCCTCCTCGTCGACGCGGACGACGACGAGCTGCGCCGGCTCGAGCGCGACCTGGTGCGCAGGTTCGGCGCCGACTACGAGGTCCTCTGCGAGCGCTCGGCGGGAGCGGGCGTGACGCGGCTCGAGGAGCTCGCGGCTGCGGGACGGGACGTGGCGCTCGTGTTCGCCGGGCAAGGCGACGGCGACGACGACGGAGCGGTCTCCGCGCTCTTACTCGAGGACGCGCGAGCTCTTCCCGTCGGCCAAGCGGATCGTGCTGCTGACCTACGCCGACCTCTCGACGAACGAGCGTCTCAACGAGGCGATGACCCTCGGCGAGATCGACGACTGGGTCATGACCCCCTGGGACCCGCCCGAGGCCTCTCTCTACCCGGGCGTGGGTCAGCTGCTGGCCGACTGGTCGGCGGCGAGCGCGCGCCCGCGCTTCGAGGCGATCCGCCTCGTCGGCGAGCAATGGGCCCCTCGGTCAGCCCGGCTGCGCGACTACCTCGACCGCAACGGGCTGCCCTTCGGCTTCTATCCGCACGACGGCGACGTCGGCGAGACGCTGTTGCGGGACGCCGACGTCGGAGACGGCAGCCTTCCGGTTGCCCTGCTGTTCGACGGGCGGGTGCTCGTCGATCCCAGCGAGGCCGAGCTCGCGAGGGCCTTCGGCATCCGCACGCAACCCGACCCCGGCCGCTACGACGTGGCCATTGTCGGCGCGGGCCCGGCCGGGCTGTCCGCCGCGGTCTACGCGGCCTCGGAGGGCCTGCGAGCGCTGCACCTCGAGCACGACGCGCTCGGCGGCCAGGCCGGGACCACCTCGTCGATCCGCAACTACCTCGGCTTCACCCGGGGAGTCAGCGGCCGCCGGCTCGCGCTGTCAGCCTCACAGCAGAGCGTTCTCTTCGGCGCGGTGTTCGTCTTCGCCGGCGCAGCGGGCCTCGAGACGCGCGGGGACGAGCACGTGGTCGCGCTCGCCGACGGTGGCGAGGCGACGGCGCGGTCGGTGATCGTCGCGACCGGCGCGGAGTACCGTCGCATGGGCGTCCCAGCCCTGGAGGCGCTTGTCGGGCGGGGCGTGTTCTACGGCGCGACGGTCACCGAGGCGCGCGCGATGGCAGGCCGCGACGTGTTCGTCGTCGGCGCGGGCAACTCGGCGGGGCAGGCGGCCATCCACCTCGCCGGCCACGCCGCGCGCGTGACGCTCGTCGTCCGCGGCGACGCTCTCGCGCGCGGCATGTCCGACTACCTGGTGCGCGTCATCGAGACGCTTCCCAACGTGACGGTGCGCCTCGGCGCGCGCGTCGTCGAGGGGTTAGGCGATGCGCGGCTGAAGAGGCTGACCCTCGAGGACCGGGCCGGCGTCCGCGAGGAGCTGCCGGCCGACGGGCTCTTCATCCTCATCGGCGCCCGTCCGCGAACCGACTGGCTGCCCCGCGCGATCGCCCGGGACGACGGTGGCTACATCCTCACCGGGCGCGACCTCGTCAACGACGGAGCCCCGCCAGGAGGCTGGCCACTGGACCGCCCGCCCGGTCTGGCCGAGACGAGCGTGCCCGGCGTCTTCGCAGCGGGCGACGTTCGCTCGGGCTCGATGCGCCGCGTCGCCGCCGCCGTCGGTGAGGGCTCGATGGCCGTCCGCCTCGTCCACGACCATCTCGCGGAGCTCGACGAGCGGGCCATGGGCGCCCCTTCCGCCTAGCGGTCCTCCCCTCCGTCGGCCGCCTCAGACGCCGGCCTCCTCGAGGATCGTCGCCGAGATCCCGGTCCGCGGTCGCTCGCGGCGCTCGCCGTCGAGCGTCACGTCGACCAGCTCGCCACGACCTGCACCTCGGGGTCGGCTTCCTCGCCGCGACCGCCCCGCGAAGGCCGGGCGGCCTTCGCTTCCGCGAGGTCGAGACCTCGATCGGCCCGATCTCCACCATGGAGGCGGGAGCCGGGCCGCCGGCGATCCTCCTGCACGGCCTCGGGGCGACGAAGGCCTCGTGCTGCGCGCAACATCGTCCTCGACGAGCCGGACGGCAAGAACGGCTTCTGGACGCGGCTGCCCGGCCTGTCGGTCCCGAGCCTTTCGTGTGGGGCCGGCGCGACGAGCTCGTGCCGATCGCCTTCGCGCGCCACGTGCGCGAGGCGCTTCCCGCCGGCGCAGACCGCGCGCGGGGCGGCCGCGTCGGTGAGCAATCGGGGCGTGGACGGCGTGAAGCTCGGCAAGACCTACGCGGAGCTGCGTGCACACGGCCTGAGCGGCAAGATCCGCCAGGGCTGCGAGCTCATCGGTCCGAACGCCCGCTCGGCGAATCTGCGCCTCCCGCTCAAGGGCAGTGTCGACTTCACCCGGACCTTGCCGCGAAGGGTCGCGACGGTCACCGTGAGGGGCGGCGCGACCGCCCACGGCGTCGGCATCGGCGACACGATCGCGGACATCCAGAGTGCATTCCCGCACGCGGTGGTCGACCACAGCACCGAAGCGGTCTTCGCCATCACCCTCGTGAAGATCCCGCACCGTGACGGTGGCCACTTCCAGTTCGCGGTCTCCGTGTCGACGGGCAAGATCATCCTGATCGGCATACCGAGAATCGCGTTCTGCGAGTAGCGGTCCGCTGGTCCGCCCGCCGGGACCTCGATGACCCGGCGGGTGCTCAGGCCGGGCCGGACTCGAGCACCTCGAAGGCGATCCCGGCGCGCTGGAGGCGCTTGATGAGCGCGTCGCCCATCGCGACGGCGGGGGTCAGCTGGCCCGAGGTCTCCGGCAGGTCATCGTGCGCGAGCGAGAGGGCCGACTCGGCGAGCATCTTCGCGGTCTCGGTGTAGCCGGGATCGCCGCCCGACACCTGGGTGACGACGCGCCGGTCGCCGCCCTCCCCCACGAAGCGCACCTTGAACCAGCCCTTGTCGCGATCCGCGGGGCTGGGGCCGTCGCCCGAGGTCATGCGCCCGAGCAGCCAGTCGCGTGCCGGCGGCACCTGCGACAGCGCGAAGAGCCCACCGACCCCCACGGCGCCGCCGGCGGCGACCGGCAGCGACTTGACCGCGGCGTAGTGGCCGTAGCTGAAGTCCGGGCCGTAGCGGTCCAGGGCGCGGGCCGAGCGGCTGACCACCTGCGGGTCGATGGTCGGCAGCGGCACGGTCCACATGCCCTCGTCGCGGCCGGGCACCGGCTTGACCGCGCGGACCCGGCGAGCGTCTGGGCGCGGCTCGCGCTTCTTGCGCTCCGAGTGCGCGGCCGCCGCCTGGCGAACGCGCCCGAACGAGGTGATGGCCGAATGGTAGGTCCCGGCGCTCGGCCTTCCGCCGGCCCGGACGTAGCCGCGGACGGTGAGCGGCACGTCCTCGGGAAGCTGCTCGACGGTGAAGAGCACGCCGAGGTCGTGCGGGATCGAGTCGAAGCCGCAGGCGTGGACGATCCGCGCTCCGCTCGCCACCGCGGCGTCGTTGTGGCGGAGGAACATGCGGTCGACGAACTCCGGCTCGCCGGTGATGTCGACGTAGTCGGTGCCCTCGGCCGCACAGGCGGCGACGAGCGGCTGGCCGTGGTTGAGGTAGGGCCCGACCGTCGTGATGACCACGCGGGTCGAGCGCGCGACGTCGTGGAGCGAAGGCTCGTCGGTCACGTCGGCCTTCAGCAGCGCGAGCTTCTTCAGCTTGGGCTTGGTCTCCCCCAGCCGCTCGCGCACCGCCTCGAGCTTGGCAATGTTGCGGCCCGCGAGCGCCCAGCGGGTCTTCGCGGGCGCATGCTCGGCGAGGTACTGGGCGGTCAGGCCGCCGGTGAAACCGGTGGCTCCGAAGAGGACGATGTCGTGCTCGCGGTCGGTTGGCATGGCGCTGCACCGTATCCGGTTGCGATACTTCGACGGACCATGGCTGATCCGCGCGACCTCGTTGGCCTCTGGCAGGACTCCATCAAGCAGCTGCGCGCCGCCGGCGCGGCGCTGACCGGCCCCTCCGCCGACCTGCTCCGGCCGGTGCTGGAAGTGCTCCAGCGCCAGGCGGAGCTGCTCGAGGAGACCGTGCGGCGCCAGGCCAACCTCGAGACGCAGGTCGGCCGCCTCCTCACCCCCTACCGGGTCACCGTCGACGCGATGGAGATGACGGCGGCCTCGATGCGCGCCCAGGCCGACGCGTTCGAGGCGGCCGCGGCCTCGTTCGGGCAGGCCGCCCGGCTGCTCAAGTCGCAGGCCGACCTCGTGGACGCGTCGGCGCGCTCGCTGCGCAACCCAATCGCGATGCTGCGCCCGGGGGAGGGCCAGGGAGAGGGCGGGTGACCGGCCCGCCGATCGATCAGTCGACCCCGTCGCACGAGCTCGTCTGGGCGGCGCCCCGCACCTTCTTCGGCGCCCCGAGCGTCCGCGACCTCGACGCCCTCGACGCGCAGGTGGCCTTCCTCGGCGTCCCCTACGACGCCGGCACGCCACAGCCGGGGAACCGCACCGGCCAGGCAGCCGGCCCGAGCGCCGCCAGGCTCAGGTCGTGGGAGCAGTTCGACTACGGCTCGCCCGAGGGCGGCGCGCTCGGCTGGTACGACGTCGAGGCCGACCGCGACCAGCTCGTCGGCGTGACGATGGCCGACCTCGGTGACGTCACCATCCAGGGCTCGGAGGTGGAGCGCAACTTCGAGCGCATCACCGAGGCGGTCCGGCGCCTCGTCGGTCGCGGCTGCCTGCTCGTGGCCGTCGGGGGGGACCACTCGATCAGCTTCCCGCTCGTTTGCGGCTTCGAGGCGATCGGGGAGATCGACGTCGTGCACGTCGATGCGCACGCCGACTTCCTCGACGAGCTCGGTGGGTCCCGCCTCACCGGTGCGAGCCAGCTGCGACGTCTGTCCGAGCTGCCCTTCGTGCGATCGGTGAGCCTGCTCGGCCTGCGCAACGTCGAGCGCGACGAGGTCGACGGACTGCGGGACTACGGCGCGCAGCGGGCGACGAGCCTCGAGCTCGAGCGCAGGCCGGCCGAGGCGGTGCGGCGCGTCGTGCCGCAGTCCGACGCGCTCTACGTCTCGATCGACCTCGATGTGCTCGACGCCTCCGTCGTGCCGGGTACGACGCTTCCCGAGCCGGGCGGCCCGAGCTACCGGCAGCTCCGCGAGGCGCTCGTCGAGATCGCCCGTCGAGGGCGCGTCGTGGGATTCGACATCGCCGAGCTCAACCCACCCCACGACCCGGGCGCCGGGACGGCCCGCGTCGCGACGTGGGTGATCACGCACTTCCTGAGCGCGATCTTCGAGGCGCGGTCTCAGCCCTCGAGCTCGGAGAGCTCGGCCTCGAACAGCGCGTCCGGGTCGATGCCCATCGACGCGTAGTTGCCGCCGAGCTCCAGGCTGACGAGGCCGTGGAGCCGCGACCAGAGGATCACAGCGCGCAGCGCGACGGCAGGGTCGGCGACGGGCGCGGCTGTGGGCCGGGCGAAAGCTGCGGCCGCGCCGCTTCCGCGCCCAGCTGCGCGACGACCTCGGCGGCGTGCTCGAGCTGCTCTCCCAGGGCACGATCAGCGCGCAGATCGCGCGGGAGTTCCCGCTCACCGAGGCGGCGGCCGCGCTGCGCTTCGCCGAGGAGGCCGGGGCCGGCGGGAAGGTCGTGCTCGTGCCCGGCGCCGAGTGAGCGCTGCGGTCAGCGCGCCGGCTTGCGCGCGCCGACGAACTGCGCGAGGCCGGCCACCCGTTGCCCGACGTCGACGAGGTCGAGGCGCCGCAGCACGCGGGTGAGCTCGTCTCGGCCGAAGATCCGCACCCCGGTGAGCGGGCGGACGAGCGCGTCGGTCGCCGAGGCGGGGAGGAGACCGCGGCTCACGCTCGCGAGCAGCGCGACGCGGCCGCCGGGGGCGAGCACCCTGGCGATCTCCTCGACCGCCCGAAAGGGGTCCTCGATGAGGTAGAGGGCAGCGAAGCAGCAGACGGCGTCGAATGCCTCGTCGCGGAAGGGCAACGCCGCGGCGTCGCCAAGCACGTAGGCGACGTTCTCGGGCGCGCCCTCCCGGACCGCGCGGGTGAGCATCGTGCGCGAGGCGTCGAGCCCGACGACGAGGCCGCCCTCGCCAACCGCACGCGCGAACTCGCGGCTGAAGTTCCCGGGCCCCGAGGCGACGTCGAGGACCGCGTCGCCGGGCGCCAGCTCGAGCATCTCGCGAGCGATCCGGTGCTCCCCGCGCATGCCCGGTCCCATGACGCCCATGAACAGGCGGTTCCCGAACGGTCGCCACAACCGCTCGTAGATCATCGGCAGCGCGTCGCTGGCCATGAGTCGCTGGCCAGGATGCGCGCCGGTCGGGTCCTCCTCACCCAGCAGGTCGAGGATCCCGTCGACCACCCTGGGCTCGTCGGCCCGCAGCACCGGGTCGAGGAGCTCGAGGGCGCGCGCCAGCGCCGGCGGCTGCGAGCGGGTCGCCATGACGGTGGATGCTAGGCGCTGGGGAGCCCAAGGCCGCGCTTTGCGAGCGGCGGCGCGTCGGCTCGCGTTATGGTCGGTCGCATGGGGGAGGTGGTCGCCTTCCGGCTCGAGCTCGAGAGCCCGCCGCGCGACTCGCGGACGCTCTACGAGCAGCTGATCGTCCGCAAGCCCGACCTGTACCGAATCCTGTCCTCGCTGTCGATGCGCCTGAAGCCCGGGTCACGACTCCGGCGCGCGCTCCTGCGGGAATCGGTCCCCTTCGGCTTCGCCGCCTTCAACCGTCGCGACTTCGACCCGGTCTTCGTCCAGTTCGCCCAAGACATCGAGTACGAGGCTCCCGCCGGGGCCCACGCCCTCGGGGTCTCAGGCACGATCCACGGACGCGACGCGCTGCGCGAGGTCAACGAGGACGCCCTCGAGCATTGGACGTGGTGGCAGATCACGCCCGCCTGGATGCTCGACCTGGGCGACACGCTCGCCGTCCTGGGCGCCAGCCATGTCCGTGGTCGCGAAAGCGGCCTCGAGATCGCGGAGGAGTGGGCGTCCGTCTACGAGATCCGTGGCGGGCTCGTCGCGCACCAGCGCGACTTCCTGAGCTGGGAGGAAGCGCTCAGAGCCATCCCGGTGGACCCCAACACCGTGCCCGTGCCCTTGCGGCGACGGGCAGGCGGGGTCGCGACGAGCGCCGCCGACGTCATCACGTAGGGCTCGGGGACGATCCGAGCGAACTCTCAGCCGCCGCCCCGAGCGCCCGCGCGCCGGTTGGCCAGCGCCGTCGCCGCCACCACCGTCAGCGCGCCCGCGACGAGCGCCTGCGCCGTGTCCCACAGGACGAAGGCCCAGGACTCCTCGATCTCGCCGCTCAGCACCGACGCCGTCACGCCCGCGATCAGCGCCACGACGACGACCACCGCGATGCGTGCGCGGCGGTCGCCGAGGGCCATCGCGGCGAGCCCGGCGGCGATGCCGGCGAAGATGGGGATCAGCTCGTACATGCGCGCCTCCTCAGGAGCGGCCTCGCTACGGCGAGACGGATTTGCGGCCGAACCGCAGGTAGAAAGGGTTGAACAGGTAGCCGACCGAGCGTTTGGTCGTCTTCATGGTGAAGTAGCCGAAGCCGGCGAAGAGCGCCTCGTTGCGGGCGTCGCGGCGAATCGCCAGGTAGTCGCCCCAGCGGTTCAGCGCCCGGTCGGAGCCGTTTACGAACCAGACGACGAAGTCGCCGATGATCCCGAACGCGCTGTCGGGGTTCATCGGGGGGCCGCCGAAGCCGAGCCCGATGGCGATCTCCCCGCGGCCGTTCGCGTTGAGCACGGGGTAGGCGAAGGCGTGGGCGGAGTTCCACACCTGCATCTCGCTCTTGAGCTTCCACGTCTTGACGTCGACCTGGGCGACGCGCACGTGCGGGTGCGGGAAGGAGAAGCCGCCCGTGCCCGCGTCGCCCTTGCCCGCGGTCCAGGCGAGCCACAGATCGTCACCGGTCCCCGTCGCCCCGATGACCTTGTCGCGGATCGAGGTCGAGAGGTTCGAGAGCCAGTCGGTCGTCCCGTCGGGCGCCAGCGAGGTGATGTCGGCGGTCGTGTTGGACCACGTGGCGGCGCCCACATCGTGGGAGGTCGGGCCCGAGCCCGAGGAGTCCGGCCACTCCCAGATGCGCAGCGTGCTGGTGTCCTTGTGCCCCGACCACAGCGCGCGATCGCCGGATCCCTGGGCGAATTTGGCCTTGAGCGTCCCGCTGACGTCGGTGACCTTCGTGTAGGTGAAGTTGATGCTTCCCGTCGTCAGCTCGGTCAGCCGGATGCGGAAGATCAGCCGCCCGAACGCCTTGGGCTTCGCGCCCGCCGAGGCGGGCGCGGAGAAGATGTCGGTCCCGACGTAGAGGTTCTCGCTGGTCTCGACGAGATCGGGGTAGTCGAGATCCTGGGTAGCGTCGCCGAAGTCGCCGGCGATGAAGTCGAAGAACGTCCATGCCGTCTTGGGATCGCTCTTGACGTCCTGCGGCGAGCCGATCGCGATCCGGAACGCACCCTCCCCCGACGCGGCCTTGGTGTGCTGCATGAACCACACGAAGCGCTCGATGCGCGGGACGTAGAGGATCACCTGGTCGCCGCTGATCCCACCCCCGAGCGGCTGGGTGAAGATCGTCCGCGGGTCGAAGCGCTTGAAGGTGTTGCCGCGGTCGGTCGAGACGTCGAGGTAGGTGTTGTAGGCCCGCAGCACGACGCCGGGCTCGGAGTCCGCGCCGGTCGCGTCGGGCACGTTGTTGGAGACCGCGAAGCCGGCGAACGCGTCGTCGGGCCCGGGCGTGTAGGTCGTGAAGACGACGGGATCCTGTCCCTCGGGATCGTTGGGCATCTCCTCGACGCCGCTCTCCGGCGAGGGCTCCTCCAGCGGCCGCGGCTTGCCCTTGCGGACGCGCGGTATGACCTTGGGCGCGTTCGGCGTCTTGACCCGTCGCGGCTCGGGCCGGTCGGGCGGCTCGCCCGGCTCGGCGCGCCGTCCGCGCTTGGCCTTCCCCTCCTGGACCTTCGGCTCGCGCTCCTCGGCCAACGCCGACCTCCCCCCCGATTGGGCCCTGCCTGACTCGGTCGCGAG
This sequence comes from uncultured Actinomycetes bacterium, assembly GCA_963728925.1. Lineage (GTDB taxonomy): Bacteria > Actinomycetota > Thermoleophilia > Solirubrobacterales > Solirubrobacteraceae > JBBPZA01. Next base: position 56,477 of record CAVSMB010000006.1, on the reverse strand, counting down.
CCTAAGCGCGATCAGGGGCGGCGCGCAAGCGGCCGTGGACCGCTCGTCAATCGAGCTCGGCGGCGAGCAGCCCGAGGACCAGGCCGAGGGTGAGCGGCCCGGCCTGCGCGTCCAGGCGCAGCGCGTCGAGGCGCGCGGCGATCCGTCCGCGGGCCGCGTCATCGACCCCGACGGACTCCTGGAGGCGCTCCACGGCGTCGAGCAGCGCGGCCGGGGAGGCGCTCACCTGGACGGCGAGGAAGTCGTCGAGGCGATCGAAGGCGCGGTCGAGAGGGGTGGCCACATGGGAGAGGTCGTCCTGCGGGCTTAAGGATCTGACACCGCTCGGCGACGGATCTGGCCGCTCGGCCGCCCGATCGAAGAGACTGGCGTCGTGAATGCGCCACCGCCCGGCGCCGGCTGGTACCCGGACCCCACCACCCCCGGGCAGGTTGCGCTGGTGGGACGGGACGCGCTGGACGGAGAACGTCCAGGCCGCGGGGCCGTCTGCGCCGGCCTCGCCGGCCGCACAGCCCAGGGGCTTCGCGCCACCGCCGCCCGGCCCGCCCCGCCGCCGCACCGACGGCTTCGCCATCGCCTCGCTGGTCCTCGGGATCCTCGGCGGCACGATCCTGTCGATCGTCTTCGGGTTCGTCGCCCTCTCGCGCATCAAGCGCTCGGGCGGGCGCAAGGGCGGCCGCGGCCTGGCCATCGCCGGCATCTCGCTCGGCTTCCTCTGGCTCGCGCTCATCGCCGTCCTCGTCGTCCTCGGCCTCGCGGGGGTCTTCGACGACGAGAACGCCAAGAGCTTCAGCGGCGAGAAGAAGGCGGTGGCCCAGACGGTCGACGACTTCGAGTCCGCCGCCGACGATGACGACGGCGAACGGCTCTGCGACCTCTTCACGGCCCGCTTCCGGGCCAACATCGCCGCCGGCGCGGGCAAGCCCTGCCCCGAGGCGATCCTCGAGGGCAACGAGGGCAAGCGCCAGGCGCACCTCGACATCAAGTCGATCACCATCACCGGCGACCGGGCGATCTCGCGCCTGGACGAGGGCGACGACCCCGAGATCTGGACCTTCCAGCGCGAGAGTCGCTGGAAGATCGACAACATCGCAAGAACCAGCAGCTGATCCGGCCGGACGCGTCGCTCGTCGTGCGCCGCGGCGGCCTATCCCGCCCGGTCGCACCGCGCGTCAGAGAAGGCGCCGCCGCGCCGACCTGATCGCCATGTTCGCCGTCGCCCTCCCCTTCGCGGTGACCGGTGACCGCTGAGCTCGAGCGGCTTCGGCGTGAGGGTTCGCGCGAGGACCCGGCTCCGACGTCGTCGCCTGCCTCGCCGGCCGCGGCGACGCGGCCGGCCGCGACCTGTGGCCGCGGTCGACGCTCGCGGTCCATTCGGCGAACGGCTCCGCCTCGCCCGGGATCGAGCGCGTGGTCGACCGCTGCGCGCCGCTCGAGCGTGCGCCGGGCCACCCGTGTCGCTGGCGACGGCGCGCCCGATGACCTGCGTACTGCGGGTAGGCTCGCGGCGCCCGGCGCTCGTCGACATCTCCGCGCCCGCGTCGGGCCGGCCCTTCGCTCAGCCTTGTCCGCCCGCCCTTTTCACCGCCGCTCCGATCTCGAGCTCGCCGAGGCCGGCGACGAGGCGCTCGTCGACTACCTCGTCGCCGCGCGCGAGGCTGGTGACGCGCAGGAGACGGCGATCGCGCTGCAGCTGCTCGTGTTCGGCCGCATGCGCTTCGTGGAGTCGATGGTCGCGCGAAAGGTCCCCGACCACGCCGTCGACCGCGTCGCCGGCGAGGCGATGTTCAGCGTCATGAAGGCCGTGTTCGACGGCGAGTCGGTCGGCCAGTTCGTCAACCTCCTGCGACGGGTGACCGAGCGGCGGATCGCCGACTACTGGGGCAGCTCGCGGGCGCTCGGGCGTGAAGCGGCGACGCTCGACGACGACGAGGAGCGGCGCACCGCCGTCGACGTCTCCGAGGAGGTCCAGGGAGTGCTGACGCGGGGCGTCGTCGATGCCGTGATCGAGGATGAGTTCCCGCGGGCGGACCACCAACGCGTCATCGACCTCGCGGTGTTCGGCGACCTGCCGACCAGAGAGGTCGTCGACCAGGTGAACGAGGACTTCCCCGGCCTCGACCCGCCGATGTCGGCGAACAACGTCGACCAGGTCAAGTCGCGCTTCCGCAAGGCGCTCAGGGCGGCGCTGGACGACGGGGATACTGGCTGAGATGAGCGACGTCGACCGCCTCTTCGAAGCCTTCGTCGCCGCCGGCCGCGAGGGCGAGGACGTCGACCCGCGCAGCTACCTCGCGCAGGTCGACGGCCGCGATCGCCAGGAGCTGGGCGTGCTCATCGAGGGCCACCTCGAGCGCGCGCCGCGCCGGCGATGGGACCAGCAGGCCTTCCGCGGCTCGAGCGCCGAGCGGGTCGTCACCGCGCTCACCGCGCCGGCCCGCGCGTGGCCGGAGCTGCTCCCGGAGCTGCGCGACGAGGCCCAGCTCCCGCGCGACGAGCTCGCCCGGCGCCTGGCTTCGTCGCTGGGCGTCGAGGACCGCGCCGACAAGGTCCACCGCTACTACCACGAGATGGAGCAGGGCCGGCTGCCCGCGAGCGGTGTCTCGCGGCGCGTGCTCGAGGCCCTCGGGCAGCTCCTGGGGCGAAGCGCCGACGCCCTGCGGCGGGCGGGCGAGGGGATCGGCACGGTCGCGGGAGGCGCAGGAGCAGCGCCGTCCGGCGCGGCCGCCTTCACGCGCGCGGTTCGCCGCGGGCGGGAGACGCCGCCCGACGACGCGCCGCCGGGCGCCCGTGCCGAGGAGACGCCGCCCGCACCTGCATCGCCGGCCCAGCGCGCCGACGAGGAGTGGGACGAGGTCGACGAGCTCTTCCGCGGCGGATCCGAAAGGTGACCGTGAACCGCGAGGGGATCGAGCGTCGCGCCGAGGAGATCTTGGCGCGCGTCCCCGCGTATCTATGGGATGGCGACTCGCTCCCCGTCCCCGTGGAGCGCATCGCGGACTCGTGGTTCGGGCTCCTGGTCCGGGACGTCCGCGACCTCTGGTCGGCGCCCGGCGCTCCGCCGCGTGATGCCGACCGGACGCTCTCCGGCCTGCTGCTCCCCGACGCCGGCGAGATCTGGGTCAACGCACAGGAGGCGCGCCAGTGGCCGGGGCGCCGTCGCTTCACCATCGGCCACGAGCTCGGGCACCACGTCATGCACCGCGACGACGGGCGGTCGCTGTACTGCCGCTCGGCGGTGGTCGAGGAGGAGGAGCCCGAGGAGCGGTCGCGACCGCCCGTGCCCGAGCAGGAGGCCAACGTCTTCGCGGCCGCCCTCCTCATGCCGCACTGGCTGATCTGCCGCGACTACAAGCGCGGCGGCATGGACTTCGCGCAGCTCTGCGACCGCTACGGCACCTCGATGGCCGCCATGAGCCGGCGCATGCGCACGGTCGTCCCGCCCAAGCAGGACGACGAGCGCTGGTCACAGATCGACCGCGACCTGAAGTACCGCCTCCTCGACCGCTGGGCCCGCCACCTCGACCGCATCGACGCCGACGCCGGCCGCCGCCGTGTCTCCGACCGCCGCATCCTCGTCCACGCCGCCCGCGACGACCTCGCGACGGTCCTCCAGGATCCCGAAGCGCGCCCAAACGCGATCCTCGACCGCGGCGGGCGGGCCGAGACCTTGTGGGCGGCGGCGGTCGTCGCCGGCCGGCGCGAGGCCCGAGACGCCCCTCGCCTGCAATCCGCCACCGCCTCCGCGCTCGACCTCGAGCGCCTCGAGGACGGTGAGGACACCCACCTCGCCGCCGCCGCCCGCTGCGCCGAGCGGGGCATCAAGCGCCGCGACTGACACCGGCCGCGACCCTCACTCCTCCTCCCCCGCGAACCCACGCGTGAGCCGCCCCTCGATCGGCGCGGCGGTCCTCGCGACGATCTTCTTCTCGCTGCTGGACCACGGGCACACATCGTCAACCGCAATGACCCGGACCGCGCTGATCTCGGCCGGCCTCTTTGTGGCGGCCTTCGCGCTGTCCTTCCTGCTGCCCAAGGAGGCGCGGATGGAGGAGTTCTAGGTCATTCGCCCGAAGATCATCGAGCGATGGGCAACCAAGGAGACCGACGTGACCGAGCAACGACGTGCGGGCAGGGGCTGGCGGAGCACGCCGTGCTTCCACGGGAGATCGCCGAGCTCGTCGCGTCGCTGGCCGACACACTCGAGGCCCACACGCTCGCGCTCGAGCTGAGCGACGACAACGCCCAGACCGAGCATGAGGCCTACACGAGCCTCGTCGGACAGCACCGCGACATCGCCCGCCCGGCTCGTCGCGTGCGGCGAGGAGATGGCCGGCTACCGGGACCTCCCGATGGGCCGGCACGACCCCGAGGCGATGACGTCGCCGCAAGCAGTCGCGGCGTTCGACCACTTCGTGAAGGCCGAGCGAAGCCTCGCGGAGCTGCTCGGCCAGCGGCAGGCCCGCGACGAGACGATGCTCGCCGAGATGACCCGCGCGGCCGGCGACCGGTTGCGCTGATCTACGCGCGTCGCGTCAGGCCAGGCCCGCCTCGTGCCGCGAAGCCGGCGCCGGTGCGTCCGCCGGCTCGCGCTGCTCGAGGATCCGGCGGCGCAGGGCGTCGCCGCGGCCCGCGGCCACCGCGCGCGCCGCGCGCTTCTCCCCCAGCTCCACCCCGTTCGCGGCGGCGAGCTCCAGAAGCTCCTGGCGCTCCTCGCTCTCGCGCGCCGCGCGCAGGAACAGCCAACAGAACAGCCCGACGGTGACGAGCGACCCCTCGACCATCATGATCGCCCCCGCCGTGCTCTGGTCGCTGAGCGGCGAGACGTTCCAATAGCGCTCGCCCGCGGCGTAGCGCGGGTAGAGCACGGCGCCGGACCACAGCAGCGCATTGGCCAGCACCGAGCCGATCAGGCGGACGGCGATGATGTAGCCCAGTCGCGCGAGGTTGCCGAACCACGCGGGCTTGGGCAGCGGCCCGAGCAGCGCCATCCACATCGCCACACCGAAGGTGATCATCAGCATGTGCTCGAGCGCGTGCACCGCCGGGTTCTCGACGGCGCCCTGGTAGAGGCTGGGCAGATGCCAGAGGTAGAAGTTCAGCGCCCACAGGGGAAGCGCCACCTGCGGAAGGGCGAAGACCCGCAGCCAGCGCAGCTCGGGCATGCTCAGCAGCGGCTGGAGCAGCGGGCCGGTAAGCCCGAGCACGAGCAGGAGCGCGCCGAGATCGGCGATCAGCAGATGCTCGATCATGTGCACCGCGAAGAGCTCGTCGCTGATGTGCCCGATCGGCGAGGCGAGCGTCGCGATGATCATCGCCAGGCCGCCGTACCAGCACGCCTGGCGCCAGCCGGGCACGGGCGTCCCGCGCCGGCTCAGCGTCCGGGCGCGGATCCAGTACGCCACGCCGAAGGCGAGCCCCGGCGCAAGCTGCAGCGGCGCGAAGCTGCCCGAGGCGTGGGCGTACGGCCACAGCATGGGATGGAGCGTAGCCCCGACGCGGGGCCGGCGCGCGGGTCGGCGCGTTCCACGCCATCGAGCGGATCGGCGGTTATCGGCCCTGGCCCACGAGGAACGGGTATGTTCTCGCGCCTGTCCAACACACCATAAAGCGGGCAGCGTTCGCCGCAGAGAGAAGCGAGGCAATATGCCGACACTGCTGGTGTTTCACGAGGTCGACGACGTCGACCACTGGCTGGCCTCCCCGAAGCGTGAAGAGGTCTTTGGGCCGTTGGGGATCACCATTCGCACGTTCCGGGATCCGGAGGGCTCGAATCGCGTCGGGCTGATCGCCGAGATCCCCGACATGGCAGCGTTCCAGGAGATCAGGGAGTCCGAAGCGGGCGCCGACGCGATGAAGTTCGACGGAGTCCGCCCCGAGACGCTGTTGACCCTCGTCGAGGAGTAGGCCTACATCGGGCTCGGCGCGCCGCCGTCACCGGTCGCGCCCCGAGAGCCGGCTCGCGTGGCTCGGGCCTCGGGCTTGACGCCCGCGACACAGTCGCTCCACACGATGATCCGTTTGGAAGACGACGCGCTCGGCCCGCTCCGCGACCTCGCCGGTCAGGATGCGGTGCCGCGCGAGCACCAGATGGAGGCGATCCGCGACCTCGTCGCTGGCCGCAAGCGCGTGCTGTGCGTTCAGCGCACCGGCTGGGGCAAGTCGGCGGTCTACTTCATCGCCACCGCGCTGCTGCGCCGCGAGGGCGCTGGGCCGACGCTGCTCGTCAGCCCGCTGCTCGCCCTCATGCGAAACCAGATCGAGGCGGCTCGACGGCTCGGCGTTCGTGCGATGACGATCAACTCGACCAACCGCGACGAGTGGGACGCAGTCCGCGACGCGCTCGAGGCCGACCACGTCGACCTCCTGCTCATCAGTCCCGAGCGTCTCAACAACCCCCTGTTCCGCGAGGCGATGCTGCCGCTGTTCATGGAGCGGGTCGGGCTGCTGGTCGTCGACGAGGCGCACTGCATCTCGGACTGGGGCCACGACTTCCGCCCGGACTACCGGCGGATCTCCGACGTCCTCGCCGGCCTCGCGGACGACGTCGCCGTGCTGTGCACAACCGCCACCGCCAACGACCGCGTCGTCGCCGACATCGCCGAGCAGCTCGCGATCGGCTCGGACGCACGCCACTTGACCACCTACCGAGGCCCGCTCGCGCGGCCGTCGCTGCGCTTGGAGGTCGTCGATCTTCCGGATCCCGCCCATCGCCTCGCGTGGCTGGCGACCTGGCTGCCGCGGTTCGACCGCTCGGGCATCGTCTACTGCCTGACGATCCGCGACGCGAGCGTCGTCGCCGAGTGGCTGGAGAGCCAGGGAATCGGCGCGCTCGCCTATTCGGGAGAGATCGCGGACGAGCAGCGCCTCGAGGCCGAACGGCGCCTGCTCGCCAACGAGGTCAAGGCCATCGTCGCGACCAGCGCCCTTGGCATGGGCTACGACAAGCCCGACCTCGGCTTCGTCGTCCACTACCAGGCGCCCTCGTCGGCGATCGCCTACTACCAGCAGGTCGGCCGCGCCGGCCGAGCGGTCGACGCGGCCCACGTCGTGCTCCTGCGCGGCGCGGAGGACCGCGCCATCCAGGACTTCTTCATCGAGACGGCGTTTCCGTCGCGCGAGCTCGTTCACCGGACGCTTGAGATCCTCGAGCGCAGCGACGTGCCGGTGACCCTCCCCGCTCTGCAGGCGGAGGTGAACCTCGGTCGTGGCCGGCTCGAGGCGATGCTGAAGGTACTCGACGTCGAGGGCGCGGTCCGCCGCGAGGGCTCGGGGTGGGCCCTGACCGGTGCGGCGTGGGAGTACGACGCCCGCCGATACGAGGCCGTGACCGAGCAGCGCCGGCGCGAGCAGGACGCCATGTTCGCCCTGGGACGTGACGGCCGCTGCTTGATGCAGTCACTCCAGGACGCGCTCGACGACCCGGCGTCGGAGCGGTGCGGCCGCTGCGCCGTCTGCACCGAGCCGCGCTTCGCCGGCGACGTCGACGAGGGCCTGGCCCGGGAGGCCACCGACGTGCTGCGCTCGCGGCCGTTGACGCTGAGCATTCGCCGCCAGACGCCGAGAACCGCCGACGAGCCTGGCAGGCGCCTGCCGCCGGAGCTCCTGATCGAGGAGGGCCGAGCGCTCGCCCGCTCGGGCGACGGAGGCTGGGACCCGCTCATCCGCCGAGGCCGAGCGGCCGGCCGCTTCGACGACGCGCTTGTCGAGGCGTGCGCCACGCTCGTGCGTCGCTGGAGCCCGCAGCCCGCCCTTGGGTGGGTCGCGGCGATTCCCTCGAAGCGGTCCGGCGCGCTCGTTCCCGACTTCGCGCGCCGCCTCGCCAGGGCGCTCGGGCTCGACTTCGCCGACGTGCTCGAGCGGGTCGGCGACGGACCGCCTCAGCGCGAGATGCGCAACTCGGCCCAGCAGGTCGCCAACGTCCGCGGCCAGTTCAGGGTGATGACGGCGCCACCCGACGGATCGGGGCTGCTCGTCGACGACGTTCGCTTCTCGGGCTGGACGCTCACGATGGTCGGGGCGCAGCTGCGCCAGAAGGGCGGCGGGTCGGTGTTCCCGCTCGTGCTGTCGCTCGCAAGGGCCTAGCCTCGCGGGCGCTCGCTGCGATGTAGGCGAGCTGAAGGCTCACGCTGCCGCCGGCGTCACCCGCGCCGCACGATCGCATCCAACGCTCGGTGATCCTGCTCCGGTTGACCTAGAAGAGGCTCCCGATCCCCTTGACCGCCGCTGCGCCCAGCACGATCTCGAGCACGACGCCCGCGATCCCCACGACGAGCGCCGCGACAACGAGCGCGAAGTCCTGGAGCAGCACGGCGAGCGAGACGAGCACGACGGCGAGCGCGGGCAGCGTGTCGAGGCCGGTGAACGGCGGAGCGAAGAAGGCGCCGATGCATCCGGCGATCACGAGGACGCCGAAGACGATGTTGCTCAGGCGATGATCGAAGAGGAAGCGCAGGCGTGGCTTGGAGATCCGCTCGAGGCGGCGGATCAGCTTCATCAGCCCGGTGATGAAGCGCTGCTGCTTGTCGCCCGCCAGCTCGAGCGTGCGCCAGCGCTGAGGCAGCCAGATCTCGTCGCGGCCGGCGATCAACTGCGCCGCCAGGAGCACCGCGATGATCTCGAAGACGTGGGTCGCCCCGCCGGTCGGCAGGGGCAGCGCCGGCACACCGAGCAGGACCACGAAGAGGATCGCGAAGCTCTTCTCTTCGAAGAGCGCGATGAGGCTGCCGAGCGTCTTCTCGCCGTCGCTCTCGAGCCAAAGTTGCAGTTCGTCGCTGACCTTCTCGGGCTCCGGCCTCGACTCGCCAGCAGCGGCGGTTCCTGACCCAGGCGCCATGGGCTGCGACGACGGCGGCATCCGCGGCGCACGATAGCCAGCGTGACGCGTGCGGGAGCCGAGGGCCGGGATACTCGGTCCTGCGATGTCCGAGGAGAACGTCGACCTGATCCGGCGCGGGCTCGTGCGCTTCAGCGAGAATGGCGGGTTCGCCTGGGAGTCGGTGGACGCCGACGCCCGGCAAGGACCTCGCTCGCGCTCTACAGCTTCATGTTCCCCCGCGACCCGGGCGACGACCGGCCGGGGCCCCACCAAGGCGAGACGGCGCTCCTGCCGCTCGCGGAGGGCCCGTGCCCTTCGTGTGTTCCCTGCTCGACCAGCTCGACGGCGCCGCGGAGCACGTCTCGCAACACCTCACTCCTGAGGGTCGCCCCGACTGGGACGAGCAGCTGAGCTACTCCTGACCGGAGGTCACCTCGCCCACGAAACCCTCGAGGACCTCGAGATAGCGTTCGACGTCGTCCTCGCTCGTCTGGATGCCGCAGGCGGGGCCGGCCGAGTCGATCGCCTCCCAGACGCCTCGGTTGGCCATGTAGAGGCGCTGGAGGTTGAAGAGCTCGATGTCGAAGGTGGCCCGCGCCTCGAGCGCGTTGGCGGGAAGCTCCGGCGCGTGCGTGTAGCCCGACCGGTTGAACAGCCGGTGGGCGCGCCACGGCAGGTCGTTCGCGGCTGCGACGGACTCAATGCCGTCGGCCAGCCGTGCGCCGAGCGCGGCGGCGTGCTCGTAGGCCTCGTCGGTGAGCACCTCCGCGAGGGTGACCCGCGCGGCCGCCAGCGACAGCGCGTTGCCGAAGAGCGTTCCACCGGTCGCGACCTCCTCGGCGTAGGTCGCTGACGGGCGGTGCTCGAGCACGCAAGCGACCTCCGCGGTCATGCCGTACGCGCCGAGCGGAATCCCGCTCGCGATGGACTTGCCCACCACGAGCATGTCGGGCTCGAGACCCCACCGGGAGGTGAGTCCCCCGGGCGCCGCCACCAGCGTGTGGGTCTCGTCGATCACCAGCAGCGCGCCAAAGTCCGACACGAGTCGCCGAAGCGCGGCGTGGAACCCCTCTGCGGGCTGGATCACGCCGGTGTTGGTGACCGCCGCCTCGGCCAGGACGCAGGCGACGTCGCCGCGCGCCAGCTCGCGCTGGACTGCCTCGAGGTCGTTGTACTGGACGAGGCGCACGTGCCGCGTCGCGTCGGGCGGGACGCCCAGCCCCTCCGGCACAACGCGGGCGTCGTCCAGCATGCCCAGCAGCTCGTCGGCGTGGCCGTGGTACTTGCCGTCGAACATCAGGACGACGCTGCGGCCGGTGACAGCGCGGGCCACGCGGATCGCCTCGGTGTTCGCCTGCGTCGCCGACAGGGTGAACTGCCACGACGGCAGCCCGAAGCGCCGACCGAGCTCCCCCGCCACCTCCGCGGCGTCCTCGGTCGGCAGCAGGAACTGCGAGCCCGCCGCCACGCGCCCGCCCACGGCGCGGGCGACGGCCTCGACGCCATGGCCCGTGAACATGCTCGTGTCCGCGAGGTTGAAGTCGAGGTAGGCGTTGCCGTCGACGTCGGTGAAGGTGCCCCCGCTGCCGCCTTCCACCATGATCGGCGGATGCTCGTGGAGCGTCGCCATCCATGACGTCGGGACACCGTTGGGCATGCTCGCCCGGGCGCGATCGAGAAGCTGCGTGCCCCGTGGTCGCAGCTCCGTGAAGCGCCGGGCCTCGCGGTCGCGCAACGCCCGCACTCGCTCGCGCGGAACCTGGCTCGCCACTCCGGCTGTCTCGCTCACGTCGGTTCCACCTGGCGTGAACCCTCTCGTCGCACGACAGCCGTCAGCTTAGAACTATCCGAAACTCTGCTGGTGCAGAGTTATGTCTCCTTGAGCTGAATCGGCAAGGCACGCCGATCTCGCTAAAGGAGCGTGCCTTGCCGACTGCCGAGACTACCCCGGGTCGTCCGTTGGCGACGATCTGGGAGCTGCCCGACGAGCTGTGGGAGCGCATCGAGCCGATCCTCGCCAAGCACTATCCGCCCGCGTCGACGGGGCGGCCGCGAGCCGATCTGCGACTGATGCTGGACGCGATCATCTACCGCATGCGCTCGGGCGTGCAGTGGAACCAGTTGCCGCGCGAGTTCGGGCCCGACTCGACCGTGCACCACTGGTTTCAGCGCTTCGTCGCCGACGGGGTGCTGCGCGAGATCTGGGCCGCGCTGGTGCGCGAGTGCGACGCGCTGGGAGCGGTCAGTTGGGAGTGGCAGGCGGCCGACGGGGTCATGGGCAAGAGCCGCTTCGAGGGCGGCGCCCGCGGCCCAAACCCCACGGATAGAGCCAAACCAGGCACCAAGAAGAGCGTTATCGTCGAGCAGAGCGGCGGCCCGCTCGGCGTCGCGATCGCCGGCGCCAACGTCCACGACACCAAGCTGCTTGACGCGACGATCGACGCGATCGTCACCCAGCGCCCCGACCCCGCCGAGATCGTCCAACACCTGTGCCTGGACAAGGCCTATGACAACCCGACCGGCGACGCCGCCTGCAAGGCCGGCGGGTACGTAGCGCACATCCGACGCATCGGCGAAGAGAAGCTCGATGGCTGGGGCAACAAGACCCACCCCGCACGACGCTGGGTCGTCGAGCGCACCCTCGCCTGGCTACAGAAATGCCGCGCGATCCTGATCCGCTACGACAAGAAGGCAGCCAACTACCAGGGCCTGGTGCAACTGGCCTGCGGCCTGCTCTGGTACCGCCGACTGCACCGACTCAACCAGCCCGCCGGAGTTTTCGGATAGTTCCTTAGTCTGGGCGCCATGGCCGGCGCAATCGAGCTCGTCGATCGAGGACGGCGGATCAGCTTCACCTTCGACGACGTCCTGAAGTACCACGGCGGGGCGTCTCCAGGGGGAGCGGCGCTCGCCTTCAAGGTCCTCGAGCGCGCCCTCCCCCTGCTCGACCCGCACGGTCCGTGTGAGCGGCGTGAGATCGTCGTGGAGACCGCCTTCGGTGGGCCAGGTGCGCGCGATGCCTTCGAGATGGTCACACGCGCGGTCACCGGCGATCGCTTCCGCATCGAACCGGCGCTCGCGCGTCCCGAGCGTGGCCGGGCACTGGAGCGGTTCGTCTTCAGGCTCGGCTACCGCGACCGCGCGGCGACGCTCGTGCTTCGCGAGGGCTTTGTCACCGCCGAGTTCATCGACCTCGCGCGGACCGAGGAGCGCAGACCGCACCAGGAGCGCCGCCTGGACGACCTCAAACAGGAGCTGGCCGACCGCGTGATGGCGCGACCGGCGAGCGAGGTCTACGACGTGAGCGGGCCCGTTGCAGCCGCCGCGCGCGCGTGCGAGGATCGTCTCGATCATGGCTAGGGCCTGACGCGCCTGGATCTGACGGGCGCGTTCAGCGCCTTCCTGCGCGGCGAGGCGCTCGCCGCTCGGGCCCCCGCCTGATCGCTTCGGACCCCGTCGCGACCTCGCTACCCTGAAGGTCACGCGTTGCGCTGCAGGAAGGTCGCGCGCGCCATCGGTTTCTGGGACACCGTTCGTCCACAGCTCTTGGCTGTACGAGGAAGAGCTCCAGTCTCCACCTCCCCCCATCGAGGAGCTCGAATGAGCACGTCAACGCAGAAGGTTGTGCAGTACCTCAGCGAAGCGCACGCCAGCGAGGTTGGGCTGACGCGGGTGCTGCAGTCGCAGATCGCCATGACGCCGAGCGGCACGTACCGCACCGGCCTCGAGAAGCACCTCGAGGAGACGCGCGGCCACGCCGAGCGTGTCGAGCGGCGCCTGGGTGAGCTTGAGCAGGCCAACAACCCGCTCCAGGTCGGGATCGGGATCGCCGAGAGCCTGCTGGCCCAGACGCTCGCGCTGTGGAAGACGCCGCTCGACCTCATGCGCGGCTCCTCGGGCGAGGAGAAGGTGTTCAAGAACGCCAAGGACGCCGCGGCGACCGAGGCGCTTGAGATCGCCACTTACACGGGCCTGGAGCGCGTCGCCCGGGCCGTGGGCGACGAGACGACGGCCAAGCTGGCCGGATCGATCCGCGCCGACGAGGAGCGGATGCTCGAGCGCCTGCTGCGCGAGATCCCCAAGCTCGCCAACGCCGTCGTCGAGGCCGAGGTCAAGGGCAACGGCTCGTACGACATCTCGAAGACCGGTGCCGCGGAGACGCTGCGCGAGGTCGCCGATTCGGCAAAGGAGACCGCCCGTGAGGGTGGCCAGCAGGCCCGCAAGACCGCCCGCTCGGCCCAGAAGGCTGGGACGACCGCGGCCAAGCGCAGCAACGCGCGGGCGCGTAAGACCGCGCGTCAGGCCCGCAAGGTCCCGGGCGTCGCCGCGGCCGAGGGTCAGGTCAAGGGCGCGCTGGCCGGCGAGCAGGACCTCGCGATCAGCGGCTACGACGGGCTGACCGTCGAGGAGATCGTCGCCAAGCTCGCGTCGCTGTCGCAGGTCGACCTCGCCAAGGTCGACGCCTACGAGCGCAAGAACGAGGACCGCTCGACGATCCGCTCGCGGATCAGCACCCTCAAGGGTGACGAGCCGTGGCCGGGCTATGACGAGCTGAACGTCGGCGACGTTCGGACGGTGCTCGCCGACGCCGACGACGATCGCGTCAAGGCGACCCGCGAGTACGAGCGCGCGCACAAGGACCGCGCCGCCGTCATCGAGGTCACCGAGCGCGAGCCGGCCAAGAGCTAGCCGACCGAGTCATGCGGAACGTGGGGAGGCCCAAGCGGCCTCCCCACGTCGCGAGGTGAGTCGCCCCCTCCCCGCTCAGTGCGGCAGGGTGAAGCGAAAGGCGCTGCCCGCGCCCAGCGCCGCCCTCGGCCTTGCTGTCGGCCGTTAGAAGCCGGTTGAGCACAACGGCCTCGCGGCGAAGCAACATCGACGGGTTGCCGTAGCCGAAGGCGAAGTCGGCAGACGGCGCGGGCCGGTTCTGCCACTCCCGCAGGATAGGGAGCCGCGACAGCGCGTCGGTCAGGAGAGAACCTGCTCGGGTGCGACGAGCCAGTCGATTCCGACCAGCCTCTGTCGCAGACGCGAATCCGCCGTGATGAGCTGCGTGTCGCGTCGTTCGGCGACCGCGACGTAGAGCAGGTCGTAGATCGAATGGTTGTCGTATCGTCGGGCGAGGTCCCAGGCTCGGACCAGATCCCGTTGGTCATCGACGAAGCGGACCGGCAGATCACGCAGCAGCCGCTGCGCTTCGTCCGCGGCTGCACCGCTCCAGCGTTGGCGTCGAACGCCGGTCAGCAACGCGTTCGAGACCTCCTCCATGAGGAGGCGCGGTGCCAACAGCTCGGCGTCGTCCGCGACGAGCCGGGCCAGAGCGGCGAATGCCGGCAGCTCGGGATCGGCGTCCGGCGCCACCCAATCGACCACCACGCTGGCGTCAACGACCGGCACGGCCCGAGGGCGGCCGCGAGTCTCGCTCGCGGTCCTCGATCACCAGGGCCGCCGAGCTCCGTCCGGCACCGCGATCTCCCGACGCCTCGCGCGCGGCGCGGGCACGGTCGGCCCACTCGCCGAGGCTGAGCGCAGCCGCGTGGTGCGTCGGCATCATCGGCTCGAGATCCGCGCGGGCGACCTGCAGGCGGTTGCCTTCTCGACGCGCTGCGAGCCGTCCAGACCACACCCATCGCCGGATCGTCTCCGGGTGACGGCCGACGAGCGCCGCCGCAGTCCGGACGTCGACGAAGTCCTCGGTCATGCTCTCGCTCGTCGATCCCACGGCCGTAAATCTACAACATGCGAAGCATCTGTTGTTGCCACGTTAGGCCCGCACGCACGCAGGTTCCCGCGGCTACGCTGTCCCCGAGCCGACCGCGAACGTGCCAGCAGCTCGAGTCCGCCGTGCCGGACAGCCCTCTTCCTCTCACGCCCGCCGGCGAGGCCTTCCTCGCGGCGCTGCTGCGGCCGGACCTGACACGGGCGCGCGAGGTCGTGCGCGAAGCGGCCGACGTCGGGCTTCCGGTCGACGTCATCTTCGAGGCGGTCCTGACGCCGGCCCTCGCCGAGGTCGGGCGGCGCTGGGCGGCCGGGGAGCTGAGCGTCGCGCAGGAGCACATGGCCGCCGAGGTGTCGCAGAGCCTCGTCGCCGAGTTGACCGAGCGGATCCGCCGCCCGACCACCTCCGGTCGGCTCGCCGTCGTCGCCTGCTCGCCGAAGGAGGAGCACTGCATCGGCGGGCAGATGCTCGCCGGCCTGCTCGAGTCGGCGGACTGGGAGGTCCTCTACCTCGGCCGGTCGCTGCCGCTGGAGGATCTCGCCGCCCTCGCCGACCGCGAGGTCCCCGATGCGGTCGCGCTCTCGACGACGTTGCGCGAGCACCTGCCGGGGGCGCGGGCCGCGCTGGAAGCACTTCGCGGCCTCGACCGACCGCCGTTTCTGCTCGTCGGCGGCGCGGCCCATGGCAAGGGGGACCAGGTGGCAGAGCTCGGCGTGGGCGGCTGGGCGCGGACCGCAGCCGAGGGCGTCGGGCTCCTCGACGCCCGCGTGCCCGGCGCCGGCGACGCCCTGCGCTGACCGCGGCGCTCAGGCCGGCGACTACCGCAACTACTCCGCGTTCTCGACCAAAGGTGATGGTGGACATGGGTGTGTCGCGGGGGCGCTGGGCGGGTCACGGCGGACGTCGGCGTGTCGCTGGGTGCCCAGGATGGGTAGCCATAACGCCCGATGCCTGCGGCCTCGAGTGCGTCGTCCCCGCCCCAGCCCTGGTGGCAGCGCGGCGCCGTCTACCAGATCTATCCGCGCTCCTTCGCCGACACTGACGGCGACGGGGTCGGGGATCTGCTCGGCGTCGTCGGCAAGCTCGACTACCTTCGCGAGCTCGGCGTCGAGGCGATCTGGCTGTCGCCGTTCTACCCATCGCCGATGGCCGACTTCGGCTACGACGTGGCCGACTACTGCGACGTCGACCCGCGCTTCGGCACGCTCGCGGAGTTCGACGCGCTCGTCGCGGGCGCGCACGCGCACGAGATGAAGGTGATCGTCGACTGGGTTCCCAACCACACCTCCGATCGCCACCCGTGGTTCCGCGACCCGGCGCGGCGGCACTGGTACGTGTGGCGCGAGCGGCCGAACGGGTGGCAGGCGCAGTTCCGCCGCGGCGGCCCAGCGTGGTCGCACGATCCCACGAGCGGGCGGTGGTGGCTTCACTCCTTCCTCCCCGAGCAGCCCGACCTCGACTGGGACGAGCCTGAGGTCGAGGCGGCGATGCACGAAGTCCTTCGTTTCTGGCTCACGCGAGGCGTCGACGGCTTTCGCATCGACGTCGTCTACCGGATCGCCAAGGACCCGGCGCTGGGCGAGAACGAACCCGGCCGCCGCCACGACCAGGACTGGCCGACGATCCACCCGCGGCTGCGGCGCATCCGCGCGCTGCTCGAGGAGCACGGGCCCGACCGGATGGCCGTCGGTGAGCTCTACCTGCCCACCCAGGCCGACCTCGTGCCCTACGTCAACTCCGGGGACGAGCTGCATCTCGTCCACAACTTCCACTTCCTGACCCTGCCGTGGTCGGCGTCGGCGTTCCGCGCGACCGTCGAGGAGTTCGACGGACTGCTCGATCCCGGCGCGTGGCCGGCGTGGTGCCTGAACAACCACGACCACTCGCGCGTGGCGACGCGCTACGGGCCAGAGCGAGCTCGCGTCGCCGCGCTCGTCCTTCTCACCCTGCGCGGCACGCCGTTCCTCTTCCAGGGCGAGGAGCTTGGCCTCGAGGACGTGCCGATCCCGCCCGACGCGGTCGTCGACCTCGACGGCCGCGACCCCGAGCGCGCGCCGCTGCCGTGGTCATCGGGGCCGGGGGCGGGCTTCACCACCGGCACGCCGTGGTTGCCGCTGCCGCCCGATGCTGAGCGCGTCAACGCGGAGGTCCAAGCCAGCGACCCCCGCTCGGTCCTCAGCCTCCACCGCGCGCTGCTCGCCCTGCGCCGCGCCGAGCCTGCGCTCCAGCGGGGCGACCAGCGCTTCGTCGACGCCGGCGACGAAGACGTCCTCGGCTACACGCGGGGCGAGCGGCTGCTCGTGCTCGCGAACTTCGCGACGAGCGAGGCGCAGGTGCGGGCGCCCGCGGGCGCACGCGTGGTGCTGACGACTGGGATGGACAAGGAGCCGGGCGAGACCTTCGCCGGCGTGCTGCGCGGCGACGAGGGGGTCGCGCTCGCGCTTCAGTCCAGCTGGCGCGCCGCGTCCCGCCGCACCCGCAGCCACAGGTACCCGTAGCGGGCCAGCGAGACGTCGAGCGTTCCGTCCTCGCCGAGGCGGTGCTCGCGCTGCTCGAGCTGCATGGGCACGCGGACGCTGTAGCGATCGGGGATCTCGAGGTTCTCGCCCATCCCGATCTCGTCGCCGTAGAAGATCACCGGCGTCCCGGCGAGGCTGAACATGAGGCTCCACGCCATGCGCAGCCGGTCGCGGTCGCCGCCCAGCATCGGCGCGACGCGGCGGCGGATGCCGCGGCCGTAGAGCTGCATGGCCTTCGTCCGGGGCGAAGGCGGCGAAGACCTCCTCGCGCTGCGGGCCGGTCAGCTTGTCGAGGCTGAGACTCGTCGTGGTTGCGCAGGAAGGTCGCCCACGAGTTGTCGGGCGGCACGGTCGGGAGCGTGCGGATCACGTTCTCCAGCGGCTCAGCCTGCTCGCGGGCGAGACTCAGCCACAGCTGGTCTCGTCGAGGCGCATGCCGGTCGGTGGCGTTGTACCCGGTCTGGCGTACCGTAGGGGCCTGTCATCGCGCGTACCGCCCACCGAGAGGAACCTCGCCATGACCAAGAAGGCCGAGTTCAACGCCGACGAGTAGTCGACCGTCGTGGAGGGGCCGGTGCTCGCCGGGCTGCGGGTCGTCGCCTCGCACAAGGGCGGCACGTTCCGCGAGAGCCTCGCGATCGGCAAGGTCTACACCGAGGGGCGCCAGAACAGCGGCGAGAGTGAGCTGCTCGACGAGCTCGTCGCCTCGCCTCCGGCAGTCCAGCCCGACCAGCTGCGCTCGCGCGACGACATCCCCCGCCTCGCCGACGTGCGGTTGCGCGAGGCGCTGCGGATCCTCGGGGAGAAGGCGACGCCGGAGGAGCTCGAGGCCTACAAGCGCTTCGTCCTCGCCGTGGCCGAGGCGGCGGCCAGGGCCCACAAGGAGGGCGGCTTCATCGGGATCGGCGGGAAGGAGATCAGCCCCGAGGAGCAGAAGGCCCTCGACGAGCTGGCGGTGACGCTCGGGTGACCGAGAGCAACGTCGAGCGGGTCCGTCACGCCTACGACGCCTGGAACCGGCACGACATCGACGCGGCCATGGCGTTCCTCGACGAGGACGTCAAGTGGGAGATGTCGGGCGAGATCGTCGGCACCGACGCGGCGTATCGTGGCCATGACGGCGTGCGCCGCTGGTGGCTGCAGTTCCTCGAGCCCTTCGAGGCGGTCGTCATCGAGCCGCTGGAGATCGTCGAGACTCGCCGCGACGTCGTGCTCGTCCACCTTCGCCTCCACGGGACCGGGCGCCAAGGGATCGAGGTGGACCAGCGGGTGAGCCACCTCTACGAGCTTCGTGACGAGAAGGTGATCCGGGTCAGAGCCTTCATCGACCAGGCCAGGGCGCTCGCGGCCGCCGAGGCCGGCGCCGGCTGAGCTAGAGCCCTTGGCGCCCGGCGTAGCCCGCGTCGAGCTCGTGCCAGAAGGCGATGTCGGCCTCCCCGTCGATCCAGCAGAGGTAGACCTCGCGGCCGTCGCGCAGGCACGGGAAGTCGATCAGCCCGCGGTCGAGGTCGCGCAGCACGATGTCGCGCTCGGCGAAGGCGGCGACTCCGTTCTGCAGCTCGACGAACGCCTCGCCCACCTGCCGGCCGCGGCTCCCCCCGCCGTTGCCGGGGGAGCCTTCGGCCAGCACGCGGCGGGTTTCGGCGTCGGTGAGGCGCTCGCGCGCGGAGCGCATCGCCTCGAGGCGCTCGGCGACCCACGACAACTGCTCGCGGGCTTCGTCGAGGGTGTAATGGCGGCCGTGGCGCACGGCCGCCATTGTGCCCGAGCGAGCGGGTCGGCTCAGACGCAGCTGGTCACGAGCG
Organism: uncultured Actinomycetes bacterium; assembly: GCA_963728925.1. Classification (GTDB taxonomy): domain Bacteria; phylum Actinomycetota; class Thermoleophilia; order Solirubrobacterales; family Solirubrobacteraceae; genus JBBPZA01. The sequence goes on along the minus strand of CAVSMB010000006.1, from coordinate 37,616 downwards.
TCGGGAACGCCTCGGTGATGCGCTCGATGGTGTCGACCGCCTCGCCGTCGACGACGCCAGGCTCGGCGGAGTAGGTGTTGAGGTCGCCGAGGCCGGGGCTCGGGTCGTCGAGCAGGTCGCGGCGTCCGTCGACGTAGCTCCCGCTGTAGCAGTCGCTGTCGCCCGCACCCTGGAGCAGGTCGACGCCGTCGCCCCCGCGGAGCACGTCGTCGCCGCTCCCCGTGATGAGCGTGTCGTTGTCGTCGCCGCCGCTGACGCTGTCGTCGCCGAACCCGGTGCGGACCTTGTTCGAGCCCTCGCCGGCGTCGATCCGGTTGTTGCGATTCTGGCCCTTGCCGGTCACCGACTCCACGCAGTCGGGGCCGCTTCCGCCGAGGAAGCCGTCGTCGCCTGAGTCCAGCGTGTCGAACCAGCCACGGGCGTGCATGGGAACGCTCGACTCGTTCAGGACCGCGTTGCGCTTGGAGAGCGAGCCGAGGTAGACGATCCGCTTCACCGCCCGCCTGCGCGGCGTGTTGCCGGTGGTGAAGTCGCCGTTGCCGCCGCCCGCGTCGCCCGGCTCGTAGAGCGGCGTCTCGACCGAGTCGACGTCGGGGGCGAGGTCGCCGTAGCTCGTGAGGGTGATCTGCAGCATGTCGTCCCACCCACTGGTCGTCCCCTGGCCGTCCACCTCGACGTGGAGGAAGTCCTCGACCCCCTGCCCGCCGACGAAGACCTTGTGAGCCGCCGGGTCCACCGTGATGCCGGGGGACACGCCGTCCCAGTCGGAGGTCGAGCTGCAGATCTTCTGGGTGTAGCGTGAAGCGCCCGTGGTGGGCGTGCGGCTCGCGGCGTCGGCGACCGCTGGCGCTGCGACGGCCAGGGTGCCGGCGCAGACGGCGAGGGTGGTGGTGAAGCGCGACATCGTCTCCTCCTTGGAGTTGGGTCTACCGACCCCACAACCGAGGGCGCGACGAGGTCTTACGGCGGGGAAGGAAAAATGCGACCGGGCGCGGCCGAGCGTCAGCGATCCGGCGCGGGAAGCGTTCCGACCCCGACGCGGCACGACGCGCCGCGGCAGGCTCGCAGCGAGGCGAGGGGCGCGGCGAGGATCTCGCGGATCTTCGCGTAGCGCGGGTCGGCGTGGACGCTCTGGAGCTCCCAGGGATCGCGCTTGAGGTCGTAGAGGCCGTCCTGCCCGTCCTCCTGGAGGTCGTAGCGGTAGCGCTGGGTGCGGATCGAGGCGTACGCCGGGACCATGCGCGGGTTCGGGGCGGTCTCGACCAGGATGCCGCGCCCGGCGAGCCGCGCCGGGTCACGCGCCGCCTTGAGCAGCGACCGCCCGTCCACCGGCAGCGTCGCCCGTGCTCCGGCGAGGTCGAGGATGGTCGGCGCGAGATCCGCGTTGGTGACGACGCCCTTCACGGTCCGCCCCTGCGGGAAGCCGGGGCCGGCCATGAGGAGGGGAACGCGCGACGATCCCTCCGTACGGGACGTACTTGACGCCGGCGGCGAAGCGCTTCGCGTAGCGCGGTGGGGGCAGCGCCGGCGTTCCCTCCTTGCGCGCGCGGGCCTCGGTCGCCACCGTGTGGGGCGCGTTGGGGGCGAGGCCCAGGAAGAACAGCTTGCCGGCCTTCGAGGCGACGCGGATCGCCTTCTCGGCCAGTCCCGCGTAGACGTCGGTCGAGTAGTCGGCCGCCCGGCGGCCGTAGGTCTTCAGCGCGCCGTTGTGGTTGATGGTGTAGCCGTAGTAGTCATAGGTGGAGGGATCGACTCCGCCATACCAGTCGTCCCACCCCGGCGGCACCTCGCGCGGGCGGTCCTCGCCGTATTCGTTGAGGTACTTGCCGATGTGGATCGTGCGGTAGCCCGCCCGGCGCAGCCACACCGGCAGCGTCTCTGAGCCGCGCAGCTTTCGGTAGCCGCCCTGCGGGAAGTTGTTCCAAAGGACGCCGTGGTTGTGCGCGTACCGGCCGGTGTAGTACGTCGCCCGCGACGGGCAGCACAGGGGGAAGTTGACGAGCGAGGTCTGGAACGTCGTCCCGCGCGCGCCGATCAGCGCGCGCGTCTTGGGCATCGCCCACATCGACCGGAAGTCCTGGTCGTCGGTCATGACGACGACAACGTTGGGCCGCGACGACTTCGCGTGGGCGAGGCCCGCGGCCGCCGCGAGCGCGGTGGCGACAGCAAGGGGCCGACGAGGACGAGGGCCCACCGGCGGATCGTCATCGACGACCCTCCCCGAGGGTCACCGCTCACCTCCCCGGCGAACGAACGGGTTGTCAGGCGCTCAGCTCAGCCCCGCGTCGGCGCACGCCTTCGCGTACTTGCCGGTGCAGATCTGCTTCGCCGTGAGGAAGCCGTCCTTGATCACGGTGTCCTTGACGTTGTCCTTGGTGATGACGATGGTGTCAAGCAGGACGGAGGGGACCTTCTCCATCCCGTTGTCGACCCGCGCCTTGGCGATGGCCGGCGGCGTCTTGCCCTGCGCGAGCGGCACGGCGAGGTCGGCCGAGGTCGAGGCGATTTTCTTGATCGGCTGGTAGACCGTCATGAGCTGCTCGCCGGCGAGGATCCGCTGGATCCCGGCGAGCTCGGCGTCCTGGCCGGTGACCGGCTTGTCGGCCGGCGCGATGCCCGAGCCCTTGAGCGCCGCGATGGCTCCGCCGGCCATGCCGTCGTTGGCGGCGTAGACGCCGTCGAAGCCCGTCTTGCCGGCGTCGGTGATCGACCCCTCCATCTCGTTCTGCGCCTTGTCGGGGCTCCAGTCGGGCGTGTCGAACTCCTTGACGACCTTGACGCCGGCCGGGTCGATGACGCTGTGGGCCCCCTTCTTGTAGGGGGCCGCGTTGCTGTCCGTCGGCGCGCCGTTGATCATCACCACCGACGGTGAGGCGGCGCCCTTGCTCTTCAGCGCCTCGACGAGCGCCTTGCCCTGCTGCTGGCCGACCTTGAAGGGGTCGATGGAGACGTAGTAGTCGAGGTCGGCGTTGGCCACGAGCCGGCCGTAGCTGATCACAGGGATCTTCGACTGCTTCGCGCGGTTGACGATGCTCGCCGCCGACTTGACGTCGACCGCGTCGAGCACGATGACCTTGGCGCCGGCGGTGATGGCCTGCTCGGCCTGCTGGAGCTGGCGGTTGGGATCCTGCTCGGCGTTGGAGTAGATGACCTCGCAGTCGGCGCACAGCGCCTTGACCCTGCGCTCGAAGTTCGGGCGGTCCTGCTGCTCGTAGCGGGCCGTCTTGTTCTCCGGGAGCAGGAGCGCGATCTTCTGACCGCCGCCACCGCCACCCGAGTCGTCGCTGCTCCCACAGCCCGCCGAGCCCAGCGCGAGCGTCGCCGCGACCACCAGCGCCGCGCCTGCGCGCACGTTCGAGATTCCCATGCCTCTCCCCGCTTCCGCCTCGTTGGTCCTGCCTCCCTCGCTTCCGGGATACCCGAAAGCGGCGGGAAACCTACGGGCTGCGGCCCGCGTCCGGGGGCGACGGGGCCTGAGCAAGTCCGAACGGCGTGCCCTCGCTGTCGCGGCAGACCGCGAAGCTCTCGCCCGGGTGGACGACGCTGCCGCCGAGCTCCTGCAGCCGGCCGAGCGCGGCGCGCAGGTCGGCGACCTCGAAGTAGGGCAGCGAGAAGCGGTCGCCCGGCCCGATGCCGCGCTCGTGGACCCCGAGCGCCGGGCCGTCGCCACGAGTCTGCCAGCCCGAGCCCTCGTCGCCGCGGCGAGCCTCGAGCTCGACGTCGAGCAGCTCCGACCAGAAGCGCCGGGCCCGCTCGGGCTCGTCGGCGGGGAACTCGATCAGGGAAAGGGGCATCAGACCGAGTGTGGCAGGCGCCGGCCCTGCCGCCCGGCTCTGTGACATCGTCGGCGGCCGCATGCGCACGCTCGTCGTCTCGGACTTCCACCTCGGCGCGCGGCTCGGGCACGACGTGCTGCGCCGCGAGGAGGCGCTCCAGGCGCTGCTGGCGGCGGTCGAGGGAGTGGAGCGGCTGGTGCTGCTCGGCGACGTGGTCGAGCTGCTCGAGGGGCGGCCGAAGGAGGCGATGGCCGTCGCCGAGCCGGTGCTGCGGGCGCTCGGGACGCGGCTCGGCGAGAAGCGCGAGGTGATCGTCGTGCCGGGCAACCACGACGCCGACCTCGTCCGGCCGTGGCTGCGCAGCAACGGGATGTCGCTCGCCGTCGACGCCGCCGTCCCGCACGACGCGACGCCGCTGCTGGCAAGGCTCACCTCGTGGCTCGAGCCGGCGCGCGTTCGCGTGCACTACCCGGGCGTGTGGCTCACGGACCGCGTCTTCGCCACGCATGGCCATTACCTCGATCGCCACCTGATGCCTGAGGCGGCCTTCGGGATCGCTCGCGGACTGCTCGGGCGCCTGCCACGCGACGGCGCGATCCCGCTCGACTACGAGCGCGCCGGCGGCCCGTCGGTGACCCGCATGGAGGCGCTGCTCATACGGTGGCTGCCGCGCCGGCTGGCGACATGGCTCGACGACGCCGCTGAGCTCGTGCGCGCCGCGAGCATGCCGCTGCTGTCGCGGCGCCTGCTTGACCGCCGCGCCGCGCCGCTCCCCGCGACGCTCCTCGGCCTGCAGATGCGACGCGCGAGCATCCCGGCCCTCGGGCGCGTCGTGCACCGCCTCGGAGTCGACGCCGAGTGGGTGGTCTTCGGCCACGTCCACCGCTGCGGGCCGCTGCCGGGCGACGACCCGCGGCGCTGGCGGGGCGCGGGCGGCCGGCCGCGGATCGTCAACACCGGCAGCTGGCTGCACGAGCCGCTGCTCGTCAACCGTGCCGCGCCGCCCCACCCCTACTGGCCCGGCGGCGCGATCGTGCTCGAGGACGGCGGCCAGCCGCAGGCGGTGGGGCTCCTCGACCGGCTCGGGCCGGGGCTGCTCGAGTGAGGGCGGCGGCCCGCCCGCGACCGGCCGCAAGTCCCGCCGGCCGCCCCGCGACCGGCGCAGTCGCGCGCGGTCGCGGGCGGCCGGGGGTCAGGCGTCGATCGGCGTCGGATCCGGCGTGTTGACGTCGGGATCGGTGGGCGTGAGCGTCGAGGATGTTGGTGAATTCGACCCTTCATGAAGATGCGGTCGTTGCCGAGCTGCCCGAGCGACTGCGGCGCGAGCGCGCGGTGGACCGCCTCGGCGCCCATGAACTCGGCAGGCACCGCGGCGAGCTTGGGTCGGCCTTGGCGAAGGTCGCCACGCCGATCAGGTAGGCGTTGACGAAGATCTGGTCGCCGACGACCAGCGTAGCCGTCCGGTCACTCGGCCACCGGCCTGGCGCTCGGCGGGGCGGGCGCCGCCAGCGCCCGGCCTATCGCAGCCAGCGCGGCGACGACCAGGAGCTCGACCGCGGTCAGCAGCAGGCGGCTCGCCGCGGCGAGCGACACCGCCGCCGGGGCCGGCAGGTGACGCGAGAGCACGACGGCGAAGACCGCCTCGCGCGCGCCCAGGCCCGAAGGGAAGACGAAGGCGAGCATCGAGACCGCCCACGAGAGCAGGAAGCCCAGCCCGACGTAGGCGACGCTCCCGACCTCCGGCCCGGCGACCGCGCGCACGCCGAGGCCCGTCCCGGCGGCGAGCAGGGCCATGGTCAGGGCGAACCAGCCGAGCATCGCGGCGACCTCGCCGCGCGTGAGCAGCGCGAGCGTCACCGGCCGCCCGAGGCGTCGCAACAGCCATTCAGAGACGCGCCGTAGCACCACCGGGTCCAGCACGACGAGGCCGAAGGGCACGACGAGCACGGCCCAGAAGAGCGGCGACCAGTGGCGGCCCGTCCACACGAGGAAGCCGCTCGCGGCGACCGCCGCCGCGGCGAGCATCGCCACCTGCTCGTACACGCTTGCGGCCAGCGAGACCCGGCCGGGAACGCCGGCCTCGCGGCCGAGCATCACCCGCCCGGCGACCATCAGCACGTTGCCGGGCACGTAGCGCCCGAGGAGCGAGCGCGCCCAGATCGAGGTGAAGTGCGGACGGTGGAGGCGACGCCCGGCGAGCAGCTCGAGCAGCGCGACGTAACCGGCCCCCCAGGCGAGGAAGAACAGGCCGAGCACGGCGACGGCGGCGGCGAGCAGCGCCCCGTCGATCTCCCACGGGTAGTCGGCCGCCTTCGACCACCCGCCGGCGATCCCCCAGACGACGAAGCCGGCGACGAGAAGCGCGGCGAGCGCGCCGCCGACGCGGCGAGCGACGCCCCGGCTCGTCTTCACACCCGCCCCGGCGTCCATCGCCGCAGTCTGCCACCGCGCGGGCGGCGAGGAGCGGGCTTCTGTCGTGCCCCTACCCCAGCGCTCGCTTCGCCGCAGGGCTCAGCGGGAGCTCGGAGGCGCGGCTCCCGGAGACGGCGTAGACGCGGAGGCTCGGGGCGCCGGGCGCAGGCCCGAGCGGGGCGAGCGAGAATCCGGCGAGCCGGACCGATGGCCCGAACGCGGCGGCGAGATCGGGCCGCAGAGCTCCGAGCGAGGAGACGGCGACGAGGCGGTCGCGCGAGAAGGCGAGGACCCAGTCGGCGGGCCGCGGGCGCTTCCCGTCGACCCCGTAGCCTGAGAGGGTGAGCTGCGCGCCGGAGCGCTGTGCGGTGTCGACCGCGCCACGGGCGGCGCCCGGTTCGACGACGACGCGCGGGCCGAGGGTCCACGAGATCAGCCGCTCGGGTCCACGGCGCTCCAGGCGCCCCTGCGCCGCGCCCGCAAAGCGCTGGACGGTGACCGGATAGAAGCCCGCGAAAGTCCGCGTCGCCCGCGCGATCGCGCGACCGTCCGGGCCGCCGAGCGCGGCGCGCCGCTCGAGCAGCCCCGCGGGCGCAGTGTCGAGGCCCGTGGCCGCCAGGACCGCGGGCTCCCGAGCCTGGACGAGAAAGACGCTGCGACCCTTCGAGCGGCCGATGAGCCACGGGGCGGGATCGAAGAAGCGGTACAGGCGGTGTGGTCGCTGGTCGTAGAGGCTAAGCGCCGACGACCCCAGTCGTGCGTCGGGGCTGAGCAGGGTCGGCAGGTAGACGACGGGGTCGGCGCCCGCGACGCGGTCGAGGTAGTGGGCCGCGTCGCGGTAGTCCGGGCGACGCTCCACCGGGCGCACGCTCTGCACCGCGACGACGAAGAGCACCGCCCCCATGGCGCCGAGGACGGCGACCGCCACCCGTGCGGGCAACGCCGTCGACAGCGTCGCCAGCACGAGCGCGATGAGGACGATCAGCCCGGGCTGGGAAGCACTGAGGTTACGGAGCCAGTAGAGGTCGGGGCCGATCAGCCCGAGGGCAAGCATTCCGGCCGGGGTTGCGAAGGCGAGGAGCACGATCAGGGCGCGCCCGGAGCGAAGCGACGGAACGATCTCGCGGTAGACCGCGGGCCGGAGCACCGCGGCAGCGACGGCCAGGCCGGCGACGCCGGCCACGAGCAGCAACGCGAGGTTCCCAGGCACGTCGGCCAGCCCGACGAAGGGGTGACCGATCACGGTCTGGAGCGGGTACTTGACGATCGCCCGAACGCTCTCGTCGCTGAAGGCGGCGAGCAGATCGACGCCCTCGTTCTGGCGCTGAACGAGGAATCCGCCGACGACCCACGGCAGGAAGCCGGCGATCACCGCGGCCTGCGCGATCACGAGCTCGCGGCGGCGTTCGCTGAAGACCCACAGCCCCCAGAGGGCCTCGACGGCCAGCACGAAGACCGCCGTGTAGTGCGTCCACAACGCCGCGCACGAGGCGAGCGCGTAGACGATCCACCAGCGCCGTCCCGCTCCCTCTCCGGCCCGGAGCAGGGCGAGCGTCGAGACGGTGACGAGGAAGACCATCGTCTCGTAGGCCCGGGCCTCGGTCGAGTAGAAGATCGCGAACGGGCTGAAGGCGTAGATCGCCGCGGCGACGACGCCGGCGCGCGTGCCGCCGACGCGCCGCGCGAGCACGAAGATGAGCGGGATCATCGCAGTGCCGAGGACCAGCGAGGGCAGGCGGACGAGGACGGTGCTGTCGCCGCCGAACTGGATCGAGGACCACGCGAGCACGTAGTGGAAGGGCGGCGTGATCGAGGTCGTGTAGACCTCGTGCCAGACGCCGGGCAGGCCGTTCTCGCTGACGATCGCGTGGGTGAAGCGCTCGTCCCCGAAGAGGCTCGCGCGGATGCCCACCACACGCAGGACGAAGGCGGCGACGGTCAGCGCGCCGACGACGAGCCATGCGCCGCGCGCCGCATCGCCGACCGCCCCCAGGCCCGCTGCCCGCGGCCGCGAGCGGGCCACCGTGGCCTCGCTGCTGGCGACCATCAGGTCGTGTCCGAGCGGGCGAGCACGGCCTGCCAGGGAAACATGGAGGACCAACGAATCGGCTGCGCCTCCGCTGCCACCGCACGCAGGAACCCTCGGCGGCCCCAGGTCGAGAGGTGGCCCGGGGTCGACCCCAGCCGCGACACGTAGCGCCCGCGGGCGAGGTTGCCGGCGCGAAAGAACGGCTCGTGGGGGACGGTGAGGACGAGGTGGCCGACGCTAACGCGGCTCAGCTCGCGCAGGGCCTGTCGCGGCTCGGGGAGGTGCTCGAGCACCTCCGTGCAGGTGACGAGGTCGAACTCCCCGTCCTCGAAGGGCAGGCGCAGGAGGTCGCCCTGCACCGCGCGCAGCCCGGGGTTGCGCTGACGAAAGGCGGCGAGCGCGTCGGCGCGGCCCTCGACCCCGGTGACCTGCGCGCCCGGCAGCGCCTGCGCGAGCCACCCCGTGACGTGTCCCTCGCCGCAGCCGCCGTCGAGCACGCTGCGCGGGGCGAGTGGCACGACCATGTCGAGCAGTCGCGAGCGGAAGCGCGCGAGCAGGCGGCGCTCGACCCCGCCGGCGTGCTCGTACTTGGCGGCGTTGTCGGTCTCCTGGCCGAAGCCGCCCCCGGCGGCCGCCCCGCGGGCGAGCTCTGGCGCTGGCACGCGCGGGATCGTAGTCCGCGCTTCGCGAGCTCGCCTCGCGGGGCGAGGGGCAGCGCCTCGGAGGGCCGAGGGTCAACGCCTCGTGAGGCCGACGTGAATAATGTCGCGCCATGCGGTCCCCAAGCCTGCTGGGCGCCGAGCCCGTCGTCCCCTCGCCGAGGCCGGCGGAGGGCGGCAGCATCGAGCTCTCGGTGGTCATCCCGATCTTCAACGAGCGCGAGACCATCGAGCCGCTGCTCGCCGAGACGGAGGCCGCGTGCACGGCGACGGGACGCAGCTACGAGATCATCTGGGTGGACGACGGGTCCACGGACGGGTCCGCCGGCGTCCTCGAGCGGCTCGCCCTGGAGCGCGAAGCGGTGCGCTTCGTCCGCCTGCGTCGCAACTTCGGCAAGTCGGCCGCGCTGCGGACGGGATTCGACCAGAGTCGCGGCGCGGTGGTCGTCACCATGGACGGCGACGGGCAGGACGACCCGGCCGAGATCCCGCGGCTGCTGGCCAAGCTCGAGGAGGGCTACGACGTCGTCTCGGGCTGGAAGCAAGAGCGCCGCGACCCGCTCTTCAAGCGCTGGGGCTCCAAGGTCTTCAACGGCTTGACCGCGCGGCTCTCGGGCGTCCCCCTCCACGACGTCAACTGCGGGCTGAAGGCGTACCGCGGGCCCGCCGTCCGCGGCCTCGAGCTGTACGGCGAGCAGCACCGCCTGATCCCGGTGCTCGGCTTCCAGCGCGGCTGGCGGATCGCCGAGCTGCCCGTCCACCACCGCCCTCGTGCCCAGGGCCGCTCGAAGTTCGGCCCGGAGCGCTACGCCCGCGGCCTGCTCGACCTGCTCGGCGTCGTCCTCATTGGCCGCTACCAGTACCGCCCGCTGCACCTGTTCGGCGGCGCCGGGCTGATCTCGCTGTTCCTGGGCCTCGTCATCTGCGCGGTCCTCACGGTGGAGAAGATCGGCGGCGCGGCGATCGGCAACCGGCCGCTGCTGGTGCTGGGCGTGCTGCTCGTGCTCGCCGGGATCCAGCTCTTCACCCTCGGCCTCGTCGGCGAGATGATCACCGCCACCCGCCAGGACGTGCTCGGCCGGCGCACGAGCACGCAGCTCGTCGAGCGCACGGTCGACGGGCCCGAGGACGCCGCGCCGGCCGCGCCGACCGCCCGGTCCTAGCGGGCCACGGCCGCGGGCGCCGGCGCGGCGCTCACCGTCACCTCGGTGCCGTGCACCGTCGTGCTCTCGCCCATGTCGCTCTTGCGCGCCGGGACGAGCACGTTGACGTTGGCGGCCTGGCCCTCGAGCTTGGGCCAGCGGCCCTTGGGCGTGAGCGCGACGCCGCGCGGGACGTCGCCGGAGAGCGTGACGGGCAGCGAGAGGCGGCCGACGTCTGAGACCAGGAGCGCCTGCTCGCCCTCGGCCAGCCCGCGGGCGGCGGCGTCGTCGGGGTGCAGGGCGAGCACGGCGGCGCCGGCGCGGCGCAGGATCTTCGCGTCGTTGGCGAAGCTCGCGTTGAGCATCCACGGCGAGGCAGGCGAGAGCAGGCGCAGGCGGTCGCCGGCCGGCGCGGGCTCGGCGGCGGGCTGGGGCACGCGCGGGAGGCCGTCGGCCTGGGAGCGGTCCGACGCGAGCTCGACTTTCCCGCTCGGCGTGGGGAAGCGCAGGCCGTCGAACTGCACGGCCGGCTCGGCCGGGACGGCGACCGTCCCCGCCGCGGCGAGCGCCTCGAAGTCCAGGCCGGCGCCGCTGCGCTGCAGCAGCGCCGCGATGACCTGCGCGTCGGGCTCTGACAGGTCGGGCTCGTCGTAGCCCATGGCGGCGGCGAGGCGCCGAAAGATCTCCGTGTTGGGCAGCGACTCCCCGAGCGGCTCGCTCGCCTTCACCTGGGCGGAGAGGCTGCGGTTGAAGTAGCTGGCCACGAGGTCGTCTGACTCGAGGAAGCTCGCGGCGGGGAGCACGACGTCGGCGAGATCCGTCGTGTCGGTCGGGAAGAGGTCGAGCGCGAACGTGAAGAGATCCTCGCGCTCCAGCGCGGCCCGCACGCGGGCCTGATCGGGGTTGGAGGCCGCGAGGTTGATGTTCCAGCACACGAGCGCCCGAAAGCGGCCGGGGTCCTCGAGCGCAGGCGCGAGGTCCATGTGGCTGATCGCGGCCGGCTCGCCGGCGCGCAGGTGCTCGCCGCTGACGTAGTCCTCGTCCAGGCCGCGGCTCTCGGCGCCGTTGAGGTAGAGGAAGCCCGCGCCCGGCCGGCCGAGGTTGCCGGTCGCCGCCGGCAGCAGCGAGACGGCGCGCACGACGTTGCCGCCGCCGGCGTGGCGCTGCAGACCCTGGCCGATCCACAGCAGCGACGGGCCGGCGCCGTAGAGCGCGGCGGCCCGCTCGATCTGCGCGGCGGGAACGCCGGTCCGCTCCTCCCCCCACGCCGGCGTGCAGAGCTCGAGCAGCGGCTCGACCTCATCCCAGCCGATAGTGTGCTCCGCGAGGAAGGCGCGATCGAGGCGCCCTTCGCGCTGGAGGACGTGGAGCAGCACGAAGGCGAGCGCCGCGTCGGTGCCCGGGCGCGGCTGGAGGTGCAGGTCGGCGGCGCGGGCGGTGGGCGTGGCGATCGGGTCGATCACGACGACCGCCCCGGGCGCGTCGGGCAGCCAGTGCTCGTGCTGGTGGGGCGCCGAGGCCGAGGGGTTCGCGCCCCACACGAGGATGCACGCAGCGTCGCGAGCGGTGCGCGGGTCAAAGCCCTCGGTCGAGGTGCCGTAGACGTAACCCAGCGCGGCGTGCCCGGCGTTGTTGCAGATCGTGTCGGGGTCGACCTCGGTCGCGCCGAGGCGGTTGAAGAAGCGCAGCCCGAAGCCGTAGGCGAGCTGCGCGAAGGTTCCGGTGTAGTGGGCGTTGAGCACGGCCGCCCCGCCATCGCGCTCCACCACCTCGCCAAGGCGGCCGGCCACCTCGCCGACCGCCTCCTCCCACGAGATCCGCTCGAAGCATCCCTCGCCCTTGCGCCCGGCGCGGCGCAGGGGATGAAGCAGCCTCTGCGCCGGATCCAGCAGCACGCCGTTGTAGGCGATCGCGCACTTGCGGCACAGCTTGCCGCGGCTCACCGGGTGCTCGGGGTCGCCGCGCACCTGGTGCAGGACCCCGTCGCGCCGGACGGCGAGCACCCCGCAGGCGTCGTAGCAGTCGCGCGGGCACGTCGTCCGGATCGTCTCTCGTGCGCCCGGCATTCGGCTCGGGCCGATCCTAGATGGTGCGCGCGCTACTCGGCCGGAAGCCAGACGTGGAACACCGTGGCGCCGTTGCCGGAGTCCACGGCGAGGGTGCCGTGATGGCGGTCCTGGACGATGCGCCGCGCGGTGTCGAGGCCCAGCCCGGTTCCGGCGCCGACGTCCTTGGTGGTGAAGAACGGGTCGAAGATGCGATCGCGGACGTCCTCGGGGATGCCGGGCCCGTCGTCGGCGACGTCGACGACCACGCAGGGGCCGTCCCGGCGCGTGGTGATGGTGATGGTGCCCTGCTCGCCGAGCGCGTCGATCGCGTTGTCGAGCAGGTTGGTCCACACCTGGTTGAGCTCCGAGCCATGGACCGTGAGGGTGGGGAGGTCGCGGTCGTAGTCGCGCCGCACCTCGATCGAGGTGTGCTTGAGCTTGTGGCCGAGCAGCGTGAGCGTGCTCTCCAGGCCCTCGTGGACGTCGACCTCCACGGATTCGCCGCGGTCCATGTAGGCGTAGGACTTCACGGCGCCGACGAGGTTGCTCATGCGCTGGGCGGAGTCTGCGAGCTCGGCCGCCAGGCCGCGTGCGGTGAGCGACGCGGCGACCCAGGCGAGCGCCGCGTTCGTGGCCGGCCCCGCGAGCTGCGCCACGCGCTGCAGCCAGGCGCGGTCCACCCCGGCCGCGGCGAGCGCCTCGGTGAGCCTCCAGGGCTCGGGCACGTCGAGCTCCTCGAGCGCCTCGAGCAGCTCGTCCTCGGCGTCGGCGGCGTCGAGCGCGCCGAGCGGGCCGCGCTCGCTCGCGTTCGCCAGCGCCTGGCGCTGCAGGTCGACGAGCGCCTGGGCCTCGGCGCGCTCGATGCCCGACTCGACGAAGCGCGCCAGGGTCTGCGAGATCACCTTCAGCGCGTCGGCGAGCTCGGCCGCGGCGCGGCGGGCCGCCGCGGCGGGGTTGTTGAGCTCGTGCGCGAGCCCGGCGGCCATCGTGCCCAGGGACGCGAGGCGCTCGCGGTTCTGCTCCATGGCGGTTATCCGGCTTACCACCGGACGGACCTGGCGCATGATCCGCCGGTGGACGGGCAGGCTGGACAGAGTGAGGCGGATGAAGTCCTCGTCGGCGATGACGCCCATCACACAGTCGGTTTCGGCCTGCATGCGCACGCCGACAGGGCTTTCGGTGAGGATGGCGATCGCTCCCATCCAGGTCGGTGCGACGTGCGCGCGGACCGGCTCCAGGCGCCCGTCGCCCTCGACCACGAACGCCTCGACGACGCCCTCGAGCACGAGCTGGAAGCCGGCGGCAGGGTCGCCCTGGTCGACGATCACCTCACCCGCGGCGACCTCGCGGACCTCCGTCGCCTGCGCCCAGGGCTCGAGCGCGGCGTCGTCGAGCTCGTCGAAGAGGTCGATCGGCCGCAGCTGGGCGACCGTCGCGGCCGGGCTCATGCGCCGGCGAGGTACTCGTGGATGAGCGACACGGCCATCGAGCCCTCCCCCACCGCGCTGGCCACGCGCTTGATCGAGCGCGCGCGCACGTCGCCCGCGACGAACACGCCGGGCACGCTGGTCTCCAGCACGTAGGGGTCGCGCTTGAGCGGCCAGCCGTCCTCGCGGACCTCGGGGCCGGCGAGGATGAACCCGCGGGCGTCGCGCGCGACGACGCCCGCCAGCCAGTCCGTCCGCGGCGTGGCGCCGATGAACACGAAGCAGGCGTCGACGTCCTCGACGGTCTCGGTCCCGTTGGCGTCGCGGATGCGCAGGCGTCGCACGCGATCGTCGCCTTCGGCCGCCAATGCCCGGGCGCCAGCGCGGACCTCGACGTTGGGCAGCGCCTCGAGCTGCTCGACGAGGTAGTGCGACATCGAGGCGGCCAGGGAGTCGCCGCGCACGAGCATCGTCACGCGACTGGCGTAGCCCGAGAAGTAGACCGCGGCCTGGCCGGCCGAGTTCGCCCCGCCGATGACGACGACGTGCTGGTCGGCGCACGAGCGCGCCTCGGTCAGCGCCGCGCCGTAGTAGATCCCGGCGCCGGTGAAGTCGGCGAAGCCCGGCGCGTCGAGCTGGCGGTAGGCGACCCCGGAGGCGACGAGAACCGTGTTCGCGCTGAGCGTTCCGCCGCCGCTCAGGCCGATGATGCGTCCCGAGCCCTCGACGCGCAGCGCGGTCGCGTCCTGGACGGTGAGCAGCTCGGCCCCGAGGCGGCGGGCCTGGTCGGTCGCGCGTCGGGCGAGGTCGGACCCCGAGAGACCCGCCGGGAAGCCGAGGTAGTTCTCGATGCGGCTGGACTGGCCCGCCTGGCCGCCCGGCGCCTCGCGCTCGACCATCACCGTCTTGAGGCCCTCCGAGGCGCCATAGACCGCGGCGGCGAGGCCGGCGGGGCCTCCGCCGACGATCACCAGGTCGTAATGCTCCTGCGCCGGAGCGATTGAGACGCCCAGCCGCTCGGCGAGCTCGAGCACCGAGGGGCGCTCGAGCACCGAGCCGTCCTCCAGCAGCGCGACGGGCAGCCGCTCCGGGTCGACGCCGGCCACGGTGAGCAGCTCGCGCGCCTCGCCGTCGCGCTCGACGTCCAGCCACCGGCCGGGGACGCGGTTGCGCGCGAGGAAGTCGCGCAGGTCGTGGGTCTCCTTGGAGAAGCGGTGCCCGACGATGCGAACGCCGCCGGCCTCGAGCGCCGCGCCGGCCTCCCACGTGGTCAGCAGGTCCTCGACGACCGGGTAGAGCTGCTCCTCGGGAGGGTCCCACGGCTTGAGCAGGTAGTAGTCCAGCGCGGCCTCGTTGATCGCGGAGATCGCGGCCTCGGTGTCGGCGTAGGCCGTGAGCAGCACGCGCTTGGCCTCAGGCACGAGCCGGCGCGCCCTCGTCAGGTAATCGGTCCCGGCCATCCCGGGCATGCGCTGGTCGGCCACCAGCAGCGCGACCTGCTCTCCCCGGGTGCGGATCTCGCCAAGAATGTCGAGCGCCTCCGGGCCCGAGGCGGCGCGCATGATGCGGAAGCGCTCGCCGAACCCGCGACGCAGGTCGCGGGCCACCGCTGCGAGCACCGCCGGCTCGTCGTCGACCGCGAGGATCACCGGCCGGCGCGCGCGCTGCTCGACGCCCTCGGCGGCGCCGGCCGCGGGCTGCTCGGCCGCCTGGGTCATGCCTGCTCGGGGGCCCTGGCGCTCACGGGGATGACTGTACAAAGGGGCCTGCCGAGCCCCGGCCCTCTCAGCGCGTGGCGAAGCGCGCGGCGAGCGTGCGGGCGGTGGTGGCGCCGGACGCCGTCACCGTGACCTTCGCGACGAGCCGGGCGCCGGGCCGGCGCGCGAGCGCTCGCGCGGTCCTGGACAGCTTCAGGCGCAGCGGCCGGGTTTCGCCGTTGCGCAGGACGACCGGGACGGTCTTGAGACGCTTGGTGGTCGTGGCCGCGGTGCTCCCCTTGCCGCCGCGGCGTGGCGCGCTGATGCGGGCGCGTATGCGTAGGCGACAGCCGTCGACGTCGGTGCAGGTGGCCGAGCCGAGGCTGACCTTGGTCCCGCGGAGCCGCACTCGCATTCCACGTCGCCAGGACAGCTTCGCGGTACCGGCGAGCCGGCCGCGGCCGCTGAGGGAGGCCTGCCCGACGCCCGCCGTCGACACAACGCGCAGGCTCGCGCTCGCCGGCCCGACCGCGCCGGGGGTGAAGCGCGCGGCCAGCCGGCAGGACCCACCCGCCGCCAGCTCGGAGCCCGTGCACTCGTCGCGCACCAGGACGAAGCGGGCGGCATCGAGGCCGACGATGGAGGCCGAGTCGACGCTGACCGGCCCGTCGCCGGTGTTGGAGAAGGCGAACCGGACGGGTGGCGAGACCGACCCGACCGTACGGGTGCCGAAGTCGCGCGCCGCGGGGACCAGCCCCGGGCGCCCGGCGGTGGCGAGGCCCGAGAGGTCGACGCGCAGGTTGGCGTCGTCGTCTCCGATGAGGGTGAGTCGCGCGCGCTTACGGCCGGGGGCCGAGGGCAGGAAGCGCACGCGCACCGAGCACGTGCCGCCGTTGGGGGTGACCGGCGTCGAAGTGCAGGTCTCGTCCACGACCTGGAAGGCGCCGATGTCGGGCCCGGTGATCAGGGCGACGAACAGGTTGGCCTCGAGGTTGCCCTGGTTGGTGGCGGTGATCACACGTGTCATTCCCGGCTCGCCAACCGCGGAGCTTCCAAAGTCCTGGGAAGGCGCGACGAGCGCGACGTGCCCCGCCGTACCGGCGAGGGCAAGCGTCGCGGTCGGCCCGTTCGGCGTCGTCGCCTCGAGCTGCGCGGCGAAGCTGCGGCGATCGAACGGGCTGAACCCGACCTCGACGGGGCAGGAGTCGCCCGCCTGGCCGGCCGGCGCCAAGGTCTGGCCGCTGCACTGGTTCTGGCTCACGTAAAACGCGTTGGGGTCGGCTCCGGTGGTCTGGAGGCCGTTCACCTTGGCGGGATCTGTGCCCGTGTTGCGCAGCTGGACCGTCTGGCGGGGCTCCTGGCCGTTCGGCGACATCAGGCCGAAGTCGACGGACGAAGGATCGAAGGCGACCGAGACGACGGCGCCCGCGGTGCTGGGCAGCGCGACGGCGGCGGCGAGGAGGGCGGCGAGCGAGGCGCCGAGCGGGCGAAGCGGAACCGACACGGTGGAGGGCATGAGGCCTTTGATCGGCGGCGACGAGGGGAAGCTGAGCGCGGGGCGTCGCGAGTGGACCGATTGGTGGCCGCTGGCCATGGACCGATCGGGGCTCGCCGGACACCGGCGCGCGGCGCCGCCCGCTACCCCAGCGCGTCTCCCAGCTTCTCGAGCCGCTCACGCCGCTCGGCCCGCGCCGCCAGCGCCTCGTCGAGCGACACATCCACGAACCGGGTCGTCGAGCCCGGGGCGGACTGGCCGACGGTGTCCATGTCGGCGCTGATGACCGTGGCGATCATCGCGTAGCCGCCACCGGAGACGGCGTCGCGATGGAGGATGATCGGCTCGACCCCGCCGGGCACCTGGATGGACCCGATCGGGTACGGCGCGTCGACGATGTTCGACGGGTCCGAGCCGGCGCCGAAGGGCTGCTCGCGCTCGAGCAGCTCGAGCGTGGCGCCCTTGTAGCGGAACCGACGCGGTCGGCCACAGGCGTGAGGGTCCAGTCCGCCTCGAGGAACGTGGAGCGGCCGGCGTCGGTGAGGAGGTGGTCGTAGAGGCCCATGATCACGCGGATCTCGAGCTCCTTGGGGAGATCGATGATCGCTACGAGGCCACCTGTGTCGGACTGGGCGCAGGACATGCGGCAGGACTACCGTACGCCGCGCGGGCCACGCGCTCTACGGCAAGACGGCGAGCGCGCATGCGGCTTGTCCGCCCGTGGCGTCTGCGACGCGTGTCCATCACCCGACCCTCAGCCGACGCCGACGCCGACGGCGACGGCGAGGACGTTGATGACGTCCAGCGTGGAGAGCACGCCGACGGGCTCGTGGCGGCCGAGCACGAGCAGGTGCGAGGTGCCCGTGCCCGCCATCAGCGCGGTCGCCTCGTCGAGCGCCGCTTCGCCCGCGATCCACGTTGCCTCGCCGACGAGGTCGGCGGCCCGCACGTCCCGGCCCTTGGCCGCCGCGCGCGCCACGCTCACGTCGGTGATGAACTTCCACGACGAGGGTGCGGGCGTCACGGCGACGGCGACGCAATGCACGCGCCTATCGACGAGGATCGCCGCGACCTCGCGCAGGCTGGCGTCGGGTGGGCAGGCGAAGACGCCGAGGTGCATGGCTCTGGCGACGGCCACGCGGTCGAGCCTCGAGGTGCCGATCGCCGGTCGCCCGGGACGCGGGGTACGGGTTAGGCGCGCGTCGCGGCCAGCCAGCGCGGCGGCGATGTCGAGGGTCGACAGCATGCCGACCGGGTGGGCCGATCCGGACTCGAGCACGAGCACGTGTGACCGGCCCTGCTCGGCCATCGCGGCGGCCGCGGCCATCAACGGATCGCTCGGTGCGACGGTCACGGGCGCGCTCGCCACGGCGGCAGCGTCGGCCATTTCGATCGCCGTGGCGGCGCCAACGAGATCGAGGTCGGTGACGACTGCCGGCCGGCCTGCGGAAGCGTCCGAGAGCGCGACGGCGTGCACCTCGTGCACGACCATCATCCCGGCCACCGCGCGCAGGGCCGTGCTTGGTGCGCAGACCAGCAGGCCAGGAGACATGACGTCGGCCACGTTGACGCCGGTCAGCGAAGCGTGGTTCACGGCGGTGGACATGGTCCCACAGTATTGCGTGGGTCATGCCTGCGCCATCGGTGCAATCCTGAAACGCGCGACCGGACCTCTCCCGTGGCGCCAACGATCGCAGTCGCCGGTCTTGGGGGCAGATGGCGGTCCCGCTGGGAACCGCAATCATCGCTCGCTCTCCGGCTGAGCTGGATCGCAGAGCGGCTGCGGCCCGAGCGTCGGTGGGTCTACTTGACACCGATCAGCAGCCCCATCTCCAGCCACTTCCGGTAGCAATCGACATCGATGAAGCCGATGTCGCGTGACCAGCCAAGCTGCGTCTCCACGTCGAGCGGGTGGGTGGAAGGATCCTCGAAGTCCGGGGCGTAGCCCAGCGCTTGATAGAAGGCCCTGTGAATCGGGTAGGCGCCGAGCTCACCCCGACGCCCCCCACACCACCCGGCGTGCGGGTCCGCACCGGGCGGTTCGCTTAGCATCCCGGAACCGGCGGTAGGGTTCGGAGAACCCTTTCAGGCCGAGGTCGGCCCAGTAGGCGTTGGGCAGGGCGGTGGAGAGGACTGGGGAGCCTGCGATGCGCCAGTATCCCTTGCGCGAGAACGCCCATCGGCGGGCGTCGTGCTCAGGGAGTCCTGCCGCTCGCAGCTTGCGCAACTTGGTGCGCGGGCGCTTCCACTCCTTCCAGCGGACCTGCCGCAGGCGTCGTCTGAGCCACTTGTCGAGCTCCCTGAACGGGGAGGGCGTATCGGCCAACGCGAAGTAGGCCGTCCACCCGTCGGTGAAGCGGTTGATCTCAAAGATCCGCCGCTGCATAGACACACCCCAGCGGCGCGAGGTCAGTTGGCGCAGGCGGTCCTTGGCGCGTTTGACGCGCTTGGGGTCCACCAGCACTCTGACCTCATCGCGGCGGTAGGCGAAGCGAAACCCCAGCAGGGGCCGCTTCGTCGCCCGGTCAACCACCGACTTCTCGCGATTGACCTTGAGCTTGAGGCGCTGCTCGACGTACTGCGTGATGCCCTGCATGACCCGCTCGCCCGCCCGCCGGCTTTGGACGTAAATCCGTCCGTCGTCGGCGAAGCGCACGAACCGGTGCCCGCGGCGCTCCAGCTCCCAGTCGAGGTCGTCGAGCATGACGTTCGAGAGCAGCGGCGAGAGCGGAGAACCCTGAGGGGTCCCCTCCTCGCTCGCGTGCACCAGCCCGCCATCCATAACGCCCGCTTCCAGGTAGCGCCGGATCAACCGCAGCAGCCGCTTGTCATGCACCCGTCTCGCGACCCTGGCCATCAAAGCGTCGTGCTGAACTCGATCGAAAAACGAGTCCAAATCAAAATCGACGCACCACACCGCATCATCAACGATGAACTGGCGTGCCCGCTCAACAGCGTGATGCTGCGAGCGCCCCGGCCGAAAGCCGAAGCTATGAGGATGGAACTGCGGATCGAACACAGGCGTGAGCACCCGCGCGATGGCCTGGCAGATCAACCGATCCACCGCAGCCGGCACCCCCAACATCCGCAATCCACCGGAGGGCTTGGGGATCATCACCCTCCTGACGGGCTGCGGCCGGTAAGTGCCCGCGTCAAGCTGCGAGCGGACCTCCGGCCAGTGGTCTTTCAACCATGGCCGCAACTCCCTGGTGCTCATCCCGTCGATGCCCGCGGCACCGGCGTTCCGCTCGACGCGTCTGAGCGCCTCGGCAAGGTTCTCGCGGGCCAAGACCTGCTCCCACAAGCCCGCCTTGGCGGGGTGAGCGGCGGTGTCATTCGGCGCCGGATCGTTGCTGCGCTCTGGCCGGGCGTCCTCGGGCTTCACCTCTGGACTCTCCCCGCCAGGCCCCGATCGGGGTTGGCTGCGATCATCGCAACGACCACGAGCACGAACGTCTTGACGCTCGGCTTCGCGTTCGGCCCTTCCCAGCGACAGCGATCCCCGCTGGTACTACGGCCTCTGCTGATTGCTCTGCAGCGAGCCGCGGCCTCTCGACCGCGACCGTCCCGCACCACCCCGCGAGCACGCCACGCGTGACGAGGCATCCCGGGACACCCGCAGAGCCCTCCCCGAATAAGACCAACGGCCTTCCCCGCGCACCCACCGCGTCTACGTGACGGCCCCTTGATGGACATCGGGCTTCGCCATGCAATGCTGGCTCGCCCGGGCCGCCGCGCCTCATACGCGCAGCCCACCCCCGCCGCAGCGACGGTCGGCCATGTGTTCCTAGGGTCGCGGTTTCGCCTCCGGCTTCCTTCCCACCCCGCCTCACGACGACGCAGTTGCCATTGGCTTGTGGTTGGTGCCATCAACCTCCACAGGGGACTCTCACCCCCGAGTCGTTGGTCATGTCGGGCGTACATCGGGTAGGCGCCGGGCTGACCCCGGCGCCCCCCACACCACCGGACGTGCGGGTCCGCATCCGGCGGTTCGCTCAGCATTCCCGGAAGCGGCGGTAGGGATCGAGGAATCCCTGCAGGCCGAGGTCGGTCCAGTAGCCGTTGGGGAGGGCGACGGCGAGGACTTTGGATCCGGCGATGCGCCAGTACCCCTTGCGCGAGGACGCCCACCTGCGGGCGGTCGCCTCGGAGATATCTCTCGCTCGCAGGTTGCGCCTCCGCGTGCGGGGGCGCTTCCACTCCTTCCATCGCACTTGCCGTAGTCGGCGTCTGAGCCATTCGTCGAGATCCTCGAACGGGGTCGGGGTGTCGGCCAGCTTGAAGTAGGCCGTCCATCCGACCGTGAAGCGGTTGATCTCATCGATCCTCCGCTCCATCGAGACGCCCCAGCGCCGCGAGGTGAGAGCGCGCAGGCGGTCCTTTGCCCTCTTGAGGGCCTTGGGGTCCACCAGCACCCTGACGTCACCCATGCGGGGCCGGAGGCAGAACCCTAGAAAGGGTCGCCTCAGCGCCCGGGCCACCACCGATTTCTCGCGGTTGACTCTGAGCTTCAGGCGCTGCTCGACGTATTGCGTGATGCTCGCCATGACCCGCTCGCCCGCCCGTCGACTGTGGACGTAGATGCGCCCATCGTCGGCGTAGCGCACGAACCGGTGCCCGCGCCGCTCCAGCTCCCAGTCGAGGTCGTCAAGCATGACGTTGCTGAGCAGCGGCGAAAGCGGCGAACCCTGCGGGGTTCCCTCCGTCGTCGCGTGCACCAGCCCGCCATCCATGACCCCCGCCTGGAGGTAGCGCCGGATCAGCCCGAGCAGCCGTTTGTCATGAACCCGTCGTGCGACCCTGGCCATCAGAACGTCGTGCTGAACGCGATCGAAAAACGAGTCGAGATCAAAATCGACGCACCACACCGCGCCATCAGCGATGAACTGGCGTGCCCGCTCCACAGCATGATGCTGCGAGCGCCCCGGCCGGAAGCCGAAGCTGTGGGGATGGAACTGCGGGTCGAAGACAGGCGTGAGCACCTGCGCGATGGCCTGGCAGATCATTCGATCCACCGCAGCCGGCACTTCCAGCTTGCGCTGCCCGCCCGAGGGCTTGGGGATCATCACCCTGCGGACAGGCTGCGGCCGGTAAGTGCCCGCCTCGAGCTGCGAGCTGACCTCCGCCCAGTGGTCATGCAACCACGGCCGGAGCTCCTTGGTGCTCAGCCCGTCGATGCCTGGGGCACCGGCGTTCTGCTCGACGCGTCTGAGTGCCTCGGCGAGATTCCCGCGGGCCAGGAACTGCTCCCACAAGGAGCCCGCCTTGGCGGGGTGAGCGGCGGTGTCGTCCGGCGCCGGATCGCTGCTGCGCCCTGACCGGAGATCCTCGGGCTTCACCTCTGGACCCTCCCGGCCAGGCCCCCGCGGGGGTTGGCTGCCGTCAACGCAACGATCGCGAGCACGAACGTCTTGGCGCTCGGCTTCGCGTTCAGCCCTTCCCAGCGATAACGATCCCCGCTGGTACTACGGCGTCTGCTGACTTCTCCACGGCGAGCGGCGCCCTCACGAGCACCGCCGTCCCATCCCACCCGACGAACACGCCATGCGTGGACGGGCATCCCGAGACACCCGTGGAGATCTCCCCAGGTAAGACCAGCAACCTTCATCGCGCACCCACCGCGTCTACGTAACGGCCCCTTGATGGACATAGGGCTTCGCCATGCCGAGCCGGCTCGCCCGGACCGCCACGCCTTATACGCGCAGCCCGTCGCCCGACGGCGACGAGCCATGTGTTCCTAGGGTCGCGACTTCGTCTCCGGCTTCCTTCCCACCCCGCCTCACGACGACGCAGTTGCCATTGACTTGTGGTTGGTGCCATCAACCTCCACAGGGGACTCGCACCCCCGAGCTGCTGGTCATGCTGGGCGCACTCGCGGTAGGGACCGCCCTTGCGGGCGGCCCCCCGCGCAGATCCCAGCGTGCGCTGCTAACGCACTGGGCTCCTGCCTTGGGTGCGAGCGTCGAATCGCGCGTCGGGGTAGGGGTGCGTGATGCGGGCGGGTGGGAGCCATCGAGTGGCGAGGCGGTTCATGCGCTTCCAGTCCAGGCGTGAGCGCTGGCTGCGGCGCCGGAGCGCCCGACGCCAGTGCCGTGTTGCCTGCGTGCGGAAGGCGATGATCGCGTCGCTGTTGCCGGGCACGGCGTAGTAGGCGAGGTGCCCTCGCACCACGCTTGCCAGCCAGCGGCCCTGCTCGGGGATGGGCAGGTGCCGGCGTTGCATGAGCGCGAGCTTTAGCTCGCGCAGCTTGGCCCGCATCCGCTTTGAGATCGTGACGCGCTTGAGCATGAAGCGCCCCTTCCTGGTCTTCGCGCAGATGTGCGTGAAGCCGAGAAAGTCGAACGTCTCCGGCCCGCCGAGGCCCCGCCGCTTGCGGTCCAGGGCGGCGAACCGCCCGAACTCGATCAGCCGCGTCTTGTCGGCGTTGAGCTCCAGGCAGAACGTCGCGAATCGCTCGCGAAGGTCGGCGTGGAACCGCTGCGCATCCTCGTGGTGCTCAAAGCCCGCGACGAAGTCGTCGCCGTAGCGCACGATGATCATGTCGCCGTGCGCGTGGCGGCGTCTCCATTGCTGAGCCCACAGGTCAAGGACGTAGTGCAGGTAGACGTTCGCCAGCAGCGGCGATGCCGATGCTCCTTGCGGCGCCCCCTGATCACTGTCGCTCCAGGCCCCGTTCTCGATGACGCCTGCGCTCAACCATTTCTGGATGAGGCGCAGGACCCTGCGGTCCGCGATCCGGAGCTCGAGGAACCTCTCCAGCCAGCGGTGATCAAGGCTGGTGAAGAAGTCGCGGATGTCCGCGTCGAGCACCCAGTTCACCCGCTTCTTCAGGATCCCGGCTGCGAGCGCATCCAACGCGTGATGCGGGCTGCGCCCGGCACGGAATCCATAGGAGAAGCCGAGGAAGTCGGCCTCGTAGACGCTGTTGAGCACCTCGACAACGGCGCGCTGGACGATCTTGTCCTCCAGCGCGGCGATACCGAGTGGCCGCAGCCGCCCGTCCGCCTTCGAGATGTAGCTCCTGCGAGACGGCTTCGCCCGGAACGCCCCTTGCTGGACCCGCCGGTGCAGATCCTGGAGGCTGGCCTCCAGGTCCTGACCGTAGGCCCGCCACGTCACGCCATCCACGCCCGCCGCGGCCCTCGGGCTCAGCGCCTCATAGGCCGCCCGCAGGCGATCCAGGCTGGCGTGGTGCAAGAGCGCAGTGAACCGCGCGTCCTTGTCCTGCTGTGCGACTCGGCGCACACGATCCAGCGCACTTGGCGCGCTCAGTCCGGCGCTGTGTCCGGGGCGCGTTTTGCTGGCCGTGTTCCCCTTGGCCAGCCCCCTTCCCTCCACCACCTCCGCGGCCACCACGGTGGCGTTGTTCGACGGCTTCGTCGGTACTACGGGGCTGTCTGACTCCTCGCGATCGTGCATCTCAGGCGTGCGGCCTGGCCTTCCCTGAGCGGCCCGCCCCCAGATCACGTGGGCGGGCGACCGCGAGGCCTCCCGGTTCTCGCGCATGAAGATTCCGTGCATGCACAGGTTCTTCGACCGCGCGGGGTCCGCTGGCAGCTCGCGATAACGCGACCAGCGATGTTGCCTTCCGCCTCGCTTAACGACGACGGCACCCCGAAACCCTTGATTTCGCGGCTCAATAGCCCAGCCTGCACGTACCCCTGTCAACGCTTCGCCGACGCCCTCACGAACGCCGACGCATGACTCAGGGCCACCGTGGATCGCTACTCCTTCAGTGTCGGACTCTCTCATTCGCCGGGTAGCCGGCGGGAATTTCACCCGCCGGCCCCCACAGATCCGCACGTGAGCCTCTCGACTCATACGGCTCGTGCCGTCCAGTTATCCGGGCGGAGCGCAGAACCGCCAGTGCACGAACAGCTCAGGAGCCCGACAATGGACCCCCTTCAACCACGCTCGTGCCCGTTTGCCGCTGCGCTCTAGCCGCTTGTACTTCCACCTCGCCCAGCGCACCAGATGGCGATCGATGCGCTGGCAGAGCGGGATCACCGCGCTCGGGTAGAACGCGGTGAAGTACGCGAACCAACCCCGCAGCACCAGATTGATCCCGGCTGCGAGGTCGTCGAGGGTCAGGTTCACACGCCGATGAATCCGCCAGGAAGAGACCCGGCGGCTCATCGCCGTCAGCTTGCCCGGAGAGACCGCCGGCAAGAAGGCCGTGAAGGCCACGTGCTGACGCTTGTTGTACGCCCCTCGGGGCCGGAACGTGTAGCCGCAGAACGTGAACGAGACCTGCTCGTAGGTTCCGCGGCGGTTGCTGTCCTTGCAATACACGATCCTCGTCTTGTCGGGATGAAGTTCCAGCCCGACCTCGGCGAGCCGACGCGCGACCGCGTCCCGTACCTGGCGGGCCTGGCGTTCGCTGACGCAATGGATCACCGCATCGTCTGCAAAGCGCTCGAACCGGACGGTCGGGAACTCCCTGACCATCCACGCATCAAGCCCATAATGCAGAAACAGGTTGGCGAGGACAGGGGAGATCGGGCTGCCTTGCGGCGTGCCCTTGACCCTCTGGACCAGCCCCCCATCGGGCTTTTGCCTCGGGGCCTTCAGCCAGCGCTCCACGTACATCACGACCCATTTCTGGTCGGTGTGGTGCGCGACCGCCCTCAGCATCAGCTCCCACGGCACGGAGTCAAAGAAGGCCCGGATGTCAAGATCGACAACCCAGTCCCTCCTGAAGCACCGCTCCCGGCAAACGGCGACCGCGTCCGCGGGCGCACGCCCGGGACGGTAGCCGTAGGAGTCCTCGTGGAAGATCGGCTCCACGCTGGACTCCAACGCCATCGCCGCCGCCGCTTGCGCGACCCGGTCGACGACATTTGGTATGCCGAGCACTCTGGTCCCGTCCTTCTTGGGTATCTCCACCGCCCGGACCGGCCCGGGAAAGTACGACCCCGACGACATCCGATTCCACAGCACGTAGAGGTTCCCCGAAAGGTTCTCCTCGAACTGCTCGATCGTCACGCCGTCGGCCCCGGCCGCTCCGCCATTGTCCTTGACCTTCAGCCACGCATCCCACACCAGTCGCTTGGGGATGTCATGCGACTTGCCCTTCAGCCTCGGCTCATGCACGCGATTCCTTCCTTGCGGTTGACCGCATCCACCAGCCTGGACGACCCCGCCCCTTGGCTCCACCCCCGCTGCGATACGCGGAAGCTTCCCAGCTACTACGGGCGAGTCCGCCAGCGTGCCCGGCGACGGTACTCTGCTCCTCACGGATTCCGCCGTTTGGAGTTCTCCCTCTCGCCGCCGGTCTCCCAACGGCAGTGTCCGGGCACGCCTTCACACGTTCCATAGAAGAGCCTCGGCCGGGATCATGCTGCCTGTATGCCGGACGCCGCCTGGGCAGTAAACGGGTAACCCCCAGGCTCATCCCAGGACGAAGAAGCAACCCTGGTTTCGACGTCGTCTTTCCGGCTTTCGACACGTCAACGGCAGAGGACTTTCGTCCATCGCTCATCTTCCCGACCCGCACCTGACGCGATCTAGCCACGCCTTTTCCCACGACGTTCACCACAACGGTCTTCAGCCAATGCAGCTGTGGGCGGTTTGAAGCCTCCCCCCGCAGGGCGGCTCCAGAGGGCCAAACAACCTCTATCTCTTCTACAGCACCGCAGGCAGCGGGACCACCATCAAACAAAACCGTCCGACCTCCTGCGTTCGTGTTCACAACTTTCTCCATGCCGGTTTATCCCGGCGCTCTAAGCGCGCAGTCGGCGAGGCGACATGTTCGAGGTTGCAGAACACGCCCCCGGCACGAGCCGATCGAAGGCCTCCGCATAGAGCGTGCGCTTGCGTGTGCCGTGGACGTGGTGGATCGCAAAGCAGGACACGACGGCGTCGAAGCTGCCGAGGTCGGGTATCGGCTCGGCAAGGTCATGTCGCACGACCTCCACACCCGCCTGGTCGGCAAACCGCTCGCGCGCGGCTTCGATCATCGGCTCGGACACGTCGAGCCCAACGCCGACGCTGTCGGGTCGGCCCATCCGCAGCAGAGCGAGCAGGCGTCCATCACCCGTGCCGAGATCGAGGATTCGCCGGGCGTCGCGCGCTGGCCGCAGGCCGCTGCTTCCGCGTGGTTTCGGCGTCTCTACCAGCCGCGGCGCGCGAGCTGCTCACCGTCGCCTGACAAGCGCGGCGCTCGCGATCGCGCCGGTAGTTCTCCGAAAGCCGCGCCGGTGGTCGCCCCGGATGGCACGCGACCGCGCCGGTGGTTCGCTGCTTGGAAGGCACCCGAACGGAGGGCGGCGGCATGAGCGTCGATCGCGATCGGAACCCAGGCAAGGTTCACGAGGGCGACTGGATCGAGGTCGCAGGGCTGCCCGGCAACGCGCCACGGCGCGGTCAGGTCGTCGAGATCCTCGGGGAGGCCGGGCACGAGCACTACCGCGTTCGCTGGGACGAGCGCCACGAGTCCGTGTTCTTCCCCACCGAAGGCGTGCACTTCGTTCACGCCGGACGCGTCGACTGACCGCGCGAGCCCCGACCGGGCTAGGGATTTGCTGCACCTGAGAGGAGTTCCGAGATGGAGGACGGATTTCGCGATCGCGCAGATGCCGGAGCGAAACTGGCCGAGCGTCTAATGCCCCTTCGGGATCGCAGTCCGATCGTCGTGGCGCTTCCCCGTGGTGGCGTGCCGGTGGCGCGCCCGATCGCGACCGCCCTGGGAGCCCCGCTGGAGGTGATCGCCGTCCGCAAGCTGGGTGCGCCGGGCAATCCCGAACTGGGTATGGGCGCCATCGCCGAGGACGGAACCGGCGTGATCGATCAGGCGACGGTGAGAGCCCTCGGGGTGAGCGACGAGCAACTCCAGTTCATCATCGCCCGCGAGTCGGCCGAGCTCGCGCGGCGGGTGGCTCTGTATCGGGGGGAGCGACCCCCCTTCGACCTTGCCGGCCGGACCGTGATCGTGGTGGATGACGGCGTCGCAACCGGCGTCACCGACACGGCGGCGCTGCGAGCGATCCGCAGCCAGGAACCGGAGCGCCTGGTGCTGGCCGTTCCCGTCTGCGCGCGCGGGGCCGTCGGCAGCCTGGCCGCCGAGGCGGACGAGATCGTGACTCTCTTGAACCCACGCTCGCTCGACGGCGTGGGTCGCTGGTACCGCGACTTCTCCCAGGTGACCGACGAGGAGGTGCTGAGGCTCCTGCATTCCTCCAACGGCAACGGCGGGCCCGATACGCGGGAGGTCACCGTCGAGGTCGAGGGAATCTCGCTGCCGGGCTCGCTGTTCGTCCCGGCGGACCCGATCGGCATCGTCCTGTTTGCGCACGGAAGCGGCAGCAGCCGCCACAGCCCCCGCAACGTCGCGGTGGCGCGCAGGCTGCACGGCCTCAGGCTGTCCACGTTGCTCTTCGACCTGCTTACGGAGGAGGAGGCGCGAGATCGCGACAACGTCTTCGCCGTGGAGTTGCTCGGGGTCCGTCTGTTCGGTGCCTCCCACTGGGTCCGCGACCAACGGGAGCTCCAGTCCATTCCGCTCGGATACTTCGGCGCCAGCACCGGCGCCGCCGCGGCGCTGATCGCGGCCTCCCGGCTCCCCTGGGAGGTAAGCGCCGTGGTCTCGCGCGGAGGGCGCCCCGATCTCGCCGGGTCCGCCCTGCGCGAGGTGAAGTCCCCCACCCTGCTCATCGTCGGAGGTCACGACCGTGAGGTGCTGCGTTTGAACCGCCAGGCCCAGGCGTTGATACCGGCTCAGTGCGAGCTTGCCGTCGTCGCCGGCGCCGGCCACCTGTTCGAGG
The DNA here is from genome assembly GCA_963728925.1 of uncultured Actinomycetes bacterium. Classification (GTDB taxonomy): domain Bacteria; phylum Actinomycetota; class Thermoleophilia; order Solirubrobacterales; family Solirubrobacteraceae; genus JBBPZA01. The sequence goes on along the minus strand of CAVSMB010000006.1, from coordinate 9,169 downwards.
AGCCCGGCGCTCTCGCGGAGGCGGCTGAGCTGGCGGGAGATTGGTTCGTGGAGAAGCTCGGCGCGGCGAAAACCACTCAGGCCGCGGCCCGAGGTTGAGCTCGATGCCCCGGCTGACGACAACTGGCCGCGACGCAACGGTGGACGCCCTGATGCGAGCGGCGCACGCTCTCAACGGTTCGCCAGACGACTACGACCCGCTGCTCGAGTTGATTGGGGACGCCGGCCTCGTCCTGCTCGGCGAGGCCTCTCACGGCACGCACGAGTTCTACCGGGAGCGCGCGTTGATCACCCGCAGGCTGATCGAGGAGAAGGGCTTCACCGGAGTCGCGGTGGAAGCCGATTGGCCGGATGCCTACCGCGTCAACCGCTACGTGCGCGGGGCCCCCGAGGACGCGGACGCCGAGGAGTCGCTGCGGGGGTTCAGGCGCTTCCCGACATGGATGTGGCGCAACGCCGAGGTGCTCGACTTCGTCGGCTGGCTGCGTGCGCACAACGACAGCCGCAGCCCCGCTGACGCCGTCGGGTTCTACGGGCTCGATCTGTACAGCCTCTATACGTCGATCGAGGAGGTGATCGCCTACCTGCAGAAGATCGATCCCCCGGCCGCGGATCGGGCCCGGGAAAGGTACGCATGCTTCGAGCACTTCGGCGGCGAGAGCCAGGAGTACGGAAGGGCGGTCAGCCTGGGAATCAGCGAGTCCTGCCGGCGCGGCGTGGTCGAGCAGCTGCTGGAGCTGCATCGCAACTCGGTCGGTTACCTGCGCCGCGACGGGCTCGCCGCCGAGGACGACCAGTTCTACGCCGAGCAGAACGCGCGCCTGGTCGCCGACGCCGAGCAGTACTACAGGACGATGTTCGCCGCCCACGTCTCCTCCTGGAACCTGCGGGACACCCACATGGCGGACACGCTCGACAGTCTCCTGGCCCACCTCCAACGCCGCGGGGAGCGCGCGAAGCTCGTCGTCTGGGAGCACAACTCTCATGTCGGCGATGCGCGGCAGACACAGATGCGCGAGCGCGGCGAACACAACCTCGGCCAGCTCACCCGATCGCGACACCCGGGCGCCGCGGTGCTCGTGGGGTTTACGACCTTCCAGGGGACCGTCACCGCGGCCTCGGCCTGGGACGCACCGGCCGAGCGCAAGCGGGTTCGCCCGGCGCTGCCCGAGAGCTACGAGCGACTCTTCCACGAGCACGAGGACCCTCGCTTCTTGCTGAGGCTCACGGACGGCGGTGGCGCTTCGGCGTTGCGAACGCCGCGCCTGGAACGCGCGATCGGCGTCATCTACCGTCCGGAGACGGAGCGTCAGAGCCACTACTTCCTGGCCCGGATCGCCTCCCAGTTCGACGCCGTCATCCATCTCGACGAGACCCGCGCGGTGGAGCCGCTGGAGCGGACCGCCGGGTGGGAGTTCGGTGAGCCTCCCGAGACCTACCCCTCGGGGGTCTAGTCTCCGCGCTGGCCCCGAGCGGCGGCTCTCGATGTTCTCCGCCGAAACGCTGCTCCGCGGCGCCGCGAGAACGGGGCAAGGGGGCAGGGAGCGGTCCTTGTACAATGGTCGCATCATCGTGACACGCGGCGCCCGTACCCACCCGCTCTTCGCCTCCGGCCAAGAGTGCCGGCTGGTCAGTGGTGCTCCGCCGGCGGGTGTTGCTGAGAAGCTCGGCTCGACCTGGAAGAGCAGCGAGATCTTCTGCCTTCCCGGGTAGCGTCGGCGACCGCCATCACGACGCGCGCGGCGGACGTTTGACGCCCATGACGATCGATCCGCGGGGAACCGACGCCGGCTTGCTGCTCGCGGCCGAGCAGGCGGTCGACGTCGGCGCGGGCATCCTGCGCCGGGGTCGATCGCATATCGGCGCGCTGATCGCCAAGGGCGATCGTGACTTCGCCACCGGCGTCGATCTGCAGATCGAGACAGCGATCAAGACGGCGCTCGCGACCGCCGCGCCCGACGTCCCCTTCCTCGGCGAGGAGGAGGGCGGCGACGACCACGCGGAGCGCCCGCGCTGGGTGCTCGATCCGATCGACGGGACGATCAACTTCGCCAAGGACAGTCCGCTGTGCGCGATCTCGCTGTCGCTGTTGATCTCGGGGCAGCCGGTCCTCGGGATCGTCGACACGCCGCTGCTCGGCGAGCGCTTCATCGCCCGCGAGGGCCACGGCGCGTACGTCAACGGCGCGAGGATCGCGATCTCCGAGGTGGGTGACCTGCACGAGGCGATGATCGGCCTGTCGGACTTCAAGGTCGGCGTCGGCTCCGAGGAGGAGAACCGTGTGCATCTCGCGGCGCTCACGCGGCTCGCACGGGAGAGCCTGCGCGTGCGTATGCACGGCTCCGCCGCGTTGGACCTGGCGTGGCTTGCCGCCGGGCGCCTGCACGCCACCCTGATGCTGTCCAACCTGCCGTGGGACGTGACGGCGGGGTTGTTGCTCGTCCGCGAAGCCGGTGGCGTCGTGTTCGACTACGACGGCTCCTCCCACGACGCCGACTCGCGCTTCACGATCGCGTCTGCTCCCTCGCTGGCGGAGGCGGTGCGCGGCATCGTGGTGGGGGCGATGTGAGGCGGGGATCGTGGCATCGGCGACGCGCAGGCGCCCACGCTGACTCCGCGGCGCACCCGGAGACGCGCGAGCGGATCGCGGTGTTCGGGCCGTCGCCGCTGCTCACCGTCGCGATCGAGCCGGGATCGGATCGAGCGGAGGTGCACCTTCATTCCGGCGGCCAGGGCTTCTGGGTCGCTCATCTGGCCGCGACGCTCGGTGCCGACGTCGTGCTCTGCTGTGCTCTTGGCGGCGAGCCCGGGTGCGTCCTGCGCGGGCTGATCGAGGCCCAGCCGCTCACGCTGCGAGCGGCAGACGCGCAGACCCCGAACGGGGTGTACGTGCACGACCGTCGCAGCGGCGAACGCGTCGAGGTCGTGAGCGTCGAGAGCAGGCCGCTGGACCGTCACGCGTCGGATGAGCTGTACGGGATCACGCTCGCCGCCGGCCTGGATGCCGACGTGACGCTCGTGACCGGCTGCCAGCCCGACGACGTCGTCGACGCCGATCTCTACCGCCGGCTGATCGGCGATCTGCGCGCCGACGGCAAGCTGGTCGTCGCCGACCTGACCGGTCCGCCGCTGCGAGCCACGCTGCAGCAGGGTGTCCAGCTGCTGAGGATCAGCGAGGAAGAGATCGTCTCGGAGGGCTACGCCGCGAGCGGCGCGCTCTCGGATCTCGTCGTCGGTGCGCATCGGCTAAACGCGGCCGGCGCGCGGCACGTACTCGTTTCGCGCGCAGCAGCGTCCGCGGTGCTGATCACCGACGGGCAGCACCCGCAGGAGCTGGAGCTCGTCGGCCCGCAGTTCGAGGCGCTGGACGAGCGCGGGACCGGGGACTCGATGTTCGCGGCCACCGGTGTCGGACTCGCTCGCGGCATGGAGATGACCGACGGGTTGCGCCTGGGAATGGCAGCCGGCGCCCTGAACGCCACACGCCGCGGCCTCGGAACGGGCACGCGCGAGGAGATCGAACTGCTCGCGGCCCACGTGACGGTTCGCCCTTCGCAGGCGACGGCAGTGGAACCGGACCGAGGCTCGTGACGGTGCGGCGACGCGGTCAGGTCCCAGACGTGTGCCGCCTGGCCGAATCGCTCACCGCTCGCCGGCCGCGTTCGCGGGCACGCCGGTCGCGTCGCGCGCGCTGCGCCGTCGTAGCGCCCAGCGGCGCAGCTCGTCGGCGCCCCACACGATGAACGGGAACGGGGCGACGAACAGCAGCATGCCGGGGTCGAGCGCCGCGGTGGCGAGCAGGCTCTGGAAGACCGGGGTGTAGATCAGGATCGCCGCGAGAACGAGCTCGAAGGCGATGCCCCAGAGCAGCAGGCGGTTCCTGAGCACGCCGACCGAGCGCAGCGAGGCGCGGTCGGTGCGCGCGGCGAAGGCGGTGCCGATCTGGCCGGCGATCATGCCGAGGAGGGTCATGGTGGTTGCCTGCTGGTAGGCGTGGTGGAGCGGGTGACCGCTGCCGGTCGGATCGCCGGGGTGCCAGCCGGCGCGGTGCAGGACGTAGAAGAACCCGGTCATCTGCAGGGCGGCGCAGATGACTCCGAGGAAGAGCCACGCGCGCAGCAGCATCGGGGGTTGGATCACGCTCTCCGAGCGCTTGCGGGGAGGGCGCTGCATCAGGCCGGGCTCAGCGGGCTCGCGGCCGAGCGCGAGCGCCGGCAGCGTCTCGGTGCCGACGTCGAAGGCGAGCAGCTGCAGGACCGTCAGCGGCAGGGGGATCGCGCCGCCGCCGAGCGCGAACACGAGGAACGGGGTGACCTCGGGGGTGGTGTGGGCGAAGATGTAGAGCAGGAACTTGCGGATGTTGTCGTAGACGCGGCGGCCGGCCTCGATCGCGACGACGATCGTGGCGAAGTTGTCGTCGGTGAGGACCATCGTCGCGGCCTCGCGGGCGACGTCGGTGCCCGAGCGGCCCATCGCGACGCCGATGTCGGCGCGGCGCAGCGCAGGTGCGTCGTTGACGCCGTCGCCGGTCATCGCGACGACGTGCTGCTCGGCGCGCAGCGCATCGGCGATGCGCAGCTTGGCCTCCGGTGAGCTGCGCGCGAAGATCAGCTCGCGGCCCTCGCGCAGCAGCTCGTCGAGCTCGGGCTCGCTCATGGCGTCGAGCTGCTCGCCGGTGATGATCGTCAGCCCTGTGCGAGCGACCCCCACGCGCCGCGCGATCGCCGCGGCGGTCAGGCCGTGGTCGCCGGTGACCACGATGATGCGGATCCCCGCTCGGTGGCACGCAGCGACGGCGTCCGGGACCTCGGCGCGGGGCGGGTCCAGCATCGCGACCAGCCCGAGGAAGCACAGATCCCTCTCGGCCTCCTCGCGCCGCTCGGGTACCGCGTCGTCGGGGTCGAGGTGGCGGCGCGCCACGCCGAGCACACGCAGGCCCTCACCGGCGTAGCTCGCGACGAGGCGGTCGACCTCGGCGCGCTCCTCGGCACCGAACGGGCGCTCGCGCCCGTCGCTCCAGACCACGGTCGCGCAACGCGAGACCAGCGCCTCCGGTGCGCCCTTGGCGTTCACCCACAGCCGGCCGTCGCGCTCGTCGACGGTCGACATGAGCTTGAGCTCGGGATCGAACTGAAACCGCCGGCGACGGTCGCGCTCGCGCTCGGCGAGGCCGACGTTCGCGCCCAGCCGTCCGGCTGCGGCCAGCATCGCCAGCTCGGTGGGATCGCCGGCGGACCCGTCCAGCTGGGCGTTGTTGCACGCGGCCATCGCGAGCGCCAGCGCGGACAGCGTGTCGTCGCGGGGGCGCGCGTCGCCGGCCTCGAGCTCGAGCGTCTGCGGCGCCGTCCAAACAACGGTGGCCTGCATCCGGTTCTCGGTGAGCGTCCCGGTCTTGTCGGTGCAGATCACGCTGGTGGAGCCCAGCGTCTCCACCGCGCTCAGTCGCTTGACCACCGCCCCGCGGCGCACGAGCCCCCGCACCCCGACCGCCAGCGCCAGCGTGATCACCGGCAGCAGGCCCTCGGGTACGTTGCCGACCAGCAGCCCGACGGCGAACACGACCGCGTCGCGCACCGACAACCCCGCTCCGAACACCGCGATCGGCACGAACGCCACACCGGTGACCACAGCGATCAGCGCGATCACCCACGCCACACGGCGGACCTGCGCCTCCAGCGGGCTCTCCTCCTTCTCCACCCGCTCCGACAGCGCGGCGATCCGCCCCAGCTCGGTGCGCATCCCGGTCGCGAACACCAGCGCCCGCGCCTCGCCCTCGGTGCACGTCGAGCCCGAGAACACCAGGTCGCGCGCCTGCAGCACCGGCACGGTGGTGTCCAGCAAGCTCGCGGAGCGAAACACGGGCATCGATTCACCGGTCAGGGTCGACAGGTCGACCTCGACGGCGCCGGACAGCAGCCGGGCGTCGGCCGAGATCCGGTCGCCCTCGTCGATCACCAGCAGGTCGCCGGGGACGAGCTCGGCGGCGTCGATGACCTGCTCGCGCCCGTCGCGCAGCACCTTGGCCTGTGGCGGCAGATACGCCGCCAGCGCCTCCACCGCCCGCTCGGCCTGCATCTCCTGGACGAACGCGAAGACGGCGTTGATCACGATCACGACGACGATCGCCACCGCCACGGCCACGATCCCCGCCGCCCACGCCAGGCCCGCGGCCGCCCACAGCAGCAGCGCCAGCGGATGCGTGAACTGCTGCACCAGCTCCCGCGGCCAGCGCCGTCCACCGCGGCGCGCGAGCACGTTGCCGCCGAACTGCACGATTCGGCGCTGTGCCTCGCGCGAGGACAGGCCCGACCGCGAGCTGCGCAGGTCACGCAACAGCAACTCGATCCGCTCCTCGGGATCAGGCGCCGGCGCCGGCGTGCCCAGCTCGGCTGGGTCGCTCACGCGCCGATGCGCGCTATGCGCTGGTCGAGCAGCGCGAGCAGGTCGACGGCGGTGTCCTCGACCCGACGGTCGGTACGCAGCGCCAAGTGCGCGCCGGGCGCGACCTCGTCGAGCGGCTCCCAGCTCGAGCGCTCACGGGTCGCGACAGCGAGGTTCGCGTCCGAGACATGGCCGGGCTCACGATCGCGCTTCGCGGCGCGCTGGGCGAGCACCGCCGCCGGGGCGTGGCACTCGACGAACAGCAGCGGCGCGGCGCCGGCGAACGCGGCGGCGAACGCGTCGCGGTCCGCGCGATGGCGGAACGTCGCGTCGACGATGGCGCCGCCGCGGGCGGCGACCTGGCGGGCGGCCCGACGGCCGAGCTCGGCGTAGGTGAGGGCGCTGAATTCGGCGCCGTAGACGTCGGCGGGGGCCCGCTTCTCGGGCGCGATGCCGGCGAGCCGCTTGCGCGTGATATCGGAGCTCAGGTGCGCAAGACCCGAGAGCGAGGCGAGCGTCTCGGCGAGATGTGTCTTGCCGCTCGCCGGCACCCCGCAGACGACAATCGCCAGTGGCCGCCTCGCCTGCCAGGCGAACCACTCGGCGAGCGACAGCAGGTCGCGCGCCTGCGCGCTCTCGTGGCCGTGCGCGGCGCTCTTGGCAGGATGCTGGGCGGCGCGCAGCAGCGCGACCTTCGCGCGCACGAGCGCCCGGTACGCCGCGTAGAAGGCGATCAGCGCGTCGTCACCGGGGTCTCCGCCGGCGTCCCGGTAGCCGCGAACGAGCGCCCGCGCGAAGCGCTCGGCGCCGTGCGCGACAAGGTCCATGATCAGGAACGCCAGGTCATCGGCGACGTCGAGCTCGCGCAGGTCTTGGTCGAACTCGATGCAGTCGACGATCCGCACATTGTCGTCGAGCAGGACGTGCTCGGCACGCAGGTCACCATGTCCGTCCCGAATGCGTCCGCGCCGCGATCGGGCGCTCAGCGTCAGTGCGTGCGCCACGACGAACGCGTGCGCGAAGCGCTCCAGCGCGAGCACGCGGTCGATCTCGGCGCGCTGCTCGACGATCGCCAGCAACTCGTGGAAGTTCTCCGTCATTCGCCGCGCGACCGCCAACGCCGGTATCCCGACCGCCCGCACAATCGGCGCCTGGGCGTGGAACTCCGCCAGCACGCGCCCCACTGCGTGCATGTCGCTGCGCTTCAGCTCACCGCATTCCAGCCTCGCCGCGAGGGTGTCGCGCTCGTCGTAACGGCGCATCTCCACGAGATAGTCGACCGCGCGCGGATCCACCTCGGCGCCGAGCTCGAAGCCGCCGCGTGTCGCCGCGACCGCGCGCACGCCAAGGTAGACGTCGGGCGCCAGTCGGCGGTTGAGGCGCACCTCCTCGCGACACATCTCGCGCCGCCGCTCGGGCGTCCCGTAATCGAGGAACGCCAGCACCAGCGGTTTCTTGAGCTTGTAGGCGCGATCCCCCGCCAGGAACACCCACGATACGTGCGTCTCGCGCACGACCACGCGCTCGGGTCGGCTGGAGTAGAAGTCCGGGCGCCCGAGCGCGGCACAGACGTCCTCGGCCACATCGCGGGCGGGCATCATGCGCGCGCCCGGCAATCCGGCGCGCGAAGATGCGAATGCTCGAGGCGTCCCCGCAACCGTGCTGCTCGCCGACAGCGTCGCAGCACGTTTCAGACACCTTCAGCCCTGCGGCGTTCGACCAGGGCCCTGCGAGCCCTCCCGACGCATCCTGAGGGCGCCGACGGCGCCCCAGCGGGTGGCCGACTGGTGCTGCCCGCTTTCGATGATCTCCCGGAATCCGAGCCAGCCACCCCACCTACGGTACTTCCCCGGCCCCGGCCGGCACCGTCGGCTTCAGGCCTTGCCGCCTCAGAACGAGAACCCGGACCGCGCGTTTCGGTGTGAGCACACGAGACCCCGCCGGGCGACCTAGATCTCGAACGCGGGGCGCCCGCCGCCGTCCACGAGCTCCTGTAGCTGGACGCGACCGTCCCCGATGACGGGCCCGCCGTGGGCGAGCAGGAGGTGCTCGAACTCGAGCTCTCCCAGCAGGCGAGCGAACGCGTCGAGCAGGCGCCGCCTGGTGGTGGGCGGGTCGTCCATGAGCGTGTCGGGGACGAAGCCGAGCGGGCCGGTCTGTCCCTGCGGGCCGCCGCGGACGACCCCGTCGGCGAACACGACCGCCCGGCTTGCGGGCAGGTGCAGGGCCGTCTCGTCGGGGCACAGTTCGCCCACGTCATGGGCGACGACGCCGCCCGGCAGCGTGTCGCCGGGATCGAATGCGGTCGCCGCCTGGCCGTCTGTGAACTCGTGCAGCCCGGCGCGGTTGCAGTACACCGGGCAACCGAACGCCTCGTGAAAGCGCGCGCTGTCACGATAGTGGTGGCGGTTTGACAGCAGGATCGCACTCGGGGGCTCGGCGCGGTCGCTGAACCATGCGAGCCCGACCTCGGGTGGGATGAGCGGGTCGATGAGCACTCCGCCCTCGTCGAGCCAGTACGACGAAACCTCGAGGTGGATCCGCGGGTGCATCGCGGGCCAATGGAACACGCCGGGCAGGACCTCGCGCACCGCGGCGACGCTACTCCCAACCGGCGCGTGACGCCGGCCAGACCGCGGTCCGGTGTCGCTCGTGCTCGAGCGCCACGCCTCCTCAGAACGCCTGCTCGGCCAGCAAGGCGGATTGATCGCGCCGCGCGGCGAAGAGGAAGCGCTCGACGGCGACGAGCCCGGCGACGTCGCTGACGTCGCGGTCGGGTTGCGGGACGA
>CAVSMB010000005.1:0-187600 GCA_963728925.1 uncultured Actinomycetes bacterium | reverse complement strand
GTTTGCCCGTCGATCTGTTCGCGGACGCCTCGGAGAAGCGGCTGCGGGCGTGGCGGGCGCGCGCGGGCGCCGAGTACCCGGCGTGGCTGCGAGCGCACCCTGCGCCGGTGCGTCTGACGCTGCTGGCCGTCCTGTGCGCGTGCCGGCAGACCGAGATCACCGACAGTCTCATGGAGCTGTTCCTCGGCGTCGTGCACCGCGTCAACGCGCGCGCGGAGAATCGCGTGGAGGGCGAGCTGATCGCCGATCTCAAGCGCGTGCGCGGCAAGGAAGGGATTCTCTTCTCGCTCGCCCACGCGGCCGTTGAGCACCCCGACGAGACCGTGCGGCGCGCCCTGTACCCCGTGGTTGGCGAGAGCACGCTGCGCGAGCTCGTGCGTGAGGCCAAGACCAACGAGGCCGCGTTTCGCGCGCGGGTTCGCACCGTGCTGCGCTCCTCGTACTCCAACCACTACCGGCGGATGCTCCCGCGGCTGCTTGCGGCGCTGGACCTTCGCTGCAACAACAGCGCCTACCGGCCGGTGATGGATGCCGTCGTGCTGCTGCGCCGGTACGCCGACCGCGAGCGCGTGCAGTTCTACGACGACACCGAAAGGGTGCCGCTGGACGGCGTGGTCCCGGCGTCATGGCGCTCGGCGGTCCTCGACGAGGCCGGCCGGGTCGCGCGGGTGCCGTACGAGCTGTGCGTGCTCGTCGCGCTGCGCGACGCGATCCGCCGTCGCGAGGTGTGGGTCGCCGGTGCCGGGCGCTGGCGCGACCCAGAGGCCGACCTGCCGACCGACTTCGAGGTCAACCGCGAGGCCCACTACGCCGCGATCCGCGCGCCCCTGGACCCGACCGCGTTCATCGCCGACCTCAAAGCCCGCTTGGACGGCGCGCTCGCCGGCCTCTCGGCCGCGCTGGCCACCGACGCCGCGGGCGGCGTGCGGATCGGCACCCGCTCCGGCCAGGTATGGATCACCGTGCCGCGTGCGCCGGCGCAGGACGAGCCGGCCAGCCTGCAGGCGCTCAAGGACGAGGTCGGCCGGCGCTGGGGCACCGTCGACCTGCTCGACCTATTCAAGGAGACCGACCTGCTGACCGCGTTCACCGACGAGTTCTCATCCGTCGCCTCCAGGGAGATCGTGCGGCGCGACGTGCTGCGCCGCCGGCTCCTGCTCGCGCTGTTCGCGTTGGGCACGAACATGGGGATCCGGCGGATCGTCGCGACCGGCGAGCACGGCGAGAGCGAGGCCACGCTGCGCCGCGTGCGCCACACCCACATCACCCGCGAGAACCTGCACCGCGCGATCATCCGCGTCGTCAACGCCACCTTCGAGCACCGCGACCCCGCCTGGTGGGGCACCGGCACCGCCTGCGCGAGTGACTCCAAGCGCTTCGGGTCCTGGCAATCGAACCTGATGACCGAGTGGCACGCCCGCTACGGCGGCCCGGGCGTGATGATCTACTGGCACGTCGAGCGCAAGAGCACCTGCATCTACAGCCAGCTGCGCTCCTGCTCGGCCTCAGAGGTCGCCGCGATGATCGAAGGGCTGCTGCGCCACTGCACCGACGCCGAGATCGACGCCAACTACACCGACACGCACGGCGCGAGCGCCGTCGGCTTCGCGTTCTGTCACCTGCTCGGCTTCAAGCTGCTGCCCAGGTTGAAGAACATCGGCTCCGCGCGCCTGTACCGCCCGTCGGACGGTACGGCCTACGCGGGCCTGGATGAGCTGCTGACGCGCCCGATCCGCTGGGAGCTGATCGCCCAGCAGTACGACCAGCTCGTCAAGTACGCGACGGCGCTGCGGCTCGGGACCGCCGAGTCCGAGCAGGTCCTGCGCCGCTTCACCCGCGGCGGTCCCAAGCACTCGACCTACCAGGCGCTCGAAGAGCTCGGCCGCGCCGTCCGGACCGCGTTCATCTGCGACTACCTCGCCAGCCCCGAGCTGCGCCGCGAGATCCACGAGGGCCTGCAGGTCGTCGAGCACTGGAACAGCGCCAACACCGTGATCTTCTACGGCAAGGACTCCGAACTCACCGGCCCCGACCGCGAGACCCAAGAGATCTCGATGCTCGCGCTGCACCTGCTGCAGTCCGCCCTGGTGCACATCAACACCATCCTCGTCCAACGCGTCCTGCAGGAACCCCAGTGGGCCGACCGCCTGGCCGACGACGACCGCCGCGGCCTGACCCCGCTGTTCTGGTCGAACGTCAACCCCTACGGCACGTTCCGCCTGGACATGGACCGCCGCCTTGACCTCGATCGCGGGCCCACCGTCGCCGCCCTCGCTTGATCCACCGCCCGTCCCCTAAGCCGATCCTCTGCGGGACGGCCGCCGCCGTGCGAGAGCCCTGCGCCGGTAGACGTTCGCTCTGCGAGCCGCTGAGCGTGTCACAGATCGGCTCGAGCCGACTGCGTGTGTGAGAGCTCCTGGCGGAGGCTCGCGCGTGAAGGCGTCATGTAGGTCGCCAGCGTCGTGGCCGCTGGCGGAGAGGTTCTGCCGTCCGCGCCTGTCGCTCTGAGGCTCACCCGGGTTCGGCTGTGACGAACACTGTTTGGTCGCGGGGATGCGGCGCGGCACCGTAGAGGGCCAGAACCGTCACTTAGGCCGAGCGGCGTATCGGTGGTAGATGGCGACCCTCGCGCCGAGATCACCGGAGCCGCGATGTTCGCACTCGGCCCGCTCACGTCGATAGGAGGCAGTCACGTGCGCATCGTCGTCGTTGGAGGCGCCGGAACCATCGGCACAGCCGTGGTCGAGCTCTTGTCGGCTCGACATGAGATCGTCGTGGCCGGGCGGCGGTCCGGCGACGTCCAGGTGGACATCAGCTCGCCGGAGTCCGTGCGAGCCATGTACCGACGGATCGGGAGCTTCGACGCGCTCGCATGCGCGGCCGGCGAGGCGCATTTCGCCGCTTTCGAGACCGTGACCGAGGAAGAGCTTGCGCTTGGCGTTCACAGCAAGCTCCTCGGGCAGGTTCGGCTCGTCCTGCTCGGGAGATCGCTGATCTCCGACGGGGGCTCCTTCACGCTCATGTCCGGCTATGTCTTCGACGATCCGATCCCGGAGGCGACCAGCTTCGCCGTCGCCAACGGCGGCGTCGAAGGCTTCGTGCGCGCTGCCGCCCTCAGCCTCGAGCGCCGCATACGGATCAACGCCGTCAGCCCCGGGCTGGCCCAGGACAGCTACGAGCAGTTCGGGCCCTTCAACCCGGGCCGCACCCCCGTTCCCATGCGCACGGTCGCGTCCGCCTTCCAACGCAGTGTTGAGGGATGGCGCACCGGAGAGATCATCCGGGCATGGTGACCAGCGAGCTCGACAACGCCCGCCCTTCCCGGCCCCAACTCGTTGGGCGATACGCGTGGTGGGGGTAGCCGTACGGGCGTCTCCGCGGTGCGCGCCTAGGCTTGTCATGTGCCCGCGAGCGTCCGCAAGGCGGCCCTGGTGCTCGATCTCTTCTCGGTCGAGCACCCGCATTGGGGGCCGAGCGAGGTGGCGAACGAGCTGGGGATCGCTAGGTCCACAGCGCATGCGCTGCTGGCCGAGTTGACGAGCGCCGGCTTGACGGAGCGCTTGCCGTGCGGGCGCTACCGGCTTGGCTGGCGAACGCTGGGGCTGGCGCGGACGATGCTGGCCACGAGTCCGTACCGCGAGGCGGTCACGCCCACCGCACGCCAGCTGGCGAGCCACTTCGGCGAAACGATCCACCTCACCGCATGGGAGCGCGGCCGCGTCCTGTATGTCGCCAGCGAACGCCCGCCCGGCGGCGTGACGGCGCCGAGCGCACCCGTTGCCGCGCAGCTGACACCGCCGGGCACGGTCCTGCTCGCCGAGCGCGCCAGTGGCGGCCTCGACCCCGTCGAGGCCGAGCGGGTGCGCCGCCACGGCTACGCGGTCGGGACCCAGCGCGCGCTCGAAGGGGTCGACTGCGCCGCCGCCCCGGTGCGCATCGGCGACGGCCCGGCGACCGCCGCCCTCACGCTCTGCGCGCCACGCGACCGGTTCCAGGCGCGAAGTGACGAATATGCGCGCGCGCTCGCCGGCGCCGGCGAGCGCATCGCGCGGTCCGTTCGGCGATAGCGAACGGGCATGGTCGTGGCCGCCGACCGGCGGCATGCTCGACCCATGAGTACCGACATGTCGTTAAGAGCGTGCAGGGACCCTCGGCGCGCACGTCTAGGCCATGGCCCTGATGGCGCTCAGGAGCGCCTGGGCCGCCGCGCCCAGCTGTTGGTCGCGCGCGCGGGCGATGGAGAAGGTGAAGTGGGGCGCGTGGTGGCGGATGGGTACGGCACGCACGTCGTCGTCCGGCGTGATCGTCTCGGGGGGGAGGATGGTCACCGCCAGGCCGTAGTGCACGAACTCGACGAGGCTGCGCAGTTCGCTTATCGCGTAGACCACCCTTCGGGTGGCGTTGGCGGCGGCAAACGCGCGGTCGATGCACATGCGGATACCCCAGCTGGGCGGACCGTCCGCGAAGGGCTCGTCGGCCAGTGCTCCCAGCTCCACGCTGGCGCGGTCGGCCAGTCGATGCCCGGCGGGTACCAGGAGCTGCATCTCCAGGCTCAAGAGCGGCGTCAGCTCCAGCCCTTGGGCCGCAGCGCGAGGCAAGGCGACGTAGGCCAGGTCGAGCCTCCCGGATCGCAGGTCGGCGGCGTGCTCGGCGCTCGGGGCCTGGCGGAGCTCGACATCCACGTTCGGATGCTCGCGACCGAACAAGGACAGCAGGAGGGGCACGTTCACGGCCGGCGCGCGCTGGCTCAGCATCACCCCGAGGCGCACGACTCCCCGCAGGCCGCCACGGAACTCGTCGATCGCGTCCCGCGCGGCGCCTGCCGCCGCGAGCGTCCTGCGCGCCTCCGGCAGAAGGGTCCGACCGGCGTCGGTGAGCTCCACTCGGTGGGCATTGCGGTCGAACACCGGTACGGCCAGTTCGCGCTCCAGGGTCTTGATGGTGGCCGAGACGGCCGACTGCACGACGTGCAGTCGCTGGGCCGCGCGGCTGAAGCTGCGTTCCTCGGCCACGGTCACGAAGGTCTCGAGGTGGCGCAGCTCCACCCGTCGCAGTATCGCAGAGGCTGATCCTCAGTAGCACAACTCTTCGTTGCCCTTGATCCTCGCTCGTGTCACGGTGGGTGACGAGCCAACCTCGACGAACTCGGAGCCTCACGATGACCGCAGCAGCCAGGCTCATCTCGCCGCCGGACACGCAGCCCGCCGACGGACCGATCCTTCCCGCCGATCCCGGCTGGGACGAGACGCGGCGGGCGTGGAACCTGACGGCCGACCAGCGCCCCGCCGCGGTATGGATCGCGCGCAGCGTCGAACAGGTTCAGGCCGCGCTGGCCTACGCCCGCGCGCACGGACTGCGGGTCGCGCCGCAGACGACCGGTCACCTCGGCCAGGCGCTGCCCGCGCTCGACCGCGCGCTGCTGCTCAAGCTCGCGCTGCACGACGGCATGGTCGAGGTTGATCCCGCCGCCCGCGTGGCACGCATCAAGGCCGGCGCGCTCTGGGGCGACGTCGTCGCTGCCGTGGCGCCCCACGGCCTGGCCGTCATGCACGGATCCTCGCCGACCGTCGGGGTGATCGGCTACCTGCTCGGCGGCGGGCTGTCGTTCTACGCCCGTGCGCACGGGCTGGCAGCCAACCACGTCCGGGCATTCGAGGTGGTGACCCCGGACGGCGGCTTCCGGCGCGTGGACGCCGACCACCACCCCGATCTCTTTCACGCCCTGCGCGGCGGCGGGGGCGGCTACGCGATCGTGACCGCCGTCGAGCTCGGGCTGCTGCCCTACGCCCAGGTGACCGGTGGGGCGCTGTCCTTCCCGGCACGGTCGGCGTTCGCGCTCCTGCGCGCCTGGCGCGACTGGGCACACGACGCCCCAGACGGCATCACGACCACCTTCCGGATCCTCAACCTCCCGCCGCTGCCCGAGGTGCCCGAACCGCTGCGCGGCGTGCCGACCGTCTCGATCGACGGCGTCGCGCTCGACCCCGCCGAGGCCAAGCACCTCGAGCAGCGCCTGCGCGCGGTCGCCACGCCGATCCTCGGTGGCTTCGGACCGATGCCGAGCGCCGCCGTGGTGCGGCTGCACGGCGATCCCGAGGACCCGGTCCCCGCCATCGGCGACGGCATCCTGCTCGAAGGGCTCGACGACTGGGCCATCCACGCCTTCCTGCGCGTCATGGGTCCGGGCTCGCCGCTGCTCGCCGCGGAGCTGCGTCAGCTCGGTGGTGCGCTCGCCGCGCCACCGGCCGCCACAGGGGCGCGCGGGCACCTCGAGGGCCGGTTCGCGCTCTTCGGCGTCGGCGTGCCCGGCGCCCCCGCATCCGCGGCCGAGCTCGGCGCCCACCTCGACCACGCAATGACGGCAATGCGCCCCTGGGCGACCGGGACGCGCTTCCTCAACTTCGCCGAACGCTGGAGCTCATTGAAGACCAGCGTCCCCGACGACGCCCTCGAGCGGCTCACCCGGACTCGCGCCGCCCTCGACCCCGACCGCCTGCTCATCGCGTCCCACATGGCGCCGGACGAGCCGGCCGCCCCACGAGGGGCACGGCCCTGACGACAAGGAGACCCCATGCGCATCACACCGACCCGATTCCTTGCCCTCGTCGTGGTCGCCCTGCTGATGGGCGTGCTTGCCGCGACCCCCGCACAGGCGGGGACGAAATGTGGACGCTACAAGCAAGGCGCTGGTTGCAGGGTCAGCTACTACATCTTCCCGTCGACCACGGACACGCTGCGGTTCGAGATCCGCAACAACTACGAGGGCCTGGAACGCCGCCGGAACTACGTGTACACCGACCGGGGCTGGCTCGACTCGGACAACGACCGCGACCACTCGCACTGGAAGGGCCACGTCGGCCGCGCGGGCAAGTTCTACTGGCGCGGATGGGCCAAGTACTGGCGGGCCTGCACCGAAGCGACGCGCCCGCATTTCGCATGCACGCCGTGGGTCGGCCAGGGACCGCGGCCCTTGGGCTCCCCGTTCGACATCCTCCCCAGGTGAGGGAGCCCGAGGGCATGCGACCGGCCGGGCGGGTCCGGCGGCGCGTCCGCCTGCGATCCGTCCTCACGACGATCGTCGAACGCGAGAGCCGCGCGCGCCGACCGGTCGCCGCTCGGCGTGTGCGTACGCGCGGTGAGCTCGTCGCGCACATCTTCGTCACCCGGGGCGCAGCCGATGCGCTCTAGCCGAGAGGAGAACCCATGGGCACTGTGATCTTCGACACCAGCATGTCACTGGACGGCTTCATGACGGCGGCCGACCAGACAGCCGAGGAGCCGATGGGCGCGGGCGGCCTGCGGCTGATGGAGTGGGTGCTGGGCGGCGATGAGCGCAACGCCGAGCTGCTCGCGGGCTGGGTCGGGCGGCTCGGCGCGTCGATCGCCGGACGGACCACGTACGACACGTCGGTGCGGTGGTGGGGTGCCGACGGACCGTCGGGCTCGGCCCGCCGGCCGCTGTTCGTGGTCACGCACGAGGCGCCTGCGACGAGCCCGGAGGGCGGTGTCTATGAGTTCGTGACCGACGGCATCGGGCGCGCGCTCGAGCGCGCTCAGGCCGCGGCCGGCGAGGCTGACGTCGTCGTCATGGGCGGCGCCGACCTCGGCCGGCAGTACCTCGCCGCTGGTCTCGTCGATGAGATCCAGATTCATCTGGCCCCGGTGCTGCTCGGAGCGGGCACCCGGATGTTCGATGGGCAGCACGTCGCGCTGGAGACGATCGAGGTGATCGAGACGCCCGCGGCGATCCACCAGCGCTTCCGCGTCCTAGACCCCGCCGCTGCGGGCGGATCGTGAGCCTGGCCTCGAGTCGCGTGAGCGGCCTCGCCACGAGACGGCGGGCCGCCAGGCGCCGGCGCGTGGTCCTGGCGACGCTGCTGATCGCGATCCCCGGGTGCGGTGGCGAGTCGCACCCGGTCGCCCGCGCGCCGACCGTCACCGCCGCCGCAGCGGGCCCGAACGCGGCGCGACGTCTCTGCGGCGAAGCCGTGAGCGGCGCGCGACCGATCCGCTTTCGCACCAGCGACGGCGTCACGCTGGCGGGCGCCGTGACCGGTTCGGGCCCGGTCGGGGCGGTGTTGATCCATGAGTACCCGCGCGACCTCTGCGGCTGGCTGCCCTACGCCCGCTACCTCGGGCGCCGCGGCGTCCAGGCGCTGGCGTTCGATCTGCGCTGCTTCGGAGCTTCGGCGTGCCCGAACGGCCGCGGCCACGCGGTCACCGACGTCGCGGCTGCCGTTGCGGAGCTGCACCGCCGGGGCGCGCGCCGGGTGGCGCTGGTCGGCGCGTCGATGGGCGGCGCCATCGCGGTCGTGGCCGTCGCCCGGCTGCACGCGGCAGCGGTCATCGACCTGTCGGGCGAGCGCGACACGACCGGGCTCACGCCCGGCATCGATGCTGACGCCGGCGCCGCCGCGCGCCACGTGACCGCACCGGCGCTGTTCGCGGTCGCGCGCGGCGATCGCTACGTGCCCGTCAGCGACATGCGAACGATCGCGCGACGAGCGCGATCCGCCACCCGGCGCCTGATCGTTCTGCCGGCCACCGCGGGCCACGGCTGGGATCTGGTGGTCGGGACGACGACGCCATGGTCACCGCTGGCGGCCACGATCGTGGCCTTCATCCGCGGCCCTGTCGCGAAACGGGCGCCCGAAGCAAGGAGATAGACATGGCAAGGGTAGAGCTGGATCCATCGCAGATCATGCACGTGGGTGCGGGCTTCTGGGCCTCCAAGACGCTCCTCTCAGCGGTTGAGCTCGAGTTGTTCTCCGAACTGGGTGCCGGGCCGATGACCGGCGAGGAGATCGGCGGCAGGCTCGGTCTGCATCCGCGAGCGGTCTACGACTTTCTCGACACGCTCGTCGCGCTGCGATTCCTGGAGCGCGACGGGGACGGGAGCGATGGGCGGTATCGCAATACCGCGGAGACTGAGGCGTTTCTCGACAAGCGGAGCCCAACGTACATCGGCGGGATCCTGGAGATGTTCAACGAGCGCCTGTATCGCTTCTGGGGCGATCTCACCGAGGCACTGCAGACCGGCAAGCCGCAGAACGAGCTCAAGCACACCGGCAAGGCGATGTTCGACGAGCTCTACAGCGACCCGGCGAGGCTCGAGCAGTTCATGCAGGCCATGCAGGGCATCTCGCTCGGCAACTTCCACGCCTTGGCCGAGAACTTCGACTTCACCAAGTACGACACGCTCTGCGATGTCGGCGGCGCCACCGGCCAGCTCTCTCTGATCCTCGCGGCGCGCCATCCGCAGCTTCGCTGCACCAGCTTCGACCTCGCGGCCGTCACTCCGATCGCCGAGAAGACGATCGCCGCGGCCGGGCTGAACGGTCGCGTGACCGCCGCCTCAGGCGACTTCTTCGCGGACCCGCTTCCCGGGGCTGATGTGATCACGATGGGGATGATCCTGCACGACTGGAACCTCGATCAAAAGATGCACCTGATCCGGTCCGCCTATGACGCCTTGCCCGAAGGCGGCGCGTTCATCGTCGTTGAGAATCTGATCGACGACGCTCGCCGCGAGAACGCGTTCGGGCTGATGATGTCGCTCAACATGCTGATCGAGTTCGGTGACGCCTTCGACTTCACCGGCGGCGAGTTCGCGGGGTGGTGCAGAGAGGTGGGCTTTCGGGATGTCGAGATCCTTCCTCTAGCGGGCCCGGCAAGCGCCGGAATTGCCTACAAGTAGGTAGTACGCGATCTCGGCCGGCGGCCGTGGCTCCTTCACGACGCGAGCACACGTCGCCCACACCGCCACCGGGTCGGCCCGCAGAACGATCCGCATACGGCACGGCCTGCAGGCTCGCTGAGCTGTGCCAGGTGAAGTGGCAGAGCTGCAGCGCCGCCGAGAGGCGTGCCGGATAGCGCAACGCCTGCGCCCGCGACGCCAGAGCCGCCGGGTCGGCGGCGAACATGCGGCTGTCCAGGCCGCCGGCGTGCAGTAGGACGACCGCCTGCCCGCTGCTGTCCCAGCGAGGTCCTCGATGGATCCTGGCCGACGGGCCGTGGGACAATGGCCCTGAGATGGCATCCCGTTCACAGCCCCTCGTCGGCCGGTCGTGGAGGGACGCGCATGAGGCGCTGTCCCGTGCCGATCGGGACGGCGGGCTGGAAGCGGGGGACCTCGAGCGGCTCGCGACAGCGGCGTACATGCTTGGGCGCGAGGAGGAGTACGTCGGCGTGCTGCGGCGCGCCCACCGCGCGCACCTCGAGGCCGGGGAGGAGCTGCGCGCGGCCCGGTGCGCGTTCTGGGCGGGTATGACCCTGATGCTGCGCGGGGAGGTCGCTGGCGCGAGCGGCTGGATGCGGCGCGCCCGGCGGCTCGTCGACCGGGCCGGCGGTGACTGCGTCGAGCGCGGCTACCTGCTGCTGCCCGTGTCCGTCGAACACGAGGCGGCCGGCGATCTTACGGTCGCCACCGCCGTCGCCGCCGACGCGGCGGAGATCGGTCGGCGCTTCGGCGATCACGACCTCGCCGCTCTGGCGACGCAGCAGGAGGGCATCCTCCTGGTCGCCGCGGGCCGGGTGCCCGAGGGTCTCGCCCGCCTCGACGAGGCGATGGTCGCCGTCACCGAGGGGGAGCTGTCGCCGATGGTCAGCGGGTTCGTGTACTGCGGCGTGATCATGGGCTGCCAGGCCGCCTACGACACGCGCCGCGCCGGGGAGTGGACGGCCGCGCTGACGCGCTGGTGCGACGCGCAGCCGGACATGGTGAGCTTCTCCGGCACGTGCCTGGTCCATCGGGCCGAGATCATGCAGCTTCGCGGCGCCTGGTCGGACGCCCTGCGTGAGGCGCGGCGGGCCCGCGAGCGTTGCGCGCAGGCGATGAACGCCTCGGCGGCAGCACAGGCACGCTACCGCCAGGGGGAGGTCCACCGGCTGCAGGGCGATCTCGCGGCGGCCGAGGAGGCCTACCGGGACGCGCGACGCGACGGCTACGAGCCGCAGCCCGGCCTGGCGCTGCTGCGGCTGGCCCAGGGTCGCCGCGACGTGGCGGCCGCCGCGATCGTGCGCCTGCTGGACGAGACGTCGGAGCCCTTCCGGCGCGCCGGCCTGCTCCCCGCCTCCGTCGAGATCCTGCTCGCCACCGACCAGCCCGAGGCGGCCCGGCGGGCGTCCGATGAGCTCGACCGGATCGAGGCGGGCTGGACGGGCGACATGATCGTCGCCATGGCCGCTCACGCCCGTGGTGCGGTCGAGCTGGCCGGCGGCGACGCGGCGGCGGCGCTGACCGCGCTGCGGCGCGCGTGCCGGGCGTGGCGCGAGCTCGATGCCCCCTATGAGGCCGCGCGGTCCGGGGAGCTCATGGCGCGGGCGTGCGCGGCGCTCTCCGACGACGACACCGCCGCGCTCGAGCTCGAGGCCGCCCGCGAGCAGTTCGCGCGGCTCGGGGCGCTCCCGGACGTCGCGAGGATCGATGCCCTCCTGCGGCGCGGCGCGACGGCGGGCGCCCACGGCCTCACCGACCGCGAGCTGCAGGTCCTGCGTCTGGTCGCGGCCGGCAGCAGCAATCGGCAGATCGCCGCCCAACTGGTGATCAGCGAGCGCACCGTCGCCCGCCACCTGCAGAACATCTTCGCCAAGCTGCGCGTGTCCTCCCGGACGGCCGCGGGCGCCTTCGCCTTCGAGCACGATCTCGTCTGACGTCGCGTGGTCAGCAATGACCATGCCGTGGTTGGCGGCGATTGGTGCGTTCGGCCGATGCGGGGCGGGAGTCCCGGACGTAGCTTCCGCCCATGGCGACCGCGACGAACGACACGCAAGCACTCCGGCGGCAGGCGCTCGCCGGACTCGATATCAAGCAGCGACGGCGGCAGCTCGCCGGGATCCCGACGGCCGTGCTGGAAGGCGGTGAAGGGCCCCCGCTGATCCTGCTCCACGGGCCGATGGCCAGCGCCGCGCACTGGGGCAGCGTGCTGCCGTTCCTGCTGGCGACGCACCGCGTCATCGCGCCCGACCTCCCGGGGCACGGCGCCTCCGAAGCGGGAGACGGCCCGCTGGACGCCGATCAGGTGCTCGCCTGGCTCGCAGAGCTCGTCGACGCCAGCTGCCCGGAGCCGCCGGTGCTGGTCGGCAATGCGCTCGGGGGTGCAATCGCCGCCCGCTTCGCCGTCGAGCATGGCGATCGGCTCGCCGGCCTCGTCCTCGTCGACGCCCTGGGAGTCGCAGCCTTCCGCCCGGCGCCGGCGTTCGCCCAGGCGCTCGAGGGCTTCCTCGCGCAGCCCACCGTCGAGACGCACGATCGCCTGTGGCGGCACTGCGCGCACGACCTCGCCGGCCTGCGGGAGCGGATGGGTGCCCAGTGGGGCCCGTTCGAGGCCTACAACGTAGACCGTGCCCGCACCCCGAGCGTCGTCTCCGCGCTCGGCGCGCTGATGGCCGAGTTCGGGCTGCCGGCGATCCCGTCCGACACCCTCCGGCAAATCCGCGTGCCCACCACGCTCATCTGGGGCCGTCACGACCTGGCCACCGCCCTGCCGGTCGCCGAGGCCGCCGCGGAGCGCCTGGGCTGGCCGCTGCACGTCATCGAGGCCTGCGCGGACGATCCGCCGGTCGAGCAGCCGGAGGCGTTCCTCGACGCGCTGCGCGCCGCGCTCGTGCCGGTGCCGGCGTTGCGGCGGCGCCTGCGCGGGCCCGTCCTACTCCCCGGGCAGCCCGGCTTCGAGGCGGCGACCCGGATCTGGAACGGCCTGGTGACGCGGACGCCGGCGCTCGTGGTCCAACCGACAGACACCGCCGACGTCGTGTCGGCGGTCGCCTTCGCCCGCGACGAGGGCCTGCCGGTGTCGGTCCGCGGCGGCGGCCACCACATCGCCGGAACCGCGCTGGCCAAGGGCGGGCTGACCATCGACCTGTCGCCGCTGCGCGGAGTCGTCGTCGACCCGGAGGCGCGCACCGCGACGGTCGAGCCCGGCTGCCGGCTCGGCGACGTCGACCGCGAGACCCAGCGCCACGGCCTTGCGACCCCGCTCGGCTTCGTCTCGGAGGTCGGCGTTGCCGGCCTGACGCTGGGCGGGGGGCTCGGCTACCTCACGCGCCGCTTCGGCTGGACCGTCGACAACCTGCTGGCCGCCGAGATCGTGACTGCCGACGGCGAGGTCCGGCGCGCGAGCCGCGAAGAGCACCCGGACCTCTTCTGGGGCCTCCGCGGGGCCGGAGCGAACCTCGGCGTCGTCACGTCGTTAACCTTCCGCCTGCACCGCGTGGGCCCGACGGTGGTCGGCGGCCTGATCGCCTGGCCGTTCGAACGCGCCACCGAGATCCTCTCGGCGTACCGGGACATTACGGCCGATGCCCCGAGGGAGCTCGCGGTGTGGATGAACTTCCTGCGCGCGCCGGCCGCGCCGTTCGTCCCCCAGCGCTGGCACGGCGAGCTCGTCGGCGCCATGGCGGTGTGCTACAGCGGCCCCGTCGAAGAGGCCGGCGCCGTCCTGGCGCCCATCCGCGCCCTCGGCGACCCGGCGTTCGACCTGCTCGGCCCGCAGCCATACACGCAGGTGCAGTCCTACCTCGACGCGGCCGAGCCCCAGGGCGACCACTACTACTGGCGATCGGACTACGCCGCCGAGCTCTCCGACGAGCTGCTCGCGACCTGGCGCGACCTGGCGGCCGAATGCCCGATCCCGCGCGCCCAGATCGGCATCCTCCACCTCGCCGGCGCCCTCAACGAGCGCCCGCCGGACGACGGCGCGGTCGGCAACCGCGACGCCCGCTACGCGCTGGGAGCGATCGGCATCTGGGATCCCGGCACGCCCGGCGAGGAGACCTTCCCCGCCTGGATCCGCGGCGCCTGGCAGCGTTTCCAGCCCTACTCGACGGGCCGCAGCTACGTCAACTTCCAGACCGGCGACGAGGGCGAGGACCGCGTCCGCGCGGCGTACGGCGACAACTACGACCGGCTGGTCGCCGTCAAGCGCCGCTACGACCCGGACAACCTGTTTCGTTCAAACCGCAACATCCACCCGCGAGCGCGCACGCGATGACGCAACCGCTCCCGGTCGCCCCCTTCGCCACCGGGGTGCTGTCCGGCGCGGACGCCACCAGCGCCGCCGCCGCGATTAACCCGATCGACCGGCATCCCGCTACGCGCGACCGTCAGACCGCGCCAGCAAGTGCGACTGATCGCCCTCGCAGCATCCCGTCCACGACAGACCCTGATACCAGGAGTACGCCAGATGACCATCATCGATACTGCACCCCTCGACGCCGACAAGCTCGAGCAGTTCGTGTTCCGCGCCGTCGAGGAGGTCGGCGCCACGCTTAACGCGGCGCTGGTGGTGATGGGCGACCGGCTCGGCCTGTATCGGGCGCTGAAGGGCGCCGGTGCGATCACGTCAGGCGAGTTGGCGGCGCGCACTGGGACGGCCGAGCGCTACGTGCGCGAGTGGCTCAACGCCCAGGCCGCCGGGGGCTTCGTCACCTACCACCCGGGCGAGGGCGCCTACAGCCTGGCGCCCGAGCAGGCGGTCGCGTTCTGCGACGAGGACAGCCCGGCGTATCTGCCGGGGCTGTTTCAGAACGCGCTCGGCTCGGTGCTGGACTCGCCGCGGATCACCGACGCCGCCCGCACCGGGGCCGGCTTCGGCTGGCACGAGCACAACCATGACGTCCACGAGGGCTGCGAGCGCTTCTTCAGGCCGGGCTACAACGCCAATCTCGTCGACGCGTGGCTGCCTGCGCTCGACGGCGTCGCCGACAAGCTCAAGCGGGGCGCCCGCGTCGCCGACGTCGGCTGCGGCCACGGCGCCTCGACGATCATCATGGCCCGCGCCTTCCCGCACTCGACGTTCGTCGGCTCCGACTACCACGACGAGTCGATCGAGACCGCCCGCCGCCGCGCCGAGCAGGCCGGCGTGGGCGATCGCGTCCGCTTCAAGGTCGAGCCCGCCGCCGGCTACACCGGCGAGAACTACGACCTGGTGACGATGTTCGACTGCCTGCACGACATGGGTGACCCCGTCGGCGCGGCCCGGCACGTGCGCGGGACGCTCGCCCCGGACGGGACGTGGATGATCGTCGAGCCCGCCGCCGGCGATCGCGTCGAGGACAATCTCAACCCGATCGGCCGCGCCTACTACGGGTTCTCGACGCTGCTGTGCACGCCGGCCTCGCTGTCCCAGGACGTCGGGCTGGCGCTCGGAGCGCAGGCCGGCGAGGCGCGCTTGCGCGAGATCGTGCTCGCGGGCGGGTTCACACGGTTTCGCCGTGCCACCGACACGCCGTTCAACCTCGTCCTGGAGGCTCGGCCGTGACCACGTTCGTGGACGACGTCACGGACGCGCCGCCGGCGGATCAGGGATCGAATGCGAGAACCATCGAGGCCTGGAACGGCGTGCTCTTCGACCGCTTCGTGCGCTTCCGGGACATCGTCACCACCGGACTCGGCGCGCATGGCGAGCAGGCCCTGCGCGTTCATCCGCCCCGATCCGGCGACCGGGCGCTCGACGTCGGCTGCGGGTTCGGCGACACCACCCGGCGGCTCGCCCGGCTCGTGGGACCCCAGGGCCAGGCGGTCGGCGTCGACGCCGCACCGCGGTTCATCGACGCCGCTCGCTGGGAGGCGGCGCAGGCAGCGGTGGCGAACGCGCGCTTCGTGGTCGCCGATGTCCAGGCCGGGACGCTCGAAGGCGGCTTCGACTACGCCTTCTCGCGGTTCGGCACGATGTTCTTCGCCAACCCGGTCGTCGGCCTGCGGAACGTCCGGCGCGCGCTCGCCCCCGGCGGCCGCCTGTGCATGGTGGTGTGGCGGCGCAAGCCCGACAACGAGTGGCTGCACCGCGCCGAGCGGGTCGTCGAGCGCTTCTTGAGCCGGCCCGAGGTCACGGACGAGCCCACCTGCGGGCCTGGCCCGTTCTCGATGGCGGACGCGGACACCACGACCGACGTGCTCGTGCGCGCGGGGTTTGAGGACATCTCGCTGCATCGCTGCGATAGCGAGATCGCCATCGGCTCCTCGCTCGAGGAGGCGGTGGAGTTCGTGATGGCGCTCGGTCCGGCGGGCGAGCTGATCCGCCTCGCCGGCCGCGACGCCGAGCGACGTCGCCCGGGCATCGTGGCAGCCCTCCATGAATCGCTCGCCGAGCTGCAGCAACCCGGCCAGACACAAATTCGAGCCCACGCCTCGACGTGGATCGTCGGAGCGAGCTCGCCCGGAGCCAGGCCATGAGCAAGGCGCGCGCCGTGATCGCGACGCAGATCACACCCATTCCGTGCGGGCCACGAGCACATCGCCGATCCCCTTTCAACCTCGTCCTGGAGGCACGGCCATGAGCGCGAACCTGTCAAGGCTGACGTCGATGATGACGGCAGTTGCCGTCGCGACCGTGGCCATGGCCATGCCGGGCACGGCGGACGCCCGCAAGCCCCAGACGCGGCCGGTCGTACGCGAGCTGACCACCTTCACCGCGCCAGGCTGCGTCGGCGGCTGCGGCTCGGGCAGCACGATCGGCCCCGACAAGGCGCTATACGTGACCGACGGCCCGGGAGGCCGCGTCCTGCGGGTGGATCCCAACACAGGCGCGACCACGACGTACGCGAGCGGCCTGCCCCCGGCGATTCCCGACGTGGGCATCGGCGGAGCGATCGACGTCGCCTTCGTCGCCGGCACCGCGTACGTGCTCGTCACGCTCGTCGGCCCCGCGTTCGGCCAGCCCGATGTCGTCAACGGGATCTACCGAATCGAGAAGGACGGAAGTCCGACCGTGGTCGCCGACGTCGGCGCCTGGTCGATCGCGCACCCACCCGCGACCGACTTCTTCGTGCCCAGCGGCGTCCAGTACGCATTGGAGACGTTCCGTGGCGGCCTGCTGGTCACCGACGGTCACCACAACCGTGTGCTGCGCGTCTCCCGGCACGGCGACATCCGCGAGCTGGCCGCGTTCGGCAATACCGTCCCCACGGGCCTCGAGGTGCACGGCCGCACGATCCTCATGGGCGAGGCCGGCCCCATCCCACATCTCCCTGAGAACGGCAAGGTCGTCAGCTTCACGCCCAGGTCGCCCGCCACGGAGGTCGCCGCGGGGGCGAGCCTGATCGTCGACGTCGAGCTCACGCTCAACCGGGACCTCTACGCCCTCTCGCAGGGCACCTGGGTTCTGCCGCCGACCCCTGAGAATGAGGGCAAGCCGGCATCGCCGGACACCGGCCGCATCCTGCGCGTCGACCACCGAGGTCGCTTCGCCCCGGTCGTCGAAGGCCTGGACCGCCCGACGTCGCTCGAGCTGATCGGCGACCGCGCCTTCGTGGTCACCCTCACCGGCAAGGTGCTCGCGATCGACCACCTTCGGCGGACGCGGCTGCGGTGACGCGCGATGAGGCGGGTGGAAGCCGTCCATCGCTTCGACGTCCCGGTCGATCGCGGGTTCGCGTTCATCACCGACACCGCGAACTGGCCGCGCTACTGGCCCGGCTACGTCCGGCTTGAGGCGGGCTCTCACTGGGGTGCGCCCGGAGACACGGCCCGGCTCGTGACGCGACTGCTGGGGCGCGAGCGCGAACTTACCATGACGCTGCGGGTATTCGAGCCCGACCGGCTCGTCAGGTACACGAGCACGCAGCCCGGGCTCCCCGATGCGCACCACGAGCGCTACTTCGAAGGCGACGAGCAAGGGTTCGTCTACCGGCTTGTCGTCGCCTACCAACCGCGCGACGGGATCGACGGGTTGGTCGACCACGTGCTGCTGCCCCCCGGCCTCCGACGAGCGTTCAAGCGCACACTCAGCGCACTGGATCGGGAGCTCAGCCCTCAGCGTCGCACGGCGCCCAGTTAGGACTTGTGGCGGCACCAGCGCACCCGGTGCCGGCCGCTGGTGCTGGTAGCGTCGAGCCGCGCACCAGCGTGCTGGCGGACGCTTCCGCTCTCGCTGGGTGGCTGTCGCACAAAGGGCGATGCTGTCCGGGGCGTTTAAATTAAGACGATTCCGGGATGGCGCAGAACTTCTTGGCGTGTGATCGTGAGCAGGAGCTGTTGTTGCCGCCGAGCCTGCGCGAGTGGCTGCCGGAGAAGCACCTCGCGTGGTGTGTGATCGACGCCGTCGGCGAGTTCGATCTGGCCGCTTTTTACGCCGCGTATCGCGCCGACGGATGGGGTCGCGCGGCGCACGAGCCGGCGATGATGGTGGCGTTGTTGGTGTACGCGTACGCGGTCGGGGAGCGCTCGTCGCGGCGGATCGAGCGCCACTGCGAGCACGATGTCGCGTTTCGGGTGATTGCCGCCAACCGGGTGCCCGATCACGCGACGATCGCGCGTTTCCGGGTCCGCCACGAGGCCGCGTTGGCGGAGCTGTTCGGGGAGGTGCTGGCGTTGTGCGCGGAGGCCGGGCTGGTCGAGGTCGGGGTGATCGCGGTCGACGGCACGAAGGTGCACGCCAACGCGTCCCAGCACGCGACGCGCGACTACGAGCAGATCGCGGCTGAGATCCTGGCCGAGGCCGACGCCGTCGATCGCTCAGAAGACGAGCGCTACGGCGAGCGGGCGCGGCGATGAGCTGCCACAAGAGTTCTCGACCGCCCAAGGCCGGCGCGGGTGGCTGCGCGAAGCCAAGAAGCGCCTCGAAGAGCGGCGCGCCGAGGAGTCGCGCCCGATCCCCGGGCCACGACCGCAGCGCCTGCAGGACGCCAGGCGACGTCTGGGGCAAGAGCACCGGGTCGAGTGCCAGGCGAACGCGGACTATGAGGCCTACCGGGCTCGCGGGCGGATGAAGGACGGCCGCCGCTTCGGGCGCCCGCCGGACCCGCACGAGCCGCCCGCGACGCCCACGGGCAAGATCAATCTCACCGACCCGGACTCCAGGAACGTCAAGACGCCGCGCGGCTGGGTGCAGGGCTACAACGCCCAGGCGGTCTGCACCGCGAACCAGATCGTGATCGCCGCCGAGGTGACCAACGACTCACCGGACTTCGGGCACCTCGGCCCCATGATCGCGGCCACCGAACTGGAGCTCGCCGCGGCGGGAGTCACCGAGACGCCCGCGATTGTGCTGGCCGACGCCGGCTACTGGCACCAACTGCAGATGGAGCAGCTCACCGGCCGCGGCACGGTGGTCTTGATCCCGCCCGATGCCGGCAAGCGCGAGGGCGCGCGGCCCGGCTGGAACGGCGGTCTGTACACGTTCATGCGACGCGTGCTGGCGACCGACCGGGGCGGCGAGCTCTACGCCAAACGCAAGGGCATGATCGAGCCAATCTTCGCCGACACCAAGTTCAACCGACGCTGCGATCGCTTCCACCGCCGCGGCCACTCCGCCGTGCGCTCGGAATGGCGGCTGATCACCGCCACGCACAACTTGCTCAAGCTCCATCGCCACCAGCTCGCCATCGCCGCCGCGGGAGACTGAGAGGGCCCGATCCGGGCGCGCCCCGCCGCGACCGGGCCGACAGCACGCCCAACGGCTCGCGACGAACCCGCGATTGCGCCGCACGGCCCACGCCCGCCAAGCCAGCGACCAACGCCGGTCGCTCTGCCGCCGAGCACAGCGAACAACTCGCGCCTTTGCGCGACAGCCACGCTGGCGGAGCAGAAGCGACGAGAGAGCCGGCCGACACTTGCGCGTGTCGTGCGTTGCGAGCGTCTCGCGGTTGGCGATCGATGCTGAGCATCGACAAGCTCGCTTACCGGCGGTTGCGGCACTCCCGGCGACGGCCCCGAAGGTCGCTTCTACTTGGCCGAAGCCAGAGGGGCCCTCGCGCAAGTAGCGGCGACGAGCACCGCGGTCAGGAGCAGAAGTGCCCTCCTCTCGGGCCACTGCTTCTCGTCGGAGCGGAGGTCCCCTGTGCGATCCCCGGCGCAGACAGTGCAGTGCTGCCTTCCACCGGCCAACGGATTGGCGTCACCGATAGACCGATCGGTAGTTGCTGATGGTCAGCGGGAGTCCGAGTAGCGCGAGGCCGAGGATCACGGCGAAGGCCAGCCCGATTGCGCCCCAGTCGTACCCGGTGAGCATCAGGTCGCGCATCGCGCGCAGCACGTACTCGGTCGGGTTGCCGTCGATGATGGCGCGCAACGCCCCGCTCTCGACCTGTGGTTTGGTCTGGTAGGCGGTGGTCAGGAAGATCAGCAGGAACGCCATCGGAAAGACCGCCTGGACGGCCGCGGGATCCTTCGTCTTGAGCGCGATGTTGGCCGTCAAGACGCCGAAGGTCACCACCGCGAACAGCGTGCCGATCAGCAGCATGAGCAGCGCCCCCACGAAGCCCGTCGCGATCTGCGCGCCCAGCGCGAGCGCGAGCAGCAGGACGACCGCGCTCTGGATGAACAGGCGCGCGCCGTCGGCGAGCAGGCGACCGAGCATGATCGAGCCGATCGAGGCCGGCGTCGTGAGGAGCTTGTAGAGGTATCGGTTCTGAAAGTCGGTGGCGAGGGCGACCGCGGAGTTCGCGATCCCTGGGACGGTCGTCATCAAGACCGCCGCCGGGGCCAAGTACTCGTAGTAGTTGTCGGTCGGGAACCCCGGCAGGTGCCTGACCGAGCCGAAGAGGGTGCCGAAGACGACGAACATCATCAGGACAGGGGGGATGGAGAAACCCAGGACCATCGGATTGCGCGGGAACTGGACAAGCGCGCGCCGCATGAGAAGCCACGTGGGCGAGGAGGAGCTCATGCAGCCGCTCCGTCGGTGGCGCCGTGGTGCTCGACGGTTTCCGCTTCGAAGCTTCTGCCGGTGGAGCGCAGGTAGACGTCCTCGAGTGTGGGCTCCTTGATCGAGAGTGCTCGCGGGGCCGACCCTTGCCGCTCGAGGAAGCGAAGCAGCTCCAGTGCTGCGGTGGCTGCGTCGTCGACGTCGACCAGGAGGTTGCCGTCGGCTGCGATGACCGCATCGACGTCGCGACGCTCGAGCAGCGACGTGCGGACTCGCGCGAGTGCCTCTGGCGATGACTCCTCGGAGTAGTGCAGCGACAGCGTCTGCCCGCCGACAGATCCCTTGAGCGTGGCAGGAGAGCCTTCGACGATGATCAGGCCGCGATCGATGATGCCGATCCGCGTGCACAGCCGGTCGGCTTCCTCCATGTAGTGGGTCGTCATGACGACGGTCATCTGGAGGACGTCGTTAAGTCGTTCGAGGGTGTCCCAGATCGCGACGCGAGCGCGCGGATCGAGGCCCTCGGTCGGCTCGTCGAGGAACAGAACGGACGGCAGGTGGATGAGCGCCGAGGCCAGGTCGGCGCGCCGCTGCATCCCGCCCGAGTACTCGCCCATCCGCTGGTTCGCCGCCGGCTCGAGGCCGACCAGTGCGAGCAGGAGGTCAGCGCGCCGGGCTGCCTCGCGCCGCGACAAACCCTGCAGACGTCCCTGAAGGATGAGGAACTCACCGCCGGTCGCCAGCTCGTCGACCCCCGCCTCCTGCATCGCAAACCCGATGCTCCGACGGACGTCCTTTGCTTTGAGCGCGACGTCGAACCCGGCCACGATGGCGCGGCCGGCGGTCGGCCGCACGAGCGTCCCCAGGATGCCAATCGTCGTGGACTTCCCGGCGCCGTTGGGTCCGAGGATGCCGTACACCTCGCCGGCTCCCACCCGGAAGGAGATGCCGCGCACGGCCTCGACGCCGCTCGGATAGCGCTTGGCGAGTTCCTCGACGACGACCGCGTCTTCTGGCTCGATCTCGTGTGCACCAATCCTCGGGCGGCCAGCGCGATGCGGCAGCTCCGAATCCACCAACGCCCGCAGGCGCGCCTGGTCCTGCGTCTCGTCTGCATGTCCCAACGGAGTTGTGGTCATCGTGTGCGTCCTCCTCACCCATGCCTTCGCGCGGCACGGGCGATCGCTTCAGATCTCTTGCCCTCTAGAGACGCAGGCGCCCCAGAAGGGACGCAGGCCTTGGGTCAGTCGCACCCGCAGGTCGCGCAGGACCCCGGCCTGGAGTGGTAGGCGGTCACTCCGCCGCGCCTGTCGAGCTCGATGTGGCAGCAGGCGAGCAGCAGATCCTTGAGCTGCCCGCGTCCGCGTTGAACGCGGCTCTTCATCCCGGAGCCGGAGAGGCCGATCCGTGCGGCGGCCTCGGCCTGCGTGAT
This sequence comes from uncultured Actinomycetes bacterium, assembly GCA_963728925.1. GTDB lineage: Bacteria > Actinomycetota > Thermoleophilia > Solirubrobacterales > Solirubrobacteraceae > JBBPZA01. Next base: position 165,583 of record CAVSMB010000005.1, on the reverse strand, counting down.
CCCCTGCAGCTCGGTGACCTCGAGTGCCTCCCGGTAGATATCCGGCAGGCGCGCGATCAATGGCGCCAGGCATCCGGCCAACTCGGAGCGCGGGTCGGCCACGTCGGGTTCGGTCCATCCAGTCGCCGGGGCGTTCTCCGGCTCGGGCACGTCCGTCGCCTGTCCTGACGGTAGTTCGCGGCGCGCAGGCGTCCGATAGTGATCGGCGATCGAGTTGCTCGCGATGCGGTACACCCAATTCGCGACGCGATCGGCATGCTCGAGATCACCGCTGTGACGGTGGATCCGCAACATCACCTCCTGGAGGATGTCCTCGGCGTCCTCAGGAGCCCGGACGCGGCGCGCGATGAAGCCCAGCAGCTGTTCGTGCAGCTCACGCCAGGCCGCCTCCGCGGTTTGCGCCTTGACAGATCCGGTCATCGGCAAGCGCAGTCTCCTACCGTCGACGGCCCACAGCAGTCTGCCTTCGCTGCGGGCTCGCAGCATGACTCCTGCTCGGCGGGTCTGCAGCAGGCGCTCTGATCGACCGCCGCCGCGCCCTGATCGGCGAAGAACGCCACCAGGTTCTCCGGCAGCTCGTAGCCCTCATCGGCTGGCCCGCTCCGCGAGGCATCGCCATAGACCTCGCCCAGGACGGCGTCAACGATCAGCCCGACCGGTGCCTCGGTGTACTCCTGTCCGCGATAGACCCAGACCCGGCAGGCGGTGTCGTCGTCGCAGCCACAGCCACACGGCTCGGAGCCACACGGGCTCTCCTTCAATTCGAGCGCTATGTCGCGTCCGTTCACCTTGATCGTTGGAGAGCTGACAAACCGAAGCTCCCGAGCCTGCGCGGCCGTCTCGACAAGCGTCTTGCGTACCTCGACGACGGCACCCGTGGCGGCGAGCACCTCGCCGACTATGCCCAGGGCGATCTCGAGGCTCTGGTCGGTGCCGACGCAGCGCGTGCAGGTCGTGAGGTCAAGAAACAGGAACTCGATCGTGATCTGGTCGACCGCTCCTCGGGTCGCGGGCGGGATGTTCAGCGCCTGACTGCTCATGTCGTCTCCTCTTGTACTCGACTCAACCGAGCTCGTGGCGGGACTCGACTAACAGACGGCGTTCGGTTGAATAGGACGCAGTCTGTCGACCTAGCCCCAGCGAAAGCCAACCTTCGACTGCCGCGGCGCGAGGGGGCTGGCCGGAAGGCCCGCCCTGACCTCATGGAAGCCACCTGGCGCCACATCGTTCGGGGCGTTCGGGTGGAACAGGGCGGCGAGATACTGGATCTGTCCGCGACCCGGGCCCAGTTCGAACTGGCCGCCGCCGTAGACCTCGATCGCGTTGGCGGCGAGGTAGTCGTAGGCCTCGAGGACGCCGCGCAGGGCCCCGAACCGCGACGGCTTGACATTCACCATCTTCGGTCGCACCGGCAAGGAGGCGACGTCCGCCACGCAGCCGATCGGTGCGTCCCACGTAACGCGGTCCGCGTGCGCGGCGATGAAGGCCTCCGTCTCCGGCGTCCGGGCAGGGTCCTCCAGCCAGACCTCGGGAAGCCCGGCGGCTACCCGCTCGTACAGCCGGGCGTCCGCGGCGGAGTCGACCGGGGTCCCCTCGTAGTACCCCTTGAAGTCGACGCACACAACCGAGCCGGTCGCACGCAGTTCGGCGATCAACCGTTCATCCCAGGCGGCGGTCGCATCGAGCTTGAAGCGCAGGCCGGGATAGAGCGCAAGCCGCCCCAGGACCGGCTCCAGGCTCGGCGGCTCGGGCAGGCGAAACGAAACCACAAATCTCACCGGGGCCGGCTCGCGCTCGAGCGCGGCAGCCAGCGAGAGGCCCGCCTGGCGCAACGCCAGGTCGAGCGCTGCGCTTTCGAACGCCCAACGGCGATGCGCTTGCGAGTCATTGCGCTGCGCCGCAACAGGAAAGAGCTCGAGCTCGTCGAGCAGCGCGGCGAAGCCAGCGAGCGTGTACGAGCCTGCGAGCGGCAAGTCCAAGCCCCGGGACTGGAACACAAGATGATCCTCGGGGGTGTAGGTGACGTCCTCGCCGAGCCCTTCGACGCCCCCACCTCGAAGCTTGACGACGGTCGAGAGTCGCGTGAAACCGGGCGACCAGGGCCGCTCCAGGCCATCGAGCTCATACGACTCCAGTTGGAGCGGAAGGTCCGCGACGAGAGCGTAGGTGGAGCTGTGCGAGTGCATCGAGGGAACGCTGGCCACTGTCTTCCTCCTTGCCTGGGTGTTCGCTCCGTGGCCGGACGCGGCCGCGAAACGCCTGCCCCAAAGACGGCCGCGCGGGCGAACGGACGCATCGACCGAACCGGAGCGAGACACTTCTGGCGTGCGTGTCCCAAACGAAAAGGCGCCCGGCCAGAGCACCAGGCGGGCGGCCCGGATGCCGATCCGAGTCCGCTCGCCCTATGTGCCTGAGCTCTACTCGGCGCGTCCGAGCGGACGGCTCGTGCCCTTGACTTTATCGACGCGTCCTCCCATGGACGACACTCTGATCATCGCCTTCGGCGGTCGCCGAGAGTGCCGCAACCGGGTTGTAAGCGAGCGTGCCGATAGCCAAGCGGGCGACGGTCGCAGTGGACGGCAAGCTGCTCACGCTCGAGATCGACCCGACGTACGCCGCGGTGGCCCGGCAGAACCTCGCGCACGCAGGCGTCGGCGACATCGTCGACGTGCTTGTCGGACCGGCGCTTACCATTCTGCGCGGCCTTCAGGGCCCGTTCGATTTCGCGTTCTTGGACGCCGACAAGGCCACGCTGGACGAACAGCTCGAGCTTGTTCTTCCCCTTCTGCGCCCGGGCGCGCTGATCGTGTGCGACAACGTGGTTCGCGGTGGCGCGATCAATCACCGACCCGAGTTCCGAAGATGCCAGCGCCCGCGGCGCCCGACGCGGACTTCAGTGGCTCGCCAACGATGAGCGCGTCGACGCCACCGCCATCCAAACCCTCGGAGCAAAGCCCCACGACGGCTTCGCTCTGGGCGTCATGACGCACGCCGCACGAAGCTGACCCCGCGAACGCTCAGGGTCGAGTCGTCCCCGCCGGAATCAACGCTCGAGGTCCTGGCCGGCGCCGCAGCGGGATCCGATTACGGCATGCCCGGTCGGGAGGGCTCCCTTTTTTGCGACACCCGCTCACCCCGGGCTGGAGGATCATCCGACATGAGAGGTCAGAAGACCCGCCGGTCGCCGTGATCAGGCGATCTCGCGACGAGGGCCGCCAAGCGGTCGCCGTCATAGCGGGCGAACGGCCTCTCGATGGCGTAGTGGGCGTCTTCAGTCGGCCGGCGCGGGCTCGGCCACCAGCGCAGTGATGGCTATCATCAGCGCGCCTGGGGCCATGATGGCCTCGAGCGCCGTCTTGTGCAGACAGGCTCGGTACCCCCGCTCCTGACCACCAGAATCTCGCGGCCTACGACTTTGGTCGCGCGACGCGATACCAACGGCCGATGAGATCAGCGGTACCGGCTGATTGGCTGGCCGGTGTGGACTGCACGAGACAGCACGACGAGCCGGCGACCGCGCGTCGCGGCGGGCTGGCTTGGCTGCGCCTGGGCCGCCTCGGCCCGGTGCTCGGAGTGGCGGCGCTGGCCCCCGTCACCGCGGAACTGTTGCAGGCTTATCTGGGTGACATCGGCGGTGTGTTCGGGCTCGTCGCCGTGGTGGTGTTTCTCGCGCCGCTGTACGGTGGCGCCGCCCTGCTGATCCGCGAGATCGCCGTCCGTACCGGCCGCGGCTGGCCGGGCCGACTATTGCTCGCCACCGCCTTTGGTGTCGCCATGCCGACGCTGGTCGACGTGTCGCTGTTCACCGTGCACCGGCCCGACATCGATGACTGGGAGCAGATCGTCTCTGCGGCGCCGGTGGGGAGCATCGGCATCTCCGCCGTCGTCACGTGGGTCGGTGGTCACGCGCTAATGAGCATCGCGGCGCCGCTGGCCACGGTCGAGTCGTTGTCGCAGACACGCGGACCGTGGCTAGGCAAGATCGGACTGGCGGTCACGGCGACGCTCATGCTGCTGGTCGCAGCGGCGGTCCACCACGACCAGGTCAGCAGCTACGACGTGAAGGTCGACGCCCTGCACTACGCGGTGTCAGCCGCGGTCGTGACCGGGCTCGTGGCGCTCGCGCTGACGCCTCTGGGACGTCCAGTGCGCCGCGCCCATATCCAGAGCGCGCCGCAGCCCTGGGTGTGCGCAGCCGTAGGACTCGTGCTGATCGCGGCGTTTGACCTCGTGCCGTTGTCCTGGCTCGGAGTGGCAATCGACCTGACCGTGCTCGCGCTGGGCGGGTCATTGGTCCTCCGCTGGTCCCGGTCGCCCGGGTGGGACCGCTCGCGCATCGCGACGCTCACCTTCGGCGGCCTGCTAGCCCGAACCCTGATCGGATTCCTGGCTCCGCTGCCCCAGAACACCACCTGGGCCGCAAAAATCTCCCAGAACCTGCTCTACCTCGCCCTCGTGCTGGCGCTCGGCAGCGCCATGACGCGACGTACCGAAACCGAGCACTCCCCGACCGCGACCGGTTGACCGCTGCGCCTGGATCCCGTTGCCCCGGGCAACCACCGAGGCCGCGTCGCGGATCCGCCTGCGGCAGACGGCGGGATGCTTGAAGGCGTGGCCTTCGGCGTCACACGCACGACGCCGAGCGAGCTGCCCGCTGGCACCAGACCGTCGCGGCGAGCCACCAGTGACCCCGAGGCGCCTTCCGGCCTCGGCGGTGGGCGACGATCGGCGCGGTTCGTCCGTGCTCCGGTGCAAGGGAATAGAACCAGGCTTCCGTGAGTCTCACCGGTACCCCGCGCGCCCGGCTCGGGGTGGCGAACCGAGAGGAGCGAGCACGCTCATGAGGACATCTGAACGAGCACTTCGAGACGGGCGGCCTGCTATGTCGCCTCGGCGGTTGCGCCGTTTGGCGCTTGTCGCGCTGACGGCGTTGGCGGCGATCGCCGGGCTGCAGGCGGCCGCGCCGGAGCGCGCGCTGGCGATCGCCGGGCTCGAGCGGGTCCCCAAGACGTCGGAGCGAGACAACTTCGCGGGCAAGAGCGTGACCGTCGAGTGCCCCGACGGCAAGCTGGCGCTCGGGGGTGGGATGGAGATCGACGATGGCTTTCGGGACAAGGTGCACCTGACCGAGTACCGGGTGGTGGCGCGTGACAAGTTCCGCGTCCATGCCGAGAGGGAGTGGGGATTCACGGATTTCGAGTGGAAGCTCACCGGCTTTGCGATCTGCGCCGATGAGGACGTGCTCGAGGACGACGATCACGTGGTCTCGTATCCAAGCACGACGGTCGCGAGCTCGTCCTTGACGGGCTTCCGCGCGGCCGCCTCCCCGCGCTGCCCGAGCGGGACGGTCGCCTACAGCGCCGGCGCCGCGCTGAGCACCAACGGCACGGTCTTCGTGTTCAACCGGATCGGCTTGCAGATGGTGCGCACCGACTCGCCGATGACGATCGGCCGCGCCACGGCGCGCATGATCCCGGGAGCCGCCGGCCTGCCCCCCAGCCTGCCGTGGGAGCTCACCGTCCAGGCGGTCTGCGCCAAGCCGATCGGAGGCCCGCACGTCGACGCCGAGGGTGCGCGCAGCGACGACCCCCGCTTCGCCGACACGGCCTGCCCGGCCAGCTTCTTCGTGCATGGCGCCATGGGCGGCTCGAGCGGCCCGGGCATCACCTCCGCCGGCTTCACCTGGCTGAAGATGATCTTCCCCACGAGTTCGCTCAAGAGCACGATCGTGCAGATGACCGGTTCCAACGCGGGCGGACCCGTCGCCTGGGCGACTTGCGCCACCGGCCGCTGACTCGCCACAGGATCACAGCAGCCCCGGCACCCGATCGATTCGCGGCGGTTTATATCATATCCCCACTATTTTCAGTTAATTCTCCTCTCTTTTAGATAGCTCTTAGCTCTACCTCTGCTTTGTGTGGCCTCCCGCGGAGCGAAGCCCGTAGGGCGAGCGGAGTGGAGGCCGGTGCGCGCCGGCGGAGTCCCTTGGGGGTCGCGGTGGCGGTTGTCGGGGAACTAGGCCGCTGGGAGGCGTTCTGCGGCCCTGCGACGGGGTGCCGTGGGTGATCGTCGCCCGATTCGCGGCGTTCAGGCGGGTGTGATGACGTGGCGAGCTTCGCGTAGTCGGAAGCTCTCGCCGTCAAGCGCGATCACGTGGCAGTGGTGCAGGAAGCGGTCGAGGATCGCGGTCGCGGTCGCGGCGTCGGGGAGGAACTGGGTCCAGCGCTCGAAGTCGACGTTGGTGGTGATCGCGATCGAGCGCTGTTCGTAGGCGGCGGCGATGAAGCGGAACAGGTGATCGGCGGCGACGCGGTCCAGGGCGGTGAAGCCAAGGTCATCGATGACCACGAAGTCGTGGCGCAGCAGGCCGCTCGATCAGCTTGCCGACGGTGTTGTCGGCGAGGCCGCGGTAGAGCGCCTCGATCAGCTGGTCGGCCTGAAAGAAGCGGACCTTGTGGCCGGCGGTGATCGCGGCGCGCCCCGAGCGCTTGGGCGAGGTGGCTCTTGCCGACGCCGGCCGGCCCGGCCAGGCAGAGGTTGTCGTTGCGCTCGCAGCCATTCCAGCGAGGCGAGGAACTCAAACGTCGGCCTAGCGGCAGCTAGCTGACGCCTTGAGGTCGAAGCCGTCGAGCGTCTTGGGGGCGGGGAAGCCGGCGGCCTTCAGGCGGGCGCGTTCGTTGGAGGCGTCGCGCGAGGCGATCTCCTCGCGGACCAAGGTGGCGAGCAGCTCGTGCGGCGGCCAGCGCTGGGTCTTGGCGGTCTGCAGCAGCTCGGGCGCGAGCTCGCGCATCCCGCGCAGCCGCAGCCGGCGCAGGCCGGCCTCGAGCTCCGGGATCCAAGGCTGGGTCATCGCCGCGTGCGGCGGTAGTCATCCAGCGAGCGGACCGCGACCGTCGGCAGCCCCTCGAGCGTGAAGCGGCTCGGCGTCGGCGACGGCCGTGGGCGGCGTCGTCCTGTGAGCCCGTCGGCGATCGAGCGCGAGGTCGCCATGCGCGAAGCGCCCGAACCGGCGTCGCGCGATCGAGCGCCGCCAGCGCCTGATCGCGGCCGCGCGTGCGCGCGAGGCCGAGCGCCTCGTCCAGGCGCTCGTGCAACCTGGCGGCGCCGGCCGCCGCAGCAGCCCGCAGGTAGTCCTCCGCCTCGGCGCCCAGCGCCAGGAACGCGTGCTCCGAGCTCGTGCGCGGCCGCAGCGCGCGGACGCCGGTCGGCGCCGGTGTCGGGTAGTGCGCGTCGACGATCGACGCCTCCCCGGGCGCCAGCAGCGCGTGCTCAGCGACCGGAACGCCCGCGGTGCATGATCACGACGGCGCGATCGGAGGCCTGGCACCTGGACGATCTCGCCGACGAGGCGGTGCGGGACCGAGTAGCGCGCCGAGACGAACCGGACCGTCGCGAGCCGGTCGACCTTGCGCTCCTCGCCGCACGCGACCGCTGGTCGTGCCGCCGGCAGCGCGCGAAACAGCGGCCGCTCGACCTCCAAGCGCTCCGACCGGGCGCGCCCGCGTCTCGTAGTGGACCTCGGCGTTGACCTCCTGACACCACGCGGCGCCCGCCTGGTTGGCGTCATCGAGCGAGCCGAAGCCCTCATAGGGGATCAGGTCGGACTTCGTGAACCGGACCATACGCCTCGATCTTGCCCTTGGATTCCGGGTCCTGGCGCTCGGTCGTGCGCGGCGAGAAGCGATAGTGCGCCGCCAAGCGCACCAGGTCGGGATTGAGCACCGCCGACCCCGGCGACGATGACCGGTCGCGACCGTCTTGGGGTTGTCGAACAGCACCCGTCCCGGGACGCCGCCGACCTGCTCTAAGCTGTGCGCTAGGCCGACCGCGAGCGCGCCGAAGCGCTCGCTGCACGAGAAAGCTGACCGTCCGAAAGCGCGACCAGCCCAGCACCGCTCGAGAAGAACGACAGCTTGCGCGGTCCCGCCGGCGTCGGGACCGTCCCCGCCGCCCCCCAATCACACAGCATCCACTCCCCAGGCTCAGACACCCACGGCCGGTAGACGCGGCCCTCCAGCGCCTGCTTGGCCCGCCACGCCTCCTTCGCCTCGGCGACCGCGCGCCGCAGCGAGCGCTCCGAGCCCGCATAGCCCGCCGCGCGGACCAGCCGCATCAACCGCCGCGCCGTCACCCGCCCGTGCGTCTGCTCGACTCGCTCCGCGATCAACCCCGCGGAGCTCATCGGTCACCCGCGATCGCGTCAGCACCGGCGCCAGCTGACCCGCCTCGCCGGCCGCCTCGACATAGCGCTTGACCGTCTTGTGATCGCAGCCCATCAGCGCCCCGACCGCGCGATAACTGCCCAACTCCTCATACAGGGCGATGATCTCCACCTGCGTCCTTCCGCTCTTCATGGGCGTCCTCGCGACCGACGGTGCAAGAGCACCGCACCGTCTAACCCGAACCGGACGGGTGGGGAATTACACGGCCACCAGGGGGAGTTTCCCGTGGCCGCGGTCACGGCGTCGGCGACGAGGCCGCCGCCGCGCTCGAGGGCTATCCGCGTGTCCACCCCGCGGCCGAGCGCCCTCGGCCGCACGCAGCGAGTGCCGGCAGCCGAGGCCAAGGGCCGCCTGCGCGGCAAGCAACCCAAGCTCACCTCGGCGCAGGAAGCCCACCTCGTCGAGCTGCACCGCGCCGGCACGTACACCAGCGCCGAACTCGCCGAGCTGTTCTCGGTGGCGCGCTCGACGGTCTACCGGGCGATCCAACGGGCAGCCGTACGCGAACCGGCAGCTTGACGTCTACTTTGCGGCTGGGGACAGCTACCCAAGCGCGGGGCCATCAAGCGGTGGCTGCTGGTGCGTCGCGAGATGGGCGTGGGCGATAACGATTCGGCAGGGTCGCGGCACCGTTCGGTGGCGATGTGCGTAGTCCCTGATCGAACGCGCACTCGACCGCTCGCCATCCTCGAAGGCGAGCAGGCTAACCCGTGCGGTTGGCGAACCTGCGGGTATGGAAGATCCGGAGTACGGGTTTTCGGAAGGGGAGGTTCGCGCCCTCGGGGACTTGAAATCCAGTCTGAAGCAGGTTGCCGAGTGGCCTCCCGACTCGCCGCTCAGCTTCGTGCTGATGCTCGCGCCGCGAACGAGGGGGAAGTTGGGCGAAATGCTTCTGACGCAGATCGCCCGCGACACTGCCCTCATGGCCGGGAAAGCCGAATCCGTCGCTTACGACGTGCGGATCGGAGATGTCCGGCGCGAAGTCAAATTCTCGACGGAGGACCCGCCTCGCTTTCAGCAGGTGAGGGATCCGCGCGAGCAGAACACGACGAAGTACGACTACCTCGTCTGCATCTCGGGTCGGCCCCACGGACTCGTCTACTGGCTCATTCCTGCCGGGGCGCTCGGCGGCCTCATGGATGACGGTCACGTCACGGTGCAGCACGCGATGAGCGACACCAAGTGGTTTCTACCTTCTCGTACGGGTAGCGACGCGTTCTCGAGCTTCCGGCACGTCTACGAAGAGTTCGTCCAGGCGCTCATCGCCATCGAGTCCTAGAAAAGCGCGCCGACCGCCTCTTGTGGACGCGAGTCGGTGTGATGAACCGGAGCGGAAGCTGCCTCGATCGCCGCGAGCCGTCGCGTTGCGACCTCGATTGCCTCGGGACTCTCGTCGATCAACACATAGCCTCTCCCGCACTTCGCTGCGACTGCGCCGAGCGTGCCGCTCCCGGCGAAGAAATCCAGGCAGAGGTCACCAGGGCGCGTTGACGCGACGACCATCCGGCGGACAATGCCTTCTGGTTTTTGGGTTGGATAGCCCGTCTTCTCCCGGCTTTTCGTTGGCACGATCGTGTGCCACCAAACATCAGTTGGCAGCTTCCCGCGCGCGGCCTTCTCTGGCGTCACCAATCCCGGTGCCATGTACGGCTCTCGGTCCACCTCGGCGGAATCGAAGTGGTAGCGCTCAATGTCCTTGGCGTACACGAGGATGGTGTCGTGCTTAGCAGGCCATCGCTTCTTGCTTCGCGCTCCGTAGTCATAAGCCCAAATCAGCTCATTGAGGAAGTTCTCTCGGCCGAAGATCTCGTCCAGCAGCAGCTTGCAGTAGTGGGCTTCCCGATAGTCGATGTGAAAGTAGAAGGTGCCGCTCTGTGTGAGTACTCTGCGGCCCTCCACGATGCGTGGCTCAAGGAACGCGAGGTAGTCGGCGAACTCGTCCACATACGAGGACTCCGCGAGCAGTCGCGTAGCGTAGCGCCTGCCTCCGAAGCCGACCCTGTCGCCCGCGACATCGGCCTCCGTCTGCAGCGTTCGCCGCGTCTGGGTCTTTCCCGTGTTGAACGGCGGGTCGACGTAGATCATCTGAAAGGACTCGTCAGCGAGCGTCTGAAGGACCTCAAGGTTGTCGCCGTGGATGATCCGATTGGGCTGCCGCTCCATTCGCAAACCCTACGCGGCGAGACGGCGGCAAGGTCGCTCGTGGTCCAGGACTACCGACGCTTGACCGTCTTTCGGCGCAGATGCCGCGGCATCGGGACCGAGGGTTCCGTTCGACGCCGACGCAACTGGTAGCCCGCCACGCGTCCGCTGTCGCGGAAAGCAGAAGCCCAAACTCGAGTCGAGCGCTCTCGGTTTCGTGGGTGCAACAGAGCATCCGCCCATCGCCCGATGGCCGAGGTGCATCTGAGCGCGGCCTCTCCCGCGCGCGCGGCTTGGACTGAGCTCATTTGACCGGCTCGAGCCACGGACGCTCGCTCAGCCGACGAGTCGTAGCCCGTAGCGCTCACCGCGCTTGCGGTAAGCCTCGACGCCCCCCTCGAGCAACTCGCATACCCGATCGCGGGTCGCCGGCCGATCGACCGCGCCGTCGTCGTGGGGCCTCCCCTTACCATGGTCTACTCGCATCGGGATCACCAGTTCGGCGTCGCCCAGCACCGTCAAGTTCGGGCTGTGGGTGGCGATGACGACCTGCCGTCGCTCCTTTGCGCCCTCAAGGTGCCGAACGACTGCTGTTGCGATGTACTGCGCACGCCCGAGGATCACCTCGAGTCGAGCACAAGCGGCTCGTCGCGCTGGGCGCAAAGCAGGAGACTCAGCAGCACCGACCGTTGCTGCCCAGCGGACAGGTGGTCGAACGCCTTGACCTGCGCCGCTCCCGACTCCTTGATCGTTATCCGCGGACGATCCTCAAGCCGCAAGGTCTCCAGCTGGAAGATAGTCTGCCAGCCGCGCGCCTCCCGGAGCGCCTCCTCAGTGAAAAACGCTTCGCCTCCCTCGTCCTTCAGCTCAAGTAGTGCCGGCAGGTCGTCCTTCAGCTTTTCCGCGAACTCTCGAGGCGCGATTTTCTCGGCGAGCCGCTGCACGCGAGGACTCCGGAATCGGAATGTCGAGGTAAGCCAGCTTACCCACGGCGCACTCATTCCCCCGTGCTCGAAGTGGACATGAATCTCGAGCCCATCTGAGTAGGCGTTGGCCTGCCAGGCGATTCTTTTGAGCGTCGCGCGGCGGCGCTGGTAGAGCGCCTCGCGGTTCGCGTGCAGCTTACGCACCAGCGTGGCGCGAGAGCGGACTGCCGCCTGATGATCCGCCTGCCTCTTTCGCAGCGCGACGAGGCTGTGACGGACCGAGTTGAGCCGGGTTGCTATCTGGCTCACCGCGCCGGCCTGAACTTTGAGGCCCTGCGCCTCAATCTCCGCCTGCTTCGCCCGCAGCCGTCCGTCGAGCTCGTCCTGATCGGCCCGCCAGCGGGCGAGTGCGTCCTCCGCCACCTTCGCCGCGGCGCTTAGCGATGCGCTGGCCTCAGAGCGCAGCGACGTCCGCTTGCTCTCTAGGGCAGCGAGTCCGGCGCGCAGCCCCTGTTCGCCCTCAACAAATTGCGGAGCGCGCTTCTGCGTCAGATCGACACTGAAGTCCTCGGCAGCCTTGTTGAGGTCGATTGGCTCGACGCCGTCACCTAACTGGATTGCCTCGCGCAGTGCCTCCTGCAGGTGCTGGAGGAACGGGCGTTGCGCCGCTAGCTCGCGAGCCCACTCGGCGATCTGCTCAACCTTCCCCGTCTCGGCCGCCTTAAGGCTCGTGTCGAGCCGCGCCTCATCCTCCTCGAGCTTCTTGATCTGCGCCACGGCGCCCTTCGTTCGGAGGACCTCGCTCGCGTTGTCGTCGAGCAAGCCAAGAAGCTCCTCTTCTTGCTCGTCATGTTCGTGCCGGACGACGAAGCCGTCTAGCCCCGAGCGTGCAGTAGCGGTCGCATAATGGCCGCGCCCCCGCTAGGCGGGGGCGCGGAAACGTCCGGCTGAGCAGGGATCCTTGGGCTTGCTGAAGGTCCTTGATCCCGAGCTTGGAGGTTCACCTTGAAGGTGATGCGCGATGAACGCCCGGTAACCGTAGAAGTCACGGCGGACGGAGCCGGGTTGGTGTCGCACGCAGGCAGCGCGTTGCTGGCGCAGGCAGCCGACAAGCTGGGGCTGACGAAGGCGCTGTCGCTGCGCTTGGCCGCGATCAAGCAGCGCCGTCGCGGACATGACCCGGGGCGGGTGATCCGCGATCTGGCGGTGATGCTCGCCGACGGCGGCGAGTGCGTGTCCGACCTCGGGGCGGTGCGTGACCAGGAGGCGCTGTTCGGGCCGGTCGCGTCGGATTCGACCGCGTTCCGGGTGATCGACCGGATCGCCGCCGACCCGGCGCTGCTGGACGCGCTGCGTGCCGCTCACGCGCGGGCGCGCGAGCGCTTCTGGGAGCTGCACGGCGCGCCCGAGCGGTTGACGATCGACGTCGACGCGACGCTGATCAGCGCGCCTTCGGAGAAGGAGCAGGCGGCCGGGAACTACAAGGGCGGCTACGGGTTTCACCCGCTGCAGGCCTACGCCGACGAGACGCGCGAGGCGCTCGCGGGTCTGCTGCGGCCGGGGAACGCCGGCGCGAACACCGCCGCCGACCACATCACGGTGCTCGACCGCGCGCTCGAGCAGATCCCCACCGAGCAGATCGAGCAGATCGAGATCCTCGTGCGCGCCGATTCCGCCGGCGCCACGCACGGCCTGGTCGACTACTGCCGCGAGGCGGACCTGCGCTTCTCGGTCGGCTACGAGCTGACCGAGCCGGTCCGCGAAGCGATCCTCCAGATCCCCGCGGATGCCTGGGTTGCGGCGCTCGCGCAGGACGGCTCGGAGCGCGAGAACGGCGAGGTCGCGGAGATCACCGACAGCGTTGAGCTGGGCTCCTGGCCGCAGGGCTCGCGAGTGATCGTTCGGCGTGAGCGCCCGCATCCCGGCGCGCAGCTGAGCTTCACCGACCACGACGGCTACCGCTTCCAGGCGATCCTCACCGACCAGCCCGACGAGAACGTCGCGACCATCGAGTGCCGCCACCGCCAGCACGCCCATGTCGAGGACCGCATCCGTGACGACAAGGACACCGGCCTGGCGAAGTTCCCGTTCAAGGCGTTCGCGCTCAACGAGGCGTGGCTGGAGATCGTCATGCTCGCGCACGACCTGCTCGTCTGGACCCAAGCGCTGCTGCTCGACGGCGAGCTCGCCAAAGCCGAGCCCAAACGGCTGCGCTACCGACTGCTGCACGTCGCCGGACGGCTCGCGTTCCACGGACGACGCGGCAAGCTCCGCCTCCAACACGACTGGCCATGGGCCGCCGAGCTGCTCGCCGCGTTCCACAAGCTCAAAACGCTCCCCGCCGCCGGCTGACCGCACCCAGCAGCCGACCACACGATCAACCAGCACTCCCGGCCACGGCCGCGATCACCGCTGCCCGCAGACGAGCCCGCGCAGCCCACGACGCTTCCGCGGAAGCGCCCAACACCGCCGCCACGACCCTGAACGCGGCCTCACCATCACCATTCACACCCAGACACGGCCCGCCCGTCACCTTCGCGCGCCTACTGCACGTTCCGGGCTAGGAACTCGAGGACAACTTCCGGGTTGTCCTGGTAACCGCGCGCAAGCCGGCCAGACTCGTCCTGACCGAGGTCCGCCAGTCGAAGACGGATCTGGGAGCCGCTGTCCGCGTCGACCGGGGCCTCGCCGCGGCACCTGACGGCAGTGCGTTCGCTGCCGGTGTTGTCGATGAACCTGACAGCTGTCTCGTCAGGCATGCGCTCCTGCTCGTCCGGATCCTCATTGGGACTGAGCTTTGCGCCGAGCGCTGCGCGGATCGCGAGCAGCGCAGTCGACTTGCCTGAACCCCGGCCGCCGATGAGGCAGTTGAGGTTGGGCGAGAATCGCATCCGGACGCCATCCAAGAAGCCGCCCGTGAACTCCGCGTAGATGATGGATGGGTAGGTGACTGGCAGAGTCGCTTCCGCCTTGCAGCGGGCCTTCGGGTTGTAGACGATGGCGTTGCGGACCGCGCCGAAGTTCGGGTCGTCGAGACGCAGCCGCGTCAGCGTGCGCCGAGCCCGGTCCTGGCCGACGGTCGCAGCGGTGTGCGCATCTGAGGACATGAGCCGCGCGAGGCCGCGCTCCTTGAGCGCCGATACAGATTGACGCGCCTTCCAAGCGGCGAGTCGGTGCGGGTTGTCGTCGGCATCGGTGAACCACGTCTTCAGTCGGTCACTCGACTGGAACTCGATACCGGCGAGCGCCGGGCTTGAAAGCAGCTCCGCCAGCTGCTCGGGCCGCAAGTTCTCCTGGATGCCCTCGGAGGCGTCTACGTGCGCCGGGATCGCAAGCCCGCCGCGGTCATGCACCTCCTGCACGAGGTCAAGCATTGAGCGCGTTGAGCGCTGCTCGGTTTGGCTCAGCGCCTTCAGCCTGAGGTTCATCGGATTGGCGAGCGCGTCGAGCTCGACTAGCGCGTCACGCGAGAAGATCGCGAGGAGGTGGCCGTCGTACGTGGAGATCTCGATCCCCGGTAGGACGACGAGCGGCTTGCCATCGGCCGCCTTCAGGGCGGCCCTGGCGAACTGGGCGGTGTTGTGGTCCGTGATCGCGAGCACTCCAAGGCCGCACCCGATCGCGGCGTCGATATAGGCGTCGAGGTCGGGCGCCGGCGCCGCTTCCGTGTCCTGATAGGTATGGACATGGAGGTCTGCGCGGACGAACCTCGCCCCAGCCATGGCTGGATCCTACGAGGCGGTACAGCGCGCGACCACACCGCTTGAAGATCTGCTGGCGCAGCCAGCGCAAAGCTCGTGCTGCAGCGTCGCGAGGCGCCACTGTGATTCGCGTGGCCTGGCTCTGACCCGAGTCCCGGCTCGGCCAGCAGCCGGCCAGCCTGGAGGCGCTTGACCGACAGCGTGCGCTCGACCAGGCCGAGCAGCGATTCGCTGCGGATGCGCCGCATCGGGCCACCGCCTTCCGGACCCAGGACCCGGACGTAGCCGGCCTGTTCCGGATCGTCCGCGACGAGTACCAGCGGCGGGGCACCACCGCCCTGCCTGCGTTTCCAGGAAGAACGTAGCTTTGCTTCCTCGACCGCCGAGGTGCGGCCGTATTCGATCCCGTCGACAGGCGCAGGCGAGCACGCTGTTTCCATCGACGCCCGAGTCACGCGCGCCCGGGAGCGCGGCCAAGCCGTCGACGACTTCGAGGCGGTCACGACACCTGGCAGACGCGAGACTCTCTGCTGAGGCTAATCGAGCCGGCAGCGGACAACGATGGCACGGACCGCTCGGTACTCCGCGAGAGTCGTCGAGAGCGCCGTGGCGATCCACTTCCTTCACCTAAGACGTCCAGGCGCTCGGGGTCCGGAGTTGGCCCCGAGGCGCTATGGGTTGCTGGTGAGGCCGGTGATCCGGGGCATGCCGTAGTGGGCGCAGAGGGTGGCCAGTTGCTCGCGGGCGGCTGTGGCCGCGGGCAGGGCGACGAGCGTCGCGGTGGCGACGGCGAGGTCTTCGAGGTTCATTTGTGGCCGTTCGGTGGCTAGGCGGGCGATCCAGCGTACGGCGGCGGGCTCGTAGGCGGGGTCAGCGCTTGCGGCCATGAGCGCGAGGATCGCGGTGGCGTCGGCGAGGTTGATGTGGGCGAGTTCGATGGCGGCGATGCGCACGCTGCGCAGGTCGCCGCGCTCGAGCGCGGCTCGGAACCACCGGTACGGACTCCCCTTGATCGACACGAACGCATGTTCGCACAGACTCGCCCGGGCGGAGGGCGCTTTCGGTCGTCGGGGGCGACTCCCTCAGGGCGCGGGCCGGAAGGTCTTGAGGATCGGGTCGCGGATTACGCTGTCGCGGCGGCCGTGGTGGGCGATGTCGACGGCGAGGAGGGGCTCCAGAAGCCGGACGCGCTCGCGGGCGCGTCGCGGGCGTTCGATCGCCGCCAGCGACTCGCGCACCGTCGCGCGCTGCCCCGGACTCAGACGCAATGGAACGCGGCCGGCGTTGCGCAGCTGTCCGCTCTTGGGATCGGGGCGGAGACGAGCAGCTCATCGCCGCGCCCGGCGCCGGGTTCCCAGGCGGTGACGATCAGCGTTTCGACGTGGCGGTGTTTGAGTTTTCGCTAGGCGCCTGGGGCTCGGCGGCCTTCCATGTAGGGCGCCCAGTAGCGCTTGGCGACGACACCTTCGAGGCCGTGCGCGCGGGTGACGGCGGCGACATCGTCGCGCCCGGCAGCGTAGGCGGGCGGCGTCTTCCAGTGCCCGGACTCAAGCGCGAGCTCGTCGAGCAGCTCGCGGCGCCGGCGGTAGGGCAGGCGCCGGACGCCGTGCCCTCGAGGTGCAGCACGTCGAAGACGATCAGCGTTCGCCGGGGTGTTGCGAGCGGCCAGTGGCGCATGGGTGTGGCCGCGCGTGAGCCGGGTTCGCAGCCGAGCGAAGTCGGGGTGTCCGGTCGCGTCGAAGCAGGCGAGCTCGCAGTCGAGAAACCTATGCCGGGTGTTGGGCGGCAGGTCACTGAGGTCGGGGAACTGCGGCGCCAGTCCACGCCGGGGCGGGAGCGAAGGCAGAGTGCTTGCGTCGTTGGCACGGATCTCGTTGGACAGGCCGTTGGACAGAATTGCCAAGCAGCTAGCGGTTCCTGGCGGTCCGTAGCGGTCACCCGGTCCGACGCGACGAGGCTGAGAAACCGCCTCGGTGCTAGGAATTCGCTGTGTAGCGGGATGCCGGAGGAGGGACTCGAACCCCCGACACGCGGATTATGATTCCGCTGTCTCCACTTCTTCGTTCGGCATCTCAGCGGCACGTAGGCTCGACGCGTGTGATGATGCTTCGTCGTGGTCGTGACGCGAGTCCACCGGACAGGCATCCGCCATTCGCGAATGGGCGTCGCGGAGGCGCCGGAACGTTGTCTGGACGGCTCGATGCTGCCGGGGCGGTCTGATCGCTCGCCGCTCATCCGGGACCGGCAGCGTTTTCGAGCGGTCTGGCAATTCCTGTGGCGAGTGGCGCGTACCGCGCCGACCGCGACCTCGTCTTCGCTGCCCTGCACGTCCGTGAAGCCGCCGGAGGCGTGGCAGAAGGCTGCGCGAACGTACATGCGCGCGCTTGTCGACGCGGTCCGGCAGGCGGCGGCGTGATGGCCGCGCGAGCGACTGGGCACATCCGCGTCATCGACCGTAAGGGCGGCCCCGTCCTGTACGCGAAGCTCAAGCTCCCCGACGGCAGGGAGCCGCAACGCGCGCTCGGCCGACTCTGGACGAAGCGATCCAAACCCCCTCAGGGGTACCTTACGCCAGGGCAGGCGCAGGCACGGCTCACGGCGATCCTTGCCGGCGACGACGAGACGCTCGCGGTGAAGCCCGAGCGGGAGGTCGTCACCTTCGGCCGGGCCGTCGACGAGTGGCTGCGTTACGTACAGGACGACAAGCAGCGCGCCCGCTCCACCGTGCGGGACTACCGAAACACTGCGCGCGCACGGCTGCTGCCCGCCCTCGGCGCGGACACCCCGGTCGACGCGATCACGACCCAGGACGTCGACGAGCTTCGGGAGGCCCTGCTCGCCCACGTGTCGCGGCGCACCGCACAGAAGGTGCTCGTGATTCTGCACGGTGTGCTGACGCGCGCACGACGCAAGGGGTGGGTCGCGGTGAACGTCGCGGAGACGGCCGAGAAGGTGAACTTGACGACGACGGGCGAGTTCAACGTTCTCGAGCCCGAACAGGTCGCTTCGATCGCCCGCCACGCCGCGGGCACGATGGGCGCTCTTTTCACCGTCGCGGCCTTCACCGGCCTCCGCTGCCCCGGTGAGCTCACAGCGCTGCGATGGGGGAGCGTCGACTTCGCGAACCGGATCTTGCACGTGAGCCGCAACTACGTGCTCGGTGCCGAGGGCACCACCAAGGGCAAGCGGGTCCGCAGCGTCCCGCTCTCGGACCAGGCGCTCATCGCCCTCGACGAGGTGTCGCGCCGCGCTCACTTCACGGGCCCCGGGGACCTCGTTTTCTGCACGGAGACCGGCGGGCGGCTGTCCGGCGACCGGGTGCGCGACGAGTTCTACTCCGCCCTGGGGCGCGCCGGCCTCGGTCACCTGCGCGCGAAGCCCGACCCGATCATCCCGTACGACCTCAGACACACGTTTGGCACGCTGGCAGTCCGGACGGCGCCGTTGTCAGACCTACATCAGTGAGTAGCGCTGCTCGTGGTGGCGGTCCGGGCGGGTCGTCGCGCTCTTGGTGAGGAAGTAGAAAGGCCCCGCAAACGCGGGGCCTTTCCGTCCGGCTGAGCCGGGATCATGGCGGTTGATGGGTCCGGCCATCGGGTGTGAATGGAGGTCACCCAGCGGGTGATGTCTGTTGACGGTGACAGGCGGCCCGGACGGATCCTGGTGCGAGCCGACGATCCGACGCTCACCCCGTACGCTGGCCTGGCCGTGTCGGGTGAGCTGTCCCGGCGCCTGCGGGTGGCCGAGCTGATCGACGCCGAGCTGGCGGTTGAGCGCCGCGCGCGGCCGGTCAAGCTCCGCCGGCGCGGCCTGTCACCGGGCGAGCTGGTGGTGTCGCTGGCCGAGTGCGAGCTGGTCGGCGGGTCGTTCTTCGATCACGTCGAGGACGTGCGCGCCGACGGCGCCGGCGCCCGGCTGCGGGCGGTCGCGGGCACGCCGTCGGCGCCCGCCGCGTTGCAGAACGCCAAGCGCTTCCGGCGCTGTCACGTGCAGCGGATCGAGCGCGCGCTGGCCAGGGCCGGGCAGCGCCTGGACAAGGCGTTGCGGCGCGATCCGGGCGAGCCGGTGACGATCGATCTGGATGCCACGCAGGTGACCGTCTACGGCGCTCGTAAGCAGGGCGCCGCGCGCAGCCGGCACGGTTGCATGAGCTACGCGCCGCACGTCGCGTTCTGGGCCCAGCGGGGCCGCGCGCTGACGAGCGAGCTGGTCGGCGGCAACCGCGAGAAGCTCTGCGGCGCCGAGTGCGCCAAGATCGCGCGGCGCGCGATCGCGCTGCTGCCGGCTGGGCACGGGCCGGTGACGATGCGCATCGACTCGGCCTACTACGCCAGCGAGCTGCTCGAGGCGCTACGCCAGCAGCGCGCGTGCTTCACCGTGTCGGTGCCGCGCAACCAGGCGATGTGGAAGGCGCTCGGCCAGATCGCCGAGGACGCCTGGGTCGACGCGCTCGAGATGCCCGGCGCGCAGGTCGCCGAGACGACCTACACGCCGACCGGCTGGCGCCACGAGCCGCTGCGGCTGATCGTCCGCCGCGTCCCGTTCAGCGCCCAGAAGATCGCCGACGGCAGCCTGACCGCCCGGCGGCGCAAGACGATCCACCCCGAGCAGCTACAGCTCGCGCTCGACGGCGAGGTCGCGTCGGTCTTCGGCTACAGCTTCATCCTGACCGACATCCCACACCAGCCGACCGGCTGGGTCGAGCACTTCCACCGCCACCGTGCCCAGATCGAAGAGCGCCTGAAGGAAGCAAAGCTCGGCCAAGCGCTGCGGCACCTGCCCTCCGGCGACCAGCACGCCAACCGCGTCTGGCTGACCTGCGCGCTGCTCGCGCTCAACCTCACCGCATTCTGCTGCGACCTGTGCCCCGCCGCCGGCGCGTCGGGCAAGGCACCCGACGACGCGCCGCTGCGCCGCGCCGCCGCCACGCTGCGCCGGATCCTCTTCTGCGTGCCCGGCCGCATCATCCGCAGCGCGCGGCGCACGATCCTGCGTCTGCCCGAAGGCTTCCGCCACGCCGACGTCTTCCAGGCCACCCTCGACGCCGTCTACGCGCTGCCGCCACCCTAACCCCCGGCCAGCCCCCGCCGACGTCGACCGCTCGCCGCACCGCCCAGCTCGGCGACCCCGCAAACCGGCCAGATCGACCACACCCCCGGCCAATCGCCGCGCCGCGCGGCCCATTCACCACCCCAAGCACGGCTGATCCTCACGACTGACGGTCAGATCAGCCCGCCGAGCACCGCGACACGCCCTTACTCACCGAAGTAGGTCAGACGTGCAGGCGTGGATGGGCCACCGGCATATCACGACGACGATGCGATACGTGCACTACGTCCCGCAGCACGACGCGGCCGCGAAGCTCAGCAAGGCGTTCGGCGGGCAGGCTGTGCCCCGGGATGTGCCCCGAACCGCCGACATCGCCCCGGAACTCAGCGCAACTCAGGACACCTAATTTGGCTTTGCAGAGCGGAGCGGGGTCCGTCTGGGGCGACTCATAATCCGTCAGACCCTGGTTCGAGTCCAGGTCGGCCCACAGCGGAACCCAGCCTCCAGAGCGGGGTTTCGCCGTCAGGGGCCGTGCCCGCCTCAGGTCATCTCGCCGATCTGCTGCTGGTAGGTCCCGATCGAGCGCTCGAGGCCGTCCCCGAGGACGGCCGGGACCACGCCCACGCGCTGGACGATGAGGGTGGCGCGCGTCGTGATGCGCTCGAACTCCTCGTCGATGATCAGCGCGGCGACCTGCTCGGAGCTTCCGCGCAGCAGCGCGAAGCCCTCGAGGTCACCGCCGTGAGGCGTGAGGAGCACGACCTCGAATGACTCGATCTTGCCGTCCTGCTGGAGCGTGCCCCAGTACTGGACGCTCTCGTTGAAGACTTCGAGGCCCTTGGCCTCGCGGCCCGTGATGGGGGCTCCCCATCCGATGAACAGTCCTGCGGCGGCCATGCAGACCTCCTTCGTCAGCCTTCGTTTGTCGTCACGCCCAAGACCGCTGGACGATCCGACCCTAGATCGAACGGCTCCCGCGAGCGGCTTCTTCCCGGGCGACCCTCGCCGTTCGGGTGGACCTGGTGAACCTGGTTGGGCCGAAGTAACGTTGCGGCGCATGCCCTCAGTCCTCGTCAGCGGCGCCGCGCGGGGCATCGGCCGGGCCACCGCGCTGCGGCTCGCCGCCGGCGGGTGGGACGTCGTCGGGGGCGTGCGTCGCGACGACGACGGTGACCCGTTGGTTGCCGCCGGAGGCCCTCGGGTCTCGCCGGTGCTGCTCGACGTGACCGGTAGGGGCATTCCTGGACGTGTCCGGGCCGAACTTTCACGGACGCCCGTGCATCCTGGTTGCATGAGGACGACATCGAGCCGGCCGCGTACGTCGCCTGATGCCGAGCTCGTCCGGGCGGCGCGGGGGGGCGACGTCGTGAGCATGGGGCTGCTGTTGCACCGACATCGGCCGGCGCTGTACGGGACGGCGCTGGCGATCCTCGGTGACGGCCAGCGCGCGCAGGACGCCGTTCAGGACGCGTCGGTGATCGCCTTGCGCCGACTGCATGAGCTCCGGGAGCCGGCCGCATTCGGCGGCTGGCTGTCCACGATCGGGCGCAACGTCTGCCTGACCGAGCTGCGCCGTAGCCGCCGCGAGCTGCTCGTCGCCGAGCTGCCGGTGTCCGCGGAGGAGGACGCGCTGCGCGCCTACGAGGAGGAGGTCGAACGCCACGCCCTGCGCGAGTGGCTCTGGAACGCGCTGGACGACCTCCCCGAAGGACAGCGACTGGTGGTGATGCTGCGCCACTTCGGCCGTGACCGTTCCTATCAGGAGATCGCCGAGATCTGCGATGTGCCGGTCGGGACGGTCCGCAGCCGCCTGAACGCCGCGCGTCACGCGCTTGCCGAGCGGCTGCTCGACGCGGCCACGTCGCTGGACGCGGTCGACGAGCGCGACGAGCGGTGGCGGTCGCGGCTCGCGGAGGTCCTCGACGGCGTCAACCGGGGCGATCGCTCCCCGGCCGACGCGCTCTTGGCGTCCGGTGCCGTAATCACGGCCCGCGGGCGCGTCGCCGGTCGAGACGAGGTGCTGCCGGCGCTCCTGCGCGACAGCGATGACGGCGTGCGCGTGCACGTCGGCTGCGTCGTCGCCGGGGCCGGCATCGTCGTGCTCGATGGCGACATCGACAACCCGCCCGACGATCCCTTCCACTGCCCGCCCGCGTTCACCTGGGTCGGCCGCCACGACGAGAGCACGATCTCCTCGCTGCGGTTTCACTACCCGCGAGCACAGCCAGCCGCCGCGCGCGAGGACGCGTTGCCGCCATGCGCGTGAGTATCGACGACACCGAGCTCTACCTCGACGTCGAAGGCGCCGAGCTCGCCGTCGACGGCGAGCGCCTGCGACGGCGCCCGACGGTCGTCGCCCTGCACGGCGGCCCGGGCTTTGACCAAGGCTACCTGCGCCCCGGGCTGCGCCCGCTCGCCGCCGAGGCGCAACTCGTCTTCGTCGACCTGCGCGGCCAGGGCCGCTCGGCGCGGCCCCCGATCGAGTCGTGCACGCTGGAGCAGATGGCAGACGACGTCGCCGCGCTCTGTCATCGCCTGGGCATCGAACATCCGATCGTGCTCGGGCACTCCGCCGGCGGGTTCGTCGCGCTGCACCTCGCGCTACGCCATTCGGAGCTGCCCCGCGGCTTGATCGTGTGCGACAGCGCGCCGACGCTCGCGCCGCTGCCCGCCGACGACCCGCCCGCCGGCCTCGCCGAGCGAGCGGGAGACGAGGCCGACACCGTCGCCCAGCGACTGTTCGCCGGCGACTTCTCCCCCGAGACCCAAGAGGCCTTCGGACGCCTCGTCGTCCCTCACTACGCCGCGCCCTCGCACATCGACGTCCCCGGTCGCCTGATGGCCCTCAGCAGCATGAACCCCGATGTCGCCACCTACTTCTTCTCACAGCTCGCACCGCGCTACGATCTGCGCCCGCGGCTGGGCGAGATCACGGTGCCGACGCTCGTCGTCGTCGGCCGTCACGACTGGGTCTGCCCGCCCGCGGCCAGCCGCGCGATCACCGACGCAATCCCGGGCGCCCAACTCGTCGAGCTCCCCGATGCGGGCCACTTCGGCTTCTCGGAAACCCCCGAGCCGTTCCTGCAGGCCGTCCGCGCGCACATCGCCCACACCACGAGACTCGCTGCCGCCGCCGCGTAGCCGAACCAGGGAGCCCACACGGCTCACCCACGACGTGTCCGGGCATGTCGGTCCACGCCGACGAGGCTGCTGCTTGGGCGAACAGCAGGCGTGCGTGCGAGAGCTTGACGCGTTCTCGCTCGCCGCCGCGGGATCCAGCACTACTCGTGGACCTCGGACCAGTACAGCCAGTACGACAGCCGGGTGATCAGCGCGAACGTCCGTGACGCGACCTACACGCTCGACGGGACCCTCGACAACCACACCGCGCTCCAGAGCTGGGTCAGCGCGCCGGTCGCGGCGTTGCGTTGAAGACGGCAATCCCGTTGTGTGGCTCCGCGTAGACAAAGCGGCCGTCCGCGCTCACCTCGACAGATCCCCTGGAGTCCAGCGCACGCGCGTGCGTACAGCCGGGACGGCGGTCCTCCGACAGGCAGCCGCGAGGGCCCCGCAGTTGAGCGAGCCGCCCAGACCCCGGATCTCGCGCCAACACGTAGAGCACACCGGGACCGTCGAAGGAGTCAACGTCGTTCGGGCTTTCCGTTGTCAGATACGCGCTGCGCCCGTCCGGGCTGAGCGCGAGATCCTCAAGGAAGCCGTGGTCCCTCGCGGTTCGTGGCAAGGCGCCGAGGGGCGTGCAACCGTCGCTGGGATCGAAGACGAGGACGAGACAGGAACCCGGCCCCGAGAGCTCGGTGAGTGCGCCTTCCGGCACGCTGGCCGCCGCAGCCGAGGAGCCCACAAGAGTGCCAACAACTGCGACGCACGCGAGGAAACGCGCGAAGGGTGACCACACGCCTCCATCGATGGCACGCTGTCGAGCGCCCATCATCCGGCGATTGTCCTCCCGGGGGGTGGGCAGCGGTCAACCGGCCCTCGGGCGCCGGCCGATCGATCGCGCCTCCTAGACTCGGTGCGTGGGAATCGAGCGTGGTATCGACGGCGCGCAGCCGATCCGCTCCGAGCGGATCGAGCGGCTGGCCGGGCGCGAGGAGGAGCGCGGTGCCGCGCGAACGCGGCGCCTGGGGAGCGGGACCCTCGCCTGCCCGAGCTGTGACGCGCCCGTCGCCTTGAGCGCGCACGCCATGTCGCCGGCGGACCCGCTGGGCTGTCCGGTGTGCTCGCACGCCGGCGCGGTGCGCGACTTCCTCTCCCTGGCCACGCCGACGCGCCCGGCGCGCGTCGAGCTCTACGTGGTCCCGCGGGCGCGGCTCACGGCGTAGCGCCCAGCCGCGCCTCGGGCCGCAGGTCCTCGGCCAGCGGCTCCCCCCCGGCGGCAGCCGCCAGCGCCCGCCCCAATCCGGGGGCCTGCTTGTAGAGGTTGTGGCCGGCGACGAAGAAGATCCGGTCCGCCTCCCACACGGCGACACCGTCATCGCTCCAGGGCAGGTCGGTGACCCAGCAGTGGCGGTGGCCGACGGGATCGGGATCCAGGCCCGGGAGCGCGCGCCCGACGTAGTCGCCCGCGCGCCGGGCCAGCGCCTCGAGCGCGCCGGTGTCGATCATGCTGCCGTCCTCGCGTGCCTCGAGCGTCGCGCTCAGCCCGAGGGCGTAGTTGCCGTTGCCCGGCATCGGGGTGCCGTAGACCCCGACCTCGCCGAACGCCCCGCTGGAGTCCTGGATGCAGGCGATCCGGGCGGGGCGCGGCGTCTTGGCCACCGTGAAGGTCAGCCGGACGTGCGCCGCCTGGCGAAGGGGGATCGAGAGGCCGACGCTGCGCGCGAGCGCCGGCGTCGCGCGGCCCGCGCAGACCACGACGCTCGAGTGCTCGGCCACGACGGCCCCGCTTCGCACCTCGACCGTGCCGTGGCCCGTCGGGCGCAGGAGGATGAACTCGTCGGCGACGAGCGAGTCGCGCAGCTCGCGCGTGAGCGCGTCGACGGCAGCTCCCGTGCGGATGGCGCCACCGGCCTCGTCGAGCACGGCCGGCCCGTCGAAGCAGGCAAGCGGGGGAAGGCGCTCGGCGAGCTCGTCGGCGTCGATCAATCTTGCCGGAACGCCGCCCACATCCTCGAGCACCCGCAGGCGCTCGAGGGCGCCGGGCCCCAGCGCCACGACGCCGTTGTCGGCGACCAGCTCGACCCCGAGGCGCTGCCCCCATTCCCGCCACACCGCACGGCTGTCTCGCGCGAAGGCGACGAGCCGAGGGTCGTCGTGAGCGTGGCGGAAGATGCGCGACTCGCCGCCCGACTGCCCGTTGCCGGGGACGCCGCTCTCATAGACGCGGCAGGCGATCCGCCGCTCGGCCAGCGCGTAGGCGGTGCACAGGCCGACGATCCCGGCGCCGATCACGCCGACTGGGTGTCCGCCTCCCTCGCTCACGGTGCCCCGGCAGCGTAGGCCAAGCGCTCGCGTTCCGTCCGAACCCAGGATCTGGGGGGCACGACGCGTTGCAGAGTTGAAGACGAGGCGACGATCCGCCGACCGAAGCACTACAGTGACATCCGTTCAAGCCAGCCGAACCCGTGGCCCGCCGGGCTCCGGGACGGGGGATCCAATTGGCCATCTTCCGGTGGCCGGGGCGAATCCGGGCGAGTGCCCGGTAGCGCGACCCTTTCCGCGCGAGCCCGCCAGCTAACCCCGTAGGCGCCACGCAAAGGGGAGTACGTCTTGCTCGGGACTCGGGGATGACGGGGTCCAGGACGGCCAGGCAGTTCGCGAGGCTTTCGGCGATCGTCGTCACGGGCGCTCTGCTCGTCCCCTGTGCGGCCGGCGCCGCGACCGGCGGCACGTCGATCCCGGGGCGCACGAAGGTCACCAGGATCGTCTGCGAGGCCGGCTGCCCAGCGGCGGCGGCGGGCTCCACCGGCGCGACGACGGCCAAGCCGGGCAGCATGCTGCGGCTCACGGGCCGCAACCTCGTCAGCGTCGCGCAGGTCGTGTTCACCGGTCGCGTCCAGGCGGCGCCGAAGCGCAAGCGGCTGCGCTGGCTCGAGGTCAGGGTGCCCGGCGGCGCGCGCTCGGGGCGCGTCGTCGTCGTCGACGCCTACGGCACGCGCTCCAGGCCGAGCTCCAGGGCCCTGCGCATCCCCAGGCCGGCGGCCGCGCCGCTCTCCACCCCACCGGCCGGAGGCGGCGCCGGCACCCTGGGCATGCCGCTGGCCAAGGGCTGGATCCTCACCTCGACCTTCTGGGAGCAGCGTTCCTACGAGCGTCATCCGGGCGTCGACCTGGCGATCTCCAGCGGGACGCCGATCCTCGCCTCGGGGGCCGGCACGGTCACCACGGCCGCGTACTCTGGCGGCTACGGGAACTACATCTGCGTCCGCCACACGTCGACGCTGAGCACCTGCTACGCCCACGCGAGCGCGATGCTCGTGTCGGTCGGCGACACCGTGCAGCGCGGGCAGACCATCGGGCGCGTCGGGTGCACGGGCAGCTGCACCGGGCCTCACGTTCACTACGAGGTGCGTGTGAGGGGCGCGGTCGTCTGCCCGGCCCCGTGGGTCGGCCAGAAGTCCTCGGTATGGTGCGAGTCCGATTCGCCGGGCTACGGCACGACGGCGATCAGCGCGTCCTCGGTCGCCCGCAGCGCGTCGACCTACACCCTGCTGGGATCGGGGCAGGGCGAGGTCTGCAACCTGCGGGCCAAGAAGCTGCGCGGCTCGGGCCGCGTGGTCAGCGCCAAGACGTAGGACCACCCATCCGCACGGGCGTCGCGGTCTCCGTGACGCCCTCGCCGCGTTAGGGTTCCCTAACCCGGGTGGCGGGCCCTGAGCTCCTCGGCGAAGAGGCTGCGGACACGACGCCAGGCGTCCTGGGCCTGCGGCTCGCGATACGTGTCGCGTACGTCGCAGAAGAACCCGTGCGGCGTGTCGGGATAGACGACCATCTCGTGGCGCACGTCGGCCAACCGGAGCGCGCTCTCGATCAGCGCGCGGGCGTCGGGCGGGACCGCGTGGTCGCCGTCGCCGACGAGGTATAGGACGCGGCCTCGCCGAGCGGCGATGCCGGGCGTGAGCTCGATCGTCGGCTCGGGCCGCGAGAGCGGGATGTCGGTGGTGGTGAGCCAGCCGCCGTAGAAGACCGCGGTGGCGGCGAGATCGAAGCGCGTCGCGCCGAGGTAGGCGAGGTGCCCGCCGAGGCTGCAGCCGAGCATGGCGACCCGCCCGGCGGCCGGCGCGCCGCCGTCACTCCTGCCGGGCTCCGGCCGCCTCGGTCGCGTCCGTCCGCGCGCTCGGCGAGATGGCCGACCGCCGCGGCCACGTCGCGCAGGGCGCCCTCGCGGGTGAGGCGGCCCACGAGCTCGAAGCCGGCCTGGCGCCCCTCCTCGTCCTGGGGCAGCTCGATCCCCGGCCCGGAGCGGTGGTAGAAGTCGGGCGCGATCGCCACGTAGCCCAGCCGCGCGACGCGGTCGGTGACGTCGCGGATGTAGGCGGTCAGGCCGAACATCTCCATCGCGACGACGACGCCGGGGAATGGGCCTTGGGCGGCAGGGCGGGCGAGGTGGGCAGCCATCGGCGACGTGCCGCCCTCCTCGGCGACAGCGAGCTCGACGCGCTCGGTAACGATGTCGTTCACGCCGACCACGGTAGGAGCCGCCGTCTCGCCGGCGGCGACGCTCAGGATCCGGGCGGCGCCGGGATCGGCCAGGCCTCGAGCGCGCGGGCGGTCGCCAGGAGGTTGCGGGCCGCCGTCTTGCCGGTCGAGATCGACCACTCGCGCTCGTCGGTGGTCAGCCACTCCTCCTCGCCCGGGCCGGGGCCCTTGTTCCAGTAGGTCCAGGCCTGCCCGGGGATCGTGTAGCCGATGTCGTTGAGGGCGCCGGCGATCTCGGCGATGCAGTGGTGCGCGCCGTCCTCGTTGCCCACCACGACGACGCCCGCGACGCGGTTGTAGGCGACCGGCGTCACGCCGTCGTCGCGCGTCTCGGAGAGAAAGGCGTCCATCCGCTCGAGTGCGCGCTTGGCGATGCTCGAAGGCTGCCCGAGCCACGTCGGCGTGGCGACGACGAGGATCTGCGCCGCGAGGATGCGCTCGCGCAGCCCCGGCCATTCGTCGCCCTCGGCGACGGCCTCGGAGACGACGCCCGGATCGACGCGGTGGTCGGCGAGGCGGACCTCGTCGGTGATCACGCCCTCCTCGCGCAATCCGGCCATGACCACCTCGGCCAGGGCGCTGGCGTTGGAGGGCTCCGGGGAGCGCTTCAGGGTGCAGGTCAGGCAGATCGCGCGCATGGGCGAGCCGCTACCCGGGAGCACAGGCCCGCAAGCCTCCGGCGCGCGGCCGGGCGTCAGCCGGCGCGGGTGCCGCCAGTGGCGGGCGAGCCGCCGGCGGTCCGCGACGCGGTGCCGGAGCCCGGGGCCGTCGTGCCCTCTCCGGTGGCGCTGCCGTCGACGGCGCTGTCGGGCAGCAGGCGACGCGCGGCGGTGTAGCTCTGGAACTGCGACCACTGGCTCATCGAGTACTGCCAGATGCCCTTGGAGTTGGTCGCGGAGAGAAAGCCCTGGCCGGTGTAGATCCCGACGTGGCCGCCGCCGTTCCAGATCACGAGGTCGCCCGGCTTCAGCTCGGAGCGGCGAACCGCGCGCCCCACTTGCAGCTGGGCGGTCGCGGAGTGGGGGAGGCGAATGCCGAAGCGCTTGTAGACGTACTGGGTGAAGCCCGAGCAGTCGAAACCGCTCGGGTCGGCGCCGCCGTAGGAGTACGGGGTGCCCACGAACTTCTTCGCGTACTTGACCACTCGCTTGCCCGTCACGTTCGACGCGGCGGCGCTCTTGGCGGTCGCCCTCGAGCTCGCGCTCGCGGGCGCGACCTGCGCAAACGCCGTCACCGCCGTCGCAGCGATGGCCACTGTCGTCCAACGTCCCAGCGTGCGCCGTCTGGCATCCCCGTACCGCCTTCTCTTTCGTCGGCCTACGGGGTTAGCTGACGGGCTGGCGCTGAAAGAGCCTGCGCCTCCCCGGTCTCTGCCGGGAATTCGCCCCAGAACTGCTCGGGTCCCCCGTTCCCCGCCACAGGCGGGGATTCGGCGATGCGACACCGTAGCATCGACGAGTGCGCAGTCTTCGCGTCCTCCGCGCCGCAGTGCTTCTGTTCAGCGGCAGTTTCGCGCGTATTGAGTTAGCGGGTCCGTCCCGCCGGGGTCTCAGCGGCTGGCGCCGGTGAGGGCGACTTCGTAGTCGATGTCCTCGGTGGTGACGGCGGCGGGGTCGAATTCGCTGGCGTTGTCGAGGCCGAGCCGCTGGAGCATGTCTTGGTGTTCGTCGTGGTTGGGGTCGGCGAGGATCTCTTTGAGGTTCGCGTATCCCCAGGGGCCGTCGCAGTCCTCCGGTGGGCAGGCGCCCTTGGCGGCGACCAGGACGGGGTAGTGGGTGTCGGGGTCGGCGTCGAGCAGGTCTTCGACGAGGATCTCGTGTTCCCAGTCGTCGCCGAAGTCGTAGGTGTAGCGGAAGCCAGCGCCGAGGTCGATGAGCTCGCCGAGGGTGACTTGGCGCTCGTCGCTGAGCCCGAGCTCGCGGTCGGGGATGCCGAATTCCTGCTCGCCGAAGGAGAACACGTGCATGTGGTAGTTCTCCCAGCCGAGCGCCGCTTGGAGGATCTCGTGCAGCTGATCGAGGCGGGTGTCGGCGCGCAGCTGCAGCCGCCGCCAGACCGGCGGCTTGTTGACGCCGAGCAGCTTGACCTTGATCTGCACGATGACGTTGTGGGCGGGGCTGTGCTGGCTCATCGGCGGCTCCCGTTGTCACTGGTCGGATGCAGCCAACGGTAAGGCGATCCTCAGACGGAGAGCGGACGGAGAGCGGCCGGGGCGGTCGCGTGTGTCGTTAGCCGGCGATTTGCTCGTCGTCGGCGATCAGGCAGGCGAGCCGTCGCCTGAGCGCAAGCGGCCCGGCGTGGGTGCCCTCGCCGTGCATCGTACCGTCGTCTGCGATCGTGCCGGTGACGGCGATGAACCCTCGGGCGGTGGCGTCGAGGATCACGGTCTGCCGGCCGTCTTCGAGCTCGTAGCAGACGATCCGGTAGCGGATCTCATGCGCCGGTTGCGGGGTCGGCTTGTGCATCGAGCGCTCAGGCGGCGAGGCTGGTTGGGGAGGCTCGGGCGGGGAGCTTGATCAGCTCGCTGACGGCCGGTGCCCGGGAGCGCTGGGCGCCGGTCATCAGCTCGATCGGGTCGATGCCTTGTTGGCGTGCGGTGCAGATCACGCTGATCGTGACCTGCTGAGTGCGCGCGCCGCCCCAGCTGCGGTTCCCACCCCAGCTCTTGCGGTTCACGATCGCGGGGCGCAACGCCTGCTCGGCCCGCCAGTTCGTGGCTTGCACGCCGGGCTCGGCGAGGAACGTGAACATGTGCTCGCGCTCGTTGGCGAGGTGCCCAAGCAGCCGGCGGTTCGGCGCGTGGGTTGGGCGCATCTGAAGCAGCCTGTCGGTCCGCTCGCCAAGCTCGCTGACGCGCAGGCCGAACCCCTCGGCGATGACATCGCGCTGATCGCGCAGCGCGAGCGCGTCCTTGAGGATCCTGCGGGCGGCGTGCGGGACGCGCGCCTGCCCCGCCACCGAGTCGGCGATCAGCTCCCCGGTCCGTCTGAGCAGGTGCGCTGCGCAGGTCTGATGCCTGGCGGCTGTGAACCGCCGATAGGGAGCCCACCCGTCGCGCTCCAGGACGCCCGAGTAGCCCGCGCCGAGGATCCGCTCGGCGTCCGCGTGTCCGCGGCCGGCAGCAATCAGATACACGGTCACGTTCTGGCCGGCGAACGCCCACAGCCACGCCTTCTGACCGTTGATCCGCCACCCGGTCTCATCCGGCGCGACGGCCCGGCTGGCCCGGACACCCTCGATCAGCGCCTGATACGTCGGCTCAAGCACCCTGGCTTGACGGGCGATCGCCTGCACCACCCCGCCGGCGGTCACTCGGATCCCGAACCTCTCAAGCGCCTTCGCGGTCTTCTGCGGCGAGAGCCCCAGCTCCTTGTTCAGCTCGGTCGCCAAAGCGACCGCGCGCGGGCCGAGCATGCAGCAGGCCGCGCCCAGAGCGTCCGAGGTCTGAAACGGGTGACGGCCCTGATGTCGGCGCCCGCAGCAGCGACACTTGCCGATATGCACCGCGAACCGGCGACGGACGGGCCGCGGCACCGGCAGCTCGTCCTGATACTGGTACTCGGTCCGCTCGTGCTCGATCTCGCCACCACACTCACACCGCGCCGCGAGTGGCGCTTCGAACTCCTCGTCCACCTCCCCCGGCGGCTCGCGGTGCCCGTGCCTGCCGTGCTCCTCGCCCGACCGGCGTCCCGGTCTGCCGGGAGCGACCTTCGGCTCCCCACGCGAGAACGGCGCCGCCTGACGCTTCCCGGCGCGCCGCGCCTCTTCGAGCTGCCCCTCAAGCTTGCCGACCCTGGCCCGCAGCCGCTCGTTCTCCCCCGCCAACCGGGCCACCTCGCCCATCAACCGCTCGTTCTCAGCCAACAACGACGACGAGAACGCCAACAACCGCGCGAGCCCATCGAGCGACTCCCCGGCCGAAAGCACCTCAACACTCGACGCGGCGACGGCGACCACCGCCACCAAGTTCGCGGCAGGCTACATAACCCCTGCTCAGCCCGCTAACTCAATACTTTCGCGCTTCATCAGCTCCGGTACGTGGCCGGCTACGGCGTCGGGGCCGGGGACGAGCTGGAGCGCACGGGACACAACTATCTCGGCGGCCTCGCCGCCCTGCTCGCCGCGCTCGTTCTGCTCGTCGCCGCTGTCACCGTCGCGCGGATGATGGCCGGCCGCGTAGCCGTTCCGGCCGCCGAGGCAGCGCGCCGGTCCCGGCTGCGGACGTGGGCGGCCTTCGCGCTCGCCTTGCTGCTCGTCTACGCGACGCAGGAGTCGCTGGAGGGCGCGCTTGCCTCCGGGCACCCCGGCGGTCTGGGCGCCCTGCTGGAGGGCGGAGGGTGGACGGCGCTCCCGCTGGCCGCACTGGTCGCCCTCCCGCTGACGCTGGTCCACGGCGCCGTCGCGGTGCTCGAGGGCCGCCTGGCGCCCCGGGCCGTCGCTCGGGCGCTCCGCGCGCCCGCTGTGGACGACCCGGCGCCGGCGCTCGTCACGGCGCTCGTGCCTCGCGGGGGCCGGCTGATCGCGGCCTCGCTTGCGAAGCGCCCGCCGCCGGGCGCGCGCCTCGCCCGCCCGGCCTGACTCGACGCACGGCCCGCTGCGGCGGCCTCGTCGGCGGGCGCGGGCGAACCCCGTCCGCACCTTCGACGAGTCAGGAGCCATCCTCCGTGAACCTCAGATCAGCAGCCGTCCTCGCGACCGCGGGCGCGCTCGCCGCGCCGGCCGTCGCGCAGGCCCACGTCACCGTCCAGCCCGCCTCCGCGCCCGCCGGCGCGGAGACCGAGCTGACCGTACGCGTGCCCAACGAGAGCGACACCGCCTCCACCAGGAAGATCGCCGTCCAGCTCCCGCCGGGCTTCGTGGACGCGTCCAACGAGCCGCGGCCCGGATGGCGTGCGAAAGTCGTCACGCGCAAGCTCGCGACTCCGGTCAAGACCGACGACGGGACGATCGACGAAGAGATCTCACAGGTCGTCTGGACCGGAGACGGAAGCGCCGAAGGCCGTATCGGACCCGGCCAGTTCGCCGACTTCCCGCTGTCGGTCCTCGTACCCGACAAGCCCGGTCGCAGCCTCACGTTCAAGGCCGTGCAGACCTACTCGGACGGCAAGGTCGTGCGCTGGATCGGGCCGCCCGACTCAGAGACGCCCGCGCCACAGCTCGCGGTGACCACCGCGACGCAAGGCGGCGGGGCCGCCGACGCCGGCTCGCCGACGGCTGCCAAGCCGGCGTCCACCACGACGAGTGACGAAAGCGGACCGAGCACCGGCCTCGTTGTCGTCGCGCTCGTCCTCGGGGCGCTTGGCCTGCTGGCCGCGATCGGCTCGCTTGTCGCGATCGCGCGGATGGGCCGCCGCGGCCCGGCGCAGCCCGGCGTCGACGGGCCGGTCACCCCGCAGAAGACCCCGCAGGAGGTGGCGTGAACCCGCTGCGCAACGGCGTCGCGGTCGTCCTCGTCGGGGTCGCGGTGACGCTCGTGGTCGCCGCGCCCGCGCCGGGGCACGCCGGCAACCCGAACTTCAGCTCGCAGGTGCGCGACGTGGCCCCGCGGATCCGGGGGCTGGAGGTCAACGTGCTCAACGGCGACGACCGCTTCGAGCTGATCAACAACTCCGGCCGCGACGTGACGATCTACGGCTACAACGGCGAGCCTTACGCGCGTCTGCTCGCGAACGGGAGCGTGCAGACGAACGCCCGCTCGCCCGCGACCTACCTGAACACGGAGCGGCTCGCGGGCGCGAAGGTGCCCGCGACGGCGAACCCCAAGGCGCCGCCGCAATGGACTGTGGTCGACAAGACGGGCCGCTTCCAGTGGCACGACCACCGGATGCACTGGATGGCCAAGGGCACCCCGGCGGCGGTCAAGGACGAGAGCAAGCGGACCGAGGTGTTCGACTACAGGGTGCCGCTGCGCGTCGGCGCGCGGGCCGGCGCGATCGACGGGTCGCTGTACTGGGTCGGCAGCACGGGCGCGGGTGTCCCGGGCTGGGCGTGGCCGGTCGTGGCCTTGGTCCTCGTGGCCACGATCGGGCTGAGCGTCACGCTGATGCACCGCCGGATGCGGCAGGCGTCGGCAGCGCCCGCGCAGGGTGAGCCGGGCGCGAAGGAGGTGTGGTAGCCGTGACGCGGCCCGGCCACGGACCACCGGTCGCGTCGATCATCTGTCCGCGGCCGACGCCAGCGCGGGGAGATCGCACGCACCGGGTGCGCGCGGGAGGCACCGACCGAAGACGATGGGCGCATGCCGACGACCCGCGCGTCCACGACCGGATCGCGGTGGCCGGGTCGTCGCCGGCGTCGCTGGCTGATCGTCCTCGCCGCGGCGCTGGTGCTGGCTTTGATCGCGGTGGCCGGCGTCACGGCGGCGAGCTGGATGTTCTCCTCGAGGCTGCTCGATCCCGACCACTCGACGGGGCCCTACGGGATCGCCGTCGAGCGCGTCGCCGTGCGCGAGCGCGGTGGCAGTGGGGTGGTCGGCTTCGAGCGCAGCGAGGCCAGCGCTCGACCTGGCCTCTACGGCCTGGACTTCGCCGGTGGGCACGCGATCGCCCGGGACATCGAGTCAGACGTCGGGGGCGAGGTGACACGCCGTGTCACCTCGCTCCGCGGCCGCCTGGAGAAGGGCACGAAGGTCGCGTTCGACGCGGGGGTGTGGGCCACCAACCCGCGGGCGGCACGCGGCATCCCGTATCGGTCGATCCGCTTTGCATCGCAGCTCGGCCCGATGCCCGCCTGGCGGGTGGCCGGGCCTCGCGGCACGTGGGCGATCTTCGTGCACGGCCACAACGTGACGCGCGCCGAGGGCCTTCGCGTGCTCGGCACGCTGCGCGCCGCCGGCCTGCCGACGCTGCTCATCGCCTACCGCAACGATCCCGGCGCGCCTTCCAGCAAGGACGGCCTGCTGCACCTCGGCGCGACCGAGTGGCGCGACGTCGACGCCGCGGCGCGCTACGCGGTGCGACGGGGCGCGCGATCGCTCGTCGTGCTCGGCGACTCGATGGGCGGCGCGATCGTCTCGCAGTTCGTGCACGAGTCACCGCTCGCCGCCCGGGTGCGCGCGCTGATCCTCGACGCTCCCGTGCTCGACTGGCGCGCGGTCCTGTCGCTCCAGGCCTCCGAGCGCGGGCTCCCGGCCTTCCTGGCGACGACGACGCAATGGGCGGTGTCGGTGCGCATCGGCTTCGACTGGGAGGCCTTCGACCAGGTCGCCCGGGCGCGCGAGTTCCGCATGCCGATCCTGCTCTTCCACGGGACCGAGGACCAGACCGTGCCGATCTCGTCCTCGGACGCCTTCGCGCGCGCCCTTCCGCGCAGCGTGACCTACTACCGCGTTGCGGGGGCGGGGCACGTCGAGGCGTGGAACGTGGACCCGCGGCGCTACGACACGCGCGTCCGCGCGTTCCTCGCGCGAACGGTCCCGCCGTAGCCGTCGCACTTCCGTGCGCCGCACCGGCCGCACAGCGCGGGGGGAAGGTCCGCTGAGCGCTCGGCGCCGCCTTCTCGTCCTGGTCGGCGCACTCTTCGCCGCCGCGCTCGCGAGCGCGCCGCCGGCCTCCGCGCACGCACAGCTCGAGGGGACCGTCCCGTCCTCCGGGCAGGTGCTCTCCGCGCAGCCCGCGCAGATCGTCTTTCGCTTCTCCGAGACCGTCGAGAGCAGCTTCGGGGCTGTCCGCGTGTACGACGCCAAGGGCGCCGAGATCCAGCGGGGCCAGGCGTTCCACCCGGTCGGGGCGGGCGACCGTATCGCGGTGAGGTTGCGGCCCGGTTTGCCGAAGGGCACCTATACCGCGACCTACCGGATCATCTCGGCTGACAGTCATCCCGTCTCAGGCGGGGCCGTGTTCTCGGTCGGCCGCGCGGGCCGGAGCGGCGCGACGGTGTCCGATCTGCTCGCTCGGCGAGGCTCGACGGGCCCGGCGACTCAGGTCGGCTTCGGCGTCGTGCGCGGCCTGCAGTACGCCTCGATAGCGACTGCGGTCGGTGGTGTCGTCTTCCTGTTCGCGGTGTGGCTGCCGGGGCTGGCCGCAGTGGCAGGCGGCGGCGAGCGCTGGCGGTCGGCCTCCGAGGCGTTCGCCCATCGCCTACGATCGCTGCTGCGGTGGGCGGCGGCGGCGGGCGCTGCGACAGCGGCGCTGGGTCTCGTGTTCCAGGGCGCCACGGCTCGAGGCTCGTCGCTCTCCTCAGCGCTCGACGTGTCCGTGATCGATGAGGTGCTCGGCACGCGCTTCGGCACCGTGTGGGGGCTGCGACTCGTGGCATGGGTACTCCTCGCCGTTGCCGCGCAGGTCAGCCTCGCCCCCGCGCGGCGGCCGGTGCTGCGCTCAGCCTCGGTCGGGGCGACCGGGCTCGCTCTGCCCGCCCGCGCCGGCGACCGCGCGAGCGTCGCCCTGCTGTCGGTTCCACTGGCCTTCCTCGTGATCTCGTCCGCGCTGGCCGGTCATGCGAGCGTGACCTCGCCGTCGTGGCTCGGCGTTCCCGCCAACGTCGTCCACGTCCTCTCGATGAGCGTCTGGGCGGGCGGGCTGGTCGTGCTCCTTGCCGCGCTGCCGGTGGCGACCCGGGCCCTCGAGGGCGCCGATCGTACGCGGCTGCTCGCCGCGACCCTCGCTCGCTTCTCGACGCTCGCCGGGCTGGCCGTCGCGGCGCTCCTCCTCACCGGCGTGATCCAGGGACTGATCGAGGTGCGCGCGATCGACGAGCTCGCCTCGACGGCGTTCGGTCGCGCGGTCCTCGTCAAGTCGGCGCTGCTGGTGTCGCTGCTGATTCCGCTGGGGGCCTACAACCGCCGGGTCTCGGTTCCGGCGCTGATGCGGCTGGCCGCCGGCGGCGAGACGCCGGGCCGGGCCGGGGTGCTCCTTCGCCGCGTGGTTCGCGCGGAGGTCGCTCTCCTCGCCGTCGTGCTTGGGGTCACCGCCGCGCTGGTCGGCTACGCGCCCGCCTACATGGCCGGCGCCCCGATCGGACCGGCCGAGGTGACCAAGGCCCTGGGGCCGGCCGACGCGCAGCTCACGGTCGATCCGGCGCGCGTCGGCCCCAGCGACATGCACCTCTACCTGACCGACCGGCGCACCGGTCAGCCGTGGGACCGGACCAAGGAGCTCACGGTGACGCTCGCGCTGCCCGAGAAGCGACTCGGGCCGCTGAAGCAGTCCGTGCGCAGGGCGGGGCCTGGGCACTTCATCGTCGACGGCGCGACGTTCGGGGTGCCGGGCGACTGGCGCGTGCGGCTCACCTCGCGCGTCTCGGACTTCGACGAGTACGTCGTGACGGCGGATGTGAAGATCAGATGAGCGCCGTTGCACCTCGCGCTCCGACAAGCATCGCCGAGAAGGAGGGAAGCCAGTGGCGGCGGCCCGGAGGCCGCCGCCACCGTGCTCCAAGATTCAGCGGGAGCCGCGGCGCTCGACAGACGGCTTGAGGAGACGTGCGCGCTCCTCGGGCGTCATCTGTCGCACGGTGAGCGACCCGCTGCGGATCTGCTCCTCGACGTGCTCGAGCTTCAGACGCCGGCGCTCGGCCTCGCGCTCGCGAGTTGAGCGGGGCGGCACCTCAGACGACCTGCACGTTGACGGCCTTGGGGCCCTTGGGCCCGGCCTCTGACTCGTAGCTGACCTTCGCGCCCTCGGCGAGGGAGCGGTAGCCGTCGGACAGGATGCCGGAGTGGTGCACGAACAGGTCCTTGCCCGGCTCGTCGGGCGTGATGAAGCCAAAGCCCTTGTCGTCGCTGAACCACTTGACGGTTCCGGTGGGCATGATTTCGCTAGTCCTCCACGGGGGGTTTCGTGCGGCGAACGCGGAAGATGCCCTTCGGGCGACCACTGCGGGCGCTGGCACAACTTGCGCCGGACTTTCAGTCCGACCGTACCGCGAGAACGTTAGCAGGAGAGCTCTGCGCCGCGGGCCGCGGCGCTCGCGGGTCGGGAGGGGAGACGCCGACGATCGGCCGGCGCCGGGCCGGCTACGCCCAACGGACTAGGCCGACCTTCCGATGCGCCGCCCGGCGGCGCGACCTATGGTTGCGGCGCCATGACCGATCGCGCGACCGCCGCGCTCGACGCGATGAGCGATGCCGTGCTCGCGGTCACGGCCGAGCGCTCGGTCGAGGGCCTGCTGGCGCGCATCGTGGAGGTGGCCCGCCAGCTCGCCGGCGCCCGGTACGCCGCGGTCGGCCTCCCCGACGGCGAGGGCAACTTCGCGCAGTTCATCACCGCCGGCATGACCGAGGCGCAGGTCGCCGCGATGGGCCCGCTGCCCCGCACCCACGGCCTGCTCGGCGCGATGCTCGAGTCCGACGCCTCGCTGCGCACCCCGGACATCCGGCGGCATCCCCGCTTTCGCGGGTGGTGGCCGTCCGCTCACCCCTCGATGGGCTCGTTCCTGGGCGTTCCGATCGTCGCCCACGACGGCATCGCCGGCGCCTTCTACCTGACCGACAAGGAGGGCGCCGATCAGTTCAGCGCGCAGGATCAGCGTCTGATCGAGATGCTCGCGGCCCACGCGGCGATCGCCATCGAGAACACCCGCCTCTACGAGCGCAGCCGCGAGCTGAGCGCCATCGAGGAGCGCAACCGCCTCGCCCGCGACCTCCACGACTCGGTCGTGCAGAAGCTCTTCGGGATCGCGCTCGCCGCCCAGTCGGCGTCGACCCTGCTCGACCGCTCGCCGGCGCAGGCGCGCGGGCAGGTCGAGCGACTGCAGGAGCTCGCCCAGGACGCCATCGGCGAGCTGCGCTCGCTCGTGTTCCAGCTGCGCCCGGCGGCGATCGAGAGCGACGGGCTCGCCGCCGCGCTTGGCAAGCACGTGGAGATGCTGCGCCGCGTGCACCGGCGGCGCATCGAGCTCGAGGCCGAGGGGTCGGCGCGCGTTCGCCCCGGGGTGGACGAGGAGGTCTTCAAGATCGCGCAGGAGGCGCTCCAGAACGCGCTCAGGCACGCGGCGGCGGCGACCGTCGAGGTACGCCTGCGCGAGGACGACGACGGCGTCGCCCTCGTGGTCGGAGACGACGGCATCGGCTTCGACCCCGGCGAGGCGGCGTCGCGCTCGCGAAGCCTCGGCCTCACCTCGATGGAGGAGCGCGCCCAGGCGCTCTCCGGGACGCTGTCGATCCGCTCGGCGCCGGGACGCGGCACGACGATCTCGCTGCGGGTGCCGGCGTGACGGCGATCCGGGTGCTGATCGCCGACGACCACGCGGTCGTTCGCCAGGGCCTGCGCACGTTCCTCGAGCTCCAGGAGGACGTCGAGGTCGTCGGCGACGTCGCCGACGGCGAGCAGGCGGTGGCGGCGGCGCTCGACCTCGACCCGGACGTCGTGCTCATGGACCTCGTGATGCCCGGCGTCGACGGGGTCGAGGCCATCGGCCGCATCGCGCAGCGCTCGCCGGCCACGCGCGTCATCGCGCTGACGAGCTTCCTGGACGACGACAAGGTCCTGCCCGCCGTCCGCGCCGGCGCGGCGGGCTACCTGCTCAAGGACGTCGGCCCCAACGACCTGGTCCGCGCGATCCGCACCGTGCACGAGGGTGAGGCGCTGCTCCACCCCGCGGTCGCGGCGCGGCTGATGGAGGAGGTCGCCGGTCCACGCCTGACCAGCGTGCAGGACGGCGACCCCCTCACGGCGCGCGAGCGCGACGTCCTCGCCGAGATCGCGCGCGGGCTGTCGAACAAGCGCATCGCGCGCGAGTTGGGGATCTCCGAGGCGACCGTCAAGGTCCACGTGTCCAACGTGCTGCGAAAGCTCGGGGTCACCGACCGCACCCAGGCCGCGCTGCACGCGGTCCGCGAGGGGCTGGTGGACGCTCCGTAGGTCGCCTACGCCCCTCGGCCTAGCCCGGATTTCCGATGGTGGCGCGAGGCAGGCGCGCCTAGCGTCAGCGCCATGCCAACCGCTCTCATCACCGGCGCCTCGCGGGGACTCGGCCTCGAGCTCGCGCGCGCCCTCGCCGACCGGGGCTGGCGGCTTGTCGTCGACGGCCGCGACGCCCAGGCCCTCCACGACGTCCGCGCGCAGCTCGCCCACCTGACCGACGTCGTCGCCGTCGCCGGCGACGTCGCCGACGAGTGGCACCGCACGGCGCTGGTCGACGCCGCCGGGGGGCGCCTGGACGCGCTCGTCAACAACGCGAGCACGCTCGGGCCGAGCCCGCTGCCCGCGCTTGCGCACTACCCGCTCGACGCGCTCTCCCGCGTGCTGGAGGTCAACGCGCTCGCGCCGCTGCGGCTCCTGCAGCTCGCGGTGCCGCTCATCCCCGCTGGCGGCCGGATCGTGAACGTGACCTCCGACGCCGCCGTCGAGGGCTACGAGGGCTGGGGGGGCTACGGGGCGTCTAAGGCCGCCCTCGAGCAGCTGACGCGCGTCCTCGCGGCCGAGCACCCGGGGCTGCGCGTGCACGCCTACGACCCCGGCGACATGCGCACGCGCATGCACCAGGAGGCGTTCCCGGGCGAGGACATCTCCGACCGCCCGCCGCCGGCCGACAGCGTCCCGGCGCTGCTCGAGCTGCTCGAGCGCGAGCTCCCCAGCGGTCGCTACCGGGCGTCGGCCCTGGCGGCGGCGGCGTGAGACTCCCTGTGTCAACCCTCCTGCGTGGTGAGGCGCTGGAGGGTGTTGTGGCGGGCGGGGTCGTAGACGTCGCCGTCCTGCCAGATGCGCCAGAGGACGCCGGTCCAGGCGCGGCCGAGGATGCGGATGGCGTGTGGGTGGGTGCAGCCGCGGGCGCGGGCGCGGGTGTAGATGTCGGCGGCCCAGGGGTTGGTGCGGCGGCTGGTGTCGGCCATGGTGGCGATGGCCGCCCGGAGGCGGTGGTCGCAGGCCCAGCGGAAGCGGGCGCGTTTGGATTTGCCCGACTCGACGGCGACGGGGGCTTGGCCGGCGTCGCTGGCGAGGGCGGCTTTGGTGGGGTAGCGGTCGCGGCAGTCGCCGATCTCGGCGAGCAGGGTGGCGGGGCAGACGGCGGTCTTGGGGTCGCGGAACAGCGACTGGAACGTGGCTCCGTCGGGGTGCTCGAGCAGTCCGGCGCGGATTTCGCTGGTCAGCTCGGCGATGCGCTGAACGATCGGTTCCAGCGCGGCGACCAGCGCGAGCACGATCTGGCGGCGTGCCTCGGTTTCCAGGACGTCGGCGCGGCCGCTGGCGGCATCGCGCAGCCGGCTGAGCAGCTCGCCGGCGGAGCGGCGGCCGCAGTAGCCGTGGCGGGCGAGGAAGCGAGCCATGCGCTGTTCGCCGAGGCCATGCGCGTCGGCGGGCGAGGGGTAGCGCCGCAGGAACGCGAGGGCGATCGGGCTGTCGATATCGGCGAACGTCTGCGCGGCGCCGGGCCAAAAGCTTTCCAGTTGGGCGCGCAGCTCGTTGGCGATCGCGACGCGGTGGGCGACGAGGTCCTCGCGCGCACGGGTCAGCGCGCGCAGCGCCTTGGTCTGATCGCGGTCGGGCACCAGCACACGGAAGCGGTGGCTGTCGGTGCGGGCCAGCTCGGCGAGCACGAAGCTGTCAAAGCTGTCGGTCTTGCCGCCGGCGGCGCTGAAGCGCGGGCGCATCGCGGCGACTTGGTTGGGGTGCACGGCGATCACGTGCAGGCCGGCGTCGAGCAGCCGCTCGGTGAGCAGCCCGTCCGGGCGCTCGATCGCCACGCGGGCGACCTCGAGCTCGAGCAGCCGTGCGCACAGCGCGCGGATGCCACGCTCGTCATGGGCGAAGCGGCGGCCCTCGACGATCCGCCCCTCGCCGTCGACGACGCAGCAGGCGTGTTCCTCACTGGCCCAGTCGATGCCAGCAAAGCGATCCTCCACGACTTCCTCCTTCCGACGGCGTTGACTGCGGCCGGCGACGAGGTACCGTGGCGGGTGCTCATTGACGGCGCTCGGGTGGCGCAACTCCCTGTTGCCACTCAGGGCACCTCGACGGATCGCCGGGAGGCGCTGGTCTCACGCTGGCCCTCAAGAGGGGCAAGCACCGCTGGCGCTCTCCCGACGACCGCCGGCAGCACCAAGGATGACCAATGAGCACGGCGGCGCACGCGGGCGAGCTGCCCGCCACCGCCGAGGCCCACACGCCGCCCGAGGCCCGGGGCCTCGCCCGCGACGCGGTTCGCCTGCTTGTCGTCCCGCTTCCCGACGGGGCCCTGCGGCACGCCCGCGTCGCCGACCTGCCGGCGGTCCTGGCCCCGGGCGACCTCCTCGCCGTCAACACCTCGGCGACGCTGCCCGCCGCGATCCCGGCGAGCCTCGCGAGCAGCGGAGCGGCGCTGTTGCACGTGTCCGGGCCGGCGCCGGTGCAGCCCGGAGGCCGCGCCGCGACGAGTGTC
Source organism: uncultured Actinomycetes bacterium (assembly GCA_963728925.1). GTDB lineage: Bacteria > Actinomycetota > Thermoleophilia > Solirubrobacterales > Solirubrobacteraceae > JBBPZA01. The sequence goes on along the minus strand of CAVSMB010000005.1, from coordinate 123,586 downwards.
TGGCCGCCGGCCGGAGCGGGGCCGACCGGCGCGCCGGGGAGTGTCGGCCCCCTGGCCGGCGCCGAGCCGAACGGCGTGGCGAGTACGAGGTGGATCGTCGAGCCGCGAGCGGCGGACGGTGGACGGCTGCGCGAGGTTCGCGCCGGCGAGCCCGTCGCGCTGCCGGCGGGAGGACGGGCCGAGCTGCTCGCCCCCTATCTCGGGCGCCGCCTGTGGGTGGCGCGCCTCACGCTGCCCGAACCGCTGCACGCCTATCTCGCGCGCCACGGCCGGCCGATCCGCTACCGGCACGTCGATGGCGGGTGGCCGCTCGACGCCTACCAGACCGCCTACGCGGCCGAGCCGGGGAGCGCCGAGATGCCGAGCGCCGGGCGCCCGTTCACCGCCGAGCTCGTCACGAGGCTCGTCGCCCGCGGGATCGACGTCGCGCCGCTCGTCCTGCACACCGGGGTGTCCTCGCCCGAGGCGGGTGAGCGGCCGTTCCCCGAGCGCTTCCACGTCCCAGTGTGGACCGCGGAGCGGGCGAACCTCGCGCGGCGCCTGGGCGGTCGTGTCGTCGCCGTCGGCACGACCACCGTGCGCGCCCTGGAGTCGGCTGCGGCGCCGGACGGCGGCGTGCGTGCCGCAGGGGGTTGGACCGAGCTCGTGCTCGGGCCCGACCGCCCCGTCCGCGCCGTCGACGGCGTGCTCACCGGCTTCCACGACCCGGCCGCCTCCCACCTCGACCTGCTCGAGGCGCTCGCCGGCCGGGCGGCGCTCGCGCGCGCCTACAGCGAGGGCGCGCGCGCCGGCTATCTCCGTCACGAGTTCGGCGACCTCATGTTGCTCCTCAACGGCGCTTGACGGCGCCCCGCGAGCGCGGAGCGCGTCGCGCGGATCACACGCCGAGCAGGTCCGCCACGCGGTCGCGGTGCTCGCGCGCCGAGCCGAAGAGGTGCGCATCCGCCTTCGCGCGCTTGAGGTAGAGCTGGAGGTCGTGCTCCCAGGTGAAGCCGATGCCGCCGAAGACCTGCAGCGCGGCGGCCGCAACGTCCCAGCCGGCGTCTGAGGCGCTGGCCTTGGCCGAGGCGGCCGCGAGCGGCAGCGACTCGGGCTCGTGGTCGGCCGCCCACGCCGCGTAGTACACGGCGGAGCGGGCGCTCTCCACGTCGAACAGCATCCGCGCACAGCGATGCTGCACGGCCTGATAGGTCCCGATCGGGTGGCCGAACTGCTTGCGCTCCTTCGCGTAGGCGACGGCCATCTCCATCGCGCGCTGGGCGACGCCGAGCAGCTCGCCGCCGACGGCGACCGCGACCCGGTCCAGGCCGGCCAGCACATCGCCGGGCAGCTCGTCGCCCTCGCCGCCCTCCACGGCGGCGAAGCGCCGCGTGAGGTCGAGCCCGTCGACGGGCTCGACGCGCGCGTCGGCGCGCGGGACCGCGTGCGCGCGGCCGTCGTCCACGAGCACCAGCACGTCGGCCTGCGCCGCGTCGGGCACCGCGACAGCGCGCCCCGCGCGCAACAGCGCGACCGTTCCGGTCGTCTCCCCGCTCGCCAGGCCCGGCAGCCACCGCGCCTTCTGCTCGTCGCTGCCCGCCTGCTGGAGCACGAGCGCGGCCGACACGCTGGACAGGAAGGGCACCGGCGCCAGGGCGGCGCCGAGCTCCTCGAGGAGGATCACGAGGTCGACCAGGCCCAGGCCCTGGCCGCCGTAGGACTCCTCGACGGCGATGCCCGTCCAGCCCAGCTCGCGCAGCTCGGCCCAGACCGCGTCGGCATAGGTCCCGGCCTCGGCGTGCTCGCGCACCACCCCGGGCTTGAGGCGGGCCGCGAGCAGCTGCGCCGCGGCCGACTTGATCTCGCCCTGCTCGTCGTTGTAGTCGAAGTTCATCGCGGTGCCCTCGGGAGGCCGAGCACGCGCTCGGCGACGATGTTCTTGAGGATCTCGGTCGTCCCGCCCTCGATCGAGTTCGCGCGCGCGCGTAGGAAGCGGTACTGCCAGTCGCCGTCGCGCAGCAGCGCTTCGTCGCCGATCACGTCGGTGGCGAGCTCGGTGAGCATCTGGTTGGTCTCCGACCACTGCCACTTGGGCAGCGACCCCTCGGGGCCGGGAACGCCGGTGACCATGATCTGGCTGAGGCCGCGGTTGGCGGTCAGCCGCAGGTTCTCGGTGCGGATGTGGAGGTCGGCGAGGCGCTGGCGGATCACCGGGTCGCCGGTCGCCCCGCGCTCCTTGCACAGCTCGATCAGCTCGTCGAGCGACTGCCGAACGGCGACCGCGCTCGCGAGGCCGAGGCCCGCGCGCTCGTGGGCGAGCGTCGTGATGGCGACGTTCCAACCGTTGCCCTCTCCGCCGATGATGTTCTCGTCGGGGATCCGCGCGCCGTCGATGAAGAGCTCGTTGAACTCGGCCTCGCCGGTGATCTGGCGCAGCGGGCGGATCTGCACGCCCTCCTGCTCCATGTCCATGAGGAAGTAGGTGAGGCCCTTGTGCTTGGGCGCGTCGCCATCGCTGCGCGCGACGAGCATGCACCACTTCGCGTGGTGGGCGAGCGTCGTCCACACCTTCTGGCCGGTGAGGACCCACTCGTCGCCGTCGCGCACCGCCCTGGTCTTCAGCGACGCGAGGTCCGAGCCCGCCTCGGGCTCCGAGAAGCCCTGGCACCAGATCTCCTCGCCCGAGAGGATCGGCTGCAGGTAGCGCTCCTTCTGGTCCTCGGTGCCGTGGTTGATCACGACGGGCCCGCCCATCACGAGGCCGAGCACGTTGGCGGGGGAGGGCGCCTTCGCGCGGACGAGCTCCTCGTTGAAGATCGCCTGCTCCATGAGGGTGGCGCCGCGGCCGCCGTACTCGCGCGGCCAGCTCAGCCCGGCGTAGCCCGCGTCGTGGAGGGTGCGCTGCCAGACGCGGCGGAAGTCGAAGCCGGGCTCGTCGCCCTCGGGGACGGGGCCGGGGTGGTTGTCAACGAGCCAGGTCCGCAGCTCGTCGCGGAAGGCCTGCTCGGGCGGTGACAGCGTGAGGTCCATCGCGCGACGGTACAGGATGTACGGCGCAGTACAAGACTCGCCGGTGTCGATCCGCGGATGCGCGGGAACGAGCCAACACGCGGTTCGCGCCAAGGGACTCGTTCGGGCCGAATGGGATGCGCTTACACCTTGCGGCACGTGGGATGGAACCGGGGGAGGGGCGTTCTCGGGATCCTCCGCTTCGTCGGCTCCGTCACGGGCAACGAGCCCGAGACGCGCAAAGACAACAACACCGACAGCGGGGCGATCCGCTTGCTCGAGGGTCTGACCTCGCTCTCGGTCACCAGCACCGCGAAGCCGCCGTCGGTGAGCGGGCTGCGGATGCGGGCGGGCAACGCCCGCGTGCGGCGCGCGAAGGCCAGGCTGGCCATCGCCTGCCACCCGCGCGGGCCGGGCTTCACGGGCTGACGACTAGCGCCGGGTCGGCGCGCCAGAGCCCGAAGAGCGAGAGGTAGACGTAGACGATCGTGTCCTCGAGGTGGCCGAGCTCGCTCGCGCCGCCACGGCGGACCTCGCCGTCCACGAGCTCGGCGATGCCGCCGACCGCGACGCGCACGACGTCCTCGGGCAGCGCGGGGATCTCGGGGCGCGTCGTGCGCAGCTCGGCGTGCCAGCTCGCCATGAGCTGCACGTAGCGCTCCGTCGAGCGGGTGCGCCGCTCGACCCCGGCCGGGCCGGCGGCGAGGACCTCGACGAGGAAGGCGCGGGCGTAGGCGGGCGACTCCGAGAGGCCGCCGAGGTAGGCGGTGACGCCGGCGCGGACGCGTTCGACGGGCTCGCCGGCGGCGGCCATGGCGTCCCGCACGCCCTCGAAGTGGCGCTCGCTCGAGGCGTCGTACGACGACAGGAAGCACGCCTTCTTGTCCTCGAAATGCTCGTAGAAGGTCGTGCGCGAGACGCCGGCGCGCCCGACGATGTCGGCCACCGTGGTCGCGGCGTAGCCCTTCTCGTCCGCGGCTTGCGCGACGGCCTCGGCGAGGCGGCTCCGCTGGGAGCCCGCGACGACCTCGCCCGGGAGGCCGTGGGGGCCGCGGGGAAGCGTGCTCGGGACGTCCATCGCCGCGGAGGCTACTCCGTCACACGGTGGTCATGTACGCGTGCGTATCCGCGCGGCTACTGACCACTCCTGGACGCGATGAACCACTGTCCGTCGACGTAGCGGTACTTGCCGCCGGTGCCGCCGGCGCGTGTCGCCTCGGACGTCGCCCGGTCGCCGTCGACGGTGACGTCCAACTCGTCGGTCTGGCCGACCGCCTTGGCAAGCTGCGCGTCGGGGGTGAAGGCGCGCGCGAGGGCGAGCAGCCTTGGGCAGCTCTGGGCCTTGGCGCCGGGCTGGCCCTGGCCGGCGGAGACGACCTGGCCGCGGGCGGCCGGGGTCATGAGCGCGCAGGCGCCGCCGAACTTCTTGTCCTTGAAGCTCGTCGTGAACTCCTTCACGGTCGCGCGGACCCCGTCGGGTCCCTTGTCGGCCCGGCCGCCCTCGTCGCCGCCGCAGGCGGCAAGCGCGACGGACCCGGCGAGGGCGAGGGCGGTGATGAACCGGAGCATGGGAATCCCGGATGGGAAGGGCGAGCGGGGCAGGCTAGCGCGCGCGCAGGCCGTCGAGGGCCAGGCGCAGAAAGCGCTCCCAGTCGACCGGCCTGCCGGCTCGCTGGGCCGCCGCGACTTTTCCGAAGCCACACATGATCGTCGGCACGTCGTCGCCAGTGGCGTCCGCGCGCATCTGGCCCGAGGCCCTCGCCGCCTCGACGAGGCGCGTCGCCATGCCGTGCAGGTCGCAGCCGTGGCGGGCCGTCTCGACGGCTGCGGGCGACTGCTCGGCGAGCACCTGGCACATGCCGTGGTCCTCGGCGGTGAGGCGCGCGGTGCGCCATATCATCTGCTCGAAGGCCTCCCATGGGTCCTCGAGGCTGCGCTCGCACTCCAGCCCGACCACGGCGAGACGGCCGAAGTGGTCCTCGATAAGCGCCTCGATCAGCGCCTCCTTGGTGGGGAAGTGGCGGTACACGGTGCCGACGCCGACGCCCGCGCGCCGCGCGATGGAGGCGATGTCGGCGTCGCGCCCCTCGTCGGCGAAGGCTTGCCGAGCAGCGTCGAGCACCTTTGCGCGGTTGCGCGCCGCGTCGGCGCGCAAGGGGCGCTCGGCGGTGATGACCGGGGTATTGAGGGAGTCGAGGGGGCGCAATGACGCTCTTGACAAACGGAACCAGGATTCCGTAACCTCACGCAAGTCTACCGGAACCGGACGTCCACTTCCACTTTGTACCCCGGTGGATCGTCAGCCGCACTCGCCGAAGGGAGGCTTCCCACCATGACCACCGCCCACCCCGCCGACCGCCGCAAGTGGCTCGCGCTCGCGCTCCTCGCGTCCGCTCAGTTCGTCGTCGTCCTCGATGCGTCGATCGTCAACGTGGCCCTGCCGTCCATCGGCAAGGCCCTCGCGTTCTCCCAGGACAACCTCGCGTGGGTGGTGAACGCCTACGTGCTGACCTTCGGCGGCTTCCTGCTGCTCGGCGGACGCATGGCCGACCTGCTGGGTCGGCGACGGGTGTTCATGGGCGGGCTCGTCCTCTTCGCGCTCGCCTCGCTCGCCGGCGGGCTCGCCACCTCCGAAGGCTTCCTGATCGCCGCGCGTGCGGTTCAGGGCCTGGGCGCCGCGATCCTGTCGCCGGCTGCGCTCTCGATCGTGACCAACACGTTCACCGAGGGCGCAGAGCGCAACCGCGCCCTCGGCGTGTGGGGGGCCGTGGCCGGATCCGGCGGGGCCGCCGGCGTGCTGCTCGGCGGCATGCTCACCGAGTGGGCCGGCTGGGAGTGGGTGCTGTGGGTCAACGTGCCGATCGGCATCGCGGCGGCCGCCTTGTCGCCCGTGCTGCTGGGCGAGTCGCGCTCGGAGTCGGCGACGCGCCGCTTCGACGTCCTCGGCGCGGTGAGCGTGACCGCGGGCCTGTCGCTGCTCGTCTACGCGCTGGTCGACGCCAACAACGCCGGCTGGGGCTCGACGCGCACGATCGCCCTGCTTGCCATCTCGGTGGCGTTGCTCGCGGCCTTCGTGGTCATCGAGCAGCGCTCGGAACATCCCCTCGTCCCGTTCCGGGTCTTCCGCTCGCGGACGCTGACGGGGTCGAACGTGAGCGGCCTGCTGATCGGCGCCTCGCTGTTCTCGATGTTCTTCTTCATCTCGCTGTACATGCAGCAGGTGCTGGGCTACGGCGCGCTCAAGGCGGGATTCGCCTACCTGCCCCTCGCCTTGACGATCATCTTCTCCGCGGGACTGGCGTCCCAGCTGACGACCCGCGTGGGCTTCAAGCCGGTGCTCATCGTCGGCATGCTGTTCATCGCCGCGGGCCTGATCGGCTTCTCCCAGGTGTCGGTCGGAGGCTCCTACCTCGGCGACGTGCTGTGGCCGTCGATCCTCGCCGCTCTCGGTCTCGGCCTGGCCTTCGTGCCGGTGACGATCGGCGCCGTGAGCGGCGTGCGCCCGGAGGAGGCCGGCCTCGCCTCCGGCCTGATCAACACCTCCCAGCAGGTCGGCGGCGCGCTCGGCCTGGCGATTCTCGCCGCCGTGGCCAATGCGTCGACGGGCAGCCAGGGTGCGAGCGCCACCGGAGGCCCGCTGCCCGCGGGCTTCGTGGAGAAGCTCAACGACGGCTTCCAGAACGCGTTCCTGGTTGGCGCGGGCTTCGCCGTCGCCGGCGCCATCCTCGCCGCCGTGCTCATCCGCGGGGCGGACTCGCGAGCGATGGTCGGCGCCGACGCGGAGGCCGTTACCGCGGGCTGACCGGAGCTGGCGCCCGACGCCGCGCCGGTCCGGTGGCCTGACCAGGGGCACCGCCCTCGCTAGCGGATCAGCCGGACCCGTCGGCGGGTGGTGTCATGCCCGCCCGCCGCATCGCGCGCGGAGACGGTGACCGTCGCGAGCGCGGTGCGCCCGCGCTTGAAGGTCCGGCGCATGGCACGCAGGGTCGAACCCTTGAGGCGCAGGGCGAGCGTCGTCCGCCGCCGTGCAGGGAGCTTGCGCGTCGCTCGAGCGAGGCGCAGGGTGGCGATCTTCCTCACGCGCGCGACCGCCACCGTCCCCCGCGTGCGGATCGTGCACGCGGCGCTGCAGTGCACGCCGATCCGGACCCTGCCGCGCTGACGCAGGAGGTGCTGGCGCCGCTTGGCGACCGTGCGCACGTCGACGTCGCCGCCACCACCACCGGCGCCCGCGCCCGGTCCGCCGCCGGCGCCCGGCGCCGCGCCACCGCCGGCGCCGCCCGGCGGAGCCGCGATGGACAGGTCGGGCCCCGGGGAAGGAGCCAGCGCGGGGTTCGGGCATCCGGGCCCGCCGCCCGGAGGGGCGAGCCGGTAGACGGCGCCGGCGCTCTGGGAGGCCGCGTAGACGCAGCCGGCGGCGTCCTCGCCGAACGATGAGAGCCCCGCGAGGCTCGCGGGCGCGCCGGAGAAGCTGACGGGGCGGTCGTCGCTCGCCCGCCCGGGTGGGGCCACCAGCGCCGCCGTCCGGATCTCCTGCTTGCAGTAGTCGCCGTAGACGTAGCGCCCGGTCAGCGCGGGAACGCTCGGGTCGCGCACGACGTAGCCGCCGGTGATGGCGCACCACCCGTCCGCGTGGGTCTGCTCGAGCACCGGCGCGACGTCGCCGGGCGGGTCGCAGGCCGGTGAGACGTCGGTGTTGCGCCGCGTCCCTTCCCAACAGCGCCAGCCCCAGTTCGTCCCGCGACCGTCGCCCGACCCGCGTGTGGCGACGTCGACCTCCTCGCGGGCGCCCTGGCCGACGTCGCCGATCACGAGGTCGCCGGTGCTCCGGTCGAACGACCAGCGCCAGGGGTTTCGCAGGCCCGAGGACCACGTCTCCACAGCGCCGGTCGCCGGCTGGATGCGCAGGAGCTTGCCCAGCCGGCTGAACGGGTTCTGCGCGTTCCCCGCCGGGTCGTCGCCCGAGCCGCCGTCTCCGGTGCCGGCGTAGAGCGAGTCGCCCTGCGGGTACTGCAGCTGGCCGCCGTTGTGGTTGGCGTGGGTCGGGTGGGCGATCGCGATGACGAGGCGGCGTGTGCCGGCGTCGATCTGGTTCGCGTTGCCGACGCGGTGAAACTCGTCGATCCGGATGTTTCCGACGGTGTCGGTGGAGTAGGCGTAGAGCAGGCCGCTGGACGCGTAGTCGGGGGCGAAGGCGACTGAGAGCAGCCCGCGCTCGCCGCCCGAGGAGACCAGACGGGAGAGGTCGAGGAACGGCGTCCCCTGCTCGGCCCCGTCGAGGACGAGCTGGACGCGGCCGGTCTGCTCGACGACCAGCAGGCGTCGGGTATCGCCGGGTGGCGCGGTGACGTAGACCGGCGCGTCGAAGTCGCCGTCGACCCTGGCGAGCGAGGCGTCGTCGATGGCGAACGCCGGCGTCGCGGCGAGGGTGGCGGCCGCCACGGCCGCCGCGATCAGGGCGCAGAGCCGTCGCATCGGGCGCGGGAGCCTAGCCTAGTGCACCCGCCGTTCGGGCCGGACGCATGGGCCCGCGGGAAGGAACGCACCGACGCTCCGTCGAATGACCCACTCGCGATGAAGCGAGCGACGACCCCCGTTCCCGAGCCGCGCGAGGGCCACCAGACCCTCTCCACCTACATCGTCTCGCGCTTCGACGGCTTCTCGCGCTCGCAGAAGGACGTCGCCCAGTACATCGTCGACCACCTCGACGAGGCTGCGTTCCACACCGCCGAGGAGCTGGCCAAGCGCGCCAACACCTCGAGCTCGACCGTCGTGCGCTTCTCCCAGGCGCTGGGCTTCGAGGGCTTCCCCGAGCTCCAGCAGGCCGCGCGCGACGAGTACCGCCGCCGTCACGGCAACGGGACCGGCGACGGAGCCGACAGCGCGACGCCGCTGTTCGCCCTCGACGCGAACGAGTTCGAGAGCGCCCTGAGCGCCGACCACGTCAACGTCGAGGAGACCGCGCGGCGCGCGTCGCGCACCGACGTCGAGGCCGCCGTCGAGGCGATCGTCGGCGCCCGCTCGGTGGTCATCGCGGGCACCGACCAGATGGCCTTCTTCGCGAGCTACCTGCGCCACCTGCTCATGCTCCTGGACCTGCGCGCCGAGATCGTCGCCAGTCCGTCCCAGGAGGCGCTGGGGCGGCTCAGCCGCATCGACGAGCGCACGCTGGTCGTCGGGCTCTCGGCCGGTCGGGCGCACCCGCTCATCGTCAGGGCGATGAAGCTCGCGCGACACCGCCGGGCGGCGACGCTGGCCATCACCGACGCGACCATGTCCGACGTCGCTCGGCTCGCCCGCATCCGCCTCTACTACTCGAGCAACAGCCCGGCCTACATGCGCTCGCACACCGCCCTGCTGTCGCTGCTGCAGGCGCTCGCCTACGGGATCTACGCGCGTGACGCGGCGTCCTACGACGACCGTATCAAGGCCTACCGCCTCAAATAGTCACCGCAAAGCGCCAAGGTTTGGCCGCGGCGGCGAGATCGTCCGTAGCTAGACTGGTTGCGATGCGCGACGAGGCGACATTCCCTGTCAAGGCCGGCCTGGCCGAGATGCTCAAGGGCGGCGTGATCATGGACGTCGTCACCCCCGAGCAGGCCAAGGTGGCCGAGGACGCCGGCGCTGCCGCCGTCATGGCCCTCGAGCGCGTGCCCGCCGACATCCGCCGCGATGGCGGGGTGGCGCGGATGTCCGATCCGACCATGATCACGGGCATCCAGGAGACCGTGACCATCCCGGTCATGGCCAAGGCCCGCATCGGCCATTTCGCCGAGGCCCAGGTGCTCGAGGCGCTGGAGGTCGACTACATAGACGAGTCCGAGGTCCTGACCCCCGCAGACGAGACGAACCACATCGACAAGTGGCGCTTCAAGGCGCCCTTCGTGTGCGGGGCGACGAACCTCGGCGAGGCGCTGCGGCGCATCGGCGAGGGCGCCGCGATGATCCGCTCCAAGGGCGAGGCCGGCACCGGCGATATCGTCGAGGCGGTTCGCCACATGCGCCGCATCACGAGCGAGATCCGCCGGCTCAACGGGCTCGAGGAGGCCGAGCTGGCCACCGCGGCCAAGGAGCACCAGGCGCCGCTCGACCTCGTGCGGCGGGTCGCTCAGGACGGCCGCCTCCCGGTCGTGCTCTTCTGCGCCGGCGGCATCGCCACGCCGGCCGATGCCTCATTGATGATGCAGCTCGGCGCCGAGGGCGTGTTCGTCGGCTCGGGGATCTTCAAGTCCGAGGATCCCGCGACCCGCGCCCGGGCGATCGTCGAGGCGACCACCCACTTCGCCGACCCCGAGCGGGTCGCCGCGGCCAGCGCGGGCCTGGGCGAGGCCATGACGAGCCTCGAGACCCGCAAGCTCGACGAGCACCAGCTCCTCGCCTCGCGCGGCTGGTGAGCGCCCCGGCGGGTCGGTCGGGTGAGGCCCCGGCGGGTCGGTCGGGTGAGGCCCCGGCGGGTCGGTCGGGTGAGGCCCCGGCGGGTCGGTCGGGTGAGGCCCTCGCGGGCCCTGCGGTCATCGCCCCGCGGGTCGGCGTTCTCGCTCTCCAGGGCGATTTCGCGGCACACGCGCGGCTGGTGCGGGCCCTCGGCGCCGAGCCCGCGGAGGTGCGCACGCCGGCGGACCTCGAGGGCCTGGACGGGCTGATCCTGCCCGGAGGCGAGTCGACCGTCATGGCGCTGGGCATCGAGCGCGAGGGGCTCGAGAGGCCGCTGCGCGCGCTCGCCGCCGCGGGCACGCCAGTACTCGGCACGTGCGCGGGCCTCATCATGCTCGACCGCGACCACCTCGACGTGCTCGACGTCGTGGCTCGTCGCAACGCCTTCGGGCGCCAGGTCCGCAGCTTCGAGGCGGATCTCGACGTCGCCGGGCTCGAGGGCGGCCCGCTCCGCGCGGTGTTCATCCGCGCCCCGTGGGTCGAGGAGCACGGGGAAGGGGTGGAGGTGCTCGCGGCGCTCGACGGACACCCCGTCGCCGTGCGCCAGGGCGACCTCATCGCGGTCGCCTTTCACCCCGAGCTGGCCGGCGACCCACGCGTGCACGAGACGTTTCTTGCAGCGGTGCATCGACGGATGTCGGAGAACACCCGAGGCGGGCGAAAGCCCGGGGTGGACTCGGTCCGACAGGGTGGGTAGCGTCTGCATCGCCTCCGCGCCAGGACCCGGCGCGATGTTTACCCCACTGTTAGGAGTACCCCTTATGGCTGAAGAGGTTCAGATCCGCGGGACCCAGTCGACGGCGAAGATCCGCAACCCCCTCGCTCCCGCGCTGCTCCCGTTCATCACGTTCGGGATCTACGCGCTCGTCTGGTACTACAAGATCAACCGGGAGATGGCGGACCTCGGCAAGGCCACCGGCCGCACTGAGGAGTTGGGTGACAGCCCGGGCACGTCGCTCCTGGCCGTCACGCTGGGCGCCTTCATCCTGGTCCCGCCCTTCATCTCCATCTACCACACCTTCCAGCGCCAGCAGGCGCTGCGCAACATGACCACGCCCGGCGACGACGGCGTCGAGGCGGGCCTCGGGCTGCTGCTCCAGATCTTCATCAGCCCGATCGCCCATTACATGATGCAGTCCAGCCTCAACAAGGCCTGGGAGGCACAGGCCGGTAGCGGCGGACAGGTCGGCCCGGGCGGCCCCGGCGCGCTGCCCCAGCAGCAGCAGCAGCCCCAGCAGCCCCAGGAAGTCCAGCAGTAGCGTCGGAGAACCACTCGAAGGATCGAGGGGCGCCCCGAGGCGCCCCTCGATCGTCTTTCGCAAGCGAGCCACGGAGCGTCGATGAGCAGCCCCACCCCACCCGGCGATCAGGGCGATCGCCCGCCTTCGGGCGACCCGCCCGAGCAGCCGCCCGTCGGGCAGCCGGCCGAACCACCGCCCTTCGCGCCGCCGGGCGGACAGTCGCCCTACGCGCCGGCGGGCGGGCAGCCGGCCGAGCCGCCGCGTTACGCGCCGCCGGGCGGACAGCCGCCGGGCGGGCAGCCGGCCGAGCCGCCGCCTTTCGCGCCGCCGGGCGGACAGCCGCCGGGCGGACAGCCGCCCTACGCGCCGCCGCCTGCCGGCTCGCCGCCACCCTACGGCGCGCCGGCGCCCGGGCCGCCCGCCTATCCCGTGTCCGGAGGGCAGCCCCCCTTCGGCCAGCCCCCCGGCCAGCCGCCGCCCTTCGGCGCTCCCCAGCCGGCCTTCGGCGGCCCGCCAATCGCTCAGACCCAGGGCACGAACGGCAAGGCGATCGCCGCGCTGGTGCTCGGCGTCCTCAGCGTGCTCTGCTTCGGGATCCTCGCGGGCATCCCCGCGATCATCCTCGGCGTCATGGCGCGCAAGGACGTGGCCGAGGGCCGCGGCACGGGCGACGGCTTGGCCCTCGCCGGCCTGATCCTCGGAGGCCTCAGCATCCTCATCACCGTCGCCGTCATCGCCATCGCGGTCGGAAGCAACTGAGCCTCATCGCGGTCGCGGACGGGAGGCGGTCAGCTCCGCACAGCGGCCGCGCACTGGTTGTCGAGCGCGTTCAGCTGCTTGACGGCCGCCTTCGCCCCGCTCTTCGCGCTGGCGGCCGTGAAGAACAGGTCGATGGAGTCCAGGGCGCCGCGCGCGCAGGCGGCGGAGAGGTCCTGCTGCTGCTGCGCGGCGTCGAGCTGGGCCTGGAGCTTCCCCGTCGCGGTGTTCGCGGCGGCGACCTGGCGCTGCGCCTTGGTGTACTGCGCTTTCTGCTTGTTCACGTCGCGGACGAGCTGGGCCGTCGTGTTGCGGCTGCGGTACAGCTTGTCTCGCGTCGTGGCGTACTGCTTGGCCAGCGTCCGCCCGAACTTCTCCTGGCGCGCCTGGGTGTTCGCCGCCGTCGCTCGCTGCTGGGCGAGCTCGATCTTCTGGTCGTCGATCGTGGCGTGAGCGTCGTCGAGGTCGGACTTCGTCGTCAGCGCCCAGATCCCGAGCCCGACGGCGGCGAGGGCGAAGACCGCCGCAAGCGCGATGGCGATGGTCAGGCGTCGGCGACCGGGGTCGTCCTGACGACCGGGATCGTCCGGACGACCGCGGTCGCCCTGCGAGCCGGAGCTCTCCATCGTCTCGTACCCCCTGATTGGAACGGAAGCGGCGGAGGCCGGAGCCTAGTGGCGCACGCGGCGTCGCGTGAGCGGTTGCACGCCTCACTGCACGATGAGGCCGTGGTGGACCGTGTTCTCCGTCACCACCCGCGGCTCGACGAACTGGAGCAGGTAGTCGGGGCCGCCCGCCTTGCTCCCCGTGCCCGAGAGGCGGTTGCCGCCGAACGGCTGGCGGCCCACCATCGCCCCGGTGATCGAGCGGTTGACGTAGAGGTTGCCCACCGGTGAGCGCCTCGCGACCGCCTCGACCGTGCGCGGGTTGCGGGTGAAGAGCCCGCCGGTCAGGGCGAGCGGCAGCGAGTCGACGACATCACAGGCTGCCTCGACTGAGGGCACGCGGTCGACGGCCAGGACCGGCCCGAAGATCTCCTCGCGGAGTACCGGCGAGTCGGGCGGCAGATCGGCGAGCACGGTCGGCGCGCAGAACCACCCCGGGGCCGGCACATCCTCGTGGCGCGCGACGACGCGACCCTGCGCCGCCCCACGGCGGGCGTAGTCCTCGACACGCTCCTGCGCCGCCTGCTCGATCACCGGCGGCACGTCGCAGCCGAGGTGCTCGGCTCCCTCGACGACGAGGACCTCCACGGCGCCCGCGAGGCGCTCGAGCAGCGTGTCGGCGATCGCCTCGTGGGCGAGCACGCGGGCCGCGGCCGAGCACTTCTGCCCGGCGTACACAAAGGCCGAGGCGACGATCCCCGGGACAGCCTCGTCGAGGTCGGCGTCCGCGTCGGCCACGATGCAGTTCTTGCCGCCCATCTCGGCGACGACGCGCTTGAGGTGGCCCTGGCCCTGGTGGGGCTCGGCGGCGGCTCGCACGATCTCCAGCCCGACGGCTGCTGACCCGGTGAAGGCGATGGTGTGGACGCCGGGATGGCGCACGAGCGCGGCGCCGGCGTCCCCCTCACCCGGGAGCAGCGCGAGGGCGTCGCGCGGCACCCCCGCCTCGTGGAGCGCGGCGACCAGCTCGCCCGCGCAGCCGGGGGACTGCTCGGCGGGCTTGAGGATGGCGGCGTTGCCAGTGGCCAGCGCGGCCGCGGTCATGCCGCACGGGATGGCGAACGGGAAGTTCCACGGGCTGATGACCGCGGTGACGCCGCGTGGCGCGTAGCGCATCTCGTTGTGCTCGCCGGGGACCTGGAGCAGCCCCGGCCCGCGCTCCAGCTCGACCGCCCCGCGCGCGTAGTACTCGAGGAAGTCGATCGCCTCGCAGACGTCGCCATCGGCCTCGGGCCACGGCTTCGCGCACTCGCGAACCGCCAGCGCAGCCAGCTCGAGGCGGCGCTCGCGCAGCAGCGCCGCGGCATAGCGCAGGACGCCTGCCCGCTCGTGCGCCGGCCGCGCGCTCCATGCGGCGAGGCCCGGCCCGGCCGCGCGACGGACGGCGGCATCGACGTCGGCCGCGGTCGCACGTGGGGCGAGCGCGACGATACGCTCGGGTTCCCCGGGGTCGGTGGAGGAAAGCGCTTCGCCCTCACGGCGGTCGTCGCCGACCAGGACCGGCACGCGCAACGGCAGCCGTGCGTCGAGCGCCGCGAGCGCGCCGGCCAGCGACGCTCTCACGGGCGAGCGGCGCAGCTCGAGAACGGGCTCGTTGGCGAACGGAGGGAGCACGTCGCTCATCGCGGGAGCGGTCCGACGGCGAGCAGGACGAGGGCGGGGCCGGCTCTCATGGCGCCGCCAGCAACTCGTCCACCGGCACGCCCTTGGCCTGGGCGGCGAGGAAGGACTCGTTGCTCGTGTTCTCGAGCAGGCGCCGCACGAGGTAGGCCATACCGGCGACGAGCTCGCCCACGGGGCAGTAGGCGCGCACGCGCAGGCCGCGCGCGGCGAGCGCCTCGGCCAGGTCGTCGCCGAGGCCGAGCAGCACCTGCAGCTCGAGGTCGCCGGGTTCGGAAGCGGTGACGCGGTCGTAGGCGAGCGCGTGGGCGACCGACCGCAGGTTGTGCGAGGCGATCGCGACGCGCACGGCGGGCCGCGCGTCGAGGAGCACGCGCGTCAGCGTCTCGAAGTTGCGGTCGCAGTCGGCCTTGACGTCGAACACCGGCGTGCTCCAGCCGTGCTGGCGGGCCTCGACGACCTCGTGGTCCCAGTAGGCGCCCTTCACCAGCCGCACGGTCAGCGGCGGCCGCCGCGGGGTCGAGCGAGCCCACGCGAGGATGGCGTCGAGGTGCTCGGGCGAGTCGCGGAGGTAGGCCTGGACGACGAGGCCGGCCGACGGCGCTTCGGCGAACTCGGGCTCGGCCAGCAGCTCGAGGATCAGCTCGTGCACGGCGTCGCGCGAGTCCAGCGACTCGATGTCGATGTGCAGGTGGGCGCCGCGCTCGCGCGCGCGACGCAGCAGGTCGCGCAGCCGGACCGCCGCGTCGCGCTTGCCCCGCTCGGGCGCGTCGGGCCGCAGGAGCGGCGTGAGGGCCGAGACCTTCACGCACACGTTCGCCCGCGGCAGCGGCCCGGCGCCGTCGCGCTCGAGGCGGGGCTGCTCGCGCCAGCGGCCGGCCGCGGCCGCGACGGTGTCGAGCGCGTCGTGGCAGCGCGCCGCGTAGGCGTCGGCCTCCGGCGCGGTGACGGTCGCCTCGCCGAGCAGGTCGAGCGTCGAGGCGATCCCGCGCTGCCAGCGCGCGCGCAGCGCGCCGAGCGCGTCGCTCGGGGTGTCGCCGACGATGAAGTGGTGCGCCATGTGGCGCACGCCCGCGGCGGCCGCCGCGCCGAGCGCCGCGCGGCCGGCCCGCGTCGAGCCCATCCGCATCGCCGTCTCGAGCGCCGGCGGGGGCTCGTCGACCTCCTCGAGGTAGACGGTGAGATGCGACGCAAGGTCGTCGAGCGAGCGGCACGCCGGCACGACGTCGACGAAGCGGAAGAGCGCAGCGCGCAGCTCGTCGTCGCCGGCCGCCAGCCCCATGGCCTTGCCGTCGAGCGCCTTGACCGGGTGGCGGGCCGCGGACGGGAAGGCGGCTGCGAGGCCGCGCCCGATCGCCTGGACCTCCCGCTCGACCGCCGCCTCGTCCGCCACGCCCCGAAGATACCCGCGATCAGCGCGGAGCCCCGGCTCGGCCGCGGGGATCGCGCGCGCAGCCCCGGATCGGCCGCGGGGATCGCGCGCGGCGGCACGCGATCAGCCCCGCTGGCCTCGCGTGGCGGCTCGGCCCATCCTCCCTGGTGTCTAATCTGCGGTCGGATGGGTGAGGGATCCCGCGAGCTTGGCCTGCTGAGCGTCGTCGCGTGCCTGCGTGACGAGCCGCCCGCCGTGCAGGCCCTGTACGACCGCGTGCGAGCGACCCTTCAGGGCATCCCCTACGAGCTCGTCCTGGTCGACGACGGCGCGCCCGAGGGCACCGCGGCGGCGCTCGACGTGCTCGCGACGCACGACCCGCGCGTCCGCGCGCTGCACCTCTCCCGCGCCTTCGGCCGCGACGCCGCGCTCACCGCGGGCCTCGACCATGCCCACGGCGACGCGCTTCTGCTGCTCGAGGGTGGGCCGCCCGAGGCGGTCCACCGCCTGCTCGAGCGCTGGCGCGCCGGAGCCGACGTGATCCACGGTCTGACCGAGGCTCCGGGCGCCGGGGCCGCGGACGGGGCGGAGGGAGCGGAGCCCCGCGAGCGGGTCGGCGGCCGCGGCGCGCGGGTGCTGGCCCGTGCGGGCGTCCAGCCCGACCCCGAGGCCGCCGACGTCCGGCTGCTCGACCGCCGCGCGGTCGACGCTCTGCGCGCCATGCCCGAGCGGGCGCGCGATCTGCGTGGCATGGCCGCGTGGGTGGGGTTCACGCAGACCGCGGTGACCCACCGTCCCGAGGACCACGAGTCGGCCCCGGCCCGTCCGGGGCTCGTCCGGCGCCTTCGCCGAGCCGCCGACGCGGCGACGGCCGCCTCGGTCGGGCCGCTGCGCGCCGCGTCGGCCGGCGCGGGCGCGCTGGGGGCGCTGGCCCTCCTCGCGATCCCGGTGGCCGTGGTCCTGCGCATCGCCGACCTCTTCGCCCACGGCGTGCTTCCGGTCCTCCTCCCGCTGCTCCTGCTCGCCGGCGGAGGGCTGCTCGTGCTCGCCGTGGTCGGCGAGTACCTCGCGCGGGTGACCGAGGAGGTCCGCGGCCGGCCGCTGTACATCGTGCGCGACCAGCGCAACCTGCCCGGCGAGCGCCCCGCGCCGGAGGCCGAGCCGGAGCCGGTCTCCTCGGCGAGATGAGGATCGGCCTCGCCCGGCGGGCGCGGGTGGGCGGCGAGATGAGGATCGGCCTCGCCGGGCGGGCGCGGGTGGGCGGCGAGATGAGGATCGGCCTCGCCGGGCGGGCGCGCGGGTGGGCGGCGCGATGAGGATCGCGGTCGCCGCCGACGAGCGCGTCGGCGTGGCGGACGCGCTCGTCCAGGAGCTTCGGCGCCGGGGCCACGAGCCGCTCGTCCACGGCGCGCTCGCGCCCGGCGAGCGCGAGGACTGGGCGTGGGCCAGCGAGGCGGCCTCGCGCGACGTGGTGGAGGGGCGCGCCGACCAGGGCGTGGTGTGCTGCTGGACGGGCACGGGCGCGTCTATCGCGGCCAACAAGGTGCCCGGCGTGCGGGCGGCGCTGTGCACCGACGCGGCCACCGCGCAGGGCGCGCGGCGCTGGAACGACGCCAACGTCCTCGCCCTGAGCCTGCGCTCGACCTCCGAGGCCGAGCTCGCCGAGATCCTCGACGCCTGGTTCGGCGCGGCGCCGAGCGAGGAGGCCGCCGACGTGGCCAACGTCGAGCACCTCGCGGCGCTCGAGGGTGCCGAAGATCAAGGGCGCGGTCCCGGCACCGTCTCGGCATGACGGTGCTGGTCGGCGTCGACGTCGGCACCGCCGGCGTGCGCGCGCTCGCCATCGACGCCGCCGGCGAGCAGCTGGCGGAGGCGCAGGCGGGCTACCAGCTGCTGCGCCCCGAGCCCGGGTGGACCGAGCAGCGCCCCGGCGACTGGTGGGCCGCGACCCGCGAGGTCCTGCGCGAGGTCGCGGCAACGGTGGACGGCGAGATCGCCGGCGTCGGGCTGAGCGGGCAGATGCACGGGTCGGTCTTCCTCGACGCCGCCGGCGAGGTGCTGCGCCCGGCGCTGCTGTGGAACGACCAGCGCACGGTGGAGCAGGCGGCCGCCCTCGCCGACCGGGTGGGCGAGCAGCGGCTGGTGCAGATCACCGGCAACCCGGCGCTGACCGGCTTCCAGGCGCCGAAGATCCTCTGGCTGCGCGACGAGGAGCCCGGGCGCTACGAGCGCCTCGATGCCGTTCTGCTCCCGAAGGACTACGTGCGGCTGATGCTCACCGGCGAGCATGCGACGGACGCATCGGACGCCTCGGGAACGCTGCTGCTCGACGCGCGGGCGCGGACGTGGTCGCACGAGATCCTGGAGGCGCTCGAGATCCCCGCCGCGTGGCTGCCGGAGGTCCACGAGGGCCCCGCGGTCACCGGCTCGCTGCGTACGAGGGTGGCGACCGAGCTGGGCCTGCCCGAGGGCGTGCCCGTCGCTGCGGGAGGCGGCGACAACGCCGCCGCGGCGGTCGGGGTCGCGATCACCCGCGAGGGCCGCGTGTCGGCCTCGCTGGGCACGAGCGGCGTCGTCTTCGCCCACCGCGACGTCTTCACGCCCGACCCGTCGCTGCGCGTCCACGCCTGCTGCCACGCGCTGCCCGGCGCCTACCACCTCATGGGGGTCACGCTGGCCGCGGGCGGTGCGCTGGACTGGTGGCGCTCGGTGGCCGGCTCCGGAGAGAGCTTCGAGTCGCTCGTCGCCGAGGCGGCGCAGGCGCCTCCCGGCGCCGAGGGCCTGCTCTTCGCGCCCTACCTCAGCGGCGAGCGAACGCCCCACCGCGATCCCCACGCACGCGGGGCGTTCCTCGGCCTGAGCGCCCGCCACGGGCGTGCCCACCTGACGCGCGCCGTCCTCGAGGGGGTCGTCTTCTCGCTGCGCGACGGGCTGGAGGCGATGCGCGAGCTCGGCGACGCTCCGGAGGAGATTCGCGCCACCGGCGGAGGCGCGCGCTCCGAGCTCTGGCGCCAGATCCAGGCCGACGTGCTCGGCGTCCCGGTGCGACGCCCGGTCGTCGACCAGGGCCCCGCCTACGGCGCGGCGCTGCTGGCCGGCATGGCCGCCGGCGTCTACGCGCAGCCCGGCGACGCGGAGGCCGTCGTGCGGCTGCGCGACGAGGTCGCCGAGCCCCACCCCGCCCGTGCGGCGCGCTACGACGGGCTGTACGCCCGCTACCGCGAGCTGTATCCCGCCACGCGCGAGATCATGCACGCGCTCGCGCGCGGGGAAGGGTGAGGCGCGGCGTGCGTCCGAGGCGCGCCGAGCCCGGTCCTCAGACCGGCGCGAAGCGCGCGACGCCGTCCTGAAGCTCCTCGCGGACGCGCTGAGAGGCCAGCAGGAGGTCGACGTGGCCGAGGACCTCGGAGAGCGTGAGGAAGGCCTGCGTCACGGCCACGTTGCCCCACAGCGCCTGGGCGAGCTCGTAGGCCGTCCGCGGGCGCTCGGCAAGGAGCGCGTGGATCTTCTCGGCGCGGCGCCGGTGAAGGCGGAAGCGCTCCTCGATGAGCGCGGTGTGGTCGGTGACCGGCTCGCCGTGGCCGGGGAGCACGAGCCGCGCGGGCATCTCGCGGGTCTTGCGCAGCGAGCCAAGGTAGGTCATCAGCGCGCGCGGGCGCGTCTCGGGCGTGACCTCGACGGGCGTGCCGTCGGGCTCGGGAAGCGGCCGTGAGATGAGCGGATTGGAGGAGATGTGCTTGATCAGATGGTCGCCGCCGATGACGATCTGGCGGTCGGCGTCCCAGAAGAGCGTGTCCGAGGGCGAGTGGCCCGGGCGGTGCAGGACCTCGAGGCGGCGATCGCGCAGCTCGAGCACCTCGCCGTCGGCGAGCGGCCACGTGACCGTCGCGCTCGCGCCCCAGGCGCGAAACGCCCGCGACACCGAGCGCAGGGCCTGGACCACGTCGCCCGGCAGGCCGTGGCGGAGCATGAGGCCCTCGGCGAAGGCGTCGTCCGCCTCGTTGGCCTCGCTGTAGTGCTCGAGGTAGGGCGCGAGGCGGTCCAGCGCGGCGACCTGCGCCCCCGAGCGGCGGGCGAGGATGTCGATCAGCCCGGTGTGGTCGATGTGCTGGTGGGTGATGACCAGCAGGTCGAGGTCCTCGATCGCATGGCCCTTGTCGCGGAGGGCCCGCTCGAGCTCGTCGAGGGCCTTGCCCGAGTTCGGCCCCGAGTCGATCAGCGTGAGCGGCTCGTCCTCGATCAGATAGGTGTTGACCCGGCCGACCGCGAAGGGGGTGGGGATCGGCAGGACGTGAATGCCCGCCTGCTCCGCCCTCACGAGCCCGCCTGCTCCGCCCTCACGAGCGGATGATGCCCAGCACCTCGTCGCGCCGGCGCTCCATGTCCTCGCGCGACGCGATCGACTCGAGGTTCAGGCGCAGCAGCGGCTCGGTGTTGGACGGGCGCACGTTGAAGTGCCAGTCCTCGTACTCGACCGAGAGCCCGTCCAGCTCGTAGACCTCGGGCGCGTCCGCGAAGCGCTCGCGCAGCTCGGCGAGCTTGGCCTCGGCGTCGTCCACCGTCGAGTTGATCTCGCCCGAGATGAAGTACTTGGAGCGGTAGCGCCCGACCAGCTCGCTCAGCGGAACCCCGCGCTCGGAGAGCAGCTCGAGCACGAGCAGCGCCGGGATCGTTCCCGAGTCAGCGTTGTAGAACTCGCGGAAGTAGTAGTGCCCGGAGACCTCGCCGCCGAAGACGGCGCCGGTTTCGCGCATGCGGGCCTTGAAGAACGCGTGCCCGACGCGGTTCATGAGCGCGGTGCCGCCGGCCGCGCCCACCGTGTCGCGCACGCCCCAGCTCGCGCGCACGTCGTAGAGGATCGTCGCGCCGGGCTGCTTGGCGAGCAGCGACTCGGCGAGCAGCGCGGTGAGGAAGTCGCCGTCGACGAAGACGCCCTCGGCGTCGATGAAGAAGCAGCGATCGGCGTCGCCGTCCCAGGCGATGCCGAGGTCGGCGTGCTCGCCGCGGACCTTCTCGATGATGAAGCGGCGGTTCTCCTCGAGCAGCGGATTGGGCTCGTGGTCGGGGAACTCGCCGTCGGGCTTCCAGTAGGTCTTGACGAGCTCGAGGCCGAGGCGCTCGAGCAACGGGCCCACCATTGGGCCGGCCATCCCGTTGCCGCCATCGACGACGACCCTGCTGGGGGTGATCGCCTCCGTGTCGACCAGCGCTAGCGCCGCGCGATGGAAGTCGTCGTAGATGTCGACCTCCTCGCTCGAGCCGCCGCCGGGCTCCTCCGGCAGGCCCGCCTCGATCACCCTGCGGATGTCCTGCAGACCGCGGTCGCCGGAGAGCGGGAGGGCGCCTCGCTCGACCATCTTGGCCCCCGTGTAGTCCTTGGGGTTGTGGGAGGCCGTGCACATGAGGCCGCCGTCCAGCTCGCGCGCGCCCACCAGCCAGTAGAGCATCTCGGTGCCGACCATCCCGGCGTCGATCACGTGGACGCCCTCGGCGATCATGCCGTCGCGGTAGCGCGCGGCGAGGGCGGGCGCGGTCAGGCGCATGTCGCGGCCGAGCCCGACCCGAAGCTCGCCGGTCGGCGTGTCGAGGAGCGTGCCCAGCACGCGGGCGAAGCCACGACCGATCGCGTAGGCGGCGTCCTCGTCGATCTCATCGCCATAGAGGCCACGGACGTCGTAGGCCTTGAAGACCTCGGGCGGGGGAGCAGGGGACACGCGCGCCATCCTAGAGCGGGCCGCCCAGCGCCGCGGCCTGACGCCGGAGGGGGCCCGTGCCGGCCCCCACCGCGGGACCTTGGCTAGGACGCTGCCGCGGGGCGGGCAGCGTCGAGCGCCTGCTGCAGGCTCTCCTCGTCGTCGTGGCTCAGCGAGGTCTGGATGACCTTCCCGGGGATCTGAATCTGCGGGAGGACCTTGTCGACGGTCACCTTGCTGATGAGCAGGATGAGCGCCGCCTTGCCCGGCTCGAGGTGCTCCCCGAGCTCCTTCATGAACTTGTCGTCGACTCCGACGTCGCTCATCGCGCCACCCGCGGCGCCGGCCGCGGCTCCGACGGCCATGCCGAGCAGGGGGGCGAGGAAGATGAGCCCGATCAGCCCGCCCCACAAGGCCCCGCCCGCAGCGCCGGCGGCCGTGAGGTTGGTCTGGTGGAGCTTGATCTTGCCGTCCTGACGTCGCTCGACGATCGCGAGGTCCTGGAGCTCGATGACGTGCTCCTTCTGGGCATTGGTGACGTTCGTCGCGACACGGCGGGCCGTGTCGAGATCGTCGTAGCCGATGGCGACGAGGTCGCTCATGAGGCCTACCTCCTGGCGTTTGTGGTGGGAACCGACGCTTCAGCGGCGACCTTACCCGTCCTACACTTCGGGCCAATGTCCGGTCACTCCAAGTGGGCTTCCATCAAGCACAAGAAGGCCGTCGTCGACGCCCGTCGCGGGCAGCACTTCACGAAGCTCGCGCGCGCCATCACCGTGGCCGCCCGCGAGGGCGGGGGCGATCCCGACTCCAACGCGACCCTCGCTACGGCCGTCCAGAAGGCGCGAGACGCGTCGATGCCAAAGGACAACATCGAGCGCGCGATCGGCAAGGGCACTGGGGAGGGCGCCGACGCCGACGCGATCGAGAGCGTCGTGTACGAGGGCTACGGGCCGGGCGGCGTCGCGCTGCTCGTCGAGGCGCTCACCGACAACCGCAACCGCACCAGCGCAGAGATGCGCCATGCCTTCTCCAAGCACGGCGGCAACCTCGGCGAGCCCGGTTCGGTCGCCTACCTCTTCGACAAGCGCGGGGTGATCGTCGTAGACGCCTCCCGCTGGACCGAGGACGACCTGATCGTCGCCATCGACGCCGGCGCGCTGGACATCGCCGTCGACGACGACGTCTACGAGATCGTCACCGAGCCCGCCGACCTGCCGGTCGTCCACACGGCCCTCGAGGAGGCCGGCGTGGAGGTCGAAAGCGCCGAGCTCGCACAGGTGCCCTCGAGCCGCGTGCCCGTCGAGGACGAGCGGGCGGCGACGCTCATGCGCCTCATCGAGACGCTCGAGGAGAGCGACGACGTGAGCGCCGTGCACGCGAACTTCGACGTCAGCGCGGACGTGATGGAGCGCGTCGCGGGCTGACCCGACCTCGCTCGGGCCCCTCAGCGCGCGCGCTCGAGCAGCATCCGCCGCACGTGCTCGGGGTCCAGCTTCGCCGGCTCGCTGCCCGAGATGAAGTCCTCGAGCACGGCGGCGAACCGCCGCGGGTCGTCGCGGTAGGGGAAGTGGCCGGCGTCCTCGAAGATCTCCAGGCGGCTCCCGGGCATCTCCTCGTGGGCGCGGATGCCATGGCGGACGGGGATCATCGGGTCGCGCTCGCCCCAGACGATGAGGGTCGGGACCCCGGCGGCGAGGTAGAGCCGGTCGCGGGCGCTGACCCGTTGACCGCCGACGTCGATGATCCCGCGCACCGTGTGGATGAAGGCCTGGCGCGTCTCGATGTCGCCGAGCGAGGCGAAGCCGGTCGCCATCTCCTGCAGATCGGCGCCCGGGCGCAGCCCGACCCGTGCGGCCTGGCGCCGCACCCAGGAGCCGGCGCCGAGCACGGGGTCGGCGGCGAGCAGGGGAAGGACGAACTCCGCGCCGGGGAGCGCCGCGGAGCGCAGGATCATGTTGACCTCGCGGCCCAGGCCGCCGCTGTCGACGAGCACGAGACGCTCGACGCGCTCGGGGAACTGGTAGGAGAACTGCATCGCGACCCCGCCGCCGAGCGAGTGCCCGACGACCGTCGCGCGGTCGTGACCGAGCACCGCGAGCAGGTCGCGAACGCCGCTCGCGTAGGCGCCCAGCGAGTAGTCGCCTCGCGGCTTGGCCGACTCGCCGTGGCCGAGCAGGTCGGGCGCGGTGACCGTGTGGTGGCGGGCCAGCGGCCCGATGACCGGCTCCCACGTCGCAGAGCTGCCGGTGATGCCGTGGATGAGCACGAGCGCCGGCCCGGCGCCGGCGGTGCGCACCCGCACGCGGTGGCCGTGGAGGGTCACCTCGCGCAGCTCCGTTGCGGGCCCCGCCCTCGAGCGTGTCGCGGTCCCGGCCATCAGTTCGACAGCGAGCTGCCCGCGAAGAGGAAGAACCAGATGCCGAAGACGGCCAGGGCCAGGCTCACCGAGATCACCATCACCCGCGTCAGGACGGTGTCGGGCGCACGCGCGTCGACGTCGCGCTCGCCGCGCATGCTGCGGTTCCAGGGCAGGCGGCGCCGCATCTCGTCCGCACCGCCGACGCGTCCGTAGGCGCGGTCGGCCGCAGCCAGCAGCTTGGTGATCGCGAAGGCCGAGATCACGATCCCGACGAGCACGATCAGGTAGGGCGTCATGCTCGGCTGCGAGGACTTCTGCATCTGGGAGGCGAGCCACAGCCAGAAGACCGGCATGGCGAGCCACAGGGCGACGCTGCCGACCGCCATCGCCACCACGAGTGCCGCCCGAGCGAGCCACTGCGAGGGCGTGAGGGTCTTCATGGTCGCCTTGGACTCTACCCGCGACCCGAGCGGCGCGACGGTCATGCCGGTAGAGTAACCGACCGTTCAGTAAGTCAGACCGTGACGTCGCGCACACATCAGACCCGGCGCCGCCTGGCCGCCCCCCAGCGCCGTGCGGCGATCCTCGAGGCCGCGCTCGGCGTCTTCGCGCGGCGAGGCTACGCAGCGGCCTCCATCGACCAGATCGCGGTCGCCGCCGGCATCTCCAAGGCGCTGATCTACGAGCACTTCGCCTCCAAGCGCGAGTTGCAGGTCGCGCTGCTCCAGGACAACGTCTCAGAGCTGTTCGCGCGGCTGGCGCAGAGCGCCGCGACCGGGGAGCCCGGCGACGTACGCCTGCGCAATGGCGTGGACGCCTTCCTGCGCTTCGTGCAGGAGCGCCGCGACGCCTGGACGATGCTCTTCCGCGACGCCACCGATCCCGAGGTCGCCGAGGCGCTGCGCGTCGTCCAGGCCCAGACCACCGCCGCGGTGGCCGCGTTCATCGCCGCCGAGCCGGCCGCCGCGCGCGACGACGACCCCGACCTCGGCGCGGCGATCGAGATGCTCGCCCTCCAGCTCAGCGGTGCCGTGCAGTCGCTCGCCTCGTGGTGGGCCGACCATCCCGCCGTCCCCCGCGAACGGCTCGTCGAGTCGGTCGCCGACTTCGCCTGGATCGGGCTGGAGCGCTTGCGCGCGGGCGAGCGCTACGGCCGTTAGGGGAGCCGGTCTGCACCGCATCACGTGGCCTGGCCGACCCCGAGCATGTTGCCCTCGCTGTCGCGAAACCAAGCTCCGCGCTCACCCCTGCCGCCCTTGCTCGGATAATTTCCCTCGACGTTCGCGATGCCGTCGACGGTCTCCAGGCCCGGGAGGTCGACGTCCGCGAACTCATCGCGGCGCGCCGGCTTACACCGCGTGGCGCCCGGCGCCGCCCGCCGGCTGCCCGTAGAGGTAGCCGAGCACCGCCTGCACGACGTCGGGGTCGAACTGGCTGCCCGCTCCGTCGAGGAGCTGGTCGATCGCCGCATCGTGGCTGAGCGCGGCGCGGTAGGGGCGCTTGGTGGTCATCGCGTGGTAGGCGTCGCAGGCCAGCACGATGCGGCTGCCGATCGGGATCTGCTCGCCGGCGAGGCCGTCGGGGTATCCGGTCCCGTCGAAGGACTCGTGGTGATGGCGAACCATGCGCGCGACCGCGCCCATGCCGGTCATCGTCTCGAGCAGCCGCTCCCCGACCGCGGGGTGCTCGCGCACCAGCCGCCATCCCTCGTCGTCGAGCGCCTCGGGGTGGGAGAGGACCTCGTCGGGGATCGCGACCTTTCCGACGTCGTGGAGCAGCGCGGCGGCGCGAACGTGCTGGACGTCCTTCTCGTCGAGGCCCATCGCGCGCCCCACTTCCCCCGCCATCTCGACGAGGGAGTGCGCGTGGTCGCCGGCGTAGCCGTCGCGCTCGAGCAGCGCCGTGGCGAGGGCGCCGACCGCGTCGGCCCGGCCGCCGCTCGAGGGCGCGGCCGCCGCCCCGTCCTCCGCCGCCAGGGCGCGGCCGCCACCGGCGGCGCGGGCCGCGTCCAGGACCGCGGCGGCCTCGCCGAGCAGCTCCTGGGGCGTCTTGGCCCCCGAGAACGCTGCGATGCCGATCGAGGCGGATGCGCCCTCGACCGAGCCGGTGTCGAGCGCGGTCAGCTCGAGGAGCACTCGCTCGAAGGCGTGCAGCGCCCCGAGCGGGTCGGTCTCGGGCATGACGACGGCGAACTCGTCGGCGCTCGAGCGCGCGACGACGTCGCTCGCGCGGGTGAAGCGGCGCAGGACCTCGGCGACGGCGACGAGCAGCGCGTCGCCCGCGCCGTAGCCCGAGCGGGCGTTGGTGGCGCGGAAGCCGTCGAGGTCGAGCAGGGCGACGGTGAGCGGATGGCGGTGGCGGCGCGCGCGGTGGACCTCGGCCTCGAGCTGCTCGCACAGGCGGGTCAGCGTGAGCAGGCCGGTGAGCCGGTCGCGCTCGCGGCTGCCCTCGAGCTCCTGCTCGAGCTCGGTCACCCGGCGGCGCGAGGCCTCCAGCTCGGCCCTCAGCTCGCTCTGGTGATCGCCGCGGCGGACCATCACGAGTGGCGTCGGCCCGCACCGCGGCCGCCTCGCGCGCGAGGCGCCCCGGATGGACACGTGGACGAGGAAGGCATCCGACGTGGGCCGGAGAATCCACCCCGCATGGTCGTTCTCGGCATCGATCCCGGCACCGCCGCGACCGGCTACGGCGTGGTCGCGCGCCGCGGCGCGCGGCTCGTCGCCCTCGACGGCGGGGTGATCACCACCTCGGCGGGCGCCGATCCCGCGCGGCGGCTGGCCGCCATCCACGCGCGGGTCGCGGAGCTCCTCGACGAGCACGCGCCCGAGGCGATGGCCATCGAGGACCTCTACTTCGGCGCCAACGCCCGCTCGGCCTTCGCGGTCGGCCAGGCCCGCGGCGTCGCCCTGCTGGCCGCGGGCCAGCGCGGCATCGCCTGTGCGGGCTACACGCCCCAGCAGGTCAAGGGCGCCGTGTGCGGCCATGGCCGCGCGGGCAAGGCACAGGTACAGGCGATGGTCGCGGGCCTGCTCGACCTGCCCGCCCCTCCGACGCCCGACCATGCCGCCGACGCGCTGGCGGTGGCCATCTGCCACGCCAACCGGGCGCCGGTCGCCGCCGCCGTGGAGATGGCACGGTGATCGGGGCGCTGGACCGGGCCGCGGTCGCGCGCCTTGGAGGCCGCGCGGTGTTCGCGCTGCGGGGTTGGGCGCCGGTCGCGACCGGCGTGGAGGCCGCGCGGTGATCGCGCTGCTGTCGGGCACCGTCGCCGTGCGCCGCGGCGACCACGTCGTCCTGGAGTGCGGAGGGGTCGGCTACCGCTGCGCGGTGTCCGCCGAGACGCTGCGCCACGTGCCCGCGGTCGGGCGGGCGGCCACGCTGCACACCCACCTCGTCGTCCGCGACGACGCGCTCGCCCTGTACGGGTTCGCGGCCGAGGAGGAGCGCGATCTCTTCCTCCTGCTGATCGGCGTGCAGTCGGTCGGGCCGAAGGTCGCGCTCGCCGTGCTCTCCGGCGGCCCGCCGCGCGAGCTCGTCGCCGCGCTGGCGGCCGGCGACGTCGGGCGGCTGCAGGCGGTGCCGGGCATCGGCAAGCGCACGGCGGAGCGGATCGTCGTCGAGCTGCGCGAGAAGGTGGCCGGCGAGCCGAGCGTCGAGCGCGTGCTCCACGCCGCGCCCGACGACTCGCGCGCGCTGGCGCGCGAGGGCCTGCTCGGCCTCGGCTTCGCCCCCCAGGAGGCCGACGAGCTGCTCGACGACGCGCCGGGCGACACGCCCGAGGCGCTGATCGCCCACG
This sequence comes from uncultured Actinomycetes bacterium, assembly GCA_963728925.1. Taxonomy (GTDB): domain Bacteria; phylum Actinomycetota; class Thermoleophilia; order Solirubrobacterales; family Solirubrobacteraceae; genus JBBPZA01. Next base: position 95,659 of record CAVSMB010000005.1, on the reverse strand, counting down.
CGCTCAAGGGGTCGCGGCGGTGACCGAGACGCGCGTCCAGACGCCCGACGCGATCGCCGAGGACGACTTCGAGCGCTCGCTGCGCCCGCGCCGCCTGGAGGACTTCGTCGGCCAGGCGCCGGTCAAGGACCAGCTCGCGGTCTCGATCGAGGCGGCCGCCGCGCGCGGCGAGGCGCTCGACCACGTCCTGCTCGCCGGCCCGCCTGGCCTCGGGAAGACCTCGCTCGCCCAGATCGTCGCCCACCAGCTCGGCGTGCCGTTCATCCAGACCGCCGGCCCGGCGCTCGAGCGCAAGGGCGACGTCGCCGCCTTCCTGACCGCGCTCGAGCCGCGCAGCGTGTTCTTCGTCGACGAGATCCATCGCCTCCCGCGGGCGCTGGAGGAGACCTTCTACCCGGCGATGGAGGACCACCGCCTGCCGATCACCGTCGGCCAGGGGGCCGGCGCTCGCGTGGTCACCCTCGACCTGCCGGACTTCACGCTCGTCGGCGCCACGACGCGCGCCGGCCTGCTCACCACGCCGCTGCGCGACCGCTTCGGCATCCAGCACCGCCTCGAGCACTACGCGCCGGCCGACCTCGCCCGCATCGTGCGCCGCTCGGCGGCGATCCTCGAGGTGGCCGTCGACGACGAGGGCGCGGGGGCGATCGCCGCCCGCAGCCGCGGGACGCCCCGCGTGGCCAACCGGCTGCTCAAGCGCGTGCGCGACTACGCCGAGGTGCGGGGCCGCGGGGCGATCGACGCGGTGGTCGCCACCGCCGCGCTGGACCTGCTCGAGGTCGACCACGAGGGCCTGGACCGCCTCGACCGCGAGATCCTCCACGCCGTGTGCGACAAGTTCGGCGGGGGGCCGGTCGGGCTCTCGACGCTCGCGGTCGCCGTCGGCGAGGAGCGCGACACGATCGAGGACGTCTACGAGCCCTACCTGCTCCAGCGCGGGCTGCTCCAGCGCACGCCGCGGGGCCGCCAGGCCACGGCCCGCGCCTGGGCCCACCTCGGCCTCGAGCCGCCCAAGGACGCGACGCTGTTCTGAGCGCCCGAGCGCCGCTGAAGCAAGCGTTTAGGTGCCCGGCCTAGGCTTCCGGCGGCTTCTATCGTCCCGAGGGAACATGGCGCACCTGTTCATCTGCCCGAACTGCGGCAACCGCACGAGCGCAAGCGAGCGCACGGCCGGCTTCCGGCGCGCGCCGAAGGGCTGCTCGCGCTGTGGTTTCCCGTTCCTCTTCGAGCTGCTCGACGACTACTACCCGGCGCCCGACGCGGCCTTCTTCGTGCTGGACCAGGAGGGCAAGGTGATCGGCTGCGGGCGCGGCTCCTTCGAGCTGACCGGGCTAAAGGAGGAGCGCGTCATCGGCCGCGCCGCGAGCGAGGTGCTCGGCCTGCGCTTCGAGGACGGAGCCGACCACGTCGGGACCGCGCTGGAGTGGGGCGTCCGCGTCCTGCGCAAGTCGGTGGAGGTCAACGCGGAGGGCGACCTGCCCGCCCGGGCGACCGCCGACCTGTTCCCGGCCTACGACGATGACGGCGGCCTGCTGGTCGTCCTCACGCCGCAGAAGTAGCCCCGTCAGGGCCCCTGAGCACGGGTAGCCTGTAGGGCTCGTCATGACCGATCGCCGCCGCAACCTCTTCATCCTGCTGGTCGTCCTCGGCCTGCTCATCGCCTCGCTCGTGGTGATCGCGACCAAGCCGACGAAGGAGGGCCTGGACCTCAGGGGCGGGGTGGAGCTCGTCTACCAGGGCAAGCCGACGCCCCAGCAGCCCCAGGTCACCCAGGACGCGCTGGACCGCGCCGTGGACATCATGCGCGAGCGCGTCGACGCGCTCGGCGTCGCCGAGCCCGAGATCCAGCGTTCGGGCCGCGACCAGATCTCGGTCGGGTTGCCGAGCGTCACGAACGCCGAGCGCGCGCAGGCGCAGGTGGGCAAGGTCGCACAGCTGCACTTCTACGACTGGGAGCCCAACGTCATCGGGCCCCAGGGCAAGCCCGACCCGACGAACCGCCAGGTCACCGAGAACCCGATTCCCACGCTCTATGACGCGGTCAAGCGCGCCTCGCTGCGGCCGCCGATCAGGGACGCCAACAACACCACCACCACCCAGTGGTACCTGTTCTCCAAGGATCGCCGCCTGCTCGCCGGGCCCGAGGACACGCGGGCCAGTCTGCTCTCCGAGCGCCGGGGGGTCCAGCCGCCAGGCAGCCAGGTCATCAAGGTCAACCCGGGGACGGTCGTCGTCAAGGCCGACCGGCCCGACAACTTCCCGAAGAACCAGCCCTACGACCGCTACTTCGTCCTCAACGACAACCCCGAGCTCTCGGGCACCGACATCAAGAACCCCGAGCAGAACTTCGACCAGGGCGCGGGTGGGAGCGGCGCGCCGATCGTCACCTTCTCGTTCACCGACAAGGGGCGCAAGGCCTTCCAGAACGTGACGCGGCGGGTGGCCGACCGCGGACGGACCCAGACGATCCCGGGCCAGCCGCCGGCGAACTCCTTCCAGCACTTCGCCGCCGTCCTGGACAACGAGGTGATCACGCGGCCGTTCATCTCCTACGTCGAGAACCCCGACGGCATCGACGGGCGCAACGGGGCGCAGATCTCGGGCGGCTTCACGATCTCGAGCGCGCAGGACCTCGCGCGGCTGCTGAAGACCGGCGCCCTGCCGATCAAGCTCGAGCTGATCTCCCAGTCGCAGGTCTCGGCGACGCTCGGGCGCCAGGCGCTGCACCAGGGCCTGCTTGCCGGCATCGCCGGCTTTGCCATCGTCGTGCTCTTCCTGCTGCTCTTCTACCGCGTGCTCGGGGGCATCGCCTCGCTCGCCCTCGTGGTCTACGCGATCTACTTCTTCGCGCTCATCAAGCTGATCCCGATCACCCTGACCCTTCCCGGGATCGCCGGCCTGATCCTCACGATCGGCGTCGCGGCCGACGCGAACATCGTGATCTTCGAACGGGTCAAGGAGGAGATACGCGCCGGCAGATCGGTTCCAGCGGGCATCGCCGCGGGCTACAAGAAGGGCCTCTCGGCGATCATCGACGCGAACGTCGTGACGATCATGACGGCGTTCATCCTCTTCATCCTGGCCACCGCCGGGGTCAAGGGCTTCGCCTTCGTGCTGGGCGTCGGCACGCTGGTCTCGCTGTTCTGCGCCGTGCTCCTCACCTCGGCCATCCTCGGGACGATGAGCCGCTCGCCACTGCTCGCGCGCCCCGGCGCGCTGGGGGCGGGCCCGCAGAAGCGCCGCTGGCGGCCCGACTTCATGGGCGCCTCGAAGTGGTTCTTCTCGATGTCCGGCGCGATCCTGCTCATCGGGGCGCTGGCCATCGGCGGCAAGGGCCTGAACTTCGGCATCGACTTCGAGTCGGGAACGCGGATCCAGACGGCGCTCGAGCGGCCGGCCGACGAGAACCAAGTCCGCTCGGTCATGCAGGCCGCCGGCTACGGCGACGCGAAGATCCAGCGCGTCAACAATGCGGACCTGGGGCGCAACGTGTTCCAGATCTCCACCTCGACGCTGCGTCCGGCCGAGGTGACCAAGGTGCGCGCCGACCTCGACCGTCGCTTCGGGGTGGGGCAGAACTTCTCCAACCAGTCGATCGGCCCGACCTTCGGGCAGACGGTCGCGCGCACCGCGCTGATCGCGATCATCACCTCGCTGATCGTGATCTCCGCCTACATCGCGCTGCGCTTCGAGTGGAAGTACGCGGTGCCCGTGCTCATCGCGCTGATGCACGACGTCCTCATCACGAGCGGCGTCTACTCGCTCACCGGCCGGGAGGTGACGACGTCGACGGTCGCGGCGCTTCTCACGATCCTCGGCTACTCGCTCTACGACACGATCATCGTCTTCGACCGCGTGCGCGAGAACGTGCCGCGCATGCCGCGGGCGGCCTTCTCGCAGATCGTCAACCGCTCGCTCTCCGAGGTGCTCACCCGGTCGCTGGCCACGAGCTTCTGCACCCTGCTGCCCGTCCTGTGCCTGTACTTCTTCGGCGGGCAGACGCTCAAGGACTTCGCCTTCGCGCTGATCGTCGGCATCGCCTCGGGCGCGTACTCGTCGATCTTCATCGCGACGCCGGTGCTCACCCGCTGGAAGGAGCGCGAGCCGACGTGGCGGGCGCGCATGGCCTCGGTCGCACGTCGCAACGACGGGGTCGTGCCCGCCTACGCGACGGTCACCCGTGCCGGCGAGGTGGTGGACGTCGAGCCCGAGCGCAAGCGCAGCCGCTTCCGGCGCGGCGTGAGCGCCGACCAGCCCGCCGAGGTGTCCCAGGAGGAGTTCGAGGACATGGTGCGCGAGATCGAGCCCGAGGTCGGCGCCGAGGAGGAGTCCGAGCCGACGGCGCCGTCGGCGCCCTCCTCGCCCCGCGCCGGCTCCCGTGCGGGGTCCTCGACGACGGGCGCGGTGCGCACGCGGCGCAACGGGCGGGCGAACGCCGAGCGCGCTGGGCCCGACGCGCCCGCTGCGCCTGCTGCGCCCGACGGCGAGCGCGCGGCCGACGAGGAGCCCAGAGGCGCCGTGCCCGAGCATGCGCCTGAGCCCAGCTCGGCGCCGGCGGACGGCGGCGACGAGGGGGTGCCCCCGGCTCCGGATCTCACCCCCGAGGAGGTCGACGCTGCGGCGACGAAGCAGTCAGGACGGCCAAAGCCGCGCAACAAACCACGGGGCAAGCGCCACGGGAGACGCCGCTGATGGGCGCGCTCGCGTGGATCATGATGGGCCTGGCGATCTGGCACTTCACGATCTTCCTGCCCGACCGCGAGTGGGGCGGGATCGTCGGCGCGTTCCTCGGCGCGCTGATCGGCGCCTTCCTCTTCGGCTTCGCCGTGAACGGCTTCACGATCCCCGGCGAGAACGACACGCACCTGCTCACCGCACTCGAAGCCATCCCGGGCGCGCTGATCGGGATCGGGGTCGTCTACCTCCTCGGCGTGCGCCAGGAGCGCCTGGCCGAGGCGTAGCGCGCGGCGGGGCGCCACCGGCAGCTCCGCGCCGAAGACGCGCGACCGGGTCGTTGAGAACCGGGCCCTCGACCCGGGTTCCGTCGGGTGGCGGCCGTACGGTCCGGGAGGTGCAGCCGCGGCTCGACATCCCGCTTTACGATTTCGCCGCGGCCGCGCGTCTGGAGCGCGGGCTCGGGATCGGGCACGTGCTCGCGCAGATCCTCGTGCGGCGGGGGTGCGCCGCCCCGGCGGCGGCGCGAGCCTTCCTCGCGGCCGACGAGGCGCACCCTCCCTCGATGCTCGTCGGAATGAAAGCGGCCGTCGAGGTCGTCCTGGGCCATGTGCGCGCGGGCTCGCCGATCGTCGTGCACGGCGACTACGACGTGGACGGGGTGTGCGCGACGGCGATCGTCGTGCGGACGCTGCGGGCCTTGGGGGCGCAGCCCTCGTGGTTCCTGCCGAGCCGGACCGAGGACGGCTACGGCCTGTCGGCCCGCACGGTGGAGCGTCTCGCGCGCGAGGGCGCGCGGCTGCTCGTCACCGTCGACTGCGCGATCACCGCGGTCGACGAGGTCGCCGCGGCGCGGGCGGCGGGGATTGACGTCGTGGTCACCGACCACCACGCCCCGCGGGCGGACGGACGGCTTCCCGACGCCGCGATCGTCCACCCGCGGATCGGCCGCTATCCGTGCCCTGACCTGTGCGGGACGGGGGTGGCCTACAAGCTCGCCGCGGCGCTCTTCGAGACGGCCGGTCGCGACGGCGCCGACGCCGACGAGGACCTCGACCTCGTGGCATTGGCGACGGTCGCCGACGTCGTTCCGCTGCGCGGGGAGAACCGCCGGCTCGTGCGCGAGGGCCTGCGGGCGCTCGCGGGCACCGCGAAGCCCGGCCTGCGCGCGCTGATGCGCGTCGCCCGCGTGGATCCGTCGGGCCTGGATGCCACCGCGCTGGCCTTCGGCCTCGCGCCGCGCATCAACGCCGCCGGCCGGCTGCAACGAGCCGACGCGGGCGTCGAGCTCGCGTTGACCACCGACGAGCGCCGCGCGGAGCAGATCGCCGCCGAGCTCGACGCGCTCAACGCCGAGCGCCGAGCGGTCGAGGAGCGGACGCGCTTCGAGGCGGAGGCGCTCGTCGCCGAGGCGAAGCGCGAGTGGGCCGAGCGCCGTGCGGCGGGGGCCGGTGGAGCAGAACCCGAGGGCGAGGCCGGCCCGGCGGGGGAGGGCGAGGCCGGCCCGGCGGGGGAGGGCGAGGCCGTCCCGGCGGGAACCGCCGACGCCGGCCCCTGTGCGTTCGTGCTCGCGGGCGAGGGGTGGCATCCGGGGGTGATCGGGATCGTTGCGTCGCGGATCGCCGAGCGCCATCACCGGCCGGCCGTCCTCGTCGCCATGGACGGCGAGCGGGGAACCGGGTCGGCGCGCTCGATCCCCGGGTTCGACCTGCTCGGCGGGCTGGACGCCTGCGCGGCACACCTCGCCCGTCACGGCGGCCATCGCGCGGCCGCCGGCCTGGAGATCGAGCGCGCCCGGCTCGAGGACTTCCGCACGGCCTTCGAGGCGCACGCGTCGGCCGCCCTGCGTCCGGAGGATCTTGTGCCGGTCGAGCGGGTCGACGCCGTCGTCACCGGCGACGCACTCGGCGCAGAACTGGCCGAGGAGCTCGAGGCGCTCGAGCCGTGCGGGATGGGCAACCCCGCCCCGACGCTGCTCGTGCCGGCCGCGGCGTTCGCCGACGCGCGGCCGATGGGCGAGGGGCGGCACGTCCGCTTCACCCTGCACGCCGGCGGGATTCGCTCGCGCGCCTTGTCCTTCGGCACGCCTCGGCTGCCGGTTGCCGAGGGCGAGCCCGTCGACGCGACCGTCCGCCTCGAGCTCAACGAGTACAACGGCGCCGTCGAGCCGCGCCTCGTCCTGCGCTGCGCCCGCGCCTGCGACCCGCCACCTATCGACCTTGTCGGGGAGCCGGAGGACTACCTCGCGGCCGCCCTCGCCGAGCTCGATGGGCCGCTGCCGGGAGAGGCCGGGATCGGGGGAGAAGCCGCCGCGAGGGGCGTTCGGGAGGCCGAGGCCGCCGCCCCTTCGTCGATCGCCGCTCGGGTCGCCGAGGCCGCGCCCGCTCCCACCCGCCTCGTCGTCGACCGCCGGTCGGCCGGGGTCGCCGGGGTGATCGCCGATCTCGTCGCCACGGGTGAGGGCGTCCTCGTCGCGTGCGCCGGCGTCGAGCGGCGGGCTGGCCCGCTGTCCGAGCGGCTCGGCGGGTTCTCGCTGTGCTCGCACGAGGCGCTCGACCGAGATCCGGGCCTCGCCGCGCCCTTCCGCCACGTCGTGCTCCTCGACCCGCCGGCGCTGCCGCGTCCGCCCGCGCTTCCCGGCGCGGGCTGGACCCATCTCGCATGGGGCGAGGCGGAACGGCGCTTTGCGGTGCGGGTGCTCGAGCACGAGGCGGCGTTGCGCGACGGCGTCGCCGACCTCTACCGGACGCTGCGCGACCTGGGCCGCGCGCAGGGCGACGGGCTCCCGGCCGCGCTGCGTGGCGCCGGCGCGCGGCCGCGGACCGCCCGCCACGCCGGCCGGCTGCTGCGCATCCTCGCCGAGCTGGGCCTCGTGGTCGTCGACCGTGAGCGCCGTGCGGTCACGGTCCCGCCCGCGCGGCGCACCGATCTCGCTCGCTCGGAGGCCTTCCGGTCGTACACTCGTTCCTACGGAAGAGCACTGCGATGCCTCGGCGAGTCGACAGCACGAGCAGCGTGAGCAAGGAGCTCCTCGCTCCGGGCGCCGACCCCGTGCGGCCGCCCAACGGCGACGGGGCCGAAGCTGAAGCCGGCCGCGAGGGGAACGGCGCGACGCGCGCCTCCACCCACCAGCGACTCCCGGTCGACACGGTCACCCACGAACCGGCCTCGCCGCCCGTCCGGCGCACGGATCTCACCGACACCGAGCGCCGCCTGCTCTCCGACCTCATGGCGATCGTCGAGGAGCACGCGGGCGAGGCAGCGCTCGAGATCGACCGCGCCCGGGTCGAGGCGGCCTTCGTGTTCGCCTGCGAGCACCACGCTGACCAGCGCCGCAAGTCGGGCGAGGACTTCATCACCCACCCGGTCGGCGTCGCGAAGATCTGCGCGGGGATGCGCCTGGACACCGAGACGCTGTGCGCCGCCCTGCTCCACGACACCGTCGAGGACACCTCGGCCTCGATCGAGGAGGTCTCCGAGCAGTTCGGCGAGGAGGTCTCCGGGCTGGTCGACGGCGTCACCAAGCTGACCGGGATCACCTTCCAGTCGCGCGACGAGGCGCAGGCCGAGAACTACCGCAAGATGATGGTCGCGATGGCGAGCGACATCCGCGTCGTGCTCATCAAGCTCGCCGACCGCCTCCACAACATGCGCACGATCGGCGCGATGCCCAAGCAGAAGCAGATCGACAAGGCCAAGGAGACGCTGGACATCTACGCGCCGATCGCGCACCGGCTCGGCATCCACGCGATCAAGTGGGAGCTCGAGGACCTCGCGTTCTCGACGCTGCACCCGCGCAAGTACCGCGAGATCAAGGACCTCGTCAGCCAGCAGCGCACCGAGCGCGAGCGCTACGTCACCAAGGCGGGCGACTACCTCGCCAAGGAGCTCGAGGCGCTCGGCATCAACGCGGAGATCTCCGGCCGCGCCAAGCACTTCTACTCGATCTACTCGAAGATGACCAAGAAGGACCGCGAGTTCAACGAGATCTACGACCTCACGGCCATGCGGGTGATCGTCGACTCGGTGAAGGACTGCTACGGCGCGGTGGGGGTCATCCACTCGCTGTGGAAGCCGCTGCCCGGCCGCTTCAAGGACTTCATCGCGATGCCGAAGTTCAACATGTACCAGTCGCTGCACACGACGGTCATCGGGCCCGAGGGGCGGCCGCTGGAGATCCAGATCCGCACGCGCGAGATGCACGACATGGCCGAGTTCGGCGTCGCCGCGCACTGGATCTACAAGGTGGCTGAGGGCTCGGGCGGCAAGCCCGGCATTCCGGCCGAGGGCGACGGCAAGATGCGCTGGCTGCGGCGCCTGCTCGACTGGCAGCAGGAGCTCTCAGACCCCCGGGAGTTCATGGAGACGCTCAAGGTCGACCTCTTCGAGGACGAGGTCTTCGTCTTCACCCCCAAGGGGGAGGTCAAGTCGCTCGCGGCGGGCGCGACCCCCCTGGACTTCGCCTACGAGATCCACACCGACGTCGGCCACCGCTGCGTCGGGTCGAAGGTCAACGGCAAGATCGTCCCCCTGCACTACGAGCTCAAGTCCGGCGACATCGTCGAGGTCCTGACCTCCAAGCGCGAGCGCGGGCCCTCGCGCGACTGGATCGCGATGGTCAAGACGACCCGCGCGCGCAACAAGATCAAGCAGTGGTTCAAGGCCGAGTCGCGCAAGGACACCGAGCACGCGGGCCGCGAGCTGCTCCAGGAGCACCTGCGCCGCCAGGGCCTTCCCGCCCAGAAGATCATCGGGTCGCCGCTGCTGGCCCACGTCACCAAGGAGATGGGCTTCAAGAAGGCCGACGACTTCTATATCGCGCTGGGCGGCGCGAAGATCTCGCCCAAGGTCGTCGTCAACAAGGTCATGCAGCGCCTCAAGCAGGGCGACGCGGCCGGGGGCGAGCCCACCGCGGCCGACGACCTGCTGACCGGCCGGCGCGCGCGCAGCCGTCGCCCCTCGGCCTCGTCCTCGCAGTACGGCATCCGCGTGCAGGGCGTCGACGACGTCATGCTGCGGCTCGCGAAGTGCTGCCGCCCGGTGCCCGGCGACCCGATCGCCGGCTACATCTCGCTCGGCCGCGGCATCACCATCCACCGCGAGGACTGCCCCAACGTCGCGGCCCTGCGCAAGGACCCCGAGCGCTTCACCGCGGTGGCGTGGGAGAGCGAGGGGGAGACCGCCTTCCGCGTCGAACTGCACGTCGACGCCTGGGACCGCCACCGCCTGCTCGAGGACCTCTCGCGCACCTTCGCCGAGGCCGGGGTGAACATCCTGGAGGCGCGCTGCGTCGTCTCGGATCAGATGGTGCGCAACCGCTTCGTCGTCGAGGTCGGGGACGCTCAGGGACTCAACGCGACGGTCAGCCGCCTGCGCAACGTCGACGGCGTATTCGACGCCTACCGGGTCACCCCGGGCGTCGCCGTCTGATGAGCCTCGCGCGCCATCCGGGGCCCGAGTGCACCGTCATCGCTCCTCACGTGCAGAGCACGTTTCGTCGGCTGCTTCCTTGCCAGCGACGGTTCGCGGGGCTCATCCGTACCTGACCGTGGGTTCGGTGCATCGGAAGACCGGGCCGCATCGCTGGGAGGGCGTGGAGCCGCGCGCCTACGAGGATCCCGAGCTCGCCGGGGTCGAGAAGCACGAGCTCATCGGCGCGCCCGAGGGGGCGCCGCACTACCGCGTGCGCTACTTCCACGTGCCCGCCGGCGGGCGCACAGCGCGGGAGGCGCATCCCCACGACCACGGTGTCGTGATCCTCGCCGGCCGGGCGAAAGTGACCCTCGGTGAGGACACCCACGAGGTGGGCGAGGGCGACGTCGTCTACGTCGCGGGCGACGAGCGCCACTGCTTCGAGGCGCTCGGCGACGAGGACCTCGGATTCGTCTGCGTCGTGCCGCCCCGCTGAGCGACTCCGGGAGGCCCTACCGCCCGAGGTCGAGCGGCAGCGCCGTATCGGCCGACCATTCCTCCAGCGAGCCGTCATAGACGGCCACGTCCTCGATTCCCAGCCGCGTAAGGGCGAGCGCATCGGCGCTCGCCGAGATGCCGCCACCGCAGTAGAGCACGACGCGCTCGGGCTCCCCGAGGGCCGCGGTGACCCGCTCGCCCAGCGCGTCGAGGTCGAGCTGGTGGCCCTCGGCGTCGAGCAGGTCGCCCGCGGGCAGGTTGGCGCTGCCGGGGATGTGGCCACGGCGGGTATAGCGGCTCGGCGCCTCGCCCGAGAACACGCCGGCGGTGAGCGCGCAGACCAGCGCCGTACCGGGGCGCTCGCCGGTGAGCGCCGCTTCGACGTCGCCCCGGTCCGCCCACAGCCCGGGGCGCTCGCGCACGGTCAGCGATCCGCGCGACACCCGTCGCTCGTCGGCGTCGCCCGTGGCGACCGGTCCGCCGGCCGCCCGCCACGCCTCCCATCCGCCGTTGAGCACCTGCGCGTCGACGCCGAGCCAGCGCAGCATCCACCACAGGCGCGCCGCCCAGTTGCCCTCGACGCGGTCGTAGGTCACCACCCGGCGGTTGTCGCCCACCCCCAGTCGCTCGAGCTCGCGTGCGGCGTCGCTCGCGCTGGGGCGCGTGTAGTGACGGGTGGAGCTCTGGTCAGACAGTGGGCCATCGAGCAGGTCGGCGTGCAGCGCGCCGGGGACGTGGCCCGTCAGCCAACCGGGACGGCCGCTTTCGACGCGGTAGTCGTGATCGAACTGCGCGACCGCGAGCAGCGCCGTCGCGTCGAGCACGACGAGCTCGGGATCGCGATGGTGCGCGACCAGCCACTCGGCGTCGACGAGCGGATCGGCCACGACCTCAGCTCACGAAGCGGATGGTCAGTGGGTAGCGGTAGGCCTGGCCGCGATTTGCCGCCACCGCGGCGACGATCACGAGCACGACCCACCCGACGGCCATCGCGAGGATCAGGGGGATGAAGAGCAGGCCGATGATCACGAAGATGAGGACGAAGGTGAGGATCCCGGCAACCGCGAAGTAGAGCAGGGCGGAGAGGTTGAAGTTCAGCGCCTCGCGGGCCTGGTCGGCGACGAAGGCGTCCTCGTCCTTCTTGATCAGGTAGACGACGAGCGGGCCGAGGAAGCTGAAGCCTATGATCAGCCCGGCGAAGGCCGAGAGGTGGGCGAGCATCGCCCATTGGCGCGCGGACTCCGGCGACATGGGAGCGCGCGGGACGACGGGGCCGTAGCCGGTCGAGGCGATGTGCTCGGTCCAGCGCGCGCCGTCCCACCAGCGCTGACGCTGCGGAGCCTCGGGGTCTGGGTACCAGCCGGGCGCCGTCATCAGGCGACGACCAGCAGTGCGCCGGGGAGGACCTCGTAGCGGGCGTGCGCCGTGTCGCCGATGTGGTCCCCGTCGACCTGGAGTGGGATAGGGCGCCCGTCGAGCGAGCGGGCCTCGAGGGACGTGACTCCGCGAAAGCCCGTCACCTGACGGTGACGCAGCAGCCGCGCTCGGGACGAGAACGCGCGCCACGTCACGGTCGGCATGTCGACCGGGCCCGCCCGCTCGAGCACGGCGCCGGCGAGCGTCCCGTCGTCGAGCGCGAGGTCCTCGGCCACCTCGATCGGGCGGCTCTTGAAGTAGGTGTAGGGACGCACGCTCTGGACGATCGCCGTGATCCCCTCGACGCGCTTGCCGTCGACCTCGACCTCGATGCGCGGAGGATCGACGAGGTAGCGGCGCATGAACGTCGTCACCGCGGCGTAGGTGAAGTAGTAGGGGCCGAAGCGCGCCTTGAGGTGAGGGTGGCGGTCGACGCGCTCGACGACGCTCGCGTCGAGGCCGTACCCCGCGGTGAAGGTGAACGCGCGGCCGTTGACCCGGCCGAGGTCGACATGGCGCGGATGCCAGGCGTCGGCGATCCGCAGGAGGTGCTCGGTGGCGTCGACGATCTCGTTGGGGATCCCGAGGACCTTGCAGAAGACGTTGTTGGACCCGCCCGGCAGCACGCTGAGCGCCGTGGTCGAGCCCGCGAGGCCGTTGGCCGCCTCGTTGACCGTCCCGTCGCCGCCGAAGGCGACCGCGACGTCGTAGCCCTGGAGGGAGGCCTCGCGGCAGAGCTGCGTGGCATGTCCCTTGCGCTCGGTGTCCACCGCCTCGACCTCGTAGCGGCCGCGCAGCGCGTAGACCACGAGGTTCTTGAGGCGGTCGGAGACCGTGGTCGCGTAGGGGTTGACGATGACCAGCATCCGCTTGCGCGGGGCGTCGCTCGTCAGCGCCGCGGCGGATTGCGCGAGTCGCTCGAGCGACTCGAGAGGCGGAGCGGCCATCGCGCCCTCGAACACCTCCCGGCCCACGGCGTTACACCGCCCCTAGAGCCAGTTGCGACGGCGGAAGTAGGCGAGCATGCCGCCCAGCAGGGCGAGCATGGCGACGACGATGACCCAGAACGCCGTGATCGACCCCTCGCCCGGGACCTGCACGTTCATCCCGAAGATGCTCGCCACGAGGGTCAGCGGCAGGACGACGACGCTGATCGCCGTGAGGACGAGCAGGATGTCGTTGACGCGGTGGCTCAGCACCGACTCGTTGGTCGACTCGAGCGCCTCGACGGTCTCCTTGTAGCCCTCGAGCATCTGCCAGACGCGCTCGGACGCGTCGTTGATGTCATCGAAGTAGATGTCCAGCTCGGCGTCGATGTAGCGCGACTTGGTGCGCTCCAGGTCGCCGACGACCGCGCGCTGGGGCCGGATGATCTTCCGGAAGTTGATGATCTCCTGCTTGACGTTGGAGATGTCGCGCACGACCTCCGAGGAGCGGCCCTCGAAGATCTCGTTCTCGATGCGCTCGAGCTTGTTGCCCATCTTGCGCAGCATCGGGAAGCTCGCGTCGACGGAGTCGTCGACGATCTTGTAGAGCAGGTAGCCCGGGCCCTTGGAGAAGAGCTGGTCGCGGACGTCTTCGCGTGCCCGGCAGCGCTCGAAGAGGTAGTCGACCGGCTGCAGCGGCTCGTTGGGGATCGTCAGCAGGTAGTCGGGGCCGACGAAGACGTCGAGCTCGGCGGCGTTGAGCCGCTGGATCTGCTTGTCGAAGCGCGGGAAGTGCAGGACGATGAACAGGTAGTCGTCGTACTCGTCGATCTTCGGCCGCTGGTTGCGCGAGAACACGTCCTCGATGTCGAGCGGGTGGAAGTCGAAGTGCTCCTCGAGCCACGCGCGATCGATCGGCCGCGGGCGATGGATGTTGATCCAGCGCAGGCCGGCGTGCTCGATGACCTCGACGTTCGGGGTCTCGGGCTCAGGTGCGGCGCCGACCTCGCCGCGCGAACGGCCTGACCGACGAAGGCGTGGCTTCGGGAGGCTCGGCATGGGGACTTCGCGGCTCGTCGGTCAGCATGGTGGTGGGTTCCTGGCTCGATTCTACCTGCGCCGTCCGCTATCCTCCCGGGGCACATAGCTGGACGCATCAAGAGGGGTGGAGGGACTGGCCCTACGAAACCCCGCCAACCATCCGCTTGCGGAAACGGTGGCAATTCCTTCGAGATGTGGACAGAGTGATCCCTCGAGACCTCTGCCACACGCGGACCGGCGGCGGAGGTCGATCTATATGGCAGCGGAAGCGTTGAGGTGCAAGGAGTGCGGAGCGGAGTACCCGCTCGAGGCCCATTACGTCTGCGAGCGCTGCTTCGGCCCGCTCGAGGTCGCTTACTCGGCTCCGGAAGCGGTCGACCTCGCCGCGCTGCGGCGGCGTATCCAGGGCGGCCCGCAGAACATCTGGCGCTACGCGGACTTCCTTCCCGTGGCGGCCCAGCCCGGGACCTCGAGGCGCTCCACCTCCCGCGCAGGACTTCCCGTGGGCTGCACGCCGCTGGTGCTCGCCGACCGCCTCGCCGACCGCCTCGGGCTCGGGGAGGTATGGGTCAAGAACGACGCCGCCAACCCGACGCACTCCTTCAAGGACCGGGTTGTCGCCGTCGGCGCGGCGCGCGCCCGTGAGCTGGGCTTCACCACGCTGACGTGCGCCTCGACCGGCAACCTCGCCAACTCGGTGGCCGCGACGGCCGCCGCCTACGGGATGGACTCCTACGTCTTCATCCCGCACGACCTCGAGGAGCAGAAGGTCCTCGCGACCGGCATCTACGGCACGCGGCTCGTGTCGGTGAATGGCACCTACGACGACGTCAACCGGCTGTGCACCGAGCTGTCGGCCGAGCACGAGGACTGGGCCTTCGTCAACGTCAACCTGCGCCCCTACTACGCCGAGGGCTCCAAGACGCTCGCCTACGAGACCGCCGAGCAGCTCGGGTGGGAGACGCCCGACCGCGTCGTCGTGCCCGTCGCCTCGGGGTCGCTGTTCACCAAGGTCGCCCGCGGCTTCGAGGAGTGGCTCGAGCTCGGGCTCATCGCCGGCGCGGTGCCCACGATGCACGGTGCCCAGGCCGCCGGGTGCTCGCCGGTGGCCCAGGCCTTCGAGGCGGGCCACGACGTCTGCCGCCCGGTGCGTCCCGACACGATCGCGAAGTCGCTGGCCATCGGGAACCCGGCCGACGGCCCCTACGCGCTCGACCTCGCGCGCCGGACGGGCGGCGGGATCGACGCGGTGACCGACGACGAGATCCGCGCGGGAGTGCGGCTCCTGGCCGAGACGACCGGCATCTTCACCGAGACCGCCGGGGGGGTCACCACCGCCGTGCTCGCCAAGCTCGCGGAGCGTGGCGAGATCGCGAGCGGCGAGCGGGTGGTGCTCTACATCACCGGCGACGGGCTCAAGACGATCGACATCGCCCGAGGGACGTTCGAGCGCCACGACATCGAGCCGACGCTGGCCTCCTTCGAGGCCGCGCTGCCTGGCGCCGTCACGGCCTGAGCTCCGGATAGGATCCCGCGCCCATGGCGGCCACCGTCAAGATCCCGAGCCAGCTGCGCGCCGCTGCGGGCGGCGTGGCCGAGGCCGACGTCGAAGGCGAGACGATCGGCGAGGCGCTGGACTCGCTCTACGAGCAGTTCGGCGACCTGCGCGACCGGATCTCCGAGGACGGGGGGCTGCGTCGCTTCGTCAACGTCTACGTCGGTGGGGAGGACATCCGCTTCTTGGATGGCCTGGACACATCGATCACCGACGGCGACGAGATAACGATCCTGCCCGCGGTCGCGGGCGGGGCGTAGCGCCGCCGCTCAGCGCGCGGGCCGCAGGCGCCGGGCGGCCGGCGAGTGCAGCCGGCCGGCGGCGAAGTCGTCGGCGCTGACGAGGTCGAGGGCGAGCGCACGGGCGAGTATGTCGGCGAGCGCCTCCATGCTCTCGGTGACGCAGCGTTCGTAGTCGCGCTTCATCGCGGCGCGCAGCTGGTCGCAGTGCTCCTCGTAGGCGACGACCTGCTCGTCGGTCGCGCTGACCCGCAGACGCGCCTCGCACTCAGGGCAGCGCAGCTCGACGGCCAGGAGGCCGTCCGCCTTGCGTGAGGAGCTCAGCGGCTGCACGAGCCCGGAATCGCAGCGCGGGCACATCTGCAGAGCCATGACCGGACCCTAAAGGGGTCGGCGGACGGGTTCGCCGCCCGCGACTCGGAGGGGCCGGCGGTTCACACCGGGTGATGTCAACTCTCGGAGGACAGATGACGATGCAGCTCTCCCGCGGGCGCCTCGCGCTCACCGCGTGAGGACAGCGAGACGGTCCCGCGGGGGCATGGGCAACGGACCGACTGGCTGTAGTTCCTACTCGATGCTGGGCGGGCCTCCGCCACGCGCCGCCGCGAGGGCGAGGGCGAGGGGAGACCCGTCGGCCCACGCCAGGATCCGCTGCATCGCGAGCTCGTTCGTGATCCCGTGGACCCGCAGCAGCTCGATCGCCTCGTCAGGCGACAGGCGCTGCAGCTCGAGCTCGGCGGTGAGGTTCTCCCGGCCGCCTTCGGACCAACCCACGCTGGGCGGACGGCGCCCGGCGATCACAACGATCGCCCGCTCGGGCAGGGCGGGCAGGAGGCAACGGCGCAGATAGCTGTCGAGCGCCTGGATCCGCTCGTAAGTGTCGAACAGCAGGAGCGGACGCTCGTCCTCGCGTACACCGGCGAGCGCCTCCTCCAGCGCGTTGGGGACCGGGAGCAGCTCACGGCCCTCGACGAGGCGCGGGGTCCATCCATGCCGGGCGCCGCGGCGGGCGACCTCGCGCAGCAGCGTGCTCTTTCCGATCCCGCCCGGGCCGTGGATCAGCACCGCGCTGCGCGCGGGGCCGTCGACGAACAGGCCGTAGCCGGAGTGCTCGCCTCGTCGCTCAGCGGTTGCGAGGAGCTGTGCGCCGAGGGCGCGATCTCGTGGTGCCCGGCGGACACCGAGGGATTGAATGCTGCGCCGGAGCTGAACCGCGACTTCACGGTCGAGGCCTGGCCCCGGACAGCGGCGGGGGCCGTCGATTTCCGGTGGCTCACGGTGTGGGTGTCGTCGATCTCGAGACGCGTTTTCGCGCGTCCGCGTTGGACCGCGACGGTGATCGCTGTTGTTCGAATGGGATCTCGACGGCGACGGCGAGTTTGAACGCAGCAAAACCACGGGCTCGCTGGGCGAGTCGAGCGTGTTCGAGATCTTCCGCCGAACCGGCACGATCCGGGTCCGCCTTCGCGTCAGCGACTTCCCGAACCATCTGGTCGGTTGGGCGCAGCAGCGCGCGGCCCGGCGCGCTTCGCGATCTCGCGCATCGTCGCCGACTTCCAGCCGTGCTCGACGCCGATCTCGTCGGCCGCCTGAAGGATGGCGCGGCGGGTGTCTCCGGGTGTGCTTCCGGCGGCGCAATCACGGTCGCCACCCGAGACGTGAGTCGAGCAACAGGCGCAGCGCGCCCGGCAGGATTCGAACCTGCGACCTTCCGCTCCGGAGGCGGACGCTCTATCCACTGAGCTACGGGCGCGTGCGGACGGGAGGGTAGCGCCGCGGCAGACCCGTGCGACGCGCTCCGAGCGCCGGAGCGCGGGTGCGCGACGGTGTAGGTTCGGCGCGTTGTCTCGCTTCTCTGACCGGGGCCGGACGGTGGCCAGCGTCGTGCTGGTGGTCGCCGGCGCGCTGCTGCTGTTCACCGGGACGGTCGCCTTCTACCTGCGCTCGCAGGTCATCGACCAGCGCGAGTTCGCCGATCGGGCGGTGACGGCGCTCGACGACGACCGCGTGCGCCGCGTGGTCGGCCGCGAGATCGTCGTCCAGCTCGTCGACCGGGGCTCGAGCGACCTCGTCGCCGCGCGTCCGCTGCTCGAGCAGGTGGTCGACGCCGCGCTGCAGACGCAGGCCTTCCAGCGCGTGTTCCGCGAGGCTGCGCTGCAGGCCAACCGCGTGCTGTTCGTCCGGGACAAGGGCAACGTCGCCTTCGACCTCGCCGACGCCTCCCAGCTCGTTCGCTTCGGGCTGCGCTCGGTCAACCCCAAGCTCGCGCGCCAGGTGCCCCAGAACATCGACGTGGCGCTGCTCACCCTCAAGCGCCGCGAGTTCGCCACCGGCACGCTGCGCTTCGCCGACCGCGTCCGCGTGCTGGGGCTCGTGCTCCCGCTGCTCGCGCTGCTCGCGCTCGCCGGCGCGGTGGTGATGGCCCCCGACCGCCGGGTGGGGATCCTGCGCGCCGGGGTGGCCGTCGGCTCGACGGGGGCGCTGCTGGCCGTCGCGCTGCTGATCCTGAAGGCGCGCATCCTCGCCGGGGTGATCGGCGAGGACGAGCTCACCGACGCCGACGTCCGCGGCGCGGTGGCGGGGCTTCTGGACGCCTTCGCGGGCGACCTGCTGGGCTGGGCCTTCGCGCTCGCCTTCGCCGGGCTCGTCGTCGCCGGCTCAGCGGCGGCGCTCGACCGCGAAGACGTCGAGGATCCCGCCGCGCGCCTGCGCCGCCGTGTCCTCGCGCGCCCGGCGACGGCCGGCCGGCGAGCGCTGCGCGGCGCCGCGGTGCTCGCGCTGGGGATCTTCGTCGCCCTGAGCCCGACGCTGTCGCTGCAGATCGCCGCCGTGGTCCTCGGGGCCTACCTCGCCTTCTACGGGACCTGCGAGGTTCTCACGGCGCTCCAGCGCACCGGCGTGACGCGCCGGCAGGCCGAGCGAACCCGGCGCCAGGCGCTGGTCACCTCGTCGGTCGTGGCGACGCTCGCGGTCGCGGGCGCGATCCTCGCGGTCGTGCTCGTCACCAACGGCGGGCCACCGCCCCGCGCCGCCGACGCCGCCCTGCCCAAGGGCACCTGCAACGGGTCGCGCGCGCTGTGCGGGTTGCGGCTCAACGAGGCGGTGTTCGCCGGCACGCACAACTCCTTCTCGGCAGCCGACAGCCCGGGATGGTTCATCGCCAACCAGCGCCGCACGATCGGCCGTCAGCTGCGCGACGGCATCCGGCTGTTCCTGATCGATCCCCACTACGGGGTGGCCGACGCGAAGGGCCGCGTGCGAACCGACTTCGCGGCCGAGCAGCGCGACCGCAACCGCGTCGCGAAGGGGCTGCCGCCGGCGACCCTCGCCGCCGCCGAGCGGCTGGCCGGGCGCGTCGGGCTCGGCGACAAGCAGGGCGGCAAGCGCGACGTGTTCCTGTGCCACACCGTCTGCGAGCTCGGGGCGACGCGCATGGTCGACGACCTCCGGGTCATTCGGAGCTTTATGCAGCGCAACCCCGGCGAGGTCGTGATCCTGTTCGTCGAGCCCTACCTGCCGCCGCGCGAGATCGCCCGCGTGTTCGCCCAGGCCGGCCTCGACCGCTACGCGGCGACCCTCGCGCACGACCAGCCGCTACCGACGCTGGGCGAGCTCGTGCGCACCAACAAGCGCCTGATCGTCTTCACCGAGCGGGACGCCGACGGCACGGTGCCCTGGTACCTGGACGGATTCTCCTTCGTCCAGGACACGCCGCTGGGAGCGACGAAGAGACGCCAGCTCAGCTGCAAGCTGAACCGGGGAACGGCCGACAGCCCGCTGCTGATGCTCAACCACTGGGCCGACGTCTTCCCGCCGAGCCTGAGCAAGAACAAGCCGTTCCAGAAGGAGTCGTTCATCCTCGCCCGAGCGCGCCGTTGCGCGCGCCAGCGCGGCCTGCCGGTGAACCTCATCGCCGTCGACCACTACGACCAGGGCCGCGTCGTCGACGCGGTCGCGCGCCTCAACCGCGAGCGGATCGCCGCGGTGGCGCTCGAGCGCCGCCGCGCGCAGGAGGCAGCGGCCGCCGGGTAGCGTGCGTGGTCGTCGCCGTCATCTCCGACACGCACCTCCCGCGTGGGCGGCGCAGGCTTCCCGACGCGTGCCGCCAGCGCCTCGCGGCGGCCGGCGTAGTAGTGCAGGGTCTAGGAGAGTTGGTGCGGAAAACCGGGGATAAGGGGCCCGGGGAGCCGGCCAGGAGTCAGTCTGAGCCGAGTGGCGTGTACCCGGTTGTCGATCCGTGTGGAGCTGATCGAGGGCGGCGGCCGGACGCTGTGGCCGCGCCCCAGCCGCACCCTTCACACCGCTGGCGAGGCGCGTTGCGGGCCCCGGTAGTTGACTCCTCGCGGCGCCACTCAAGTTGGGGGCGGTTCTGGCCGAATCCGTACGGATACCCACCGAGCGCTCCTCCCTCCTCCAGCCCTTGCTTTCCTCACTGGCGTCCTGCGCGTTGATCATGCTCACCGCGCTTGCCGCCCCGGCCGGTGCAGTCGGCGCGCCCGCGCCGCAACGGAGCCGCGCGCCGGTTACGGCCCTCGGCACGCTCGCGCAGCTGCACGGGCGGAGCGGGTGTCTGGTCGACCGCTCCACGCCCCGCCGGCGATGCACGCTGGTGCGCGCGCTGCGTGGGCCCGCCCCCTTTCTCGGCTCCAACGCCGTGGCGATCAGCCCGCACGCAGGAAACGTCTACGTCGCTTCGTCGAGGAGCAACGCGATCGCGGTCTTCAAGCGCAACGCGCGCACCGGCAGGCTGACTCAGGGCTCGGGTACCGCCGGTTGCATCGCCGCCAGGGGCGCCGGCGGCTGCGCGAGGGCCCGCGCGCTCCGCGGCCCCAACTCGGTCGCCGTCAGCGCCGATGGGCACAACGTCTACGCCACGTCCCTCGTCAGCGACGCCGTCGCCATCTTCCGCCGCAACCCATCGACCGGCGCGCTCACCCAGGCCAGCGACGCCGGCGGCTGCATTGCCAACGCCGCGACCTCCGGCTGCGCCACCGGCCGCGCGCTCGACGGTCCGGACGTCGTCACCGTCAGTCCCGACGGCAGCAACGTCTACGTGGGCTCGTTCGTGGGCAACGCGGTCGCGGTGTTCGCCCGCGACCCGTCCACCGGCGCGCTCACACAGCCGGCCGACACAACCGGCTGCATCGTCAACACGCCGACCGAAGGCTGCGCCACCGGCGTCGCGCTGGCAGCTCCGGAAGGCATGGCGATCAGCGCCGACGGCAACACCGTGTACGTCGCAACCGCGATCAGCGGCGCCCTCGACGTGCTCGTTCGCAACCCGTCCACCGGCGCACTGTCGCAGGCGACCGACGGCACCGGCTGCATCGCCGACAGCACGCTCACCGGCTGCACGATCGGCACGCAGCTGAGCGGGGCAAACGCGGTGTCGTTCAGCCCCGACGACGGCGACGTCTACGTGACATCGCTGATGAGCAACAGCGTGACGTCGTTCACGCGCACGCCGACGACCGGCCAGCTCGCGCAGAAGACCGGCACCTCCGCCTGCGTGATCTACGTGCTGGCGGTGGGCTGCTCGCTCGGCCGGGCGCTCAGCGCCCCCGAGGGACTCGCCGTCTCGCCCGACGGCGCCAGCGTCTACGCGGCCGCGTTTGGGTCGGGCGCCCTCGACGTCTTCAATCGCAACGCCGATTCAGGCGCTCTGATCCAGAAGCCGCGCCGCGCAGGCTGCGTCGCCACGAGCAGGACGCCGAACTGCACGCTCGGGCGCGCGCTGCGCGAAGTCAGCTCGGTCGCCGTCAGCCCCGATGGCAAGTACCTCTACTCGGGGGCGTTCGCAAGCAACGCCATCGGCGTCTTCAAGCGCGTCACCAAGACGAGGATGCGTGGGCAGGGGTGACATGAAAGGAACTGGGATGGAGAAATCCGGATGCGCCGAGAAGGACGGGATCACCCGCGGCGACCTGCTGAAGACCGCGGCCGCCGCCGCACCCGGACTCCTGCTCGGCGGGCGTGCCGCCGCAGTCGCAGCGCGGACGCGGCCACAGCCGCGCCGCGCGTCGCCGGCCAGCGGGGTCGCGGGCATGAACGTGATCGTCTTCCTGACCGACCAGCAGCGCGCGATCCAGCACTTCCCGCCAGGTTGGGCCAAGCGCAACATGCCCGGCCTGACTCGCCTGCGGAAACACGGCCTGACGTTCGCGAACGCGTTCACGAACGCGTGCATGTGCTCGCCGGCACGCTCGACGCTGATGTCCGGCTACTTCCCGGCCCAGCACGGCGTCAAGTACACGCTCGAGACCGACATGCCCGCGCCGCAGTACCCGCAGGTCGAGCTCGCAACCACCTTCAAGAACCCCGCCACCGTCGTCGCGGCCGCCGGCTACACCCCTGTCTACAAGGGGAAGTTCCACTGCACCAAGCCGGCGAACGGCTCGACTTGGGTCCCCTCCGACGTCAACCAGTACGGCTTCACCCGCTGGGACCCGCCGGACGCGGGCGCCAACCAGGACGTCGCAGAGGAGGGGGGCGGGATCTACGACAACGACGGCCGCTTCATGAACTCCCTGGGCACGCCCGAGGCGGGCACCGAGGGCGCGGTTCAGTACCTGAGCTCGACGGCCGCGCAGAACCAGCCGTTCTTTATCTTCGTCTCGCTGGTCAACCCGCACGACGTGCTGTTCTACCCGTCGACCTACGCCACCGCGGGCTATGACGACACATGGCTGCAAGGTGAGATCGCGCCGCCGGCGACGGCGAACGAGGACCTGTCGACCAAGCCGACCGTGCAGAAGCAGTTCCTGCGCCTGTTCAACGCCTCCGGACCGATCCCGACGCCGAAGATGAAGCGCAAGTACCTGAACTTCTACGGCAACCTGATGAAGTCCTCAGACGCCTACCTGGTGAAGATCCTCAAGACGCTCGCGACGACCGGTCTGCTCGAGAACACGCTGGTGATCGCGACGGCCGATCACGGTGAGATGGGCACCGCCCACGGCGGGATGCGGCAGAAGAACTTCAACTTCTACGAGGAGTCGACCCGCGTCCCGCTGGTCTACTCGAACCCTCGCCTGTTCAAGAAGCCCCAGACGAGCGATGCCCTCGTCTCGCACGTCGACTTCCTGCCGACGCTTGCGAGCCTCGTCGGCGCACCGGCCGACGCCCGCGACGACTGGGAGGGGGTCGACTACTCGGACCAGATCCTGAGCCGCTCACCCAAGCCGTCGCAGAACTACACGGTCTTCACCTACGACGACTGGCAGTCCGGGCAGTCACGCGGTCCGTACCCAAAGCCGCCGAACCACATCATCAGCATCCGCGAGCACCGCTACAAGCTCGCCCGATACTACGACGCCGACGGCAAGGTGCCCGACCAGTGGGAGATGTACGACCTCAAGACCGACCCGCTCGAGCGCACGAACCTCGCCTACAAGGGCTACAAGCGCACTCCCGAGCAGAAGCGCCAGTACCAGCGGCTCCGGCGCAAGCTCGCCAACGTCGAGCAGACGCGGCTGCAGCCGCTGAGCTGAGCGACGGCCTTCCGGTACTTGTGATCGCAGTTCCCTGGCCGCGGTCACGGGGCCTTCCCGGGCACCGACGCCGGCGTCTTCGGCCACTCGCACGTCCCGTTGCACGAGCGCGCGCCCGACGGCTTTGAGATCTTCAACCCCGGCAGCCCGACCGACCGCCGCCGCCAGCCCCGGCACACGATGGGCGAGGCGCAGGTGGGGCAGGAGGGCGTCGCCTTCACCCTGATTGCGCTGGATGGGGCGAGCGAGGCGCACCAGGTGCCGGCGCGCCGGCTTGGCGCTGCCGTCTACGGCGTCGGGCGAGGGGGAGGGGGAACGAGGGCGTCGGTGGCCGGGTAGCGTCCTGCCTAGGGTCCCTATAGGCACCCTAGGCAGGAAGGTTGCCCCCCGCCGGCGCCGGGGACCTCCCTCTCCCTCGTCGCTGCCGTTGTTCGAGTCCCGCGCGGCCGTCCGGCTAGCGTGTCCGCCGTGGATCTGTCCGTCTTCTTCGCCGGGACCGCCGGCGCGGTGCCGACCGCGCGCCGCGGGCTGCCCGCGCTGCTCGTGCGCCGGGGCGGCGACCGGCTGCTCTTCGACTGCGGCGAGGGGACCCAGCGCCAGCTCCTGCGGTCGGTCGGCCTCACCGATCTCACCGACGTCTTCCTGACCCACTTCCACCTCGACCACTGGCTCGGCCTGCCGGGGATGCTCAAGAGCTTCGACCTGCGCGACCGCGACCGGCCGCTCACCGTCCACGGCCCCGCCGGCCTGGAGCGGCTGATGGGCGCGATGCGCCCGCTCTACGGCCGCACCTCCTACCCGCTGCGCTTCGCCGAGCTCGAGCCCGGCCAGATCGTGCCCCGCGACGGCTACGGGGTGGCCGCCTTCGCCGTGCGCCACCGCGGGCCCTCGCTCGGCTACGCGCTCGTCGAGGACGCGCGGCCGGGGCGCTTCGACGCCGAGCACGCGACGGCCCTCGGAGTGCGCGCGGGACCGGACTTCGGCCGCCTGCAGCGGGGCGAGACGGTCGGTGGCGTCACGCCCGGCGAGGTGATGGGCGCCGCGCGGGCGGGGCGCAAGGTCGTGATCTCAGGCGACACGCAGCCCTGCGAGCCGCTCGCCGTCGCCGCTCACGACGCCGACGTGCTGATCCATGAGGCGACCTTCACCGAGGCCGACGCGCAGCGCGCCGCGGAGACCGGCCACTCCACCGCTCGCGCCGCCGCGAGCCTCGCCGAGCGGGCGGGCGTCCGCCTGCTGGCCCTCACCCACCTGTCACCGCGCTCGCTGCCCCGCGACGTCCGCGACGAGGCGCGCGCCGTCTTGGAGGCCACCGTCGTCCCGCACGACTTCGACACGATCGAGGTGCCGTTCCCCGAGCGCGGCGAGCCCGAGCTGGTGCGCTGGGAGGAGCTTCGCACCCGCCGCGAGGCGACCGGCGAGCCGCTGGGCGAGGAGCAGCCGGCGTGACCCCGCTTCCCCCGCCGCCCGAGCCGCCGACCGAGCAGCGGCCGCCCGAGACGGCGGAGCACTGGCGCCGCGTGCACCGCGGCCTGCGCCGCGGCGTGCTCGTCGCGGGCGGCTTCCTGCTCGGCGCACTGGCCGCCCTGGCCGTCGTCTTCATCGACCCCACGGGCACCGACACGCCCAAGCGTCCCGCGACGGTGACGCGCACGGAGACCGTCGCCAAGACCCGGACGGTGACCACCGAGCGCCCGATCACCGTGCCCGACGTCTTCGGCGAGGACCCCAACCGCGCCGCCGACGAGCTTCGCGCGGCCGGCTACAGCGTCGCCGTCAACAAGAAGAGCCTGGTCTGCAGCATCGACGCGACGCTGTGCAAGGTCTCCGCGCAGGACCCGCCCTCGGGGACAGAGCTGCCCGCCGGGTCCGAGGTCACGATCGCCATCGACGCGCGGTAGCGCGCGGCTCCGTGGCGAGCCGGTCTCAGTCATCACCGGCTTGGAGACGAGGTCGGAGACCGCGCCGAGCCGCAGCAGCCCGGCAGCCACGAGGACCGCGGCGGTCACGAGCGCCGGCGCCGCCGAGAGGGCCGCGACGCGCCCCGCGTCACCGTGGGCCAGGGGGGCGACCGCGGCGGCCGAGACGGCCGACGTCGCGGTGGTCGCGCTGACCACGAGCTGGCGCGAGGTCCCGATCAGCCCGTAGGCGATCATCGCGCCGGGGGCGGCATCAGGCCCGCCACGCGGCGGCCGCCCGGCGATCTGGGCGGAGGCCACGGCCTGGGGGGTGACGACGCTCCAGATCACCAGGCCGGCGATCAAGTCGAAGCGCAGCCACTCGCGGCGGTAGCGCGCGCCCATGCGGGGACGAGCCTCGCGGTCAACGGGCCGGCGCTCGCACGATGCAGCGGAAGCCCAAATGGCTCGTCGAGGTGTCCACCGCCTCGCCCTGCCGCGCGGCCGGCCGGTAGCGCAGGCAGTAGCTGGGCGCGCACAGGTGCGAGCCGCCCTTGATGATCCGTCGCGGGATCCGCTCGTCGGGTTCGACGCCCGGCGAGCTCGAGCCGAGCTCGTCGCGGGCGGGCCCGCAGCACGTGGCCCCGGAGTCGTCGCGGCTCGCCCCGTCCCCGCCCGCCGACTCGCCGCCGTGCCGGGCGGTGAACAGGTCCTGCGTCCACTCCCACGTGTTCCCGGTCATGTCGTAGAGCCCGAAGCCGTTGGGCGGGAACGTCCCGACCGGCGAGGTGCCCTCGTAGCCGTTGGCCTTGAGGTTCTGCCACGGGAACTCGCCCTGCCACGTGTTGGCCATGAGCCGCCCGCCGGGCTTCTCCTCGTCGCCCCACGCGAAGAGCGCGCTGTCGAGGCCGCCGCGCGCCGCGAGCTCCCACTCGGCCTCGGTCGGCAGCGCCTTGCCCGCCCATTCCGCGTACGCGGTCGCGTCCTCGAAGGCGACGTGGGTCACCGGATGGCGATCGCGCCCGCGGACGTCGCTGCCCGGCCCGAGCGGCTCGCGCCACGACGCGCCGGGCACGTAGGCCCACCAGCGTTGGTAGTCGCTGAGCGGGACGCGGGCGGTCGCCTTGCGGAAGACGAGCGAACCGGGCACGAGCAGGGTGGGATCGGCGTCGGG
The DNA here is from genome assembly GCA_963728925.1 of uncultured Actinomycetes bacterium. GTDB lineage: Bacteria > Actinomycetota > Thermoleophilia > Solirubrobacterales > Solirubrobacteraceae > JBBPZA01. The sequence goes on along the minus strand of CAVSMB010000005.1, from coordinate 69,336 downwards.
GTAGTCGGCGGGGTCGAGCGGGCGCTCGGCGACCGTGACGTAGCCGGTCTCCGAGACGAAGCGGCGGAACTCGCGCACGGTCGCGGGTCGCGGGTCGATCCAGAAGCCGTCGAGCGTCACACGGTGGACCGGCCCCTCCTCGGGATAGAAGCGCTCGCAGCCCATGCGGAACTCCCCGCCCTCGAGCCACACCATCGTCCGTGTCGGGGATCCGGTGCCGGTGGGAGCCATGGCGGGCAGGGTATCCTCGCGATGCGCCGCCTTGCCCACACGTAAGCTGCGTACCGGGCGTGGGCGACGCGATCGGACAGGTTCTCTCGTTTGGCGTCGGGGTGGCGATCAGCCCCATCCCGATCATCGCCGTGGTGCTGTGCTGGGAACGCCGCGCGCCCGCTGAAACGGGCCCGCGTTCCTGCTTGGGTGGCTCGTCGGCCTCGCTGCCGTGGGCACGATCGTGCTGCTCGTCTCCAGCGGGGCGAGCGCGAGCGACGAGGGCGCCCCCGCGACCTGGGTCTCCGTTCTGAAGATCGTGCTCGGCGTGCTGCTCGTGCTCGTCGCGGCCCGGCAGTTCCGCGGCCGGCCGCGCGGCGAGCAGGAGGGCGCGCTGCCCAAGTGGATGCAGTCGATCGACGCGTTCAAGGCCCCCAAGGCGCTGGGCGCCGGCGTGCTCCTCTCCGCGCTCAATCCGAAGAACCTGCTGCTGACCGTCGGGGCGGCGGCCGCCATCGCCCAGGCGGGGATCAGCGCGGGCAAGCAGGCGGTGGCGCTCGCGGTGTTCGTCTTGATCGGAACGCTCGGGCCGGGCGTTCCCGTCGCGATCTACTTCCTGCTCGGCCACCGCGCCGAGGAGCTGCTCGCGCGGATCAAGGCGTGGATGGCGCGCGAGAACGCGGTCATCATGGCCGTGCTGTGCCTGGTGATCGGGGCAAAGCTGCTGGGCGACGGCATCTCGGGTCTCGGCTAGCTCCAGCGTGAACCCCGCGCGCTGGCTCTTCCCGTCGCTGCGCGGCTACCGGCACGCGCGTCTTCGGAACCGTCCAGGAGCGCTCGACGCCGCTCGGCGGCCGTCGCGCGCCGGCGCTCAGTCGCCGACCCAGGGACCTCGCCAGGAGCCGTAGCCCTCCAGCAGCCGGTCGCCCGCCGCGGGGCCCCACGAGCCCTTGGCGTAGGGATGGACCTCTCCGGGCGCGTCGAGCAGCGGCTGCATCACGCGCCAGGCCTCTTCGACGGCGTCCTGCCGAGTGAAGCGCTTGGCGTCGCCGCGCATGGCCGCGAGCAGGAGCACCTCATAGGGGGTCGGCCCCTCGCCGCCCTCCTCGGCGAACTCCATGTCGAGGCTGATCGTCTCCGGAGCGGCGTCCTCACCGCGCTGCGCGTTGAACAGCAACCGCACCCCGGTCGTCGGGTCGAGCCTGATGACCAGCTGTGCCGGGTCGGGAAGACGGGTGCCCTGGGCGAGGAAGTGCAGGCGCGGCGGGCGACGGAACACGAGCCGCACCTCGGTCTGGGTGATCGGCAGCTCCTTGCCGGTGCGGATGAAGAACGGCACGCCGGCCCAGCGCCAGCTGTCGACATGGAGGCGCATGGCGGCGTAGGTCTCGGTGGTCGACCCCTCCGCGACCCCGTCCACGTCGAGGTAGCCGTCGTACTGGCCACGCACGTAGTGCGTCGGGTCGGCCGGGGGCATGGCCCGGAAGGCGGCGACGACGGCGCCCTTGAGGTCGGTCGCCTCTCCCGACGACGGCGGCTCCATCGCCGTGGCGGCGACGAGCTGCATCAGGTGGTTGACCACCACGTCGCGAAGCGCCCCGACCGGGTCGTAGAAGTGCCCGCGATCCGCGACCCCGAAGCTCTCGGCCATGGTGATCTCCACCGCCTCTACGTGGCCGCGGTTCCAGATCGGCTCGAGCAGCGTGTTGGCGAAGCGCAGGTAGAGGATCTCGCCGAGGCCCATCTTCCCGAGGAAGTGGTCGATCCTGAAGAGCTGGGACTCGTCGAGGTGGGCATGGATCTCGTCGGCGAGCGCCCGCGCCGAGTCGAGGTCGTGGCCGAAGGGCTTCTCGACGACCACGCGAGCGAACTTGGTCAGCCCGGCGTCGGAGAGCCCCCTGATGACCATGCCGAAGAGCGAGGGGGGGATCTCGAGGTAGAAGACCGGGCTGTCGACGTCGCCGAGCGTGGCGGCGAGTGCCGTGAAGGTGGCCGGGTCGGCGAAGTCGCCGCTGAGGTAGGAGAAGCGGGCGGCGAAGCGCTCGAAGACCTGCTCGTCCACCGTCTCGCCCGCCGCCTCGATCGCCGCTCGCGCGTGCGCGCGGAGGTCGTCCAGCGACCAGTCCTGGGCGGCGACGCCGACGATGGGGCAGGCGAGCAGACCACGCGCCTCCAGGCGGTAGAGCGAGTGGAAGGTCATCACCTTGGCGAGGTCGCCGGTGATGCCGAAGACGACGAGCACGTCGGCGGGGCGTGCGCCCGCGTCCTGCGCGGCCGAGGAGCGGTCGCCGGGTTTGGTGGCGGGTGTCATCGTCCGATTCTCGGGCTTCGGCATGCCGCGCGCATCATCCCATCCGAGTGATTGCGTTCACAGCATCGCGGTCGGGTTGATCGGGGAACCGGTCCCGGCGACGATCCGCAGCGGAGCTGCGACGAACAGGAACTCCCAGCGCCCAGCGCGCTCGCAGGCGGCCCGCAGGTCCTCGAACTGCAGGTAGTCGAGCAGCGGCAGTCCCATCGCGTTGAGGGCCAGCACGTGGATGGGGAAGGCGACCCCCTCGGTGGTGCTCGGGGCGGTGTCGCTGTTGCCGTCGCTGCCAAGCACCGCGATGCCGCGCTGCGCGAGCAGCGGCACGGCGGTCGGGTGCAGGCCCGCCTTGGCGGTCGTGGTGTCCCACGGCCCCTGCTCCTCCAGGCGCTTGGCGTGCCCGATGCGCACGAGCAGGATGTCACCCTCGCCAACGCACACGCCCTGCTCGCGCTCAGCGGCCTCGAGGTCCTCCCCGCGTACGTGGTCGCCGGGCTCGAGCCATGGCACGCCACGCACCCGCGGCACGTCGAGCAGCACCCCACGGCCGACGAGCCCGTCCTTCATGATCTCGACCGACTCGGCGGCCGCCCCGCTCGCCGACACCGCGCCCTGCGGAACGCCGTTGTAGAGCGTGCCCTCGTAGGCCACGTGGCACAGGGCGTCGACGTGGCTGTGGCCGTCGGAGTGGTAGTCGACCCCGACGTAGTCCTTCATGAAGCGCAGCGAGCCCGAGCCGATGTCGGTGTCGCCGAGCATCGTCATGCGGTGCTCGGCGGGCTGGGGGTGATCGCCGCTCTCGGTCGTGGCGAGCGGCAGGCTGAGGCTCACGGTGACGCTGTCGCGGACGAGGCGGGCGGCAGCGGCGGTGCGCGCCTCGGTCAGGCGGTGCAGGGTGCCGTGCTCGTCGTCCGCCCCCCACCGGCCTCACCTGCTCACCTGGTGGAAGAGCGCGGCGAACTGCGCGGCGGAGACATCGATGCTCACAGCACGGCCGCCGGGGGCTCGTGGCCGTCGAGCACCGCGATGACGTTCTCGGCGACCAGCCGGGCCATGGCGTCGCGGGTGGCGCGGGTGGCCGATCCCAGGTGGGGCGTCAGCACGGTGTTGGGAAGCTCGCGCAGGTCGGCGGGCACGTCGGGCTCGTCCTCGTAGACGTCGAGCCCCGCCGCGCCGGGTCGCCCGGCGCGCAGTCCGGCGATCAGCGCCTCAGTGTCCACCACCGCGCCGCGGCTGGTGTTGACGAGGATCGCGCCGGGCTTCATCCGCGCGAGCTCGGGTGCGCCGATCAGGTGGGTCGTCTCGGGGGCGAGCGGCACGTGGAGGCTCACGACGTCGGCCTTGCCCAGGAGCGCGTCGAGCTCGAAGCGCCTCGCGCCGGTGGCCGCGTCCGGCTCGCTGCGCGAGCTCACCAGGAGGTCGACGTCGAAGCCGCGCAGCAGCTCGGCGACGCGACGTCCTATGCGCCCGAAGCCGACGAGCCCGACGGTGGACCCGCTGAGCTCGCGCCCGACGAGCGCCTCCTCCTCGGTCCCGGTCCACGCGCCGCGGCGCACGAACGCGTCGGTCTCCGCGACCCGCCGCGCGGCTGCGAGCATCAGCGCGACCGCGAGCTCCGCGGTCGCGTTGCTGAGCACGCCGGGGGTGTTGGTCGCACGGATGCCGCGCGCCCTGAGCGCCTCGAGGTCGAGGTTGTCGTAGCCCACGCCGAAGTTCGCGACCACCTTCAGCGACGGGCCGGCGGCGTCGAGCAGCGCGGCGTCGACGCGGACGGCTGGGTCGGCGACGATCGCCGCCGCACCCCGAACGCGCTCCTGAACCGAACCGTCGCCGGCGTCGACGGCGAAGCGGGTGCTCAGCGCCTCCAGGCCTGCGTCCGGAAGTCCGGCCGCGATCACCACCCGCTGGGGCACGCCGGAAGCCTATGCCGCCGCGCCGCGCCGCGCGTCGCCCGATCGGGGTGAGGGACGTCCGATCGGATCAAAGGGACGTCCGATCGGACGAGGGAATCATGCGATCCGGGTGAGTTCCTCCGCCGCGCGCGCGGCTAGCGTTCGTCGCGGTGCTCCAGCTGCGCGTTTTCGGCGATACGGCGGCGATGACGGAGGTCGCCGGGCGACTGCGCGCGCTGGAAGGCGCCCGCCATGTGTCGCAGCTCGGCGCCGGGGACGGGACAGGCCAGGCGCTCGTCACCGGCGACCTGGGCGCCGACGCCGCCGATCCGGCCCTCGCGCTGCTCCGCCGCCTGAAGGTCCCTTCGCAAGACGTCGCGCTCCTGCGCCTCGAGTCGATCCAGCCCGACCGTCGCCGCGAGGCCGCGAACCTGGTGTGGGCGGATCTCCTCGGGCAGGCCGGTGAGCACGCCCGTCCGGTCGCTCGCTACCTCGTGTTCATGGCCGTTGCCGGCGTGATCGCGTGCTACGGCGTCCTCTACGCGAACGCGATCCTCATCGTGGGCGCCATGGCGGTCAGCCCGGACCTTCTGCCGATCACCTCCATCGCGGTCGGGCTGGTGGCCGGGCGCCGGCGACTGGTGGCCCGCGGGTCCTGGGCGCTGGTCGTGGGGCTCGGGCTTGCGGGGCTCGTTGCGGCCGCGTTGACCTTCGGCCTGGACGTGGTGGGACTCCTGCCCTCGACCTTCGAGGTCGGCGAGAGCATCCTCAGCGGGATCACGACCGCCAACAGCTCGACGTTCCTTGTCGCCTTTGCGGCCGGCGTGGCCGGGATGCTGGCTCTGGAGAGCCGCGCGAGCGCAGCGGTGGGGGTCGCGATCTCGGTGACGACCATCCCCGCGTCCGCCTACCTCGGCGTTGCCTCGGGGCTCGGCGAGGTCGACAAAGCGGCCGGCGCCCTCCTCGTCCTGGTGATCAACCTCGTGATGGTCGTCGTGGGCGCGACGGGGACGCTCCTCGTCCAGAGGGCCGCCGGGCGGCGAGCCGACCTGCGGTCGGAGCGGGCCTAGCCTCCGGGCGAGCTCAGCGTGGCGTCGTCGGGCAGCGCCGAGGGCGCCTCGGTCTCCTCGACGATGCGTCGCCGCGTGAGCGTGAAGAGCAGGACGATGGAGGGCAGCACCAGCACAACGGCGACGCCGAAGACGGCCAGGAGCATGGTGAGGGTCGCGCTCGGGGCGGCGGCGTCGGCGATCGTCAGCGACTTGGGCAGCAGGTAGGGGTACTGGGCGGCGCCCCACGCCCAGATCACCGCCGCGACCGCTCCCACGGCGAGGACCCGGGCGCCGCGGGCCGCGCGCCTGCGCAGGAGCACGAACACGGCGACTCCGCAGGCCGCGGAGAGCAGGACGAGCGGGAGGCCCTCGTCGACGAGCCCGTCGAAGAGGAAGCGCGCGTCCGCGTGCATGGCGACGATCCCGGCGGCGCCGACGACACCCGCGGCGGCGGCGGCCCACAGCGCGCGTCGGGTGAAGTAGTCCTCGAGATCGGCGGCGCCGGCGCGGCGCGCGTCCCAGACCAGGAAGACGGCGGCGAGGTACGCACAGGTCGCGACGAACAGCGCGCCGACGAGCAATGCGAAGGGGTTGAGCCAGCTGGTGACCGGATCACCGGCGGCGTTGCCGACCGGCACCCGGCCCGCGGCGACCGCGCCGACGATGGTCCCCATGAAGAACGGCGTGAGCACCGACGAGACGCCGAAGAGGAGCTCTGAGAGGCGCCGGCCGCCGAGCCTGCGAGCGACGTTGTGGAAGGCAAACCCCGAGCCGCGCAGCACGATCCCCAGGGCGACGAGCGAGAGCGGGATGAACAGCGTCGAGGTGATCGAGGCGAACGCATCCGAGAAGCCTGTCCACAACACGACGAGGACGAAGATGAGCCACACGTGGTTGGCCTCCCACACCGCGCCGATGGACCAGTCGATCAGCTCGCGCGGCCGCTTGCCCCGCTCACCCCCGCCGGCCTCGAGTGCCCAGAGGCCGGCGCCGAAGTCCGCGCCGCCGAACACCGCGTAGAAGGTCACGCCGATCCACAGGACCGCGGCGACTGCGTCGGCGCTGCTCACGTCCGGTCTCCCGACAGCGCCGGCTCGGGAACGTCCGGCCCGGGACCGTAGGGAACCTCGGGCTCCGGCGCGTCCGCCTCGCGCCAGCGCCGCGACATCACGCGCAGCGTGGTGACCGCCGCGATCCCGAGGATCGTGTAGAGCACGAGGACGACCGAGAAGGTAACCCACACCCCGCTCGCGCCGGTGATTGCGTCACTGGTGCGCATCACGTTGTAGACGACCCACGGCTGCCGGCCGACCTCCGTCACGATCCAGCCACACTCCAGGGCCACGATCGCAAGCGCGCCCGACACCGCGGTGGCGCGCAGGAACCACTTGGTCTGTGGCATGTCGCGCTTGCGCCACCAGCTCACGCCCAGCCACAGCCCCAGCGCGATCAGCACCGTGCAGATCCCGACCATCGTGTCGAAGGCCCAGTGGAGCATGGTGTTCGCCGGCGGCCGGTCGTCGGACGGCACGGTATCCAGCCCGGTGACCTGGGTGCTGGTGCTCCAGCCCACGAGGAACGAGTCGAAGCCCGGGATCCCGATGCCGCCCTTGACGCCGCTCGACGTGCAGCGTCCGTAGATGTACTCGGTCACGTCGGTCGAGGTCTTCTGGACGCACTCCATCCCCGCGAACTTGATGGGCTGGTCGGAGGCGATCGACCGCGCCGCGGTGTCGCCGACCGCGAACTGGATCGGCGTCGCGATGGCAGCCACCGTGAGCGGGATGAGGAGCCCGAGGCGGTGGTAGCGGTCGCGCCTTCCCCGCAGCATGCCGACGGCGTAGACCGAGGCGACGAGGAACCCGGTCACCAGGTACGCGGCGAGGATCATGTGCGGCACCTCGTAGGGCACAGCGTTGTTGAAGATGACCTTCAGCGGGTCGACGTCCGTCACCTTCCCGCTGGAGAGCGTGAAGCCCTGGGGCTGGTTCATCCACGAGTTGACGGCGACGACCGAGAACGCGCCGCCGAGGCCGGTGATGACGATCGGGAAGCCCGACCAGAAATGCGCCCACGGCGAGAGGCGCTTCCATCCGAAGATATAGATGGCGACAAAGATCGCCTCGAGGAAGAAGAAGATTCCCTCCATGCCGAAGAGGATTCCGAACACCTGCCCGAAGCGGGCCATGAACTCCGGCCACAGCAGGCCGAACTCGAGCGACAGGACCGTGCCGGTGACGGCGCCCACCGCGAAGGTCACCGCGACGACCTTCGACCAGCGCTGCGCGAGCAGCAGCGCGTCCGGGTCGTTACGGCGCAGGCCGCGGTAGTTGGCGATCAGCATGATCGCTGGAAAGGCCACTCCCACCGACGCGAGGATGATGTGGAAGCCGAGCGTGAAGGCCATCTGGCTGCGCGCGGGCGCGAGCTGCGACGAAGCAGCGAGCAGGTGGGCGCCTCCGAGCATCGCAGCAATGGTCGACGACAGATGGTCGCTGCGCATCATCCGATCGAGGTGATCGAGGAGATGGCGCGATCGAGGTCAGCGAGAGTGTTCGCGGTGATCGCGCCGGAGTCCTGGCCCGGGTGGGACGAGATCAGCCGGCGCTGAGGCAGATCGCGACCGCGCCCGTGTCCGGCGGACGGCGCTGGTCGCCCCTGACGATTCGCAGCTCGCGCTGCGCGGTGACCACGAAGAGCGCCACCGCGTCCTCGGCCGGCTCTGGGACGGCGACGACACGTGCCCCCGCTTCGAAGCGGCGGGTCAGCTCGGTGTAGGTGAGGTCCGGCGTGAACAGCGTTCCGCCTTCGGCGCGGGCGGGGATGACGTCGAGGACCTGTCCGGCGGCCGGCAGGCGGTAGACGTGGTCGTTGCCCAGCTCGCGGCGCAGCTCGAAGGCGGCGAGCGCGTTGAAGTCGTCGCTCTCGGTCAGCAGCAGAGCGTCGCTGACGTCCTCGAGCTCCTCCTCCGCGCGCTGCGCGCCGTCACCCAGGCGCGCGCCCTCGACGTCAAGCCCAGCCGCGCGCGCCGCCTCACGCTCGTCGGCGCGCTCGGTCCACACGCGGACGTGGAGCCCCGCCTCGGCCAGCGCCTGCGCGAGGCTCCGCGCCCACGTGTGGCCGCCGACGACGAGCACGACGTCCGCGCCCGTCCCGGCGAGCCCCAGCGCCCGGGCCACCGGCGCGGCGGTGAGGCCGTACAGCACGACGGTCCCGAACACGGCGAGGAAGGCGATCGGCAGGATCTCCTGGGCGCCGCGCACTCCGGCCTGCGCGAGCTGCAGGCCGAAGGCCGACGCCGTGGCGGCGGCGACGATGCCGCGCGGCGCCAGCCACGCGACGAACGCCCGCTCGGCCGGGCCCAGCGTCGAGCGGGCGGTGCTCAGCGCCGCGACGAGCGGTCGCAGGACGAGCGCCATCACCGCCACGAGCGCGAGGGCGGGCAGCAGCTCGTCGCCCACTTGCGACGGGGTGACCGATGCGGAGATGAGGACGAAGAGCACCGCGATGAGGAGCTCGACCACGCGCCCCTGGAACTCGAGGATGCCCATGATCTCCACCTGGCGCTGGTTGGCGAGCGCGGCGCCCATGATCGTCGTCGCGACGAAGCCGGAGTCCTCGCGCAGCAGATCGCTCAGGACCAGCGCGGCGACCACCACCATGAGCGTCGCGGCGATCCCCTGGCCCGGCGCGTGGCGCTGGAAGCTTCGCAGCAGGGCGAGCAGGAGCACGGCGCCGAGGACGCCGACGACGAGACCGACCAGGAGCCCACCGAGCAGCGATCCGAAGTGAAAGGACTGCGGGCCTCCGGCGCCCGCGCGGGCGGCCTGGAAGGCGACGACGCCGAGCAGCGCTCCTATCGGGTCGATGAGCACGCCTTCGAACTTGAGGACCGAACGCACGCGGTCGCTCGGGCGCACGAAGGCGAGCAGCGGCAGCACGACGGTCGGTCCGGACACCACGAGGATCGCGCCGAGCACGCCGGCCACGCCCCAGTCGAGGTCGAAGAGGAGCTTGGCGGCAACGGCGATCCCGACCGCGGTGATCGGGACGCCCACGAGGATCAGCCGCATCACGACCGGGCGCGCCCCGCCGCGAAGCTCGTGCAGCCGCAGCCGCAGGCCGGCCTCGAAGAGAATCAGCCCGACGCCGAGGGAGACGAGCGGCTGGAACGTGTTCCCGAAGAGCACGTCCGGGTGGACGTCGCTCGTCGCCGCGCCGGCGGCGAAGCCGGCGGGGAGGAGCAGGACGATCGCCGGGATCCCGGTGCGGTCGGCGACCAAGCGGCAGCCGAGCGCGATGACGACGACGAGGCCGAGACCGAGGAGGAGGTCGTCAGTCGACAACGGCGTCGGGCGCCACGCGCTCCACGCTCGAGAGGTCGCCCTCGATGAGCGGAGCCGCCCGGTCGCCCATGCGAACGCTCATCCAGTCGGCGAGCACCTTCACGCGATGGCCCGGCGCGCCACCGAGGTAGTAGAGGTGCACGCCGAGGTACATAGCCAGCGCGGCACGCCCGGAGAGCTTCAGGCCCCTGACCTCGCACACGGCCCGGCCCCGGCCGATCACCGCCAGGGCGCCCTTGTCGAAGTACTTGAACGGCCCCGAGGCCCCCTTTCCGCCGCGGCCGATGCCCTGCGCCACGTGGCGCGCCTGCTGGATTGCGACCGTCGCAAGGCCAGGCAGGGGCCGCCCCCCGGGGCCCTCGAGGCACGCGACGTCGCCGATCACCGAGATCTCGGGGTGACCGGGCACCGTGAGATCGGGCGCGACTTCGATCCGCCCGGCCCGATCGGTGCTTGCCCCCGTGGCCTTGGCCACCGCGGCGGTCAGCGCCGCGGGCCGCACGCCCGCGCCCCACACGACCGTGCGCGACGCGATCCGCTCGCTGCGGCCGTCGACCTGGACGGTCACGCCCTCCGGGTCGATCGCCGTCGCCCGCGCGCCTTCGCGGACCGTGACCCCGAGGTCGGTGAGCCCCGATGCCGCCTTCGCCGAGAGCGAGGGGTCGAAGGCCGGGATGACGCGCTCACCGGCGTCGAGCAGGATCACCCGCGAGTCGGCCGGACGGATGCGGGAGTACTCGCCCCGGCGCGAGTGCTTCGCGATGACCGCCAGCGCGCCGGCGACCTCGACCCCCGTCGCTCCTCCCCCGATGACGGTGAAGGTCAGCCACTGCTCACGCGACGCCGCGTCGGTCGCGCGCTCGGCCTGCTCGAAGGCCCCGAAGATGCGGTTGCGCAGCGCGACGGCGTCGGCGAGCGTCTTGAGTCCCGAGGTGGTGTCCGCCCACTCGTCGTTGCCGAAGTACGAGGTCTCCGCTCCGCAGGCGAGGATGAGGCTGTCGTAGGGCAGGCGTTCGTCGCGGTCCAGGACGAGCTCGCGGGCCTGCGCGTCGACGTCGACGGCTTCGGCCATCAGCACGGTCACGTTCGAAGCGGACCGCAGCGAGGGCCGGATCGGGATAGCGCACTCGCTGGACGCCACCGCCCCGGCGGCGACCTGGTAGAGCAGCGGCTGGAAGAGATGGTGGTTGCGCCGGTCGACGAGCGTGACGTCGACGTCGGCCTTGCTCAAGGCGCGCGCCGCCGCGAGGCCGCCGAAGCCGCCTCCGACGATGACGACGCGCCGGCGCCCGGTGCCGCCCTCAGCCGGCACGGACGGCCTCCGAGGAGCCGGCCTGCGCGCCGAGCCGCTCGAGCAGGTGGTCGCCCACCCGCAGCCCGTTGGCCATCGCGGTCAGCGCAGGGTTCACCGCCCCGATGCTCGGGAAGAAGCTCGTGTCGACCACGTAGAGGTTGTCGACTTCGTGTGCGCGGCAATCGGCGTTCAGCACGGCGCTAGCGGGGTCGCGGCCGAACCGGCAGGTCCCTGCCTGGTGGGCGACCCCGGCGACCGGGATGTCGTTCTTGAGGTAGGCGTGGCGCGGGATGAGGTGGTCGGGGTGCATGCCGATGTGGCCGAGCAGCGACTCGAGCTGGTGCAGCAGCCGGCGCTTGGGCTCCTGGTTGGTCGCGTTGTAGACGATGCGGACGCGACCGTCGTCGTCGAGCGTGATGCGGTTGTCGGGCCGCGGGAGGTCCTCCGTCGAGAGCCAGAAGTCGACCGCGTGGCGTGCGACCTCCTCGAGGCTTCGCGTGGGCGCCAGCGCGGTCTGGAGCGGCTTCTCGCCGTGGAACATCGGCGCCTGGGACTTGCCGACCATCTGGATGTTGCCCAGCGGGTAGGGGATCTCCGCGGTGGCGAAGTAGAAGTCGTTGAGGCCGAGCGTCTTCTGGAAGACGGTCGGGTTGGGCTCCTTGGACAGCGCCAGCACCGCGGAGCTGTTGTGGAACATGTAGTTACGCCCCACCTGATCGGAGCCGTTGGCCAGCCCGGCCGGGTGCTTGTCGCTCGCCGAGGCGAGCAGCAGCTTGGCCGAGTTGGCCGCGCCGCACGAGACGACGACGACGTCCGCCTCATAGGTCTCGCGCTCGCCATCGCGCTCGACCTCGACGCCGGTGACCGCGGTGCCCGCCGCGTTGGTCTGCAGGGCGAGCGCACGTGCGTTGGTGAGCAGCGTGACGTTGTCGTGCTCGAGCGCGGGGCGCACAGCCATCACCTCGGCGTCGGACTTCGCGTGGACGAGGCAGGGGAAGCCGTCGCAGTCCGGGCAGCGGACACACTTGCTGTTCGGCATGTCGTGCTCGGTGAGCATGATCCCGCAGGGCGCGTGGAAGGGGTGATGGCCGGCAGCAGCGAGGTCGTCGGCGAGCTGCTGGATGCGCGGCTCGTGAGAGACGGCCGGGTATGGGTAGGGCGCGCTCGCGGCCGGCTCGGTCGGGTCCTCGCCGCGCGCACCGTGGACCTGGTAGAGCTGCTCGGCCTGCGTGTAGTAGGGCTCCATCTCGTCGTAGCCGATCGGCCAGGCGGGCGAGACGCCGTCGTGATGCTGGAGGTCCTCGAAGTCCTCTCGGCGCAGGCGGTAGAGCGCCGCGCCGTAGAGCTTGGTGGCGCCGCCCACGAAGTAGTGGATCTGGGGCTGGAAGTCCTTGCCGTCGGCGTCGCGCCACGAGTCCTCCGAGACGTAGCGGTTGTCGACGAAGACGTCCTGGGCGAGCCAGTTCTGGGGCTCGCGCGGGAGCCAGTCGCCGCGCTCGAGCAAGAGGATGCGCTTGCCCGAGGACGCGAGGCGGTGCACGAGCGTGCCGCCGCCCGCGCCGCTCCCGATCACGATCGCGTCGTAGCGGTCCATCAGCTGATCTCCTCGATGCGCTCGGCGAGGATGATCCGCGAGGCCGCCTCGATGAGCGCGAGGTGCGAGAAGGCCTGCGGGATGTTGCCGAGGTGCCGGGCGGTCGTGGTGTCGAACTCCTCCGCGTAGAGCCCGAGCGGCGAGGCGACGCGCAGCAGCCGCTCCATGAGGTCGCGGGCGCCCTGCTGCTCGCCGACGACGGCGAGCGCCGAGACCAGCCAGAACGAGCAGATGAGGAAGCTGCCCTCCTTGCCGCTCATGCCGTCGTCGGTCTCGTCGGTGCGGTAGCGCAGGACGAAGCCGTGCTCGGTCAGGTCGTTGGCGATCGCCGCGACCGAGGCGCGCATCCGCTCGTCGGTCCCGGGCAGGAAGCCGAAGAGCGGGGCCAGCAGCGTCGAGGCGTCGAGCGCCTCGGTGTCGTAGTGCTGGCGCAGGACCCCGCCCTTGAGCCCGTTCGCGAGGATGTCGGCGTGGATCTCGTCGGCGGTGGACCGCCAGGTCGCGTCCAGGTCGCGGTCGCCGCGGATGCCGGCGAGCTTCGCTGCGCGGTCCAGCGCGACCCAGCACATGAGCTTGGAGGACACGTAGTTCTGCGGCGCGCCGCGAGCCTCCCAGATGCCCTGGTCGGGTTGCTGCCAGACCGCGGTGGCGCACTTGGCCTGGGCCTGCACGAGGGGCCACAGCCGTCGCGGGAGGCGCTGGCTGCGCCGCGTGTGGAGGAGAATCGAGTCCAGGACCGCCCCGTAGACGTCGTTCTGGCGCTGGTCGAACGCGCCGTTGCCGATCCGCACCGGGTGCGCGCCCGCGTAGCCCGAGAGCTCGTCGCGCGTCGACTCGGTCAGGTCCCGCCGGCCGTCGATGCCGTACATGATCTGCAGCGCGCCGTCGTCGTTGGGCTCGAGGTCAGCCACGAACTGCATGAACTCGTCGGCCTCCCAGTCGAGGTTGAGCATGTGCAGCGCCTGCAGCGTGAAGGTCGAGTCGCGCATCCACGTGAAGCGGTAGTCCCAGTTGCGCGCGCCGCCGGGCGTCTCGGGCAGCGAGGTGGTCAGGGCCGCCACCGTGGCGCCGGTCGGCATATAGGTGAGGCCCTTGACCGTCAGCGCCGAGCGCTGGATCGCGTCGCGGAAGCGGTGGTCGGGGATGCGTGCGCGGTCGAGCCAGCTGCGCCAGTAGCCGTTCGTCGCGGCCAGCCGCTCGTTGGCCTCGTCCTGGGTCTTTGGAGAATCGAGTTCCTCGGCCCACGACAGCGAGCAGTAGGCCTGCTCTCCCTGCCGCAGGATGTGACGGGCGCGGACGTGGTCCGTCTCGCTGCCCAGCGCCATGCTGCTCGTCAGGCGGATGGTGAGGTCGCCGATCGTCGCGTCGGCGACGGAGCGCCCGTCGTGCACCGTCCACTCCGGGGTCGTGCGCCCGTAGTCGAAGACCGGCTCGCAGACGAGCTCGACCTCGACCTCTCCGTCGATGCACAGAACGGTGCGCACGAGCAGGTGGTCGCCGTCTTCGTCGGTCGGCGGGCGGGTGTGCGGGGTGACCTCGTCCTCGCCGCGCCGCGGGCCCATGGTCAGCGCGTCGCGGACGAGGACCCATCCCGTCGGCGTCTTCCACGTCGTGAGCAGCGTGTTGGTCCCCGGCTCGTAGACGCGGCCGGCCGGATGGTTGATCCCGAACGGGCCGAAGCGGAAGGACCCGGCCTCGCGGTCGAGCAGCGACCCGAACACGCTAGGGGAGTCGAAGCGCGGCACGCAGAGCCAGTCGATCGATCCGTCGGGCGCCACCAGGGCACCGGTGTGGCAGTTGGAGAGGAACGCGTAGTCCGCGATGGGCGGGAACGGGGACGGCGCGGCCGCGCTCTGCGGCGCCGACGAGGCGGCGCCGGCCTGCGGCGGCCCCGGCAGAGCGCCCTCGGCCAGCGGCGCGCCGTCGGGTGTGGCTCCGGTCGGTGAGGCTCCTTGGCCCGGCGTGGCTGCGCTGGTCATCCGTCGTCTCCTTGGCCCGGCGTGGCTGCGCTGGTCATCCGTCGTCTCCTTGGCCCGGGTCTTTGCGGTCGTCGACCGCCGGGAGATTGTGTCCGCGGCCCCCGCCGGCGTCATCATCCCTTCCGGGTGAGTCCCCGGGAAGTCATTGCCTCGGCGGCCCCGTTCAAGAGCCGCCGAGGACGAGGCCCTTCTGCGCGTCGTACTCGGCATCGGTGAGCGCGCCGCGGTCGTGCAGGGCGGCCAGGCGCTCGAGCTCGGCGACGCGCGTCGCCCCTTCGGTCGGCTCGGGCGAGCCGCGTTCGCGCCGGGAGAAGCCGCCACGCACCGCGCCGACTCCTGCTCGGATGCGCTCCCCGGTGTCCTCGCGGCGCGCGTCGGGAAACTCCCGCGCCGTCTGACGGCGAAGGAGCTCGACGCCGAGCACGAGGAGGATCGCGATGCCGATGATCCCGACCGGCGCGCGCGTGGCCTGCGTCGGCCCCCACGCGAGCACGAGCAGGTAGACGATCGCGAGCGCGCCGTAGACCACGAACGGGCGATGGCGCAGCTCGGGCGCAAGGGCTCGGCGAACCGCCACGGCGGATCGGGTCGGGCCGGCCAGCCACGCGGCGAAGACGATGAGGACGCCGTAGGCCACCATCGCGACCGCGATGTCGTAGAGCAGGGACGTGCCGATGTTCCACGCCGAGTGGGCGGCGGGCCGTACCGAGGACGCGGCCACGAGATCGTCGACGATCCGGTTGCCGACCACCCGCCGTGCGAGCAGCACGAAGATCCCGAGCCCGACGAAGCACCAGCCGACGCTGCGCAGTGCGATCCGCCGCCACCCGGCGGCCAGCGCGATCGCGAGGGCGAAGAGGACGAGCGCGAGGACCGTCATCCAGACGGCGAGGTGGCGGATCGCGCTCGCCACGTCCTGCGCCGTCGACAGCTGGTCGGAGCGCAGGATCACGAGCTGACCGGTGGAGGGCGGCAGCGTCACGCCGAGCTTCTGCTCGGCTGCGCCCCGGGCCTTGGCCCCCGTGCCGCTCTGCAGCTTCGCCCGCGCGGCGGCGACCTGCTGGCTCACCCCGAGCTGGGCGGCCAGCTGGTTCACGATCGTTCGCAGGTTGAGGACGACCTCGCCGTTGGAGGTCGAGACCGCGGGACCGCCGCCGTCGAGGATGCGCAGCAGCTGCTGGTGCGCCGCCCGGTTGGAGCGGCGCCAGGCCTCCTGCACGCGCGGGCGGGCGAGAAGCTCCGGGGCGGCCTGGCCGGCGAGCTGCTGAAGCCCCGCCGCGCCCGGGCCCGCCAGCGCCTGCGCCTCGGGCGGGAGCAGCTGCTGCAGCTGCGCCGCCACGTCGACGTTCGAGAACAGCTCGTCGACCATGTAGGCGCCCACGGCGGCCTGGATCTCGGGATCGGCGAGCAGGCGGCTGCTCGTGTCGGTCCAGTTGTCGGTGTTCAGGGCCTGGCGGTCGGCCCACACCGCGAACATCGCGACGAACCCGACGACCACCGCTGCCGCCAGCAGGAGGGAAACGAGCACACGGCGCCGCCGCCGGCCGCTCGGTGCTCCGTCCGCATCGGGCGGCGACTCGTGCTGAGGGCCGGACATCGGCTCAGTCGCCGGCCGCGTTTCGGCCGGTCGGTCTCGCTCGGGCCCGGGAGCTGGGGCGTCGCTGTCCACGCACCCGACCCTACGCGCCCGCCCGGCGGACGCATCGCCCGGATCGGGTGATCTGCGCACCTGGGCGGGACCCCGGCCGCTCAGGGCGCGGGGGGCGAGACAGGCCTGCCCTCCTCGGCCAGGAAGATCAGGGCGGCCTTGACGCGGCGGCTGACGTCCTCGGACTCGCGCAGGTTGAGCTTGAGGAAGATCGCGTTGATGTGCTTCTCGACCGCCCGCTTGGTCAGGAACAAGCCCTCGGCGATCGCCGCGTTGCTCTTCCCGGCGGCCACCTCGGCCAGCACCTCGTGCTCGCGCGCGGTGAGGTCGCCGAGCCGGGAGTCGACCGCGCGCGCACGCTCGGCGATCAGCGCGTCGACGATCTTCGAGTCGATGACCGAACCCCCTTCGGCGACCGCGCGGATGGCCGCGCCGATCTCCGCGCGGTCGCCCACGCGCTCCTTGAGCAGGTAGGCACGGCCGCCCGAGCCGCCCTCGAGCAGCTCGATCGCGTAGCTCGCGTCGGCGTACTGGCTGAGCACGACCACCCCGATCTCGGGATGGGTCTCGCGCAGCTGGCCCGCCACGCGGATGCCCTCACGCTCGAGGTCGGGCGGCATGCGCACGTCGGTGAGGACGACGTCGGGCCACTCGCGCTCGACCGCCGCGACCAGCTCGGCGGCGTCGCGCGCCACCGCCACGAGCTCGATCTCGGGATCGGTGGCGAGCAGCTCGCCCAGCCCCTCGCGGACGAGGTAGCTGTCCTCGGCCATGACCACGCGGACGCGCACGAGGCGGACCGTATCGGAGCGTGCGAGCGCGGCGCCGTCAGAGCGCGAGGAGCGCCGCGTGACCGGGGCCCGACGCGGAGCGGTCGAGCAGGCCCATCTCGACCGCACGGTTCACGGCCTCTGAGCGCGAGGAGGCGTCGAGCTTGCGGTATACCGCGTGGGCCTGGGTCTTCACGGTGTTCGCAGACACGAACAGGCAGCCGGCGATCTCCTTGAAGGTGAGGTGCGTGGGCAGAAAGCCGACCACGCGCAGCTCGGCGGTGGTGAAGCTGCAGGGCAGCGATGGGCCCGCCTCGCGCGCGCAGCGCTCGCGTTCCTCGAGCTCGGCCGCCCAGCGGCACAGCGCGGGAGCGTCAGGGACCCGGCGCAGCCGGCGGCGAGCGCCGACGAGCAGCTCCCGGGCCCACGCGAGGTCTCCGAGTCGCAACGCCGCCCGCGCGAGCGCGAGCCGCGCCTCGACGTCGTACCACGGGGCGAAGTCGGGCAACGCGTCGAGGAGCTCGCTTGCCCGGCTCCCGTCCGCGCGCGCATCGTCGACACGTCCCTGACAGGCGCCGAGCGCTGCCGCTGCGGCGTACACGAGCGCGGACGTCGGACAGCAGTCGAGCCCGATGCGCTCGACCTGCGCCCGCGCGCGCGCGGCGAGCGCGGCGCCGACCTCCCAGTCCTCTCGCTCGACCGCGAGAAGCGCGAGCTGCGCGAGGCACAGCGTCTGGACGTTGGGCGCGGCGACGGCGCCCCGCCGGGCGCCCTCCTCGAGCCGGGCCTCCGCCGACGCCGGCTGGTCCGTCAGGTGGAGGGAGACGCCGTGGAGCAGGCAGCACAACGCCCGCCAGGGACTGTCCTCGGGCTCGAGCTCGCAGGCCTGTGCGGCGTCGCGCCCCATGGCGGCGATGCCGTCGGGCGCGGCGGCGGCGCGCAGCAGCTGGACGCCACCGTGCAGCGAGCGAGCGGTGTCCGGCGGCGAGCTCGCCAGGGCGCGACGCGCGGCGCCCTCCCACTGCTGGACGGCGTCGAGCTCGCCGCGGACGAAGTGCCGGTGAGCCGTGGCGAGCGCGAGTGCGGGATGCGCCGCCGTCTGCCCCGCGGTGAAGGCGCCGAGCCAGCGCTGCAACGTCGCGTCGCGGCCGGGTGACACGTGGCTCGGGACGGCGGCGAGCAGCAGCTTGCCGGCGAGCGCGGCGTCGCCGCCTGCGATCGCGTGCTCGATCCCCACCGCGAGGTCCCCGTGCTCGACGTGCCATGCCGCGGCGCGCCGCTGCAGTGCAGGCTCGGCCTCCGGCTCGAGCCGGCGCAGGTCGGAGCGCAGCACCTCGGCGAGCGGGCGCGGCAGGCGATGGGCCTGGCCGCGACGGTCGAGCGGCCGGAGCAGGAGCTCAGCGCCGGCGAGCTCGTCGAGCAACACGGCCGACCCGCTGCGCTCGAGCAGGGCGTCGCACAGATCGCCGGACAGCCGCTCGACGACGGACGCGCGCCGCAGGAAGTCGAGCGAGCGCGCGGGCAGGCTGGTCAGCACCTCGTCGCGCAGGTAGCCCGCGACCAGCGCGTCATCGCCCCCGAACCCGGCCACCGCGCCCGGCACGTCGAGGGCGTCGCGCAGCGCGACCGCAGCGAGATAGAGGCAGGCGGGCCAGCCCTCGGTGCAGGCGACGAGCCTCTCCACGTCCTCCCGGCCGAGGACCACGCCGGCCATCGCGAGCAGCGTGCCCGCCTCCGCCGCGGTCATCGCGAGCTCGTCGGCCCGAAGCTCGGTGAGCATGCGGTGGGCGCGCATCCGGCCGACGGGAAGGGGAAGCGCGGTTCGCGTGGCGAGCGCGACCTGCGAGCCGGCGGGCACGCCTGCGGCGAGCGCGCGGACGACCTCGAGCGTCGCCTCGCGCCGGAGGCGGTGGGCGTCGTCGAGCACCAGCACGAAGGGCGGCCGGCCCTCGAGGCAGCGATCGAGACGGCGCAGGTCGAGTGTCGAGGCGCGGGCGGGCAGCCTCGTGACCGCTGCGGCGGACCTGCGGCCCGAGCACACGTCGAGCGCGCCGGTGACGGCCGCGACCAGCCGCGAGGGATCGTCGAGGGAGTCGTCGACGTCGACCCACGCGAAGGGCCGGCCGTCCTGGCGCGCCCAGTCCGCGAGCAGGGTGGTCTTGCCGTGACCCGCGGGCGCCGCGACGAGCACGACCGTCGCTCCGGCGCCCTCGGCGAGGCGACGCAGGAGCCGCGGCCGCGAGACCAGGCCGGCGCCGAAGGCCGGTGGGCGGCCAAGACTGGCCGCGGGCTGGGGCGTCGGCAGCGGGTCGGGCATGGGCCAGGACGACACTCCCCGCACCGCGGCGGCGGAGCAAGGGGGCACACCCCCGGGTCACGAGGAGGTGCGCACCACCCGGTCGCGGATGGGCGCTGCGCCCATCGAGGATCACCCGCTTCGGATGATGCGGGCCGCAGTCGCCGGGCCTAGCTTGACTCCACCGGCCGAACAGGGCGGCCGACGTATTGACGACGCCGAACCCGTGAGGAGGATCCATGGCCGACCTGTCGCGGTCAGGACGCGCGATGGGAATGTCCTCGCCACCCGCGGAAGAGGGGCGCCCGGTCAGCGTGCTCGTGGTCGACGACCAGGCGGTCTTCCGCGCCGCCGCCCGCCTGGTGATCGACGCCACTCCCGAGTTCGAGCTCGCGGGGGAGGCCGACTCGGGATGCCATGCCCTGACCGCGGCCGCCGAGCTCCATCCCGATCTCGTGCTCCTCGACGTGCGGATGGACGAGATGGACGGCATCGAGACGGCGCAACGGCTGAACGTCGACCAGCCGGGCTCCGTCGTCGTGCTGCTCTCGATCGAGGAACCGCCGAACCTCCCCGCCGGCGTCGCGTCCTGCGGTGCGGCGGAGCTCCTGCGCAAGCGCGACTTCGGGGCGGCCGTGCTGCGGCGCGTCTGGGGCGAGCACGGCCGCGCCAAACAGTCCTGAAAAGGCCCTTTCCCGCGCCGATCGGCGTTGTCAAGCAACCCCCGGATCGTTACGTTGGCGGCGACCACCGATGGTCGCAACCGCAGAAACCATCCCGGCGGGTCGCCAGGTCCAGCCGGTCGTCGGGACGGGACGAGCACCGCTGCTCGCCGGATGCCTCTTCGCCGCGGCCGTCGTGACGCTGTCGTTCGCCACCGCGCCCGACGGCCGTGCCGGGCTGCTTGCCGCGCGCTGCGTCGGCATCGCCGTGCCGATCGGGATCGGGCTGGTCCGCCTCTCGCGCCGGCGCGACGACCGCTTCGCGCTGCTGCTCGTCGGGGCCGGCGTGCTGTGGTCGCTCATCTGCCTCGCCGAGTCGGGCGACGGCGTGCTGTTCGGGATCGGCCGGATCGCCGCGTGGGTGGTCGAGCCGGTGCTCGTCTACCTGATCCTCGCCTTCCCGACCGGGCGCCTGCGCGGGGAGACCGACCGGCGCCTGGTGTGGGCGATCGCGGCCGTCGCCGGCCTGCTCTACCTGCCGACCGCCTTCATCGTGCCCTTTCCCGAACCGTCCGTGTGGGCGCCGTGCGCCGCGAGCTGCCCCGACAGCGCCCTCGTCCTCGGATCGGGCCATTCCGCCGTGGTGGACGACGTGGTCCGCCCGCTGCGCGAGGTGCTCGCGGTAGTCCTCTTCGCCGCGGTGGCGGTGGTCATGGTCGGACGCACGACGCGCGCGGGCGCTCTGGGGCGCAGGCTCCTCGCGCCGGTCGCGGCCATCGCCGTGGCCCGCGCGGTGGTGCTGGGCGCCTACCTCGGGCTGCGTGGCGCCGACGCGGCCCCCGGCCTCCAGGACGTGCTGGGCTGGATCTTCCTGGCCTCGCTGCCCGCGGTGACCGTCGCCTTCGCGGCCGGCCTCCTCGGCCGGCGGCTCTTCGTGGCCCGCGCCCTCCAGCGCCTGACGCTCGCGCTCCGTCCTCACGCGACCGCGCCGGAGCTGCGCGAGGCGATGGCCGAGGCGCTCGAGGACCCGGAGCTGCGCATCGTGTACTGGCGTGCGGGTGAGCCGGGAGGCTGGGTCGACGAGACCGGCTGGGCGGTGCGCACGCCCGGGGAGGACCGCGGGCGCGGGTTGACTGAGGTCATCGCCGACGGGCGCCCGATCGCGGCGGTCTCCCATGAAGCGGCGCTGCTCGACGACCCCGACCTCGTGCGCGCGGCCGCTGCATACGCGCTGACCACGCTGGAGAACGAGCGGCTCGTCGGCCGGCTCGAGACCTCGCTTCACGAGCTGTCGGCCTCCCGTGCGCGGATCGTCGCGATCGCGGCGGAGGAGCGCCGGGCGATCGAGCGCGACCTCCACGACGGCGCGCAGCAGCACCTTGTCGCGTTGCGCATCAAGCTCGCGCTGACCGCTGAGCACCTCGACCGCGACTCGACCGACGGCGGCCGTGCCGTGCGCGCCCTCCAGCCCGAGGTCGATGCCACCATCGACCTGGTTCGCTCCTTCGCGCATGGCGTCTATCCGCCGCTGCTCGCCGAGCGGGGGCTCGGCGAGGCGCTCCGCGCGGCCGCCCGCACCGCGCCGCTGCCGACCGTCGTCGACGCCGCGAACGTGGACCGCCACCCGCCCGAGGTCGAGGCGACGGTCTACTTCGCATGCATGGAGGCGCTTCAGAACGTCGCCAAGCACGCGCGCGGCGCGAGCACGGTCAGCGTCGTGGTCGCCCAGGACCCGGGCCTGCGCTTCGAGGTCCGTGACGACGGGCCTGGCTTCGAGGTCGAGCACGCGGGAGGAGGCGCGGGGCTGACCAACCTCCGCGACAGGCTCGAGGCCGTCGGCGGGCGCCTGAGCATCCGATCGGCGCCGGGGGCGGGAACCCACGTCTGCGGCTTCATCCCGACGAACGGGCGGGGACCGTGAGCGTGCTCGCCCGGCGGCGACCCAGGCCGGCTCGTGGCCGCCCACCCTCGCCTTGTGGTGGGGACAGGCTTGCCGTCGGGGGCGGCGATGAGGGAAGGTGGCGCTCGGACGTCGACGAAGGGAGCACCGGGTGGAACTGCTCGAGTTGAAGGAGAAGGTCAGCCTCTCGCGCGGGGACGCCGCGGCGCGCCTGCGCGAGATCGCCGACGAGCTCGCGTCGGGCAACGACATCGTCCTCGAACGCGACCACCTCCGCTTCGTCGCCAAGGTGCCCGACCGGGTAGAGCTGAAGATCGAGTTCGAGGTCGAGGACGACGGCAGCGAGTTCGAGATAGAGCTGACGTGGTGACCGCGACCACGCGCAGGACCACCCGCCGCCGCAAGCCGGCGACGGCGACGCAGCGCAGTGCTCGTCCCGCGTCTCGCAGCGAGCGCGCGCAGGCGGGCAAGGCCGCGCGCGAGCAGGCGCCCCGCTCGAGCCATGCCGCGTGGGCGCCCGCCGCCGACCGCGACCCGGTCGAGGTGCTCGCCGAGCAGGGGCAGGACCGCGTCCCTGAGCTCGTGCCGATCCGCCACGGGCGGATGTCGACGACGCCCTTCGCCTTCTACCGCGGCGGCGCCGCGGTGATGGCGGGCGACCTCGCGACGACCCCGTCGTCGGGGTTCGAGGTGCAGCTCTGCGGCGACGCCCACATGTCGAACTTCGGCGGCTTCGCGTCGCCCGAGCGAGACCTGATCTTCGACCTCAACGACTTCGACGAGACGCTCCCCGGGCCGTGGGAGTGGGACGTCAAGCGCCTGCTCGCGAGCGTCGCGATAGCCGGCCGCGAGCGCGGGTTCACCGCCAAGACGCGACACGCGATGCTCCGGGCGGCCGCTGCTCAGTACCGCATCGCGATGCGCGGCTTCGCGGGCGCGCCGCCGCTGGACGTGTGGTACGCGCGCATGGATTCGCGGACCCTGGAGGCGCTCGCGGCTCAGGAAGCCGGCGCCCGCTCCGCGAAGCGCGTGGCGCGGACCAGCGCGAAGGCGCGGACGAAGGACAGCATGCGCGCCTTCGCCAAGCTCACCGAGCGCGTCGACGGGCAGGTCCGGATCGCGGGCGACCCGCCGCTCATCGTGCCGGTCGAGGAACTGTCCGTGGGCAGGGCAGCCGACGAGCTCGAGGAGTGGATCCGCGCGCTGCTCCGGGAGTACCGATCGACGCTCCCGGTCGACCGCCACCGGCTGCTCGACCGCTTCGACTACGCGCACCTGGCCCGCAAGGTCGTCGGCGTCGGCAGCGTGGGGACGCGTGCGTGGATCGTCCTGCTGCTCGGCCGGGACGGCGAGGAGCCGCTCTTCCTCCAGGCCAAGGAGGCGCAGGCCTCCGTGCTGGAGCTCTACGCGGGCGCGAGCGAGTTCGACAACTCCGGCCAGCGCGTCGTCGAGGGCCAGCGCATGATGCAGGCGGCGAGCGACATCCTGCTCGGCTGGCTGCGCGTGAGCGCCCCCGACGGCGTCGAGCGCGACTTCTACGTTCGCCAGCTCTGGGACTGGAAGGCGTCGGCCGACGTCGCGACCATGGCCCCTGACACGGTGGCGGCCTACGCGCGGGCATGCGCGTGGACGCTCGCTCGCGCCCACGCCCGGTCCGGGGACGCCGTGGCCATCGGGGCCTACCTCGGCTCGGGGGACACCTTCGACCGGGCCGTGGCGGAGTTCGCGGAGTCCTACGCCGACCAGAACGAGCGCGACCATCGCGCCTTCGTCGAGGCGATCGACGCCGGTCGCCTCGCCGCCGAGAGCGGTCTCTGAGGCCACAGGCCGGCGGTCGGGCGCGCTCGAGCGATGGGGCACTTCGCCCAGCTGTTGTTCCTCGCGCTCGACGCCGCCCTCTACCCGACCCTGCTCGCGGCCGTGGTGATCCTGCTCTCCCAGCCCAGGCCCAAAGCGCTGCTCGGCGCCTACTACGCGGGCGGCATGTTCATCAGCATCGTCCTCGGACTGGCGATCGTCTTCGCGGCCGACAGTTCGGGCGCCTTCGACAGCCCGAGCTCCGGACCGAGCTGGACCGTCGACCTCGCCATCGGAGGGCTCGCTCTGCTGGCCGCCGTCGCGCTCGCCATGAGGGCCGACCAGCGCATGCGGGAGCGGCGCACGCAGCGCAAGGCATCGCGGGGGAAGGAGAAGCAGGAGGAGAAGAAGGAGACGAA
Organism: uncultured Actinomycetes bacterium; assembly: GCA_963728925.1. Lineage (GTDB taxonomy): Bacteria > Actinomycetota > Thermoleophilia > Solirubrobacterales > Solirubrobacteraceae > JBBPZA01. The sequence continues at coordinate 45,169 of CAVSMB010000005.1, read as the reverse complement.
GGACGACAGCGAGCCCTGGTCGCAGCGCATCCTCTCCCGCGGCTCGGTGCCGATCGTGTTCGCCGCCGGCTTGGCCATCAACGTCCCGGGCGCCGCCTACCTGGTCGCCCTCAAGGACATCGCCTCCTATCACTACTCGACCGCCGAAGTGGTCGCCGCGATCCTCGCCTTCAACCTGATCATGTTCCTGCTGGCCGAGATCCCGCTCGCCGGCCTGTTCCTCGCCCCCGAGCGCACGGGTGAGCTGGTGGAGCGCATGAATCGCTGGCTCTCGGACAACAGCCGGCAGATCGCGATCGGGCTGCTCGCCTTCCTGGGCGTCTTCCTGGTCGTTCGTGGTGTCATCAACTCCTGAGCCTGGCGGTGGGGCGCGCCTCGAGAGTCGGCGGTGAGCCGCGGTGGCCGCCGGCGGCGGCGGTGCTCGCGTTCATCGCGTTGAGCGTCGTCCTGCGTCTCGTACTGCCCTCCGAGCGGTCGCTCGGCCCCGCCTGGCTGATCCCGCTCGTCGAGGGATGGCTGCTCGTCGTGCTGCTGGCGAGCAACCACGCCGAGCTCGACCGGCGCTCGACCAGGTTGCGATGCGCGTTGCTCGTCCTCGTCGGACTGCTCGTGGCGGCGGCGCTGTGGGCGACCGTCGTCCTGGTCGCCCGCCTGATCGCCGGCGGCGGGGAGACCAACTCGCCCGGCCCCCTCCTGGCCGCCGGAGCGCTGGTCCTGGTCGGCGACAACCTCGCGTTCGCGCTCCTCTACTGGGGCCTCGATTGCGGCGGCCCGGCCGTCCGCTCCGCCGGCCTGCCGCGGCATCCCGACTTCGCCTTTCCCCAGCAGCTCAACCCCGAGCTCGCACCGCCGGGCTGGAGACCCGCGTTCCTCGACTACCTCTACGTCGCCTTCACGAACAGCACCGCCTTCAGCCCGACCGACGCCATGCCGATGACCCACTGGGCCAAGCTGACGATGGTCGTCCAGGCGCTGGTCTCGCTCGCGATCATCGGCCTCGTCGTCGCCAGGGCCGTGAACGTGCTGACCTGAGCCCTCGGCCCGGCGCTTTCACCCGATCCGGGCGATGCGCTCGAGGCGGACGTGCATCACGCTGGTCAAAGCCCGCGGATTGATCCGCCGTCGTTGCACGGCAAGGAGGAAGACCATGGCCATCGGACCTGTTCAACTCATCGTGCTTGGGTTCGAGCACCCGGAGTTCCACGGAGAGATCATAGCCGAGCTGGAGCGCTTGAAGGAGAGCGACACCGTGCGTGTCATCGACGCCCTCGCCGTGCACAAAGACGCCGACGGAGAGATCGAGGTGGCCCATCTCAGCAACCTCTCGAGGGACGAGGCGATCGAGCTCGGAAGCAAGGTCGGCGCGCTGCTCGGGCTCGGGATCGAAGGAGAGGAGGGGATGGTCGCCGGCGCGCAAGCCGGCGCAGAGGCGGCGGATGCCGGCGTGAGCGTGTTCTCCGATGACGAGGCGTGGGACGTGATCGAGGAGATCCCGAACGACTCGGCCGCCGCGCTGATCCTCCTGGAGCACCACTGGGCGGTGCCGCTGCGTGACGCGGTCGCGCGCGCGGGCGGATTCCGCCTCAGCGACGGGTTCATCAGCCCGCTCGACCTGGTCGAGATCGGCCTGGTGTCGAGCGAGGAGGCGCAGGAGCTCCACGCCATCGAGACCAACCGCCAGGCCGGTTGAGGCCTGGGCCCATCCATCACCACGACCCCGGAGGACGCCATGTTCGCATCCCGCAGAGTCGCCCGACGCACCACGAGGCGTGTCGTACGCCGCCGCTGAACCACGCTGACGCCATGAACGACTCGATACCCCGAGTGCTGCTCGTCTTCGACTCGTACCTCCAGCAATCGGTGTGAAGATCCCGCCGACCAACCTCGAGCCGGACTTCGCTGTCCCTGCTCGGCCGTTTGCGACCCAGCCGGCGGATGGCCTCGTCGGTGCCTGGAACGACACGATCACAAGGAGCGTCACGTGAGCGACGAGACCGTCGACCGCAGCAAGCTGCCCATCCGTCGCCCACCGTTCACCGGGGTGACCGCGAAGACGCTCGACGGCTCCAAGCCCGATCGGGAAGTGATCGGCTCCAGCCGCCCGACGGAGCGCCGAACGTCCTGGTTGTGCTGATCGACGACGCGGGCTTCGGCAACCCCAGCACCTTCGGCGGGCCTATCGACACCCCGAACTACGACCGGATCGCCGACCAGGGCCTTCGCTACAACCGCCTCCACGTGACCGCGATGTGCTCGCCCACGAGGGCGTCGCTGCTCACGGGCCGCAACCATCACGCGGTCGGGATGGGTGGTCGGGTCGCCGGGAGCATCGCAGCTCCCGGCTCCCACGGATCCCGGCGTGACAGTCTCCCGTCACCGGGCTCTTCTCACCGGCCGTCAGTAGTTGCGGACCAGTCGCCAATGAACGAAGAGGCCGGGTTGCCTCATCAGCAGCTCCGTCCACCATCGGTCAAAGCGCTTGGCGCTCCGCAGTCGCCGATATTTCCTTGCAGCCCAGCGCCTCAGGTAGGAACTGACACGCTGCAGGAGCGGATCCATCCCCGACCGGTAGTACCGGCCGTAGTAGTTGATCCACCCGGCCACGATGGGGTTCAGCCATCTCGCTAGGTCGTCGAGGGTCAGGTCAGTGCGCTTCGGTATCCGCATCTCGCGTAGCCGATCGCTCTTGGCCTTCAGCGCCTCGGGGCTGATCGCCGGCAGGAACGACGTGAAGTTCACGCCGTGTTTGCTGCGTGCCTCCCGGGGTCGGAAGGCGTACCCGAGGAAGGTCAACGAGGTGTGCTCGTGGTCGCCCCGACGGTTGCTGTCCTTGCAATAGACGATCCTCGTCTTGTCGGGGTGGAGCCGCAGGCCCACCTCTTCCATCCGCTTGATGATCCCGGCCAGCACCACCTCAGCCTGCGCTCTGCTCCTGCAGTGCACGATGGCGTCATCAGCGAAGCGCTCGAACGGACAGTCGGGATGGTTCCGGACCATCCACAGATCGAACGCATAGTGCATGAACAGGTTCGCCAGGCACGGCGAAATCGCCGAGCCCTGCGGAGTTCCTTTGCTTCGCTTCTCAAGGGTGCCGTCCGAGTGCTCGAGCGGCGCTTGAAGCCACCGCTTGATGTACAGCAGCACCCATCGGCAGTCGGTGACCGCCTCGACCGCACGAACCACGAGGTCCCACGGCACCTCGTCGAAGAACTTCTGGACGTCGAGATCGATCGCCCAGTCGAACTTCCAGCACCGCTCCCGGCATGCCGCGAGCGCATCATGGGCCGACTTGTTCGGCCGGTAGCCATAGGAGTCCTGATGAAACCGGGGCTCCACCAACCGCTCCAAGAACATGGCTGCCACCGTCTGCGCGACCCTGTCTGCGATCGTCGGCACGCCGAGCACACGAACACCCGGGCCGTGCGGCTTGGAAATCTCGACCGCCCTGACCGGCGGTGGAAACCAGGTCCCCGAGCTCATCCGATTCCAGACCTTGTAGAGGTTGCCCTCCAGATCCTCCTCGAACTGCTCGAGATCCTGCCCATCCACGCCGGGGGCGCCCTTGTTGGCCTTGACCCGCCGCCACGCCTCCCACACCAGCTGCTTGGGAATCGCAAACGACTTGCCTTCAGGCTTTGGCATATCTCTTCTCGCTTCCTCCCGGGACTGACGCCCCGGTTGATCGATTGGACATCCCTGGTGACCCGGCCCCTTCGCTCCACCCCCACCCCAGCGAGCAGGAGCTTCTCGGCTACTACGAGCCGGTCCGCCAGCGAGCGCCGCGACCGGTACTCAATGCCTCGGGTTTCCGCCCTCGGCACGCTCCCTCTCGCGACCTTTGGGGCCTACGACCCCGGACGACGCTTTCGACGCTCGCCTTCTCACGTTCCATGCAAGAGCCGCAGACCAGGATCACGCCGCCTCTACGCCGGATACCACCTGGCCAGCAACGCGGGCAGCCGCCAGGCTCATCCCGAGGACAAATCCGCTCCTCGGTTTCGATGTCATCTCAACCGGTTTCGACGCCTCAAACGACGACGCCCGACCCGAGCACGCGCCCCGGCCAGACGATTCTGGAACGCCTTCCTGATCCCCACCTGACGCGATCTAGCGCGCCGTCTCCCTGTCGCTCACCACGACGGTCTTCAGCCAACGCAGCACAGGGTGGTTTGACGCCTACCCCCGCAGGGCCGACGCCGGAGGGCCAACAAGCCTCCATCTCTCGCACAGCACCGCCTTTAGAAACCGCTTCCTACATCACTCGACTTTCGTGACCTCACGCGGCGGCGAGCGCTGATGGTGACGAGGCGGTCGTGATTTTTGGGGTGCTGGTCGGCCGGGGTGCTTGTGCCCAATATTCGTGGCGGATCAGCTCGCGGCGCAGCGCGGCGAGCATGTCGGCGTAGCTGACGGTCTGCTTGTGGCGGTACCAGGGAGCGGCGCCACGGCGGGCGTCGAGGTCGGCGTCGGGGTCGCCGTGCAGCGCGTACCACGCAACGGTGATCGTCTGCGTGAGGAAGCCGAACGGGACGGTCCGCTCGACGGCGTTGCGGACGCGGTTGCGGGCCTGGCCGACGCCGTGGGCCTTGGCCTCCTGGTGGGCGGTCTCGATCGTCCAGCGGCTGTCGTAGCGGGCGATCAACTCGGCGGTGGTGGCATCGGTGTCGGTGCTGGCGATCGCGACGTCGAAGCCGTCGCCGCGGTCGGGCTTGCGGATGAGCATGACCACGACGGGCCGCGTGTGGAACGGCCCGTACCACAGACAGGTCGTGCTCCAGACGTGCTCGACGCGGGTCTTGCCGTCGGGGCCGGTGATCGTGACGGGCTCGAACACCGCCGCGGCGGCCAGCCTGGCCAGACTCGCCAGCCGCGCGCCCTTGAGCGCCGGGCGACCGCGCTTGCCGGTCCGCGGTGGCGCCAGCGCGAAGACGGCAGCGTTGGCGCGCATCCGGGTGGTCACGGTCACGCGGTCGGGCAGGCCGCGCCACGCCCTGGTGGCATAGGCGCCGTCCATGACCAGCTCGACGATCCGGGTGGGAAAGCGCTGAAGGATCATGTCGATCAGCGTTCTGGCCAACTCGGGCTGCGACGGCCGGTCGGGATGATCGTCGTCGCGCGGCCGGAAGAGGCGAAACAGGATCGGCAGCCCGACCGCTCGGCCGCCCAGGCACTCAAGCTGCACGACGAGCACGACGACCACCCAGCAGTTCCCCCAGCGGGTGCGACGCCCCGAGCCCTCGGGCTGGGCCCCGTCGTGGAGGTAGTGCGCGCCCCACACGCGCCGCCCGGAGCGCCCGAACAGCGTGTCATCGACGGCCAAGCGGATCGGCGCGCCAACCTTGACGAACACCTCAACCAAGAAGTCCAGCAGCGCCAGCCCGAGCCGGTCGGGGTCCCAGCGCCGGCGCGCGAAGAAGTCGTGCGCGCGACTGTGATGCCAGCAGCCGGCCAGCCCGGCGGCCTGCAGCATCCCCGTGACCGTGCAGTCGCGGACCCGACCGACGAACCCGACCACCAGCATGCTGAACGTCTGAAACGAGGGTTGCGTGAAGCACGGCGCCAGCAGGGACAGCAGTCCGGCAAGCGAAGTGGGAACCTGACACACGGCGGCGACCCCCTCGGTGAAGGGCCACGGCCAGCGTCATCAGCGCCCCGCGGCCCGATGGGCTTGAACACCCACCGGATTCGGGGTCGCCGCCACCCCTCCTTTCGCCCGCTCAGACCCGCAAACCGCCGCCGCCCGCGCGATCGGCACCAAGCCTCACGACCGCGCCCTCAACCCCCGAAAGCCCGAAACTCGAGCGTTAAGCAATCGTCGTTGTTTTCACCGACCTGTCGGCGATCGTGCGCGAGGCGTCTTTGACGACGTCCTACAGCATCTTGCAGTTCCGTCGTATGTCGAAGACGGAATCGTGTTCGGGGCGGTCTACGACGGAAATGAGGAACTGCGATATACACAACTCGAGGGGGTGATGCCAAGTGGCGCACCATCCGGAGGCGACTGCTTCTGCGATGAACTTTCCGGGCGCTTATTCGCACAGGACTTTTGAGGGCGGCATCGGACACACTCGACTTTCGTGACCTCACGCGGCGGCGAGGCGTGAGGGTGACGAGGTTTGCGTGATTTGCGGTGTGCTGGTCGCGGCAGGTGCTTGTGCCCAGTATTCGTGGCGGATCAGCTCGCGGCGCAGGGCGGCGAGCATGTCGCTGTAGCTGATCGTGGCCTTGTGGCGGTACCACGGGGCGGCGTGGCGGCGGGCGTCGAGGTCGGCCTCGGGGTCGCCATGCAGTGCGTACCAGGCGATCGTGATCGTCTGGGCCAGGAAGCCGAACGGGACGGTCCGCTCGACCGCCTCGCGGACGCGGTTGCGGGCCTGGCCGACGCCGTGGGCCTTGGCCTCTTGGTGGGCCGTCTCGATCGTCCAGCGGCTGTCGTAGCGCGCGATCAACTCCGCTGTTGTGGCGGTGGTGTCGGTGCTGGCGATCGCGACGTCGTAGCCGTCTGTGCGGTCGGGTTTGCGGATCAGCATCACGACGACCGGCCGGGTGTGGAACGGCCCGTACCACAGGCAGGCCATACGCGCGACGTGCTCCACGCGGGTGCGCCCGTCCGGTGCGGTGATCGTGACCGGCTCGAAGACCGCCGTTGCTGCGAGCTGGGCGAGGCTGGCCAGCCGCTCGCCCTTGAGCGCCGGCCGGCCGCGCTTGCCGGTCCTGGGCGGCGCCAGCTCGAAGACGGCGGCGTTGGCGCGCATCCTGGTCGTGACCGTGACGCGGTCGGGCAGGCTGCGCCACGCCCTGGTCGCATACGCGCCGTCCATCACCAACTCGACGATCCGGGTGGGAAAGCGCGCGAGGATCACGTCGATCAGCGTTCGTGCGAGCTCGGGCTGCGACGGCCGGTCGGGATGCGTGTCGTCGCGGGGCCGGAAGAGCCTGAACAGGATCGGCAGGCCGACCGGCCGGCCGCCCAGGCACTCAAGCTGCACGACGAGCACGACGACGACCCAGCAGTTGCCCCACCGCGTGCGCCGCCCCGAGCCCTCCGGCTGCGCGCCGTCGTGCAGGTAGTGCGCGCCCCATACCCGCCGGCCCGAACGGCCGAACAGCGTGTCGTCGACGGCCAGCCGGATCGGCGCGTGCGGCCCGACGAACACCGCCACCAGGAAGTCCAGCAGCGCCACGCCCAGCTTGTCGGGATCCCAGCGACAACGGGCGAAGAAGTCGTGCGCGCGGCTGTGATGCCACTCGCCGGCCAACCCGGCGGCCTGCAGCATCCCGGTCACCGTGCAGTCGCGGATACGCCCCACGAACCCGACCACCAGCATGCTGAACGTCTGAAACGTCGGTTGCGTGAACGCGGGACGACAGAGGGACAACAGCCCGGCCAGCGAACCGGGAACATGCAAGAGCATCGGCGGTGCCTCCGTGGGAACGCCGCGACCGGCTGTCATCCGGGCGCGGCAGATCGACTCGACGCCCACGACTTCGAGGCCGCCGCCGATGCTCCTTTGCCCTGCTCAGACGCGCAGACCGCCGCCGCCAGCGCCACCCACGCCGACGATCACGACCCCGCCCTCAGCGCCCGAGAATCACGAAAGTCGAGACATCAGCCTCCTCTTGCGTTCGTGACACACGGATTCCCGAGTTCTCCGGCGGGTTCCCGGGCTACTCGGCCATGCTGCCGCGGGACGCTGCGCCGTTCCCGAAGGTCATGAAGGAGAACGGCTACTCGACGGCGTGTGTCGGCAAGTGGCATCTCACACCGGAGGGCGAGCAGGGCCCGGCGGGCCCGTTTCACCATTGGCCGAACGCCTGGGGCTTTGACTACTACTGGGGCTTCCTCGCTCCCGAGGCCGGCCAGTACGACACGATGATCGCCGAGAACCAGAAGTTCATCGGCGTCCAGGAGGGCAAGGACGGCAAGCCGTTCTACTTCCCCGAGGCGATGACCGACCAGGCGATCGACTGGTTGCACGGCGTCCGCGGCCACGAGGCCGAGAAGCCGTGGATGCTCTTCTACTCGACCGGTTGCAGTCACGCCCCGCATCACGTCGCCAAGGAGTGGTCGGACCAGTAGTACAAGGGGAAGTTCGATCAGGGCTGGGACAGGCTGCGTGAGGAGACGTTCGAGCGCCAGAAGCAGCTCGGCGTCATCCCGGCCGATGCGGAGCTCACGCCGCGGCCCGAGGAGATGCCCGCCTGGGACTCGCTGAGCGAGAACAGCAAGCGGCTGTTCGCTCACCAGATGGAGGTCTACGCCGGCTATTCCCAGAACGCCGACCACCACGTGGGTCGGCTCCTGGACTCGATCGAGGAGATGGGCGAGCTCGAGAACACGGTCGTCGTCTGGATCTGGGGCGACAACGGCGCCAGCCTGGAAGGCACGCCCACCGGCACGTTCAACGAGGGGACGATGGTCAACGGGCTCCCGCTCACCGACGAGGAGCAGATGCAGCTCACCCTGAAGTGGGGCGGGGTCGAGGCCTGGGGCAGCGAGATGATGTACCCGCACGACTCCACCGCCTGGGCGTGGGCCGGGAACACGCCCTTCGCGTGGGGCAAGCAGGTGGCCTCACACCTCGGAGGGACACGCAACCCGCTGGTCGTCAGCTATCCGGACCGCATCAAGGACCGCGGCGGGCTGCGCTCGCAGTTCACCCACGTCTCCGACATCGGCCCGACGATCCTCGACATCGTCGGGATCCCGCAGCCGACGCACGTCGACGGGGTGGAGCAACAGCCGATGACCCGTGTGACGTTCGCCGCTTCGTTCGAGGACGCGGACGCCCCCGAACGCCACACGCAGCAGTACTTCGAGAACTTCGGCAACCGGGCGATGTACAAGGACGGCTGGTGGCTGGCGATGAGGAATGCCCCGCGTGCCGTGGCGGCTGGACCCGGAGATGCTCAAGACGTTCGCTCCCGGCGTGTGGGATCCCGACGCGGACCCGGTGCAGCTGTACTACCTGCCCGACGACTTCTCCCAGGCCAACGACCTGGCGGCGAGCAACCCCGACAAGGTCTCCGAACTGCAGGACCTGTTCTGGGAGGAGGCCGAGAAGTACAACGTCAAGCCGCTGCTCGCCGGCTTCTCGCCGTTCTTCGGCATCCTGCCGCCGCTCGGCACGAACACGACGGTGACCTACCACGGCAACGTGCAGAACGTCGCACCCGGCCTTGTCCCGCGGATCTACAACCACTCCTACACGCTCAGCGCCGATCTGCACATCCCGCAGGGCGGAGCTGAAGGGGTGATCATCGCGGACGGAGGGCACCTCGGCGGCTTCTCGCCCTTCGTCGAGGAGGGAAAGCTGAAGCACACCTACGCCTTCCTCGGGGTGTTCGAGTACCGCCAGGAATCCGAGGGCGCGGTACCGACTGGAGACGTGAACGTCGAGCTCACGTTCGCCGCCGACGAGCCGAAGCCCGCGACTCCCGGGACCATCACGTTGTTCGTCGACGGCGAGCCGGTCGGAAGCGGCCGGCTCGACCATACGGTCCCGTTCGGCTTCAGCGGCTACAGCGGCCTGGACGTCGGCCAGGACAACGGCCTCGTGGTCGACCGCAACTACGCCGCCAAGGCGCCGTTCGAATTCACCGGCACGGTCAAGAAGGTCGTGTTCGACGTCGCGCCGCACCTGGACGACCAGCACGAGCACGACCTCCACGAGCACGCCTCGCAGGGCCACACCGTCCGCGGCGTCACGGCATAGGAGGCAGCGACCATGAGCGACGACCAAAAAGACGTGCTCATCGCGGCCTACCTCTTCGAGGACCTCGCGCAGAAGGACTTCGACGCGATCCTGAAGCTGGCCGAGGACAAGACCATCACCGTCGAGGGCGTCGCGGTGGTCCAGAAGGACCCCGACGGCGAGGTCCACGTAGTCGAGGCGGGCGACCACCTCGGACGCAAGGGCGCCAAGCTCGGCGGCGGCGCGGGACTCGTGGTCGGCCTGCTCGCACCGCCGCTGCTCGCGGCGACCGCGATCGGGGCGGCCGCCGGCGTCACGGTCGGGAAGTTCGCCAAGCACCGGGTCGAGAGCGGGATCGGGGAGAAGCTCGACGCCGCCCTCCCTCCCGGCTCCGGCGGCCTCATCGCGATCTACGACTCCGATGGCGCCGACGCCGTCGATACGGCGCTCGCCAACGCGGTCAGGAAGTCCGTTGCGCACATCGACGGCCTGAGCGCGAAGGACCTCAAGGCCGGACTGGCCGAGGCCCAGGCCGGAATGGGTGGCTGAGAGAGCGTGCCTGGCGCGGACGGTCATACCGATCGAGTGATTCGGCTCAGGTCGATATCGCCTGGCGTGGCTGGGCCGGCTGCCTGAGGTCCGTGCTCGCACCGCGACCAAGGGGCCCCTAAACGTGTCTTCATCTGATGTCTCGCGCTCCGCTCTGCCGATTCCCGAGCGAACGCACCTCGGGCTGACCACCTTCGACGCGGAGGATCCGGACACGTCGTATCCGCCGATCGAGCCGCTGCGCGACGCCGAGCGTCTCCGCGTCGCCATGGCGATCGAGTAGGCATGACCGGGTCGTTGACTGGTTGGAACGACGGCGCCGCGAAGCGGGCGATCGTCGAGTTCGTCGAGCGAACGGTGTCGGACGCCGTGCCGGTCGAGGAACGTGTGGCCGTGTTCGACAACGACGGGACGCTGTGGTGCGAGAAGCCGCTTCCGATCCAGGCCGACTTCATCCCTCGTTCGGCTGTTCGAGATGGCGCAGGACGATCCTGATCTGCGCGAGCGCCAACCCTGGAAGGCGGCCTACGAGCGCGACTACGCCTGGCTGGGCACGGTGCTCGCCGAGCACTACGCGGGCGACGACACGAACGTCCGCACGCTCCTGGGCGGCGTCCTCGCCGCCTTCGCGGGGATCAACGTCGACGACTTCGAGGCGAAGTCCGACGCCTTCCTTCGCACCACGCAGCATCCGACCCTCGGTCGCCCCTATCTCGCGTGCGCGTACGCGCCGATGATCGAGCTGCTCGGGTACCTGGAGGCGAACGGGTTCTCGAACTACATCGCCTCAGGTGGTGGGCGTGACTTCATGCGCCCGATCAGCGAAGAGGTCTACGGCATTCCGCGTGAGCGCGTGATCGGCAGCGCAACGGCGCTCGAGTACGTCAGCGACGAGCGCGGCGGGACGATCACGCACAAGCCGGAGGCCGACTACCTCGACGACGGCCCACAGAAGCCGATCCGCATCTGGAGCCGCACCGGCCGCCGACCGCTGCTCGCCGTCGGCAACTCCAACGGGGACATCCCGATGCTCCAGTTCACCCGGCATGCCGACAGAGCCTTCCTCCCCGTGCTCGTCCTCCACGACGACGCCGACCGCGAGTTCGACTACACCAGCGGGGCCGAGCAGGCCCTTCAGAGCGCCGCCGCGGACGGCTGGACGGTCATCAGCATCAAGAACGACTGGACCAGCGTCTTCCCTGCCTAGGCGCGCTGGTCTGATGATCATCACCTCATCTGCGCCCGACGAATCCTCCAAGAAGGGACCGCCAGAATGAACGCCACCCAGCCACGGGTTCTGTTCGTGTACTTCACTTACACCAAGCAGACGATCAAAGTCGTCGAAGCGATGACGGAGGTGTTCCGCGATCGCGGTTGCGAGACCGAGCACGCGCGCATCGACCTCACCGACGCTCGCTACACCGCCCGCTTCCACGAGTTCCCGATGCCGCACCCCTTCCGCGAGCTGATCGGGATGATCCCGGCGGAGCTCCGCCGCACGACGGCCGAGATCACGATTCCAGAGCAGGCGAGGAGCGGCGACTACGACCTCGTCGTCGTCGGCTCGCCCACGTGGTGGCTGTCCACCTCGGTGCCGATCCGCTCATACCTCGAGTCCAAGGAGGCGGCTTCGGTCCTTCGCGACACCGACGTCGCCACCGTCGTGGTCTGCCGGCGCTACTACGGCCACAACCTCCGCACCGTCAAGAAGCTCATCACCAAGGCGGGCGCCAAGTACCGCGACGGCATCCACTTCGCCTACCAGGGTGGCCAGATACGCAGCCTGCTGTCGCTGCTCAGCTACCTCGGCACCGGCGAGTACCGCGAACGCTCCCTCGGCATCAAGATCCCGCCGACCAATCTTCAGGACGAGCAGCTCGAGACGGCCCGCACGTTCGCAGGCGGACTCGCTGACACGCTGAAGGCCGAGGGGGCTTTGTCAGACAACTCAACGTCCCTCCGTAGCGCAGACGAGAGCGCGTACATGCTTGCAATCACGCAAGACTGCGCGCAACGACGATCAACGAGATTCTTCGTGCGATGTCAGCCGGTTGCGCGACGGCCGGTAACCCCGACACGCGCGATCCGCGGCGAGCGGAACGGTCGAGCGCCCGTCCACTCGCCGCGGCGCGCCGCCGCCGCGCGGGTATAGCTGTACGACGCCACATCGCGCGAGGCACGCCCGGCACGTCAGGAGGCTGCCCGAAGCGTGGCGCCGACTCGACGCTGTTGAGGACCGAGACTATGCCCAGTTGCGATCTTGGAGCGCGAGCACCTGCTCGCCGCGGCTCGTGAGCTCAGGTTGCCGGCGTCCTTTCGTCCTCGCCGTAGACGATGATGCCGTAGACGACGTAGACACAGAGGGCGAAGATGGCGAGCGACCACCACGGGTAGCGGCCACCGATCGAGAGCAGGGCACCGATCGCACCGAGGCTTCCGCCGATGATGCCGATGACCCGGCCGAAGGTGTTGCCGGCCATGAGGGAGAAGCCTCCGGCGAGTTGGATCGCGCCGAGGATGATCAGGACCCAGCCCAGGGTGTTGAGGTTGGTGAGGATGAACCTCTGGTCGTTGACGAAGATGTTCGCATCGTCCAGGGCGCCGATCCCGTAGATGATGTTGAGCACGCCCACGATCAACAGCAGCGTCGCCGCGAACACAACCCGGCCTACACCTCGCATCCCTACCTCCTTGAGTTGACTCGGCCGCTTGACCGCGACCGTACCTGCGAGGCGCCAGCGTCCGCGGTGAGGCGGGGATCTGTCATCACCCAGATCGGGTGACGCCCTGGTGCTTCGTCCGTGTCCCGCGCAGGAGGGTGGTCGCTACGTCGCCGGACACCGCCCCGACGTTCGCGGGCCAGCTGGCCGGTCGCCTGGAGGTCGCGGCGCCGCAACCCTGAGCGGCCGAGGAGGGCGGGCCGTGACTCAGTGCGCGAAGCTCGTCTCCTCCTCCGGGTTGCGCCGCGGCAGCGCGGTCGGCAGCGCCTCGAGCGCCGCGGTCTGCTTGCGCAGGTCGCCGAGGAAGAGGTCGGCCATGTCCATCGTCATGCCCGCCCGCACGACGACGCGCAAAACCGACAGGTCCTGGCGGTTCTCGGGGAACGTGTACGCAGGCACCAGCCAGCCCATCTCGCGCAGCTTCGCCGACACGTCGAACACCGTGTAGTTCTCGACCTCGGGGGCGACCGTGAAGGCGAAGACCGGCAGCTCTGAGCCGTCGGTGATGAGCCGGTAGGGCCCGAGCGCCGCGACCTCGGAGGCGATGTGCTGCGCGACGGCGCTCGAGTTGCCCTGGACGCTGCGGTAGCCATCCATTCCCAGCGCGGCCAGCATGTAGTACTGCGCGACCACCTCCGAACCAGGGCGCGAGAAGTTGAGTGCGAAGGTCGGCATCTTGCCGCCGAGGTAGTTGACCTCGAAGACGAGGTCCGAGGGCAGCGCCGTCGCGTCGCGCCAGATCGCCCAGCCAACCCCGGGGTACACGAGCCCGTACTTGTGGCCGGACGCGTTGATCGACTGCACGCGGGCCAGGCGGAAGTCCCACTCGAGATCGGGCTGGACGAACGGCGCGATGAAACCGCCCGAGGCGGCGTCGACGTGGACGGGCACGTCGGGCCCGCCGCCGGCCGCGAGCTGGTCCAGGGCCGCGCAGATCTCCTGCACCGGCTCATAGCTGCCGTCGAAGGTCGAGCCGAGGATCGGCACGACGCCGATGGTGTTCTCGTCGCACTGCGCCACGGCCTGGTCGGCCTCCAGGTGGAAGCGCTCGCCCTCCATCGGCACGAGGCGCGGCTCGACGTCCCAGTAGCGGCAGAACTTGTCCCAGCACACCTGGACGTTGACTCCCATGACGAGGTTGGGCCGCTCGGTGGAGCGGCCCGCGGCGCGCATCCGCTCCCGCCAGCGCCACTTCAGGGCGAGCCCGCCGAGCATCGCCGCCTCGCTGGATCCCGTCGTCGAGCAGCCGGTGACGTCGCCCTCGCCCGATGCGTGCCACAGCCGACCGATCATGTTCACGCAGCGCCGCTCGAGCTCGGCCGTCTGCGGGTACTCGTCCTTGTCGATCATGTTCTTGTCGGCCGTCTCGGACATGAGCTTCGACGCGTGCGGAGGCATCCACGTGGTGACGAAGGTGGCGAGGTTGAGCCGTGCGCTGCCGTCAAGGAGCAGCTCGTTGGCGATTAGTTCGTAGGTCACCTCGGAGCCGCCGCTCTGCTCGGGGAGCTCGTCGTGGGGGAGCTGCCCGGCCGTCGCCTGGCGGATGATCGAGGAGGCGATGACGGCGTGGGCGGCGTCGGCGGCGCGGGTGAGCTCCGAGTCGGGCGTGGCGGTCATGGATCGGTCCTTTCGTGGGGTTCGACGTTCGAGAGCACGACGGTCCCGGCGAGCGCGTCGGACAGGCCACGGCGGCGCTCGGTCACCAGGACCGGCAGGAAGCCGATCAGGAACGGAAGCGAGATCACCATGCCTGCCAGACGCACCATGGCCCCGAACGGACGGAGCGTCCCGCCGCGGGCGCAGACGACACGGATGCGCATGACCCGGTTGCCCGGCGTCTCGCCCGTCGTCGTCCAGAACACCACGAAGTAGCCGACGATCCACGCCGCGTAGAGCACACCACCGATCGCGACCATCGCCGAGCGGGCCTCGTGGGAGAGTGGGAAGAGCGAGAGCACGAGGCTCGCGGCCGCCGCCACGAGTGCGGCGGCGCCATTGATGATGGCGGCGTCGAGCGAGATGGCGATCGCGCGGGTTACAAAGCCGGCGTACGGGCCCCCGGGCGCCGTCGCCACGCCACTGGCCGTCACCAGCTCGCGTCCCGTTCCGCCCGTCGAGGCCGCGGCCGTGTCGGTCGGTGTGGCCGGGCGGTCGGTGCCGGCGGTCGTCCGGCCTGAGGAACCGAGCGCCACCACGCGATCATCCCTCCGGCCGCGCGCGCGGCTCGCGCCGCAGCAGGCGGCGGGCGATGCCTTCCACTCGCGCGTCGGCCGTCGCCGAGCGGTCGCGGACGACGCCGGCGACCTGGTCGGCGAACCCCATGCCCTGGCTGCTGATCGCGTCGGTGACCGCGGGGCTGCGAGCAATCCGCTCGACCAGCGCCCACATCTCCTCGCTGCGCTCCAGCCGCGCGACGACCTCGTCGACGAGCGCGCCGTCGATGACCCTCGCGACAAGACGCTCGGTGACCGCGTCGTCGAGCACGCGGTCGGCCAGCCGGCCCACGCCGGGGCTCTCGAGCGCGGCGGCGACGATGCGCTCGAGCTCGGGGCCCTCGACCAGACGGGCGACGATGTCGTCGGCGATCCCGCCGGCGAGGAGCAGCTCGGTGACGCGCTCCAGCACGCCGTAGCGCACGAGGTCGCGCGCGACGATCTCGACGAGCGGGCCCTCCAGGGTCGCGCTCACGGCGCGCTCGGCGACCTCGCTGGTCACCACCCGGTCCACGGCCTCGCCGGCGACGCTCGACGCGAGGGTTCGGTCGAGCGCGACGAGCGCCGTTCCCGAGGCCGAGCGCACCAGCGCGCGGCGCGCGTGGCGCTCGAGCGTCAGTCCGAGGCCGGCGAGCTCCACGGGCGTGCGCAGCGCGATGATCGCGAGCGCCGCGACGTGGCGCGGGGCGTCGCGCCAGTGGAAGTCGGTCTGCTCTTCGCCGGGGATCGCGACATCGTCGCGGGCGCGAGTCGCCCGCGCAACAGTGCAAGCCGCTTGGCGTCGCGGGGCGCGCCGGTGTCCGGCGGTGGTGCCCGCCTCCCGGGCGGTCGGTCGCCGCCGGCGCCGTTCGGTCTCGGGGCGGTGCTAGCCTCAGCGCGTCGGTTCCTTTAACCCGGTCCGGAGAGGCCAGGAAGGGGCACGTTTTGGAGCACCCGAAGGTCGTCCTCGACCACGACGACATGCGCAGGACGCTCGTGCGCATCGCGCACGAGATCGTCGAGAAGAACGCCGCCCGCGACGTGGCCCTCGTCGGCATCCATCGCCGCGGGGCGCTGATCGCCACCCGCCTGCACCGGCTCGTCGAGGACCTGCTCGAGGCCGAGGTGCCGCTCGGGGACATCGACATCGCGTTCTACCGCGACGACATCGCCACGCGCGGGGCGGGCCCCGTGGTGCACGCCTCGCACGTGGACTTCGCGCTTGACGGGCGCACGGTGGTGATCGTCGACGACGTGATGTTCACCGGGCGCACCGCCCGCGCGGCGATCGAGGCGCTCTTCGACTACGGCCGGCCGGCGCGGGTCCAGCTCGCCGTGGTCGCCGACCGCGGCCACCGCGAGCTTCCGATCCGCCCCGACTACGTCGGCAAGAACCTCCCGACGGCGCGCACCGAGCGCGTCAACGTTCGCGTCGAGGAGCTCGACGGGGTCGACGAGGTGACCATCTCCGAACCCCAAGAGGCCCTGGCATGAAGCACCTGCTCTCCATCGAGCACCTCGAGCGTGCGGACATCGAGCGGATCCTCGACCGTGCGGGCTCCTTCGCCGAGGTCTCCGGGCGCGAGATCAAGAAGGTCCCCGCGCTGCGCGGGCGCACCGTCGTCAACCTCTTCTACGAGGCCTCGACGCGCACGAGCTCGTCCTTCGAGCTCGCCGCCAAGCGCCTCTCCGCCGACGTGGTCAGCATCCGCTCGGCCGGCTCCGCCGTCGACAAGGGCGAGTCGCTCAAGGACACCGTCCAGACCCTCTCGGCCTATGACCCCGCGGCGATCGTCATCCGCTCCCCGCACGTTGGCGCCGCCGAGCTCGTCGCGCGCTGGACGCCCGCGTCGGTGATCAACGCCGGCGACGGCAAGCACGAGCACCCGACCCAGGCGCTCCTCGACGTCCACACGCTGCGACGCCGGCTGGGGTCGCTCGACGGAGCGAACATCTGGATCGTCGGCGACGTGCTGCACTCGCGCGTCGCCCGCTCGGACATCATCGCCTTCGGGCGCATGGGCGCCCGGGTGACGGTCGCCGGCCCGCCGACCCTGCTTCCGCGAGGCGTCCAGGCGCTCGGCTGCGAGGTCGCGACCACCCTGGACCGCCTCGGCGAGGCCGACGTCGTCTACGCGCTGCGCATGCAGCACGAGCGCATGGCCGAGGCCTACGTCCCCTCGCTGCGCGAGTACGTCGCCCGCTACCAGATCGACGGCCGCCGGCTGGGGCCGCGCCAGCTGCTCATGCACCCGGGGCCGGTGAACCGGGGCGTCGAGCTGGCGCCCGAGGTCATCGACTCCCCGCAGGCGCTCATCGGCGAGCAGGTGGCGGCGGGCGTTGTCGTCCGCATGGCGGTCCTCTTCGAGCTGCTCGCCGGCGGCGATCGCGCCGAGGCGCCGGCCCCCGAGCGCAGCGAGCCGCAGCCGGCGTGATGCGCCCTGTCGACGGCGGCGGCGACGGGCCGGTCCGCCTGATCTCGCGGCGCGCCCGGCCGGCCGACCTGCTCGTCCGCGCGGCGTGGACGCTCGACCCCCGCGAGGGGCTCGACGGCCCGCGCGACGTGCTCGTCCGCGGCGGCGAGATCGCTGCGCTCGGCGATCCGGGCTCGCTCGAGGCGCCCGAGGGCGCCGAGGTGGTCAGCGGCGAGGGACGACACCTGTTCCCGGGCTTCGTCGACCCCCACGTGCACCTGCGCGTGCCCGGCGACGAGCACGAGGAGGACCTCGACTCGGGCACCCGTGCGGCCGCCGCGGGCGGCTTCGTCGCCGTCGTCGCGATGCCCAACACCCGCCCGACCGTGAGCTCGGCGCCGGTGCTCCAGGCGCTGCGCGAGGCGGCCGGGCGCGAGGCCCGCGTTCCCGTCGGCTTCCTCGCCTCGATCACCCGCGACCTCGCCGGCGACGAGCTCACCGAGATGGCCGAGCTGCGCGACACCGGCGCGCTGGGCTTCACCGACGACGGCGTGCCCGTCCACGGCGCCGGCATCCTGCGGCGCGCCCTGCAGTACCAGCGTCTGTGCGGCGGGGTGCTCGCCCTCCACGAGGAGGAGCCGACCCTCTCGGGCGACGGCGTCATGCACGAGGGCGAGGTCTCGGCCGTGCTCGGCCTCACCGGGATCCCGTCGGTGTCGGAATCGGTCATGGTCGCCCGCGACGCCGCGCTGGCCCGCTACGAGGACGGCCGCGTGCACCTGCTCCACGTCTCCGCAGCCGAGTCGGTGCAGGCGGTGGCCGCCGCCAAGGACCAGGGTGCCCGGGTGACCGCGGAAGCGTGTCCACACCACCTCGTGCTCACCCACGAGGAGGTCCGCTCGCTCGACACGCGCTTCAAGATGAACCCGCCGCTGCGGGCGCAGGAGGACCGCCGCGCGATCGTGGACGCGCTGCGCGACGGCACCATCGATTGCGTCGCCACCGACCATGCGCCCCACGCGCGCGAGGAGAAGGAGGCGCCCTTCGAGGAGGCCCCGATGGGCACCACGGGACTGGAGACCGCCTTCGCCGCGCTGCACTCAGAGCTCGTGCGTCCCGGCGTGCTCGGGCTGGGAACGCTGGTCGAGCGCATGACCGCCGGCGCCGCGGTCTACGACCTCCCCGTCCCACGCATCGCGGCCGGCGCGCCCGCCGACCTCTGCCTCGTCGACCTCGACGCGGACTGGCAGGTGGGGGAGAGCGGCTACGAGAGCCGCTCGGAGAACTCGTGCTTCGCTGGGCGCACGCTGAGCGGCCGCGTCCTGCTCACCGTCGCCGCCGGCGCCGTCGCCTACCGCGAGCGCTCGCTCGTGCTCGTGACGTGAGCGCCTACGTGCTGCTCGAGGACGGCGCACGCTTCGACGGCGAGGCGTGCGGTGCCCCCGGCTCGGTGACCGGCGAGATCGTCTTCAACACCGCGATGTCGGGCTACCAGGAGTCGGTGACCGATCCGAGCTACGCCGGTCAGCTCATCACCTTCACCTACCCGCACATCGGCAACTACGGCGTGTCGGGCGAGGCGATGGAGTCCGACCGCGTCCACGCCCGCGCGGCGATCATGCGCGCCGCCGCGGACCGCGACGACGCCCCGGGCGCGGAAGGCGGCTGGCTCAGCTGGCTCGCCGACTGCGGCGTGCCGGCGATCACCGGGGTCGACACCAGGGCGCTGGTGCGCCACATCCGCGAGCGCGGGGCCATGCGCGGCGGCGTCTTCCCGGGCGCGACGGCGCAGGACGAGGCTGCCGCGCTGATCGCGGCCGAGCCGCCGATGAACGATCGCGACCTCACGGGGGAGGTCAGCCCCGCGGCACCGGTCTTTCTCGACCCCGACGCGTCGGGCCCGCGCATCGTGGCGATCGACACCGGCATCAAGACCTCGATCGTGCGCAACTGGCGCGAGCGCGGCGTGCGCCTCGAGCTCCACCCCGCCGCTTCCTCTGCGCAGGAGTTGCTCGCCCGCGATCCCGACGCGGTGTTCCTCGCCAACGGCCCGGGCGACCCGGCCGCGCTCGACCACATCGTCCAGACCGTCCGCGGCGTTGTCGGGAAGGTGCCGGTCTACGGCATCTGCCTCGGCCACCAGCTCCTCTGCCGCGCCGTCGGCCTGGAGACCTACAAGCTGCGCTTCGGCCACCGAGGCGCCAACCACCCGGTCAAGGACCTCGAGACCGGGCGGATCGCCATCACCTCCCAGAACCACGGCTTCGCGGTCCTCGGCCCCGACGGGGGCGGGACGATCGAGGGCGACGAGCCGGTGCGCTGGGAGACCGGGGTGGGCGTCGCCGAGCTCACCCACCTCAACCTCTACGACCGCACCGTCGAGGGACTGGTCCTGCGCGACGTCCCCGGCGCCGCGGTCCAGTACCACCCCGAGGCCGGGCCGGGTCCCCACGACGCCACCTACCTCTTCGACCGCTTCCTCGACGAGATCGAGGCGTCATGACGTGGCCCGGGCTCGCGAGGCGCCTTGCCGGCCGGATCGTCGTCCTCGAGCCGCTCGAGCGCCGCCACGCCGACGGCCTGCGCCGGGCGGCCGATCACCCCGAGGTGTGGGAGTGGCTGGCCCGCGGCACCTTCGATTTCGACGCATGGCTCGCCGACGCGCTTGACGCCGCGCGGAGTGGAGCGGAGGTTCCCTTCGCGACCCTCGACGCACGCACGGGCCGGCCGCTGGGCTCGACCCGCTACCTCACCCTGCGGCCCGAGCACCGCGGCCTGGAGATCGGCTGGACGTGGCTCGAGCCCGCGGCGTGGCGGACCGGAGCCAACGTCGAGGCCAAGCTGCTCATGCTCGGCCACGCCTTCGAGGAGGAGGGGTGCCTGCGCGTCGAGCTCAAGACCCATGCCGCCAACGAGCGCTCGCGGCGGGCGATGGAGGCGCTGCCGGCCGGCTTCGAGGGCATCCACCGCAAGCACATGGTCGTCCCGGGCATCGGGATCCGCGACTCGGCCTACTACTCGATCGTCGACGACGAGTGGCCCGCGGTGCGGGCCAACCTCGAGCAGCGTTTGGAGGCCGTCCGTGCCGCGTAGGGACGACCTCCAGAAGATCCTCATCCTCGGCTCGGGCCCGATCGTCATCGGCCAGGCCGCGGAGTTCGACTACTCCGGCGTGCAGGCCTGCAAGGTCCTTCTCGACGAGGGCTACGAGGTCGTCCTGGTCAACTCCAACCCGGCGACGATCATGACCGACCCCGAGTTCGCCGACCGGACCTACGTCGAGCCGCTGCTCCCGGGGCCGGTCAGCCAGGTCATCGCCCGCGAGCGCCCCGACGCGCTGCTGCCGACGCTCGGCGGACAGACCGCGCTCAACCTGGCCAAGACGCTCGCCGAGGACGGCACCCTCGCGCGCCACGGCGTCGAGCTGATCGGGGCCGACCTCGACGCGATCCGCCGCGCCGAGGACCGCGACCTCTTCCGCGAGACGATGACGCAGGCCGGCCTGCGCGTGCCGCGCTCGGAGATCGCCACGACGCCGATGGAGGCGCACGGCGCCGCCACGCGGCTCGGGCTCCCGCTCGTCGTGCGCCCGGCCTTCACCCTGGGCGGGCGCGGGGGCGGGATCGCGCACGACGCGGACGAGCTGGAGGCCGTGGTGGCGCGAGGCCTGAAGGCCTCGCCGATCTCCCAGGTCCTGCTCGAGGAGTCGGTGCTCGGGTGGGGGGAGTTCGAGCTCGAGGTCATGCGCGACCACAACGACAACGTGGTGATCGTGTGCTCGATAGAGAACGTCGACCCGATGGGCGTCCACACCGGCGACTCGGTGACCGTCGCCCCGCAGCAGACGCTCACCGACCGCCAGTACCAGGCGCTGCGCGATCAGGCCATCGCGGTCATCCGCGCGGTCGGGGTGGAGACGGGCGGCTCCAACGTCCAGTTCGCCGTCAACCCCGCGACCGACGAGATCGTCGTCATCGAGATGAACCCGCGGGTCTCGCGCTCCAGCGCGCTGGCCTCCAAGGCCACCGGCTTCCCGATCGCCAAGATCGCCGCGCGCCTGGCGGTGGGCTACGCACTCGAGGAGATCCCCAACGACATCACGCGCCTGACCCCCGCGAGCTTCGAGCCGACGATCGACTACGTCGTCGTCAAGTGCCCGCGCTTCGCCTTCGAGAAGTTCCCCGACGTCGACGACGGGCTTACGACCCACATGAAGTCGGTCGGCGAGGCGATGGCCATCGGGCGGACCTTCCAGCAGGCCTTCGGCAAGGCGCTGCGCAGCCTGGAGCTCGACGACGCGCCCGACCTTGGCGCGCCCACCGAGCGCCTGCTCGAGCGGCTGCAGCGCCCGCGCGCCGACCGCTACCCGATCCTCCTGGAGGCCTTCCGGCGTGGCGTGGCGCTCGGCGAGCTCGCCGCGCGAACGGCGGTGGACCCGTGGTTCCTGCGCGAGATCGGGGCCTACGCGACCGACCCCGACGGCGCCTTCGCGGGCGAGCGCACCTTCAAGGCGGTCGACACCTGCGCGGCCGAGTTCGCCGCCTCGACGCCGTACTACTACTCGGGCTGGGAGCGCCCCTCTCCCGCGGGTGTGCGCGGCGAGGTCGAGCGCGGCGGGCGCCCCAGCGTCGTGATCCTCGGGTCGGGGCCCAACCGGATCGGCCAGGGCATCGAGTTCGACTACTGCTGCGTCCACGCGGCGATGACCGTCCGCGAGTCCGGGCGCGACGCGGTGATGGTCAACTGCAACCCCGAGACGGTCTCGACCGACTACGACACCTCCGACCGCCTCTACTTCGAGCCGCTTACCCTCGAGGACGTGCTCGCGGTCGTCGAGGTCGAGCAGCCCGAGGGGGTCATCGTGCAGTTCGGCGGCCAGACGCCGCTCAAGCTCGCCGCTTCGCTGGAGGCGGCGGGGGTGAGGCTGCTGGGCACGAGCGTCGACGCGATCGACCTCGCCGAGGACCGCGGGCGGTTCGGCGTGATGCTCGACCGCCTGGGGTACAAGGCGCCGCCCTACGCGACCGCGCACTCGGTCGCGGAGGCGATCGCGGCCTCCGAGCGCGTCGGCTTCCCGCTGCTCGCGCGGCCCTCCTACGTGCTCGGGGGCCGGGCGATGGAGATCGTCTACGGGCGCGAGGACCTCGAGCGCTACCTCGCCCGCACGGGCGCGACCTACGGCGAGCGCGTCATCTACCTCGACCGCTTCCTCGAGCGCGCGGTCGAGGTCGACGTCGACGCGCTGTGCGACGGCGAGCGCGTCTGGATCGGCGGGATCATGCAGCACGTCGAGGAGGCGGGGGTGCACTCCGGTGACTCGGCGTGCGTGCTCCCGCCCCACTCCCTCGGGCACGAGATGCTCGAGCTGATCCGCGAGGAGGTGACCGGGATCGCGCTGGAGCTCGGCGTCGTCGGGCTGCTCAACGTGCAGTTCGCGGTGCTCGGCGACGAGCTCTACGTGATCGAGGCCAATCCGCGCGCGTCGCGGACTGTTCCCTTCGTCTCCAAGGCGACCGGGGTGCCGCTGGCCAAGATGGCCTGCCGCATCATGCTCGGCGAGCGGGTCGACGCGCTCGGGTTGCCCCGGGAGGCCAACGGCCACCACGTGTCGGTCAAGGAGGCGGTGCTGCCCTTCGACCGCTTCCTGGGCTCGGACTCGCTGCTCGGCCCGGAGATGCGCTCCACCGGCGAGGTGATGGGCATCGCGCGCGACTTCCCCACCGCCTTCGCCAAGGCCCAGGCCGCGGCGGGCGCCGTGCTGCCTCAGTCGGGCACGGTGTTCATCACCGTGACCGACCGCGACAAGGACGCGGCGGTCGGCATCGCGGCGCAGCTCCAGGACGTCGGCTTCGAGATCGTCGCGACGCGCGGGACGGCGCGCTCGCTCTCGCGGATGGGCGTGCGCTGCGAGGTGCTCAACAAGGTCGGGGAGGGGTCGCCGCACGTCGTCGACCGCATCGAGAGCGGCGGCGTCGACCTCGTCATCAACACGCCGACGGGGTCGGGGGCGCGCTCGGACGGCTACGAGATCCGCCGCGCCGCGGTGGCGCGCGGGATCCCGTGCATCACCACGGTGTCCGGGGGGTTCGCCGCCGCGCGGGCGATCATCTCGGCCCGCGCCGACGGGCCGCCGGTGCTCGCCCTGCAGGACGTCCACGCCGGCGACCCCGAAGGGGCGAGCGCACCGCACCAGCGCCGCTCGGCGCCGGCGGCGCCGCTCGCCGACGCACGATGAGCAGCGGCCGCTCTGTCGCCGCGACTCCCGGGGACCCGCGCCGCACCCTCGCGCCCTTCGGACGCCGCGCTCTCGAGGTCGTCGAGGCGCGCGAGGTCGGCGCCTACCGGCTGCTCGCCGCCGCCGATCCCGACGGCCCGTCGCCTCGCCCCGGGCAGTTCTACATGCTCGCCGCCGCGCAGGGCTGGGGGGCGGGGGAGGACGAGCGGCCATGGCTCCCGAGGGCCTTCAGCTTCCTGCGCGCCCGTGACCGGCGGCTCGAGTTCCTCCTCGAGGACGTGGGGCCGGGAACGGCGCGGCTGGCCCAGCTCGTGCCCGGCGACGGGCTGTGGGCGCTCGGTCCGCTCGGCGTCGGGTTCGCCGCGCCGCGGGACGGGCGCCGGGGGGTGCTCTGCGGCGGCGGCATCGGCGTCGTGCCGCTGGCGGGCTGGGAGGACGAGCTGGGTAGCGGCGCGGCCGTCACCTTGCTCGGCTTCCGCGACGGCGACCACGCTCCCGCCGCCGGCCTCTTCGCGGCGCCGCGCGTCGCGACCGACGACGGCAGCACCGGCTACCACGGCGCGGTCACCGAGCTGCTCGCGCGCGAGCTCGGCGACCCGCACGCCGTCGTCTACGCCTGCGGGCCGCCGCCGATGCTCGAGGCGGTGCGCGCGCTGTGCGCCGAGCGGGGGGTCGCCGCCCAGCTTGCGCTCGAGGCGGGCATGGCGTGCGGCTTCGGGGCGTGCTTCGGGTGCGCGGTGCAGACTCGCGAGGGTTACGTGCGCCTGTGCGTGGACGGGCCGGTGCTCGACGCAGCGGCGCTCGAGGCGGTAGCCGGGTGACGGACTTCTGCGGCATCGAGCTCGCGGGCCCGATCGTCAACGCGTCGGGGACGTTCGACGTGATCGCCGCGCGACGCGCGTTCGGGGACGCGCTGCTCGAGGACTTCCCGTTCGCGGCCTTCGTCTCCAAGACCGTCACCGTCGCGCCGCGGGGTGGCAACCCGCCACCGCGCCTCTGGGAGGCGCCCGCAGGCCTGATCAACTCGATCGGCCTGCCCAACAAGGGGCTGGAGGGCTACCTGGCTCACGACCTTCCCGAGCTCGCGGGGCTGCCGGTGCCGCTGATCGTCAACGTCATGGGCTTCACGCGCGAGGAGGTCGCCGTGCTCGTGCGCGCCTTCGCGTCGCGCGACGAGGTCGCCGCGCTCGAGCTCAACGTGTCGTGCCCCAACGTCGAGACGGGCCTGATCATGGGCGCCGACCCGCTGGAGACCGCTCGGCTGCTCGAGCACGTGCGCCCGCTCACCGCCAAGCCGCTGATCGTCAAGCTCACGCCGAACACGACCGACGTCGGCGCGGTCGCGGCCGCCGCACAGGACGCCGGGGCCGACGCGCTGTCGCTCATCAACACGATCCGCGGCACGGCGCTGCACCCTCGCGGCGACGGAACGCCCTGGCTGGGCGGGGGGACCGGCGGCCTGTCGGGGCCGGCGGTCCGGGCGATCGCGCTCGCCCAGGTCGCCGAGGTCGCGGCCCGCACCGGGCTTCCGATCGTCGGAATGGGGGGGGTCGAACACGGGCATCACGCTAGAGATCTGCTGTTCGCGGGTGCAACGCTCGTCGCCGTGGGCACCGAGAGCTTCAGAGACCCTCGAGCGGGCCTTCGGATCGCGGGTGACCTCGCCGTTGGGGGAGTCTCCTCGCGCCACGAAACCGCTGGAAATCCCGCATAACGCGGGACTTTCAGGGCTTCCGTTCCTCCACCTCAGGTTGAGGTCAAGCTCAATTCGGCCGACTCGCCTTGCGTGCCCGAGGTGGATATGTAGACTCGCCCGTCTTGATGCCTGCGGCCACCGAGATGGAGACCAAGCCCTCATCCGCACCGGAGCGCTCGCTGGTCCAGCGGATGGAGGCGCTCCAACGCGCCAACGACATTCGCACCCGGCGGGCGCAGCTCAAGCGCGACCTCAAAGCGGGCCGGCGCTCGATCCAGATGCTGCTGCTCGACCCGCCCGAGTGGGTGGAGACCGCGAAGGTCTTCGACATGCTCCTCGCTGTCCCCAAGTACGGGCGCGTGAAGGTCAACAAGATCCTCGGCCAGTGCCGGATCTCGCCGAGCAAGACCATCGGCGGCCTCTCCGAGCGCCAGCGCTCGGAGCTCATCGCCAGCTTGCGCCGCTAGTAGGCGCTGAGCGCCGCGCGGCCGCCGCTGGCGGCGTCCTCGCTCGCTCGCGTGCTGGCGCACGCCGCGCTCCCTGCGTCCTTGCCAGCGACGGTTCGCGACGCTCATCGCCGCCGGACCCAGGGCCCGGGTTCCCCTCCTTCGCACGATGTTGTTCGCGCGGCGTCGGCGCGCGTCTTCCGACCGCCCGCCGCCCGATGATGGTCCGATGGCGCTGGTGTTCGTCATCACGGGGCCCTCCGGGGTCGGCAAGGGGACGCTGATCCGCAACCTGCTCGCGCGCGTGCCCTCGCTCGAGCTGTCGGTCTCGGTGACGACGCGCCCGCCGCGGCCTGGCGAGGTCGACGGGGTCGACTACCACTTCCTCTCCGACGAGGAGTTCGACCGCCGCCTCGCGGCCGGCGACTTCGTCGAGCACGCGACCTACGCCGGGCGCCGCTACGGGACGTTGCGCTCAGAGCTCGAGCGCCGGCTGTCGGCCGGCGCGCCGGTGGTGCTCGAGATCGAGGTCCAGGGCGCGCGCCAGGTGCGCGAGGCGCTGCCCGAGGCGGTCCTCGTCTTCATCGCCCCGCCCTCGCCGGGGGCGCTGCGCGAGCGGCTCGTCGGCCGCGGGACCGACGACCCGGCGCAGGTCGAGCGCCGGCTGGACACCGCGCGGGAGGAGCTCGCGGCCGAGCGCGAGTTCGAGCACGTGATCTGCAACGACCGCCTCGAGGCCGCCGTGGACGACCTCGTGCGGATCGTCGAGCGGTCGATTGCTACCCTCGAAGGACCCGACGAAAGGCCCCCGGCACCGTGATCTCCCCGCGTATAGACCGCCTGCTCGACAATGTCGACTCGAACTACGCGAGCGTCATCGTCGCCGCCAAGCGCGCGCGGCAGATCAACTCGTACTACCACAACCTCGGCGAGGGGACCTTCGACGAGTTCCCGCCCCCGATGGTCGACACGCAGTCCAAGAACTACCTGACCATCGCTTTGGAGGAAGTGGCCGCCGGCAAGCTGAAGTACCGCCACCGCTAGGAAACGGTCCGCGGGGAGGGGAGTCGGTGGCCCGCCTGCTCCTCGGAGTCAGCGGCGGCATCGCCGCCTACAAGGCGCTCGAGCTGGCGCGCCTCGCCACCAAGGCCGGGCACGCCGTCCGCGTGATCCAGACCGAGGCGAGCCTGCGCTTCGTCGGCGCGGCCTCCTTCGAGGGCGTGACGGGGGCGCCGGTCCTCGTCGACCAGTGGGCGCGCGATCCCGCGCGCGGCGTCTTCCCCGACCAGCGCCCCCCCGACCACGACCCGATCGGCCACCTCGCTCTCGTCGCCAACGCCGACGTCCTGCTCGTGGCCCCGGCGACGGCCAACACGCTCGCGCGCCTCGCCCACGGCCTGGCCGACGACCTGCTCACCACCGCCGCGCTGGCCGCGACCTGCCCGGTCGCCGTCGCGCCCGCGATGAACAACCACATGCTCGAGCACCCCGCCACCCGCGCCAACCTCGACGTCCTGGGCGACCGCGGGGTCACCGTGCTCGAGCCGGGATCCGGCGCGCTCGCCTCGCGCGGCGAATGGGGGGCGGGCCGGCTGCCCGAGCCCGAGGAGCTGCTCGCCGCCGTGGAGGCTCTCGTGCCCGCGGCCGCGCCCCGGCCGGCCGCGGCCGGGCCGTGGCATGGCCTGCGCGTGCTCGTGACGGCCGGAGGAACGCGCGAGCCGATCGACAGCGTGCGCTTCATCGGCAACCGCTCCTCGGGCCGCATGGGGTGGGCCCTGGCCGACGAGGCGGCCGGTCGAGGCGGCTGCGTGACCGTGGTCGCCGCCAACGTCACGCTCGCGCCCAACCCGCGCGTGGAGCTCGTGGCGGTCGAGACGGCGGCGCAGCTGCACGAGGCCTGCCTCGCCGAGTTCGCGGAGGCCGACGTGCTGCTCATGGCCGCCGCGGTGGCCGACTACCGACCCGCCGGCGGCGCCGCGGCCGAGAAGCTCAAGAAGGGCCGCGCGGAGCGCCTCGAGCTCGAGCTCGAGCGCACCGACGACGTGCTCGCCGCGCTCGCGCAGCGCCGCCGTCCGGAGCAGACGCTCGTCGGCTTCGCGGCCGAGCACGGCGACGGCGCGCTCGCCTACGGCCGCGGCAAGCTCGAGCGCAAGGGGCTTGACTTGGTCGTCGTCAACGACATCTCGCGGACGGACATCGGCTTCGACACGACCGACAACGAGGTGACGCTGGTGGGCCACGACGGCGACCGCCCGATCGCGCTGGGCTCCAAGGCGCAGGTGGCCGCGACGATCCTCGACGAGGTCGAGCGGCTGCGGTCGCAGGCGGCCGCCGAGCCGGCCGCGCCCGCCGGGCCGGCCGCGCCCGCCCCGTCCTCCACGCCATCCACGCCTGCGACGGGGCGGTCCTGATGGAGCCGCTCGACCAGGACTTCGAGCGCCTCGGGCGCGACGAGCTCGACGCCGCGTCCGCGGTGGCCTCGCGCATCGCCGGGAACATCCGCCGCGCGGTGGAGGTGCAGGACGAGGCGCTCGCCGCGCTCGTCGTCGCCCTCGCCGCCGAGGGCCACGTGCTCATCGAGGACCCGCCCGGGGTCGGCAAGACCGCGCTGGCGCGATCGCTCGCCAAGTCGATCGACGCGGAGTTCGCGCGCGTCCAGTGCACGACCGACCTGCTCCCCGCCGACGTCGTCGGCACCAACGTCTACAACCAGCGCGAGCAGCGCTTCGAGTTCCGGCCCGGGCCGATCTTCGCCAACGTCGTGCTCGTCGACGAGATCAACCGCGCCTCGCCCAAGACGCAGTCGGGCCTGCTCGAGTGCATGCAGGAGCGCCATGTGACGGTGGACAAGCACACCCACGAGCTCGCGCGACCGTTCGTCGTGCTCGCGACCCAGAACCCGATCGAGTACGAGGGCACCTATCCGCTGCCCGAGGCCCAGCTCGACCGCTTCATGGTGCGCCTGTCGCTCGGCTACCCGAGCACGCGCGCCGAGGCCGGCATGCTTGCCGCCCACGAGGCGGGCGACCGCGTGGAGGACCTGGAAGCGGTGGCCTCGGCGACCGAGGTCCTCACCGTGCAGCGGGCCGCCTCACGCGTGCGAGCGTCCGAGGCGCTGCGCGCCTACGTCGTCGCGGTCCTGCAGCGCACCCGCTCGGACGTACGCGTCGAGCTCGGCGCCAGCCCCCGCGCCGGCCTCCTGCTGCTTCGCGCGGCCAAGGCCCGAGGGCTGCTCAACGGCCGCGACCACGCGCTCCCCGACGACGTCCAGGCCCTCGCCGAGTCAGTCCTCGCGCACCGCCTCGTCCTCGCCCCGGAGTCGGGCGAGGATCAGCGTCGCCCGGTCATCGCCGACGCCCTGGCGGCCACTCCGGCCCTGTGACGTGATGCGGTCGGCCGCCGGCACCCTTGCGCTGGGCGTCGCGATCCTGACCGCCGGCTTCCTCCTCGACGGCGAGCCGCTCCTGGCGGCAGGCGCCGGGCTCGTCTTCCTGGCCGGCGGGGCGATGCTCTGGGTCGCCGTCGCCTCGGGCGGCGCGACGATCGAGCGGGAGGTGGGGGAACGGCGGATCGTCGAGGACGAGCCGCTCGCCGTGCGCATCGCGGTCCACGCCCCCGGGCCGTGGCCGGGCGGCGAGGTCCGCGACGAGCTGCTGCCCGAGCCGGCGTCGCTGCGGCCCGGCCGGCGCCGCGCGCGCATCCACATCCAGGCGCGCTTCGCGCGGCGCGGGATGCGCGACCTCCCCGCCCCGTCGCTGGTGCTGCGCGACGCGCTCGGGCTCTCCTCGCGCGAGGTCCGCGGCGGCGGGGACGCCCAGGTGCTCGTCCTGCCCCGCACCTTTCCCGTCCGCGGCGCCGACGGAGGATCGGGAGCCGAGCGCGCGACCGGGGTCAAGGCGCTGCTGGCGGGCGCCGCGCCGACCGAGTTCGACGGCCTCGCCCCCTACCGCGAGGGCGCGCCCGCGGCACGCATCCACTGGCCGGCGCTCGCGCGCGGGGCCGGGCTGCTCGAGCGCCGGCTGCGACCGGACGCCGACGCGCGCCCGCTCGTGGTGCTCGACGCGCGGGCGCCCCACGACGAGGAGGCGCTGGACGCCGCCGTGCGGGCCGCGGCGTCGCTGTGCCTCGCGCTCGGGCGCGGCGGCGGCTGCGCGGCGCTGCTGCCCGGCGAGCGACGGCCGCGGACGCTCGAGCCCGACCTCGCCGCCTGGCCCTCGCTGCACGCGAAGCTGGCCCTCGTCGGCCCCGGTCCCTCGCCGGCCTTCGGCGCCTTCGGGACCCGCACCGGCCCCGTCTTCTACGTCGCCGCCCGGGCACTCGCGCGACCGCCCGCCGCCGCGGCACGAGCCTCGGCCGGCCGGCTCGCGCTCGTTGTCCCCGCTGCGCTCGCCGGCCGGGCGCCGTCGTTCTCGGTCGCCGGCTGTCACGGGTATCCGGCGCGGGAAAGCGGGAGGGTCGCCGCATGACGGCCATGCGCGGCGCACCGGGAACCGTCGGGCGGGGCAGTCGCTCAACGGTTGTCGCCGAGCGTCCGTCCGCCGGGGGCGCGTCGCATCCGGAGCCGACGGGCTCGCCCCGCAGGCCCCCTCCCGCCGATCGGCCGGTGCTGCCCGTCCTGCCGGCGCGCATCGCGACGACGGCGGCGCTCGGTGGGTTCGCAGGGCTCGGCTGGGCCGCCCAGCTCTCGCCCTCGGCGGGCCTCGCGACGATCGGGATGCTCGTCGTCGCGCTGGGCGGCGGGCTCGCGGTCAACGCCGCCGCTCGCCGGCCGCTCGCAAGCCGTGTGGTGGCGAGCGCTGCGGCCATCCTCGCCGTGGTGGTCGCGGCCTTCCTGTTCGCCGGGATCCCCCTCCGGCTGCTCCAGCCCTCGGGGTGGGGGGAGATCGCCACCGGGGTCGACGGCGCGCTGACCGCGCTTCCCGGCGTGCGGGTCCCCTACGCGGGGCTCAACGAGTGGATCCGCTGGACGATCCTCGCCGGCGGCACGCTGCTCCTCGGCCTTGGCGCGATCGCGGCGCTGTGGCCCGGTGGCAGAACGCCGAGCCGGGTGCTCGCGGTCGCCGCGCTTGCGCTCCTCTACGCCGTGCCCGCCGTCGAGGCCAACCCCTCGGCGCCGTTCCTGCGCGGTCTCGTCTTCGGCGCGCTGCTCGCCGCCTTCCTGCTGCTCGAGCGCGTGCGCGTGCGCAGCGCCGCCCCCGCCGCGGCCCTCACCGGGGCGGCGCTGCTGGCCGGCGTGCTCGCCGCCGCCGGCCTGGACCGCGGGCGCCCGCCGATCGACTACGAGGCGATCGCCGAGTCCCTGCAGCAGCAAGGCGACCCGACCTTCGAGTGGCAGCACACCTACGGCCCGATCACCTGGACGCGCGACGGGCGCGAGGTGCTGCGCATCCGCGCCCGCCAGTCGGCCTACTGGAAGGCCGAGAACCTCGACGGCTTCGACGGGACGCGCTGGACGCGAACGCGGCTGCTGGGCCGCGTGGCCGACGACGCCGAGCTGCCCGCCGGCGCCCCCAGCCGCCGCCAGTGGTTCCAGAGCATCCGTGTGCGGGTGACCGGCATGCGCTCCTCACAGATCGTCGGGGCGGGGACCACGCTCGCGGTCACCCGGCCGGGGCAGGCGGCCATCCCCGCCGGCAGCCCGGGCACGTGGGTGGTCGGGCGCGAGCTGCAGCGCGGCGACGCCTACCGGGCGCTCGTCTACGTCCCCAATCCGTCGGCGCAGCAGCTCGAGCAGGCGGGCCCGGAGTACCCCGACGGGCTCGCGCCGTACCGGACGCTCGACATCCCCGCCCCGGCCGCGGGCCCCTGGTCGCCGGACATCTCGGTGACCTACTCGGACTTCGGGTCGCCGCGGCCGCCGCTCGCGCTGCTCCCCAACGGATTCGTCTCGCGCAGTGGCGGGCGCATCACGGAGGCCTCCCGCTACCGGCGCAGCTACGCGCTCGCAAGACGGCTCGCGGCGGGCGCCGGCTCGCCCTACGGGTTCGTGCGCCGCGTGGAGGCGCGCCTCGCCAAGGGCTACCGCTACACGGAGACACCGCCGCTGCGCCCGGTGCCGCTGGAGAGCTTCCTGTTCACCGACCGCGAGGGCTACTGCCAGCAGTTCTCGGGCGCCATGGCTCTGCTGCTGCGCATGGGCGGCGTCCCCGCGCGCGTCGCCACCGGGTTCGCCCCGGGCACGCTGGATCGCCGTCGCGGCGAATACGTGGTGCGCGACCTCGACGCCCACTCATGGGTCGAGGCGTGGTTCGCGGGCTTCGGCTGGGTGCCATTCGACCCGACGCCGTCGGCCGCCCCGGCGGCGACCCAGGCCATCCAGACGTCGGCCTCGGCCGCCTCGCCGGGCAGCGGCGACCTGCCCGAGGGCGGTCGACCGGCCCGGAGCTCCTCGACCAACGGCGGCGGCGACGGCTCGGGTGGCGCGTGGCTCTTCGCGCTCGGTGGGGCGCTGCTGGCGGCGGTGGCCCTCGGCGCGCTGCTGCTCGCCCGCCTCGGCGCCCGTACCCCGCACGGCGAGGACCCGCTGCTGGCCGAGCTCGAGGTCGCGCTGCACCGCACCGGCCGGCCGGCGCCGCCGGGCACGACGCTACGGACGCTGGAGCAGCGCTTCGCGGGAAGCCCCGACGCCGTCGGCTACCTGCGGGCGCTGCGCGAGAAGCGCTACGGCCACGACGGCGCCGGCCCGACGGCCGTCCAGCGCACCGGCCTGCGACGCGAGCTGGCCCGCGGCCTGGGCCCGACGGGGCGCCTACGGGCGCTATGGGCGCTGCCCCCGCGACCGAGGCAATCGGTTCGATCCCGTCCCTAGACTGGTGCGGATGGACAACGTGTACGACCTCTTCCGTCGCGGCACGCGCCTCCTCGAGCAGGGTGACCACCACGCGGCCACCGTCCCGCTCGGGCGCGCGCGCGACCTCGAGCCCGACAAGACCTCGATCCGCGAAGCGCTGGGCCGCGCGCTCTTCCACACCGGCCGCTACCGCGAGGCCGCCGTCGAGTTCGAGGCCGTCGTCGACCGCGCGCCGACCAACGACTTCGCGCTCTTCTGCCTCGGGCGTTCGCTCCAACAGCTCGGCCGCCACTCCGAGGCGCGCAAGCCGCTCGCGCTGGCGGCCTGCCTGCGCCCGGACCGCGGCGACTACAAGCTCTACCGCGATCGCGCCCGCGCCCGCGCGACCTGACGCTCGGAAACGCCCGTCGACCATCCGTCCAAGGGATGGTTGACAACCGGTCCCAGGAGTGGACGATCGGCGCGAACGCGCCTCGGCATGCGGCCGGTCCGGCCAGCGCAGCCCCGCGGTCCACTCCTCTCCCTCTGGGGGGTCGCACGGTATGCGCCCCGGGCCGGCCGCGGGGTGCCGGCGGCGCTGCACGGTGCTCCCTCGCCGAGAGAGTCGCGCCGACGCTTACAGCGGCGACGAGGGAGACGGCTCACACCTCCTCTCCCTTCGCCCGATGCTGTAAGCGTGTCGCGCCCGAGAGTCCGGTTCGGCGCCACCGCCCCGCGCCGCCCGCCGCCGAGCCGCCCTACCCTGCTGCCTCGCGCGCCTCGGTCGCCACTCGTACGAGCAGGCCGAGGAACCGGTCGAGCTGCGCCTCATCGACGGCGGCGACGGGGAGCTCGCCCTGCAGCCACACCTCGCCGGCCCGCGTGTGGGAGAAGCGCACGAGCGGCACCTGGCGGTTGTAGTGCAGCAGCACGTGCGGGTCCACGGCGCCCGCGTCGGCCACGTGCGCCTGCGCGCGGAAGAGCCCCTCGCGCACGGCGACCCCGACGTGCAGCGGCGCGCCGGCGGCCTCCACGGTGATGCCCCACTCGCCCGCCGCGTGGCGCCGGGTGTCGCCATCCAGCGCCGCCACGAAGTCGTCCACGACGGCTCGGGGGTCGGTCACGCGACCATCGTAGGCCGCCATCTCGGTGCTACCCTCCAACGACAGCTTTCGCGCCAGGCGGCAACGCCCGGTGAGCCGGACCGGAAGTGGGCGAGGGCCCACTTTTTTGTTGGAGAGAGAGGACATCTCAGAGCGGTGAGCACCATCCAGGCGGACATCGAGCAGCGGCTCGCGCGGGAAGAGCCCGACGTCGAGGTGCTGCTCGCCGAAGTGGTCGGCGGCAGCACCGTGCGCCTCTTCATCGATCACCCCGACGGGGTGTCGCTGGCGCTGTGCGAGCGCGTCTCGCGCCATCTCGTCGAGGTCCGCGAGCGCTACGCGCTGGAGGTCTCCTCTCCCGGCACCGACCGGCCGCTCACCAAGCCGGCGCACTTCCGTCGCTACCTCGGTCGCCGCGTCCGCGTGCGCCGCCGCGGGCACGACGGGCGCCGAAGCTTCACCGGCGAGCTCGTCGGCGCCACCGACCAGTCGGTGACCGTCGCCGCGACCGACGGCGTCGTCTCGATCGCCTACGACGACATCCAGCGATCCAACCTCGTGGGGGAGTAGCCGTGTCGAAAGAGATCCTCGAAGCAACCCGGGCACTCGCGAAGGAGAAGGGCATCTCGTCGGAGAAGCTCTTCCTCGCCCTCGAGGACGCGCTGCTCTCCGCCTACAAGAAGACGCCCGGCGCGGCCCGCTACGCGCGCGTCGAGATGGACCGCGAGACCGGCGACTTCATCGTCTGGGAGCTGCTGATCCCCGAGGAGCTCGAGCCCCAGCTGCTGCTCGAGCCCGAGGAGGAGTTCGTCGAGGTCGACCCCGAGACCGGTGAGCGCCGCGACCCGCCCGAGCCCGAGCTCGACCCCGAGAAGCTCGCCGAGGTGCTCGACGACATCGAGCACGTCGACGTCACCCCGGAGGACTTCGGGCGCATCGCGGCGCAGACGGCCAAGCAGGTCATCCTGCAGCGGATCCGCGAGGCCGAGCGCGACATGATGTTCGAGGAGTACCGCGATCGCGTCGGCGAGCTGATCACCGGCATCGTCCAGCAGTCCGATTCGCGCTACACGCTCGTCCAGCTGCGCGAGCGCGTCGAGGCGCTGCTCCCGAAGTCCGAGCAGATCGAGGCCGAGCGCTACGACCACTCCCAGCGCGTCAAGGCGGTCATCAAGGAGGTCTCGGCTTCGACAAAGGGGCCGAGCATCATCGTCAGCCGCCGCGACCCCGAGCTCATCAAGAAGCTCTTCGAGCTCGAGGTCCCCGAGATCGCCGACGGCCTGGTGGAGATCACCGGCGTCGCCCGCGAGCCGGGCTATCGCTCCAAGATCGCCGTCATCTCCCACGCCGACGGCGTCGACCCCGTCGGGGCGTGCGTGGGCCCGCGCGGATCGCGCGTGCGCATGGTCGTCTCCGAGCTGCGCGGCGAGAAGATCGACATCATCCCCTACAACGACGAGCCCGCCCGCTTCGTGGCCAAGGCGCTGTCGCCGGCGCGCGTGCGCGAGGTGCTGGTGGACGACGACGGCAAGCAGGCGACGGTGGTCGTGCCCGACGACCAGCTCTCGCTGGCCATCGGCCGCGAGGGCCAGAACGCGCGCCTCGCCGCGCGCCTGACCGGCTGGCGGATCGACATCAAGTCCGAGACCGAGTTCGCGGCCGAGGAGGCCGAGCACGGCTACGAGGAGGAGGAGACCTCCGGACGCTGCGCGGCGATCCTCACCAGCGGCCGGCGCTGCCCGAACGCGTCGCTGCCCGGCTCGCGCTACTGCGGCCTGGAGGCACACCAGGCGCTCGCCGCCATCGACTCCGACGAGGTCGCGGCGCTGGCCAACGGGTCGGGCAACGGCGCGGCTGCGGACGCCGGCGACGAGGCGCTCATGGAGGAGGTCGTGGCCGAGGAGTCGGCGGCCGAGGAGCACGCGGCCGAGGCCTCCGAGGGCGGCGAGTCATAGCGAGACCCCTGCGGAGCTGCGTCGGCTGCCGCGAGATCGCCGGCAAGGACGAGCTGCTGCGCGTCGTGGCGGAGGGTGGCGTCCTCACTCCCGACCCCGAGGCGGCGCGACCCGGCCGGGGCGCCTACGTACACCGCGACGCCGGCTGCTGGGACACGGCCGTGCGCCGCCGGGCCTTCGCCCGCGCCCTGCGGTGCAACGTCTCGCGCACGGGTGCGCGTCCCTTCTAGAATCGAGAGGTCGATGGCCAAGAAGCGCATTCACGAGATCGCCAAGGAGAACGGGATGTCCCCCAAGGACCTCCTGGGCCGCTTGCAGGCCGCGGGCGTCGACGTCAAGGCCACCGCCTCGGCGATCGACGAGCAGTCCGCGCTGCGCGTCATCAACGGCGGCTCGTTCAACGGCGGCAACGGCTCCGCCTCCGACGAGGCGCGCGCCCACCGTGCCGCCCAGGCCCCCCCGCCCGAGGGCGTGCGGCCCTTCGGCCAGGGGCCGACGCCGGCGGCGCAGCGCCGTCCGGCCGCGACCCAGGGCGAGGTCGAGGCGCCTCCAGGCGCGTCAGGCGGCGGAGGCGAAGGCCAGGGCGGCGAGCCCCGCGAGGGCGGCGGCGACGGGCGCCAGCGCCCCACGCGCTCCTCGCTGCAGGGCGAGCGCTCGCCGGCGTCGCCCGGTGGCCGTCGCCGGGTGGTCATCGACTCGCAGGCCTCACGCCGCCAGAGCGGTGGGCCGCCGCCCCAGCAGCAGCCTCCCCGCGGGCGCCGGCGCGGCGGCAGCCGCCGCCGCAGCCGCGCGCTCTACGAGGCCCAGCAGGCCGCGCCCCGCGAGGGCGAGCGCGAGCTCGACGCGATCCGCATCAACTCCGGCTCGACCGTCAAGGACGTCGCCGAGTACCTCGGGGTGCCGGTCCCGGACATCATCAAGAAGCTCATGCAGCTCGGCGAGATGGCGACCCTCACCCAGACGCTCTCCGACGAGGCCATCGGCGTGCTCGCCGAGGAGTTCGAGAAGAAGATCGAGATCGTCCACGCGGCCGACGAGGTCGACGACGAGCCCGAGTTCGAGGACGAGGAGGGCGAGCTCGTCGACCGCCCGCCGGTCGTCACGATCATGGGCCACGTCGACCACGGCAAGACCTCCCTGCTCGACGCGATCCGCGAGACCGAGGTCGCCGCGGGCGAGGCGGGCGGCATCACCCAGCACATCGGCGCCTACCAGGTCCACCACGCCGACAAGGAGATCACCTTCCTCGACACGCCCGGCCACGAGGCGTTCACGGCCATGCGCGCCAGGGGCGCTCGGGTCACCGACGTGGCGGTCATCGTCGTGGCGGCCGACGACGGCGTGAAGCCCCAGACCGAGGAGGCGATCGACCACGCCAAGGCGGCCGACGTCCCGATCCTCGTCGCGGTCAACAAGATCGACAAGGAGGGGGCCGACCCCGCACGCGTGCGCGGCGAGATGGCCCAGCGCGGGATCAACCCCGCCGACTGGGGCGGTGAGGTGGAGTTCGTCGACGTATCGGCGAAGACCCGCGTCGGCCTCGACAACCTGCTCGAGACGATCCAGGTCGTCGCCGAGCTCGAGGAGCTCAAGGCCAACCCGGACACCGAGGCCTCCGGCGTGGTCGTGGAGTCCAAGCTCGATCCCGGCCGCGGGCCCGTCGTGACGGTCCTCATCCAGCGCGGCACCCTGAAGATGGGCGATGCGCTCGTCGCCGGCGCGAGCTGGGGTCGCGTCCGCGCCATGCACGACTTCCTCGGCGAGCGCGTGAAGCGCGCGCGCCCCGGCGAGCCGGTCGAGATCCTCGGCTTCGACGACGTCCCCGAGGCCGGCGAGTTCGTGCGCGTCGTCGAGAACGACCGCCGCGCCCGCCAGCTGGCCGGCGAGCGGGCGAACCGGCTCAAGACCGAGCAGCTCGCCCGTCGCTCGGGCACCAAGATCTCACTCGAGCGGGTCTTCACGATGGCCCGCGAAGGCCGCGTCAAGGAGCTCAACCTCGTGCTCAAGGCCGACGTGTCGGGGTCGCTGGAGGCGGTCGAGGACGAGATCGCGCGGCTGCCCCAGGACGAGGTCTCGGTCAACGTCATCCACCGCGGCGTCGGCGGGATCAACGAGTCCGACGTCATGCTCGCCGCCGCGTCCGACGGCATCATCCTGGGCTTCAACGTGCGCCCGATCGCCGACGCTCGCAGCGCCGCGGACCGCGAGGGCGTAGAGATCCGCACCTACGCGGTGATCTACAAGGCGCTCGAGGAGCTGCGCGCAGCCATGGAGGGGATGCTCGAGCCCGAGGAGGTCGAGGAGACGCTCGGCCACGTCGAGATCCGGGCGACCTTCCGGGCCTCGCGCGTCGGCACCATCGCCGGCTCCTACGTCACCGAGGGCCGCGTCACCCGCGGCGCGAGAGCGCGCCTCGTGCGCGACGGCACGGTCGTCTACGACGGCCAGATCGCGAGCCTGCGGCGCTTCAACGACGACGTGCGCGAGGTGGCCGCCGGCTACGAGTGCGGGATCGTGCTGCGCGACTTCCAGGACGTCAAGGAGGGTGACGAGCTCGAGGTCTACGAGACCCGGCGCGTCGAGCGCGAGCTCACGTGAGCGGCTACGTCGCCGTCCTCGTCATCCATCTCCACTTCCCCGAAGCCCACAGCCTGAAGTCCAAGCGTCGTGAGCTGCAGTCGGTCAAGGCCCATCTGCGCGGGCGACTGGGCGTCTCGGTCGCCGAGGTGGACCACCAGGACACCTGGCAGCGCGCGACGCTCACCGCGGCGCTCGTCGGCCGGACCGTCGGCGGTCTTGAGGAGGCGGCGGACGGCGTCGAGCGATGGCTGTTCGCCCGCTTTCCGGAGACGGGGGTGCGCGTCGAGCGCACGCTCGCCTCGGTCGCCGACCTGCAACGTTGAGCCAGTGGTCTGCGGGGCGAATCACTAGGATGCAACACAGCCGGATGCCCCGGGTGGACGAGGCCATGAGGGAGGTCTTGAGCGGGGCCATCACGAAGGAGCTGAAAGACCCCCGCGTGGGGTTCGTCACCGTGACCGCCGTCAAGACAAGCCCGGATCTGCGCCACGCGACGGTGTACGTCAGCGTGCTCGGCGACGCGCCCGCCCGCGAGGCGAGCCTCGAGGGGCTGCAGTCGGCCAACGGCTTCCTGCAACGCCGCGTGGCCGGCGAGCTGCGCCTCAAGCACACGCCGACCCTGACCTTCGCCTACGACGACAGCGTCGACCACGGCATGCGCATCAACGAGCTGCTCGAAGGGAGAGACGAAGCGTGATGGGGGAGGACGGGTCGCAGGCTGACCGGTCGCGCGTCGTCGAGGAGATCCTCGCCGCGCAGCGCTTCATCCTCGTCTCGCACGAGAACCCCGACGGTGACGCGCTCGGCTCGCTGGTGGCGATGCAGGAGATCCTCACCGCGCTGGGCAAGGAGAGCGCGATGTTCATCGCGGGCGACGAGCTGCCGCTGCCCTACGAGTACCGCTTCTTCAGCCTCGGCGGGCTCGTGAGCCGGCTCCCCGACGACGTCGGCGACCGCACGATGATCTTCCTGGACTGCGGCAACATCGACCGCAACCCGGCCCACGAGCTCAAGCGGCCCAGCGCGCACATCCTCAACGTCGACCACCACCACGACAACACGCGCTTCGGCCTGGTCAACTGGGTGACCCCGGAGGCCTCCTGCACCGCCGAGATGGTGTGGGACCTCATGGGGGAGCTCGGCGTGGCGCCCTCGCTCACCATCGCCGAGGCGCTCTACGTCGGCCTGGTCACCGACACCGGCAAGTTCATGTACGAGAACACCGGCACCCGGGCGCACGTGATGGCCGCCGAGCTCATCGGCGCCGGGGTGGACGTCCACGGCATCTACCGACGGCTCTACGAGGGCATCCCGTACGGCAAGCTCGAGCTGCTGGCCCGCGGCCTGACCCACGTCGAGCGCCATGACGGCGGCGCGCTGACCATGAGCCGCCTGAGCGCTCGCGACTTCGGGGAGACCGGCGCGGAGGAGAACTACTCCGAGGGGGTCATCGACCACCTGCGCTCCGTCGAGGGCACCGCGGTCGCCGCGCTCGTGCGCGACCGGCTCGGGCCGGGCCAGGAGGGGGCCAGGAAGGTCTCGCTGCGCTCATCCGACGATCGGGTCGACGTCTCGGTCATCGCCCGTGCACAGGGCGGGGGAGGCCACCGCCAGGCGGCCGGCTTCTCGACGCGCCTTCCCTGGCCAGAGCTCGTCGACTTCCTGCGCGCGGCCGTGCGCGACCAGCTGAGCGGTCTCGTCCCAGGCCACGCGACGCCATCGCCGACGGCGTCCTGAGAATCGACAAGCCGGCCGGCGCGACCTCGCACGACGTCGTCGCGCGGGTCCGCCGCGGGCTCGGCGTGCGGCGCGTCGGCCACGCGGGGACCCTCGACCCCTTCGCGACCGGGCTGCTGCTCGTGCTGGTCGGGCGGGCGACGCGCACCCAGCGCTTCCTCATGGCGCTGCCCAAGACGTATCGGGTGACCGCCCGGCTGGGTGCGACCTCGACCACGGGCGATCCCGAGGGCGAGATCACCGAGACCGGCGTGGTGCCCACCGCGCTCGAGCTGCCCATCGGAGAGCTGCGCCAGCGTCCCCCCGCCTTCTCCGCCGTGAAGATCGACGGCGAGCGGGCCTACCGCCGCGCGCGGCGAGGTGAGCCCGTCGAGCCGCCGGAGCGGACCGTCGTCGTGCACCGCTTCGAGCAGCTGTGGCGCGAGGGCGACCGCGTCGGGCTCGAGATCGAGTGCTCGGCGGGGACCTACGTGCGCTCGCTCGTCGCGGCCTTCGGCGACGCGTACTGCGAGGCGCTGCGGCGGACGCGGATCGGGCCCTTCGCCCTCCCGGAGCGTGACGACGAGACCCCGATCGCCGTGCTCGACGCGCTCGCCTTCCTGCCCGAGCGGCGTCTGAAGGGCGAGGAGGCGAAGAGAGCGGCGCACGGGGCCGCAGTCCCCGGGGAGGCGCCCGACACGGTGCGCCTGACCGACGAGCACGGGCTGATCGCGCTTGCGCAGCCGCGTCCGGACGGGACGCTGAAGCCCATCGTAGGCTTCCGAGGGTGAAGGTCTCAGCGCTCCAGGACGCTGTGCGGCGGCCGCGGCGCGTTGCCGTGGGTGAGTTCGACGGCGTCCACCTCGGCCATCGCGAGGTGATCCGCGGCTCGGACACGGTGCTCACCTTCGACCCGCACCCGCTCTCGGTCCTCCACCCCGAGGCGACGCCCAAGCTCCTGACGCGCCTCGACGCCCGCGCCGACCTGGTCGCCTCGCTCGGCGCGGAGGAGATGGTGGTCATCCCCTTCGACGCCGGCTTCGCCGAGCAGAGCGCGCAGGCCTTCGTGGACGACGTGCTCATCGGCGCTCTCGACGCCCGCCAGGTCTCCGTCGGCGAGAACTTCCGCTTCGGCCACAAGGCGACGGGCACCCCCGAGCTGCTCGCCTCGCGGCCCGAGTTCGACACGCGGGTCGTGCCGCTCGTCGAGGTGGAGGGCGAGATCGTCTCCTCGAGCCACGTCCGCGGCCTGGTGCTGGCGGGTGACGTCGCCACCGCGAATCGCTTCCTCGGCGCACCGTTCCAGATGCGCGGCAGCGTCGTGACCGGCGACCGGCGCGGGCGCACGCTGGGCTACCCGACGGCGAACCTGGTGCCCGACGACGCGTTCGTCACGCCCGGGCACGGGGTGTACGCCTGCACCGCGAGCTGGGGGGAGCGCGAAGGGCCTCGTGCCTCCGCGGTCAACGTCGGGGTGCGACCCACCTTCGACTCGGGCCGCGGCGTGCTCGTCGAGGCCTACGTGCTCGACGCCGAGCCCGACCTGTACGGCCTGGACCTGCGCCTCGCCTTCCTCGAGCGCCTGCGCGGAGAGCGGCGCTTCGACACCGTCGACGGGCTCGTGGAGCAGATGCGCCACGACGTCGAGCGCACGCGCGAGCTCGTGGGCTGACGGTGCAGGCCCTTTGCTACCGTTCCCCGCCGCATGACGGTGACCTCTGAGCGAAAGCGCGAGCTTGTCACCCGCTTCGGCGGGGACGAGGCCGACACCGGCCGCACCGAGGTCCAGGTCGCCCTGCTGACCGAGCGCATCAACGACCTGACGCAGCACCTGCGGACCCACACCAAGGATCACCACTCCCGCCGCGGGCTGCTGATGCTCGTGGGCAAGCGACGCCGGTTGCTGAACTACCTGCAGCGCTCCGACGTCGACCGCTACCGCGCGCTGATCGCGGACCTCGGCTTGCGTCGATGATCGCCGAGGGCGAGCGCGTCCCGGACTTCGAGCTCCGCGACGAGGACTCAGAGCCCTTCACGCAGGCCGACCTCGAGGGGCAGACGAGCGTGCTCGTCTTCTACCCCTTCGCCTTCAGCCCGGTGTGCAGCGACCAACTCAACCTCTACGAGGAGGTGCTGGACCGCGTCGAGGAACAGGGCGCCACGCTCTACGCGATCTCGACCGACTCGACGTGGGCCCAGAAGGCCTTCAAGGAGAAGCTCGGCCTGTCGATCGCGCAGCTCTCGGACTTCGAGCCCAAGGGCGCGGCGACCGAGGCCTTCGGGGCGCTTCACCCGGGCGGCTTCCCGCAGCGCGCGCTGGTCATCGTCAACCCCGACCTCACGGTCCGCTGGAGCTACCAGGCTCCCTCGCCCGGCGACCTGCCGGGCGCGAACCTCATCTTCGACGGCCTCGCCGCCCAGCCCGCCTGAGCGGCGAGCTCACCAGCGCTCCCGTCCCGCCGCTCGGCCCCGGCGACCACGTCCGCGGACCGGCCGGCGCGACGCCGGCGATCGCCTACGCCGACTTCGAGTGTCACTTCTGCAGGCTGGAACACGCCCGCCTCGAGGGCCGCGCCGTCCGTCTCGTCTTCCGCCACTTCCCGGTTCGCTCCAAGCACCCGCGCGCGTGGGCGGCGGCGTGCGCGGCCGAGGCCGCCGCGCTGCAGGGGCGCTTCTGGGACATGCACGACGCGCTCTACGCCGACCAGGGGCGCCTCGAGGACCCACATCTGTGGGCGCGCGCCCGCGACCTGAGCCTCGACGTCGAGCGCTTCGAGTCCGACCGGCGCTCGGACGCGGTCCTGGACCGTGTGAAGGGCGACTTCGAGGGCGGCGTGCGCGCCGGGATCGTCACCACGCCGACCTTCGTGGTCGACGGAGGGCTGTACGCCGGCCGCTATCCTCATCCGGCCGAATAAAGACGAACAGAAGCTCGCCCGCCACCGAAGCGCGGGCACGGAAAGGAACATATGTCAGATGTGACGCAGGTCTCCACGGAGATCTCAGGCACCGAGATCTCCTTCGAGACCGGCAAGCTGGCCAAGCAGGCCTCGGGCAGCGTCGTCGTCCGCGCGGGCGACACCGTCGTGCTCTCCACGGCCACGGCCGGCAACCTCCGCGACGTCGACTTCCTCCCCCTGACGGTCGACGTCGAGGAGCGCATGTACGCCGCGGGCAAGATCCCCGGCTCGTTCTTCAAGCGCGAGGGCCGCGCGGGCGAGAAGGGCACGCTCACCGCCCGCATGATCGACCGCCCGCTGCGGCCGCTCTTCCCCAACGGCTGGCGGTATGAGACCCAGCTCGTCTCGCTGCCCATCTCGGTCGACCACGTCAACCCCTACGACATCCTCGCCATGAACGGCGCGTCCGCCGCGCTGATGGTGTCGAACATCCCGTTCCCGACGCCCGTCGGCGCGGTGCGGATCGGCAAGGTCGAGGGCAATTTCGTCATCAACCCCTCCGAGGAGGACCTCGCCGAGGGCCGCTCGGACCTCGACCTCATCGTCGCGGGCACCGAGGAGGCGATCCTCATGGTCGAGGCGGGGGCGAACGAGATCCCCGAGGCGGAGATCCTCGACGCGCTGGACATCGCCCACGGCGAGATCCGCAAGCTCTGCGCGCTGCAGCGCGAGCTGGCCGAGAAGGCCGGGAAGGAGAAGCTCGAGGTCGTCGTCCCGACGGTCGACGAGTCCCTGCTCGAGCAGATCAAGGCCTCCCACGGCCAGGCGCTCGACGAGGCCACCTCGGTGCAGGACAAGCTCGCCCGCCAGGACGCGGCGAAGGCGGTCGAGGCCGCGGTCATCGAGCAGTACGGCGGCGACCCCGAGGCGGAGGGCTCAACGGAGCGCCGCCACGCCGCCCAGCTCGCCTTCGACCGGCTCGAGAAGGCGATCGTGCGCGAGCGCATCGCGGTGCGCAAGGTGCGCCCCGACGGCCGCCGCGCCGACGAGATCCGTCCGATCTCCATCGAGGTCGGCGTCGCGCCGCGCACTCACGGGTCCGCGCTTTTCACCCGCGGGCAGACCCAGGCCCTGTCGGTCGCCGCGCTGGGCACCCTGCGCGAGGAGATGCGGCTCGACACCCTCGGCCTGGAGACCTCCAAGCGCTACTTCCACCACTACAACTTCCCGCCCTTCTCGGTCGGGGAGGCCGGCTTCATGCGCGGCCCCAAGCGCCGCGACATCGGCCACGGCGCGCTCGCCGAGCGGGCGCTCGTCCCAATGATCCCCAACGCTGAGAGCTTCCCGTACACGATCCGCGTCGTATCGGACATCCTCGAGTCGAACGGGTCGTCGTCCATGGCCTCGGTGTGCGGCTCCTCGCTGTCGCTGATGGACGCGGGCGTGCCGATCGAGCGGCCGGTGGCCGGCATCGCGATGGGCCTCATCAAGGAGGGCGACGACTACATCGTCCTCACCGACATCGCGGGCGTCGAGGACCATCTGGGCGACATGGACTTCAAGGTCGCCGGCACCGAGCGGGGCATCACCGCCTTGCAGATGGACATCAAGATCAGCGGCGTCACCTTCGACATCCTGCGCGACGCGCTTCGCCAGGCCCACGACGCCCGGACGTTCATCCTGGGCGAG
Organism: uncultured Actinomycetes bacterium; assembly: GCA_963728925.1. Classification (GTDB taxonomy): domain Bacteria; phylum Actinomycetota; class Thermoleophilia; order Solirubrobacterales; family Solirubrobacteraceae; genus JBBPZA01. The sequence continues at coordinate 510 of CAVSMB010000005.1, read as the reverse complement.
ATGGCCAAGGTCATCGCCGCGCCGCGCTCGGAGATGAGCCCCTTCGCCCCGCGGATCTCCTCGATCATGATCGACACCGACAAGATCGGCCTGGTCATCGGCAAGGGCGGCGAGACGATCCGCGCGCTCGAGGAGGAGTTCGAGGCGCAGATCACCATCGAGGACGACGGCCACATCATCGGCTACGCCCAGACGGGCACCCAGGCCGACGCGCTCGTCGACCGCATCCGGACGATGACCAAGGAGGTCGAGGTCGGGGACGAGTTCGACGGCAAGGTCGTCAAGACGACGACCTTCGGCGCCTTCGTCGAGCTGGCCAAGGGCACCGACGGCCTGCTGCACATCTCCAACATCTCGCCCGGCCAGCGCGTGGAGACGGTCGAGGACGTGCTCAACAAGGGCGACGAGATCAAGGTCCGCGTCATCGAGGTCGACAAGGAGCGCGGTCGCATCGGCCTGCGGCTCGCCGAGGACCCCGACGTCGCCGGCAAGTCGGCCGAGGAGCTCTCC
>CAVSMB010000004.1:0-154223 GCA_963728925.1 uncultured Actinomycetes bacterium | reverse complement strand
TGCCGTGCGCACGCTGCTGGACTGGTATGCGGCCGGCGAGGACATCGATCGGCGGATGCCGCTGCTGTCCACCTACCTCGGTCACGTCGACCCCGCCAGCACATACTGGTATCTGGAGGCGGTCCCAGAGCTGCTCGAGCTGATCAGCCGGCGCCTCGAGCAGTTGCCCGAGGTGCTCTCATGACTGCGCTCGCGCCAGCGCTTCAGGCGTTCTTCACCGAGCGTCTGATCGCTCAGCGCAACGCGAGTCCGCAGACGATCGCCGCCTACCGCGACACGTTCCGGCTGCTGCTCGCCTTCGCCCGCGAGCAGACCGGCAAGCAGCCGTTCGAGCTGAACCTCGACGATCTCGACGCGCCGCTGATCGGCGCGTTCCTCAACCACCTCGAACAGGCAAGAGGCAACAGTCCCCGAACCCGCAACGCCAGGCTCGGGGCGATCCATTCGTTCTACCGATTCGCTGCGCTCGAACACCCCGAGCACGCGCACACGATCGCGCGGGTGATGGCGATCCCGACCAAGCGCCACGAGCGCAACACCGTCTCCTACCTCGATCTCGACGAGATCAAGGCGCTGCTCGCCGCGCCCGACCCAGGCACCTGGCTTGGCCGTCGCGACCACGCGCTGCTGGTGCTCATGATCCAGACCGGTGTGCGCGTCTCAGAGCTCGTCGGCCTGCGCGTCCGCGACGTGCACCTCGGCACCGGCGCCCACATCCAGGTCACGGGCAAGGGCAGGAAGAAGCGCGCAACGACCCTGACCGGCGAGACCATCGCGACCGTGCGCGCGTGGCTGAAGGAACGCGGCGGCCAACCCGACGCGCCGCTGTTCCCGACCCGGCAAGGACGCCCACTCAGCCGCTACACGGTCGGCGTGGTCGTCTCAAAGCACGCCGCCACCGCAGCCGCCAGCTGCGCGTCGCTGAAGCCCAAACGCGTCACCCCACACACGCTGCGCCACACCAACGCGATGCTGCTCAGAGCCAAGGGCGTGGACATCGCGACGATCGCGCTGTGGCTCGGGCACGAGAGCATCCAGACCACGCACATCTACGAGCACGCCGACCCCGCGCTCAAAGAACAAGCGATCGCACGAACCAGCCCGCTCGGAACCAGGCCCGGCAGATACCGACCCTCCGACACGCTTCTCGCGTTCCTCGAAGGGCTCTGAATATGTTGAATGCTCACCACCCTGAATCGCGCTGAGCAAGGAAAACCCGGGGCGTCGAGCGCGTCTTCAACATAACCGTTCGCGGGACATACAACCGGACGTGCCCGTTCCCGAGCATCCGGCTCTCCGCAGGACATGCGCTGGTCGCATCAGGCGCGTCGGGCGCTGGTCGGGGCCGAGGCGAGCGATGGCTCGGTGGTCCTCGGCGCTGCCCACGGTAGGTGTCGGCGGCGCGGCATATACCGGGTCACCGCCACCGTCGTGGGCCAGTAGGGCCTGGTGCCCTCGGTGCTCGTCCAGTTACGTCCCCAGTACTGTCGCCGGACCTGTTTCCAGGTCAGCCGCGGATGCTTCTTGCGTAGCCACAGCACCAGCCGCGTCCACAGGTAGTGGTCGAGGTAGGCGAAGCAGCGTTTGCTCGCGGCGTGGCGGTAGTAGTTGGTCCAACCCCGCAAAACGGGGTTGAGTGCGTGGAGGAGCACGTCGAGCGACAGGCTCGTCGTGAACCGCCCGGTCAGCGTCTTGATGCGATGTCTGAGCCGGTTGACCGCCGATCTGCTCGGGAAGCTAAACGCGGCGGGGGCTCGACCCGGTCTCGAGAGGCGCACGATGCGAAACCCGAGGAAGTCGAACCCGTCGTCGACGTGGGTGATGCGTGTCTTCTCGGGCGAGAGCGTCAGCCGCAGCTGGTCTCGCAGCAGCGTGGCCGCCGTCTCCTTGATGGCCTCGGCCTGGGCTCGGGTGCCATGCACCAGCACCACGAAATCGTCCGCGTAGCGGACCATGCGGTAGCTGGGGTGACCCTGCGCCCTGCGCCGCGAGCGCTCCTGGGAGGAGTGCGCGTTCCAGGCCGCCTCGAAGTGGCGGTCAAGCACCGAGAGGGCGACGTTCGCCAACAGGGGCGAGAGAATCGCTCCCTGCGGCGCGCCCGATGGCGTGGCGGCCAGGGAGCCATGCTCGCGCATGACCCCTGCGACGAGGAACAGCCGGACCAGCCGTAGCACGCGCTTATCGGTCACCCGACGGCGCAGCTCGGCCATCAGCAGCCCGTGATGGATGCTGCCAAAGGAAGCCTCGACACACTGCCCACCACCATCTCGATGGGTTCCAGTCGTCGGTGCGGATCGTGCGCGCGCGTCACCCATTGGGGGGCCGTGAGCTTGCGGTGATGGGGTGGATGCGGCGCCGCGGCGCGCTGGACCTTCTGCTGGTGTTGCCGGACGGCAGCCGCTCGTTGATCCCGGCGGCGTGGACGGACCTTGAGGGTGTGGCGGCGCCGGCGGCGGCGGGGACGCTGGGGTCGGTTGAGGATCTGCTGACGGCCCGCCGGGTGCTCGACGGGCTGCTTGAGCGTGTCGTCCTGGCCGAGCAGGAAGATCGCCGCGAGCGGGGCGAGCAGGCAGAGGAGGAGAGCAGTCGTGCAGTTGCGCTTGGATCTGGCGGAGAGTCCGGCGCCGGCGGCGGCGCTGTGGGAGTTGCTGGGCGAGGCGCAGCGCCAGACGGCGATGGCGCTGCTGGCGGCGTTGATCGCGCGCAGCGTCGCGGCGCAGGAGGAGGCGGCGCGCGATGAGTGAGCGCCAGAAGCTCAGCACGTCGCATCTGCGTCGCTCCGCGTTCGTCTACGTGCGCCAGTCCAGCGCCGCGCAGCTGGAGCGCAACGTCGAGTCGACCGAACGTCAGTACGCGCTCGTCGGCCGGGCCGTGGGGCTCGGGTTCGACCGCTCCCGGGTCGTCGTGATCGACGAGGACCTCGGGATCTCGGGCTCGGGGCTGTCCGAGCGCTCCGGCTTCGCGCGGTTGACCGCGGAGGTCGCGCTCGGCCACGCCGGGCTGGTCCTCGGCTTGGAGGCCTCGCGGCTGGCGCGCAACAACGCCGACTGGTACCGGCTGCTGGATCTGTGCGGTGTGACCGACACGGTGATCGGCGACGCCGATGGCCTGTATCACCCGGGGTCGTTCAACGACCGGCTGCTGCTCGGCTTGAAGGGCACGATGAGCGAGGCCGAGCTGCACGTCCTCAGGGCGCGCCTTGACGGCGGGATCCGCAACAAGGCCGCCCGCGGCGAGCTGCGCCGGGGGCTGCCGGTCGGGCTGGTCTGGGGCGATCAGGACGGGGAGATCCGGCTGCATCCCGACGAGGCGATCCGCGGCGCGATCGCGGCGATCTTCGAGCGCTTCCCCGAGTTCGGCTCGGCGCGCCAGGTGTGGCTGTGGCTGCGCCGCGAGGGCCTTCGCTTCCCGCTGCAGACCACCACGCTTCAGGATGTCCGTTGGGTCGCCCCGAGCTACCACCAGGTCCACGGCGTGCTGACCCACCCCGTCTACGCCGGCGCCTACGCCTACGGCAAGACGCGCCGCGAGCGCTACGTCGACGAGCACGGGCAGCCGCGCAGTCGGATCCGTCGCCTGCCGCGGGCAGACTGGGACGTCTTGATCTGGGAGCACCACCCCGGCTTCATCGACCGCCAGACCTTCGAGGCCAACCAGCAGCGGATCGCCCGCAACACGCGCCCGCGGGCACACGCGCCGGGCGGCGCGATCCGCGAGGGCGCCGCGCTGCTGCAGGGGATCGCGGTCTGCGGACGCTGCGCGCGCAAGCTCGCCGTGCACTACGGCGGGCGCGGCGGACGTCCCGGCTACCACTGCCCCGGCAGCACGCTGGTCGAGGGCCGCGGCCAGTGGTGCCTGCGCGTCGGCGGGGTGCAGATCGACGAGGCCGTCGCCGCGGCGATGCTCGCGGCGCTGACCCCGGCCGGCGTCAAGGCCGCGCTCGCCGCGGCCGAGTCGCTCGAGGCCGACCACGACGCCGCGCTCGAGCAGTGGCAGCTGCAGGTCGAGCGCGCCCGCTACGAGGCCGAGCGCGCCGAGCGCCGCTACCGCGCCGTCGAGCCCGAGCACCGGCTCGTCGCGCGCGGCCTGGAACGCGACTGGGAACACGCGCTGGGCGCGCTCGCCGAAGCCGAGGCCGAACTCGAACGCCGTCAACACGCGCACCCCAGGACCCTCACCGCCCAAGAGCGCCAGCAGCTGCTCGGCCTCGGCGCCGACCTCGGACGCGTCTGGTCGGCGCCCACCACCACCGACCGCGACCGCAAGCAGCTGCTGCGCACGCTGATCGAGGAAGTGATCGTCGACGTCGTGCGCGAACAGCGCCACGCGACGCTGACCGTGCGCTGGCGCGGCGGCGCGCTCAGCGAACTCGTCGTCTCGCTGCCCCACCGCCAGCCCACGATCCGCACCGACGAGGACACAATCGCGCTGTTGGGGCGCCTGGCCACCCACTACGACGACGCCACGATCGCCGGCATCCTCAACCGCCAAGGCCGCCGCTCGGCGACCGGCGAGCGCTTCACCGCCCAGATCATCGGCGGCCTGCGCCGCTACCGCGATATCCCTCGCTACCAGCCGCCCGCCGATCCACCCGACGGCGAGCTGGTCACGATCGCCAAAGCCGCCGAGATCCTCGACGTCGCGCCGTCCACGATCCACCGCTGGCTCGCCGACGGCTTCATCGCCGGCGAACAGCTCACCCCCGGCGCGCCCTGGCAGATCCGCGTCGACGACCAGCTCCGCGCCCGCTTCGTCGAAGACGCGCCCGCCGGCTGGCTGCCGATGCTCGAAGCAACCAAGATCCTCGGCGTCTCGCGCCAGACCGTGTTGCAGCGTGTCAAGCGCGGCGAACTAGCCGCCGTCCACGTCCGCCAAGGACGCCGAAAAGGCCTCAGAATCCAGGTGATTCCCGCCGACGAGCCGCTCTTCCAGACACCCGCCACGAACGCGGGGACAGTGTGACGATGCCTCCAAGCAGTCCTCGACGTCTCCCTCGATCACCCACTCATAGAAGCTGGGTGCGTTGATGAATCGCCGCACGTGTTCGATGGCGTCCTGGGTCCGGCGCCCGGGCCGAAACCCGTAGGAGATCGGGCAGAAGTCCGCCTCCAGCACGGGTTCGAGCACGAGCTTGGCCGCCATCTGAACGATCCTGTCGCGCAGCGCGGGGATGCCCAGCCTGCGGACCTTCCCCGAATCACGCTTGGGGATCGCGCGCTCACGTACCGGCAGCGGGGCATAGCTGCGGTCCCGAAGCGAGCCGCGAAGCTCGCCCAGCACCCGCGCCACGCCAAGCTGCTCGACGTGCTTGCGCGTCTGGCCATCAACACCGGCGGTCTGCGACCCCCGGTTTCGCTTCACCCGCTCCCACGCCACCAGCAGCGTCGCGGGCTCGCAGAGAAGATTGAAGAGATCACCGAAGCGCCCCTCTGAATCCTCCTCCGCCCAGCGGTGCAGCTTGGCCTGCCATCCCAGTACCCGCTGCTCGGCCTCCTCGACCGACAGCGGTGCGGGCGTGTTCACGTCCGACCTCCGAACGGCTTCTCAAACCGCGGCCCTGCTGCCGTCCTTCCCCATGCGGCCGGTTTTCCCGACCTCGGAGTACTACGACGGCTCCGCCACGCCCCGCGCGCATCAGCAGACAGCGCGCCTTGCCCGGCCGCCATCGCGGCCCGGCGCGCACGGGGCGCTTCCCACGTTCACCGTGATCCGTTGGACCGGACCGGCATCTGGCTTTACCCGTGCAACGCATCCGTAGAGCACTCGCAGCACCTCCACGGCCACCACGCCCGGCGCGCCGGGCGCAGAGCAGGACCGCCAGGTGAAAGAGCGATCCCGTTGCTGCCAAACGGCCCAATCCGCCAGATCGCAGGCCGCTCCTTGATAAAGGGGCTTCGACCACCAGTTCGCTTGCGCTATGCCTCTCGGTCTCGCTTGCGCGCACGCCGCGTCTGGCAGTACCGCGGCGCCGCTACGTCGTCGGGGCGCTCTCGCCGTCAGCGTGCGCTTCCACGCCGTGGCTGCCCCCAGCTTCTCCAGGCCGCTGCATCGGCCCAGGACCGGCATCACAGCCGGCACGGGAAGTAGCATTCATCCTCCAAAGCCACTCCTTTCATCACAGCGCCTCGTGGCGCACTGCACCACGAAGGTGACCTCCTGACGCAGGCCCCGGCTGCCCGACACAGCCGTAAAAGCCCTGCACAGGAGGTCATTCTGGTAAGCGTTCAGTGCGCCGACGAGGTCGGGCGAGTAGCGGCGCGGGGTCGCCGCGGTTGTGGGCGCGGAGCGCGTCGATGAGGTAGGCGTGCAGGCTGCGGCGTTGCAGGCGGCAGGTGGTGTGCACCGACAGCAGGCGGGCGATGCGCCGTTCGCCGTCGTCGGACTGGCTGCCGAGCGAGAGCTTGCGGTAGATGACCGCGCCGCGCAGCGCGCGTTCGGCGTGGTTGTTGGTCGGCTCGACGCCGGCGTGGCCGGCGAACGTCCACAGCGCCGGCCAGATCTTGAGCAGGTTGCGCGCCAGCCCGCGGGTGTGGCGGTAGCGCGCCTGCTTGCCCGCGTAGGTGCGCAGGATCGCCTTGAACTGGCGTTGCAGCGCGCGGATGCGGCGCTTGAGCTCGCGCCGGTCGCGGGTGTGCTGGAAGATCTCCCAGGCCCAGAACAGCTCGTCGCACACACTGAGTGCCGCCTCGCCGAAGTCCTTGTCGGCGGCCAGGCCCTCGGCGTGGGCCTTGAAGTCGCGGCGTAGGTGCGCCCAGCAGATCTGGCGGCGGCGCAGCGGGAGGTGACCGTAGGCCCACCAGCGATCCGACGTCACGACTGCTGTGCTGTCGGCCAGCAGCTGCTTGGCGTGCTCTTCGCCGCGATCGGGCGCGACCTTCAGCACGGCGTGGCGGTCGGTGAAGGCGCCCCACAACGCGCGCCGCTGCCCGGCGGTGCGCCAGCCGGTTTCGTCCATGTTCAGCGCCCCGGCCGATCTGACGCGCTCGAGCACGTCCTCGCACGGATCCTGCAGCGCGTCAGCGACGCGCTCCAGGATCGTGTCGACCGTCCCCGTGCAGACCCTGGAACCGAACAGCTGCTCGCAGCATTCGACGACGTCGCGGCGCGAGATCCGGTTGCGCACCGACAGCACCGCCACGGCGGCGTGATAGCGCGGCCCGAACGAGCTGTGCCCGATGCCCGCGGGCAGCTCGCCGCGCGGCCGCGCGCCGCAGTCCGGGCAGCGCACGCGCTGGCAGCGATGCTCGGTCACCACGACCTGGATCGGCGGCAGCTCCTCGACCTGATGGCGCGCCGGCTCGCCGTCGGCGACCAGCTCTCGCTCGCCGAACAGATGGCCGCAGCCGCACGCGCGCGGCCAGTGATCGACGAACTCGTCCACCGCCCACGCCGGCAACAGCGGCCGGCCCTTGCCCTCGTGCCCCGGCTGGGCGCCCTGCTTGCGGCCCGACGGGTCCTTGCCACGCCGCGGCGGCGTCCCCGGCGGATCCTGACTCGGCGGCTGCGACGAGTCGCGCGACGAGCGCTTGGCCTTGCGTTCCAACTGCGCGATGCGCTCCTCCTGCTTGGCCACCCGCGCCGTCAGCGCCTCGACCTGTGCCGTCAGCCGCTCATTCTGCGCCGACAGCTCCACCAACACGCGCACGACGACCTCGCGGCCCTGCTCGTAAATCGCCTCGGCCTCGGCCCGCTCCACGCGCCATAACTTCGCCCCCGGCCGTGGCCACCCTGCCGACCCACTGCGCGCTTAGAGCGCCGGGATAAACCGGCATGGAGAAAGGAATGAGAGAGTCCGACACTGAAGGAGTAGCGATCCACGGTGGCCCTGAGTCATGCGTCGGCGTTCGTGAGGGCGTCGGCGAAGCGTTGACAGGGGTACGTGCAGGCTGGGCTATTGAGCCGCGAAATCAAGGGTTTCGGGGTGCCGACGTCGTTAAGCGAGGCGGAAGGCAACATCGCTGGTCGCGTTATCGCGAGCTGCCAGCGGACCCCGCGCGGTCGAAGAACCTGTGCATGCACGGAATCTTCATGCGCGAGAACCGGGAGGCCTCGCGGTCGCCCGCCCACGTGATCTGGGGGCGGGCCGCTCAGGGAAGGCCAGGCCGCACGCCTGAGATGCACGATCGCGAGGAGTCAGACAGCCCCGTAGTACCGACGAAGCCGTCGAACAACGCCACCGTGGTGGCTGCGGAGGTGGTGGAGGGAAGGGGGCTGTGGCCCGCACCCCGGTAGCGCGTTGACACTCTGAGGGCTTGGGTTCGCCGGACGGAGGAGGAGCCCCGGAGGGGCGACGAGTCCGTCCGGCGCGCGCCCGAGCATCGGCCGCTCGACCGAAGGAGAGTTCGAGTGGCAGAGCAGCGCAAGTACCGGACGTTTAGCGCCCAGCAGAAGATCGAGATCGTGCTCGCCGGCGTGCGCGGCGATCGGTCGATCAAGGAGGTCTGCCGCGATCACGAGATCGCCGAGACGCTGTATTACTCGTGGCGCGACAAGCTGCTGGAGGGCGGCCGCGCGGCGTTGGCGGGCAAGGAGGAGCGCAGCGGCGAGAAGGAGCTCAAGCGTCGGATCCGCGAGCTCGAGCGGGCGCTGGGTCGCAAGACCTATGAGCTGGAGATCGCGGGGGAAGCGTTGCGAGGCTGGGAGTGAGGGTGCGCGTCGCCCGGTCTCGCGAGCTGGTCGCCAAGGGCTATGCGCTGGCGACGGTGGCGCGCGTGTTGCAGGTCACCCGCCAGGCGATCTACCGGGTCCCCAAGCCGCGGACGGCGCCGCAGCGCCGACCGCCGGTCGACGACGTCGAGCGGGCGATCGTTCAGGTCGCCGAGGCCAACCCGACCGACGGCTATCGGATGGTGTGGGCGCTGACGCGGCGCAAGCTCGGGCGGGCGGTCAACCGCAAGCGGGTACTGCGCGTGATGCGCGAGCACCGACTCATCCAGCGCCGACGGTCGGTCCCGCGCCGCCGCCGGCCGGGGTTCTTCAAGGTCACCCGGCCAGCCGAGCTCTGGCATATGGACATGACCGCGATCTGGGTGGCCGAGCACGGCTGGTTCTACCTCAACGCGATCATCGACTGCTGCACCCGCGAGATCGTCGGCTGGAACCTTGACCTCCGCTGTCGCGCCACCGAGGCGATCGCGGTGATCGAACGTGCGGTCGCCGAGCAGGGCGTCGCGCCCGGGACGCTAACGCTCGGGACCGACAACGGCTCGGCATTCACCGCCCGCAAGTTCCGGGCAGTCCTGTCCGCCCTCGGGGTCCGCCACCGCCGCGGCGGCTACCGCGACCCCGAAAGCCAGGCGTTCATCGAGAGCTGGTTCTCAAAGCTCAAGGAGCGCTGCGTCTGGCGCCACGAGTTCGAGACCCTCGACCAGGCCCGGGAGGTGATCGCCGCCTACATCGACCGCTACCACGACCGCCCGCACTCAAGCCTCGCCTACCGAACACCACGCGAGGTGCGCGCCGAATGGGACGATGCCGACCAACCACTACAAAAAGCGGCCGCCTGAGCTGTCAACACCGCCGGGGAGCAGGCCAGAGGGAAGGGGGCTGGCCAAGGGGAACACGGCCAGCAAACGCGCCCCGGACACAGCGCCGGTCTGAGCGCGCCAAGTGCGCTGGATCGTGTGCGCCGAGTCGCACAGCAGGACAAGGACGCGCGGTTCACTGCGCTCTTGCACCACGCCAGCCTGGATCGCCTGCGGGCGGCCTACGAGGCGCTGAGCCCGAGGGCCGCGGCGGGCGTGGATGGCGTGACGTGGCGGGCCTACGGTCAGGACCTGGAGGCCAGCCTCCAGGATCTGCACCGGCGGGTCCAGCAAGGGGCGTTCCGGGCGAAGCCGTCTCGCAGGAGCTACATCTCGAAGGCGGACGGGCGGCTGCGGCCACTCGGTATCGCCGCGCTGGAGGACAAGATCGTCCAGCGCGCCGTCGTCGAGGTGCTCAACAGCGTCTACGAGGCCGACTTCCTCGGCTTCTCCTATGGATTCCGTGCCGGGCGCAGCCCGCATCACGCGTTGGATGCGCTCGCAGCCGGGATCCTGAAGAAGCGGGTGAACTGGGTGCTCGACGCGGACATCCGCGACTTCTTGGAGCCATCGTCACACTGCCAACGCGTTCATGGGGGTGGTGGCGAAGAGGCTGGTTTCGGCTTGTGGGACCAGTATTCGCAGGCCTTTGCGGCGTCCGTTGCGGACGTGGAGGGCTTGCAGCTCGCTGCGCTTGACACGTTGCAACACGGTTTGGCGGGAGACGCCGAGGATCCGCATCGCATCGACGATCGGGACGTAGCCGGCGGGGGCGTCTTCGACGAACAGGGAGCGGAGCTGGTCGTTGACGCGGATCCGCCAGGGAGCGCCGGGCGTGTCCTGTTCGCCGCGGATGAACCCGGCCTGCAGCCAGCGGAACAGCGTGGATGCGGCGACGCCGAGCTCGTCGGCGGCTTTGCCGACGGGGAGCAGCTCGCCATCGGGCGGGTCCGCGGGCGGCTTGTATGCGGGGATCTTGCGGTAGCGGCGCAGGCCGCCGACGATGATCGCGGTGAACCGCTCGCCGGTCGCGGAGCGGCGGCCTTGGCGGTTGAGGATCCCGGCGATCGCGCCGTCGTCGTAGTGGGCGGCGAGGCGTTCCAGCAGCTTGATCGTGTCCTCGTCGGTGCGGATCGTGGGCTGCGGCTTGGGGAGCGTGACGGCGAGCTCGGTGATCGCGCCGCCTTTCCAGCGGATCGTGACTGTTGCGCGGTGCTGTTGCTTGTCAGCATCGATGGTCACTTCCTCGATCAGGCAGCGCAGCAGTTGTTTGCGGTCGCGATCGGTGGTCGTCGGCGCGGCCCAGACGCGGCCGAGGTCGGTGCCGAGCGCCAGCAGCCGCTCGCGCTCGTGCTCGGTGAGCGTCCGTGGTCGTTGTTGCTGGCGGAGCGCGAGCTCGGCTTCGGCCTTGGCGAGCTCTCCGAGCGCGTTCTCCCAGTCGCGCTCGAGGCCGCGGGCGACGAGCCGGTGCTCGGGCTCGACCTGGCGATAGCGCCGCTCCGCCCGGTCGGCCTGGTACTTGGCGCGCTCGAGTTGCAGCCGCCACTGTTTCAGTGCTGCGTCGTGGTCTTGCTCGAGCGCTTCGGCCGCTTGCAGCGCGGCTTTGACGCCGGCGGGGGTGAGCGCGGCGAGCAACGCGCCGGCGACTGCCTGGTCGATCTGGGTGCCGCCGATCCGCAGGCACCAGCTGCCGCGGTTCTCGACCAGGATGCTGCTCGGACAGTGATAGGCGGGGCTCTGATGACCGCGACGGCCTTGATAGTGGACCTTGAGCTTGCGCCCGCAGCGGCCGCACACCGCGATTCCTTGCAGCAGCGCTTGGCCTTCGCGGACCGCACCGCCGGGCTCGGGCGCGCGCGGGCGCGTGTTGCGAGCGATCCGCTCGCGGTTCTGCTCGAAGGTGGGCTTGTCGATGAAGCCGGGGTGGTGCTCCCAGATCAAGACCTCCCATTCTGTCTGCGGCAGACGACGCATCCGCTGGCGGGTCTGCCCGTGCTCGTCGACATAGCGCTCCCGGCGTGTCTTGCCGAACGCGTACGCGCCGGCATAGACCGGGCTCTCGAGCACGCTGTGGATCTGGTGGTAGGTCGGCACTGCCCATTGGATCTCGCCGTGCGCGAAGCGGCGCATCGGGAACTGCACAGCCTCGCGGCGCATCCACAGCCACACCTGGCGGACCGACCCAAGCTCGGCGAACCGGTCGAAGATCGTCTGGATCGCGCCCCTGATCGCCTCGTCGGGGTCGGTCAGGATCTCGCCCTCCTCATCGCCCCACACGAACCCGACCGGCAGCGCCTTGCGCAGCTCGCCGCGCGCGGCCTTGTTGCGAATCCCACCCTCAAGGCGCGCCCTGAGGACGTGCAGCTCGGCCTCGCTCATTGTGCCTTTGAGGCCAAGCAGCAGCCGATCGTTGAACGATCCGGGGTGATACAGCCCGTCGGTATCGCCGATCACCGTGTCGGTCACGCCACACAGATCCAGCAGCCGGTACCAATCAACGTTGTTGCGCGCCAGCCGCGAGACCTCCAGGCCGAGCACCAGCCCGGCGTGACCGAGCGCGACCTCGGCCGCCAACCGAGCGAACCCAGAGCGATCAGAGCGTCCCGACCCGGAAATACCGAGGTCCTCGTCGATCACCACGATCTGTTCGCGCGCGAACCCGAGCTCGATCGCGCGTTGCACGAGCGCGTATTGGCGGGCGGTCGACTCGACGTTGCGCTCAAGCTGCGCCTGCGAGGACTGGCGCACGTACACGAACGCGCTCCGGCGCAGATGCGACGCGGTCAGCTTCGAGCGCTCACTCACCGACCCTCGCCTCCTGCTCGACGTGCTCGCCGGCGACGGTCTGCGCGATCAGCGCCGCCAGCAGCGTCATTGCCGTCTGGCGCTGCTCCTCGCCGACCAGCTCCCACAGCGCCACCGCGGGCGCTGGACTCTCCGCAAGTTCCAGACGCAGCTGCACGATCGGCCCTCCCGTTCCCGGCAGGCGGATCATCGCGCTCGGCCAGGACGACACGCTCGAGCAACGGCTCCAGGATCCGCCGCGCCGCGAGCAGATCCTCCAGCGACCCCAGCGTCCCGACTTCTGTCGGCCCGGTCGGGGCCTCAAGGTCAGTCCATGCTGCCGGGATCATCAGGTGGCTGCCGTCCGGCAGCACCAGGATCAGCTCCAGCCGCCCGCGCCGGCGCATCCACCCCATCAGCTCAAGCGAGCGGCCCTCCCATGCGTGACGCGCCCGCACCACTCGCACGGTCGCCGGGAAGCCATCGAGGTGGGCAGTGTGTCGTGTCTTCCTTCACCAGCCTTGATCACCGCTGGCTGGAGAGGTTCCTCGAGCTCCGGATCGCGGACCGCAGGGTCCTGCGCCTCATCCAGAAATGGTTGAGCGCAGGCGTCATCGAGAACGGGGCCTGGAGCGACAGTGATCGGGCGCCGCAAGGAGCATCGGCATCGCCGCTGCTGGCGAACGTCTACCTGCACTACGTCCTTGACCTGTGGGCTCAGCAATGGAGACGCCGCCACGCGCACGGCGACATGATCATCGTGCGCTACGGCGACGACTTCGTCGCGGGCTTTGAGCACCACGAGGATGCGCAGCGGTTCCACGCCGACCTTCGCGAGCGATTCGCGACGTTCTGCCTGGAGCTCAACGCCGACAAGACGCGGCTGATCGAGTTCGGGCGGTTCGCCGCCCTGGACCGCAAGCGGCGGGGCCTCGGCGGGCCGGAGACGTTCGACTTTCTCGGCTTCACGCACATCTGCGCGAAGACCAGGAAGGGGCGCTTCATGCTCAAGCGCGTCACGATCTCAAAGCGGATGCGGGCCAAGCTGCGCGGCTGCGCGAGCTAAAGCTCGCGCTCATGCAACGCCGGCACCTGCCCATCCCCGAGCAGGGCCGCTGGCTGGCAAGCGTGGTGCGAGGGCACCTCGCCTACTACGCCGTGCCCGGCAACAGCGACGCGATCATCGCCTTCCGCACGCAGGCAACACGGCACTGGCGTCGGGCGCTCCGGCGCCGCAGCCAGCGCTCACGCCTGGACTGGAAGCGCATGAACCGCCTCGCCACTCGATGGCTCCCACCCGCCCGCATCACGCACCCCTACCCCGACGCGCGATTCGACGCTCGCACCCAAGGCAGGAGCCCAGTGCGTTAGCAGCGCACGCTGGGATCTGCGCGGGGGGCCGCCCGCAAGGGCGGTCCCTACCGCGAGTGCGCCCAGCATGACCAGCAGCTCGGGGGTGCGAGTCCCCTGTGGAGGTTGATGGCACCAACCACAAGTCAATGGCAACTGCGTCGTCGTGAGGCGGGGTGGGAAGGAAGCCGGAGACGAAGTCGCGACCCTAGGAACACATGGCTCGTCGCCGTCGGGCGACGGGCTGCGCGTATAAGGCGTGGCGGTCCGGGCGAGCCGGCTCGGCATGGCGAAGCCCTATGTCCATCAAGGGGCCGTTACGTAGACGCGGTGGGTGCGCGATGAAGGTTGCTGGTCTTACCTGGGGAGATCTCCACGGGTGTCTCGGGATGCCCGTCCACGCATGGCGTGTTCGTCGGGTGGGATGGGACGGCGGTGCTCGTGAGGGCGCCGCTCGCCGTGGAGAAGTCAGCAGACGCCGTAGTACCAGCGGGGATCGTTATCGCTGGGAAGGGCTGAACGCGAAGCCGAGCGCCAAGACGTTCGTGCTCGCGATCGTTGCGTTGACGGCAGCCAACCCCCGCGGGGGCCTGGCCGGGAGGGTCCAGAGGTGAAGCCCGAGGATCTCCGGTCAGGGCGCAGCAGCGATCCGGCGCCGGACGACACCGCCGCTCACCCCGCCAAGGCGGGCTCCTTGTGGGAGCAGTTCCTGGCCCGCGGGAATCTCGCCGAGGCACTCAGACGCGTCGAGCAGAACGCCGGTGCCCCAGGCATCGACGGGCTGAGCACCAAGGAGCTCCGGCCGTGGTTGCATGACCACTGGGCGGAGGTCAGCTCGCAGCTCGAGGCGGGCACTTACCGGCCGCAGCCTGTCCGCAGGGTGATGATCCCCAAGCCCTCGGGCGGGCAGCGCAAGCTGGGAGTGCCGGCTGCGGTGGATCGAATGATCTGCCAGGCCATCGCGCAGGTGCTCACGCCTGTCTTCGACCCGCAGTTCCATCCCCACAGCTTCGGCTTCCGGCCGGGGCGCTCGCAGCATCATGCTGTGGAGCGGGCACGCCAGTTCATCGCTGATGGCGCGGTGTGGTGCGTCGATTTTGATCTCGACTCGTTTTTCGATCGCGTTCAGCACGACGTTCTGATGGCCAGGGTCGCACGACGGGTTCATGACAAACGGCTGCTCGGGCTGATCCGGCGCTACCTCCAGGCGGGGGTCATGGATGGCGGGCTGGTGCACGCGACGACGGAGGGAACCCCGCAGGGTTCGCCGCTTTCGCCGCTGCTCAGCAACGT
This sequence comes from uncultured Actinomycetes bacterium, assembly GCA_963728925.1. Taxonomy (GTDB): domain Bacteria; phylum Actinomycetota; class Thermoleophilia; order Solirubrobacterales; family Solirubrobacteraceae; genus JBBPZA01. Next base: position 139,272 of record CAVSMB010000004.1, on the reverse strand, counting down.
CATGCTTGACGACCTCGACTGGGAGCTGGAGCGGCGCGGGCACCGGTTCGTGCGCTACGCCGACGATGGGCGCATCTACGTCCACAGTCGACGGGCGGGCGAGCGGGTCATGGCGAGCATCACGCAATACGTCGAGCAGCGCCTGAAGCTCAGAGTCAACCGCGAGAAATCGGTGGTGGCCCGGGCGCTGAGGCGACCCTTTCTAGGGTTCTGCCTCCGGCCCCGCATGGGTGACGTCAGGGTGCTGGTGGACCCCAAGGCCCTCAAGAGGGCAAAGGACCGCCTGCGCGCTCTCACCTCGCGGCGCTGGGGCGTCTCGATGGAGCGGAGGATCGATGAGATCAACCGCTTCACGGTCGGATGGACGGCCTACTTCAAGCTGGCCGACACCCCGACCCCGTTCGAGGATCTCGACGAATGGCTCAGACGCCGACTACGGCAAGTGCGATGGAAGGAGTGGAAGCGCCCCCGCACGCGGAGGCGCAACCTGCGAGCGAGAGATATCTCCGAGGCGACCGCCCGCAGGTGGGCGTCCTCGCGCAAGGGGTACTGGCGCATCGCCGGATCCAAAGTCCTCGCCGTCGCCCTCCCCAACGGCTACTGGACCGACCTCGGCCTGCAGGGATTCCTCGATCCCTACCGCCGCTTCCGGGAATGCTGAGCGAACCGCCGGATGCGGACCCGCACGTCCGGTGGTGTGGGGGGCGCCGGGGTCAGCCCGGCGCCTACCCGATGTGTTGGGCGCCGCTTTGGTTCGGCATGGAGATGCCGTTGTGAGCCGGGATCGGTGGGGTTGACGCTCGAACGTTGAAACGTTCAAAGGGGGTCGGCTGGCGGGGTAGCTTCGCTTCGCGGTTGCTGTCAAGGGGTGCCGCTTCGCGGCTCGCTGCGCTCGGCCCGGTCGGGCCGCCCGTTGACAGCCCGCTGCGCTTCGCTGATTGGCTGGGGATCGGGTCGCGCGTTCGCGCGACCGGGGCGGTCAGCGCTGGGTGGCGGTCCAGAGCTGGGCGGGACGGCCGGCGGTGAGCACGCGCTGGCTGGTGATCTTGCCGTCGTCGGCGAGCGCGGCGAGCGCGTGGTCGAGTTGGCTGGTGGTGGGGTTGCGGTGCAGCAGGTCGCGCAGCTGGGTGCGGGTCAGCCCGTCGGGCAGTGCGTGGGTGAGCGCGGCGTGGATCTGGTGGGCGAGCGGGTCGCCGGCGGTGCGCTCGAGCGCCCAGGTGGCTGAGCGCCGTGCGTACTCCCAGAGCGCGAGCGCGGCATTGAGGTGCGCTGGCTGGATCTGCCGGGTGCCGTCGAGCAGCGCGTAGAGCAGCGCGAGCCGGATCGTGTGCGCTTCGGCGCGCGCGCCGATCGCGCCGGCGATCCCGGGCTGGGGTTCGGCGAGCCGCTGGTAGGCGTCTGACCAGGCGCGGCGAGCAGCGGTGGAGAGTCGCAGCTGCCCGGTGCGGCGGGCGCTGGTGAGCGTTGTCGCGAGCCTGCGATCGAGGCCGGTGCCGTTGAGCGGGTCGGGGTCGCCGCCTTCGGGCAGCAGTCGGACGCGGCGGCAGCCGAGCAGCAGGAAGCGGTTGAGCAGCCCGTTCGCGAGCTCGACCGGGTTGACGTGATGACGGAGCTCGGTGGCGGTGATGTGGCCGATCACGCTGATGTGCGCGTCGGTCGCGCGCGCGGGCGCGGTCCGGGTCAGGATCTGCAACGGTCGGCCGTCCCACGCCGAGCGCAGGGTCGGCGACAACGTGGAGATCTCGCGGCTGACCGCCTTGAGCACGCTGACGAACTCGGGTTCGATCACCAGCAGCCGCCGGTCGCCTGAGCCGGGGTCCTGGGCTTGCGGGTCGCGGACTGACCAGATCAGCCCCTCGCCGCTTGAGAGCCCGGTCAGAATCCGGTTGCTGATCGCCGGGTCGGCGCCGCTGATCAGCCTGTGCACGTGATCCCAGGACGATCCCTTGCGTGCGCGCGAGCTGTCGCCGACAAGGACCAGGAACTCGTTCGGGTGATGGCGGGTCGCCTCGACTTGAAACCAGGCGCCGCGGCCGATCGCGGCGCCGAACGCGACCAGCAGCTGAGAGAGGATCGCGACCGGGTCGGCCTCGGTCTGCGGCGCGATCGTGCCGACGATCTCGCCCGCGAGCCCGTGATAGGCGGCCTGCGCGGGCGGCGCCGGCCAGTCCGAGGGGACCGGCAGCGCCAGCTCGCCGGTCGCCTGGGGATCGTCGTTGGGCTCATCGAGCAGCGACAGCGCCGCTTGCTTGGTCATTCGGCGGAGATCTCGGCGACCGCGGCCCTTGTGGCTGACTCGTCGACGATCGCCTTGTTCTGCGCGAACGCGGCGATCAGTGATCCGACGGCGAGATTGTTGACCTGTCTGGGGAGGCCGCGCGAGATCTCGTGGATCAGCGCGACGGCGTCGTCGGAGAACAAGGTGTCCGAGCGACCGGCGAGCGCGAGGTGGTGCTGCACGTAGCTGTGGGTCTCCTTCGCGTCGAGGCCGGTGATCGCGTAGCGCACCGCGATCCGCTGATCCAATGCGGCGGACGTGCCGTGGCGCAGCCGGCGGCGCAGGGTCGGCTGGCCGAGCAGCAGCAGGCAGAACGGCGCGGTCTGGTCCATCCCGAGGTTCGACAGGCAGCGCACGCCCTCGAGGCTCTCGCCGTCCAAGAGGTGCGCCTCGTCGATGATCAACACGACCTGCTTGCCGCGCTCCGAGCTCTCCGCCGCGAGCAGCTCCTGGGCTTGCGGGATCAGCGCGGCGTGATGAAACCGCGGCGTGCCGCCCAGCGCGCTGACGATCAGGCCGTAGATCCCGCGCAGCCCGACGCCCGGGGTGCCGAGGTAGAGGATCGTGTGCCGCGAGGCGTCCAGGCCGGCGATCGCGGCGCGCGCGGCGACCGTCTTGCCGGCGCCGCACTCGCCGCTGATCACGCCGATCGCCTGCTCGCTGATGCACCACTGGATGCGGGCGACCGCCTCGGCGTGCGCGCCATGCGCATGCAGCATCCCTGGTGCCAGGTCCTTCCCGAACGGCATCCGCGAGAACCCGTAGTGCGCGCGCAACCGATCGATACTCATCGCCTGTCTCCCTCCTGGTTGTTGTCACGATCGTCGCCGTCGCCGTCGCCGTCGCCGTCGCCGTCGCCGTCGCCCGGTTCGGGTGCGGCAAGGCTGGCGTAGTCGATCCGGGGCCCGGCGAGTTCGGCGTCGCGCTGCGCGGCGATCAGCCGCAGGTAGTCGATCCCGGTGCCAGCGGGCGGCGGCGGCAGCTCGCGCTCGGCCTGCGGATGGGTGCGGCGGCCGACCACCAGCGGCACCGCGAGCCCGAACGGCCGATGCTGGTAGCGGACCTCGATCCTCGTCAGGTCGAACGGGTCGAACACCAGCTCGACCTTGCGGCCGACCAGCGCGGCATCGACCTCGTATTGGTTGGCGTGCAGCGACACCGTCGCCGTCTTGGTGACCGTCCGCTCCTGCGACCACAGAAACGCCTCTCTGAGCAGCGCCGGGGTCGGCAACACGGGCGCGCCCGCCTGCTCGAACCGCTCAAGCGGGGTCTGCTTGGTCTCGGAGTGCACGCGGCGGTGATAGACGACCTCAAGCCACGCCGAGAAGAGCCGGTTGAGCTCTGGGAGATCGAGCTGGTCGCGGCCTTCGACCTCGACCAGGAACTGATCGCGAACCGTTCTGAAGAATCGTTCGATCTTGCCCTTCGTCGTCGCCGCTCTGGGGCTCGCGTGCACCAGCTTCACGCCCAAGACCGCGCACGCCCGCAGCAGCTGCGAGGACACGAACGCCGACCCGCGGTCGACCAGCACCGCGTCCGGGACCCCGCGCGCCGTCAGGCCGCGGCGCAGCGCCGCTTCGAGCCGGAACACGTCCTCACCGACTCCCCAGCGCCAGCCGACCAGCAGCCGCGAGTGGTCGTCGATGAACGCCAGCAGCACCGCCCGACGAGCCGCGGCGCCGTCGAGCTTGGGGCCGTGCAGCCCGTCGCCGGTCCACAGCTGGTTGCGCGCCGACGCCTCGAATCGGCCATAGACCTTGCCCGGCGTGCGACCGTCGCCACGCACGTAGAGCCCCGCGCGGGCGAGGTGCGTCTGCAACGTCCGCAACCCCGGCACCGGCCGGTCACCGGCGGCGGCGAGCATGATCTCCCTGACCTGCGCCGCCGTCCGATCCGGCCGCTCACGCTTGAGCTCGAACGCCAGCTCCAACACGCTCGCCGGCGTCCGCGGCGCCACCCGCGGCGGCCGGGGCACGAGCGCTTCGAACCCGCCGCGACGATACGCCCGGATCCAGTCATCGAGCGTCGTGCGGCTGACCCAGACCAGCCGACCGTCGGGCCCGACATGCTCCTGGGCGGCGAGCGCGCGGACCAGCCGGCCGCGCTCGGCCTTCGACAACCCGGGGTCAGCCGCCTCGCGCGTCAACGCGTACCGGAACAGCCCGACCTCCCTGCGACGGTCCTCATCCACACGGCCTCCAAACGCTCAAGGTCACGAGCGCGGCACGGTCTCAGCTCACGGCGCCGACGGGGAGAGGGAGCTCGTGTTGGCGAGCAGCAGCCCGCCCGACAGCACGCTGGCGATTCGCCACGCCTCGCCCGGCCCGAACCGCAAAACCCACGCCCGGACCGCAACCGCGACCGCCTCAAGCGCGTCCGCCAGCACGCTCCCCGCCGGCTCGATCGCCCCCAACTCCGCATCCAGCGCGACCGCCCAGCGCACGAAATGCGCGCGCACCTGCTCCGCCCGCGCGGCGAACCGCCGCAGCCACCCGCGCACCGCGTCCTTGTGCACCCCGAGCCGCCCGGCGATCGTCCGATGCCCCGCACCCGACGTCACCTTCGCCTCGATCGCGGCGCCGATCACCGACACCTCATCCCGACGGCGCAGCAAGCACAGATCCGCCAGCAGCACGTGCGTCACCGCGCACGCCCGACAGCGCGCCCGCCGCGGCCGCAACCCCAGCTCCCGGCTCCCAGAACACCGGACCACGCGCTCGCGCGCGTGCCCCCACGGACCCAACACCCCGTGACACGACGGACACGACAACTCCCCGCCCAGCAACTCAGACTCGACCCGCGCCAACTCGACGCATACGATCAACACGGGGTGCCACCTCCGGCATCCGGAGGGCCCTCCCGACGCAACGACCAAGCTGGCGGGAGGGCCCTCGCGCGTTCACGAACGTGCGAACCCTGCCATCAGCACGACGCCGCCCCAGCCTTCAACGGCGCGACCACCCCCGCGCGTCCCGAAATCAAGCGGCGTTCAACAACCCCGATGTACGCCCGACATGACCAACGACTCGGGGGTGAGAGTCCCCTGTGGAGGTTGATGGCACCAACCACAAGCCAATGGCAACTGCGTCGTCGTGAGGCGGGGTGGGAAGGAAGCCGGAGGCGAAACCGCGACCCTAGGAACACATGGCCGACCGTCGCTGCGGCGGGGGTGGGCTGCGCGTATGAGGCGCGGCGGCCCGGGCGAGCCAGCATTGCATGGCGAAGCCCGATGTCCATCAAGGGGCCGTCACGTAGACGCGGTGGGTGCGCGGGGAAGGCCGTTGGTCTTATTCGGGGAGGGCTCTGCGGGTGTCCCGGGATGCCTCGTCACGCGTGGCGTGCTCGCGGGGTGGTGCGGGACGGTCGCGGTCGAGAGGCCGCGGCTCGCTGCAGAGCAATCAGCAGAGGCCGTAGTACCAGCGGGGATCGCTGTCGCTGGGAAGGGCCGAACGCGAAGCCGAGCGTCAAGACGTTCGTGCTCGTGGTCGTTGCGATGATCGCAGCCAACCCCGATCGGGGCCTGGCGGGGAGAGTCCAGAGGTGAAGCCCGAGGACGCCCGGCCAGAGCGCAGCAACGATCCGGCGCCGAATGACACCGCCGCTCACCCCGCCAAGGCGGGCTTGTGGGAGCAGGTCTTGGCCCGCGAGAACCTTGCCGAGGCGCTCAGACGCGTCGAGCGGAACGCCGGTGCCGCGGGCATCGACGGGATGAGCACCAGGGAGTTGCGGCCATGGTTGAAAGACCACTGGCCGGAGGTCCGCTCGCAGCTTGACGCGGGCACTTACCGGCCGCAGCCCGTCAGGAGGGTGATGATCCCCAAGCCCTCCGGTGGATTGCGGATGTTGGGGGTGCCGGCTGCGGTGGATCGGTTGATCTGCCAGGCCATCGCGCGGGTGCTCACGCCTGTGTTCGATCCGCAGTTCCATCCTCATAGCTTCGGCTTTCGGCCGGGGCGCTCGCAGCATCACGCTGTTGAGCGGGCACGCCAGTTCATCGTTGATGATGCGGTGTGGTGCGTCGATTTTGATTTGGACTCGTTTTTCGATCGAGTTCAGCACGACGCTTTGATGGCCAGGGTCGCGAGACGGGTGCATGACAAGCGGCTGCTGCGGTTGATCCGGCGCTACCTGGAAGCGGGCGTTATGGATGGCGGGCTGGTGCACGCGAGCGAGGAGGGGACCCCTCAGGGTTCTCCGCTCTCGCCGCTGCTCTCGAACGTCATGCTCGACGACCTCGACTGGGAGCTGGAGCGCCGCGGGCACCGGTTCGTGCGCTTCGCCGACGACGGACGGATTTACGTCCAAAGCCGGCGGGCGGGCGAGCGGGTCATGCAGGGCATCACGCAGTACGTCGAGCAGCGCCTCAAGCTCAAGGTCAATCGCGAGAAGTCGGTGGTTGACCGGGCGACGAAGCGGCCCCTGCTGGGGTTTCGCTTCGCCTACCGCCGCGATGAGGTCAGAGTGCTGGTGGACCCCAAGCGCGTCAAACGCGCCAAGGACCGCCTGCGCCAACTGACCTCGCGCCGCTGGGGTGTGTCTATGCAGCGGCGGATCTTTGAGATCAACCGCTTCACCGACGGGTGGACGGCCTACTTCGCGTTGGCCGATACGCCCTCCCCGTTCAGGGAGCTCGACAAGTGGCTCAGACGACGCCTGCGGCAGGTCCGCTGGAAGGAGTGGAAGCGCCCGCGCACCAAGTTGCGCAAGCTGCGAGCGGCAGGACTCCCTGAGCACGACGCCCGCCGATGGGCGTTCTCGCGCAAGGGATACTGGCGCATCGCAGGCTCCCCAGTCCTCTCCACCGCCCTGCCCAACGCCTACTGGGCCGACCTCGGCCTGAAAGGGTTCTCCGAACCCTACCGCCGGTTCCGGGATGCTAAGCGAACCGCCCGGTGCGGACCCGCACGCCGGGTGGTGTGGGGGGCGTCGGGGTGAGCTCGGCGCCTACCCGATTCTCATTCTTCATTTCCAGACCGGACGGAACAGACCTACCGCCGCGGTGGTTGCTCCTATGTCAACTCGAGTTTCGGGCTTTCGGGGGTTGAGGGCGCGGTCGTGAGGCTTGGTGCCGATCGCGCGGGCGGCGGCGGTTTGCGGGTCTGAGCGGGCGAAAGGAGGGGTGGCGGCGACCCCGAATCCGGTGGGTGTTCAAGCCCATCGGGCCGCGGGGCGCTGATGACGCTGGCCGTGGCCCTTCACCGAGGGGGTCGCCGCCGTGTGTCAGGTTCCCACTTCGCTTGCCGGACTGCTGTCCCTGCTGGCGCCGTGCTTCACGCAACCCTCGTTTCAGACGTTCAGCATGCTGGTGGTCGGGTTCGTCGGTCGGGTCCGCGACTGCACGGTCACGGGGATGCTGCAGGCCGCCGGGGTGGCCGGCTGCTGGCATCACAGTCGCGCGCACGACTTCTTCGCGCGCCGGCGCTGGGACCCCGACCGGCTCGGGCTGGCGCTGCTGGACTTCTTGGTTGAGGTGTTCGTCAAGGTTGGCGCGCCGATCCGCTTGGCCGTCGATGACACGCTGTTCGGGCGCTCCGGGCGGCGCGTGTGGGGCGCGCACTACCTCCACGACGGGGCCCAGCCCGAGGGCTCGGGGCGTCGCACCCGCTGGGGGAACTGCTGGGTGGTCGTCGTGCTCGTCGTGCAGCTTGAGTGCCTGGGCGGCCGAGCGGTCGGGCTGCCGATCCTGTTTCGCCTCTTCCGGCCGCGCGACGACGATCATCCCGACCGGCCGTCGCAGCCCGAGTTGGCCAGAACGCTGATCGACATGATCCTTCAGCGCTTTCCCACCCGGATCGTCGAGCTGGTCATGGACGGCGCCTATGCCACCAGGGCGTGGCGCGGCCTGCCCGACCGCGTGACCGTGACCACCCGGATGCGCGCCAACGCTGCCGTCTTCGCGCTGGCGCCACCGCGGACCGGCAAGCGCGGTCGCCCGGCGCTCAAGGGCGCGCGGCTGGCGAGTCTGGCCAGGCTGGCCGCCGCGGCGGTGTTCGAGCCCGTCACGATCACCGGCCCCGACGGCAAGACCCGCGTCGAGCACGTCTGGAGCACGACCTGTCTGTGGTACGGGCCGTTCCACACGCGGCCCGTCGTGGTCATGCTCATCCGCAAGCCCGACCGCGGCGACGGCTTCGACGTCGCGATCGCCAGCACCGACACCGATGCCACCACCGCCGAGTTGATCGCCCGCTACGACAGCCGCTGGACGATCGAGACCGCCCACCAGGAGGCCAAGGCCCACGGCGTCGGCCAGGCCCGCAACCGCGTCCGCAACGCCGTCGAGCGGACCGTCCCGTTCGGCTTCCTCACGCAGACGATCACCGTTGCGTGGTACGCGCTGCACGGCGACCCCGACGCCGACCTCGACGCCCGCCGTGGCGCCGCTCCCTGGTACCGCCACAAGCAGACCGTCAGCTACGCCGACATGCTCGCCGCGCTGCGCCGCGAGCTGATCCGCCACGAATATTGGGCACAAGCACCCCGGCCGACCAGCACCCCAAAAATCACGACCGCCTCGTCACCATCAGCGCTCGCCGCCGCGTGAGGTCACGAAAGTCGAGTGTCAAGGAATAGGGGTTGAAGGGCGTCGAGCAGTTGAGCGTGACGCCGGCCGCAGCGATGATCGGAGGACGCTCGCCGAGGACGGTGTCGGTCGCGGTAGCGGGCTGCAGGAGCCGCCAGACGCGGCGGGCGAGGTGGCGCTTGAGGCAGCGCAGCGCTTCGCGGCGGCTCTTGCCTTTGGCCTGTTTGCGCGCGAGGTAGTCGGCGGTCTCGGGATCCAGTCGGCCCTTGGAGACGGCGAGGCGATGCAGCGCGCAGTTGAGCTGGCGGTTGCCGCCGTTGTCGAGGCGGTGGCGGTTGGTGCGTCCGGAGGATGCGGGGATCGGTGCTGAGCCGGCGAGCCGCGCGAGCTTGGCGTCGGTGGCGAAGCGGTGGATGCCGGCGATCTCGCCGATCAGCTTGGCGGCGGTCAGCACGCCGCAGCCGCGCTCGGCCAGCAGCCGCGGAGCGAGCTCGGCGACCAGGATGGCGAGCTCGCGCTCGAGCGCGTCGATCGACCGGGTGAGCTCGCGGATGCGACGCACCTCGTCGCGCGCGATCCGCACGCGTGTGACCTGCGCCGCGCGGGCCAGACGCCCGGCGACGCGGTCTTGCCAGCGGGCGGTGATAAGCGCGCGCGTCGGGATCTCGAACTCGGGCCACATGTCATGCAGCCCCCAGCGCAGGTCATTGATCAGCCGCGTGCGCTGGCCGACGAGCCGCTCGCGGTGATCGACCAAGAGCCGGACATCGAGTTCGGCGCCGGCCAGCTGGGCGACCGGCAGCGTATCTAGGCCCTCGCGGATCGCGGCGCGGGCGATCGCGACCGCGTCGATCACGTCGGACGTGCCGCGCTCGCGCGCGGAGTTGCGCGCGCCCGCCATCAGCTTGGGCGGCACGCGCACGACGCGCTCGCCGCGCGCCAGCAAGAACCGCTCCAGCGCCCCGGACACGTGTCGGCAGTCCTCGATGGCCCAGACCCGCTCACCGTCGTCCAGGCCACGCGCCCACACCAGCAGGTCATCAAACGAGCGCCGCTTGGCCCGCACCGTGCGATCAGCGACCACTCGGCCCGTCGCCGCGTCGACCACACCGAGCGTGTGCGACGCCTTGTGGGTGTCCGCCCCGATCACAATCATCTCCACCGTCCCTTCGTTGGGATTGACGAACGGATACCGGTGGACACATCTCAGTCGGGGCGATGCCACGCTCCTATCAAGTCACGCCGGGATCCTCGAACGGCGGCGGGCGACACAACCACCGACAGTCAGACCCAGGTCGACAATCCAGGCTAGGGTCAGCCCGCCGCCGAACCGAGGACCTACCGGCCAGATCGGACGCCACCGCCCGACGATCCCGAGGTTCTCACTGAGATCCAGGCTCATTCCACTCGGTCAATCGACGCCTCGTGGCGCACTTCGCGCTCGCAGCACAACCGGGCAAGTCGCAGAGGCGGCCAACTACTAACACGGGCTCGAAGCCCATCGAACAAGACCGGCCTGCCCGACCGCGTTTTGCTCCCGGATGCCCCTGTCCCGGACGGTCGCACCGTACTCACCAGCCCAGACGTGGAAGACATCGAGGCGGTCGGGGGTCACAGGCAGCATCTCGCCGCTTCATACGGGATACCAACGGCCTCCAAGCAACCCACCCGACCGATCCATCACCCCAAACACGCCCGACAACGATCCGTCCGACCGCCTCCCACACCAACCCTAGCCCGGAACGTGCAGTAGGCGCGCGAAGGTGACGGGCGGGCCGTGTCTGGGTGTGAATGGTGATGGTGAGGCCGCGTTCAGGGTCGTGGCGGCGGTGTTGGGCGCTTCCGCGGAAGCGTCGTGGGCTGCGCGGGCTCGTCTGCGGGCAGCGGTGATCGCGGCCGTGGCCGGGAGTGCTGGTTGATCGTGTGGTCGGCTGCTGGGTGCGGTCAGCCGGCGGCGGGGAGCGTTTTGAGCTTGTGGAACGCGGCGAGCAGCTCGGCGGCCCATGGCCAGTCGTGTTGGAGGCGGAGCTTGCCGCGTCGTCCGTGGAACGCGAGCCGTCCGGCGACGTGCAGCAGTCGGTAGCGCAGCCGTTTGGGCTCGGCTTTGGCGAGCTCGCCGTCGAGCAGCAGCGCTTGGGTCCAGACGAGCAGGTCGTGCGCGAGCATGACGATCTCCAGCCACGCCTCGTTGAGCGCGAACGCCTTGAACGGGAACTTCGCCAGGCCGGTGTCCTTGTCGTCACGGATGCGGTCCTCGACATGGGCGTGCTGGCGGTGGCGGCACTCGATGGTCGCGACGTTCTCGTCGGGCTGGTCGGTGAGGATCGCCTGGAAGCGGTAGCCGTCGTGGTCGGTGAAGCTCAGCTGCGCGCCGGGATGCGGGCGCTCACGCCGAACGATCACTCGCGAGCCCTGCGGCCAGGAGCCCAGCTCAACGCTGTCGGTGATCTCCGCGACCTCGCCGTTCTCGCGCTCCGAGCCGTCCTGCGCGAGCGCCGCAACCCAGGCATCCGCGGGGATCTGGAGGATCGCTTCGCGGACCGGCTCGGTCAGCTCGTAGCCGACCGAGAAGCGCAGGTCCGCCTCGCGGCAGTAGTCGACCAGGCCGTGCGTGGCGCCGGCGGAATCGGCGCGCACGAGGATCTCGATCTGCTCGATCTGCTCGGTGGGGATCTGCTCGAGCGCGCGGTCGAGCACCGTGATGTGGTCGGCGGCGGTGTTCGCGCCGGCGTTCCCCGGCCGCAGCAGACCCGCGAGCGCCTCGCGCGTCTCGTCGGCGTAGGCCTGCAGCGGGTGAAACCCGTAGCCGCCCTTGTAGTTCCCGGCCGCCTGCTCCTTCTCCGAAGGCGCGCTGATCAGCGTCGCGTCGACGTCGATCGTCAACCGCTCGGGCGCGCCGTGCAGCTCCCAGAAGCGCTCGCGCGCCCGCGCGTGAGCGGCACGCAGCGCGTCCAGCAGCGCCGGGTCGGCGGCGATCCGGTCGATCACCCGGAACGCGGTCGAATCCGACGCGACCGGCCCGAACAGCGCCTCCTGGTCACGCACCGCCCCGAGGTCGGACACGCACTCGCCGCCGTCGGCGAGCATCACCGCCAGATCGCGGATCACCCGCCCCGGGTCATGTCCGCGACGGCGCTGCTTGATCGCGGCCAAGCGCAGCGACAGCGCCTTCGTCAGCCCCAGCTTGTCGGCTGCCTGCGCCAGCAACGCGCTGCCTGCGTGCGACACCAACCCGGCTCCGTCCGCCGTGACTTCTACGGTTACCGGGCGTTCATCGCGCATCACCTTCAAGGTGAACCTCCAAGCTCGGGATCAAGGACCTTCAGCAAGCCCAAGGATCCCTGCTCAGCCGGACGTTTCCGCGCCCCCGCCTAGCGGGGGCGCGGCCATTATGCGACCGCTACTGCACGCTCGGGGCTAGGGACGTGACCCCCAGGATGCCGCTGTCTACGCCGAGCCGAACGATGTCGAGGATTTGGCCAGGCGTATCGACGAGCTGCTCGACGACCCCGACCGAAGGGCGACGATGGGCGTGATCGGACGCGCTCGCGTCGAACAGTCGCTGTCGTGGGAGCACTCCGAGCTCGAGCTGCAGGCCGCGTACCGGCGGGCGCTCACCGGTGCCCGAATCGGAGCCTGGAGCGGGCATTGCCAGCAGCCCGCCTCGCGACCGCTGACCCGTCACGGCTGAGCCCGTCCCAGCGCTCGACCGCTGTCGGGACGGCCCTGAGGCGAGTTCGCATTCGATTCCCGCCGCGACAGTTCTTACCCGGTGCGCCCGTTGTATTCCCTGTATGAGCAGGAAAGGCGAAGATCGCCGGCGTGCAAGGGGGCTCATCCCGATCCTCGCGGCAGCGCTGGTCGGTTTTGCGATCATGCCGGCGGCCAGCTCGGCTTTGGGGCCGTGCGGTCCGCCGGTCGCGAACCCGGTCGCGTGTGAGAACACCAAGCCGGGCGACCCGCCGAGCGACTGGAAGGTGACCGGCGTCGGCGATCCCTCGCTCCAGGGGTTCGCGACCTCGATGAGCGTCAACCAGGGTCAGACGGTCAACTTCAAGATCAAGTCGACTGCGAGCTCCTACCACATCGATATCCTGCGATTGGGCTACTACCAGGGCAACGGCGCCCGCCTGATCGCCTCGGGCCTGAGGCCGAGCGCACAGCTCCCGCAGAGCCAGCCCTCGTGTCTCACCAACAGCTCGACGGGCCTCATCGACTGCGGGAGCTGGGGCGTCTCCGCATCCTGGACCGTCCCCAGCGACGCCGTCTCGGGCGTCTACATCGCGCACCTCGTGCGTGACGACAACGGCAACGACAGCCAGATCCCGTTCGTCGTCCGCGACGACGCGAGCCATTCGGACATGGTGGTCCAGACCTCCGATGCCACCTGGGAGGCCTATAACGCCTATGGCGGCAACAGCCTCTACTCGTGCACCGTCGCGTGTCCGCCGGGCAATCCGCAGGCCTACAAAGCGGCTTACTCGGTGTCCTACAACCGCCCGTTCGACGGCTCCTTCTCCACCGACGGGGGCCTCTCGTACCTCTGGGCCGCCGAGTACCAGATGATCCGCTTCCTCGAGGCCAACGGCTACGACGTCAGCTACACTAGTCAGGCCGACGTCGAGCGTGACGGGGCGCTGCTGAAGAACCACAAGGCCTTCGTCTCCAGCGGCCACGACGAGTACTGGTCGGGAGGGCAGCGGTCCAACGTCGAGGCGGCTCGCGACGTCGGCGTGAACCTGGCGTTCTTCAGCGGCAACGAAGTCTTCTGGAAGACGCGCTGGCAGGCGAGCTCGGACGGCTCGAGCACCCCTTACCGCACGCTGACCAGCTACAAGGAGACGCACTTCGACAGCCCGGTCGATCCACAGGATCCACCGACGTGGACCGGCACGTGGCGCGATCCGCGGTTCAGTCCCCCGGGCGATGGCGGCCGGCCCGAGAACGCCCTCACCGGGCAGTACTTCCTGGTCAACACGGGCACCTCCGACATCAAGGTTCCGGCGCAGTACGGCAAGCTGCGCTTCTGGCGCAACACCGCCGCGGCGAGCCTGGGCGCGGGGCAGACGCTGACGCTCAGCCCGAACACCGGCACGCTCGGCTTCGAGTGGGACATCGACGCCGACAACGGCTTCCGGCCTGCCGGCCTGTTCGACCTGTCCTCGAGCACGGTCACCGGCGTGTCGTCGTTCTCCGACTACGGCAGCAACCTGACGACGTCGAACCAGACGCACCACCTCACCCTGTACCGCGCACCGGGTGGAGCGCTCGTCTTCGGGGCCGGGACGGTTCAGTGGGCCTGGGGCCTTGACAACACGAACGCCTGGGACCAGTCGAGCACCGATCCCAGCGGCAACCCCCCAGATCCCAACATGCAGCAGGCGACGGTGAACCTGTTCGCCGACATGGGGGTCCAGCCCTATGGGTTGCTTCCGGGCCTCGTTCCCGCGGGCGCGTCGACCGATACCGCGGCGCCGAGCTCGGCGATCACCTCGCCATTGGCCGGCGCGACGCTGCAGGACGGCAACCAAGTCACCATCACGGGCACGGCCACGGACGCCGGGGGCGGTGTGGTGGCGGGCGTCGAAGTGTCCACCGACGGTGGCAGCACGTGGCATCCCGCCTCCGGGACAACGTCCTGGTCCTACACCTGGACGGTTCACGGCTCGCCCTCGACGACGATCCTGTCGCGAGCCGTCGACGACAGCGGCAACCGGGCGTCCTCCTCCGGGCTCACGGTCAACGTGAACTGCCCCTGCTCGCTGTGGGGTACCGGCACGACGCCGTCTGACGCGGACTCCGGCGACAACCACTCGACCGAGGTCGGCGTCAAGTTCAAGACCGACTCGTTCGGGACCATCAACGGCGTCCGCTTCTACAAGGCGGCGGCGAATACCGGCACGCACATCGGGACCCTGTGGACCTCCGGGGGGACGCGGCTCGCGCAGGCGACGTTCACGGGCGAGACCTCCTCGGGTTGGCAGCAGGTCAACTTCTCCTCGCCGGTGCCCGTCTCGCCCAACACCACCTACGTCGCCTCCTACTACGCTCCGAATGGTCACTACTCGGACGGGCCGGGCTACTTCTTCGTGCCGCCGCCGACCGGCAGCGCGAGCCTTGACAGCCCACCGCTGCACGCGCTCGCGGCCAACGGGACCAACGCCAACGGCGTCTACTCCTACAGCGGCACGAGCACCTTCCCGACCGACTCGTTCAACGCCACGAACTACTTCGTGGACCCGATCTTCGCGCCCGCTTCCGCTCCGGGCCCCGTCACCAGCGTCAGCGCGACCGCGGCGGCCGGATCCGCGACGGTCACGTGGACGGCGCCGTCGAGCGGTGGGCCGCCCACGAGCTACAAGATCACGCCGTACGTCGGCTCGGCCGCGCAGACGCCGACGACCGTCACCGGATCGCCGCCGGCGACCAGCACGACGATCGGCGGTCTGACGCCCGGCACGACCTACACGTTCACCGTGCAGGCGTCCAATGGCAACGGGTCGGGGCCGGAGTCGGCGCCGTCGAACGCGGTCACGCCGACGCAGGGGACCGCCCCGTCGGCGCCGACCGCTGTGGCTGCGACGGCGGCGACGAAGTCGGCGAAGGTGAACTGGACGGCGCCGAGCAACGATGGCGGCAGCCCGATCACCGGCTACACCGTCACGCCCTACGCCGGCTCGACCGCCCAGACGCCGGTGCAGTCGAGCGGCTCCGGCACGTCGACGACCGTGTCGGGGCTCACCAACGGGACCGCCTACACCTTCAAGGTCGCCGCCACCAACGGCATCGGGACCGGCCCGGATTCGGCGGCCTCCAACGCGGTGACCCCCCTGAGCACGATCTTCGACCTCGGGACTCCCGCCCAGGTCGACTCGGGCGACGGATCGTCGGTCGAGCTGGGCGTCAAGTTCAAGTCGGACGTGAGCGGAAACGTGCTCGGCGTCCGCTTCTACAAGGCGGCGGCGAACACCGGCACGCACGTCGGGAGCCTGTGGACCTCCGGGGGGACGCGGCTCGCGCAGGCGACCTTCACGGGCGAGACCTCCTCGGGCTGGCAGCAGGTCAACTTCTCCTCGCCCGTGTCGATCTCGGCGGACACGACCTACGTGGCCTCCTACCTGGCGCCCAACGGTCACTACTCCGATACCTCTCCGGGGCTCACGGCTGGGGTCGACAATCCGCCCCTGCACGCGCTGGCCGACGGCACGAGTGCGAACGGCGTCTACCACTACGGCTCGTCGAGCGCGTTCCCGACCGACAGCTTCAACGCGTCCAACTACTTCGTCGACGTCCTGTTCGCCCAGGACGCGCCGCCCGCGGCGCCCGGACAGGTCACGAACGTCAGCGCGACGCCCGGCGCCGCGTCGGCGACGGTGACGTGGTCGGCTCCATCGGACGGTGGGCCGCCGACGAGCTACAGGGTCACCCCGTACGTTGGCTCGACGGCGCAGTCACCGAAGACGGTCACGGGCTCGCCACCGGCGACCAGCACGACGATCTCCGGCCTGACCAACGGCACGAGCTACACGTTCACCGTCCAGGCCTCGAACTCGGGCGGCTCGGGCCCGGTCTCGGCGCCCTCGAGCGCCGTCACTCCCACCGGTGGGGCGGCTCCCTCGGCGCCGACTGGCGTCACCGCGGTCGCGGCGACGAGGTCGGCGCAGGTGGGCTGGACGGCGCCGAGCGATGACGGCGGGAGCCCGATCACCGGCTACACAGTCAGGCCCTACGTCGGCTCGACCGCCCAGACGCCCGTCCAGTCGCCCGGCTCCGGGACGACGACGACCGTGTCGGGGCTCACCAACGGGACCGCCTACACCTTCAAGGTCGCGGCGACCAACAGCATCGGGACCGGCCCGGACTCCCCGGCCTCGACCGCGGTGACCCCGGTGAACACCATCTTCGACTTCACCACTCCGACGGTGATCGACTCGGGCGATAATTCCTCGGTCGAGCTGGGCGTCAAGTTCAAGTCGGACGTCGGCGGAAACGTGCTCGGGATCCGCTTCTACAAGGCGGCGGCGAACACGGGCACGCACATCGGGAGCCTGTGGACCGCCGGCGGGACGCGGCTCGCGCAGGCGACCTTCGCGAACGAGACGGCGTCGGGCTGGCAGCGGGTCGACTTCGCGACGCCGGTGGCGATCACCGGCGGTACCACCTACGTCGCTGCCTACCTGGCGCCCAAGGGGCGTTACTCGAACAAGTCACTAGCGTTCAGCTCGGTCGGCGCGGACAACCCACCGCTGCACGCCCTGGCCAACGCGACCAGCCCCGACGGCGTCTACCGCTACAGCGCGACCAGCGTCTTCCCGAAAAGCACGTTCAACGCGACCAACTACTACGTGGATGTGGTGTTCAAGTGAGAGTCTCGCCTACCGGCCTCCGCGCGCATGGCCGTCGAGCGACCGTGGCTGGCGCTCTGGCGCTGGCGGTCGCGGCGCTGACCGCGGGGTGCGGCAGCTCATCGACGGCGCCTGGCCGCGAGCCCGGGTCATCCGACGGGGCGGGCCCGCAGGCGGCGCGGCGGTACAAGGAAGCCGAGGCGGCCGGAGCCATCACCGACGGATCCGCCCGGGCGCGCGCCCGTGCTCCCTACAAGGGAACCGACGACGATGAGCGCAACGAGACGGGCGCCAAGCCCGTGCAGCCGTGCGCGCTCGTGACCAGGTCCGAAGCGCGGTCCATCCTCGGTGGGCCCGTGGCCACACCGGAGAGCGCCCCGCAGGGCCCGACCTGCATCTATAGGGCGAAGAACGCGAAGAGCCTCGTCACGGTGAGCGTGGCGCCGACCCGCACCTCGATCCTGGGCCGGCGCCGGCGGAGCTCGATCCGGCTTAAACTCGGCGGCCGTCGGGCGTACTGCATCAAGTACGGCGCGCTGAGCCTGCTTGTACCGCTGTCTGGCGGCCAGGTCCTCGACGTCACGGCGCCCTGCCCGATCGCTGCCCGGTTTGCGGCAAAGGCCCTGCCTCGCCTGATCGGATGACCGCCGGCGTCCCGGGAGGCATGCTGCCCCAAGCGTGCGGTCAGCCGTCGAGCCGATCGGTCTGTGGAACGGCGCGGCGCACGCGCGCCGGCACTCCCATGACCACCTGACCGGGCGGTACATCGCTCGTCGACCGCTTCTACCACGTCGTCACCCCCGCCGACACGCGCATGATCGGCCTGGCCGGCGAGCTCGGCCTCGAGGACCAGCTGCGCTTCCGGCCCGTCCAGTCGGGCTTCTTCATCGACGGTGCTCTGCACGACTTCAACGGGCTCGCCGACCTCGCGCGCTTCACGCCGCTCACGCCGCTCCAGCGGGTGCGGCTCGCCTGGTTCGTCGGCCAGTGCCAGCTGCGCCGCGAGTACGGGCACCTCGACGACCTTCCGCTCGAGACGTGGCTGCGCCGTCACTGCGGCAAGGGGGTGACCTCGATGATCTGGCGACCGCTGCTGGCTTCGCGCTTCGAGGGCGACCCGGCCGGGCTCCCGGCGACGTATCTCTGGGCGCGCACGCGGCGCATGTCCGGCGCCCGTGAGAAGGGCGCGGGCGGTGAGCGCTTCGGCCATCTCGTCGGCGGTCACCAGCGCCTCATCGACGCGGTCGTGGGCCGCGCGCGGGAGCTCGGGGTGCAGACGCGCGCCGGCGCCCCCGTCGAGGGCCTCGTCCTCGACGGCGACCGCGTGGCCGGCGTGCGCGTCGGCGGGGAGGACGAGCGCTTCGACCTCACCGTCGCCACCCTGCAGCCGCCGGCGCTGGAGCGCCTGCTCCCCGAGGAGCTGGCCCCGCTGACCGACCGCTACCCCAAGCGCTGGCTCGGCGTGGTGTGCGCGGTGCTCAAGACGCGGCGCTCGCTGCTGCCCTACTACGCGGTGAACATCTGCGAGCCGACGCCGATCACCTCGGCGGTGGAGACCACCCAAGTGACGGGAACCGAGCATACGGGCGGCCACCACCTCGTCTACCTGCCGCGCGACTGCGCGCCCGACGCGCCCGAGCAGCGCGAGGACGACCGCTCGGTCTACGAGCGCTTCAAGGCCCAGCTCGCGCGCATGGCCCCCGACTTCACCGAGGATGACGTGGTGGACTGGACCGTCCAGCGGGCGCGGCTCGTCGAGCCCGTGCACCCGCTCGGCGCGGGGCGCCGCGTGGCCCCGGTGTGGCCGGAGACGCCGGGCCTCGCGCTGGCCTCCAACGCGCAGATCTACCCGTGGCTGCTCAACGGCGACTCGGTCGTGCGCTTCGCCTAGCGGGTCGCCGGGGAAGCGGCCGGCCGCCTGGCTCTCGAGGCGGCCCGCCCGTCGGGCGTGCGCCCGCGGGCGGTCAGCCGTCCAGCAGATCCGGGTGTGGAACGGCGCGGCGCACGCGCGCCGGCACCCCCATGACGACCTGACCGGGCGGCACGTCGCCCGTGACGATCGCCCCCGCCGCGACGTAGGCCTCCTCGCCCACCTCGACCCCCGGCACGAGCACTGCGCCGCCGCCGATCCGGCAAGCCCGTCGCAAGACCGCGCCGCGGAGGTCCTCGCGGGTGCCTCGGGCCATGGTGTCGTCGTTGGTCGTCAGGGCACCGGGTCCGACGAACACGTCGTCCTCGACGACGCTGAGCGAGGTCAGGTAGACGAGCGTCTGGATGCGGACGCGATCGCCGATTCGCACGTCGTTGTCGACCACGCTGCCGCGCCCCACGACGGAGTCCGCGCCGATCACGCTTCGCTCGCGCACGTAGGACTGGTCGCCGAGGATCGTCCGGGGGCCGACGCTCGCGCCGGCGAAGACGACCGTGCCGGCGCCGACGGAGACCTCGTCGGCGAGGGTCAGCGGCGGGGGCGCCTCGCGGGGCGCGGACGAGCGGCGGCCCAGGCGCGGGACCTTGCCGAGCGTCGTGCCGCTCTCCACCGTGCACCCCGCCCCGATGAGCGTGCCGGCGTGGATGACCACGGTGGGGGCGATGACGGTTCCCTCGCCGATCTCGACGTCCTCGCCGACCCACACGCCGGGAAAGGCCTCGCTCGGTCTCAGGTCTTGGCCCGCCACGCGCGCGATCCTATGGGTTAGCGGCCTTGCCACCGCCTGAGGTACGGCAGGGGGTCGACCGCGCGGCCGCCGGCCTGCCACGGGCCGATCCACACCTCGAAGTGCAGGTGCGGGCCCGTGGCGTCGCCGGTCGAGCCGACGCGGGCGATCTGCTCGCCGCGGCCGACACGGTCGCCCTCGCCGACGCGCTGTGAGCCGCTCACGAGGTGCATGAACACGTAGCTCATGTCACGCGCGGCGTCCCTGACCACGAGGTAGTTGCCGGCCCCGCCGGCCTGGAAGCCGCGGCTCGCGACCCTCCCGGCGCGCGGCGAGACGAGCAGCGTCCCCTCGGGAGCGGGGATGTCCTGGCCCATGTGCGTGCGGCCGCCCGGCCGCGGGACGCCGAAGCGGTCGCCGTAGGACCAGTCACCGCCCCGGACCGGGAAGACGCCGTCTCCGCGCGCCGCCTCGCGCCGCCGGCGGACCTCCGCGGCGCGCTCGCGCGCCCGGGCGGCCCGCTCGCGAGCGCGCTTGACTGCTGCCTGGCGCTTCGCTCGGGCGGCGGCTCGCTCCGCCGCGGTGCCGACGCCGTAGCGCGTCCCGCCGGCCTTGGGGCTGGCGGCCACCGACCCGCCGGTCCGCACCCCCGGCCCGCCGCTGTCGGCCAGAGCGGCCGGCGAGCAGGCCAGGAGCAGCGCGCAGGTGAGGGCGAGGAGGCGAGACATGGGGGCACGTTCGGGCCTGCCCCTCCAACCGCGCCCACCCCGCACTGGTTGCGCAGCTTCGGCGCAAGAAAGCTGCCGCAGGGCTGCGCGATCGGCCCGGCGCGACCGGCGGGAGCCCGCGCGATCGGCCCGGCGCGACTTCCCCGGCCGCGTGCGTGTTGCAGTGGCATGACCCGTCTTCGCACGATCCTCCTCGCCGGCGCCGTCCTCGCCGCCGCCGCTCTCGCCGCATCCCCCGCCTCGGCCGCAACCACGCGCTGCGTCCCCGGCTCCTTCAGCCAGTCGCGCGGCGGGCCGCTTGTCGTCGCCGAGCAGGGGATGATCCTGACCGGCGGGCGCCGCTTCATCTCCGACATCGTCGCCCAGCAGCGCGTGTCGGCCTGCTCGTTCCGCAACGGCCGGGTCACGAGCTTCGGGATCTCGCAGAGCCTGCAGTGCGGCCCGGGCTGCGACGACCCCGACTTCCGCTCGCCTGCCCTGCGCTCCATCGGGGCGATCGCGGTGAACGGCCCCTACTTCGCCTACGCGGTCGACAACTGCCCCGCGCAGCCGCCCAGCGGCCCGACGCCGTGCAGCCGCCGGATCCGCGTCGGCTCCCTGCGCACCGGCCGGCTCGTGCACGAGCTGGATCCCGGCCCGGGCGGCGTCGCCAGGCTCGTGCTCGCCTCGCGGCGTGGTGACTTCGCCTACATCACGCGCGTCGGCACCGGCCCGACAGCCCCGTACGAGGTCCGCAAGGTCACGCGGACCGGCACGCAGGTGCTCGACGCGGGCGCCGACGTCGAGGCCGGCTCGCTGGCCATCGTCCACAGCCCCGACGTGACGCCCGAGGGCTCGAGCGTCGACACACAGTACGTGTACTGGCGCCGCGGCGGCGTGGCGAAGAGCGACGCGCTCTAGCCCTCGGACAAGCCGCGGGTAGGGTGGGTGCCGCGGTGATCGATCCCCTGGACCGCTGGGCGCAGTACGGCGAGAAGCCCGACTACGCGGGGCTGCTGACCTACGCGGGGCTGCCCTACACCGAGGATCCCGCGGAGCTCGTGGGCGCCGACGCCGCCATCGTGGGCGCCCCGACCGACGACCTGGTCTCCGACCGGCCCGGCGCCCGCTTCGGCCCGCGGGCGATCCGCGCCGCGAGCTGCCCTCCCGGGCCGCACCTCGAGGCGAGGGTCGATGCGCTGCGCGACGCGCTGCGCGTCGTCGACTTCGGCGACGCGCCGGTGGTCCCCGCCGAGCCGGTGCGCTCGCACCGGGCGATCGAGGAGACGGTCGGGGCCGTGCTCGCCGCGGGCGCGATCCCGATCGTGCTGGGCGGCGACCACTCGATCGCCGAGCCCGAGATCCGCGCGTGCGCCGCCGTGCACGGCCCGGTCGGGCTCGCGCACTTCGACACCCACTCCGACACCTGGCGCGAGGTCTTCGGCGCGACGCTCTCGCACGGGACGCCGATGTTCCGGCTCGTGGAGGCCGGGCACGTCGACCCGGCCCGCTACGTGCAGATCGGGCTGCGCGGCTACTCGCCGGGGGAGGACGTGTGGAGCTGGCAGCGCGAGCGCGGCATCGTCTCGTACTTCATGCACGACGTCCGCGACCGCGGCATCCGCCCCGTCGTCGCCGACGCCGTCCGCGCCCTCGGCGAGGGGCCCGTGTTCCTGTCGGTCGACGTCGATGTTCTCGACCCCGCCTTCGCGCCGGGTACGGGCACTCCCGAGCCGGGTGGCATGACGCCGATCGACCTGCTGTGGGCCTGCCAAGAGCTGGCGGCCTCGCTCCAGATCGTCGGCGCCGACGTGGTCGAGGTCCTGCCCGAGAACGTCGGCGGACGCGACGTCACCGCGCTCGTCGCTGACCGCACCGTCCGGGAGATCCTCACCGGGATCGCGCTGCGCCGGCGCGCGTCGTAGCGGGCGGTCAGGCCGTGGGCCGCTGAGCGGCGAGCATCCGCTCGAGCAGCTCGCGCGCGCCTCCCTTGGCGAGCGGCTCGTTGAGGTTGCCGCACTTGGGCGACTGCACGCACGACGGGCAGCCCGAGCGGCACGGGCACTCGGCGATCAGACGCTGCGCGTCCTGGACGAGCGCGCCGAACTCGCGGAAGCCCTGGCGGGTGATCCCCACGCCGCCCGGGTGCCCGTCGTAGATGAAGATCGTCGGCCCGCTCGTCTGGGGGTGCAGGTTGGTCGAGAGGCCGCCGATGTCCCAGCGGTCGCACATGGCGAGCAGCGGGAGCACCGCGATCTGCGCGTGCTCGGTCGCATGGAGCGCTCCGAGCAGCGCGTCCACCGGCACCGAGGACCCGGTCACCGTCGGCGGCAGCTCATACCACAGTGCCTGGGTCTCGAAGGTGGAGGCGGGGAGGTCGAGCGCGGTGAAGTCGATCGTCTCGTGGTCGGAGAGCGCCTTGCGCTGGTAGCCGAGCACCTGCTCGGTGACGCTGACGCGACCGAAGGACAGCGTGACGCCCAGCACCTCGCGACGGTCCAGCAGGCCCTCGATCCACGTGTCGGTCTCGCGGCGCGGCTGCGTGTACCAATTGCCCTCGAAGGCGCGCACGAGCGCGCGGCGCTCGTGGAGGTCGAGCCGCTCCACTTCGTAGCTGCGCCCCATGTGCAGGTAGATCGCGCCGTCGTGGGCGGCGCTGTACGCGCGCGAGCCCTCCAGCGTCCCGATGACCTCGCCCGAGGCGGCGTCGATCACCGCGAAGGTCTCGGAGGACGCCGAGCGCAGCGACACGCGCGCGGCCGGGTACTCCTCGGGCCGGCGCAGCGAGAAGCGCCCGCCGCGCTCGCGCAGCTCTCCCGCGGCGACGAGGCGCTCGGCGTAGGCTCGCCAGCGCGGCCCGAGCGGCTGCGCATCGGCCTCTGAGAGCGGGCCCTCGTGCGCCGCGCAGAGGAGGTGCGCGAGGTGGATCTGTTCGTTCTCGTGGTCGAGGATGGCCGCCTCGACCGGCCGGTCGAGGAACTCGTCGGGGTGCCGGCAGAAGAACTGGTCCAGCGCGTCCTCGCCGGCGACGTAGACCTGCAGCCCGCGCCCCCGGCGCCCGGCGCGCCCCCACATCTGGCGCAGCGAAGCGACGGTCCCCGGGAAGGTCACGCAGATCGCCGCGTCCAGGGCGCCGATGTCGATCCCGAGCTCGAGCGCGTCGGTGGCGACGACCCCGAGCAGGTCGCCCTCGACGAGGGCTCGCTCGAGCTCGCGGCGCTGCCCGGGCGTGTAGCCGCCGCGGTAGGGCGCGATGCGGTCGGCGAGCGCCGCCTCGCCGTCGGCCCGCAGCCGCGCCGCCGCGGTGCGGGCGATGAGCTCGACGGCCTTGCGCGACTTGATGAAGCAGATCGTGCGCGCGCCGCCGGCCACGAGGTCGGCGAGCAGGTCGGCCGCCTCGGCGAGCGCCGAGCGCCGCGTGCCGAGCTCCTCGTCGAGCAGCGGCGGGTTCCAGATCGCCGTCTTGCGCACGGCGCAGGGCGAGCCGTCGCGGTCGACGAGCGCGATCTCCTCCAGCCCGGTCAGCCGCTCGGCGAGCTCGACCGGGTTGGCGATCGTCGCCGAGGCGAGGAGGATCCGCGGCTCGGTCCCGTAGCCGTTGGCAACGCGCCGCAGGCGCCGCAGCACGTTGGCCACGTGCGAGCCGAAGACGCCGCGGTACACGTGGGCCTCGTCGACCACGACGACGGCGAGGTTCGCGAAGAGGTCGGCCCACGCGCGGTGGTTGGGGAGGATCCCGACGTGGAGCATGTCGGGATTGGTGAGGACGACGTTGGCGCGGCGGCGGACGGCGCCGCGCTCGGAGCGCGGGGTGTCGCCGTCGTAGATCGCGGGGCGCACGCGCTTGAGGCCGAGGGCGTGGAGCGCGCGGGCCTGGTCCTGGGCGAGCGCCTTGGTGGGGTAGAGGTAGAGCGCGCGGGCCTTGGCGTCCGAGCACAGGACGTCGAGGGTCGGGAGGTTGAAGCAGAGCGATTTCCCGGAAGCCGTCCCGGTCGTGACGATCGTCGGGCCGGCGGTCGCGGCGTCCAGCGCCTCGCGCTGATGGTCGTAAAGGCGCTCGATGCCGGCCCGGCGCAGCGCGGCGAGAACGTCCGGATGCAGGTCGGCGGGCAGGTCGGCGAGGGTGGCCTCGCGGGCCGGGCCGCGAGCCTCGGCGACGAGCCGGCCGTCCCCTCGGGCCTTGTCGAGCAGCGCCTCCCAGGGCTCGACGTCGCGGGTCACGGTCACCGCGCTGATGCTAGAGCGCCCCCGAGGCGGGGACCGTCGCTGCGCGCGGCGAGATCCCGCATGCTGCGTGCGGCGCCCCGGAACGCCGGCCGTCGCCGCGCGTGTCCCGATCGCGCACGCTGCGTGCGCTACCCTCGCGCCCAGATGACCGTCGCGCAGGACTGGGCGCGCCGCCGGACCCACCATCACGCGGAGTTCTCGCCCGGGCTGCTCGCGGAGCGGCGCAGCGAGAGCGTGTCGGTGTGCCTTCCGGCCAAGGAGGTCGCCGCCACGATCGAGCCGATCGTGCGCGACCTCGTTCGCCTGCGCGAGAGGGGCGTGATCGACCACGTCGTGGTCGTCGACGCGGCCTCGCGGGACGGGACCGCCGCGCTGGCCGAGCGGGCGGGCGCCGAGGTTCACCAGGAGGCGGCGCTGGTGCGCGAGTTCGGCGCCCCGCGCGGCAAGGGCGACGCCATGTGGCGGGCGCTGTCGGTGTTGCGCGGCGACGTCGTCTGCTACCTCGATGCGGACTCGGAGGCCTTCGGCCCCCACTTCGCCTGCGGCCTGCTCGGCCCGTTGCTCAGCGACCCGACGGTGCACTTCGTCAAGGCCTTCTACCGCCGCCCCTTCCGGCTCGGCGAGGTCACGCTGCCCGACGGCGGCGGCCGCGTGACCGAGCTGACCGCGCGACCCGCGCTCGCCCTCTTCTGGCCCGAGCTCGCAGAGGTGCGCCAGCCCCTGGCCGGTGAGTTCGCCGCGCGGCGCGAGCTGCTGGCGCGGATCCCCTTCGCGACCGGCTACGCGATCGAGACGCAGATGCTGCTCGACGTCTACCGGGTGGTGGGCCTCGACGCGCTCGCCCAGGTCGACCTCGACGTCCGCCAGAATCGCCACCAGACCCTCGCCGCCCTGCGTCCCATGGCCCGCGAGGTGCTCGAGGCGGTCGCGAGCCGCCTCGACGCCGAAGGCCGGCTCGCGGGGGAGCGGCCCGAGCTGGACCTCGTCGAGCGGCCGCCCATGGCTTCCGTGCGCGCGGCGGCGTGAGCCTGCGCGCCGTCTACTGCGACCTCGACGGCACCCTGCTGGGACGGGGCGCCTCGCTCGTCCACGACGGCGAGGGGCGCTTCACGCCGCTCGGCGTGCGTGCCCTGGAGGCGTGCGACCGCGCCGAGGCTGAGGTCGTGCTCTACTCCGGGCGCCGGCGCGCCCAGGTCTTCGAGGACGCACGCCTCATCGGCCAGCGCTCCTACATCTTCGAGGCGGGAGCCGGGCTCGTGCTCGACGGCGAGCTCGAGTGGCTGACCGGAGACCTGCTGCCGACCGACCAGGCGACGATCTTCGAGCAGATCACCGCGTCGGGCGCGCCGGGGCTGCTGCTCGACCGTTACGCCGGGCGCCTGGAGTACCACGCCCCCTGGCACGTCGACCGTGAGGTCTCCCACCTCTTCCGCGGGCTCGTCGACGCCATGGAGGCCGACGGGCTGCTCGCCGAGCACGACCTCGGGCACCTGCGCCTGGTCGACAACGGCAACGTCGCGGGGCGCGAGTACCTCACCGGCCTCGACCAGACGCGGGCCTACCACCTCGTCCCGGCCGCGGCCTCCAAGGCCCGTGCCGTCGCGCGCCACATGCAGGCGCGCGGCTACGAGCGCGACGAGTGCATCGCGGTCGGGGACTCGCGCGAGGACATGGGCGCGGCGGGCGCAGTGGGGACCTTCTGGCTGGTCGCCAACGCCCTGGAGCGCGACCCGACCCTGCGCGACGCCATCGCCGCGCACCCGAACGTGCGCGTCGCCGAGGCGTCCCACGGGGAGGGGGTCTACGAGGCGGTGGTCACGACGCTGGCGGGGCGGCGCTAGGCGGCGCGCCGCCCGCGCAGGCGCGCCCACAGCCGCCGCCAGAACCCTCCGCCGCCGCGCCAGCGCGCCGGCGGGGGGACCGTGGTGCGGACGAGCGCGACCCACTCGTCGAGCGGCAGCTCGCCCGAGATCAGGCGTGCCAGCGCGGCGGTGACCGGCGCCTCGATTCCTGCGCGATCGAAGGCGTGGGCGAGGAGCGGGACCGACTCCAGCGCCTCGACGGCCTGGCCGATGCGGGCCGGGATCTCCGCGGTGGGAACGCCGGCGGCCAGGAGCGCGCCCGCGCGGCGGTTGCGGCTCTGCGGGGCCAGCGCAGTGGCGACGAGGTCACCCGTGCCGGCGAGCCCGATGAGCGACTCCGGGCGGGCGCCGAGGGAGTCGGCGAAGCGCCACACCTCGGCGAAGATGTGGCCGGCGGCGGCGCCCGCGGCGTTGAGGCCCTGGCCCTCGGTGGCGCCCGAGGCGAGCGCGGCGGCGTTCTTGGCGACACCGGCGAGCTCGACCCCGACGGGATCGTTGGACACCTCGCACACGACGCCTGCACGCTCGAACACGTCGGCGATCGTGCGAGCGAGGCGCTCGCTCGTGGAGGCGGCGACGAGCCCGGCGCCCGCGCTGACCATCTCCTGCGCGTGGGCCGGCCCGCCGACGCACGCGACGCGATGGTCGACGTAGCGGCCGCGAAGCATCACCGTCGGCGCGATGCCCACGGGCGGCACGAGCCCCTTGGCCAGCGAGACGATCGCCGCGCGCGGCGGCAGCCCGGCAGTCTCCAGGCCGGCGATCACCTCGTCCAGGCCGCGCGAGGGCACGCCGAGGAAGACGAGGTCGGCGCGGGCGAGCCCGGCCTCGACGGTCTCGACCCGAAGCTCGCGGGGGAAGGCGACCCCCGGAAGGTACTCGCGGTTCTCGCGCGCGTCGTCGAGCGTGCGGGCCTGCTCCTCGGTGCGCGCCTGCAGCGTCGTCCGCATGCCGCCGCGGGCGAGGAGCACGCCGACTGCGGTCCCGAACGAGCCCGCGCCGACGACCACGGCTCGGCGGCGGCCCGGCTCGGGGAGATGGAAGCGCTCCGGCACAGCGCGCGCAGCCTAGTGGGCGGGGCCCGCTGCGCGCCGGCGTCACTTCACGCGAGCCCGCAAGCGCGGCCGGCCGAGCGCCGGCGTCACTCCACCGCCGCGATCCTCTCCGCCGCCGCTTCG
The DNA here is from genome assembly GCA_963728925.1 of uncultured Actinomycetes bacterium. Classification (GTDB taxonomy): domain Bacteria; phylum Actinomycetota; class Thermoleophilia; order Solirubrobacterales; family Solirubrobacteraceae; genus JBBPZA01. The sequence continues at coordinate 111,495 of CAVSMB010000004.1, read as the reverse complement.
ATCTCCGCGAGCGTCGAGGCCTCCTCGATCAGCTCGATGTCGAGCAGCCGCTGCCCGAAGGCGTCGAGGTCGTTGGCGCCGACGATCGCGTGGCAGGGCACCCCGGCCTGGCGGCAGCGCACGGCCACCTCGCCGGCAATCTTGCCCTCGACGGTCTGCGCGTCGATCTTCCCTTCGCCGGTCAGGACGAAGTGCGCGCCGCGCATGCGCTCGTCGAAGCGCAGGGCGTCGAGCACGAAGCCGGCTCCGGGCACGAGGGTCGCCCCGAAGGCCGCCCACAGCCCGCCCGAGAGCCCGCCCGCGCAACCGCTCATCGGCACGCCGCGGGGATCGCGCGGAAGCCGCTGCGCGAGCTCCACCAAGCGCGCAGTGAGGCGCCGGACGGCGGCCGCGTCGGCGCCCTTCTGCGGGCCGAAGACCTTGGCGGCGCGTTCGAACGGCGTGCGCACGTCGCACACCACCACCAGCCGCGCGCCGCCCAGTCCCCCGCCCGCCTCGACGGCCTCGACCGCTCCCGAACCTCCGTCGGTCGTCGCGCTGCCGCCGACGGCGACGACGACCTCGCCGGCGCCGGCCTCGAGCGCCGCGAGGATGAGCTCGCCGGTACCCGCCGTGCTCGCCGCCTCGGCGTCGCGCTCCTCCTCCGCGACCAGCGTGAGCCCGGACGCCTGGGCCATCTCGACCACCGCGGTGACGCCGTCGTCGAGCAGCGCGAAGGCCGCGCGAACGGGGCGGCCGAGCGGGTCCGAGACCTCGGCGGCGGCGGTCTCGCCGCCCAGGGCGAGCAGCAGCGCCTCCATCGTCCCCTCGCCGCCGTCGGCGACGGGCAGCGGCTCGCCCTTTCGCCCCGCGGCCTGGGCCCCGCGCACCATCGCGCCCGCCACTTCGGCGGCGCGGAAGGTGCCCTTGAAGGAGTCGGGCGCGCAGAGGACGGGGCGGTCGTCGATCATGGGGGTCGAGATGGCCAAGGGCCCGTACATCATCCTCGAGGCGGCCGGCCGCGAGATCCGCCTCTCCAATCCGGGCAAGGTCTACTTCCCGAAGCCGGGCTGGACGAAGCTCGACCTCGCGCGCTACTACCTCGACGTCGGCGACGCCACCGTGCGCCAGCTGCGGGACCGCCCGACGGTGATGAAGCGCTTCGTCAACGGGATCGAGGAGGAGCCGATCTGGCAGAAGCGCGTCCCGCAGAAGATCCCCGAGTGGCTCCAGACGGCCACGGTGGCCTTCCCGAGCGGGCGCACCGCCGAGGAGCTCGTGGCCAACGACGCCGCCCACCTCGTGTGGGCGGTCAACCTCGGGGTGATCGACTTCAACCCGTGGCCCGCGCGGCGCGCGGACCTCGACCATCCCGACGAGCTGCGCGTCGACCTCGACCCCACTCCCGAGGCGGGATGGGACGACGTGCGGCTGGTCGCCATGGTCGTTCGCGACGTGCTGGCCGATCACGCGCTGCGCGGCTACCCGAAGACCTCGGGCTCGCGGGGGATCCACGTCTACGTGCGCATCGAGCCGCGCTGGGACTTCCTCGGCGTGCGCCGCGCCGCGCTCGCGCTCGCGCGGGAGGTCGAGCGCCGCGTCCCCGAGCTGGCGACCAGCAAGTGGTGGAAGGAGGAGCGCCATGGGGTGTTCGTCGACTACAACCAGAACGCGCGCGACCGCACGATCGCCTCCGGCTACTCGGTGCGCCCGACTCCCGACGCTCGTGTCTCGACCTTCCTGGAGTGGGGCGAGGTGCCGGACGTCGAAGCGGGCGACCTGCGCCTCGACACCGTCCCGCAGCGCCTGCGCGAGGACGCCGACCCGGCGGCGACGATCGACGATGCGCCCGGCTCGCTCGGCGCGCTGCTCGAGCTCGCCGATCGCGACGAGTCCGAGGGCTTGGGCGACGCGCCGTGGCCGCCGCACTTCTCCAAGCAGCGCGGCGAGCCCAAGCGCGTCCAGCCCAGCCGCGACGCCGACCGCCCGAGTCAGCGGGGCCGCGCCGGCGACCCCCAGCCCGGCGGCCCCGCCGGACCCCAGGGCCCGAGGCGCCCGCGCGACGCCCGCGCACCGCGCACCGGTCAGGGCCGGCCCGAGGAGTTCGAGGAGTAGGCGGCGCCCGCGGCTCGGGCAGGCTCCGAGGGGTCGACCGGTGGTCGGGCCGTGCATCCGACTCAGGGCAGGCGCCGGCGGTACTCGACCGTCTCCAGCCCGAGCACGGCGTCGGCGGCGTGCGCCCCCGCCGCCTGCCAGCCCTCACGCTCGTAGAAGCGACGGGCACGCGCCTGGCCGGACGGCGTGTGGAGGCGCATCATCGTGTAGCCCTGGTTCGTCGCCGCCTCGACGGCGAGGGCGTGGAGGCGTGTCGCGAGGCCACTGCCCCAGTGCGGCGGGCGGACGAAGAGCTGCCAGAGGTGGGCGAGCTCGGGCGCCGGGTCAGGAGCTTCGCGTCGGACGGGCCGGCCCGGCGCAGCCGCACGCTCAGGCGTCGAGCTGGGCGACCACGCACTCCGCGGGCGGCTTGTCCTCGCGCCAGCGCACGACCTTCGCCCCGTGGCGAATGCGTCCGCCCGAGACGTGGTCGAAGGTGATCTCGACGACGAGCTCGGGGCGCAGCTCGATCCACTCGAGCTCGCGGTCGGCGGCCCAGCGGCTCGGGTCGGCCGTGCCCCGCTTGCCGGTCTCATACGGCGCCAGCCGGCGCACGAGCTCGCGCTTCTGCTTCGCGGTGAAGCCCGAGGTGTGGCCGACGACGTGCAGGTCCTCGCCGGCGTACAGACCGAGGATCAGCGAGCCCACGGTGTCGGGCGCCTTGCCCGGCCGCCAGCCCATCACGACGGCATCGATGGTCCGCACGCGCTTGATCTTCACCATCCCGCGCCGCTCGCCCGGGAGGTAGGGCGCGTCGAGCTCCTTCGCCACGACGCCCTCGGCACCCCGCAGCCAGGGCTCGGCCTCGGCGATCTCGCGTGTGAAGGGCGTGAGCTCGACGGGGTCGGCCACCAGCCGCTCGAGCTTCTCGCGCCGCGTCGCGTAGGGCTGCTCGAGCAGGAGCTCGTCTCCGCTCGCGAGGAGGTCGAAGGCGACGTACTTGGCCGGCGTCTCGGTCGCGAGCCGCTCGATGCGCGACGCCGCCGGGTGGATGCGCTGGCCCAGCACGTCGAAGTCGGGCTCGCCGTCGTCGCCCACCACGACGATCTCGCCGTCGAGCACGTAGCGCCCGGGGTCGAAGCGGAGCTCGGGGAAGTAGCGGGTCAGCGGCCGGCCGTTGCGCGACTGCAGCGTCACCTCGTCGCCGTCGACGAAGGCGATCGCACGGAAGCCGTCCCACTTGGGCTCATAGGCCCAGTTCTCGCCCTCCGGGAGAGCGACCTTCGAGCGGGCGAGCTGGGGGAGGACGGGCGGGGAGAGCGGAAGCGCCAAGAGGGGGCGATGCTAGTACAGCGTGCCCTGAGCGGCCCCTCAGCGCAGGCTGCCGAAGCGCCGATCCTCGGGGCGCTCGTCGAACCCCGGGCGCGACTCGGCACCGAACTGCAGCGCGAGCCAGGCGAGGACGGCCAACACGGCGAACACGGCGAGCGGGAACAGGACGGCGGCGGTGATCTCGAGCATGGTCGTCACATTACGCCCAGAGCCCTTCAAGCGGTAGCCTTGGATGACTAGACGAACCAAAGGCTCAGCCTATGACCTTGCAGCAGCTCACCTACTTCCTCGCGGCGTTCGAGCACGGCTCGTTCAGCGCCGGGGCGGACGCCCTGCACATGGCGCAGCCCTCGTTGTCCGACCAGGTGCGCCGGCTGGAGGCAGAGCTGGGGGTCGCGCTGTTCGTGCGCGTCGGGCGGGGGCTCGAGCCGACCGAGGCGGCCCACGAGCTGCGTCCCCACGCCGAGCGGCTGCTCGCCGGCGCGGGCGACGCCCGCGCAGCCATCGCCGGCGTGCGCGAGCTGCGCGGCGGCACGGCGAGCTTCGGCACCTTCGGCGACGCCCCCTACTACGGCCTCGCCGACCTCGTGGCGCGCTTCACCGAGCGCTTCCCAGGCGTGGCCCTGCGGGTCGTCGGCCAGAACTCGCTCGAGGTCGCCGACGCCGTGCGCAACGGGCGCTTGGAGGCCGGGCTCATCGTCCTGCCGGTCGACGACGCTGGGCTCGACGTCGAGCCCGCGCTGCGGGGCGAGGTGCTCTACACGAGCGCCCATCCCGCCAACGTGCGCGAGCCGGTGACGATCGAGGAGTTCGCGCGTCGCCCGACGGTGCTCTACGACGCGCGCTACGGCTGGAGCGACCCGACCCGTCGCCTGCTCCTCGAGCGGGCGCAGCGGCGCGGCCTCAAGATCGAGCCGCGCGTCGAGGTCGAGCACCTGATGGCAGCGCTGCAGACTGCGGCGCGGGGAGTGGCCGACACGATCGTCGACGAGCTCGTCGCCACCGGGCCCGACTTCCCCACCGAGCTCTCCACCGTGTCCTTCGCCGAGCCGCTCTTCAACGACTTCGCCTTCATCACGCGCCGCGGGGCGTCGCTGTCGCCCGCCTCTCGCGAGCTCGTGTCCATCGCGCGGAGCCTCGTCCTCGACCTCGCCGGGCGGCTCGGGTCGCGACCGGGGGCCGCTAGTCGGCCCGCGGCGCGGCGGTCCAGCCGCGCAGCGCGCGCAGGAGGCGGTCGGCGAGCTTCGGGCTGACGCCGTGGGCGATCCCCAGGAGGCGGGCGGCGAGCGCCTGCGCCAGGGCGCGCCCGATCCCGCGCGAGGCCCCAGTCACGAGCGCGGGTGTGCGCCCCGATGTCCACGCGCGCGATCGTAGCCCCCTGTCGGCGGCTACGATCATCAGATGGGTACCGAGCACGCCACCGAAGCCGAGGAGGAGTATCTGCAGACCCTCTTCTGGCTCCAGGAGGCGGGACTGCCGATGACCGGCGCCAACGTGGCGCGGGCCATGCAGCTCTCCGCGCCGACCGTCCACGAGATGGTCGGCCGCCTGGAGCGCGACGGCTACATCACGCGCGACGCCGACAAGGCCATCCGCTTCACGGAATCCGGTCGCGAGCACGCCGAGTCGGTGGTCAGCCGCCATCGCCTGATCGAGCGCTTCCTGACCGACGTGGTCGGCGTCCCGTGGGACGACGTCCACGAGGAGGCCGAGCACCTCGAGCACGCGATGTCGCCGCGCTTCGAGGCCTACGTCCGCTCGTCGGTCGGCGACGCCGCGACGTGCCCGCACGGGCACCCGATCCGCCCGGGCAACCGCATCGAGGGCGTCCCGCTCGCCGACGTCGCCGAGGGCGCCCGCGTGCGCGTGCTGCGCTTCGAGAACGAGGCGGAGGACCTCCTGCACTACCTCAAGGGCTCGGGCCTCGCGCCCGGCCTCGAGGGCGAGGTCACGCACTCGGGCGAGGAAGAGGTCAGCGTCGCCCTGGAGGGGGCCGAGGCGACCGTGACCCGCAGCGTCGCCGAGACGGTCGCCGTGCAGGCCGATCCCTCGCCTCCGCCGCGCACGGCCCTGCCCGAGCAGCTCGTGCTCGGCAAGGACCGCTACGGGCGCTGAGCCGGCGCGCGGGCCCGCTTCGACCCGCCGGCCGACTACGCCGTGACGCCGCTCGCCGCGCGCACGGCCTCGGCGAGGCGGGTCACGCCCTCGTCGATCTGCTCGACCGTCACACCCGAATAGGCGAGGCGCATGGTGTTCTCGCCCCCCTCGAGCAGGAAGTCCGTGCCCTTGACGATCGCGACCCCGCGGGCCTTGGCCTCGTCGAAGACCCGGTCGACGTCGGTGCCCTCGGGCAGCTCGACCCACAGGAAGTAGCCGCCCTGGGGCGGCACGAACCGCGCCTCGGGCAGCTCGCGGGTCAGCGCGCCGGCGAGCGCGGCCGCGCGCTCGCGCAGCGCGGCGCGCACCGTCTCGATCGACCGCTCGATGGCGCCCGAGCGGCAGAACTCGTTGACGATGGACTGGCTCACCATGCTCGGCGAGATGTAGGTGTTGGTCGCCCGCACGCGGATCCGGTCGATCAGCTCGGGGTCACCGACGAGGTACCCGACGCGGATCCCGGGGCACACGGTCTTCGAGAACGAGGAGGCGTAGACGACGCGCCCCGCGCCCCCGTCGAGCTCGAGCATGCGGGGCAGCGTCTCGCCCTCGAAGCGCAGGGCCACGTACGGATCGTCCTCGAAGACCACGAAGTCGTACTCGGCGGCCAGGGCGAGCAGCCCCTCCCGCTTCGAACGGGAAAGGGTGTGGCCCGCCGGGTTCTGGAAGTTGGGGATGATGTGCGCGAGCGTCGGGCGCAGGCCGTCGCTCAGCAGGCGCTCCACGGCGTCGACGTCGATGCCGTCGGGCTCGAGGTCCACCGCAACGACGTTGGCGTCGCGCCCGCGCAGCGAGAGCAGCGTGCGGTCGTAGGTCGGCTTCTCGACGATGACCGCGTCCCCGGGTGCGACCAGCTCGTCGAAGAGGAACGCGTCCGCCTGCATCGAGCCGTTGGTGACGAGCACGTGCTCGGGGGCGACATCGTGGGACTCGGCGATCCACGCCCGCAGCGGCGGGTAGCCGATCGCCGTCCCGTAGGAGAACGCGCCGGCCGGGTCGGTGGTGAAGGCGCGGTCGGCCGCCTCGCGGAGGCCCTGAGCGTCGACGATGTCCAGCGACGGGGCGCCGCGGGCCAAGGAGATGGGCTTGGCGTCGGCGCTCACCGACCGGAGACTAGCGAGGGACCCCAAGGTCCACCTCGAAGAGCGCCCGCTCTCCGGCGAACCCGCGATGCACCACGTCGACGACGCCCGCCAGAGCGCGCAGCCGCGCGCCGAAGAGCTCGACCTCGGCGGTGGCCGTGAAGGGGCCTGCCGAGAGGTCGGCGGCGATCGGGTGGGGCGGGGCCGAGAACGGGCCGGCGGAGAGGTCGGCGGCGATCGGGTGGGGCGGGGCCGAGAACGGGCTGGCGGAGAGGTCGGCGGCGATCGGGTGGGGCGGGGCCGAGAACGGGCTGGCGGAGAGGTCGGCGGCGGGGGCTCCCAGGAGGTCCTCCAGCTCGCCCAGCAGGCGCCCCATCTCCGCCAGGAGCGCGTGGGCGTCGCGAGCGGCCTCCACGGCCGGCGCCCCGGGGCTAGGTGCGGACGCCGCCGAGGATGTCGACGGCGATCTCCGCGACCTCGGTCGGGGTGCGCCCCACGCGGACGCCGCGCGCCTCCAGCGCCTCCGCCTTGGCGGCCGCGGTCCCGCGCGACCCCGAGACGATCGCGCCCGCGTGGCCCATGGTCTTGCCCGGAGGCGCCGTGAAGCCGGCGATGTACCCGACGACCGGCTTGGAGACCTTCTCGGCGATGTAGTCGGCGGTGCGCTCCTCCTCGTCGCCGCCGATCTCCCCGCACATCACGATGAGCTCGGTCTGCTCGTCGCGCTCGAACTCCGCGATGACGTCGATGAAGGACGAGCCGACGATCGGGTCGCCCCCGATGCCGACGATCGTCGAGTTGCCGAAGCCGCGCTGGGCGATCTCGTTGCCGATCTGGTAGGTCAGCGTGCCCGAGCGCGAGACGACCCCGACGTTGCCCTCGGAGAAGAACGAGGCGGGGATGATCCCGACGTTGGCCTTGCCGGGCGAGAGCACGCCCGGGCAGTTGGGGCCGATGAGCCGCGTCGCGCAGGAGCGGCGCAGGTGGGTGTAGACGCGCAGCATGTCGTGGGCGGGGATGCCCTCGGTGATGCAGACCACCAGCTCGATCCCGGCCTCGGCGGCCTCGAGCACCGAGTCGGCGGCGAACGGCGAGGGGACGAAGACCATCGCGGTGTTGGCGCCGGTCTCGTCGACCGCGGCGCGGAAGGTGTGGAAGACCGGGACGCCGTCGACGTCCTGGCCGCCCTTGCCAGGCGTCACGCCCGCGACCACGTCGGTGCCGTAGCGCCGGTTGTTGCCGGCGTGGAAGCTCCCCTCACGGCCGGTCAGCCCGGAGACCACGAGCTTCGTCTCGGCGCCGACCAGGATGCTCATGCCGGGGCGCCCTGCGCCGCGAGCTCGACGATGCGGTCCGCCGCCCCGAGCATGGTCTTCTCGACGTGGACGTTCGGGAGCCCGGCCTCGGCGAGCAGGCGGCGACCCTCCTCGTCGTTGGTCCCGTCCAGGCGCACCACGAAGGGCACGCTTACGTCGACCCGCTCGAAGGCCTCGATGAGGCCGCGCGCGACCTCGTCGCAGCGGGTGATGCCGCCGAAGATGTTGAAGAGCACCCCACGGACCTTCTCGTCGGAGAGGATCACCTCGACGGCGTCGACGATCGCCTCCGCCTTGGAGCCCCCGCCCGCGTCGAGGAAGTTCGCCGGCGCCCCGCCCGCGCGGGCGACGACGTCGAGCGTGGACATCACGAGCCCCGCGCCGTTGCCGAGGATGCCGATGTCTCCGTCGAGCTTGACGTAGGTCAAGTCCTTCTCGCGCGCCATCCGCTCCTGTGGGTCTTCGGCCGACGGGTTGCGAAGCGCCGCGTTGTCAGCGTGGCGGAAGAACGAGTTGTCGTCGAGGGTGACCTTGGCGTCGAGCGCTCGGATCCGCCGGTCCTGGGTGACGATCAGCGGGTTGACCTCGACGAGCATCGCCTCCTCGGCGACGAAGGCCCGGTAGAGCTGGCCGAGGAAGTTCCCCACGCCGCGCACCACGTCGGCGTCGACCCCGGCCTCGAAGGCTAGTCGCCGGCCGTGGAACTGCTGGAAGCCCATGAGCGGGTCGACGTGGAGGCGGGCGAGGGCCCCGGGGTCGCGCTCGGCGACCTCCTCGATGTCCATCCCGCCCTGGGTCGAGAGCAGCACGAGCGGGGCTCGCGCCGAGCGGTCGAAGACGATCGAGGCGTAGTACTCGCTGGCGATGTCCGAGGCCTCCTCGATCCACACCTCGTGGACCGTGAGCCCGCGGATGTCCATGCCCAGGATGGCCGTCGCGTGCGCCCGCGCCTCGTCGGCGTCCTTGGCCACCTTGATGCCGCCGACCTTGCCGCGTCCCCCGACCTGGACCTGCGCCTTGACCACGCACGGGAAGCCGATCTTCTCAGCCGCGGCGACGGCCGCCTCGACGCTCGTGGCCACGTCCCCGTCGGGCACGGGGATGGCGTGGCGGGCGAGAAGCTGCTTGCCCTGGTACTCGAGAAGGTCCATCTGCGGCGGGAATCTACAATGCCCACCCTCTATGCCGCTTCCCAAGGACATCAAGTTCATCACCTTCGACGTATACGGGACACTCATCGACTGGGAGGAGGGCGTCTACGACGCGTTCCGCCGCGAGGCCGAGCGCGACGGCTTCACCATCGAGCGCGACGAGCTGATCGCCCTCTTCCACAAGACCGAGCAAGACATCCAGGGCGGCTCCTACGAGCTCTACGCCGAGGTGCTGCGCAGGACGGCCGTGCAGATCTCCAAGGAGCTCGGATGGCCGCTCGAGCCCTCTCGCTCGGGCTTCCTGCCCGACTCCGTCCAGCGCTGGCGGCCCTTCAAGGAGACCAACCCCACGCTCGAGAAGCTCGCCAAGAAGCGCGAGCTCGGCCTGCTCTCCAACATCGACGACAAGCTGCTGGGCCAGACCCGGCGCCATCTCCCGATCGACTTCGACCTGGTCGTCACCGCGCAGCAGGTGCGCTCCTACAAGCCCGACCCCGCCCACTTCAAGGAGTGCGAGCGCCGCGTGGGCGGCAAGCGTGGGTGGGTCCACGTGGCCGCGAGCTACCACCACGACGTGGAGCCGTGCCTGAAGCTGAAGGTTCCCGTCGTGTGGGTCAACCGCCACGGCGAGGAGCTCGAGCCGGGCCAGAAGAAGCCGACCGCGGAGGTCGCCAACCTGCGCGAGGCCGCGAAGCTGCTCGGGGCGGCGTAGGGAAGCGATGCGCGCCGTGGGCGTCGACGCAGATGTCGTCGTCGTCCAGAGCTCGATCTGGCGGACCACGTCCACGGCTGTGCGCGGTGGCTCGGAGGAGGCGTTCGTCATCGACTCGCCGGTGCTGCCCGACGAGCTCGAGGCGTGGCCGGGCGTCCTGGGCCAGGCCCGCTTCACGGTCGTCGGCCTGCTCGCCACGCACGCCGACTGGGACCACCTGCTCGGTCCGCTCGCCTTCCCCGAGGCCCCGCTCGGCGTCGGCGACGCCTCGGCGCGCCGCCTCGCGGCCGAGCCCGGAGCGGCGCAGCGCGAGCTGCGCTCCTTCGACGAGGAGCACTACGTGACGCGCCCGCGGCCCCTGTCGCTGGGCGCCGTCCAGGAGCTTCCCGTCCCCGGCCGGGTCGAGGTCGGCGAACACGAGCTCGAGGTCCATCCCGCAGAGGGCCACACCGCCGACGGGATCGCCGTGCTCGCGCCGTGGGCGCGGGTGCTGGTGTGCGGCGACTACCTCTCGCCGGTGGAGATCCCCATGTTGTCGCCCGGCGGGTCGCTCGACACCTACCGCGCGACGCTCGAGCGCCTGGCCCTGCTCGCCGCGCGGACGGCGACCATCGTCCCCGGCCACGGCGGGCCGATCGGCCGCGACCAGGCCCTGGCCCTGGCCGAGGAGGACAGCTCCTACCTGGATGCCCTGGAGCGCGACGGCGCCGGCGCACCGTTGCCCGAGAGCCGGCGCACGCCGTCCCAGCGGGCGATCCACGCGGACAACGCGCGACGGGTGGAGGGGAGCGAATGACGCGCCGACCGGCCCGCCAGACGGAGGGAGCCCCATGACGCCCATCGACCCGCGCGCCCACATCGCCGCGGTCACCCTCAACGCGGCGGACGTCGAGCGCCTTCGCGCCTTCTACGGCGACGTCCTCGGCCTCGGTCCGGCGCCCGCCAGCGGGGCGGCGGCCGCGCTGGGCGCCGACGGCCGCCACGCGCTCGTGCGACTGGTGGAGGCGAGCGCCGGCGCGCCGCCGCCGGGCCGGCGCGCCACGGGGCTGTTCCACACGGCGATCCGCTACCCGGCCCTCGCCGACCTCGCCGACGCGCTGCGTCGCGTTGCCGGCGCCGGCGGGCGCCTCAGCGGCGCCTCGGACCACGGCGTGAGCGAGGCGCTCTACCTCGACGACCCCGAGGGCAACGGCGTCGAGCTCTACTGGGACCGGGCCCGCGAGGCGTGGCCGCGGCCGCCGAGCGGCGAGGGCGTCGACATGTTCACCGCACCGCTCGACCTCCACGGCCTCCTGGCCGAGGGCGGCGGGGACGCCACCGCCGACGGGGTCGACGTGGGCCACGTCCACCTCAAGGTCTCAGAGCTCGACCGGGCGGTGGCCTTCTGGTCGAGCGCCCTGGGGATGCAGATCCAGGCGCTATGGGACGGCCAGGCCGCCTTCGTCTCGGCCGGCGGATACCACCACCACATCGGGATGAACACGTGGATGAGCCGCGGCGGCTCGCCGCCGCCACCCGGCTCGCCGGGCCTGGAGCGCGTCACGCTCGCGCTGCCGGACGAGGCCGCCGTGGAGGCCACGGCGGCGCGGCTGCGCGAGGCCGGCGTCGAGGTCACGCGCGACGAGAGCGGGGCGACGGTGGCCCGCGACCCCGACGGCGTGACCCTCGAGCTGCGGGTGGTGTAGGCCTCGGGCGCCCGGATCGGAGCGGCGGGGCGCCCCGCGAGCGCTACGCGTCACTCCAACGCCCGCCCCAGCAGCAGCCCGCGCGCCGGCGGCTCGCTCTTGCTCGAGGCCGAGAAGCCGCAGCGCTCGTAGAGCCGCAGCGCGGGCTCGTTGGCCTCCGAGGTGTCGAGCTCGATGCGGCGGCAGCCGCGCTCGCGGGCGCGGCCGGCGGCGGCCTGCACGAGCGCCTCGCCGATCCCTCTCCCGCGGGCGGCCGGGCGGACGTAGAGGTCTTCGAGCCAGCAGTCCTGCGAGGCGGCCCACAGGGAATGGCGGAAGCGCAGCTGGCACACGCCGGCCGGGGCGGCGTCCTCGTCGGGCGCGCCGAGCAGGTACTCGGTGTCGCGCTCGTCGACGAGCCGCTCGACGCCGGCGAGGAACGCGTTCGCCGACGGCCAATCCCGCCCGATCTCGTCGCGGAACTCGACGAGCAGCCGCGCGATGATCTCGGCCTCGCCGGGCGCGCCGAGCCACACCGGTGGGGACGCCACGGGCGCCCCTACTGGATGACGGCGAGCGTGTCGCCGGTGGCCACGGAGGCTCCGACCGAGATCGGCAGCTCGGCGACGGTGCCGGCCTTGTGCGCGGTGATCTCGTTCTCCATCTTCATCGCCTCCACGACGGCGATGAGCGCGCCCTCCGCCACGCTCGCGCCCTGCTCGACGGCGACCTTGAGCACCGTTCCCTGGATCGGCGAGGTCAGGGCGTCGGCCCCTCCGCCATCCTTGGCGCCGGCCGCCCGCTCGCGGCGCCTCGGCTTGGGGGCCGCCGCCGGCGCGGCGCCGTTGACCGGCGCGGCCGCCGTTCCGGGCGGCCCGATGACCTTGACCTCGAAGCGCCGGCCCGAGACCTCGACGGTGTAGTCGTGCTCGACCGGCGGCGCCTCGTCGTCTCCCTCGGCTGCGGCCTCGGGCGCGGGGAAGGCGAGCTCTTTGAGCCACGCGCGGTCCTCGACGAGGTCGCGGCACGTCTCGGCCTCGGCCCACTGCCGGGTCGCCAGCAGCGCGAGGTGGAAGGGGAGCAGCGTCTTGAGCTCGGTGATCCGGTACTCGCCGAGCGCGCGAAGCATGCGGCGCGTGGCCTCGTCGCGGTCGCGGCCCCAGACGGTGAGCTTCGCGACCATCGGGTCGTACATAGGCGAGACCTCGGAGCCCGGCCCGACGCCCGAGTCGACGCGCACACCCGGGCCCGCCGGCTCGCGGTATTCGCCGATGCGCCCCGGCGCAGGAGCGAAGTTCTTGGATGCGTCCTCGGCGTTGATGCGGCACTCGATCGCGTGCCCGCGCAGCTCGACGTCGGCCTGGGCGAAGGACAGCGGCGTGCCCGCGGCGACGTGGATGCCCTCGGCGACGATGTCGATGCCGGTCGTCTCCTCGGTCACGCAGTGCTCGACCTGCACGCGGGTGTTCATCTCGAGGAAGAAATACTCGCCGTTCTGGAGCAGCCCCTCGATCGTCCCCGCCCCGCGGTAGCCGACCGCGCGCGCCGCGTCGGTGGCGATCGCGCCGATGCGCTCGCGCAGGGCCTCGTCCACCGCGGGGGCCGGCGACTCCTCGATGAGCTTCTGGTGGCGGCGCTGGACCGAGCAGTCGCGCTCGCCGAGGTGGACCACGTTGCCGTGGCCGTCGGCGAGCACCTGCACCTCGACGTGGCGCGGGTCGGGCAGGTAGCGCTCGAGGTAGACCGTCGCGTCGCCGAAGAACTTCTCGCCCTCGCGCGCGGCGCCCTCGAAGGCGCCCTCGAGCTCCTCGTCGGAGAGCGCGACGCGGAAGCCCTTGCCGCCGCCTCCTCCCGCGGCCTTGACCGCGACGGGGTAGCCCACGGTGTCGGCGATGATCGCCCGCGCCGCGTCGACCGACGCAACCGGCTCGGTCATCCCCGGCACGATCGGCACGCCGGCGGCCGCCATCAGCTCACGGGCGGCAGTCTTGGAGCCCATCGCCTCGATGGCCGAGGCGGGCGGCCCGATGAAGACGATCCCGACCTCCTCGCAGGCCCGGGCGAAGGCGGCGTTCTCGGCCAGGAAGCCGTAGCCGGGGTGGATGGCCTGCGCCCCGGCCTCGCGGGCCGTGGCGAGGATCTTGTCGATGACCAGGTAGGACTCGGTGGCCGGGCCGGGGCCGATCAGGTAGGCCTCGTCGGCGTAGCCGACGTGCAGGGCATCGCGGTCGAGCTCTGAGTACACGGCCACGCTCGCGACGCCGAGCTCGCGCAGGGCCCGCATGATGCGGATCGCGATCTCGCCGCGGTTGGCGACCAGGACCTTGGAGAACATGCGGCGCGGATCCTAGCCGCCGGCCGGCGGCGGGACCCGCGGGATCACCGTGCGTGCGGCTCGGGTCGAGCCGTCGAGCAGGCCCCGCTCGCGCAGCTCGCCCAGCGCGCGCCCCACCGCCTCCTCGAGCGGCTCGCCGGCGCCGGCCGCGCGCGCGAGCCGGTCGAGCAGGGCCGACCACGCGTCAGCCGTGCCGTCGGCGGGCCCTGAGGTCTCCGCTCGCGCTGCGGTGACCATGCCGGCCCCGACCGTGTCGTTGGTCGCCTCGTCGACGAGGATGAAGGCGCCGGTGACGCGGTTCTCGCGGTAGGGATCGGTCATGACCGGCGCGCTGGTGCGCAGGGCGACGCGGCCGATGTCGTTGAGGCCGAGCTCCGCAGCGTCCTCGTGGCGGGCGAGGGTCTCCACGTCGATGCGGTAGCGCAGGGCCTCCACCGTCGCGCGAACCGTGCGCGTCGTGTGCTTCAGCGCGTAGCGCGCGCCCGGGCGCAGCCCCGCCTCGCTCATCCAGCACACCGTGGCCTCGACGTCGCGGGTCACCGCGGGCCGGTTGTGGGGGCGGCAGATGAGGTCGCCGCGCGAGATGTCGAGGTCGTCCTCGAGGCGGACGGTCACCGCCTGCGGCGGGAAGGCCTCGGTCAGCGGCCCGTCGTGGGTGTCGATCCCGGCGACGCGCGAGCGCCGGCCCGAGGGGAGCACGACGACCTGGTCGCCCGTCCGCAGGACGCCGCTCGCCACCGTGCCGGCGTAGCCGCGGTAGTCGTGGTGCTCCTCGGACATCGGCCGGATGACGTACTGGACCGGGAAGCGCGGGTCGGCGAGGTTGCGGTCCGAGGCGATGTGGAGGTGCTCGAGGTGGTAGAGCAGCGGCGGCCCCTGGTACCACGGCGTGTGCGACGAGCGATCGACGACGTTGTCGCCGTGCAGGGCGGAGACGGGGATGAAGGTCACGTCGGTGACGTCGAGCTTGGCCGCGAAGGCGCGGAAGTCCTCGACCACCGCCTCGAAGACGTCTTCGTCGAAGCCCACGAGGTCCATCTTGTTGATGCACACCACGACGTGGGGGATGCCGAGCAGAGAGGAGATGACGGCGTGGCGACGCGACTGGCGCACCACGCCGTGCCGGGCGTCGACGAGGATCAGCGCGAGGTCGGCCGTCGACGCCCCCGTGACCATGTTGCGCGTGTAGCCCTCGTGACCGGGCGTGTCGGCCACGATGAACGTGCGCCTCGGGGTCGCGAAGTAGCGGTAGGCGACGTCGATCGTGATGCCCTGCTCGCGCTCGGCCCGCAGCCCGTCGGTGAGCAGCGCGAGGTTGACGTAGCCGTCGCCGCGCCGCTCGCTGGTCTCGCGCACGTGCTCGAGCTGGTCCTCGAAGAGCGACTTGGAGTCGAAGAGCAGGCGGCCGATGAGCGTCGACTTGCCGTCGTCCACCGAGCCCGCGGTGGCCACGCGCAGCAGGTCGGAGGCGGGGGCCGGCAACTCCTTCGCCCGCGGGGCGTCGACCACCGCCATCAGAAGTAGCCCTCGCGCTTGCGGTCCTCCATCGCCGCCTCCGACGTGCGGTCGTCGGCGCGCGTCTCGCCGCGCTCGGTCACCCGGGTGGCCGCGATCTCGGCGACGACCTCGGGCAGGGTCGACGCGGTCGACGCCACCGCGCCGGTCACCGCCATGTCGCCAACGGTCCGGTAGCGCACCGTGGCGCTGAACGCCTCCTCGCCGTCGACCGCCTGCACGAACGGCGACACCGCGTAGAGCATCCCGTCGCGGCGGAACACCGCGCGCTCGTGGGCGAAGTAGATCGACGGCAGCTCCAGGCCCTCGGCCTCGATGTAGCGCCACACATCGAGCTCGGTCCAGTTGGAGATCGGGAAGACACGCACGTGCTCGCCCTTGCGGATGCGCCCGTTGTAGAGGCTCCACAGCTCCGGGCGCTGGGCCTTGGGCTCCCACTGCCCGAACTCGTCGCGGAACGAGAAGACACGCTCCTTGGCGCGCGCGCGCTCCTCGTCGCGCCGCGCGCCGCCAAAGGCCGCGTCGAAGCCGTGCTCGGCGATCGCGTCGAGCAACGTCACCGTCTGGAGGCGGTTGCGCGACGCCCTCGGCCCCGTCTCCTCGACGGCACGGCCGCCGTCGATCGATGCCTGCACCGAGGCGACGACTAGCCGCTCACCGATCTCGGCGACGCGGCGGTCGCGGAACTCGATGACCTCGGGGAAGTTGTGGCCCGTGTCGACGTGCATGACCGGGAAGGGGAAGCCGGCGGGCCGGAAGGCCTTCTCGGCCAGGCGCAGCAGGACGATCGAGTCCTTCCCGCCGCTGAACAGCAGCACCGGGCGCTCGAGCTCGGCTGCCACCTCGCGGATGATGTGGATCGCCTCGGCCTCGAGCGTTCGCAGCTGGGTGAGCTCGTACGCAGCGGCGCCGTGGCGGGTGGCCGGCGTCACGCCACGTGGAGGCCGCACTCCGTCTTGTCCTCGCCCGCCCAGCGGCCCTGGCGTCCGTCGCCCGGGACGGTGCAGATCACGCAGCCGATCGACGCGTAGCCGCGGTCGTGGAGCGGGTTGTAGGGCAGCCCGCGCTCCATCACGTAGGCCCAGACCTGCTCCTCGGTCCAGTTGGCGAGCGGGTTGTACTTCGCGATCCCGCGCCGCGCGTCCCAGTCCACCGGCTGCGCGTCGGCCCGCGTGTCGGCCTGCTCGCGGCGCACGCCGGTGATCCATGCGTCGACACCCTCCAGCGCCCGCTCCAGGGCGGCCACCTTCGCACCGCCGCAGCAGTGCTCGGCCGTCCACGCGCCGCGCGCGTCGTGGACTTCGACCTGGACGCCCCAGCGCTCCTCGAAGGCGCGCCACGTCGCGAGCGTCTCTTCGAAGAGGACCCCCGTGTCGATGGTGAAGACGCGGGCGTCGGGCGCCACCTGGGTGACGAGGTCGACGAGCACCGACTCCTCCTTCTGGAAGGAGCAGGCGAGCACGAGGCTGGGGTGGTGGCGCTCGACCGCCTCGGCGAGCGCGTCGCGGGCCTCGTCGAGGGCTAGACCGCGCACTCGCCCTCGCCCCGGACCACCTGGAAGGGCTCTGAGCGGTCCCAGTCGATGAACTGGCTCATGGTGTCGAGGTTGAATTCGACGGGCATGGCCAGATCCCGCACGGCGTCCTCGAAAGCTGCGCGGCCGACACGCTTCGCCCAGGCGTTGAACTCCTCGTCGTCCTCGCGCCCGTCCTCGTACAGGCGGATCCAGCGCTCGACCGCGTCGGGCACCCGCTTCGCCGGCAAGCGAACCTTCAGGCGCTCGCCGTAGGCGACCTCGCCGTGCTCGTAGGTGCCGCCGATGTGGGCGATGTAGGCGGGGATGGTGTGCTCGCCGACCTTCATCGACGCGCCGTAGAAGCCGATGTTGGCGATGTGGTGCTGGCTGCAGCCGTTCGGGCAGCCGCTCATCTTGATGTGGATGGCGCGGGTGCGCTCGTCGTCGATGGCCATCGCCTCGATGCGCTCCTGCAGGGCGGCGTTGAGCCCCATCGAGCTCGTGATGCCGAGCTTGCAGGAGTCGGTCCCCGGGCAGCTCACGACGTCTGAGATCTCGCGCGCGCCCGCCTGCGCCAGGCCGAGCTCGGAGAGACGCAGCCACACGTCGTAGAGCGCCTCGTCGCGCACCCAACGCAGGACGAGGTTCTGCTGCACGGTGGTGCGCGCGAAGCCGCCCGAGAAGTCGCGCATGATCTGCCCTAGCCCGCGGAACTCCTCGGGGCTCAGGTCGCCGCGGGTGACCTTCACCTCGACGGCGGAGAACCCGGGCTGGCGCTGGGGCTGGACGTTGGTCGCGCGGAAGCGCTCGAAGGGCGTGCGGTCGCCGTTCGGGCTCGAGGCGACGGGGGGCGGCGCGGGCGCGTTGGCCTCCTCGTCGTGGTCGAAGCCGAGCGCGTCGACGGCGAAGTCGCGCTCGCCGACCCAGTCGCCCCGCAGCTCCTCCTCGACCTGGCGGCGAAGCTCGTCGATCCCGAACTTGTCGACGAAGACCTTGATGCGCGCGCGGGCGCGGTTGGCCCGCAGCCACTCCTGGCGGTCGAAGATGCGGAAGACGGCCTCGGAGACCTTGAGGTACTCGCCGTCGTCGGCTCCCGCGAAGTCGACCAGCGTCGGGGCGATGCGCGGCATGATCGACGTCCCGCCGCCGACCCGGACCTCGAAGCCGCGGCGGCCGTGGCGGACGCGCGGGATGAAGCCGATGTCGTGGATCCCGGTGATCGCCCGGTCCTCGTCGGTCGCGGTGAACGCGGTCTTGACCTTGCGCGGCATGAGCTGGGTCGTCGGGTGGCGCACGAAGTAGCGCACGTAGGCGCCGAGATACGGCGTGGGGTCGAAGAGCTCGCCCTCGCTGATCCCGGCCCACGGGTCTCCGGTCACGTTGCGCACGGTGTTGCCGCAGCCCTCACGACTCGAGAGCCCGACGTCGGAGATCTCGCGGATGAGCTTCGCCGCGTCGGGAAGCGGGATGTGGTGGAGCTGGATGTTCTGACGCGTCGTGATGTGGCCCTTGCGCAGCGGGACGTACTTCTCGACGACGTCGGCGAAGGCGTCCATCTGGTCGGGGGTGATCCCGCCGAAGGGCAGCTTCACGCGGATCATCTGGCGCTCGGCCTGGCGCTGGCCGTAGACGCCCTGCTTGAGACGGAAGCCGATGAACTGGTCCTCGGGCGTCTGCCCGTCGAGGAACCGGGTCGCCTCGGAGTCGAAGTCGTCGAACTCGCGCTGGAGGACGGGGATGACGTGCCCCGGGACGTTCTCGAGGATCTCGGGGTTCTCGAGCGTGCCCTTGCGGCCGACCTTGCGAACGGTCGAAGGCCGGCTCTCGATCGCGGATGGCTCCATCGGTGGGTGTCTCCGGAGGTTCGGGTTCAGAGCCGGCCCGGTCGCGGCCGGGCAGCCGGAATATAGCAATCCCGGATTGGGATTCTGAGTATTGCGGGCGGGTCAGCCCCACGGGTGCGGATCGCCCCACGGCGAGGGCCCGTCGGGCTCGCGCCCGACAGCCTCGTAGAGCGCGGCCCGCTGCCACGGGTTGCGAGGCGGCGCGACCGGCGCGGGGGGCGGCACCGTGTCGCGCAGGAACCGCTCCAGGGCGGCGACGACCGCAGCGGCCTCCTCCGGCGACGCGGCGGGGGCGACGATCTCGAGCTTGGGGCGGCGGTTCATGAGGGGGCGGGGCGGCGGCCTGTCGGGGCGGCGCCCGCAGGCTATCGTGCGGCGGCCGATGCCCGGGATCGCCGTGCTCGACCACGACGCCGTCCTGTGCGCGGTCGGTCCCGACGCGGCGATCGCGGCCGTCGAGGACGGCTTTCGGCGCCATCACCGCGGCGATTGGGTGATGCCCGCGAAGGTGTACCTCCAGAGCCCGCCGTGGGGCGACTTCCGGGCCATGCCCGCCCGCGGCGGCGGCGTGGCGCTGCTCAAGTGGGTCACCTCCTTCCCCGGCAACCCGCCGCGCGGGCTGCCGACGGTGACCGGCGTCGTGTGCCTCTCCGACGCGCAGACCGGCGAGCCGCTCATGCTGCTCGACGCGCGCTCGGTCACCGCCCTGCGCACCGGCGCCGTGGCCGCGGTGGCGAGCCGCGCCCTCGCCCCGCTGGAGGCGCGGACGGTCGGCCTCGTCGGCGCCGGGCTCCACGGCGCCTGGGCAGCGCGCTGCCTGGCGGCCGCGGGCTACGGGCCGGGCGTATGCGCCGATCCACGGCCCGAGGCGGCCGAAGCGGTCGCGACGGAGCTGGGCTGGACGGCCGGGTCGCGCCAACAGGCGCTCGCCTGCGAGGTCGTGTGCTGCGTGACGCCGGGCGCCGAGCCCGTGCTCGAGGCCGGCGACCTGCGTCGGGGCCTCCACCTCAACATGCTCGGCGCCGACGGGCCCGGGAAGGCCGAGGCGACGCCCGCCGCGGTGGCGTCCTGCTCGCTGTTCTGCGACCAGTGGGAGCAGGCCGCCCACGGCGGCGAGCTCACCGCCGCGGTCGAGCAAGGCCTCGTGACGCGCGACCACGTGACCGACCTCGGCGCCGTGCTGTGCGGCGACGCGCCGGGTCGACCCGGCCCCGACGCGGTGACGCTCTTCGACTCGACCGGCCTGGCCATCCAGGACCTCGCGATCGCCCTCGCCGCGCTGGAGGTGTGGCGAGCCGGCGGCCTCGATGCGCAGCGCATCGTGCTCTGAGCGCGGGGTTCCCTTCGACGACGCCGTCGTCGCCTCGGAGATCGGCAGCTACGAGCCCGCGCTCGGCCACTGGCGGGCCTTCGCGGACAGGACCGGGGCCGACCCAAACCGTCACGTTCACGTCGCGCAGAGCCACTTCCACGACATCGTCCCGGCGACCGAGCTCGGCCTCCCCTCCGTCTGGATCAACCGCCTCGACGAGCACGCGCGGCCGGCGCCAAGCCGCGAGCTGCCCGATCTGACAGGCCTTCCCGACGTCCTCGATGAGCTCGTCCCACGCTTCTAACCCCGGGGCCGCCCAGGGATTGCCCCAGTGACACCGCCGCCACGGCGCCGCAAGCTGTCGATCGCACCCCGACCGCGCCCACGCCAGGAGCTACACCGACCATGTCAGCTGATGTCCTCTCCGAGATCGACGCGCCGCCCGGCGGCACCACAGACCGCTCGCCCGCTGTCTCCTACGCACACGGCTCGGGCGAGGTCCCGCTGCTGAGCGAGACGATTGGCGAGAACCTGCGTCGAACCGTCGCGCGCTTCGCCGAGGAAGCCGCGCTGGTCGTGCGCCACCAGGGGTATCGCGCGACCTACGGCGAGCTCTGGCAGCAGGTCGACCGCGCCGCGCGCGCCTTGATCGCCCGCGGCGTCCAGAAGGGCGACCGCGTTGGGATCTGGGCGCCCAACCGCTACGAATGGGTCGTCACCCAGTTCGCGACGGCGCGGGTCGGGGCGATCCTCGTCACGGTCAACCCCGCCTACAAGGCGGCCGAGCTCGGGTACGCGCTGACCAAGGCCGGGGTGAGCGTGCTCGTCATGGCTCGCGGCCTTCGCGGCGCGGATTACGTGGCGATGCTCGACGAGGTCGGACCGCGTTGCCCCGCGCTGAGGGAGGCGATCGTCCTCGAGAACGACTGGGCCGCGTTCCTCGCCGCGGGCGAGGGGGTCTCAGATCACGAGCTCGCCGCGCGCGAGGCCACACTGGTGAGCGACGACCCGATCAACATCCAGTTCACGTCGGGCACCACCGGCGCGCCCAAGGGCGCAACGCTGTCGCACCGCAACATCCTCAACAACGCCAACCAGGTGGCCGAGGTGCTGTGCTACGCCGAACAGGACCGGGCGTGCGTCCCGGTGCCGTTCTACCACTGCTTCGGCATGGTGCTCGGCACGCTCGCGTGCGCGACCCACGGCTCGTGCGTCGTCGTGCCGAGCGAGGCCTTCGACGCCGCCGCGGTGCTCGAGACGGTGGAGGCGGAGCGCTGCACCGCGCTGTACGGCGTCCCGACGATGTTCATCGCCGTGCTCGAAGACCCCTCCTTCGAGCGCTTCGACCTGACCAGCCTGCGGACGGGGATGATGGGCGGCGCGCCGTGTCCGGCCGACGTCATGCGCAAGGTCCGCTCGCGCATGCACATGGAGGGCGTCACGATCGTCTGCGGGATGACCGAGACCGCGCCGGTCTCCACCCAGACCGCGCTCGACGACCCCGTCGAGAAGCGCATCACGACTGTGGGGCGCGTCCACCCTCACGTCGAGATCAAGGTCGTCGATCCGGAGACCGGGGAGACCGTCCCTCGCGGCACCGCCGGTGAGCAGTGCACCCGCGGGTACGGCGTGATGCTGGGCTACTGGGACGACCCGCGCGCGACGGCGGAGGCGATCGACGCAGACGGCTGGATGCATACCGGCGATCTGGCGCTCATGGACGACGACGGCTACCTGAGCATCGTCGGGCGCATCAAGGACATGATCATCCGCGGCGGGGAGAACATCTACCCCCGCGAGATCGAGGAGTTCCTGCACCGCCTGCCCGGCGTCGCCGACGCCCACGTGATCGGGGTGCCCAGCCCACGCTACGGCGAGGAGGTCATGGCCTGGGTCAAGCCGCGCGCCAACGCGACCCTCACCGCGCGGGGCCTCGCCGACGCGTGCAAGGAAAGGATCGCCAAGTACAAGATCCCCCGCCACTGGAGGCTCGTCGACGACTTCCCCATGACCGTGACCGGCAAGATCCAGAAATACCGCCTCCGCGAGCTGGCCGTCGAGCGGTCGGCGGGCACGGGCCTCTCAGTGGCGCGGCGGTCGGGCTGATGGCCACCTGCGCTCTCTGCCGCCGCCCGATTGCCGAAACGCCGCTCCTTGAGCCGGCGACCGGCGGCGCCGTGCATCCGGGCTGCTTCGCCGAGCAGCTCCCGGTCGACCTCGTCGCCGTGCTGCTGAGGACCGCCGCGCTGTTCGCCGGCCCCGCGGTGGCGGTGTGGGCGAGCTGATCGGCCCGCACCGGGCGCTCAGGGCTCGGCGTCGCGCTCGAGGCGGTTGATCAGCGGGCGCAGCCGCTCGTCGATCTCGCTCTCGCCGAGCCGGACGTGGTGGCGGCGGTCACCGGTCACGACGGTGAGGTCGTACTGGTGGCGATCGGGGGCGCCCGGCCGCGGGCCCGCTGCGGCCGCTCGGCTCAGGACGGCGTCGACGCCGGCGCGCTCGTGCGGATCGAGCGTCTCGGTCGCAACGCTCGCGCGGACGGGGACGTTGGCGAAGCCGCCCGTGCGCTCCAGCTCGATCCGCTCCGGCTGCGCGGCCATCACTCGGCGGCGACGCCGACGCCCGCCCAGGCCTCGCGGAGCGCGGTGACCTCGGTCGCCTCGTTGGAGTGCAGTCGCCGGGCCGTCGCGAGCGTCAGCTTGGCGAAGGCCGCGAAGGTCGCGTTCGAAGGGAGCTGCGGATCGCACAGCGTCTCGTACCAGACCGGGCCCGCGCTCTCCCACGCCTGGCCTCCGAGCCGCATGGCGAAGTCGTGGAAGGCCCTGTTCGGGATCCCGGAGTTGGTGTGCACGCCGCCGTTGTCGCCCATGGTCTGCACGTAGTCCTTCATGTGGGCCGGCTGGTTGTCGCGCTCCCAGGCCGTTCCCGGCTCGGCCATCGAGCGCAGCGCCTTGCCGGGGAAGCCGGCCTTGACGATGTCGGCGCCGATCAGCCAATCGGCCTGCTCGACGGTCTGGCCGAGCGTGAACTGCTTGACCAGGACGCCGAACACGTCGGAGACCGATTCGTTCAGCGCGCCGGACTGGTTGAGGTACTGCAGGCCGGCCTCGTGCTCGGTCACCCCGTGCGTGAGCTCATGGCCGATGACGTCGAGCGACTTGGTGAAGCGGTCGAACAGCTTGCCGTCGCCGAACACCATCTCCGAGCCGTCCCAGAACGCGTTGTCGTAGCCCTGGCCGTAGTGGACCCAGCCGTGCAACGGCATCCCCTGACCGTCGATCGAGTCGCGCTGGAAGCGATTCCAGTAGAAGCCGTACGTGTCGCCGAATCCGTCGTAGGCCTCGTCGACGGTCACGTCGCCGCTCGCGGGAGAGCCCTCTTCGCGGACGGGGGCTATGCCGATGGTCGGCTCTTCGCCGTGGCAGTCGTAGATCGTCCGCGCCGGGGCGCCGGGGGTAACGCTCTGGGTCACCGTCGTCGAGTTCACGGCCGCCCCGACCAGCGAGTTGTGCACGCGCGCGGTGCGCAGCGTCGCGTCGACCGACAACGTGCGCAGGGCCGCATCGCGGTCCTCGTCGCTGCCGCGCCGCGCCAGCTCCTCGAGGACGACCGGCGGGATGATGCAGGCGATCGAGCAGCGGCGTGCCATCGGTGAGCCTCCTCGGGGCGGGATCTGCCGCGACGCTACCCGGGTCGGCGGTCACGGGCAAGGGGCGCCGTCACGCTCGGGCGCTTCGTGGTGAGATGAGGCGATGAGCCGCGCCGTCGAGGAGTCCAACCGCCGCCTGCTCCGCGCCCGCGACGCGATGGATCGCGCCTACGCGCAGCCGCTCGACGTCGCCGCTCTCGCCCGCGTCGCGCACGTCTCCGAGGCGCACTTCATCCGGACCTTCCGGGCGACCTTCGGGGAGACGCCGCACCGCTACCTGCAGCGCCGGCGCGTCGAGCGCTCGATGTTCCTCCTGCGCGAGACCGACCGCAGCGTCACCGAGATCTGCATCGACGTCGGCTTCCTCAGCCTCGGCACGTTCAGCCGGACCTTCCGCGAGATCGTCGGCGAGTCGCCGACGAGCTACCGCGCGCGTTCGGGCCCCAAGGCGGTCCCGACGTGCTTCGCGATGGCCTGGACGCGGCCGAGCAGTTTCGGAGAAGCGAGCGCGGCCGAGCTTGATTAGCGTCGCCGCCATGCTCAACACCATCTCCCTCTCCCAGATCTTCGTCCTGGACCAGGACGAGGCCCTCGACTTCTACGTCGGCAAGCTCGGACTCGAGGTGAAGACCGACCAGGACCTCGGGTTCATGCGCTGGCTGACCGTCGGCCTCCCCGGGGAGCCGGGTCGCGAGATCCTGCTCGAGACGCCCGGACCGCCGGCGATGGACGACGCGACGGCCCAGCAGGTCCGCGAGCTGGTCACCAAGGGCGCGACGGGCGGCTGGATCGGCTTCCGGACCGACGACGTCAAGCAGACCTACGAGGAGCTCCTGGCCAAGGGCGTCGAGTTCACCCAGGAGCCGGTCGAGCGCGACTACGGCACCGACTGCGGTCTGCGCGACCCGTTCGGCAACGCGATCCGCATCGTGCAGCCACCGTCGCCCACGAGCTGAGCGCGACGCTCAGCTCACCAGGCTCGGCTGGCCGGGCCGCACCGTGAAGCGCAGATCGGGCAGCGTGCCGGACGTGCGAGCCTTGATCGTCTGCATGCGTCGCAGGCGGCACTCGAGCCGCGAGCTCGTCGCCTCGACGACCGCGTAGCCGTGGTGGTCGGTGTCGGCGTCCTTGACCCACGGGTTGCTCTGGAAGAGCAGCTGGCGGATGGACTCGGGTGTCTTGGGGTTGTTGGGGTCGGCACCGGGAATGATGCCGCCGCCGCCGTCGCCCAGGCCCTGCGAGGAGATCGAGCCGCCGACGAACTCGGTGGCGACCGCCTTGGTGTCGGTGCCCTTGACGCGCACGTCGCCGGCGATGAACGTGTGGATGTCGCCCGTGACGAAGACGACGCCCTTGATCGCCTCGGCGTCGATGTGGCGCAGCAGCTCCTCGCGCTCGGCGACGTAGCCCTGCCAGGAGTCGAAGCCGATGTACTTCCCGCCGGGGTAGATGGTGTTCATGACCATCACCTCGTTGGCGATGACCTTCCACGTCGCCGGCGAGTCGCTGAGGCGCGACTTGAGGAAGTCCATCTGCTTGCGCCCGAGGAGCTGGCGCGGCCCGTTCAGCTCGGGGCACGGGTCGCCGAGCTGCGCGTCCCCGCACGGCTGGTCGGCGCGGTACTGGCGCTCGTCGATGACGAGCAGGTCGACGTTGCGTCCGAAGCGGATGCCGCGGTAGAGCCGGTTGCCCTCGTTCTTGGGCTGGCCGTAGGTCGGCATCGACTCGAAGAAGGCCCGGTAGGCGGACTTGCGTCGGCCGGTGCTGTAGCCCTTGTCGGGCGACAGGCCGCCGGTGGGGCCGGCGCCGCCCGCGTAGTTGTCCTGGACCTCGTGGTCGTCCCAGATCGAGATCATCGGGAACTGGAGATGCATGCGCTGCAGCGCGGGGTCTGAGCGGTAGGTGCGGTACTTGTCGCGGTACTCCTCCAGGGTGCGCGACTCGCCGACCGGGTCGGTGCGCACGCCGCCGGTGCCGTCGTTCTTGCGGTGGTAGGCCTCCGCGTAGATGTAGTCGCCGAGGTTGACCACGAAGTCGACGTCCTCGCGCGCCATGAGGTCGTGGGCCGCGTAGTAGCCGAAGGTGTAGTCCTGGCAGGAGAAGTACGCGAAGCGCACCGGCTGGCGCGAGTCCGGCGGCAGCGCCGTGCGGAAGCGGCCGACCGGGCTGTCGGCCGAGCGCGTCGCGAAGCGGTAGTAGTACTGCTCGTAGGGCGCGAGGCCCTTGACCTTGGCCTTCACCGCATGGCCGGACGCGTCGCTCGTCGCGACCAGGCGGCGCGCGACGGTCTTGCGGAACGAGCGGTCGCGCGCGACCTCGAGCTCGACCGTCCCCTTCCCGCCGGCGTCGGCGAGGCGCGTCCACAGCGTGATCCCCGACGGCGACGGGTCGCCCGAGATGACCCCCTCGGCGAAGCGGCCCTTCAGGCTCGGCGCGCGGCCGGACCGCGCCTGCGCGGCCTGCGGGCCGAGGATCGCCGCGGCCGCGGCGGCCGTGCCGGCGCCGGCGACGAAGCGCCGTCGGGTCAGGGGTGTTCCGTCCATGGCTCCTCCAGTGATCGGGCGACGCGCGTGAAGCGGCGCGCGAGCCTATCCGGAAGAGGGTCCGCGCGCGCCGGTCAGCCGGTCGCGAGCTCCTGCTCGGCCTTCTCGGGCTTGAAGAACACGCGATCGGCGACGACGCCCGACACCGTCTCGTCGGGCCGCTCGATCTCGACCTCGGTGCCGAGCTCGGAGTGCTCGACGGGCACCATCGCGTAGCCGATGTTGCGGTCGAGCCGAGGCGAGTAGCAGGCCGAGGTCACCTGCCCGACGCGGCGGCCGCCGACGTTGACGGCGAAGAAGTCGGGCATCGAGCCGTCGTTGTAGGCCCCGAGCATCGACCCGCCGATCTCGACGCCGACGAGCTTGCGATCCACGCCGCGCTCGCTGACCTCGCGCAGGGCGTCGCGCCCGACGAAGTCCTGCTCCTGCTCGAGCTCGACCATCCACTTGTAGCCGTAGCCGACCTGGTAGGGGTTCTCGTCGATCGTCATGTCGCAGCCGTGGGCCAGGATTCCGCCCTCGATGCGGCGGATGTGGCACGGGCCGATGGGGGAGAGCCCGTGCGGCTCGCCGGCCTCGATGAGGGTGTCCCACAGCTTGAGCCCGTCGCGGCCCGCGTCCCGCAAGTAGATCTCGTAGCCGAGCTCGCCGGTGTAGCCGGTGCGCGAGATGACCATTCGCATGCCCTCGAGCTCGCGCTCGACCATGAAGTAGTAGGGGACGTCGAGGATGTCGGCGCCGAAGAGATCGGTCATGACCTCCTTGGACTTCGGCCCCTGGACCTGCAGCGGCGCGACGTCGGGCTCGGAGATCTGCACGTCGAGGCCGGCGTTGCGGGCCAGCCCCTTGCACCACAGCAGCACGTCGCTGTCGGCCAGCGAGAGCCAGAAGTGGTTCTCGGCGAGGCGCAGGAGCACGGGATCGTTGATGATCCCGCCACGCTCGTCGGTGATGAAGGCGTACTTGCACTGGCCGACCGCGCACTGGTTCAGGTCACGCGGGGTCAGCATGTTGGTGAAGGTGAAGGCGTCGGGCCCGGTGATCTCGACCTGGCGCTCGGCGCCGCCGACGTCCCACAGGGTCACGCCCTCCAGCAGCTGCCAGTACTCCGCGAACGGGTCCCCGTAGTGGCGCGGGTGGTAGTGGTGGTTGTAGAAGCTGTAGAGCGCGACGCCGTGGCGTCGCGAGCCGTAGTAGTACGGCGACTTGCGAATGCGCGTGTAGAGCAGCACACCGGGGTGCTCGTTGATCCGATCGGGCATCGGCGGACCATACACGTCGACCAACGGACCGCTTACAGCGGGATGTTGCCGTGCTTGCGCTTGGGACCAGGCTCGCGCTTGGTCAGCAGCGTGTGCAGGGCGGTGATGACCTTGGGGCGCGTCTCGTGGGGAACGATGACGTCATCGATGTAGCCGCGCTCGGCAGCGCTGTAGGGGTTGGCGAAGCGCGCCTTGTAGTCGTCCATGAGCTTCTGACGGCGCTCGTCGGGCGTCGGGCTCGAGGCGATGTCGCGCCGGTAGATGATGTTCACCGCCCCCTCGGGGCCCATGACCGCGACCTCCGCAGTCGGCCACGCGAAGTTGAAGTCGGCGAGCATGTGCTTGGAGGCCATGACGTCGTAGGCGCCGCCGTAGGCCTTGCGGGTGATCACCGTGATCTTGGGCACCGTTGCCTCGGTGTAGGCGTAGAGGAGCTTGGCCCCGTGGGTGATGATCCCGCCCCACTCCTGCGAGGTGCCCGGTAGGAACCCCGGGACGTCGCAGAAGGTCAGCAGGGGGACGTTGAAGGCGTCGCAGGTGCGCACGAAGCGCGCCGCCTTGCGCGCCGAATCGATGTCGAGCACGCCAGCGAGCTGGCACGGCTGGTTGCCGACGATGCCGACGCTGTAGCCGTCGAGTCGCCCGAAGCCGCAGACGATGTTCGTCGCGTAGTGCTCGGAGACCTCGAAGAACTCGCCGTCGTCGACCACGAGCCGCATCGCGTCGCGGATGTCGTAGGGCTTGTTGGGGCTGTCGGGGACGACGTGGTCCAGCGCCTCGTCCATGCGCAGCGGGTCGTCCGTGGGGAGCACGCGCGGCGCGGTCTCCAGGTTGTTGGAGGGCAGGAAGGACATGAGGTAGCGCGTGTCCTCGAGGCAGGCCTCCTCGTCCTCGGAGGCGAAGTGGGCGACGCCCGACTTCGTGTTGTGGGCCATCGCGCCGCCCAGCGACTCGAAGTCGACCTCCTCGCCGGTCACCGTCCTGATGACGTCGGGACCGGTGATGAACATGTGCGAGGTCTCCTTGACCATGAAGACGAAGTCGGTGATCGCCGGGGAGTAGACGGCCCCGCCGGCGCACGGACCCATGATCAGGCTGATCTGCGGGATCACCCCGGAGGACTTCACGTTGCGCACAAAGACGTCGCCGTAGGCGCCCAGCGACACGACGCCCTCCTGGATGCGGGCGCCGCCCGAGTCGTTGATCCCTATGACCGGGCAGCCGATCTTCGCCGCCAGGTCCATGATCTTGCACATCTTCTCGCCCATCACCTCGCCGAGCGAGCCGCCGAACACGGTGAAGTCCTGCGAGAAGACGCACACGCGGCGGCCGTCGATCGTGCCGTGGCCGGTCACCACGGCGTCGCCCCAGGGGCGGTTCTTGCCCATGTCGAACTCGGTCGTGCGGTGGCGCACGAAGGTGTCGAGCTCCTGGAAAGAGCCCGGGTCGAGCAGCTTCTCGACGCGCTCGCGGGCGGTGAGCTTGCCGCGGTCGTGCTGCTTGGCCTCGGCCTCCGGGGCCGAGTGGACCGCAGCCTCGCGCAGCTCCTGGAGCTGGGCGAGCTTCTCCTCGTAGGTCTCCGGCGAATGCTGGCGCAAGGGCGGCGCGGAGTCTAGAGCCTCGGTCGCGGCCCATGCGGCCCACGCGGTTCACCGGAGGGCGCGCGCGACCGGGTGACCGAGCAGGGAGTCGAACCCTCCGAGCGACCCCGGTTCAGTGAACCGAGGTCATGATCAACGCTCGTCGCAACCACGCGTTGTGCATCGGACGGGAACGACGCTACGCCGCGCGCGAGGGCTCGTCAACCGCTGAGACGGGGTTGACGGCAGCGCGTCGCATGAACGAGGGTAGGCGCGGCGTCCCCCGCGGCGAGCCGCGTGACGCCGGCCGAGAGAGACGTGCCGTATGACCCACGTCAGCCTCACGCTGATCGACAGCTTCGAGCTCCGCTACGACGGTGAGCCGGCGCGCCTGCCCCTGGGCTCGCAGCGCCTCGTCGCCTACCTGGCCCTGCGTGGCCGCCCGTTGCTTCGCATCCACGTCGCGGGGACGCTGTGGCTGCATTCCAGCGAGAACCGCTCCTACGCGAACCTCCGCACGGCGCTATGGCGCCTGGGCCGCTCGCGCGAAGCGGTCGTCGACGCAACGACGAGTCACGTCGGGCTCTCGAGCGAAGTGGTCGTCGACGTGCGCCGCGTGGCGGCCCTCGCCCGCGGCCTGCTCGAGCATCCCGAGGCGGCCAGCGAGCTCGGGCGCTCGGAGCTCGACGGCGACCTGTTGCCCGACTGGTACGACGACTGGGTGCTCGTGGAGCGCGAGCGTCTTCGCCAGCTCCGGCTGCACGCGCTCGAACAGCTCGCCGAGCGCGCGATCCAGGACGGCCACTACGGGCAGGCGATCGACATCGCCCTCACCGCCATCCAGGCGGATCCCCTGCGCGACAGCGCGCACCGCGTGCTGATCCGCGCGCACGTCGCCGAGGGCAACCCGAGCCTCGCGATACGGCAGTACCGCGAGTACTGCCGGCTGGTTCGCGGCCAGCTCAAGCTCGAGCCTTCGCGCGAGCTGCGCGAGCTCGTCGCCGGTCTCAGCACCTGAACCTCGGGACTCGCCGAGACGCCGCGGTGACGGCGCCGCGACGCGGCGTTGACGGGCGCACCGACGGCCGGGCGACGGCGGGCTCGTACGGTCGCGCCGACCCGTCTGAGAGGAGCTCGCTCCTCGGGACCTCACGGAGGCCGCCGATGCCAGTCCAGACCACGTATCCAGGGGTGTACATCGAGGAGATCCCCTCCGGGGTCCACACGATCGTCGGCGTGAGCACCTCGGTCACCGCGTTCGTCGGCGCGGCGTCCAGGGGCCCGGCCGACACCCCGGTGCGGATCTTCAGCTTCTCCGATTACGTCCGCGCCTTCGGGCCGCCGCTCGACGACACGAACCCCATGGGCCACGCGGTGCAGCACTTCTTCACCAACGGGGGCTCGGAGGCGGTGATCGTGCGCGTGCTCGGCGCAAATTCGGCGGCAGCGGCCACCACGCTCAAGGAGACCCTCTCCAGCGGCGACGACGTGCTCACCCTCACGGCCAACGGGATGGGCGCGTGGGCGAACATGACCGGCAGCGTGGGGCTGCAGGTCGAGGTCGACCGCGACGGCGCGGCGAACCCGGAGGATTCCTTCAACGTCCTCGTTCGCTACCTGACGCTCGATCTGAAGACCAACACAGCGGTGACGAGCGCGATCGAGAGCCATCCCAACCTCTCGATGTCGCCGAAGCACCCGCGCTACGCGCTCAACGTGCTCGGCGGCTCGCAGCTCGTCGTCGCGAGCGTCCCGGACGGCCTCAGCTCGACGGAGAAGGGGTCGTCGGCGGGCGCCGGCGCGCTGGCCGACTCGGTCACGCTCGCGGACGGCGCGAGGACGCTGCGGGTCTCGATCGACTTCGACCCGGCGATCGATCTCGTGCTCTTCCCGACCGAGACCGGCGAAATCGACAAGAGCCCGACGGTGATCGCGAACGAGATCACCTCCGCCCTCGACGACGTCGGCCTCGGTTCGAGGGCCGACGTGACGCGGTCCGCGAACACGCTGACGATCACGTCCACGACGGCCGGCATGGACTCGGCGGTCACGGTCACCCCGGCTCCGGGAGACGTAAGCGAGGCTCTGAAGCTCGGCCTTGCTTGGGGAGGAACCGAGGTCTCGGGATCCGCCGTCAAGCGGCCCGCGGCGACTGTGGACGCGCAGGGATTGGTGGACCCGCAGGGATTGACCGGTGGCGCCGACGGAGGGCAGGTCCAGCCCTCCCACATCGTCCCGACCCCCGGTACGGGCAACGTCTCGGGCGTCTTCGCGCTCGGCTCGCTGCTCTTCCCCCGCTTCAACCTCCTCTGCCTGCCGGGGGTGACGTCGGACGACGCCGTCGAGGCCTTCAACGCCATCTCGTACTGCAAGGACGAGCGCGCGTTCCTCATCGTCGACAGCCCTCGCGGTGGCTTCCCGGGCTTCCCGACGAGTCCCCCGATTCTGGGCAGCCTGCCCGTGTCTCGGCGAGCACGCGGCCCTCTACTACCCGCGCCTCAAGCTCGTCGAGGCGCTGCCGGGAGGGACGACGCGCACGCTCAACCTGCCGCCTGCGGCGCCGTCGCGGGGGTGATGGCGCGCATCGACGCGACGCGCGGGATCTGGAAGGCGCCCGCCGGCCGAGAGGCGGGGATCGGCGGGGTCAGCGGGCTGACCGCCGACACCAGCGACGACATCTCCGGCCAGCTCAACCCGAAGGGCATAGACGTGCTGCGGGAGTTCCCCGGCGCGGGCATCGTGGTATGGGGCGCGCGGACGCTTCGGGGCGACGACACCCTGTCCTCGGAGTTCAAGTACATCCCCGTGCGGCGGCTGACCGACAACATCGCCAGCTCGCTGTACCTCGGCACGCAGTTCGCGGTCATGGAGCCCAACGACCCCGACCTACATGGGCAGCTGCGCCTCGCCGTCGGCTCGTTCATGCGCGGGCTCTTCCGGCAGGGCGCGTTCCAGCAGAGCGAGAGTCGCGCGGAGTCCGCCAGCTACTTCGTGATCTGCGACGCGACGAACAACCCGCAGTCGGAGATCGACCTCGGCCGGGTCAACGTCACCGTCGGCTTCGCGCCGCTCAAGCCGGCCGAGTTCGTGATCATCGCAATCACCCAGATCTCGCAGCTGGAGGGATGAGCAATGGCCCAGTTCACCGTCAACGCGACGCGCTTCGATCCCTACAAGTCGTTCATGTTCCGCGTGAAGTGGGACGGCCAGTACGTCGCCGGGCTGTCGAAGATGGGCGCGCTGAAGCGCACGACGGACCCGGTCACGCATCGGGAGGGCGGCGATCCCTCGTTCGAGCGCAAGAGCCCCGGGACGACGAAGTACGAACCGGTGACGCTCGAGCGCGGCCGCACCCACGACATCGCCTTCGAGGAGTGGGCGAACCGCGTCCACTCGCTCCAGAGCCCGATCTCGCTGAAGAGCTTCCGCAAGGACGTCATCGTGGACGTCTTCAACGAGGCCGACCAGAAGGTCCTCTCCTACCTGCTCTTCCGCTGCTGGGTGTCCGAGTTCCAGACGCTGCCCGAGCTCGACGCGAAGAGCGCCACGATCGCGATCGAGACGATCAGGCTCGAGAACGAGGGCTGGCAGCGCGACGAGTCGGTGACCGAGCCGGCAGAGATCTAGCCGCCATGCGCACGCACGGCAGCGCCGCCGCGGTCGCCGCGCTGCACTCGTCCGGCGACGAGCTCGGGCAGGTGCTCGCGCTGCACCGCGCGGCCGGGGTGCAGGAGCCCGAGCGGCTGACCGTCTCGGTCGGCGACCGCCGGCTGCTCGGGATCCATCGCGCGCTGACGGGTCGCGAGCTCGAGGTGGCGGCGACCTGCGCCGCGTGCGAGGCGGTGAGCGTTGCCGTGCTCTCGCCGGAGTCCGTTCCGCCTGGCGCGGAGCGGAGCGCCTGGCTCGGCCCGGGCGGAGGGCTCCGAGAGCCGACCTACGGGGACCTCCTCGAGCTCCCGTCGCCTCCCGACGCGGCGGAGGCCGAGCTGCTGCGCCGCTGCGTTGTCGGCGCTCCTCCCCGGGCGCCTCGGGCCGAGGAGCTCGAGCGGATCGAGGACTCGCTCGCCGGCCCGGTGAGGATCGAATGCGTCGAGTGCGGCGCCACGCTTGAGATCCCCGCCGACGTCGAGCGGCTGGTGCTCGAGCGGCTTGCGCAGCACGCCGCCGAGACCGAGGTCGAGATCCATCTGCTCGCGGAGGCCTACGGATGGTCGCTCTCCGCCATCGAGGCGCTGCCGGACGAGCGCAGGCGCCGCTTCGCGCGCCTCGTCGCGGTCGGGCGATGACGGACGGGAGGCGCTCATCGGCGGCGAGCCGCCTCGTGGCCCGGGCCGCCCGCCCCGGGGTCCGGCCCGGCGACGCCGCCTCCGAGGTTGGCCCGGTGGAGATCGTCGAGCTGCCGACGGCGCCGCTCCCCGCCACGGCGGTCGCCGCGGCGCCGCGACCCCGCGAGCCCGAACGGGTGCCGCCAGCCGCCCCGTCGCCGGCTCCGCGCGCCGCGACGACGCCGTCCGAACCCCTGTCGCCGCGACTCGCTCGCCACGCGCCCCCGACGCCGCCGGCGAAGCCGTCAGCGCGGGCGCCGCACCGGGCGCCGGTCGTCGAGGCGCCGACGCCGAGACCCGACCCCCTTGTCGCCGGCGAGCGCGCCGACCCGGCCGGGGCTCCCCTCGAGGCCCGGGACGCTGATGCGGGATCCGCCGCCCGTCGCCGCGCCCCGCGAGCCGTCGCGGCCGGTCGAGCCGGTCGGCTGGCAGGCCCTCGCCGAGACTCCCGCCGCCGATGCGCCGCCCGAGCACCGGCCGGCCGCCGCCGTCTCGGGTCGGGTCGCCGCAGGACGCGCGGCCGCGGGAGACGGCCTCGCCGATGCCCGCTCCGTCGCCGCACCCGGTCCCCGCTCCTCGCGCGCCGGCCCTCCAGTCGCCCGTGAGCCCACCACGCGCCACGGCGCCCCGGGTCGCGGCGGGCCCACCCTCGTCGGCGGCGCCGCCGGTCGTCGCGCAGCCGCCGTCACCGCCGCCGCCGGTCGCCCCGACCGCTCCCCTACCGGTGCTGATCGAGCGGATCGAGGTGATCACGCCGCCGGCCGGTCCACCGCGGCCGGATCCGTTCGCGTCGCTCGCCGGGCGACGGAGCGCAGCGTCCCGTCACCTCGGGGCAAACCGCTGATGGCCGGCGTCAGCGCCATCCAGGGCGTCGACGACACCCTGAAGGGGCTGACGAGCGATGCCGTCGCGTCGCTGGCGCCCAAGCCCGACGTGACGATCGGTCCGCTCGACCGCGACACCGACGACCTGCGCCTGAACTGGTTCCTCTACCGGGTCAGCCCGAACCCCGCGTACCGCAACATGGAGCATCCGGCGACCGGCTGGAGGACCTCGCGCGGCCGCCCGCCTCTCGCCCTCTCGCTCCAGTACCTCCTCACGGCGTTTCCGGCGAGCGCGACGAACGGCGGCGATCAGGAGCAGTTCGCGCACGCCGCGCTCACGGCGGCCATGCAGGCCCTGCACGAGAACGCGATCCTCGGCGAGGGCGACCCAGCGACCTCGCCGCTGGCCAAGCCGCTGGTCGAGCCGCTGCGCATCTCGCTCGACGAGCTGGACCTCGACGGACTCTCGAAGCTGTGGACGGCGACGACGCAGCCGCTGCGGCTCTCGGTCGCCTACGAGGTGAGCCTCGTCGTCGTCGACTCGCCCGTCGTCCACGCCGCCGGCGCCCCCGTCCGCGAGCGCCGGATCGCCGTCGTGCCGACCATGGGGCCGCGGCTGCGCTCGGTGGAGCCCGCGCGCGCGAGCTTCGGCGACGCGCTGCTCGTCGCGGCGGAGGGGCTGACCACCGGCGCGATGTTCACGCTCGCCCGCGAGCCGGCGGACCCGGCGGGCCCGGCGGACGGCTGGCCGATGACCGCGGTGACCACGCCGCCGGCGCCGCCCGGGAGCGTTCGCCTCGGCCTGCCCCAGGCCGACCTCGCGCCGGGCGCGCGGCGCCTCGACGTCACCGCGACCGAGGGCGGGCTCGCGGTGGGGCACGACAGCATCGGGCTCACCGTCGCTCCCGTCGTCACCGGCCCGAGCACGCCACTGGCCCGGGCCGCGCCCGTCGATTTGGACACCGCCCACGCTGCGCCCGACGTCGAGGTGTTCCTCGGCGGCCTGCGCCTCGACGCCGGCGCGGTGGCCTTCGTGTCGCCGACGAGGGTCCGGCTGACATTGCCGTCCACCACGCCGCCCGGCCCGGCCGAGATCGCGCTGCGCGCCGGCAAGGTCGCCGGCCCGGCCACGACGATCGAGGTCGCGCCGTGATCGCCGGCCCGCCCGCACGCGATCGAGGCCGGCCCGTGACCCCCACCACCCAGCTGCGGCTCGACCTCGAGGTGCTGCGCGTCGCGCTCGGCGCCTACCTCGAGCGGCTGCAGTCGGTATGGACGGGCCCGGCGGACGTCGGGCAGGGCGCGGGCGCCGACGTCGGCAAGGTGGTGGCCTCGGTCGGTACGCGGCCGGAGCCCGGCCCGGAGGCGCGCGCGCACGTCCGCGCGCTGCTCGCCTCCACGCCGCCGGACGGCGACCCGCTCGCGCGCGCCACCGAGGTCCTCGGCCTGACGAGGGGCCAAGAGCTGCTGGTGGCTGCCGCGTGGTGGGCGCAGGCGGATCCGCAGTTCGCGATCCTCCTCGGCTGCGCCCACGACGACGGTGGCCGCCGCTACGCCTCGACCGCGTTGCTCAGCCTCGTGCTCGAGCCGTTCGCCGTCGAGGCGCCCGCCACCGTCGAGGACGCGGGCGTCCTCGTCCGCGACGGAATGCTCGAAGCAGGCGCCGGCGCTGCGGGCGAGCTGCTGCTCACTGCGACCGCCCGGCTCGTTCTCGACGGCGTCGCCCCGCTCGCGCTGGAGGCGCCGCTGCCGGCACCCGAGCGCCACGCGGGCGCGTGCTCGGCGCTGGCCGGCCATCTGCGAGGGCGCCGCGGCGGCGTCGTGCTGCTCCAGGGCCCACCGGGCGTCGGCCGGCGCGGGGTCGCCGTCGAGGCGGCGCTGCGCGCCGGCCTCGTTCCCGTCGGCCCGGTGCGCCCCGCCCCCGAGCTGAAGCTGCTCGCCCGGCTCGGACTGGCGGTGCCCGTGGTGCCGGCCGAGACGGTCGCAGAGCTGGGCTGGACCTCCGAGGACGGACCGCTCGTCGCCTGGGGGACGCTCGCGCGGCGGGAGTGGGACGCCTACGTGGTGGAGCTCTCGGCCCCGGACTACGACCAGCGCGCCGACCGGTGGGTGGACGCCCTGTCGCAGGCCGGCCTCGAGCGCGGCCGGGCGGCCCAGGTCGCGCCGTCCCTGGCGGCGCGCTTCGCCTTCACCGAGGCCGACATCGAGGCGGTCGCCGACCGGGCACGGCTCGACGCCACGTGGACCGGCCGGCCGCTCGACGGATCGCTGGTATGGGAGGCGGCGCGCCGCCGGCCCCAGCACGTGCTCGAGCGGGTCGCCGCGCTCGTCGCACCGGCGTTCTCGCTCGACGACCTCGTGCTCGCCGAAGAGACCGACGCGAAGCTGCGCGAGCTCGTCGCGCACGTCGCGCTCCAGCACGTGGTGCTCGACGAGTGGGGGTTTCGCCGCCGCCTCCCGCGCGGCCAGGGCGTGGCGGCGCTGCTCACCGGTCCCTCGGGCACGGGCAAGACCACGGCGGCCGAGGCGCTCGCGCGCGAGCTGGGCCAGGACCTCTACCGGATCGATCTCTCGGCGGTGGTGTCCAAGTACATCGGGGAGACCGAGAAGAACCTCGCCTCGGCCTTCGACGAGGCCGAGCGCGGCAGCGCCGTGCTCCTCTTCGACGAGGCCGACGCCCTGTTCGGCAAGCGCACCGAGATCCGCGACGCGCATGACCGCTACGCGAACCTCGAGGTGAACTACCTGCTGCAGCGGGTGGAGACCTTCACCGGCCTGGTCCTACTCACCAGCAACCGGCCGTCGGCCGTGGACGAGGGCTTCCTGCGCCGCCTGCGCTTCGTGATCCGCTTCGAGGCGCCCGACGCCACCCTGCGCCGGCGCCTCTGGGAGCGGTCGTTCCCCGGTGAGGCGCGGATCGGCGCGCTGGACTGGGACGCGCTTGCCGCCGCCGAGCTGGCGGGCGGGAGCATCCAGTCCGCGGCCCTCGCCGCCGCCTATCTCGCCGCGGGGGACGGCGGGGTCATCACCGAGGAGCACGTTGCCCACGCGCTCCTGCGCGAGCATCAGAAGCTGAACAAGGCGTGGGCGGGCATCCCTGCGGGAGCGGGCGCATGAGCCGGCGGCCGGTGCGGCTCAGGGTCGAGGTCCCGGCGGCGCCGAGGCCGGCGCTGCTGCGTGCGGCGATCGCCGCGCGGATCGCCGGGCGCGCCTTTCCCTCGCCGGCCGAGGACGCGGTCGGGGCGCGGGTCGCCGCCGCCGTGCGCGAGCAGCTCGCGCAGCGCGGCGAGGGGGGCTCGGCGTGGCGCTGATCAAGGGCATCCTCGCCTCGCTGGACGACCCGCTGCTCGGGATCGTCCCGACAATCGTCCCCTTCCAGTACAACCCGACGCAGGTCACCCGCGTCTTCGGCACCGAGGGCGGCGCCGGCGAGGCGGCCTCCGGGTCGGCGGGCTCCGCGCTCAGCGCGGCGCGGCCCGCTCCCGAGGACTACACGGTCAAGCTCGAGCTCGACGCGACCGACGGCCTGGAGAAGGGCGGGCCGCTGACGACGACGCTCGGCATCTCGCCTCGTCTCGCCGCGATCGAGATGCTGATGCAGCCGGTCGGCTCGTCGCTGCTCGGCGAGCTCGCCGGCGCGGTCACCGGGGGGTTGATCGGCGGCGGCAAGGCCACCATCCCCGCGGGCCGGCTGCCGCTCGTCTTCTTCATCTGGGGCCCGGCGCGGATCACCCCGATCCGGCTCACGTCGCTGACCATCACCGAGACCGGGTTCGACGAGCTGCTGAACCCGATCCACGCCAGCGCCGACCTCGGCTTCACGGTGCTGCGCCCGACCGACCTGGCCAAGGACGACACGATCGCCAAGGCTGCGGCGACCTACTACCAGGGAGCGCGCGAGGTCAAGGCGGTGCTGTCGCTGCCCCAGCTCCTGGAGACGGGGTGACATGGCCTCGGCCGACCCGGGCTCCCGGTACGCCCGCCAGCCCACCATCGCGGTCATCGCGCCCGACGGCACGGTCCGCGTGCTGGGCGCTCCGCGCGTCGTCCCCGCTCCGCCGGCGCGCGGCGCCTACACGGTGCGGCCCGGCGATCGCCTCGACCTGCTGGCCCACGTCGCCGCCGGCGACTCGACGCGCTGGTGGCTGCTCGCCGACGCGAACCCGTACCGGGACGCGACCGCGCTCGAGCAGCCGGGACAGTCGATCGAGCTTCCCGATGCCTGACACGCAGCTGCTCATCGAGCTCGACGGGGAAGCGGTCGACAGCGACGGCCTCGACCAGCTGCTGGACGTCCAGGTCGAGGAGGCCTGCGAGGAGGCCGACGCCCTGACGCTCGTCGCCCGCATGGAACCCGGCGCCGACGGCGAGTGGACGAGCGTGCTCGACCCGCTGCTGACGCCGCAGATGCCGGTCGCCGTCGAGGTGTCGCACGGCGAGGTGAGCTACCGCTTCGACGGGCTCTCGACCGAGGCCGCCTTCCAGTTCGACGCCCAGGGCAGCTCGCGGCTCACCGCCAAGGCGGTCGACGGCACGCTCGCGCTCGACCTCGAGGAGAAGGTCGTCTCGTGGCCGGGGACCTCGGAGAGCGGGATCGCCGAGGCGATCTTCTCCTCCTACGGCCTGGGCAGCGAGGTGGAGGAGACGCCGGCCGGGCCCGACCCCGACGTCCACGTCCTGACGCAGCGCTGCAGCGACTGGGCTTTCGTGCGCTCGCTGGCCACGAAGTGGGGCTACGCCACTTACCTGGAGTCCGAGGCGGGCAGCGTCGTCGGTCACTTCCACACGCTTGATCCGCTCGCGGACCCGCAGGGCCAGCTGGCGCTGGGCTTCGGCGGGGACGCCCTGCGCGTCGAGGCGGAGGTCGACCTCGTCGCCGGGCAGCGCGTGCAAGCGGCCCGGATCCCCGCGCTGTCCGACGCGCCGCTCCAGGCCGAGTCCGCGGGCGACGACGAGGCGCAGGGGGCGAGCTCGCTCGCCGGCCAGGCGACGGTGCTGCTCGCCCCGGCGGACGTCTGGGGCGAGGTGGAGCCCCTCGCCGCCGTGACCGGGCTCTCGCGGCGCTCGGCGTTCGCCGCCCGGCTGACCGTCGAGATCGACACGCTCGGCGTCGGCCTGCTGCTGCGGGCCAAGCGCACCGTGCTGGTGCAGGGACTCGGCTCCTCCCTGTCGGGCCTGTACCTCGTCGAGCGCGTTCGGCACGTTCTCGGCGTCGACCACCACCGTCAGCAGCTGACGCTCGTCCGCAACGCGCTGGGCCTCACCGGCGACGAGCCGTTCGGCGAGGACTTCGGAGGGACGTTGCCGTGACCGAGCGCTTCCACGGAAAGTACCTGGGCATCGTCGTCGACAACGACGACCCGAAGGGGCTCGCGCGCCTGCGGGTGAAGATCCCGGAGGTCTTCGGCGAGGAACCGACCGGCTGGTGCATGCCGTGCAGCCCGTACACGGGCGCGGGGACGGGGCTCGCGGCGGTCCCGCCGGTCGACAGCCTGGTCTTCGTGGAGTGGTCGGGCGGTGACACCAGCCGCGTTCCGATCTGGTCGGGCGGCGCGTGGCCGGACGGCGGCGGCGTCGAGGACGCGGGGCCGGACGCGATCGTCCTGACGACGCCCGCCGGGCACCGCGTGGTCCTCCGCGACACCCCCGGGAACGAGGCCATCGAGGTGGAGGCGGCCTCCGGCGCGAAGGTCGTGCTCAATGCAGACGGGGTGCTGGTCGAGTTCGGCAGCCAGAAGCTCGCGGTGTCGCGCACCTCGATCTCGATCAACGACGGGGCGCTCGAGGTCCGTTGATGGCCGCCTACATCCTCGACGCCGGCGCGACGATCACCTGTCCGCACGGCGGTCGGGTCACCGTGTCGCCGCGCTCGACGCGCGTGGCGCTCGCCGGCAAGCCGCCGCTCCTCGCGGACGACACGGCGGTGGTCTCCGCCTGTCCGTTCAACGTGTCGGGCGCGCCCTCCCCGTGCCTGAGCGTTCGCTGGGTGATGCCCGCCTCGCGGGTGACGGTCGACTCCTCCGCGGTGCTGCTCTCCAGCTCGATCGCGCTGTGCGTCAACGCGGCGAGCGCTCCGCAGGGCACGGCGTCGATCACCGGCTTCCAGACGAGCGTGACCGCGCAGTGAAGCCGGCGCGCCATCCCTACCGGCTGACCGCCGCGCGCCGGCTGGAGGAGGCCGAGCTCGAGCGGCACATCGCCGACCTCGTCCGCCTCGTCCTGCTCACCGGTCCGAGCGAGCGTCTGCACCAGCCCGACTTCGGCGCCGGGCTCGGTGCGGCGACCCTGTTCGAGCCGCTCGACGGGGCGCTGACCAGCATCGTCGAGGTGCGCGCCCGTGGCTCGCTGGACCGGGCGCTGGGCGACCGCATCGAGGTGGTCGAGATCACCGTCGAGGGCTCGGGCGAGTCGACGCTGCTCGCCGGCGTGACCTACCGGCTGCTCGGGTCGGACTCGCGCTCGCGCGTGGAGGTGGCCCTTGCCCGCTGACGCCGAGCTGCTGGCGCCCAGCTGCCCGCCGTCGGCCCGGCCGGAGCGGCTGTTCGACCCGGCGTCAGGTGTCCACGGCCTGCGCGGCGCCGACACGCGGATCGTCGCCGGCTCGAAGCGGGTGGTCGACGTCCTGCTCTACCAGCCGCCGCCCGCCGAGCTCGCGGACGAGGCGCTCTGGAGCCTCGAGCCCGCTCCGGGCGGCACGCCGATCGCCGTCACGGCCGCCGCGCGCGTGGCCGCTCCGGCGCCGCACATCGAGCTCGAGCTCGCCGGGCTGCCCGATCCCGGGCGCTACCGGCTGGTCGTGGAGCCGCCCACCGGCGTGCCGTTCGACCCGCTGCGGACGTGGCTGCCGGTCCGGCTGCGGCCCGAGTGCGAGGACCTGGGGAGCTGCTTCGCCGTGCCCGAGCCGCCGCCGCTGCCCGGGCCATCGCCTGTGCACGACTACCTGGCCCGCGACTGGCGCTCGCTGCGCCAGGCGCTCCTCGAGCACCTGGTGCAGGCCGATCCCGGCGCGGACGTCTCGATCGCGGACCCGACGGTCACGCTGATCGAGCTCTTCGCGCACCTCGGCGACGTCCTCAACTACCGGCTCGACCGCGTCGCCACCGAGGCCTACCTCCAGACCGCGCGCCAGCGCACGTCGGTCCGGCGCCACGCGCGGCTCGTCGACTTCGCGGTGAGCGACGGGCTCGCCGCCGAGACCGCGGTGCACGTCGCCGTGGCCCCCGAGGCGGCGCCAGTCGCCGTCGCGGCGGGAAGCGTCGCGGTCGACGTGCCCGGCTCGGATCTCGCGTTCACGCTCGAGGCGGCGCGCACGGCGGATGCGCGCGTGGGGGAGATCCCGATCTACGACTGGGGCGAGCAGCGATGCTGCCTCGCGGCCGGCGCGACCGAGTGCATCCTCGTGCGGCCTACGGCCGCCGACCCGCTGGGGGACGCCTGGCTGAACGCCGGCGAGCTGCTCGTGTTCGAGGTGGTGGATCCCGACGACGAGGCGCGCCACCAGAGCTGGGCGCAGCGTCTCCAGCTCTGGCCGACCACCGCCGACGGGCTCGCGCGTTTCCGCGAGCCACTGCCCAGCCGAGCGGCGCAGGTGGTCGAGCTCACGCTCGTGGAGCCCTTCCACGACCCGCTTCTCGGCTCGGCCCTCGAGCTTTACCGCGCGCACTGGCGCCCGCAGGATGCGCTCCTGCGCGCCTACCCGGTTGGCGTCGATACAAGCGCCGGCGGCGCCGAGGTGACCGTTGCGCGCGCGAACCTCGTTCCCGCTCACCACGGCAGGCTCGTGGACGGCCCGCCCGGAGCGACCCTCGCCCAGCGCGTCCCCGACTGGGCGGATCCGACGACGGCGCCGCCGGCCGAGTTCTCGCTGATCGCCGCGGGGAGCCCCTCCTCGGGCGGCCGCGCCTCGGGGCCTGGCCTGTCGATCGCGCCGGCGCGCGCACCCGACCGCCCCGAGACCGGTCCCCATCGGCTCGACGTCTCGGTCCAGCTGCCGTCCGGCTTGACGGTCGCGGCAACGGTGCTCGGCAGCCTGCTCGACGCCACCGGGGGCGAGCTCGCGGCGGTGATTGATCTCGAGGAGCGCGAGCCGCCGATCCTCCGCTTCCAGACGGGCTCGGTCGGGCAGGCGCCGCCGCTCGGCAGCCTGGTCTCGGCCGCGTATGAAATCGGCGGCGGCGCCAGGGGCAACGTCCCTGCGAACGCTCTGCGGCTCCTGGAGGAGAACACGAGCGGCGCCGGCCTTCAGCCCAGCTGGCAGGCGCTGGCCGGCGTGGCCGTGCGCAATCCGACGCCGGCCACAGGTGGCGAGGATCCCACCCCACTCGACGCGGTCCGGCGCGACGCCCCGGAGGCGTTCGCCGTCGAGCCGC
This sequence comes from uncultured Actinomycetes bacterium, assembly GCA_963728925.1. Classification (GTDB taxonomy): domain Bacteria; phylum Actinomycetota; class Thermoleophilia; order Solirubrobacterales; family Solirubrobacteraceae; genus JBBPZA01. Next base: position 68,937 of record CAVSMB010000004.1, on the reverse strand, counting down.
GCCGGGCCGTGCTGCCCGCCGACCACGCGGCCGCCGCGGCGGACAGCCCGCTGGTCGAGCGGGCGATGGCGCAGCGCTCGTGGTCGGGCTCCTGGCCGGTTATCGCCACGGTCGTCGACCTCGTCTCCGGTGGCTCGGAGACCGACGAGCAGGCCAGAGCGCAGCTCCAGGCCCAGCTCGACGACCTGCGCATGCTCGGCACCGAGGTGGCCGTCGTCTCCGGGACGCCGGTCGGCCTCTTCGTGGCCCTCGAGGCGTGCGCGCGCCCGGGCGCCGACCCCGAGGAGCTGCGCCTCGAGATCCTCGGGGTGCTCCGTCCGGGCCCCGACGACCGGCCGGGGCTGTTCCACCCGAGTCGCCTCCTGCTCGGCTCAGCCGTCTATTTATCGACCGTGGTCGCCGCCGTGGCCGCCCTTGCGCGGGTCGACGCGGTGGCGGTGCGGGAGGCACGGCGGCTCAGCGAGCCCGCGCCGACGGTGCACGACGTCATCGCCTTCGGCCCCGACGAGGTCGGCGTGCTCGATGACGACCCGGCCCGTCCCGAGCGCGGCCGGCTCGACGTGCAGGTGCACGGATCATGAGCTGCCAGCCGCCCGTACCCTGCGGTCCCGCGCCCGGAGCGCTCGGCCTCGTGGCGCCGGTCCCCGGCGAGAGCCCGCTCCGGCGCCGGGTGGGGGAGTACGACGGCTTCGCGCGCGACCTCGTCGCCCACGTGGAGGGAGAGCTCGTCAGCGGCGGTCTGCTCGGCCGCGACTGGGACGTCGAGGGCGACCCGCTGGCCTCCACTCTGGTCGGGCTGTGGGCCTACGTCGCCGAGATCGTCGCGGCCTACTCCGAGCTGACCGCGGCCGAGGCGTACCTCTCGACCGCGTCGGACTGGACCGACCTGCGCCGGGTCGCCGGCCTCGTCGGCTACCGCCCACGACCGCCGGTGGCGGCCCAGGGCTGGGTCCGCGTGGCGGTGGACAAGGGCGCCGACCCGCTGCTGCCGGCGGGGACCCGCGTCCAGGCGCCGGGGACGCCGCAGCGCGCCGCGCAGACCTTCGAGGTCGCCCAGGACACCCAGCTGCACTCGGACTGGAACGACCTGACGGCGACGTGGGTGCCGGTCTCGGTGCTCCCGGACGGCCGCCGGGTGCGCTTCCTCGGCGACCCGGGCTTCCGCACCGGCGACCGCGTTCTCTTCGTAAAGGAGAACCCGCCGGTGGACAACCCCTGCGGCGACCCGCCCGACCCTGGAACTGGATCGCCGTGGGACCTCGGCGACTGGCTGGCGCTGTTGGCCTGGCTCACCTGCATGTCGGGCCTCGGGGCCCCGGCGACGGCGCTCGCGATCGCGACGGTGGCGGGCCGCGAGGACGAGCTCGGCACCGCGCTGGTCGAGTTCGACCGCGACCTCGACGGCATCCTCTCGTCGCGGACCGCGGCCTACGCCGCCTACCGCGTCGAGCAGACGGCCGGCGAGGCGCGCCGGCTCAGCAACGTCCTCCGGGTCACCGAGACCGACGTCACCGCGCCCCCGATCGACGACCTGTACGTGCTCGAGCCGTCGAGCAGGAACGCCGAGACCGGATCGCTGATCCTCGACGCGGCCCTGGAGACGCTCTCGCGAGACCAGACGGTGGCCGTCGTCGACTGGGCGTCTGGCAAGTGCGACGTCCTGCCCGTCAAGGCGCACACGCCCGTGACCTGGGAGGTCACCCCCGGGACCCCGACGCGCGCCTCCAAGCTGGAGCTCGACACCGCCGATCCGATAGCCACCCTCTTCGCGACCGGCCCCCTGACGGCCTACGTCGTCGACCGCAGGGTGCTTGCTCGCCACTACGAGTTCCCGCAGACGCCCACGGGGCCGACGGCCACCCAGCTGCGGCTCTACCCCGCCCCGCAGCTCTCCCCCGATCGCGTCGCCGTCCAGACGAGCCAGGGCGGCGCGCCCGTGTGGGAGGTGCTCGCGTGCCGCGACGCGGCGGTGCAGGAGACCGTGGAGAGCGACGGCAGCGGCGACGACGCGCCAGTGGGTCGCATCGTCGACCTGGTCGACGGGCCGCCCCAGGGCGACCTGGTCGAGGCGCCGGCCAGCGCGAACCTCGCGCTCGTCCGCCACGGAACCACGGCTCGCGCGGTCCTCGGCGGCGGCGACGCGACCCAGGCCGGCCAGCGTTTCCTCCTCCCCGACGCGCCGATCGCCTCCGACGTGGACGCCGCGGGGAGTCTCGTGCCCACGCTGGTCGTCTCCGTGGACGGCGTGCGCTGGGCGCAGGCTCCGAGCCTCTACGGCGCCGGGCCGGCCGAGGTCTTCGTGGCGACGCTCGACGCCGACGGCGGTGAGACGGTCGAGTTCGGCGACGGCGAGCAGGGCGCGCGCCTTGCGACCGGCCGCGGCACCGTTGCCAGCACGTACCGGGTCGGAGGCGGGACCGCGGGCGAGGTCGAGTCCAGCGCCATCAGCAGCCTGCTGGGGAGCGTTCGCGGCGTGAAGAAGGTGGAGGGCGCGGGGCCCACGAGCGGTGGAGCCGACCAGGACGACGAGCGCGACATCCGCGCGCTCGCGCCGACCCGCGCCCGGGCCTTCGGGCGCGCCGTCTCGGCCGAGGACCTGGTCGACCTCAGCCGCGGCTACCCCGGTGTGAGCCACGCGGCCGCCTGGGTCGGCTCCGGTCCGCCCGGCTGCGCCTGCGGAGGCTCGGGCCTGCACCTCGCCTTCGTGCGGACGGCCACGGCCGGGCCCCGCGCGCCCGACCTCAACGAGATCGCCGCGCTCGCGGGCTTCCTGGACGCACGGCGTGACGCGACCGTGCCGCTGTGCGTCTGCGCGGCGCTGGTGACGAGCCCTGGGGTGCTGCTCGAGGTCGTGCTGGCGGTCGATCCGCGCCGCGAGCCGGCCGAGGTGGTGGCTGCGGCGACTGCCGCGCTCGTGGACCCCGACGGCCCGCTGGCACCGCCCGACCGCGCGCTGGGCCAGCCCCTCGACCGGTCCGACGTCTACGCCGTCCTGCACGCCGTCACCGGGGTCGTGGGCGTGACGAGCCTCGTGGTGCCCGGTGCCACCGACGAGGTCGGGCGGCGCCCGGCCGCGCGATTCGAGCTGATCGTCCTCGACCCCGTGCCGACCGTCGGCGGGGCATCGGCATGAGCCGCCCGCCCGTCGCCGCCTGGCTGCCGCCCGCCCTGCGAGAGACGCCCGAGGGCGAGCCCGACGCGCCGCGCCTGCTGGACCTCGTGCTCGCCGGCGTCGAGGGGCAGCGCCGGCTGCTCGAGCAGGACATCGATGCGGTCTACGACGACTTCTTCATCGAGAGCTGCGCCGACTGGGCGGTCCCGCACATCGGCGCGCTGCTCGGGCTGCCGGTGGACGCCGGCCGCGCCGAGGTCGCCTACGCGGTCGCGCTGCGGCGGCGCAAGGGGACGCCGGCGGCGCTCGAGGACTTCGCCGAGGTGCTCACCGGCTGGACGGTCCGCGCGCTCGAGGGCTGGCAGATCACCCTGTGGGCCCAGCGGCTCGGGCATCCGCCGCCGCTGCGTATCGCGTCGGTCGACCTGCGCGACGGCTCGCGCTTGCGGATCGGAACGCCGTTCGAGCGCGTGCGCCGCAGCGCGACGCCGTCGGGCCCGTGGTCGCCGCGCGCCGCGACGGCCGTCGTGTGGCCGTGGGAGATCCGGACCTATCTCAACAGCGAGGCCGCGCCCCGACCCGAGGCCGGGCGCGTGGCGCTGCACCCGCTCGGCGCCGAGGCCCCGCTCTACCTGCGGCCGCGGCCGCGGCGCGTCTCCAGCGACGTGGGGGCCGCCGGCACCTCGCGCACCGGGGACGAGCTCGACGCGCCGGTCCGCGCGACCTACCGGGTCGTGGAGGCCCTCGCGGCGCCGGGCCAGATCCTCTACGCGCTCAACTGGGAGATCGCGCCCGAGCATCCGCTCGCCGCCGGCGCGGACACCACCTCGCCGACGCTGCTCGCGCTCACGGTCGACGGCGCGCCGCTTCCGTGGGACAGGCTGCGCTTCGGGGCGCTGCCCCCAGGAGGCCCCGCACCGGCCCCGCCGGCGGCGGACGAGGCCGTCGTCGACCTCGCGCGCGGACAGGTGGAGCTCGGCTCCGGGCTGAGCGGCACGGTCAGGGCCACCTGGCATCGACCGGTGCCCGGCGAGCTCGGCGCGCTCGCGGGCGACGCTGAGGTCGACCCGTTCGCGCGCATCGTGATCGTCGTCAATCCTGCGCTGCCGCCGACGGGCAACGTCGTGCGGACGCTGGCAGCGGCCTTCACGAGGGCTCGGTCGCTCAGCGCCGGCCTGAACGGCGATGGCACGGACCCCGAGCACCCCGACGTCGAGATCCGCTTGGAGACCTCGGACCGCCTGAACGCGCCGCCGGCCCAGACCTTCACGCCAAACGCCCGGCGCTGGCGCATCGTCGCGCAGCGACTCGCGACGCCCACCGTCGCCGGGACACTGAGCCTCGACATGGGCGGCGCGTGCGTGACGCTCGAGGGCTTCGCGCTGGACGGCAACCTGCGCCTGGGCCCCGCGCTGGACTGCGTGCACCTCCGCCACGTCACGATGAACCCCGCCGAGGGCCGCGTCGTGCGGGTCGCGGCCGGTGCGTGGGGGCTGTGCTTCCGGGCCGAGCGGTCCATCCTCGGGCCCATCCGCGCCGACCTGGCCGCCGCTCCGCTGGTCCTCGAGGACTGCATCGTCGACGGCCGCGGTGGGCGGCTGCGGGTCTGCGAGGAGAGCGCAGGCGCCGCGCCCAAGGCGGCGATCGACGCGACGAGCACCTTCCGGCCGGCGCTCCAGGCCAGCGGCTGCACCTTCGCCGGGCCGGTCAACCTCGAGGCGGTCGACGCCGTCGACTGCCTCTTCCTGGACGGCGTCGAGGTCCTCCAGACTCAGGAGGGCTGCCTGCGGCACTCCTACCTCGGGCCGGATGCCGGCGCGGCTCGCCGGCATCCCGTCAGCTACCGCTGCGGGCCGTTCCCGGCCCCGACCTTCGCCTCGATCGGGTTCGAGGCCGCCGGCTACTACGCCCCCGCGCTCGAGCCACCCCACCCGCTGCTCTCCGCGGCGAGCGACGGGGGCGAGGTGGGCGCCTACCACCACGCCCGCCGGGCCGCTCGCGTCGCTGCCCTTCGCCGGCGGGTCGGGGAGTTCGTGCCCCTCGGCCTGCGCCCCGGCCTTGCCCTGGCTCCCTGGGAGGAATGATGACCGGCGACTACACCAAGGTCCCGCTCCGGCCGAGTGACCGCTGGACCGGCGCCCGCATGCAGCAGGGGCGCGTCCAGCTCGACCACGAGTTCAACCTCAACCTCGACGCGGCCGCGCGGGCTGCGCGCGGGGCGGCTGCGGACGTGATCGGGCCTGCGGGGGTCGTGGCCGGGTCACAGGACTTCCAGGTCGGGGTCACCGGCAGCGGCGCGCTCGAGATCAGCGTGCACGCCGGCCGGATGTGGGTCGACGGGCTGATGGCCTACGCGCCGGAGAGCTTCGCCTACTCCTCGCAGGACCAGATCGAGGCTCTGCCGGCGGGCGGGAAGGCGCTCGTCTACCTCGACGTCTTCGAGCAGCACATCCAGCCTGCCGAGGACGAGGACGCCCTCATCGATCCGGCGCTGGACCCGGTCGACACGTCGGCGCGGACCCGGATCGGCTATCGCGTCCGTTGCGACCCCACCGGCGCCGAAACCTGCCAGGCGGCGTGGGACGCCCTCACCCGCGTGCCCGGCTCGACCGGAACGCTTTCCGTCGACCGCGTCGCCCCCGCTGCGCCCACCGACCCCTGCGCCCCGCCGGGGGACCCGCTCGGCCAGCTGCCCGATGGGCTCTTCCGGGTCGAAGTCATCGATCCGGGCGATGCGGCCGGTGCGCGCTTCGCGTGGTCGTACGAGAACGGGAGCGCGGCGGTGGCGATCAGCGAGCTCGCGGGTGATCGGGTCACGCTGAGGCCTTCCGCGGCGATCGCCTTCGCCGCGGGCGAGCGCGTCGAAGTCTCCTGGCTGGCCCGTCGCGAGGACCGCGTGCCCCACGGCGCGCTCTACACGATCTCCCAGCCGCCCGAGACGGGGGCGGGAGGGGCGATCCTCACCCTCGATCGCCCCGTGACCGCGCCGGCCGCGGCGTCCGGGCTCGTCCTGCGCCGCTGGGACGGCGAGAGGGTCGGCTCGGCGGCCGCGACGCCGGCGACCCTCAGGGGTACCGACCTCGGCGTTCGCTTCGCGGCCGGAGCGGGTGACTTCGAGGCGGGCGACGGGTGGGGCGCGCGCGTTCGCGAGGAGACGGGGGTCGGCATCGAGCGGCGCGTCGACGCCCCGCCCGACGACGTGCTTCACGTCTTCGCCCCGCTGGCGCTCGTCGACCTCGACGCGCGCCAGGTCCTGCACGACTGCCGGCCGACCTTCGTGCCGCTCACGGCGATCAGGCCCGACCGCGGCTCCTGCACGGTGTCCGCGGCTCCGGGCGACGATCTCCAGGCGGCGATCGATTCGTTGCCGGCCGGCGGCGGGCAGGTCTGCCTCGCCGCCGGGCTCTACGAGCTCGCGGTGCCGCTGACCCTCGCCGCGCGCCAGCGTGTCGTCGTCTCGGGCGCGGGCGCGGCGAGCGTGCTGCGCGCCACGCGGACCGAGGCTGCGCTGCTCGTGCAGAACAGCAGCCAGATCGAGGTCCGCCACCTCCGGCTGGAGGGCGGCAGTCCGGGCAAGGCCGGCGATCCGCAGCTCAACGGCGCGTTGACGGTGGTCGCGTCGAGCGAGGTGACGCTCTCGGAGTGCTCGCTCTCGTGCCCGGAGTCGGCGAGCGGGCGAGCGCAGACCTGCGTCACCATCCGCTCGGAGAAGGGTCGCGACCCCGACCGCATCCGCATCGAGCGCAACCGGCTGCGGGTGGGCCCGTGGGAGACCGGAGTCCTGCTCGTCGACGTGGGCCACGCGGTGGTCGCGGGGAACGAGATCAGCCTCACGGCCGACCCCGAGGGCGCCGGGGTCAGGGCCGACGGGGAGCCGCTGGCGCGGGGGCTGCGGACGATGATCGCTGCGTCGGTCCGCCCGAAGGCGGAACGGGGCACCAGGCCGGTGAAGGTTCCCGGCGCGGAGCCGCTGCACGTCGTGGTCGGGTCGCAGGCGGAGGGGTTGATCGTCGCCCTCGCGCGGCAGCTCACCGCGGGCCAGGTCGCGCGGCGCGGTGCTCTGAAGGCGCTGGAGGCGGCGGCCCGCCGCGCCACCCGTGGGCCGGCCCTGGCGCGGCTGCCGAAGTCCGCGCAGGCAGTGATCGGCCGGCTCCGGGTGGACCTCCGCGTCGTCGGGCAGGGGATCGTGGCCGGCGGCTCGCGCGCCGGGACGGTCGAGATCCGCGACAACCTCGTCGAAGACAGCGTCCAGGGCATCCACGTCGGCGTCTCGGACGGCGACCCGTCGGGTCGCGAGGCGGCGGACACGGTGATGATCACCCGCAACGTCGTGCACGCGCTCGTGCCGTCGCTCCACGACCGCGACCGCCACGCCGTCTTCGTGGGGAACGCCCGCAGCGTCCACGTGCTCGACACCGTCGCGACGCTCATCCGCCTCGGCGCAATCGCACTGCCGTTCACGTCGCCGGTCGAGGCGATCCGGATCCACGGCGAGCTCGGCGCCTTCCTCACGGTCCGGCAGTCGAGCCTGCGCGGCTTCCGGGTCGGCGTCCGCGTCGTCCCGGTCGGCACGCCGCCCTCGCCGCGGATGTGGCTCGTCGCCGAGACCATGGCCGCCGGCGCGACGACGGCCGTCGACGCCCCGGCCGAGGTGCAGCAGGAGCGCAACAACGCGTGAGCGAGCGCGCGCTCGAGCCGGCGAGGGCTGTGTCATCGGGGCTCGACGCCGCGCGCGGTGGCGGTGCACCGCTGCCCGGTGCGCGGCGCGCCGAGCTCGAGGGTCAGTTGGGCGCCGATCTGCGATCGGTCCGTGTGCACCGGGGCCCGCGCACGGACGCGCTGGCGAACACCCTCGGCGCGACCGCCTTCACCACCGGCGACGACGTCTTCCTGCATCGCAGCGTTCCCCAGCCCGCGACGCCCGCCGGACGCCACCTGCTCGCCCATGAGATCTTCCATGTGATCCAGCAGCGGAGGGGCCCCGTCGAAGGGAGGGCCGGCCCCGGCGGCCTGCGCGTGAGCGACCCGGGCGATCGTGACGAACGGGCCGCGGTGTCCGCCGCTGCGCAGATCGGCCGAGGAGGGCGCGTCGACCTGGGCGCGACAGGGAGTGCGGCCGGGCCCGCGCCATCCGGCGGCCCAGTCCAGCGTCAGACGCCGATGGATATCGCGACCGACGTCGCGCCCGCGCTGCCCGCAGCCGTGACGGTCGCCCGCCCGCTGATCCAGTTCACCTGGTGGGCGTTGCTCCCGTCCGAGATCGCGGCTCTCCAGGCGGGCGCGGCCGTTCCGGTCGCTGCGAGCCAGGCGGCCGTGGTGACGACCGCCGTTCTGGAGGCCGGCGCGGCCGTGCCGGTCGCCGCGGCCGTGCCCGTCGCTGCCACCGAGGCGGCGCTGGTGACGACGACCGTTCTCGTGAGCAACCCGGTCGGCTGGATCGTGCTCGGCGCCATCGTCGTGGTGGGCGTGGGCGTCGCCGTCTACTTCGCCGTGCGCGCGATGGAGCCTGCGGCCTTCCCGCCACTGTCCGGGGAGCGCCCGAAAGGCAGCATGGCGACCACCCGCCAGGCCCCTGGCGCGGCACGAGGCGCGCCTGTGGAGGAGCCCTTCGTAGGTCCGCCGGCGATCACGCCGGGCGCGCCGGGGTCGGCGCCGGTCAGCGAGCCCGAGCAGCGCGCGCCCGCCGTCGCTCCCGGCGCGGGTCCGGCGACGCCGCTGCAGGCCGCCGGGCCACTCGAGGGCCAGGAAGAGGTGCACGTCTACGACAGCCGAACGGGGATCGAGATCGTTGAGATCGACCACATCCTGGACGACGTTCTCTGGGAGAAGAAATCGGCGGTGAGCGCACCCGATGTCAACGACTGGGTCAACACGCACATCACGAAGAAGTTCAAGGACTACGTGGAAGCCCGCAAGCATCCGCCGCTCTACCCGTACTACAAGGACGCCCCGATCGGGTTCGAGTTCGAGTACCAGACCTCGATCGAGCTCGGGACTGCGGTCTGGGACGAGATCGAGCGGCTACGCGCGGAGTACCCGGACGTCGAGCTCCTGGAGCCCGTGTTCCACGGGCGGTGAGAACGGTCGGCCCGACCGGCGGTCGCGGAGCGCGCCGGCGAATTACCCGCGCGAGAACGGCCGGTGGTGGGCGGCGCCGAGGTCGTCCAGGACGGTCTCGAGGATCGCCGCGGTCTTCTCGGGCTCGTCGTCCGGTTCGCTCCCAACGGCGTCGACGAAGGGAGGGACAGGATCCTCCGGCGGCTCGGGTGCGACCTCGATCGGTTCGGGGCGGCTCTCGGCGGGGAGGGGCGGATCGTGCGAGACGGCCCGCTGGCCGGCGACGGTGGCGGGCGTGCCCAGCTCGGGAGGGGGTGTGGGGTCGAGGCGTGACTCGTCGCGGGAGGCCTTGGGGGGCGTCTCGGCGCGCCGCCGACGGCCGAAGAGGCGGGCGAAGAGCCTCGGCTTGCGGTGCGGGGGCGGTTCTGGTTCGGGCCAAGGCTCCGGGGCGGGATCCGGCGGTGGCCCCGGATCGGGGTCGGGCGCCGGATCGGGAAGCGGAACCTCCAGGGCGGCCGACTCGACGGTGAACTCGAGGGCGTCCGGCGAGAGACGGTGGTCGCCGTCGCCGTCGCCGTCGCCGCCGCCGTCGCCGTCGCCGTCGCCGTCGCCGTCGCCGCCGCCGCCGCCGGGTCTGGGCGGCGTGTCCGCCTCCGCGGCCTCGGATCCCACCGACTCCGCCGTCAGCGTAACCTTCGTTCCCCACCCCGAGGGCTCGAGCTCGACCGTGCCGCGGGCTCGGTCGCCCTCCCAGACGACGGTCCGCTCGGCCTCCAGGCGGGTGATCCGGATCTCGCCGAACTCGCCGAGCTGGCGGGCGAGTGCCTCTGCGTCGCTGAGTCGCGACCAGAGCTCCGGCGGGGACTTCACGAGCGTGCGCTGTGTGCTGATGGCGTCCATCGCGGCCCACTTCGCCCGGCCGCCGAGGATCCCTGCCCATTTTCTCGCGATGGCCGACGCCTCGGGGGGATCCCGGACGGGGCCGTGTGCCGTAGCTTGGAGTGACCGTGTCAGTGCGCAGGCCTCGCCGCCGCCTCGTGGTGCTCGGCGCCGGCCTGTCCGGGTTGAGCGTCGCGACCGCGCTCGTCCGCGAGGGTTGGCATGGCGAGATCGTGCTGGTGGACCGCCGCACGGTGTTCGGCAGCGACCGGACGTGGTGCTTCTGGGACGTGGCGCCGACCCCGTTCACATGCCTCGCCCGCCACCGCTGGCGGAGCTGGCGCGTCGTCACCGCGTCCGGCGAGGCCGTGCACCGCTCCGCGCGCCATCCCTACCTCCATCTCGACGCCGCCGACGTCTACGCGGCGGCGCTGCATCAGCTCGATCTGGCCGGCGCGGAGCTGCGCCTCGGCGAGTCCGTCCTGGGCGTCGAGGATCTCGGCGACGCGGTCGCGGTGCGCACGAGCGGCGGTCAGCTGGAGGCCGACCTCGTGATCGACGGCCTCGCCGCGGGAAGCCCCTGGGGGGTCGGCCGCGAGCCTGCGAGGGCGGCCGGCGGGCGTGATGGCGACGCCGCGCAGGCCTCCGGGGGCAGCGGGAGCGACCGGCGCGTCGACGACCGCTCCGTCGTCGCCCTCGACCAGCACTTCCTCGGCCAGGTCGTCCAGACCGACCGGCCCGCCTTCGCCCCGGAGACCGCCACGTTGATGGACTTCCGCGTCGCGCAGGCGCCGGGCGGCGTGCACTTCACCTACGTCCTGCCCTTCTCGCCAACCGAGGCGCTGGTGGAGGACACGTGGTTCGGTGGGCGCAACCCGCCTCCGGCCGAGCGTCGCGCGGCGATCGGCGCCTACCTGACGGAGCAGGTGGGTGTGAGCGAGTGGCACGTCGAGCGCGAGGAGCGCGGCCGCATACCGATGACGACCCGCCGGCACCCGCTCGCGCACCGCGATCGGATGCTCGCGGTCGGGACCGCCGCGGGCGCCGTGCGGCCCTCCAGCGGCTACGCGTTCCTGCGCGTGCAGCGCCACAGCGCCGCCCTGGCGCGGGCCCTGGCGCGCGGCGAGCCACCGCCCGGGCGGCTCTCCGACCCGCGCCACGACGCCCTGGACCGCGTGTTCCTGCGCGCGCTGATCGCCGATCCCGCCGCCTTTCCGGAACGCTTCCACGCGCTGGTGGCCGGCACGCCGGCGGGCGTCTTCGCGCGCTTCATGGGCGATGCCTCGAGCCCGCTCGACGAGCTGCGGGTGATCGCCGCCCTGCCCAAGCTCCCCTTCGCCGCGGCCGCGCTCCCGCGCCGCCCCTACGTCCCCGGCTTGAAGACCATGAAGAGGATCGTCACGAGCACGACGCCGCCCATCAGATAGGCGGCGAGCTCCACACGCCGCGCGAGGTCGACGTAGTCGCGGCCGAAGCGCACGGGCGCCACGCCGGCGACCTCGATATCGCGCCGCGAGAGCTCGAGCAGCCGGCGCTCGCGCGGGGCCAGGTAGGCCCCCGCGATCCCGCCCAGGACGAGGATCGCCAGGATCCCCTCGCCGACGAAGGGCTCGCCGAAGTCGTACGGGCCCTGCGCCGCCATGTAGAGCCCGGCGAGCAGCATCACAGCGAGCGCGCCGGTGATCAGGCGCGCGCCGATGAACGACTGCGCGCGGTGGAAGAGCGGCATGCCGCGCGGCTCGGAGGCCAACCCGATCCGGAAGAAGATCGGGTAGGCGAAGATCGCTCCGAACCCGACCACCGCCGCGGCGATGTGGACGAAGACCACGAAGGTGTAGAAGCTCAGCTCGCCGGGGACCTGGGCGTCGACGGCGAGCAGGGCGGCCACGGCGCGGCAGGATAGCCCTCAGAGCTCCAGTCGTGTCTCCTCGAGGTCGAGCTCGCGCTCCACGCGGCGGCGCACCTCGTCGGAGATCTCGCCGACGTTGCGCAGCCGGACAAGCTCGTCGCGCTGTGCCCCGATGACCGAGTGCATCATGCGCTGATAGGCGGCCGAGCGGTCCTCGATCCCGTCGGGGTCGCTGTCTCCGTCGCCCGCCTGGGCGGCGAAGCGCCGGCCGCGGTACTCGTACAGGCCGCGCATGCGCTCGACGGTCTGGTCGCGCGTCCAGTCCTCGCGCTCAAGCGCGTCGATCTCCTCGAGAGCGGCACCGGCCGCGCGGCGGCGGGCGTGCAGCTCCTCGCGCCGCTCCATGCCGTCGTCCTCGATCCCGAGCCAACGGATGAGCAGGGGTAGCGTGAGCCCCTGCAGCACGAGGGTGACGAAGATCACCGCGAAGGTCAGGAAGATGATGAGGTCGCGCTGGGGGAACGGCGTGGTCGTCCCCTCGACGAAGAACGGCAGCGCGAGCGCCGCGGCCAACGAGACCGACCCGCGCATTCCCGCCCAGCTGTTCGCGACCCGGACGCGCCAGGTCCCGCGTCGCGCGAGCTGGCTGGGGCGCCGGTCGAGCGTCCGGATGAGGAAGGTGATCACCTGGAGCCACACGGCCCGGGTGGCGATCACGACCGCGCTGATCGCTGCGCCCCAACCGATGAGCGTCGCCGCCGAGTAGCCGCCCCGCAGGCTGTCGACGATCGTGTTGAGCTGCAGCCCGACGAGCACGAACAGCGTCGCGTTGACCAGGAAGACGAGGATCTCCCAGATCGAGTAGGACTGCATGCGCGTTGTCGGCGTGGTGAGCTGCGGCGCTCGCCAGCCCATGAAGATCCCGCACGCCACCGCCGCGAGGACGCCCGAGAGGCCGAGCTCGTTGGCCGGCACGTAGGCCGCGTAGCCGGTGAACAGCGAGATGGTGATCTCGACCTGCGGGTCGTCGAGGCGACGGCGGATCGCGGCCACGACGTAGCCGACCGCGATCCCGATGGCGACCCCGCCCGCCGCGCTGAGGACGAAGTCCCAGCCCGCGTGGAAGAGCGAGAAGCTGCCGGCCACCGCGCCGAGCGCGACCTTGTAGGCGACGAGCGCCGTGCCGTCGTTGACGAGGCTCTCGCCCTCGGTGATCGTCACCATCCGTCGCGGTGCGTTGAGGCGGCGGGCGATCGCGCTCGCGGCCAACGGGTCGGTCGGCGAGACGATCGCGCCGAGGACGAAGGCGACCGCCCACGGCATGCCGTCGATCAATGTGTGGGCGACGACCGCCACCGTCACCATGGTGGCGAGCACGAGGCCGATGGCGAGCGTCGAGATCGTCCGCAGGTCGCGGCGGAGGTCGCGCAGCGACGAGAAGAAGGCGGCCGAGTAGAGCAGCGGCGGCAGGAAGATCACGAGCACGAGCTCGGGATCGAGCTCGACCTGCGGGATGCCGGGGACGAACCCGAGGGCGAGGCCGCCGAGCACCAGCAGGATCGGGTAGGGCACGTCGATCGCGTTTGCGATCGCGCTCAGCGCGGCGATGGCGATGAGCAGACCGGGGATCAGCAGCTCGGCGTGGTCCATCGGCCGGATTATGCGAGCGGCGACAAGTGGCCAAGAGGGGTTGACCGACACACGCGGGCCCGGGTACGTTGCGCCATCGCACCCCTCCCGCGGACAGGGCGACGGCGGCGGCTGAGCACGCTCGGGCTCTGGTTGCTGCTGGCGCTGCTGGTGCCGGCGGCCCCCGCGCTCGCGGTCGCCGACGACACGCCGGAGGGAGGACCGAGCGAGGGCCCGTGTGCGCTGTCGGTCTACAACTTCAAGCTCGAGGTGACGCTCTCGCTCGTCGGCGCGCCGGTCGCCGGCTCGCCGATCCAGATCAACGCGTCCAACGCGAAGCTGGTGGGGACCAAGGCGACCCAGACCCGCATCTGCGACCCGCTGCTCTTCCCCGTCTCGAGGTTCTCGTGGTCGGTCGTAGCGGCGCCGAGCGGCCAGGCGGCGTCGATCGCGAACGCGGGCACGCTCACGCCCGCCGTCAACCTCGGTGGCCCGGGCGCCTACCGCGTCCGCTTCACGGCGTGTCCAAACAATTGCCGCCTGACCCTCAACGGGCGATCGCGGGACGTCGGAGCGTCGACGCGGGAGGTCGGCATCGACGCGGTGAACGAGTTCGCGCCGCCTCCTGAGTCCGAGCCGCAGCTGCCCACGCTCTCGCCCCCGGCCGACCTGCCGCCGCGCTTGACCGAGGACCAGCGCGACAAGCAGTGCCTCGGAGGGGGCGGCGTCGTCGACCCGCAGTGGGTCACGGCCGAGCAGTTCGACGGGCCGGAGGACTACCGCATGGTCGAGGGGAAGGTCGACGTCAGCAAGGTCTCGCGGCAGGACAACTTCCTCAACCACGACAGCCAGGACCTGAACTGGGACGTGCGCCCCGACCCGCCCTCCTTCGGCTTCGGCTATCCGTCGATCAACTCCTCTATGGAGATGGAGTGGGAGCGCGACAGCTACCCGCGGGAGTTCCGGCCCACCGCGGGCGACCGCGCGTCGACCGTCGGCTACTGGATCCTCGATTGCGGCCACGACGGCTTCCTCGGCGAGATCCACCCGCCGGTCGGGACGATGGTCCACCGGCCGCGGGCGGTCACGATCCCGTCGTCCTTCCACCCGCAGGGCTTCCCGAACGGGATCGGCGCGAACGTGCAGGTCCCTGGCATCGCCACCGACATCTGGTTCAACCGCAAGGCCGGCGAGATCACGAACAACTGCAGCGACACCGGCCTCCATCAGCCTCCCCGTCGGGTCACGCTGCCGAACGGCGGCTCGGCCAACGTCGCCGGCCCGTGCGTCCGCGAGCCCAGCAGCCTGAACCGGCGCTTCACCTTCAACATCTACGTCCCGCGCAATCCGGTGCTCCGGGCGCGCGAGCTCGGGCTCAATCCGCCGCCCGTGCCGCTGTTCGTGGGCACCTCGGGGCGGCCCGGCGGCCAGGGCGGCCCCGACCCGACGTTCGTCGTGCGTCAGCAGGGCGACGTGACGTGGGTCGAGGCGACGGTGGACCTGCGCGGCTTCACCGGCACGACGTACGCGCGGCGCGTCAACGCCGCGTGGGCCTATCCGAACGCAGCCAACTGGGGCGCGAAACGCTGGAGGGTCCTCCTGAAGAAGATCCACGTCTACGACGACGCCGAGCCGGCCTTCGACGACGGCGACTGGCGCTTCTTCTTCAACACCAACAACCGCGACCGCGAGTGGACCACGGTCTTCGACTGCGACGGGTGCATCGACGACGACGACGACCGGACGCTGAACTTCTCGACCGGGGTCCTGGGCACCCGCTCGCTGGGGTCCGACCTCGTCCTCTTCCCCGGGCAGCGCGTCGCCGTCCACACCGGCGGCTTCGACGACGAGGTCTTCGGCGACGACATCGGCACCGTGTTCGACCGCCGGCCCCAGCAGGCGGCCTCGTACTCGACCGACAGCGCGGGCGGCGACGGCGCCTACCGGCTGGAGTACACGATCAGCGACGGCCCGACGGTCGGCGGGGCGCAGCTGACGCCGGAGGGAAGCGCGCTCGCGGCCGCCTACACGAAGACCAGCACCCCGCCCTGCCGGCTCCCCGTCGCCTCGCCAAGCGCGCGCATCGTCCTGCCCCCCGGTTTCCCAGGGCGGTTCTGCGGCCCGCTCGCCCCGCTTGCGCAGGATCCCAACCTGCTCAGGGCCCTCGATCCGGGGAGCATCGTGCTCAAGCGCAAGCCAGTGCTCGCCGACGACCTTCCGGTGTTCGAGTCCGAGGAGGAGGAGTTCGTGATCACTGACATCTCCGCCTCGGCGCTCAGGGTTCTGCTCAGGAAGCTGCGCGCAAGTCAGCCGAGGCGCTACCGCGCTCTGCTGGCGGAGATCCGCCAGGAGCTGGGCGACGTTCCCGCCAAGGGGCGTGGCAACTACTCAGACCTCGTCGCCGCGCTCGACAAGGCGCTGCCCAAGAAGGACGTTGCCCGCGCGCTGCCCAGCGGCCTGCGCAAGGCGCTCAAGCCTTTCGTCGTCGAGGGCCCGACGCGCGAGCGCAAGCGCGACTAGATGTCGGGCTGGTACTCGCCGTAGACCTCGCGCAGCGCGCCGCAGACCTCGCCGAGCGAGGCCCGGTCGCGCAGTGCCTCGCGGATGGGCGGCAGGAGGTTCTCCGTCCCGCGCGCCGCGGTGCGCAGCTCCTCGAGGCGGCGCTGGACGAGCGCGGCGTCGCGGTCGGCCTTGAAGCGCTCCAGGCGCTTCACCTGGGCATCCTCCGAGGCCTGGTCGACCTTGAGCACGTCAGGGACCTCGAGCCCCTCGGTCACGTACTTGTTGACCCCGACGACGATGTCCTGGCCGGACGCGTAGCGCTGGTGGTAGCCGAAGGCCGACTCCTCGATCTCCTTCTTCATGAAGGCGATCGCGTTCACCGAGCCGCCCATCGCGTCGACCTTCCCGATGAGCCCGCCCGCCCGGTCCTCGATCTCCTTGGTGAGCGACTCGACGAAGTAGGACCCGGCGAAGGGATCCACGGTGTCGGCGGCGCCCGACTCGTGGGCGACGATCTGCTGGGTACGCAGGGCAATCCGCGCCGCGCGCTCGGTCGGCAGTGAGAGCGCCTCGTCGTAGCCGTTGGTGTGCAGCGACTGCGTGCCGCCGCACACCGCGGCGAACGCCTGGAGGGCGACGCGCACGATGTTGTTCTCGGGCTGCTGGGCCATGAGCGTGACGCCGCCGGTCTGGGTGTGGAAGCGCAGCCGCAGCGAGCGCTCGTCCTGCGCGCCGAAGCGCTCGCGCATGATCCGCGCCCACATCGTGCGGGCGGCGCGGAACTTCGCGACCTCCTGGAAGACGTTGTTGTGCCCGTTGAAGAAGAAGGCGAGGCGTGGCGCGAAGCGGTCGACCTCGAGCCCCGCGTCCAGCGCCGCCTGCACGTAGGCGATCCCGTTGGCCAGCGTGAAGGCGACCTCCTGGACCGCCGAGGCGCCCTGCTCGCGGAAGTGGTAGCCCGAGATCGAGATCGTGTTCCAGCGCGGCACGTGCTCGTTGCAGTAGGCGAAGAGGTCGGTGGTCAGCCGCATCGACCCCTCGGGCGGGTAGATGAAGTTCCCGCGCGCGATGTACTCCTTGAGGATGTCGTTCTGGGTCGTGCCGCGCAGCTGCTCGGAGGGGACGCCCTGCTCTTCGCCGACTAGCTGGTAGAGGAGCAGCAGCACCGCCGCCGGCGCGTTGATGGTCATCGACGTCGACACCTCGTCCAGCGGGATCCCGTCGAAGGCCGTGCGCATGTCATCGATCGTGTCGATCGCGACGCCGGTGCGCCCGACCTCGCCGAGGCAGCGCGGATCGTCGGAATCGAGGCCGAGCTGGGTCGGGAGGTCGAAGGCCATGCTCAGGCCCGTCGAGCCGTGCTCGAGCAGGTACTTGTAGCGCTCGTTGGACTCCTTGGCCGACGCGTAGCCGGCGTACTGGCGCATCGTCCAGAGCTGCTCGCGGTACATCTCGCGGTGCACGCCGCGCGTATAGGGATACCTCCCCGGCTCGCCGAGGTCCATCGGCGCGGGCAGGTCGTCCTCGTCGTAGACGTGCTTGACCTCGATGCCCGAGTCGGTGAAGCGCCTGGGGTCGTTAGGGCCGACGATCGGCGCGATCGTGCGGTGCTCGTCGTCCGGGTCGCCGGGCGCCGAGGGTGTGCGCGGGATGCGGGTCGCCATGGCGCCGAAGGTTACGCTGTCGTCATGCTCGTTCACGTCCGGCTCTTCGCGATGCTCCGGGAGCGGGCGGGGCGCGACGTGCTCGAGCTCGAGCTGGCCGACGGCGCGCGGGTTCGCGACGCGCTCGAGCGGGTCGGCGACATCGCCGGCGGCCTGACCCTGGTGATGGCGGTGAACCGCGAGTACGCCGACGCCGACGCGCCGCTCGCCCCCGGCGACGAGCTGGCGCTGATCCCGCCCGTGTCGGGCGGGGCGACCCGCAGCGCGTCCGAGCCGCACGTGGCCGTGCTCGAGACGCCGCTGTCGCTCGACGCGCTCGTCGCCCGCGTGCGCGACCCGCGCGCGGGGGCGGTCGTCATCTTCCAGGGCGTCACCCGCGACGTGCCGCGGCTGGAGTACGAGGCCTACGCCGAGATGGCGCTCCCGACCCTCGCGACGATCGTCGGCGAGGCGATCGAGCGCCACGGGCTGTGCGCCGCCACCGCCGAGCACCGGGTCGGCGACGTCCCGCTCTCCGAGCCCTCGGTGGCCGTCGCGGCGAGCGCCCCGCATCGCGGCGAGGCCTTCGCCGGCGCGCGCGAGATCATCGACCGCATCAAGGCGCAGGCGCCGATCTGGAAGAAGGAGGTCTCCGAGGAGGGATCGGCATGGGTACGCGGGACGCCGCCGCCGACGGCCTGAGCGCGCAGCTGCGCGCGCTGCCGTCCGTCGAGCGCCTCGCCGCCTCGCTCGACGCGCCGCACCTGCTCGCCGTCGCCGCCGCGCGCGACACGATCGAGGAGGCCAGGGCCGCGATCAAGAGAGAGGGGTCGTCCAGCGACGACCTGCTCGCCCTCGCCCGCGAGCGGCTCGCGGCCTCCGAGGCCTCGTCGCTCGTGCGCGTCGTCAACGCGACCGGGGTGATCGTCCACACGAACCTCGGCCGTGCGCCGCTCGCGGCGACTGCCCGCGAAGCCGTCGCGCGCGTCGCCGAGGGCTACGCCAACCTCGAGCTCGACCTCGACACCGGCGAGCGGGGCTCGCGCCAGGATCACGTCGAGGCGCTGCTGTGCGAGCTCACCGGCGCGCAGGCTGCGCTGGTGGTCAACAACGGCGCGGGCGCCACGCTGCTCGCCGTGGCTGCGCTCGCGGCGGGCGATGCGGTGGTCGTCTCGCGCGGGCAGCTCGTCGAGATCGGCGGCGGCTTCCGCATCCCCGACGTCGTGGCTCAGTCGGGGGCGCGGCTCGTCGAGGTCGGCACCACAAACCGTACGCGGCGCAGCGACTACGAGCGCGCGCTCGCCGGGCTCGGGCCCGGCGAGCGCGGGGCCGTCCTGCGCGTCCACGCCTCGAACTTCCGCACGCTCGGCTTCGTCGAGGAGGTGGCGGTAGAGGCGCTGTGCTCTCTCGGTGCGCCGGTGATCGACGACGTGGGCTCGGGCAACCTCGCCGAGGGGCTGACCGCGGTCGCGGACGAGCCGCCGGTGCGTCGCTCGGTCACGGCCGGGGCGGCGCTCGTGTGCTTCTCGGGGGACAAGCTGCTCGGAGGCCCGCAGGCGGGGATCCTCGTCGGTCGCGCCGAGGCGATCGTCTCCGCGCGGGCCCACCCGCTCGCCCGCGCGCTGCGCGTCGACAAGCTCTCGCTCGCCGCGCTGGAGGCGACGCTGCGCCTCTACCGCGACCCGGCGCGCGCGCGCCGCGAGGTGCCGGTCCTGGCGATGCTCGACACGCCCGAGGCGCAGCTCGCTGCGCGCGCTGCGGCGCTGCACGAGCGACTCGCGGGCGCCGGCGTCGCGTGTGACGTCGTCCGCCGCAGCGCGAAGGTCGGTGGCGGCGCGCTCCCGCTGCTCGAGCTCGAAGGCCCGGTGGTCGCGGTGGATCCCGGCGCGCTGGCAGCCGGCGAGCTCGCGCGGCGGCTCCGGGAGCCGCCCGAGCGTCACGTCGCGCGACGAGCAGCCGTCGTCGCCCGAATCGAGCACGAGCGCGTCCTGCTCGACCCCAGGACGATGACGGACGACGATGCCGAGGTGGCGGGGACCGAAGTCGTCGCGGCTCTCCGCTAGCCACCACGATGGGCGGCACCCCATTCGCGACGACGCGTTCCCCGCTCACGCTCGGGACCGCCGGGCACATCGATCATGGCAAGACGGCCCTGATCTCCGTGCTCACCGGTGTGAACACCGACCGGCTGCCCGAGGAGCGGTCAAGGGGCATCTCGATCGACCTCGGCTACGCGGCGCTGGAGCTGCCCTCGGGGCGCCGGCTGTCGGTCGTCGACGTCCCCGGCCACGAGCGCTTCGTGCGGACCATGGTCGCCGGGGCGACGGGCATCGACCTTTTTCTCATGGTCGTCGCGTCTGACGACGGCGTCATGCCCCAGACGCGCGAGCACGCGGCCGTGCTCGAAGCCCTGGACGTGCGCCACGGCGTCGTCGCAGTCACCAAGGCCGACCTCGCCGACCCGGGGCCAGCGCGGGCCGAGGCGGCCGAGCTGCTCCCCGGCGCACGCGCCGTCGCGGTCTCGGTACGCACCGGGGAGGGCCTGGACGATCTGCGCGCCGCGCTCGACCAGCTCGCCGGAGCCCTTCCCGGACGCGCGGAAGGCGGCGGGGACGTGCGGCTGCACGTCGACCGCTCGTTCACCGTCAAGGGCGCCGGGACGGTGGTCACGGGGACGCTGTGGTCGGGCGAGGTGGCTCGCGGCGACGAAGTGGTGCTCCTGCCCGGCGGGCGGCGCGCGCGGGTACGCGGCGTCGAGGTCCACGACGCCGCGGTGCAGCGTGCGCGGGCCGGCCAGCGCGTAGCGCTCAACCTCGCCGGCGTGCGCCGCGACGAGGTCGGCCGCGGCGACGTCGTCGCGGGCGGCCACGGCCGCCCGGCGCCGACCTTCCGGATCGACGCCGCCCTGGCCTTCGCCCCGGGCGCGCGCCCACGCCACGGTGAACGCGTGCAGGTCCACCACGGCACCCGCGACGCGCCGGCCAGGCTCGCCGAGCTGGGCGGACGCTTCTGGCAGCTGCGGCTCGAGCAGCGGCTCGTCCCAGCCGCAGGCGATCGCGTCGTGGTGCGCAGCATCGCCCCGCCCGGCACGCTGGGCGGCGGCGTCGTCCTCGACCCCGCCCCACCACGCCACGGCCCCTCCCGCGACCTCCTGGCGAGGCTGGCGAGGCTCGAGCGGGGCGAGCGCGACGAGAGGCCGCGTGGGGGAGGGTCGGCTGGGAAGCGCGGGGGCGAGGGCGACGAGATGCCGCGCCGAGGGGCCGCGCCGGCGAGGAGGGCCGCGGCGGCCGGCGAGCCGGCGGCGGCCCCGCTCTCGCCCGCGGCCCTCGCCCTCGAGCGCCGGCTTCGCGAGGCCGGGGCCGAGCCGCCGATCGAAGCCGAGCTCGGGGAGGCGGCCGGCGAGCTCCCCACGCTGCGTGCCGCCGGCCGCGCCGTACGGGTCGGGCGCTCGCTGCACTACCACCCCGACGCGCTCGCCGACGTCCGCGAACGGGTGGTGGCCCTGTGCGAGCGCGACGGCGAGGTCAGCATCTCGAGCCTGCGCGACGAGCTCGGGACGTCGCGGAAGTTCGCACAGGCGCTGCTCGAGCACCTCGACGGTGAGCGCCTGACTCGCAGGGTCGGCGATGCCCACGTGCTCCGGATGAAACGTTCGGCGAGCTGACGAGACAACGATGACGGTGCCCGTGAAATCCAAGCCGACCCCGTCCCTCGTCCGGCTCCTCGTGGTCCCGCTGACGGCCGCCGTGCTGGTCGGCGGGCTGTGGCTCACCGCCGGCCTGCTGGCGTCGACCTACAACGGGGCGATCGTCGTCGCCGTGGCGGCGTTGATCGGCTACCTCGCGCTTGGGCGAACCACGGGTGGCTTAGCTCTTGGCTGTGACCAGGCGGCCAGACGCGCGAAGCTTCTTGTCGCGCAGAGTGCACAATTCGCCGGCGCCGGAGGCGACCAGGGTGGAGGCGCTGGCGCTGCGAGCGACGGTCGCGGCGCTGATCGCGGTGGTGCCGAAGCCCGGCGAACCCGGTACACACCAAACCGAGGAGTTCTGGCCGACCCAGGGGGCGGGGCAGACGACCGATCCCTTGACGCGAACTTCGAAGTGCAGGTGGGGTCCGGTGCAGTTGCCCGTGCAGCCGACGGTCGCGATGGTCTGGCCGCGCGCGACGGTGTCGCCTACGGCGACGAGAATCGCGCTGGCGTGGGCATAGCAGGTGCTCAGGGTCGAGGTGTGGCCGATGCAGATGTAGTTGCCGTAGCCGCCGGTGGGTCCGGCGGTGGTGACGGCGCCCGCGCCGGCGGCCTTGATCGGTGTGCCTCCGGAGATGGCGAGGTCGACGCCGGGGTGGCGCTCGTAGGAACGCTGCTCCCAGAACGGCGAAGTCATGACCCATCCACTGGGCAGCGGCATGCCCAGAGAGCCGGTGCCGTTGCCCTCGCTCGGTTGGGCGGGCGTTGTCGAGACGTGGTTCGGGACGGCTGCTCCGGCGCCCTTCTTGGCGGTGACCTGGGTGGTGAAGAGCTTGGCCTCGGCGATGCTGAGCTTGCCGTTGCGCACGACGCCTCGGGTCGCGGCGTTGGTCTTCTCCCACTGCTTCAGTCGCTTGCGGGTGCCGCGGCCGAACCGGCCGTCGGCCTGCGCGGGGAAGCCGAGCGTGGTGAGCCCCTGCTGCAGCGTCCGCACGGCGAAGCCGGTGGCGCCCATCTTCAGGGTCGCGGCGCCGAACGCCCTTGCCGCGGTCGACGCGGTCGGCGCGGCCGCCGCCGCGGTGGCCCCGGCGAGCAGCCCGAAGGCCATCGCGATCACGGTCAGTGTGACGCCGCAGCGCCGCACGATTCCCTGCACAGCCGGACTCCTCTTTCTGATGCCTCCGGGGTTAGCTGTCGGGCTCGCGCTGAAAGAGCGGCGCTACGTCAATGCGACGATTCGCCCCGCGGAGGCTGCAACGCAGCTCTCCGATCGGGTCCCCCGGTCGCCCACTGGCACGGAACCTGCAGGCGATTCGGCACAGGCTTATGTCAAGCACGGCAGGGTAGCGCCTTCGCGCGTCGAACGCGTTCCGTTCGCGCCACCGCCGGTCGAGGGAGTCCGACCCCGTTTCTCGCCGCTGAGGCGCGGCGCGCGAGGAGGTGCCCTCGCTCAGTGGTGGTGCGCGTGGCCGGCGTCGGGGAGCGCGGTGGCGGGGATGCGGCTGACGACGAGCGCTGCGAGTCCGGTGGTCAGGGGCACGGAGACGAGGAGGGCCATCGCGCCGACGAGGGTGGCGACGATCGGCTCGGCGAGGTCTTGGACGTTGAGCGCGTCGACCGTTCCGACGCGAGCGGACTGCAAGACAAGCAGAAGCGGGAGGGTCGCTCCGGCGTAGGCGAGCACAAGCGTGTGGGTGGTGGCGACGAGATGGTCGCGGCCCACCGCGAAGCCCTCTCGGTAGAGCCGTCGCGGGCCGAGCGACGGGTTCGTGCGGCGCAGGGCCATGACCGCGGAGGCCTGGGTCACGGCCATGTCGGCGAGCACGCCGAGCGCGCCGAGCACGAGGCCGGCGAGCACGATGCCCTGGAGCGAGAGTCGCCCGTTGACCTGGCTGAGGACGGTGGCCAGGTCGCTCGAGCGGCCGTCCAGGCGCGCGGCGTGGACTGCCAGCGTCCCGACCGACGCGGCGAAGAGCAGGCTGACGGTGATGCCGAGGATCGCGGCGGCGCTCTGGGGCGTGGCGCCGTAGGTCAGCCCGACGGTGACGAACATGACGGCGAGCGCCCCGACGAGCGCGACGAGCAGGGCCGGCGAGCCGGCGAGGATGGCCGGGACGAGGAACTTGACGATGAGCAGCACGCTGGCGGCGAACCCGCACAGCGCGAGCAGCCCGCGCCAGCGGGCCAACACGATGACCAGCCCCGCGAAGGCGACGGCGAGCCAGAGCAGGGTGCCACGGCGGTCGGCGCCGGCGAAGGAGTAGGGCTCGACGTTGCGCGCGCCCGGAGGCGCGGTGACGCGTTGGACGCGGATCTTGTCGCCGGCCGAGAAGCTCGACGTCACCCCGACGGGGCCCAGGGTCAGCTGGGCTGGTGGACCGCCGTCGACTCGGATGGCGAGGAGATAGCAGCGCTGCGGCGTCGGCCCGGGGCAGCGCCGGGTGAACGCACGCGGGACTGTCGCGCCGGTGGTCGCGCCGCCGAACGCCTGAGAGGCGCCCACCTCGGCGCGGCCGCCGGGCCACAGGGCGATCAGGCCGCCGGCGGTGGCGAGCGCGATGAGGACGACGGCGCCGACGAGCAACCGACCCCAGCGGGAGGCCAGCAACGGAGTGTGCTCGCGACCGGCGTTCCCGTCGCGGTCGCCTTCGCGAGGCTTGGGAGCGCGTCGCGTGCGCCGTTCGTCGCGCCTGCGACGGCGAGCAAGGCGATCGCGCTCGGTGACGTCGGTCATGCCTTGCACTCCTCGATCGCCTCCGGGGGCGGTGGCGTGCGAGGGGCGGGGCGGTCGGTTCGGCGCTGGAGCATCGTGCCGGTTCGCTTCGCCTCCGGCTGTCGCGCTCCTGCCGTGGTGATCAACCGCACCGGCGCGACGCGGCGCGGTGCCGGTCGCGCGGCCAGATCCCTCGCGGCCCGAGCGCGTGCCGCCGGTCGGGCTCGTGGCCGCTCGAAAGAGGCGCGGAGCGAGTCCAAGCGGCGCGCGGCGGTCCGGGCTCGGCGCCTGCAGGCGGCGATCCGTGGCCGCAACCGGCGAGGGCAACGATCAGCCAGCCAACGCCCAGGGCTGCAGGTCGACCGCGAGAGCCCCCTGGGCGCGGGGTCTGCGCCCGCTGGATGCGGACGAACCACGCGAGTCCCGTGACACAGAGGATCGCCGCGACGAAGAAGTTCAGGCGCAGGCCGAGGATGTGGTGGGCGGGATCGGTGCGCAGCAGCTCTTCGAAGACGCGAAAGCCCGAATAGCCGGCGACGTAGAGAGCGAACAACCCCGGCGCGCGGATCTCACGACGACGCCCGAGCCATACGAGCGCGCCGGCGAGCGCGAGGTCCCAGATCAGCTCGTAGAGGAACGTCGGATGAAAGGTGCCATACGCCTCGTCGCCGGCGGGACGGTGCGGCGGATCGATCCGCAGTCCCCAGGGCAGGCTGGTGGGGCCGCCGAACAGCTCTTGGTTGAAGTAGTTTCCGATCCGCCCGATCGCCTGGGCGACGAGCAGGCCCGGCGCCGCGGCGTCCAAGAACCGCGGAACGTCGGCGCGGCGACGGCGCAGGACCCACAGTCCGCCGAGCGTGCCGAGCGCGCGACGGCGCAGGACCCACAGTCCGCCGAGCGTGCCGAGCGCGATCCCGCCCCAGATCCCGAGGCCTCCCTTCCAGATCGCGAGCGGGCCCCACCGACCACGGGCCCGCCAACATAGACCCAGAAGTCGCGCCACTCGCCCGACACGAGCGCCGGCCCGAACGAGCGCGCCGGGCTCATCGACGCGCCAGTCACCGGGCCGCCGAAGAGCGCGTCGAGGCCGATCACCCCGGGGCGCCTCCCAGCATGGGCCGCTCGATCGAGAGGAGCACCTCGATGAGCGAGGCCAGGAAGTACCGGAAGTTCAGCGCGTCCCAGAAGCTCGAGCTCGTGCTCGCGTCGCTGCGCGGGGACCGCTCGGTGGCGGAGATCTGCCGCGAGCACGCGATCTCGGAGACGCTCTTGCGGCGCTGGCGCGAGCAGCTGCTCGAGGCCGGCGCCGAGCGCCTGGCGGGCGCCGAGCAGCGCTCGCACCAGGCGGAGCTGCGCAAGAGGATCGCCGAGCTCGAGCGCGCGCTCGGGCGCAAGACCTACGAGCTGGAGATCGGGGGAAAGCTCTAAGAGTGTGTTTCACAGAGCGCGGAGGTAGCGCTGGCAGATGACGGCGCAGCCGAGTTGGAGGAAGGCCTGGTGGAGTTCGGGGCGGCGTTCCCAGCGGAGTCTGAGGCGGCGGAAGAAGTGCAGCCAGGCGAAGGTGCGCTCGACCACCCAGCGCAGCTTGCCGAGTCCGGAGCCGTGCTCGGTTTGGCGGCGGGCGATGATCGGCTTGACGCCTCGCGCCCAGAGTTCGCGGCGGTACTTGTCGTGGTCATAGCCGCGGTCGGCGATCAGGCTGTCGGCGCGCTGACGGGGTCGGCCGATCTTGCCGCGCACCGGTCCGAGCCCGTCGATGAGGGGCAGCAGTTGGGTGACGTCGTTGCGGTTGCCGCCCGTCAGTGTGGCCGCGAGCGGGATTCCGGAGGGGTCGGTCAGGAGGTGGTGCTTGGAGCCCGTTCTTCCACGATCAACGGGCGAAGGCCCGGTTTGGGCCCCCTTGAAGAGCGCGGATATGGCTGCCGTCGACAACCGCTGCTGACCAGTCGATCGCGCCTGCAGCGTTGAGGCGCTCGACCAGCGTTGCGTGCAGCTTCTCCCACACCCCGGCCTGCTGCCAGTCACGCAGCCGCCGCCACGCGGTCACGCCCGAGCAGCCCAGCTCGCGCGGCAGATGCCGCCACGCGATGCCGGTCACGAGCACGAAGACGATCGCGTTGAACGCCACCCGGTCGGGCACCGGGCGCTGTCCTTGCCGCACCGGCGTCTTGACCGGCGGGATCAGCGGCTCGGCGACCTCCCACAACTCGTCGCCGAGCTCAAACACCGACGCCATCGACGACCTCCTCGCGCTGGGTTATGTCCCTCCAGCGAGAAGTTCGCCACCCCAAGCGCCACCCCTTCCGTGAAACAGACCCTTAGGGCGTATCTCAACGGGAGGGGTTATGTGAAGCGCGGCGAACTCTTCGGTGTGGGAGGAGGACGCTGGCCGAGGAGGTGTCGATGGGACGCTCGACGGGGCTTGTGAGCAGTGATGATGGGTGGCGGATCCCGGACTGGTTGTGGGAGCAGATCGGGCCGCTGATCCCGCCGCCGCCGGTGCATCCGCTGGGGTGTTGTCGTCGGCGGGTGCCCGACCGCCAGATCATGAACGCGATCCTGGTCGTGCTCAGGACGGGGATGCAGTGGAACGCGCTGGACGCCACGGGGATCGCGAACTCCAAGACGGCGCATCGGCGTTTTCAGGAGTGGCAGCGCGCTGGGGTGTTCGCCGAGATCTGGCGCCGGGGGCTGTTGGACTACGACGAGCGGGTCGGGATCGATTGGTCGTGGCTGGCGGCCGACGGCGCGATGTCCAAGGCGCCGTTGGGAGGCGCGAAGACCGGCCCGAACCCCACTGACAGAGCCAAAAAGGGGCCAAGCGCTCGGTCGTTACGGAGGGCGCGGGGGTCCCCGTCGGGCTCGACCACGGCGGCGCGAACCGCAACGACCACAAGCTGCTGAAGGGCACGCTGGACTCGATCCCGATCCCGCGTCCTGAGCCCACACCCGAGCGGCCGCAGGGCGTCTGCCTGGACAAGGCATACGACAACGCCGAGGTTCGCGACCTGGCCAGCGACTACGACCTCACACCCCATATCCGCACGCGCGGTGAGGAGATCGAGCTCAAGGTTCACCAGCCCGGTTGGCGGGCACGCCGCTGGGTCGTGGAGGCCTGTCACTCCTGGATGAACCGCAACCGCGGCATCCTCATCCGCTGGTCCAAGAAGGACGAGAACCACCTCGCCCTGCTCCACCTCGCGGCCGGCCTGATCGCCCTCAAGAAAGCCCACGCCGCCAGCCACAACGCAACCCCCTATTGAGATACGCCCTAAGTGCGTCGGGTATCGGCGTGGGGTTCTGACCGGTGCGGGCGCGATGATGCAGCGATGGCAAGGATCGGTCGTAATGCGTTGTGTTTGTGTGGGAGCGGTCTGAAAGTCAAGCGCTGCTGCGGGGTCGCGCGCGGGCCGTCGCAGGAGAGTTTGGCGTTGGGGTTTTTGCGGAGCGCGGCGCGGGAGGTCGTGGGGTCGGTGGGAGCGTTGAGCGAGCGCGAGTTCGCGGTGTTGCTCGCCGAGCTGGTTGATCTGCCGTGTCTGGATTTGTCGTTGCAGGTCGAGCTTCCGAAGTTGTTCTCGCCGGCATTTGGGCGGCTGTGTGAGGCGATCGCCGAGGATGACGAGCTTGCTGGCGAGGCGGTGCTCGACGAGGTGCTTGACGAGCTCGACTCGCCGTTGGAGCGTGCTCGGCTGGCGCGGGCAGTGATCGCGATGCGCGATGCTGGCCGGTGCGGTCGGCTGTTGGCG
Source organism: uncultured Actinomycetes bacterium (assembly GCA_963728925.1). Taxonomy (GTDB): domain Bacteria; phylum Actinomycetota; class Thermoleophilia; order Solirubrobacterales; family Solirubrobacteraceae; genus JBBPZA01. The sequence goes on along the minus strand of CAVSMB010000004.1, from coordinate 41,119 downwards.
GCGGTGGCGGTGATCGATCTGGCCAGCGGGTCGCGGCAGTTGTTGTGCGCGAGCGTGATCCAGGCGTTCGCGGTGCGCGCGGGGGTGGCTCGAACGCCGGCCGGGGTGCTGTTGGCGGCGTAGCGTCAGGCGGCGAGGCGCAGGCCCGGCCCGCGGGTGGCGAGCTTTGCGAGCAGGGCGTCGAGGTCGGCGCGGGTGAAGGTCCAGTCAAACGGCTCGGCGATCTGGCGGTAGTGGTCCTCGAAGGCCGCGATCCGGGCGGCGAGGGCGTCGAGATCGGCGAAGTCGTTCGGGGTCAGCGCCTTGCGTTGCAGGATCGAGAAGCAGATCTCGATCTAGTTGAGCCACGAGGCGTGGATCGGCAGATGGATCAGGCGCGCGTTGCTGTAGGCGTTCTCAAGCCGGGTGATCGAGGCCTGGCCGGCATGGCTTGAGCCGTTGTCGACGACCCAGAACACTGTCTTGGCCGAGGCGTAGGGCTCGGTGGTCATGACCTGCTCGACCAGCCGGCCGAATGGCTCGATCCCCGTCTTGGGTTGGCAGCGGCCGAAGATCCGCGCGATGACGCTGCCCGACGCGTCGGGGGACTGCGGGCGCGCCCGATTTCCTCCGGTCCATCCAACTTGTGTCCAGGCCCGTCTCGGGGGAGTGCAACCGGCCGGGACGCTTGACGAAGAAGACAACATCGGGTGCGCCCGAAGGGGCGCGCGAGGCAGCGATGTTGCGTTCCCTGCTCACACCTCCGTTCGGTCGCGCTGTCCCCGGGACGAGCGGGACGGCCGACGCCGGGACGCACCCGGGTTTCGAAGCCCATCTCCACCCCATCCAGGACGAGCCCCTCCGCGCCGACCCGTGGCCGCTCGCCCGCCTCACCGTCGATCTGGTCATGCTCGTCGTCGCCACGCTCATCGCCGGGCTGGCCGTCGACCGCCTGGCCGGCGGCCTCGGATGGCTCTTCGTGCCGCCACTGCTCATCCTCGGCGCGCTCGTCCTGAAGGAGCTCTCGCGGCCGCGCCTTCGCACGCTCGCCGGCGAGGAGCTCAAGCGCGTCCTGCGGATCTGCGCGGTGGTGACCATGGGCGTCGCGCTCGTGGCGCTGCTCGTCGGAGCGGGCCCGGAGCGCGTGCAGGACATCGTCGAGCAGGGCCTGATCGCGGCGGGCGCCGTCTGCGCCGGGCGGCTGTCCGCCGCCTTCGCCCAGAGCGCGATTCGCCGGCGCCGCGGCCCGGCGCGGCGAACGCTCATCGTCGGGGCGGGCCGCGTCGGGCGTCTCACCGCGGCCCGGCTGCTGGCCGAGCCGACCCTCGGCCTTCGTCCCGTGGGCTTCCTCGACAAGGAGCCGCTGCGCGACGCCGGCGTGGGGCCCGAGCTCCCGGTCTTCGGGGCGAGCTGGGACCTCGAGCGGACCATCGAGCAGGAGGAGATAGAGACCGTCGTCGTCGCCTTCTCGACCGCGCCCAACCACGTCCCGCTGGCGATCGTGCGCCGGTGCTGGGAGCTCGGGGTGTCGGTCATCCTCATCCCGCGGCTCTTCGAGGTCCAGGGGCTGCGAGCCGTGAGCGAGCACATCGGCGGGCTGCCGCTCGTCACACTCAACCCGGCCAACCCGCGCGGCTGGGAGCTGCGCCTGCGCTACGCCGTCGACCGCCTGCTCGCCGCCGTCGCCCTGCTCGTGCTCTCGCCCCTGCTGCTCGCCCTCGCGCTCGGGGTGCGGGTGACGCTCGGTGCCCCGGTGCTCTTCCGCCAGGCCCGCACGGGCCGTGACGGCCGCGCCTTCGACATGCTCAAGTTCCGCACCATGTGGGGGAAGGCGAGCAAGAGCGGCGAGCACGACGCCTCGTGGGCGAGCACCGCCATGTCGGGCGGCTCGGCCTTCGCGGGCGCGATGGCGGTCGCCCGCCGTGAACGGGGCGAGCACCCAGAGCTCGAGGGCTCGATCGCCACCGCGACCGCTCCCGCCAACGGCCGCGGCGCGGCGCCCGGCAGCGGCAGCGGCAACGGCAACGGCAACGGCAGCGAACGCTCGGCCGGCGCGGAGACCGACGCCCAGGTCGACCGCCGCACGCCGCTGGGGCGCTTCATGCGCAAGTGGTCGCTCGACGAGCTGCCCCAGCTCCTCAACGTCGTCCGTGGCGACATGGCGCTCATCGGCCCGCGGCCCGAGCGCGTGCGCTACGCCAACGAGTTCCAGAAGGCCGTCTACCGGTACCGCGACCGCGCGCGGATCAAGCCGGGCATCACGGGGTGGGCGCAGGTCCATGGCCTTCGCGGCCAGACCTCGCTGACCGACCGCGTCGAGTGGGACAACTTCTACATCGAGAACTGGTCGCCGTGGCTCGACGTAAAGATCCTCGTGCTCACCGTGGTCAAGGCGCTGCGGGCGGAGACGGAGTAGCGGCGCGGCGGGAGCCGCGGAAACGCGGGTGCGGCCGTCCCGTTTACGATTGGTGAACTCGCCCATGTCCTCCAGCAACGAGATCCTCGCCGTCATCTGGAAGCGGCGCCGCACCTTCGCGATCGTCTTCGCGATCGTGTTCGGTCTCGTCGCGATCGCGACCTTCACGCTGCCCAAGGCCTACACGAGCTCGGCGCTCCTGATCGTCCGGGCGGCGGCGAACGCGCCGAGCGACTTCGAGGCCACCCAGAGCAACCAGCTGCTCGCCAAGACCTACGCCGACCTCGTCGGGACCCAGGCCTTCTCGGACGCCGTCGACCGCCGGCTCCCGTTCGAGTCCAACGGGTCGGTGAAGGTCGAAGGCATCACCGACTCCCAGCTCATCGAGATCAAGGCGACCGACGACTCTCCCGAGCACGCCCGCACGCGGGCCAACACCTATGCGGCGGCGGTGGTCGCCCGCGCCCGCACGCTCGAGGGGCCGTCCGGTAAGTCGTTGCTGAGCATCGCCCAGCTGGCGCCGCTGCCCTCCTCGCCCAGCCGCCCGCAGCCCAAGCTCTACCTGCTGCTCGGCGCCGTGCTCGCGTTCTTCATCGCTGGGGCGATGGCCCTGTTGCGCAACCGCCTTGACCAGCGCCTGCACATCGAGCCCACGGCGACCGAGGTGCTCGGCCTGCCGATCGTTGCGCGCGTCCCGCAGACGACGTCGTCACGCATGCCCTCGCGCCAGCGCGGCGAGGCCGACGGGGCGGAGATGCCGATCGCCGTCACCGAGGCCTTCCGGCTGCTGCTCGCCAACCTGGCCTTCGCGAACCTCGGCAAGCGGCCCAGGACACTCGCCGTGGTCAGCGCCTCGGAGGGCGAGGGCAAGTCGACCGCGTGCCTCAGCCTCGGCCGCGCCGCCGCCGAGCTCGGGCTCAACACGGCGATCGTCGACGCCGACCTGCGCCGCCCGAGCCTGCGCAGCATGGTCCACGCCGAGAACGGCACGCTCGATCGCGGCCTCTCGACGCTGCTCGTCGGCGCCGCCGAGCGCGGCGTCGACGACGTCGCGGTCAAGCTCGACGACTCCTCGCTGCGCGTCGTCGCCGCGGGCCCCGTGCCGCCCAACCCGGCCGCGCTGCTGGGCTCTGAGGGCCTGCACGGCATCGAGGAGGACGCCAAGCGCTCCTTCGACCTCACGATCTTCGACACCCCGCCGCTGTCGGTCGGCGCCGACGCGTCGCTCGTCGCCTCGCAGGTCGAGGGCGTCATCTTCGTCCTCGACGTCACCAAGAGCCGCCGCACCGCCGCCGTGCAGGCCGTCGACCAGCTCCGGCGCGCTCAGGGCAACGTCCTCGGGATCATGCTCAACCGGGTCGCCGACAAGCGCGCGGGCCAGTACTACGACAACGCGGAGCGCCGGGAGCGGGGCGGCCGCGGCGCGCGACCACGCCGGGAGGCCGCCGGCCCGCGAGCGTGACCGCGCAGGCGTGGACGGGCTGGAGCGCCGGCCTCGCGGCCGCGCTCGCCTTCGCCGCCGCCGACCTCTTCGTCGCCTACCAGCTCGGGCCCCCCTTCGGGGCGGTGCTGATCGCGGCCGTGGCGGTCTCAGTCCTGGTCGCCCACCGCCCGATCGCCGGGATCTACCTCGCCCTGCTCGCCGTCCCCTTCGAGTTCTTCAGCGTGCGCGTCGGCGGGTCGGCCGGCCTGTCGCCCACCGAGGGGCTCCTGGCGCTGACCGCGCTCGCCGTCGTCGCGCGCAGCGTGCTCAGGGAGGACGAGGGCGAGCCGATCGGTCTCGCCCATGCCGCCTTCGGGCTGTTCATCCTGGTCATCCTCGTCGGGGTGGCCTACGCCCAGGACTCGTTCGCCGTCCTGAAGATCGTCTTCGTGTGGACGGTGCTGCTGATCTGCTCGATCCACGTCGCCTCGCGCGACCGCGCGACCGTCGAGCGCGTGCTCGTCTGCCTGGCGATCAGCGGGGGGATCGTCGGCTTCGTCGCGATGGCGACCTCGGGCAACCAGCAGCTGGCGGCGGGTGGCGCGGTGGCCACCGGCCGCGCGCAGGCCAGCTTCCAGCAGCCCAACGTGCTCGCCTTCTTCCTCGTCCTCGCCTTCCCCGTCGCGGTGGTGCTGGCGACGCGCGGCACGGCGTGGCGGCGCGCGGTGATGGCGGTCGCCGCGGGAGGCGTGGTCGGCGGGCTCGTGCTCAGCCTCTCGCGGCAGGGGATGATCGGCGCCTTCGTTGCCGTGCTCGTGCTGCTCGCGTGGCCACGGTTCCGCCGCCAGGTCTTCCTGCTTCTCGCCCTCTTCCTGCTCATCCTCGTCCTCAACCTCGGGACGCTGACCAATCAGCGCGACGCGAGCATCGTCGGCTCGCGCCTGAGCATCGCCACCGAGCGCCTCCAGACCCTCACCTCGGGGCGCACGGTCGAGCAGGACCCGCGCGTCAAGATCTGGTCGGCGGCGCCCGCGATGATCGCCGACCATCCGTTCCTGGGGGTCGGCGCCGCGAACTACTCGAAGTACGCCGCCGACTACGGCGTGGTCGAGGGCACCGGCGTGGCCTACGACCACGCCCATGACGTCTTCCTCACCATCACCATCGAGGAGGGGATCGTCGGCCTGGCGGTCTTCCTGCTGTTCCTGATCGCCGTCGCGCGGGCCGGGCGCCGCGCCCTGCGTCACGGTGGCGAGGACTACCCGCTCGCGCTCGCCGCCGTGGCGGCACTGGTCGCCGAGCTCGGGATGGGGATCGTCGACTACCCGCCGCGCACGAACGCGATCATGGGGACGATCATGCTGCTCGTCGGCGTGGTGATCGCCTACGACCGGCTTGGGGCGGCATCGCCGGCACCCGAGCCCGCGGAGGCGACCTCGGCCGGCCCGCCCGCCGGGTCGACCCCGCTGCCCGTCGCTGCTCGGTAGAGACCGATCGTCTCCTGGACGACGAGGTCGATCGTGTAGCGCTCGTCGACGCGCCGGCGAGCAGCGTCGCCCCACTCCCGCAGCCGGACGGGGTCCGAGAGCGCGTCGGCCAGCGTCGCGGCGAGCAGCGCAGGATCCCCCGGAGCGATGACGCGGCCGGTGACGCCGTCCACCACCTGCTCGGCGACCCCGCCGACGCTCGTGGCGAGCACCGGCAGCCCGCACGCCATCGCCTCGAGCGTCGCGATCGGGAACGCCTCCCATAGCGAGGGCAGGACGAAGAGGTCGAGCGCGCGCAGGGCCGGGGTCGGGTCGCCGCCGAACGCGAAGCGGCGCACGTGCTCGGCGACTCCGAGGCGCGCGATCTCCTCCTCGACGGCGCCCTCCAGCGGGCCGTTGCCGACGATCGCCATCGCCCAGCGCGGCGGGCCGTCCTGGGCGATCTGCGCGACGGCGCGCACGAGCGCGAGCGGGTCCTTCTGCGGGCGCAGCGCAGCGACCATCCCGGCGAGCGGGCGTCCGGCGGCGAAGGCGACGAGCGCCGGGTCGGGCGCGGCGGCGCGACACGGCCGCACGCCGTTGGGGATCACCGTGGTGCGCGCCGCGGCGCCGAGCAGCTTGCGCGCCTCGGCCCGCTCCCACTCGCACGTCGCGACGATCGCGCCCGTGCGCGGCACGAGCGCCTGCTCGAGCGCCCGGTAGACCGCACGCCGACCGGCGCTGAAGCCCGTGGTGTAGGCGAAGCAGTTGGGCGTGTAGATCAGCCGCCGGTGCCGGGGCAGGGCGGCGCGCACCAGGCCGCCGGCCCGCGAGGAGTGGGCGTGCACGATCGAGTAGCCGCAGGCGCGGTCGAGGCGGCGCAGCGCCCGAGCGACCCGCACGTCCCCGGCCCCGGGAAGGTTCGCCACGCCGGGCTCTGAGTCGAGCGGAAGGGCGTGGACCGGCACGCCCGCGTCGACCAGGGCCGGCCACACCACGCTGTCGGCCGGGCCGGCGACCTCGGCGGCCCAGCCGCGCCGGCGCAGACCGAGGGTGAGCTCGAGCACGTGGCTCGGCACGCCGCCCGAGCTCGGCTGGAACACCTGCAGCACGCGCGGACCGCCGGGCATCGCGCCGACGATAGCGGCGCGATCCGCGAGGCCCGCCGCGCGCTGTGGGGGCGCGGCGCTCAGACCCTGACCGACGCCGTCGTGGCCAGGCCGGAGGCCGAGGCCTTCACGCGACAGCCGCGGAAGCGCTTCACTGCGCCGAGCTTGTGCCGGAAGCGTCCGTTGGAGCCGATCGCGGCGGCCCGGGTGCGCTTCGGGACGCGACAGGAGGAGATCCGCAAGGTGACGCGGCTGCGGGCAGGGCCGGTTCCCGCGGCGTAGGCGGTCTTGCCTTTGCGGACGACCTTCACGCTGAGCCTGGCGGTCTTGCGCGCCGCCGGACCGGACGTGGTGGCTCGGTTCGTCGCGGAGCCGGGAGTCGCGGCCGGCGCCGGGGCCGTCGCGGGGACGTTTGCCGGCGCGGGCGGAGCCGGCCCGCCGGTCAGGGCCGAGCGCAGCGCGGTGAACCCGGGCTTCGGGCTGAAGTCCGGTCGCACGACGCCCCACTTGTCCTCCTGGCTCGCCTGGTCGCCGCCCTTCTCGCGCAGGTTGTAGACGACGGCGGCCTGCACGAACGGCATCGACTGCAGGACGCTGAAGGCGTCGTAGGTGTAGGAGGCCTGCTGCGCCTCGCTCACGCAGGCGCCGTTGCCTGAGCAGGTCGACCAGCCGAACTCGGTGACCCAGATCGGTGTCGCGTCGCCGACGGCCTGCTGGCCCTCGCGCATCCAGGTGAGCCCGTCGCGGAACGCGTGGGAGCGATCGGGGCTGGACGCGGTCGGCGCGATGCCGGGCGCGTAGGGGTGCACCGAGATCCCGTCGTAGCTGCCCTTGATCCCGTGCATGTAGAGCTGGTTCAGGAAGGGCCGGTCGGAGTACTCGATGGCCCCGGCAAGCACGGGGACGCCGGCGTTGCCCTGCTTGGCGGCGGGATAGGCGGCCCGCACGAGGCGGGCGTAGTCGCCCGCGTTGTCGCCCGAGGCCAGGTAGCGGTCGTCGTTGGGCTCGTTCCAGACCTCCAGGGCGGCGAGGTCCGCGCCGTAGCGGGACGTGACCCAGCGGGCCACATCGGCGTAGTCCTGGGGGTTGGCGGGCGGGTAGAGGCCGACGTTCCGGCTCCACCAGTCACCGCCACACCCCTGCTTGAGCGCGTCGGGGGCGGAGGAGGCCCAGCACGGGGTGAGCCACAGCATGCCGACGACCTTGAGTCCGCGGGCGCGCGCCGCGGCGAAGAAGCGGTCGAGACGGTCGATGTACCACTGCGAGTACTGGCCCTTGCCCGCGCTCTCGAGCGACTGCCAGCCGATGTCGAAGCGAACGACGTTGGAGCCGGCCATCTTGGCGAGGTCGAGATCGCGCGTCATGTCGCCGTCGGAGGTGTCGCTCCAGTAGTGGACCTGGACCCCGTCGTAGCGGGGGAGCGCGGCGGCGGCGGTGGTGGTGGTGGCGAGGAGCACGCCCACGGCGAGCGCAGCCACGGCGACGAGTCGCCGGAAAGCTGGCGCGCAGCAGGGTGTGGGCATCCGTTCCTCCGGAAGGGGGTCAGGCGCCACCGCCCGCGCCGCTCCTTCGGCAACCCGGCCGGCCCCGTGGTCGGGGCCCCGTGGCTTTGCGTCCCCGCCTTGCGACGGGTTTGCCCTTTCGGGAGGTGGCTACTCGGTTGTCTGGGTCTGCACGTTCGCTATCGGCGCCTCGGTGCGGGGCCTTGGTCACACGGCGGTCCCGTCGGACATCCGTCCAGGTGCGTCCGGGAATGGCGCACTGCGTCGACGGGGTCGCGGCCTCGTGACCATCTAGGGTCCCGCGCGATGCGCGTGATGATGCTCTCCGAGCCGGCCGAGGGAGGCGTTCCGGAGGCGGTCTCGCGGCTCGCCGTCGGGCTGCGGTCGCACGGCGTCGAGTGCGAGGTCGCGGGCCCGGAGGAGTCTCCGTTCTACCCGCGCCTCGAGGCCGCCGGGGTCACCGTCCATCGCTTCGGGCTGCGCCCCGGCCTCGGCCGCCCGCTCGAGGACGCGCGGCTCGTGCGCCCGCTGGGGCGCCTGCTCGCGCGGCGGCGGCCCGAGCTCGTCCACTGCCACTCGGCCAAGGCCGGGGTGCTCGGCCGCGTGGCCGCGCGTCGCGCCGGCCTGCCCGCCGTGTTCAGCCCTCACTCGTGGGCCTTCGACGTCGACTACGGCGGGCCCCGGCCGCTTGTCACGCTCGGCATCGAGCGGGTCCTCGGCCCGCTCACCGCGGCGGTGATCTGCGTGTCCGAGCACGAGCGCAGGCTCGCCCTGCGCCACCGCATTGCGCCGGCGAGGCGCCTGCACGTCGTGCACAACGGCTGCGCGCCGTGCGATGAGGCGGTCGAGCCCGACCCCGAGCTCGTCGCCCTTGCCGAGGCCGGCCCGCTCGCCGCGGCGGTCACCGCGCTGCGGCCCCAGAAGAGCGTGGAGGTGCTGCTTGACGCCGTCCCGGCCATCTGGCGCCGGATGCCGGAGGCGCGCGTCGCCGTGGTCGGCAACGGGCCGGAACGCGAGCGGCTCGCGGCCAGGGCCGGTGAGCTCGGGCTGGTCGGCGACCCGCGCTTCCGGATGCTGCCCTTCCGTGGCCCCGCCGCCCGCCATTTGCGGGCGCTGGACGTCTACGTCCTTCCCTCCTCCTATGAGGGATTCCCGATCGGCGTGCTCGAGGCCCAGGCGTGCGGCGTCCCGCAGGTCGCCACCGACGTGGGCGGGACCGGTGAGGCTGTGACGGGGGAGACGGGCGTGCTCGTCGCCCCGCGCGACCCGTCCGCGCTCGCGGCCGCCGTGGCCTCGCTGCTCGGCGACCCGGAGCGGCGTGCCGCCATGGCGCAGGCGTCGCGCGCGCGCCAGCGCGAGCACTTCGGCCTGGAGGGGATGGTCGCGGGCACGGCCGCGGTCTACCGGGAGGTGCTGGGCGGCCTGGGGGTTGGCCCGAGGGTTCCGTGCCCGGGCGGCGAAGAGGCGGCCGTGTCCCGCACGCCACCGGAGCCGGTGCCCTGATGCGCGCGGTGGTCCTCGCCGGCGGCCAGGGCACCCGCCTGCGCCCGTACACCACGGTCCTGCCCAAGCCGCTCATGCCGGTCGGCGACCGCCCGATCCTCGACATCGTCATGCGCCAGCTGCGGCACTCGGGCTTCGAGCGGGTGACCATCGCCACCGGGTATCTCGCCGAGCTCATCGAGGTGTTCTTCGCCGACGGCGCGAGCTACGGCCTCGCCATCGACTACCACCGCGAGTCCGACCCGCTCGGCACGGTCGGCGCGCTCGCCGACATCGCGGGCCTCGACGAGCCCTTTCTCGTCATGAACGGCGACGTTCTCACGGACCTCGACTACGGCGCGCTGCTGCGCGGCCACGCCCAGAGCGGAGCGGCGGCGACGATCTCGGTCACGCGCCGCGAGGTCCAGATCTCGCTGGGCGTGCTCGAGACCGACAACGCGGAGGAGCCCGACCGCGTCACCGGCTGGCGCGAGAAGCCGACAGTCCCCTACGACGCCTCGATGGGCGTCTACTGCTTCTCACCCGTCGTCCTGCACCACATCGAGCGCGCCGTGCCCCTGAACCTCCCGGATCTCGTCCTGCGCCTGGTCGGTGCGGGCGAGCGCGTGTGCGCCGCGCGCACCGACGCCTACTGGCTCGACATCGGGACCCCATCGGACTACGAGCAGGCGACCGAGGCGTTCGAGCGGTTGCGGGGGCGGCTGCTGCCTGATTGAGTCGGAGTCCGGCGCCGAGAGCCCCGGGGCTGCGGGGGATAGGGAGGGGCACAGAGCGCAAACGGAGTCCCCGCGGGGCTGAGCAACGGCGGACCCCGCGAGCGCGACGCGCTGCCGCTACGTCGCCCCCAGCGCCGCCGCGAGCCCGTCCACGACGAGCGCGACCGCCCGCGGCTCCATGTGGGGGTAGAGGGGCAGCGTCACCTCGCGGCGCGAGGCGTCCTCGGTGCGCGGCAGCGAGACGCCGGGGAAGCGCTCGCGGTAGGCGGTGAACTCGTGCACGGCGGGGTAGAGGATGCTCGTCTGGATGTTCGCGTCGGCCAGCGCGCGGCGCACGTCGGGCCGCCGCACGGCGTCGTCGAGGAGCACGGGCATGACGTAGCAGGAGGATCGCTCGACGTCCTCGTCGCGGTACGGAACGGTCACCCCCGCGACCTCGGCGAGCCGCTCGCGGTACTCGCGCACAAGGGCGCGACGCGCGGCGATGTCCGCGTCCAGCCGGCGCAGGCGCGAGGTGAGCAGGGCGCAGCGGGCCTCGTCGAGGCGGTAGTTGTAGCCCAGCTCGACGATGTCGTAGGTCTCGGCGTGGCCGCGGTGACGCTCCCAGGTGCCAGAGGTCATCCCGTGCGAGCGGCGCAGGCGCACGTCGGTGGCCACCGCCTCGTCGTCGGTCGCCACCAGCCCGCCTTCGCCCGCGGAGAGCACCTTGTTGGAGAAGAAGCTGAAGCAGCCGGCGCGCCCCACGGTCCCGAGCTTGCCCCCGCCGGCGCTCGCCTCCGCGCTCGGCGCGTGCGCGGCGTCCTCGATCAGCTCGAGCCCGTGGCCGTCGCACAGGGCGGCCAGCTCGTCGACGGCCGCCGCGTAGCCCGCGAAGTGCACGACGGACACCGCCTTGGTGCGGGCGGTGATGCGCCGCTCGACGTCGTCGGGGTCGAGGCCGAGGTCCTCCGGGCCGACGACGTCGGCGAACACCGGCGTCGCGCCGCAGTAGAGCGCGGCGGCGGCCGTCGCGGCGAAGGTGTAGCTCGGGACGATCACCTCGTCGCCCGGCCCCACGCCCGCCGCGAGGTAGGCCAGATGTAGGGCGCTCGTGCAGCTCGACACCGCGATCGCGTGCTCGCAGCCGAGGTGCTCCGCGAAGGCCTGCTCGAAGGCCTGCGTCCGCGGCCCCATGGTCAGCCACCCCGACTCGAGCGTCTCGCTCACCGCCTGGATGTCCTCGGGCTCCAGGCGCAGGTCGAAGAGCGGGATGCGCGGTGGGGAGGACGCCGTCACGGGATGTTGCGCCAGCGAGCGCCGAACGGGTCGCCGAAGGCCTGGTCGTCGAGGTCGGCGATCAGCTCGTCGATCCCGTCGGGAACCGTGACCGCGGGCTCGAAGCCGAGCGTGGTGCGGATCTTCTCGAAGGACACCTTGTAGTCGCGCGGGTCCTCGTCGCGGTGCACGAAGGACACCTTCCCGCGGTCGATGCGCCCCTGGATGATCTCCACGAGGTCGAGCTTGCGGTAGTTCTCGTCCGAGCGCCCGGCGTTGAACACCTCGCCGGCGACGAGGTCCTCGGGCGCCGCGAGCGTCGTGCGGATCGCCCGCGCCGCCTCGCGGACGTGGACGTAGGGCCGCCAGAACTGCTCGCCGAAGACCTCGAGGTCGCGCGCGGCCCACAGGTCGCGGGTGAACTCGTTGACGGTGAGGTCGAAGCGCATGCGCGGCGCCGTCCCGTAGACGGTCGCGAAGCGCAGGCAGGTGGTGATCGGCGGCCGGTCGTCGCCCTCGAGCAGGCGGCGCTCCATCGCGACCTTCTGCTCGGCGTAGAGCGAGACCGGGGAGAGCCGCCCGTCCTCGGTGATCGGGACGCTCGGGTCGTCCATGCGGCCGTAGTTGGAGCAGGTCGACGCGAACACCAGCCGCTGCACCCCGGCGGCGCGGGCCTCGCCGGTCAGCGCGTCGGTGGACTCCACGTTGACCGCCTGGGAGACCTCGGGGTCGCGCGCGCACGCCGGGTCGCCGACGATCGCGGCGAGGTGCACCACCGCGCCGACGCCGTCGAGCGCGCGGCGCCGCGCCTCGGGGTCGCGCACGTCGCCCTCGTGGATCTCCGCGCCGGCGTCGCGCACGCGCGTGACGACCTCGTCCTGGCCGTGGAGGAGGGAGTCGAGGACGCGGACCGGCCGGCCCGCGCGGAGGAGCTCGTCGACCGTGCAGGCACCGACGTAGCCGGCGCCTCCGGTGACGAGGGTGAGCTGTTCCTCGGGCATGGGCCGGGACGGTAGCGAGCTAGGAGGCGGTTGGCCCGAGCGCGGACGGATGGACCGGTTCCCCCGCCGCGACGCGGCCCGCGAGCGACCAGGCTTCGGCGGCCATCCGCGACGCGGTGAAGGTGGTGGCGGCCCGTTCGCGGCCGGCCGTGCCCATGCGGGCGCGCCGCTCGGGGTCGGTGGCGAGCGCGAGGATCGCGGTGGCCAGGCGCGCGCGGTCGGTCGGATCGACGAGCAGGCCGTCCACGCCCTCTCGCACGATCTCGGGCGGGCCTCCCTGGTCGGGCGCCACGACCGGGACCCCGGCCTGCATGGCCTCGACGAGCACGAGGCCGAAGGGCTCGCCGTGCGCGGTGTGCACGAGCACGTCCGCGCCGGCCAGCGCGCCCGGGACGTCGTCGACGTGCCCGCGGAAGGTGACCGCGCCCTCGACGCCGAGCGCCGCGGCCCGCTCGCGGAGCACGTCGGGGTAGTCGGCGTCGAAGACCGGCGATGCGTCGCCGATGACCTCGAGCCGCGCGCTCGGCGCCTGCGCCAGCACGAGCGGCAAGGCCTCGAGCGCGAGCTCGATGCGCTTCCAGCGTTGCAGGCGCCCGACCGAGGCGAGCACGACCGCCCCGGCGGCGACGTGCGCGCGCGGCCGTGCGGGAGCCGCCGCCTCGATCCCCGGGTGCACGACGACGATGGGCGTGCGGCGCCACGGCCGCTCGTGCAGCCGCGCGGTGTAGAACGACGAGGTCACCACGGCGGCGGACGGGAGCTGGCCGGCCAGCGCGTGCATGACGGGCTTCTGGCCTGGCAGCTCGTGGTGCCACCAGAGGTTGGGCACGCCCTCCAGTCGCGCCGCGGGCGCGGCGAAGAGCTGCGCCTTGGTCACGTGGGCGAAGACGACGTCGGCGCGGTGGGCCCGGATGGCCGCGCGCAGGCGCCCGATGACCCGCGGCGCGTGCCACGCCTCGCGCACCCGGCCCGCCCGCACGACGGCGCCGGGGGCTCCGAGGCGCCGCGCGGCGTCGAGCACGGGGCCGCTGTCGAGGAACACGCACGCGGGCTCGACCCCGGCGGGGCGGTGGCGCAGCAGGCTGAGCAGGACCTCGTTGCTCCCGCCCTCCTCGGCGGTGTGGGAGACCAGGAGCGGCCGGCGCGGCGGCGCGGCGGGGACGGTCAGCTCCCGAACGCGGTGGCCGGCACCGTCGGCGGGTCCTGGGCCGGGAAGGCGGGCGACTTGGTGCGCGTGCCGGCGAGGCGCGCGCGAAGGTCGCCCTTCCCGGCTCGCTTGAGCCGGACGCGGAAGATCCCGTAGCGGTCGGTCTTGACCTTGGCGCGTACGCGCCAGCCCCGGCTGGTCAACTGCTCGATGATCACCGGCGTTCGCCGTCCGGCGGGCGTGCGGCCCCACAGGGCCGCTTTGCGCCCGTCGCGCCGCAGCGCGAACGGGAAGCGGAAGCCGGTGAGCAGCGGCTTGGGCGTGTCGCACGCGATCCCCTGGTCGCAGCGCGAGTAGAGCCCGGACTGGAACTGCGACGCGCCCGTCGGCTCGTCGCGCAGCAGGAACCACGTGAAGCGCTCGGCGCCGGTACGCCAGGCGGTGGCCATCGCCTCGGGCACCCAGCGGCGCAGCACCGACGCCTGCACCCCGGCGGGGTCGGGCGGGTTGGAGTCCCAGGAGAACTCCTCGACCCACAACCGGACGCGGCCGCGACCGGTGACGATGCGCCCGCGACGCCGCGCCTGCTCGAGGAGCGAGCGCAGCTCGGGCAGGTTGCCGAGCGACACGTTGCCAGGGCTGCTCGAGCGGATGGACGGGCCGCCGTTGGTGTAGGGGTGGTGGGCCCACACGTCGAAGCGCAGCGGCGGGTCGCACCCCGCGGGATCGGGCCCGGCCTCCAGGCACAGGACCTGACGCAGGAAGGTCAGCGGCGCGACGGCCTGGCCGTCGATCGCGAACGGGAAGGTGTTGCCGGCCACCACGACGTTGTCGGGGCGGGCGAGCCGCACCCCGTCGGAGAAGGCACGCAGCATCCGGCGGTAGAGGGCGGGCGAGATCGCCGTCGCGTCGGAGAACTGCGGCCGCAGGAAGTAGGCGGCGTTCGGCTCGTTCCACGCCTCCCAGTCGCGGACGCGGGGCAGCCCCGCCGTCCGCCCGTCGTAGCGGCGCGCCGCCGCAAGCGCGAACGCGCCCAGCGCTCCCGGATCGGGGTTGGTGAAGCCCGGGTAGAGGCTCCCGCGCTCGGCCCACGTCGGCGCCACGAGGACGAGCGCGCTCGGCGACAGTCCGGCTGCGCGTGCGAGCTGGACTTGGCGGTCGAAGTAGCCCCATTGGTAGGCGGGGTCGGCGGGGTTGGCCGAATCGGCGGGCGCCCGGGAGGCGACCGCCGCCCAGTTGAGGGTCAGGCGCACCGTCGTCGCGCCCGCGGCGCGCATGCGGGCGAAGGCGAGCCCCGCGTTGCCGTCGGCGACCGCCTTGTCGTCGGCGACCCCGGTGATCGAGCGGGCCGCCGGCCTGCGCCGGGGACGGCCGCAGCGCGGCGAAGGCGCAGCTCAGGAGCGCGAGCGCGGCGCCGAGGAGCGCCGCGGCGGGGAGGCGGCGGTCAGCTCCCGAACGGGTTGACGGGGTGGTCCTTCGTCCGCGCCAGCGAGAACGCGGGAGAGATCGAGGACGAGGAGAGCCGGGCGCGGAGCGCGCCGGTGCTCTTGAGCCGGAGCTTTGAGGACTGGAAGACGCCATAGCCGTCGGACTTCACCGAACCGATCTTGGTCCACGTCCGGCCGACCCGCTGGTCGACCGAGAGCTTCGATCGGGTACTCGAGGGAGTCCGTCCCCACACCGTCGCGGTCGGCGTCCGGCCGCGCTTGACTGGATTCTTCTGGGCGACGAACGGGAACCGGAAGCCGTCGAGGAACGGCTTCGGCGTGTCGCAGCCGAACCCCTGTCCGCAGCGATAGTACAAGCCCGACTGGAACATGCCTTCGCTGCGCGCCTGATCGCGGAGCGAGAACCAGCTGAACTGGTCGACCCCGGCCTTGTAGGAGTTGAACATCGCCTCGGGGACCCAGCGCTTGAGCTCTGACACCTTCACGCCGCTGGGGTCGGGCGGGTTCGAATCCCACGAGAACTCGGTCACCCAGAAGCGGACGCGGGCGCCCGAGCGGGTCTGGATCCGGCCGGCCTTCTGAGCGGCGTCGAGCAGCTTGCGCATCTTCCCGAGGTTGCCGAGCGAGACGTCGTCGGGCTTGAAGGGCACGTGGTTCGGCCCGCCCGAGGTGTAGGGGTGGTGGCCCCAGATGTCGAAGCGCAGCGGCGCGCCGCAGCCCGAGCCCGCCTTCAGCGAGGAGGTCAGGCACAGGACCTCGCGCATGAAGGCCAGCGGGGCGACCGCGTCGGCGTCGCGGCGGAAGGAGAACGGGAAGGTGTTGCCGCCGACGACGAGCTGGCCGCCCCCTGACCGCGCGACGCCCGAGCTGAACTCGCGCAGCATGTCGCGGTAGAGGCCGGGCGACACGGCCCGGTCGCCGCTGTACTGGGGGCGCAGGAAGAAGGACGCGTTGGGCTCGTTCCAGGCCTGCAGGCTCGGGACGCGGGGGAGGCCGAGGCCGGCGTAGCGCCCGCTGTAGCGCCTCGCCACAGCCTGGGCGAAGAGCCCGAACTGGCGCGCGTCGGGGTTCGTGAAGCCGTTGGCGCCCGAGGCCCACGTCGGCGCCACGAGGACGTCGGCCGTCGGCGTCAGACCGGCAGCGACCGCGCGGCGGACCTGCTCGTCGAAGGCCCCCCAGCGGTAGGCCGGGTCGAAGGGGTTCGACGGGTCGCCCGGCGGGGTCGGCGCGACCGCGCTCCACTGCAGGGTCAGTTGGGCCGCCTTGGCGCCCGCGTCCCGGACGCGCTTGAAGGCGAGCGAGGAGCTTGGGTCGGCGAAGCGGTCGGCGTCGCCGACCGAGGTGGTGAACGGCTGCGACGCGGCATTCGCCGCCGGAGCCAGCGCTGCGAGCGCGAAGGCGAGCGTCGCCACGAGGGCGAGGAGCAGCGGTGGGTGGGCGGCGCGAACGGTCATGGTGGGGCGGCGACGGGACGCCGAGCGGCAGGCGGCGGGCGGACGTGCGTTGGAATCCTCCCTCATCAACCTTCGGGACACCTCAATGTTGCGCCAAGAGGCGCTGAATCGTCGCGACACAGCCTCTCATGCGCGCGGCGCGCTCGACCGCCTCGCGCTCATCCCTGCGTGAAAATCGGCGACCGGGGGTTCAGCGCGCGTGCCCGTGCGAGGTCGCGACGCGCTGCTGCGACGTCGCCCAGCTTCGTGTCCAGGCGCGCGGCGACGAGCCACAGGCGCCAGTCCGAGCCGTCCTTGCCGATCGCGCGGCCGATCCAGCCGCGGGCGTCGCGGACGTCGCCGGTCCGCTCCTCGACGAGCGCGAGCTGCAGCGGCGGGTCCGAGGACCATGGCTCGAGCGCGCGAGCGCCGCGGGCGTCGTCGAGCGCGCCCTTCGTGTCGGCGCGCTCGGCCGCGGCGCGGCTCGAGTCCAGGCGCGACTCGCCGAGGACGACGATCCCGGCGAAGGCGAGCAGGAGCAGAGCGCCGAGGACGACCGCGACGCGCGGGACGACGGCGAGGCCGCGTCGGCGCGGCGCGCTCGCGGCCGGCGTCGCGGCGTCGACGTCGGCCACCGGGAGCGTCCCCGGTCCGCTCAGCAGGCCGAGCCCGATCAGCGCGACGGCGCCGACGGCGGTCAGCTCCCACGTCCAGTCGATGGCGGCGCCGACCGCGAAGGCGACGACGACGCCGACCAGCGCGGCCACCGCCCCGCGGCCGTCGGCCACGGCGGTTCGCAGCCGCGCGAGCCCCACCGCGAGGGCGGCCAGGAAGGCGCCGCCGAGCAGCGCGAGCCCGATCACCCCGAGCTCCCCGAGCGTCTCGAGCCACAGCGAATGAGCGTCGCGCACGAAGTAGGTGATGCTGCCGTGCTGCGCCCACCAGCTCTCGAAGCTGGCGGCGCCGCCGCCGCGAAGCGGCTGGTCCTGGAACTCGTCGACCGCGCTGCTCCAGAACTGCCAGCGTCCCGCGCCGCCGCCGCTCGTGAGGTGGGCGGCGACGTAGCCCTTGGACTGCTGGCCGGGCAGCGAGTCGGCCGGGGGCTGCTTGAAGGTGTCGATGCGCTCGGAGGGGTTGGCGGCGACCACGATCACGACGGCGGCGAGGCCGACGAGCACCCAGGCCGCCCAGCGAAGGGGTGGCGCCACGCGGACCGAGCGCGGGGCTGTTGCGGCGATCACGCCCCACACCACGCCGACGGCGATGCACAGGACGAGGATGAGGAGCGCCGCGCTGCGTCCCTGGCTCGCCGCCGTGGCGCCGTCGAGCGGGCCCTCGACGAGCGTGCGCCGTGCGTGCAGGACGCCGACGGCGGCGCCCGAGCCCGCGGTGGCGACCGCCAGCGCGCCGATCGTGAGCAGACGCCGCGGGGCGAGGGCGAGGAAGACGAGCGCCCCGGCCACTGCGACGACCACGCCGCCCCGCGAGGAGGTCAGGTAGACGACGCCGGCGATGACCGGGAGCGGCGCGAGGGCCAGGCCGCGCCAGGCGGCGAGCCGCTCCGCCGTCGCTGCCCGCACCAGCGGCGCGACGCCGAGGGCGGCGAAGATCCCGAGGCCGTTCCAGTACTGCAGCGGGTAGGTCAGCCGCTGCGGGAAGGACGCGGGCAGCAGCGTGCGCAGCTCGTCGGTGCCGACGAGGTCGGGGAAGCAGCGGCTCAGGAGCGAGAGCACGGCGACGGCGGCGATTCCCAGCCCGAGCCCGTCGGTCCACGCGGGGGCGTCGCCGCGGCGCGTGGCGAGGACGGCCACCGAGAAGATCGCGACGTACACGCTGACCCGCACGAGCTCGTCGAGCGCCGTCTGCGCTGCCGGCGCCCAGAGGGCTGAGAGCCCCGTCCACGCGCCGAAGGCGAGAAGCAGCGCGCCGGCGGCGAGCGCCGCGCGGGGCACGCGGTCACGCGGCCAGAGCCCCAGGCCGACACACAGGGCGATCGCCCACCACAGCGCGACGGCGACCGCCGCGCGGGCCTGGAGGGCGTAGCTGCCGTCGTTGAGCGCCGCGCCGAAGAGCAGCCCGCCGACAGCCACAGTGGCCGCCGCCGAAACCCACGCTCCCGGCCGGCCGCTGCGCGCGGCCGAGGGGAGCGCGCCCGCGCCGGCCGGCCCTCCGGGCCGCGGCGCGGTCGGCCCGTCAGGCGCCGGTGCCCCGCGCTCGACGGCGCTCATTGAGCGCGGCCGCCCCCGCGACGAGCCCGGTCGCGACTATGGCGATCACGAGCCAGACGAGCTGGTTGCCTCCGTTGTCGCCGCCGACCGCCTCCAGCGCCGCGCCGGTGAGGCTCGGGTCCTTTGAGATCGCTCTCTCGCTCGGCAGCGCGCGCTGGGGCGCGCCGAGCGCCGGCGAGGTCGCGATCCGGCGCAGCTCGGGCGCCGATGACCCGCCGTCCTTGCGCAGCGCGTCGCGCGCCGCCGGGGAGAGCGTGTCGACGCTCGCGCCGGACCCGGTGCCCGAGGCCGAGCCCGAGCCCGAGGAGGAGCCGCCGCCCGCGGTCGACCCGGAGCCGCCCGAGTCGCCCCCGGAGCCTCCGCTGGAGCCCGACCCGCCACCGGAGCCTCCGCTCGACCCCGACCCGCCGCTCGAGCCCGAGCGGTCCTTCGAGTCCTTGGCGTCCTTGGACGCGACGCCGTCCTTGCCGCCGGCGGCCTTCGAGCCGCCCGAGGTCGGGACGTCCTCGACGTACTGGTCGGCCGCCGGGGCGTTCGAGCCCGACTGGCCGAAGGCGGCGGGGGCGAGCGCCAGCACGGCCACCGCGACGGCCATGAGCCCGAAGATCCTGGCCAGGGCCCGGCTGGGCCGGGGCCGCTGCCGCGCGCGCTCGGGGCGCTCGCTGACGCCGTCCTCCGGGCCGCGTAGGACCGAGGCGGCGGTACGGGCGAGGATCGACAGGTCGAGCCCCCAGCTCCAGTTCTCCACGTAGTAGTTGTCCCACTCGATGCGGTCGTCAAGCGAGGTTCGGCCGCGCAGCCCGTTCACCTGGGCCCAGCCGGTGATCCCGGGCTTGACGCGATGGCGCTCCTCGTAGCGGTAGATGACCGGCTGCAGCCGGTCGACGTAGCTGACCCGCTCCGGGCGCGGGCCGACGAGGCTCATGTCGCCGCGGACGACGTTCCACAGCTGCGGAAGCTCGTCCAGGCTCGAGCGGCGCAGGAAGCGGCCGAGCGGGGTCGTGCGGTCCACCGCGACGCTGCGGGGCGCCCCGCCGGGCGACCCATCGGGCTGCACGTCGCCGGGGCGCACGAGCGATTGCAGCCACGCCGCGTCGACTTCGCCGTCGTAGTCGGGCCGGCCGGTCATGGTGCGGAACTTCAACATCTCGAAGACGCGCCCGTCGCGACCGACCCGCTCCTGGCGGTGGAGGATCGGACGTCCCATGGTGAGGCGGACGGCCGCGGCGATGCCGGCCAGCAGCGGCGACAGCGCAAGCCATATCGCACCGGCGGCGACGCGATCGGCGGCGTACTTGACGCGCAGCGAGAAGCGCGCCGGGTCGTCGAAGGGAAGCTCGACGAGCGGGACGCCCCCAAGGCGCACCGCGCTGGGCCGCGTGCCCTCGACCTCGAAGAGCCGCGGCACGATCGAGACGCCGACCCCGAGGGCACCGCAGCGGCGCGCGACGGACAGCATCAGCTCGTCGGGCGCCGTCGAGAAGGCGATGATGACCCGCTCGACCTCGTGTTCGCGGACGACGTCCTCGAGCTCATGGCTCGAGCCCAGGACGGGAAGATCGGTCGCGCGGTCCGCCGCGGCCAGCGGGTCCTTGTCCAGGAAGCCGATCGGCGCAAGCCCGAGCTCGGGGCGCTCGAGCAGGCGGCGAGCCACGAGGTGCCCGACGCGCCCCGCGCCGACGACCAGGGTGGGCGAGGTGAACGTGCCCCGCCGCCGCGTGCGCCACAGGACCACGGCGAGCACCAGATGGCCGGCGACGAGCGACAGGGCACCCGCCGACCACAGCCACAGCGTCTCCACGCCGGTGAGCGTCTCGCCGCCGACGAGCAGGCAGGCCCCGCTGAGCGCGATGACGCCCACCGCCGAGGTGGCCAGCGAGTCGCGCAGCTCCCCGGGGAGCGAACGTGACCATTGAGGGCGGTAGCGGCCGAGCAGGGCGAGGAGCAAGAGGACCATCGCCGGGTAGGCCGCCGCCGCGGCCGGGCTCGTCCTCGCGGCGGCCGGAGCGAGGAGCAGGATCGCGCAGGCGCTCGCGACGAGCGCGACGGCGTCGGTCGCCAGCGTCGCCATGGAGCGACGCAGCTCGCTGGTGCGCGGGCGCGGAGGCACGGGCCGCGGGTGCGGCAGGGCGTGCAGCCGGCGCGGCGGCCGCAGGTCGGTCTCGCCGGGGCGGCGGACCCCGTGGTGCCGCGGCCGGCGGCGGATGCGGGCCGGCGAGGGGTCAGCGGCCGGCGGAACGGCCGTCGCCGTGCGGTCGGTTCGGGCGTCGCTGTTCAAGGTTGACTCCGTTCGGTGATCGACGTCGCTCGCGAGGTCTAACTCGGCGCGTTCGGATGATTCCGTTCGTCCGGGCATTCGAGCTTGCTGTCAGGGGTTCGGCCATACATGGTGGCGTGGCTCCCTGTTTCCGCGTTAAACGCAGCGCCGGGCGAATGGTAGCGGTTGACCTCCCGCAGATGGCGAACTTTTCCGCTCGCCTGGCACCGCCGGGACCGGACGTCCGTCCACCCGGCGTCCAGCCGCTCGCGGCAGGGGCGCCCCGCGCCGTATTCTCCGCGCGATGGCCACCTGTCTCGTCACCGGCGGCGCCGGCTTCCTCGGGTCGCACCTGTGCGACGAACTGCTTCGGCGTGGGCACCGCGTCATCTGCGTGGACAACTTCGAGACTGGATCACTCGCCAACATCGAGCACATTCGCACGCCGGAGTTCGTCCACGTGCACACCGACATCATCGAGCCCTACTTCGTCGGCGAGCCCGTCGACTTCGTCTACCACCTCGCCTCGCCGGCGTCGCCGATCGACTACCTGCGCCTGCCCCTGCACACGCTGAAGGTCGGGTCCTACGGCACCCACCACACGCTCGGCCTCGCCAAGCACCATCGCGCACGGTTCCTCATCGCGTCGACCAGCGAGGTCTACGGCGACCCGCAGGTCCACCCGCAGCCCGAGTCCTACTGGGGCCACGTCAACCCGATCGGGCCGCGCGGGGTCTACGACGAGGCCAAGCGCTACGCCGAGGCGCTGACGATGGCCTACCACCGCCAGCAGGGGGTGGACACCGCGATCGTGCGGATCTTCAACACCTACGGGCCCCGCATGCGTCCTCACGACGGGCGGGCGATCCCGACCTTCCTGCGCCAGGCGCTGCAGGATCGGCCGGTGACGGTCTTCGGCGAGGGCCAGCAGACGCGGTCGTTCTGCTACGTCGACGACCTCGTGCGGGGGATCATCGGGCTTGCGGAGTCCGGCTACCACCACCCTGTCAACGTCGGGAACCCGAACGAGTTCACGCTGCTCGAGCTCGCCGAGGCGGTCATCGAGGTGACCGGCTCCAAGTCAGAGATCGTCTTCGAGGCACTGCCGACCGACGATCCGCAGGTGCGCCAGCCCGACATCTCGCTCGCCCAAGAGGTCCTGGGCTGGGAGCCGGAGATCTCGCTGCGCGAGGGCCTTCAGCGGACGATCGACCAGGCCGGCGTCGAGACGCTCGTGGGCGCCGGCGGCGGGTTCAACTAGGAGCCGCCGCGGCGCCACCAGCGCCGCACGGGGGGGGCGAGCGGAGGCGGCGCGGGGGGCGCCTCGCCCGCGAGGATCGCGGCGGGCGCATCGAGGGTGAGCCAGCCGGCGCGACGCATCACGCCGGGCACCTCGCGCTCCGCGGCACGGAGGCCGTCGAGCAGCGGCGGCGGGCGCCGGCGGGTGTCGTGGGCGTCGGAGGCGACGTCATGCACGAGGCCCTCCCGCAGCAGGTGCAGGGCGGTGCGCCGGGCCGTCGAGCCGAAGTCCCCGGTCAGCGAAGCGCCGGTGATCGAGCTGAGCATGCCGCCGGCCACCAGCCCGGCGAGGACGTCCGGATCGCGCTGGAAGGCCGGGCAGCGCTCCGTGTGGGCGAGCAGCACGCGCTCGCCCCGGACGGCGAGCTCGAAGAGCACGCGCTCGAAGCCGGAGATCGGGGTGAGGGGGCTCTCGACGAGCAGGTAGGGCCCGCCGCCCAGGCGCACCGCGTCGAGCTCCTCGGGCCCGAGCTCGCCGATCCGGGGGATCGCGATCTCCGCCCCCTGCCGGACCTCGATCGAGATGCCATGGCGCGTCAGCTCGTCCGAGAGGGAGGCGACGGCGGCCGGCACCCCCAGCGGGTCCACCCCCCAACTGTGATCGACGTGCGGCGTCGCCACGAGCGTCGTCGTGCCGGCCTCGAGGGCCGCGCGCGCCAGGGCGAGCGCGCCCTCGAGATCGGGCGGGCCGTCGTCGACGCCCGGCAGCACGTGCACGTGGAGATCGATCACGAGCGGGCCAGTATGCCCGCATCCCGCTAGGCTGACCGCTCTGCGCCCCCCAGGTCGGCACCCGGGGGGCGCGCGGCCGCGGGAAACGGCGCTACATCGCCCGCCTGAGGACGTTGAAGCGATCCAGGGAGCGCTGTTGCCAGAGGGGATCGCAAAAACCGAGGAGAAGCCGACGGCACCGGGCACGGTGGCCGGCAAGCCCCCGCGCGCGCTGGCGTCGGTGAAGCAGGCGCCCGGACGCGACATGCGGCGCAAGCGCCCGCCGGCGCTGTCGCTGCTGCTGCGCATCCAGACCCTGCGGCGCGTCGTCCGCGTCGGATCGCTGCTCGCCCTCGACTACGTCGCCGTCTACGGCGCGATCTTCAGCGCGCTCTACCTGAAGTACGTGGTCAACGGGACGACCGACCCGTCCGGGGCGATCAGCATCACCAACGACTACTTCCCGTTCGTCTATCTGGTGACGATCCTGCTGTTCGCCCGCTCGTCGCTCTACGCGGAGCGGGCGCAGCGTCCCGGCCTCTCGCGTATCGTCGCCTGCCTCTTCCAGGTCACAGTTGTGGCCCTGCTCTTCGCGCTTGCCTCGGGCGAGGAGTTCAACAGCTACTACATCTTCTACGGCGGGCTGGTGGTCGCGACGGTGGTCGTCTCCTCGGCCCGCTACCTCTACGAGCGGGTGACCGGCTGGCTCCTGCGCGCGGCGGGCTACCGGCGCCGCGCCGTGGTCGTCGGCTCGGGGAAGCAGATCGACGCCGTCGCCCAGGCCCTGGCCCGCCAGGAGCCAGAGCCCGTCGAGGTCGTCGGCTACGTGTCGCTGAGCCCACGGCCGGACCATGGCCTGCGTTCGCTGGGGACGCTCATGGACCTCCCCTCGGCGCTCGACGCGCAGCGCGTCCAGGAGGTCATCATCGCCGACCCCGACTTCCCACAGGATCAGGCCGTCGAGCTGGCCGACCGCTGCCATCGGCGCGGGGTGATGGTGCGCGTGGCGCCGTCGACGATGGACATCCTCGTCCAGCGAGGCGAGTTCATCCCGGGTCAGTCGGTTCCGCTCTTCGAGCTGCGCCCGCCGGTCTTCGAGGGCTTCGACTTCCTGGTCAAGCGGACCTTCGACCTCGTGGGCGCGTCGCTGCTGCTGCTCGTCCTGAGCCCGGTCATGGCCCTCATCGCGGCGGCCGTCGCGCTGAGCTCGCGCGGCGAGATCCTCTACCGGTCCGTTCGCCCGGGGATCGGCGGCACGCCCTTCGCGTGCTTCAAGTTCCGCACGATGCACTCCGACGCGGAGCAGGCCCAGGCCGACCTCGAGGAGTCCAACGAGGCCTCGGGGGCGCTCTTCAAGATCCGCCACGACCCCCGCCTCACGCCGATCGGCCGGCTGCTGCGGCGCTTCTCGCTCGACGAGCTGCCCCAGCTCGTCAACGTGCTGCGCGGCGAGATGTCGCTGGTCGGCCCGCGCCCGTTGCCGATGCGCGACTTCGAGCAGCTCGAGGACTGGCACAAGAAGCGCTACCTGGTCCTGCCCGGCATCACCGGGCTGTGGCAGGTCTCCGGTCGGGCGGAGCTCGACTTCGACGACCTCGTGCGGCTCGACTTCGTCTACCTCGAGCGCTGGTCGGTGTTCCTCGACCTCGGGATCCTCGTGAAGACGATTCCCGCCGTGGTCTCGCGCCGGGGCGCCTTCTAGCCACCTCGCCGGCCTGCTAGTCGAAGCCGATCCGCACCCCGCCGAGCGCCATCGACGCAGCGGCGGTCACCGCGCCACGCTCTCCCGGGCCGGTGCGGCGCGATGCGCCCCGGCGGGCGCCGGCGGCCGGCTGATCAGCCGCTCGACCAGGTCGGCATGGGCCTCGAGGTTGAAGCGCCCGGCGCGCCGGCGCGCCGCGACCGAGAGCGCGTCGTGGTTTCCGAGGACGCGGAGCACGGCGGCGGCGATCTCGTCGGGTGACCCGGCTTCGGCCAGCGCGCCGGTGACGCCCTCGTCGACCACCTCGGGCACGCCGTCGACGCGACTGGCCACGACCGGCGTCCCGACGGCCATGGCCTGGGCCAGGAGCGTCGCCGAGGCTTCCTGGTAGGAAGGCAGGACGAGCACGTCGAGATGGCGCAGGAGGCCCGCGCCCGGTGAGCCGTCGAGCTCGTGGACCTCGACGCCCGGGACGCCGGCAACGGCCTCGCGGTAGGACGCGTCGCCCATGCCGTCGCCGACGACGAGCACGCGGGCGCCGGGGGCCCCTGCCCGGATGGCGGACGCGGCACGGGCGAGGTCGAGCGGCCCGCGGCGCGGCTCGATGCGCCCGACGAAGCCGACGAGCGGCCCGCCCCTCGGTTCCCAGGGGGCCTCGATCACCGGAGGATCGGGGTCGACCGGCGGGTGCACGACGTGCACGTCCAGCGGCGCGAGGCGGTCCGCCACGGCGTGCGAATCGGCCAGCACGAGGTCGGCTCCGCGCCAGATGCGAGGGACCGTGTCGAGCATGTCGTGCACGTGCAGGACGGTGCGGGCCCGCGCGCCCTGCAGGCCGGGCAAGAGCCGGCCCGCCACCGTGCCGCCCAGGTACATCACGTCAACGTCACGGGCCAGGCGTCGCGCGCGCGGCCAGGAGAGCGCTGCGCGCGCGCCCGTGAACTGCGCCAAGCCGCCGAGCGCGAGGGGCTGCCAGGTGTGGCCCGCATCGAGCGCGGCGTCGCGGAGCGGGCCGGGGGCCGGGGTCGTGACGCCGGTCCGCCAGCCGCGGCGGCGCAGGGCGCCGAGCAACAAGAGGAGGCTCGCCTCGGGAGCGCCGGGGCGATCGACCGGGACGACGGCGAGCAGTCGGCCGGGCGGCATGCCGGCCGAAGATAGCGCGCCTTCCCGGCCGGCGCGCCCGGCGAAGCCTGCGAGGCTTGCCCTGTGCGGGCGAGCGACCTCGACGATGCGGCCTGGGCGGCGGCCGGCGCGGACGCGGAGCCCGAGCGTTTCGCCCAGCGCCGGGCATGGCTGCTGGCGCGGGTCGCGTCCGGTGACCGCGTGCTCGACCTCGGCGCCGGCAGCGGCCACTTCGCCGCGGCGCTGTGCGCCGCGGGCGGTCATGTCGTCGCGCTCGACCCCTCGCCGGTCGCGATCGCGATGGCGCGCGAGCGCGTGCCCGGCCTCGACGCCGCCGTGCTCGAACCCGGCGCTCCGTTCCCTCTTCCCGACGCGAGCGTCGACGCGGTCTGGGCCGGGGAGGTGCTCGAGCACGTGGCCGACACCGCCGCGTGGCTCTCGGAGGTCCGGCGCGTGCTTCGCGCGCGCGGGCGCCTCCTGCTCTCGACGCCCTACCACGGGCGCATCAAGACGGCGCTGCTCGCCCTCGCGCGCCACGAGCAGCACTTCGACCCGCGCGGCGCGCACTTGCGCTTCTACACCCGCCGGGCGCTGGACGACCTGCTCTCAGACTTCGGGTTCGATGAGGTGAGGATCGAGACGCTCGGAGGCCCGCCGCTGCTGCGCGACACGCTGCTTGCCTCCGCGCGGCGGGCGCGCTGGCTCGGCTGACCCGTTACCTTGGCCCGCCCGTGCCCGTGAGCGCCGTCACCGCCCTGCGTCGCGACGGCCACGTCACGCCGTCGCGTCGCGCCCCGGCCAAGCCGCCCGTCCTGTGGCTCGGGGGGATCGTCCTCGCCGCGGCCGTCGTGCGCTTCGCGGTGGTCGGCGGCCCGAGCTACTGGCTCGACGAGGCCTTCACCATCCTCATCCTCAAGGCGCCCTTCGGCCACGCGCTCTCGCTGATCCCGGACACGGAGTCGACCCCGCCGCTCTACTACGTCCTGGCCTGGGGCTGGGCCAAGCTCTTCGGCACCGATGAGGCGGGCGTCCGCTCGCTCTCGGCGCTCTTCGGGATCGCGACGGTGCCCGTCGGCTACGCGATCGGTGTGCGCCTGCTCGACCGGCGTACCGGGCTGATCACCGCTGCGCTGCTCGCCTTCAACCCCTTCCTGATCTGGTTCGCGCAGGAGGCGCGCGCCTACGCCCTCATGGTGCTGCTCTGCGCCGTCGGCTTCTGGCTCTTCGCCGTATGGCTCGACGAGCGGCGGACGCGGACGCTGGTCGCCTGGGGGCTGGTCTCCGCGCTCGCGCTTGCCACCCACTACTACGCCGCCGTGATGCTCGCGGCGGAGCTCGGGTGGATGCTCTTCGCCGTCCCGGGCGCCCGCCGGCGGTTGCTGGCGGCCTTCCTGCCCGTTGTCGGCGTCGGCCTCGTGCTGGTCCCGCTCGCGGTGGCCCAGCGCTCCAACCGCCTCGCCGTCCCGCTCGGCGAGGAGTCCTCGACGGTGCTCCGCACGCTCCAGGTCCCGAAGCAGTTCGCGGTCGGGTTCGACGCCCCGGCCGAGCTCGTGCTGGCGGTCGTGTGCCTCGTGCTCGCGGCGGCGGGCGTCGGGCTCTTGCTCGCGCGTCGCACGCGCGCCGACCGCGACCGGATCGCCCCGGCCGCGGTCGTGGGCGCCGCCGTCCTGATCGTCCCGGTGCTCCTCGCGCTGACCGGCTTCGACTACGTGAGCGCGCGCTACGAGGTGGCCGGCCTCGTGCCGCTCTCGGTGTGCGTCGCCGCCGGCTTCGCGGCGCCCGGGGCGTGGCGTGCCGGCCTCGCGCTGGCCGCGACGCTGTGCGCGATCTGGCTCGCCATCGTCGTCGCCGACGCGCGCGACCGGCTCCTGCAGACGCGTGCGGACTGGCGCGGCGCGGCGGCCGCCGTCGGGCCGGTGCCGGCGGGTGAGCGGGCCATCGTCCTCACTCCCGCGGCCGGGCGCAAGCCGTTCGAGGTCTATCTCCCTGCCGCCGGTGTGCTCAAGGCGCCGGTGGTGGTCGTCCGCGAGGTGGCCTTCCTCAGCGTCCGCTCCACCTCGGAGGCCGCCCTCGGCCGCCTCGCGCCGCCGCCGGGGACCGTCCCGGCCACCTCGCTGCCAGGCTTCACCGAGGTCCAGCGCAAGCGGACCCGCACCTACGTGCTCATCCGCTACCGCGCTCCCAGGCCGCTGCCCGTGAACCTCATTGCGCTCGCCGCCGGCCGCCTCGACCCGCAACCCTTCGTCGCGCTGCTCCAAGAGCCCGGCTGAGGGGCGGCCTCCGGGGCGCCGCGGCGGTTTCGGCGAGGTGGCGCCCGCGCTTCCGCAGAGACGCCCTATGGCCCCGCCGGCGGGTTGGCGGTCGCGGGCGGGGTCGGGGGCGCCGCCGCGGCCGGCGCGCTCGCGCGCACCGCGCGCAGGAAGAGGCGGCGGGTCTGCGGCGACCGCGGGTCGAGGAACTCGGCGGCCCGCGCCGCCCTGAGCGCGGCCTTCGGACGCCCCTGGCGCAGCTCGAAGGTCGCGAGCCGCTCCCAGGGCTCGGGATTGGCCGGCTGCAGGCGCACCGCGTCGACGAGCGCGCTGCGGGCCAGCGCGGGGCGGCCCGACGCCTCCTGGACCGCGGCGAGCTCGAAGAGCGGCTCGACCGCGAGCGGGTTCTCGTCGTGCGCCTCGTGGGCCTGCGCCCGCGCCTCGGTGAAGCGCCCGTTCTCGGCGAGCGTGAGCGCTTCCTCACCCGAGTCGATCGAGCGCAGCGGCTGCCACATCGCCCACGCGGCGACGAGCGAGACGAGCACGACGGCGGCGGCCGAGGCGAGGCGGACGAGGCGGGCGCGGCCGACCGGGCGCGGCAGCACGGGCTGGAAGGCCGGGCCCCGGCCCGCGACCCATCCGGCGCACAGCAGGGCCGGCATCGCGCAGCCGGGCACGAACCACGTCCAGTCGACGAGCGAGTGCACGGAGAAGACGATGGCGATCGTCCCGAGGGTCACCAGCCCGACGCGCTCGGGGTCGCCCGCGGGAGCGCGGATCCGCGTGCGCCGCACGCCGAGGCCCACGGCCCGCGCTGCGGCCCACAGCCAGGCGATGGCCGCCAGCACGCTGATCGCGAGGCCGACGAGGCCGAGGTCGGCGAGCGTCTGCGCCCAGTAGCCGTGCGCGTGGCGCACCACGGCCGTGTCCTGGCGGACCCGCAGTCGCGCCGTCGCGTAGGCGCCCGCGCCGAGCCCGATCCAGGGCTGGTCGTCGTAGATCTCCAGTCCGTCGCGCCAGTAGCGCGCCCGCACGCTGCCCGACGCGGTGAGCCGGCTCGGGTCGTTGGAGGGAACCGACGCGTCGGGGTCGGTGAACTGGCGCCACGTTCGCGAGACGTTGCCGCCGATCCCGCGCTGGCTCTCGGCCATGGCGATCAGCCCGGCGACGGGGATCAGCGCGACGAAGATCACCACGGCGATCCCCGAGTTGCGGCGCGCCGTCCCTCTCAGCGGCGGCCGCGCCTCCGCGAAGCTCACGGCGAGCCCGACGAGCAGGAGGAGCCCGACGAGCAGGAGGAGCAGCACACCGAGCTCATGGCCGGCGTCGGCGCGAACCGGGACGATGACGTTGTCCTTGGTGAGCGCCGCGCGATCGAAGACCCAGGCGGTCACGAGGGCGGCCGGCACGGTTGCGACGAGCAGGACGAAGAACCCGCGCAGCCGGAGCGGGACGAGAGCGAACCACACGGCGAGGCCGACGCCGGCGGCGACGAGCGAGCCGCGCGAGTAGGAGATCATCATCGTCACCAGCAGCAGCCCGAGCACCGGGAAGGCGAGCGCGTTGAGCACGCCGTTGCCCGAGCGGCGAGCGCCGAGCCACAGGCACGCCGGCACGCCGAGAGCACCCATGAGCCCCGCCGCGTTCCAGTAGCCGAACGGCTCGCGCAGGCGCGAGTAGAACTCGGTCGGGCTCAGGGCACCCGGGAAGACCTTGGTCAGGAGGCTGTAGCCCGAGACCACGAAGCACGCGAGCACGACCCCTCCGAGCAGCGAGGGCCAGTGCTGCGGCCCCAGCCGCACGAGCGCGAGGCCGGCGGCGAAGACCGCGCCGTAGCTGAGCGTCCGGTTGGCCTCGATCCACGAGGCCGAGGGCTCGATCGACCACGAGACCGACACCGCGGTCCAGGCGGCGAGCAGGATCAGGGCCGCGAGCGTCGCGCCGCCCCAGAAGCGGCTGCGCAGCGGGGCTGTCGCGAGCGCGCAGGCGACGATCGCCGCCGATGCGACGGTGGCGACGATCTCCACGAAGGTCGTGCGGCCGACGTCGAGGCCGCCACGGGCAATGAAGGCGACCGCGGCGATCGCCGCCCCGAACAGGAGGGTCACCGCGGTCCGCGCCCCGGCGGAAGGCTCCGCGACGCCCGGGACCGGTAGGACGGGGATCGGCACCGCGTTGCCCGGGGCCGGCCCGGGCGGGGCCGGGCTAGGTGCGACCGAGGCGGCGGGTGACGACACGGGCCCTCGTCCCGAGCACGCCGCCGACCAGGGCGACGGTGCCGAGGAGGATGAGCACGACGAGCAGCGGATCGGGAACCGAACGGCGCAGGGCCGCGTTCGTCGGCAGGCCGGTCGCGCCGGGCGCCACCGTCTCCCCGGGGCCGACGCGCACGGGATCCCCGCCACCCTCGGTGGCGGCCTGCACCGCGGCCTGCTCGGCCGGGGTCTGGGGATCGGCGGGCGCCGTGGTGGCGTCGGTCCCCACGCTCGCGCCGCCGGAGCCCGCCGCGCCGCCGCCCGACGCGCCGCCGCCGGGGCTCGCGCCGCCGCCGCTCGCGCCGCTCGCGCCGCTCGGCCCGCCGCTGCCGGCGTTGTCCGTCCGCGCGGCGTCGATGGCCCCGCGGCAATCGCTGTACTCGTCGATGTCGGAGGGGATCTTCTTGCGCGCCTGCTGCAGCTCGGAGGTGGTGTAGCTGCCGTCGATCTGCCCGTCGACGCAGTCGCGCAGGACCGTGTCCGAGCTCGCGGCGAGCCCGGCGACGGGCGTCGCGAGCACGCCGAGGACGACGAGGCTGATGAGGAAGGCGATCCGGCGCATGGTGACGGGCGGGTGTGCGACGCCCCGCGGGCGCGTCACGGTACCAGTGTTCCGCGGCTGGCCCCGGCGGTCGCCAGGGCCCGCGAGACCCCTGCCGCCCAAGCCTCCGCGCTGTAGGGGAGCACGGCCTCGCGCGCGGCGGCGCCGAGCCGCTCGCGCAGCGGCGGGTCGTCGTGCAATCGCCCGATGGCGGCTGCGAGCGCGACGGAATCGCCGGCCGGGACGACGAGGCCGGTGCGCTCGTGGCGCACCAGGCCGCCGGCGGCGGCGCCGACTGCGTCCGAGGCGATGACGGGAACTCCCTGGTTCATGGCTTCGTTGGCGACGAGGCTCCAGGTCTCGCGGATCGTCGGCGTCGGCACCGACGGTATGACCACAACGTCGGACCCTGCATAGAAGTTGCGGAGCCGCGGCGCGGGTTGCTCGCCCGCCCACACGACGCCGTCGCCGGGGAGTACCGCGCTGGTGGCGACGGCCCTGGAACGGTCCGGGCCGCCGCCAACCAGGACCAGCGCGGCGTGCGGTGCTGCGAGGCCCGAGGCGCGCCAGGCCGAGAGCAACACCTGTAGGCCCTTTTCCCGAGATGCACGTCCCACAAACACGATTTGAAAACGGGCGTGGCGGATCGGGTCGGCGTCATTGCTCCAGAATCCGTTGTCTACCGTCTGCGGGGCCTCGACGACGCGCCGCGCGCCCTTGGCGCGAACGTAGGCACTGACGTGCGGGCCGTAGGTCACGACAGCGTCGGCGTGCCGGTAGACGTGGCGGAGAGGGAGGTAGCCGGACGCGCCAGCAAGGCTGCGGGGATGCGTCCACAGGGACGCCCAGAGGACGAACGGGATCCTGGCGCGCCGGGCTCCGGTGTAGGCGGCCGGCAGCGCCACGCGGCCCCCGGTGCCGCAGACCACGGCGCGGAAGCGCCCCGAGGCGGCCAGCCGCCCGATCGCGCGCTGCCCGGGGCGAACGTGGGGGAAGGGCGGATCGCCGGCGCCGTCCATCGCATGGATCGCGCGACCGCCGAAGAGCGCGAACACGACGCCCTCGCGCTCGTGCAGAGCGGCGAAGGGCGCGAGCCGCGAGGGCGGCGCGTGACCGGTGACGAAGAGCACCGGGCGCGGATCACTCACCGCAGCGCGTCCCGGCAGTCGTCCGTCCGCTCGCCGCTCACCGCAGCGCGTCCCGGCAGTCGCCCGTCCGCTCGCCGCTCACCGCAGCGCGTCCTCGTAAGCGCGTACGGTCCGCTCCCCGCAGAGCGACCACGTGAACTCGCGCTCGACGGTGGCCCGCGCGCGGGCCCCGAGGGCGGCCCGCTCGGCGGGCCGGGTCAGCAGCTCGTCGAGCGCGGCGGCGAGCCTCTTCGGATCCCGCGGCGCGACGAGCCGGATCCCGCCGCCGGCGGCGAGCAGCTCCTCGGGGCCCGGCTCGCCTGCGCACCCGACGGCCGGGACGCCCGCCGCCATCGCCTCGACGTAGGCGACCCCGAAGGCCTCGTCGACGCTGGGCAGCACGAACACGCTGGCCCCGCGCGCCGCGCGCAGGGCCGCCTCGTGCCCGAGCTCCCCGCGCAGGCTCACCCGGTCGGCAACGCCGAGCGAGGCGGCCAGCGCCCCGAGCCGCTCGCGCTCGGGGCCGTCGCCCACGACGACGTAGCGCAGCTCGGGGTGGCGCGGGGCGAGCAGCGCGAGGGCGCGGACGACGTCGGCGTGACGCTTGCGGGCCACCAGGTGGCCGACCGTGGCGAGCACGGGTGGCCCGTCAGGCGCGCTGGCCACGGCCGGGACGTCCGTGCCCAGGTGCACGACGCGGACCTCGCGTGCGCCCAGCGCCCGCGAGCGCTCGGCGATCCCCGCGCTGTTGGCCAGCACGAGGCGAGCGTGGGCGAGCGAGCGGCGGACCGCGCGCTCCGAGCGCGCTCCGCGCCGAGCGGCCCACAGCACGTCGCCGCCGTGGACGGACACGACGACCGGCGTGCCCGGCGCCGCCCGGCGGACCGCGTCGCCGGCGGGCACGGCGTAGTGCGCGTGAACGAGGTCGAGCGGCCCCTCGCGGCCCACGCGCGCCAGCGCGCGGCGGAGCACGGGCGCGGCCCACCGGCCCCACGAAGCGTACGAGCGCCGCCGCGGCGGCGAGGCGAAGGGCAGGTACTCGAGCGCGATGCCGTCGAGCGTCGCCCGCCGGGGCTGGCGGACCAGCCGGGCCGCAGCCGCGAGGTCCAGCGAACGAATGGCGGCCTTCGGCGGCACGACGCGATGCAGGACCAGCACGCGGACGTCGGCGCCGGCGTCCCTCGCCGCGACCGCCTGGCGGTGGGCCCACATCCCCGACACCGGGTCCGCGTCGCGCGGGTAGTACTCCGCGACCACCACGACCCTCATGGCCTCACCACGTGAGGTGCGTCGCCACCGTGCGCTGGCTCTCCCCGGACGAGAGGTAGGGGCGGCCGTCGAGGAACGCCCGCGCCTCGTCGACCGCGGCCTGCGCCTCGTAGCCGGTGGCGATCGGCCGTAGCAGGTGGCGGATCGGCGTCGCGTCGACGATCCCGGCCCGCCACCCCTTGGCGCGGGCGAGCGCCGCCCAGTGGGCGTCCAGACCCCAGCCCATGTGAAGCGGCGGGAAGGGCAGCAGCTGCGACCAGGTGTCGGCCCGCAGGGCGACGACCGGCCCGATCTCCACCCACGGCGTCTCGCGGACGAGCGACCGCGGCGCCCGCCGCGTCAGCGCCCACGCGGCGTGCGAGCGGTGACGATGAGCGGGCATCGCGAGCGCGAGGTCGAAGCGCTCGGCGAGGAAGAGGAAGCGATCCAGGAAGCCGCGCGGCAGCTCGACGTCGTCGTCGACGAGCACGAGCCAGTCGCGGCCGGTGGGCGGCTGGACGGCCAGCAGCGCGTTGAGGTTCTCGAACTTGCCCGCGCCGGCCGCGTGCGCGGCGCGCAGCACGACGTCGTGGTGCGAGCGGGCGAGCTCGCGCCGCACGCCGGCGAGGTGGTTGGCCACCTCGCGGCGCTCGACGGTGAGCGCGAGGACCCGCCGCCGCGGTCCGCGGGCGGCGGCGCGGTCGAGCCGCCAGGGCACGGCGCGCGCGAGCAGCGCGCCGTCCAGCGCGAGGTCGGCGGCGATGGCGCGCCCGCGCCGCGGCGTGCCGCGCGAGCCGGAGAGGACGTCGGGGGAGGGCGCCTCGACGGTGCGTGCGGCGTCGCGCCGTCGCAGCGCCTCGCCCACGCGCCCCCAGGCCGCCGCGGTCATCGGCATCCCGAAGGCGCAGCGAAAGCGCGCGGCGTGAAGCGCGCAGCCGGCGAGCACGCGCAGCTCGGACGCCAGCGGTGGGGCGGTGCCCTTGCGCTCGTCGTAGCGGCGGCTGCTGGCGCCGCGGCGGCGCGCGGCGCGCGCGAGAGCGCCCAGCGTCGCGTCCCGCGGCGCCCGGCGGTG
The DNA here is from genome assembly GCA_963728925.1 of uncultured Actinomycetes bacterium. Lineage (GTDB taxonomy): Bacteria > Actinomycetota > Thermoleophilia > Solirubrobacterales > Solirubrobacteraceae > JBBPZA01. Next base: position 6,911 of record CAVSMB010000004.1, on the reverse strand, counting down.
CTCGAGGCCGGCCGCCGCGACGTAGCGGATGCGCCCGCCCGCCGCGCGGTGCCGGCGCTGCCAGTCCTCCTCGTCGCCGTAGATCTGAAGCGACGCGTCGAACGGGCCGACGCGCTCGAGCGCGCGGCGCCGGATCGCCATGTTCGCGCTCCACACGAAGTCCGCCTCGCGGTCCTCGCCCCCGAGGTCGAGGTAGGTGATCGGCGGGCCCTCGCGCCCGCACGTGCGGTGGCGGAAGCCCTCGAGCCGCGCACGGATCGGACCGCCGAGCACCTCGTCGCCCGGCCGCTGCGCCGCCGCCGCGAGCAGCGCGGCCAGCCATCCCTCCGGGGCGCGGACGTCGTCGTCGACGAACACGACGAGGTCCGCACCCGCCGCGTCGAGGCCGGTGTTGCGCGCGGCGTTCGGCCCTTGCGGCACGGGATGGGCGAGGTAGCGCGCGCCGTGCCCGGCGGCGACCGCCCGGGAGACCGGGTCGCGGGCGTCGTCGACGACTATGACCTCGGCCCCCGCCGCGCGGGCCTGGGGCACGATGGAGCGCAGCGTCACCCCGAGGTAGCCGGGCCGAGCGCGCGTGGGGACGACGATCGACGCCGACGGCATGCGAGGGAGCTTAGGGCCTGTCTCGAAACCCATCGTGAGTCGGAAGAGGCCGCGGGACGGTCTCTTCCGGCCGCGAGGGGGTTCTGAGACAGGCCCTAAAGCCAGGGCCTCGGGCCCAGCGACTACGGTGCGGGCCGTGACGACCATCCGCGTCGCCGTGTGCACGAACCGTCAGCCGCGCGAGGTTGAGGCGTGCCTCGACGCCCTCGCCCTGCAGGGGGGTGGCCTCGGCGCGATGCTCGTCTGCAGCGCGCTCGACGACGTCGCCGCGGCCGGTCTCGCCCGCGCCGCGAGGACGGCCCTGCCGGGTGTCGAGGTCGTGCGTGAGCCGCGGCCGGGGCTCTCCCACGCCCGGAACCGCGCGCTCGCCGCATGCGAGGACGACGAGGTGGTTGCCTTCGTCGACGACGATGCGCTCGTCGGCCCGGGATGGCTGGGCCGGCTCGCGGCGGCGTGGGAGGCGGCGGCGCAGCGCGTCGCGTGCGTCGGCGGGCCGGTGCGGCCGCGCTTCGCCGGTCCGCGCCCGTCGTGGCTCAGCGACGCGATGCTGCCGGCCCTCAGCATGGTCGACTACGGGCCGCACGCGCTCGACCTCGACCCCGCGCTGCGGACGGTCTACGGCGCGAACATCTCGTTTCGCTGCGGCCCGCTGCGCGCGGTCGGGGGCTTCGACCCCGCATTCGGCCACCGTCCGGGCCGCGACTGGTTCTCCGAGGAGGACGAGGCCCAGCGCGCGCTGGCCCGGGCGGGCTACGTGATCCGCTACGTCCCCGACGCCTACGTGTGGCACGTCGTCGCGCCCGCGCGCCTGCATCCCCGCCGGCTGCTGCAGCGGCGCTTCCGCTACGGCGCGACGCTCGGCCTGCGGGGCGCGCGCAGCCCCCGGCTGGCCGCGCGCCACGCCATCAGCTCGGCGCTCGGTGCGCCCGTCGCCGTCCTGCGCGGCGATCGGCGCTCGGCGATGGAGCGTGGGATGCGCGCCGTCGAGAACGCCGGGGTGCTCGCGGCTCCGCTCGTGGGCCGCCGATGATCCTCGTGCTCCACAACCGCTACCGGACCACCGGCGGCGAGGAGCGCGCGGTGCAGGACCTCGTCTGGCTCGCGCGCGAGCGCATGGGTGAGGAGGTCGAGCTCCTGGAGCGCGACTCGGCGACGCTCGGCCGGGCACGCGCCGCCGTCGCGCTGCTTCGCGGCGGTCTGGCCCCCGACGACGTCGCCGCCGCGGTGCGGCGGACGGGCGCGCGTCTGGTCCACGCCCACAACCTCTCGCCGGCCTTCGGCTGGCGCGCGCTGGCGGCGGCGCGCGACGCCGGCGCGCGCGTCGTCGTCCACCTGCACAACTACCGCCTCGTGTGCGCGGTCGCGACGTGCTTCACCCGCGGCGAGGACTGCACGCGCTGCCACGGGGTGGACACGAGACCCGGGGTCGCGCTGCGCTGTCGCGGGCCGGCGTCCGAGGCCCTCGCCTACGGCGCCGGGCTGGCGCTCTCCCAGCGCCGCCTCGCGGCGCGCGCCGACCGCTTCGTGCTCCCGAGCCGCTTCGCCCACGATCGCCTGCGCGAGCTGGGGGCGCCGCTCGGCGACCGCGTCAGCATCGTGCCCCACGTGGTCCGCGACCTCGCCGGGGACTCCCGCGCGGCCGACGGCCGCTACGCGCTGCTCGCCTCGCGCCTCGCGCCCGAGAAGGGCGCCGAGGTGGCCGTCGAGGCGTGCGCGCGAGCCGACGTGCCGCTCGTCGTCTGCGGCGACGGGCCGGAAGCGGCCGCCGTGCGCGAGCGCGCGAGGGGCGCGGCGCGCTTCCTCGGCCGCGTCCCCGCAGCGGAGCTCGCGACGCTGCGGCGCGGGGCGGCCCTGGCGATCGTCCCGTCGCGGGGAGCGGAGACCTTCGGCCTCGCCGCTGCGGAGGCGATGGCGGCCGGGGTGCCGGTCGTCGCCTCGCGCGCCGGTGCGCTTGCGGAGCTCGTCGCCGAGAGCGGGCTCGTGCCGCCCGGCGACGCTGCGGCGCTGGCCGAGGCGATCGGTCGTCGCTACGGCGACGCGGACGCGGGCCGTGAGGGCCTCGCCGCCGTCCGCGAGCGCTGCGCGCCCTCCGTGGTCGCCGGCGCGCTGCGCGAGGCGTACAGCGCGGCGGAGCACCGGCGGAGCTAGGGAAGCGTGCGCGACGCGTCGACCGGCGTCCTGCCCTGCAGGACGGCGTGGTCGGCATCGACCATGAGCCGGACGAGCGCCTCGAAGCTCGTGGACGGCTGCCAGCCGAGCAGCCGCCGAGCCTTGGAGGCATCGCCGATCAGGTGGTCGACCTCGGCGGGCCTCAGGAAGGCGGGATCGACGACGACGTGGCTCTCGACGTCGACGCCTGCGTGATCGAAGGCGATCTCGACGCATTCGCGCACCGAGTGCGCCTCACCCGTCGCGATGACGAAGTCGTCGGGCTCGTCGCGCCGCAGCATCCGCCACATCGCCTCCACGTAGTCCTTCGCGTACCCCCAGTCGCGCTCTGCGTCGAGGTTGCCGAGGGCCAGCTCGTCCGCCAGCCCGAGCCGGATCGCCGCCGCGTGCCAGGTGATCTTGCGCGTGACGAACTCGAGCCCGCGACGCGGCGACTCGTGGTTGAAGAGGATCCCCGACGTGGCGTGCAGGTCGTAGGACTCGCGGTAGTTCACCGTGATGTGATGGCCGTAGGCCTTGGCCACCCCGTAGGGCGAGCGCGGGTAGAAGGGCGTCGCCTCGGTCTGCGGGACCTCGCGCACCTTGCCGAACATCTCGCTCGAGGAGGCCTGGTAGAAGCGGGCCTCGGGACACACCTCGCGCACCGCCTCGAGCAGCCGTGTGACCCCGACGCCGGTGAACTCGGCGGTCAGCGTGGGCTGGACCCACGAGGCGGCGACGAAGGACATGGCCGCGAGGTTGTAGACCTCCTGGGGCCGCGCGGCCCGCAGCGCGTCGACGAGCGAGCGCTGGTCGAGCAGGTCGCCCTGGTGCAGCACGAGGCGGTCGCGCAGGTGCTCGATGCGCTCGAAGGTCTCGGTCGAGGAGCGCCGCACCATCCCGTGCACCTCATAGCCCTTCTCGAGCAGCAGCTCGGCCAGGTAGGACCCGTCCTGGCCGGTCACCCCGGTGACGAGCGCACGCCGCGCGCTCATCGCGCCGTCTCGGGCGCCGGCACGCGCTCGCGCAGCCACTCGACGGTCCTGGCGATCCCCTCGCGAACGCCGATGCGAGCCTCCCAGCCAAGCAGACGACGCGCCTTCTCGACCGAGGGCCAGCGGCGCTGCACGTCGACCTCGAAGCTCGGCAGGTGCTCGAGCTCGAGCTCCTCGGCCGGCCGGCCACAGGCCTCCCACACGATGCGCGCGATCTCGGCCACGCTGAGCTCCTGGGAGGCCGACACGTTGAAGTCCTCGCCCTCGCCGGCCGGGGAGGCCATCGCGGTGACGATCCCGTCGGCGATGTCGTCGACGTGGGTCAGCGTGCGCGTCTGCTCGCCCGACCCGAAGATCGGCAACGGACGGCGGCCCGCGAGGACCTTGGCGATGAGGTCGGGCACCGCGTGGGCGATCCCGGGCTCGTCGTCGGGCAGCTCACCCGGCCCGTAGGCGTTGAACGGCCGGCAGATCGTGAAGCGCAGGCCGTGCTCGTCGGCGGCAGCGCGGCAGTAGACCTCGCCGGTCAGCTTGGAGAAGCCGTAGGCCGAGCGCGGCGCCGGGCACTCGAGGATGTGCTCCTCGGTGGTGGGGAACTCCGTCGCCCGCTCGAAGACCATCGAGCTCGAGACGTAGGTGAAGCGCTCGACGTCGTGGTCCAGGGCGGCGCGGATCACCGCGTTGTAGAGCGCGGCGTTCACCTCGGTGAGGGTGTGGGGTAGGCGGTGGAAGTTCGCGATCCCCCCGACGATCGCCGCGAGGTGGATCACGTGGCTGGCCCCCGAGGTCGCCTCGCGCGCGACGCCCAGGTCGCGCAGGTCGCCCGTGTGGATCTCGCAGCCCTCGCGCATCCACTGGGGCGGCTCGCGCTGGTCGGAGACGCGGACCTCGAAGCCCGGATCGCGCAGCAGCCGCCGAACGACCGCCGAGCCGATCGTGCCCGCGCCGCCGGTGACCAGCACGCGGTTCATGCTCTGGCGAGAACCGAGACCTCGGAGGCGAAGGCGAAGACCTGCGCGTGGCCGAAGGCGTTCCAGGGATCGACCACGAGGCAGTCGTGGCGTGCGCTGTCGATGATCGTTCGCAGCGACTCCGGTGTTGAGTAGGCGGAGTGATTGGTGGCCACCACGACGACGTCGGCGTCGAGGATCGCCTCCTCGAAGCTCTGCGTCGGCTCGAGCACGTGCGGGTCGTGCACCGCCACGTCGGCAAGCTCGCGCTCCAGCATGCGGACGACCTTGTGGGCGAGCGAGTCGCGCTCGTCGTCGGTGTCGCGCTTGAAGGCGAGGCCGAGGACCGCGACCTTCTTGTTGGCCAGCCCGGCGGTGCGCCGCTTGATGCCCTCGACGACGAACAACGGCAGCGACTCGTTGACTCGCGACACGCCGAGCAGCATCCCCGGCGCGTTGGAGCGCTCCTCCGAGAAGGCGAAGTCCTTGCGCAGGCAGCTTCCCGCCGTGAAGCCGGGCTGCGCGATGCCGCCGCGCGGGTAGTCCTCGTTGATGAGGTCGATGACCTCGAAGACGTTCGCGCCGTAGCTCTCGCAGTCCATCATCAGGAGGTTCGGGAGCGCGAACTGCGCATAGCGCAGGATGTTCGTCCAGATCTTCGCGAGCTCGGCTTGGACCGGCGTTGTCTGCACGATCGGCGCGCCGAAGACCGAGAACAGCCGGGCCACGCGGTCGCCGGACTCCGGCCCGACGGCGCCGACGATGCAGGGCAGCGTCTCGATCTCCTCGAGGAAGCGGCCGGCGGCGATGCGCTCGGGGGCGTGGGCCACATAGAGCTCCGTGTCCACCTCGAACCCGCGCTGCTTGGCCAGGTAGCCCGCCACGAAGTCGGTCGTCCCCGGGCCGACGGTCGAGCGCAGGATCAGGGAGTGGCCCGGCTCGAGCACGGGCAGGAGGTCGTCCAGGGCCGAGCGGATGTCGCGCATGTCGATCTCGATGTGCGACATCGACGGCGTGCCGAGCGTGATGACGATGTGCTCGGCGCGCGCGGCGTCGACCACGCGCGAGCTGAGCTCGAGGCGACCGCTGGTGCACACTCGCTCGATGAGCTCGTCGGTGCCCGTCTCTTTGAACGGCATGCGCCCGGCGCGGACGGCGTCCAGGCGCTCGGGGTCCTTGTCGATCCCGAGCACGCGCAGGCCGCGGTCGGCGAAGCTCAGCGCGAGCGGAAGGCCGACCCTCCCGAGGCCGATGATCGAGACGTCGTGGGTCATGGAACGCGGGGCAGGCTAGCGTGAGCGGCTGCGGCGGAGCCGCTCACGCGCCCATTGGCGCGAGAACCCGACCACGAAACGCGGGTTGTAGCGCGCGTAGCGGCGCCACAGGCGGCGGGGCTCCTGGACGAGCCGGTAGGCCCACTCCAGGCCGCCGCGCTGCATCCAGGCGGGCGCCTGGGGCACCAGGCCGGCGTGGAAGTCGAACGCCGCGCCCACGCCGATGAGGACCGGCGCGTCGAGCCGGTCGCGCATCGCCGCCATCCACTCCTCCTGCTTGGGCTGGCCGACCCCGACCCACACGACGTCGGCGCCCGACCCGTTGATCTCGGCGATGATGGCCTCCGTCTCGTCCTCGGTCGAGGGCCTGAAGGGCGGCGAGTGGCCGCCGACGATCCGGATGCCCGGGAAGCGGCGGCGCAGGCTGTCGACCAGCTGGACGAGCGCGCCCCGGTTGCGACCGCCGTAGAGGAAGACCCTCGTTCCCTGCTCGGCGCAGCGCTCGCAGTAGCGCAGCATCAACGTCGGCCCGTAGACGCGCGACGCCTCGTGGCCGAGCGAGCGCATGGCCCAGACCAGCGGCTGGCCGTCGGCGACGTTGAAGCTCCGCAGGGCCGCTTCGCGGATCTCGGGGCGCTCCTGGCTGACCATCACGAGGTGCACGGCGGCCGCGGACACCATGATCCGCTCGCTGCGCGAGATCGCCGCGTCCATGTGGTCCATGCTGCCCTCGTAGTCGGTCAGGGCGAGCGGGATACCGAGGATCGGCACGGACTCGGGCGCCGTCGCAGGTGGCGCCGGCAGCGCGCTGAAACCATCGGCAGGCTGTCGCAGGGGCGATGTCATGCGGTCTCCGAGCCGGTGGCTCGCAGCTACAACGCCGCGGGAGGGCGAAAGTGGCGGCGAAGCTTCTTAGCTGATTCTCGTTCAACGCTACAGAC
>CAVSMB010000003.1:0-70916 GCA_963728925.1 uncultured Actinomycetes bacterium | reverse complement strand
ACGTGCGCGGCGACGTATCGCGCCCCGAAGTCATCCGGGAACCAGCGCACGAGACGGCCCATGACGCCGAAGGCGACAGCGCTCGCCAGCCACGGCAGCCACGGCGCGCGGTGACGGCCGCGACGGCGCGCGGCGGCCGGACGCGGTCGGCGACCGCGACGCTGAGCACCGCGAGCCCCATGCCGAGCGCGAACTGGTCGAGGTAGGCCGGCAGGACATACAGCCACGGCTTGATGAGCGTCGGGTCCACGAACACGGCGGGCGTGACGTCCGTGGAGGCCGCCGCGACGGTCGTCCACGCGAGGCCGGTGGCGAAGAGGACCGCGAGCCCCAACAGCTCCGAGCGCACGACCTGCTCGCGCGTGCGTGCGTGCGAGCGGCGCAGCAGCACTGCCCAGAGCGGCAGCATCGCGTAAAAGGTCACCTCGACGCAGAGCATCCTCGACGCGCTGACGCCGCCGAAGAGGGTGTCGGAGTCGTAGACCTGGAGGAAGCCGAAGTACGCCGGGACGCCGTGGGCCGAGAAGACCCGGGTGGCCGTCGCCGATTCACCCGACGCGCCGACGAACAGCACGGCGAACGGCAGCGCGAGCCAGTAGGCGGGGACGATGCGCAGCGCACGACGCAGCCCGTAGGACCGTACGTCCGGAGCACCGGCGCTGCGGAGCCGCGCCGCCACGAACGGGCGGTAGAGCAGGAAGCCCGAGATGAGGAAGAAGACCGTGACGCCGACGTTCAGCTGCTGCAGGTACGGCTTGAGGACGTCGTCGTCGGGCAGCGTCGCCACCCACGGCAGGTGCACCGCGAACACGCTGAGCGCCGCGATCGCCCGCAGCGAGTCGAAGAGCCGGAAGCGCGGCGTCGCAGCCGCCGCCACCTCCCCCCCGTCCGTCCCCATGCGGCGATCCTAGGGGAGGGCGTCCGGATAGGGTGCCCGGCCCACGTGTGACCTCACCCGAGGACATCTGGGGCGACCTGCGCGTCTCGCTCGACAAGCCGCTACCGGCAGCCATCCGCGTCGGCCGCGGCACCGCGATCTTCGTGCTCGGCTGGTGCTTCTCCCCGCGCGTGCAGATCCGCTCGCTGAGCCTGGTCGTGGACGGGCACGCCCAGCCGCTGATTGCACACGGGATGCCCCGCCTCGACGTGATGAAGGCGATGCACCCCGGCCTGGACGACGACGCGCTCGCCGAGATGCCCGCCGATCCGGACTCCTCCGAGGATCCCCGCCTCCTGCAGCTATCGCAGCGGCTTCTGGGGCGTGGCCCGCGTCGCCGCCGGCCGAGGGCGCCGCGGAGATCGTGCTGCGAGCTGCGCGCCGAGCTCGACGACGGGAGCGTGGCGGTGGCCGAGCTCGGCCGCGGAGCGCCGTGGCGGCGCCGCCCGATCCGCTCACGATCGCCGCGCCCGAGGCGCCGGCCGGCCGCTCGTCGCGATCTGCATGGCCACGTACGAGCCTCCGCCGGACCTGCTCGAGCGCCAGCTCGAGTCGATCCGCGCGCAGACCCACCGCGACTGGGTGTGCGTGATCAGCGACGACTGCTCGAGCCCCGAGCGCTTCGCCGCGATCGAGGCGCGCGGTGGCGGGCGACGCGCGCTTCGTGGTCTCCCGCTCGCCGCGCGCGGCTCGGCTTCTACGCGAACTTCGAGCGCGCGCTGGCGCTGGCGCCCGCCGCCGCCGCGTACGTGGCGCTCGCCGACCAGGACGACGTCGTGGCACCCCGACAAGCTCGAGACGCTGCTCGGCGCGATCGGCGACGCACGGCTCGTCTACAGCGACGCGCGGATCGTCGCCGCGACGGCGCGGTCGTCTCCGACACCTACTGGGCGCGAGCGGCGCAACAACCACACGCGACCTGCTCTCGCTGCTCGTGGCGAACGCCGTCACGGGCGCGGCGTCGCTGTTCCCGCGCGAGCTGCTCGACTTCGCGCTTCCGTTCCCGCCGGCCCAGTTCGACGCACTACCACGACCACTGGATCGCGCTGGCCGCGCTCGCGCTGGGCGACATCGCCTACGTCGACCGGCCGCTCTACGACTACGTCCAGCACGGCGACGGCGACGCTCGGCCACGCCGAGGCGAACCGGATCACCGGAGCTGCGCGACCGCGCTCGGCCGGCCTGCGCCGCGACCCGCGCGAGCGGATCACGGCGTGGCGGCTCGCTCTACTTCGGCGACGTCTGCCGCCTCGATGCAGTTCGCGACGATCCTGCGGCTGCGCTGCGGCGACGCGATGCGCGCCGCCAAGCGGCGCGCGCTCGAGCGCTTCTGCGCACGCCGACCGCTCCGCGCTGTCGGCGCTCGGCTCTGGCGCGCGCGGCGCTGCGCGAGCTTGCCGGCCGGCCGCGAGACGCTCGGCGCCGAGATGATGCTCGCCTACGCGTTCGCCTGGCGGCGGGCTGCTCGCGGCCACCGCGCGCGACCGCCCGCGCGCGCGCCTGCGCCTCGACGCGCGTCCCGCCGCCCGACCTCGGCCCGCGGCCGGGCGCTCGCCGGCCGGCGGCGCCGGGGCCGCGGATGATCGCCGAGAAGATCGCGCCGCTCGAGCTGTCCGTCCGCGACGACGCGCCCGCAGCGCGTGAACCTCCTGATCCCGACGATCGACCTGCGAGCACTTCTTCGGCGGCTACATCGCGAAGCTCAACCTCGCCCGCCGGCTCGCCGAGCGCGGCGCTGCGGGTGCGGGTCGTCACCGTCGACCCCGTGCCGCCGCTGCCGCGCTCCTGGCGGCAGCAGGTCGAGGCCTACAGCGGGCTCGCCGGGCTGTTCGACCGCGTCGAGGTCGAGTTCGGCCGCGAGTCGCCGGGCCTCGAGGTGAGCCGCGCCGACCGCTTCGTCGCCACGCACCTGGTGGACGCGCCCACGTCGCCGCGCGACGCGTGCGCGGAGCTGGGCGGCGAGCGCTTCCTCTACCTGATCCAGGAGTACGAGCCGTTCACCTTCCCGATGGGCACGCTCGCGGCGCTGGCCGACGAGTCCTACCGGCTTCCCCCACCGCGCGCTGTTCTCGACCGAGCTCCTGCGCGACTACTTCCGCCGCCGCGGCATCGGCGTCTACGCGGCCGGGCCGGCGCGGGCGACGCGCCTCGGCGTCGTTCCAGAACGCGATCACGCCGGTGCGAGCCGCCGACGGCGGCCGAGCTGGCCGGCGCGCAGCACGCGCCGGCTGCTGTTCTACGCGCGGCCCGAGCCGCACGCCGCGCGCAACATGTTCGAGCTCGGCCTGCTCGCGCCTCGGCCGCGCGCTCGAGCAGCGGCGCCTTCGCCGGCTGGGAGCTCCACGGCATCGGCGACGGTCGCGCGGCGGCCGGCGCGTCGACCTCGGCGGCCGGCGCGCGCTCGAGCTCCTCCGGCGCGCCGACGCAGGGCGAGCTACGCCGGCCTGCTGCGCGACGCACGACGTCGGCCTCTCGCTGATGTACACGCCGCACCCGAGCCTCGTGCCGATCGAGATGGCCTCGGCCGGGCCTGCTCACCGTCACCAACAGCTTCGAGAACAAGACGCCGGAGGCGATGGCGGCGATCTCGCCGAACCTGGTCGCCGCCGCGCCGACCGTCGAGGGCGTGGCCGCGGCGCTGGCCGCCGCGGCGGCGGGCGCCGGGGACGCCGAGCGCCGGGCGCGCGGCAGCGCGGTGAGCTGGAGCCGCAGCTGGGACGCGAGCTTCGACGACGCGCTCGTCGAGCGTGTCGTCGGGCTGCTCGGCGCGGTCACGGCGCCGGCACGCCGCGCGGTTGAGCGCGTGCGCGCGCCGGAGAGCGGCGCGGTCGCCGGTGGCGCGGCCGAGGACGAGCCATCCGAGGTAGTCGTCGGGGTTCGCCGCGGTCATCCGCCGCACGACCGCGACCGCGTCGGCGCGCTTCTTGCGGGCCACGAGCGCTGCGACGATGACGACGCGGTCCCGCGGGTCGCCACAGCGGTCGAGCGTCTTCGCCGCCAGGCCGTCGATGTTCGCGGCCGGCCCCTTGGCGATGTCGTTCAGGAGCGTCTTGCACCCGTGGTCGTGGCGCAGCTGCTGGACGGCGACGACCGCGGCCACGGCGGCGAGCGCGACGAGCAGCAGGCGGGCGAGCACGGGCGCGGACGCTACCGGCCGGCGGACGACGGTCGCAGCATAACCGTGCATGATCCCGTCGTGCGCCGTTGATAAGTTGCGCGCATGGACGACCTACGGCTCCTCAAGGTCCTCCGCGAGGTCGTACGACGCGGCTCGTTCTCGGCCGCGGCCGAGGCGCTCGCCTACACGCAGCCCGCCGTCTCCCAGCAGATCGCGCGCCTTGAGCGCCAGGTCGGGGTCGCGCTGCTCGAGCGCTCTCCGCGCGCCGTTCGCGCGACGCCGGCCGGCGAGGTGCTCGTGCGCCGCACGGAGCGGATCCTGACCGAGCTGACCGAGGCCGAGGCCGAGCTGCAGGACCTGACGACGCAGGCGCGCGGCCGCGTGCGGATCGCGGCCTTCTCGACGGCCGCTGGCACCATCGTCCCGCGAGCCCTCGCGGCGTTCCGCGCGAGCGCCCGGCGGTGACGGCCGAGCTGACGCTGCTCGACCCCCCCGAGGCCGTCCCCGCGCTGCGCCGGGGCGAGTTCGAGCTCGTCCTCGCCGAGGAGGGCGGCCTGCTCGACGAGCCCGACTTCTCCGACCTGTTCGTCGAGCACCTCCTCGACGACGAGCTCTACGTCGCCCTGCCGGCGGGCCACGCGCTGGCGGCCCGCCCCGCCGTCGCGCTCGGCGACCTCTGCGACGAGGGCTGGATGCTGGTCGGGCTTCGCGGAACCTGCCGGGACTCGAACATCGTCCTGCGGGCGTGCGCACAGGCGGGCTTCCAGCCCGACGTCCTCTACGGGTCGGACGACTACTTTGCGATCGTCGGGCTCGTGGCCAGCGGGATGGGCGTCGCGCTGGTGCCCGGCCTGGGGCTCGCCGCGGAGCGCGACGACGTCGTCGTGCGGCCGGTGCGCGGTCGCGCCCCGGTGCGGCGGATCGTCGCCGTGGCCGCTCGCGAGCCGGCGGGCGCGGTGGCCGCGATGCTCGCGCGACTGCACGACGCCGCCTCGCACTTCGCGGACGCCGGCGTGGCCGCGGCCGCCTAGCCGGTCGTGACCGCCGGCGACGAGGAACGCGCCCAGGCCGCCGCGAGCCTGCGCCACCCCCTCGCGCTCGCGCTGCTTGCGCTCACCTTCAGCACCGGTCTCGTGGACGCGGCGAGCTTCCTCGGGCTCGGACGCGTGTTCACCGCCAACATGACCGGCAACGTCGTCCTCCTCGGCTTCGGGGTCGGCGGCGCCGAGGGGCTGCCGGTTCTCGCCCCGCTCGTCTCGCTCGGCGCCTTCCTGTGCGGCGCCGTCGTGGCCGGCCGCCTCGAGGGCGGGCTTGTCCGCGCGCTCGCCGTCGAGACGGCGCTGCTCGCCGTCGCCGCAGCGATCGCCGCGCTGGCCGATCCCCGGGGCGGCACGGGCGCCGCCGGCGTCGTCATCGCGTTCGTCGCCTCTGCGCTCGGCGCGCGCACAGCGATGGTGCGGCGCCTCGGCGTCCCGGACCTCACCACCACGGTCGTGACGCTCACGATGACCGGCCTGGCCTCCGACTCGCCGCTCGCGGGCCGCTCGGGCGCCGGCACCGCGCGCCGGATCGTCGTCGTGGCCACGATGCTCCTCGGCGCGGTCGTCGGCGCGGTGCTCTAGCGGGCAGACGTCGCGCTGCCGCTGGCGCTGAGCGCGGCGATCGGGCTCGCGACCGTCGCGCTCTACGCCGACCCCTTCCGCCCAGGCTCGAGCGCCGTGCGCTGACGTCCCGCGTCGTCGAAGTTCCCCGGGTCCAGCCACGCCTCGAACGCCCGCTCCACGCCGGGCCACTCCCTGTCGAGCATCGCGTACCAGGCCGTGTCGCGGTTCCGGCCCTTGATCACCAGGTGCTGGCGGAACACGCCCTCGAAGGTGAAGCCGAGCCGGTCGGCGGCCCGCCGGGAGGGCTCGTTCAGCGCGTCGCACTTCCACTCCAGCCGCCGGTACCCCAGGTCGTCGAAGACCAGGCGGGCCAGCAGGTAGATGGCCTCGGTGGCCGCAGCCGTGCGTTGCAGCGTCGACGAGAACCAGATGTGCCCGATCTCGATCACGCCGTGCTCGGGCGTGATCCGCAGGTAGCTGCACATGCCCTCCGGCCGCCCGGTGGCCTTGTCGACGATCGTGAAGAACAGCGGATCCTCCGAGGCGGCCATGCCCTCCAGCCACGCGCGAAGCCGGCGCGCGTCGGCGAACGGCCCGTTCGGCAGGTAGTCCCAGAGGGACGGGTCGCGGCCGTCGTGGCCGGCGGCGAAGAGGTCGCCGGCGTGCACGGCGGGTCGGCGGGCTCGAGGCGACGCGCGCGCCGGCGATCGGCGCGCGGGCCGGCGGCCGCGCGGGGCCGAGCGTCACGCGTGCAGCTCCGCGAGGCGCTCGCCCTCGTCGGCGAGCCCGGCGCGGGCGGCCCGCGAGAGCCGGCCGAAGGGCTCGAGCTCGAGCGGCCGCGCACCCGCCACGTGCCCGCCACGGTGCCGTCGACGAGGAACATCGGCAGCGACTGCGGCGTCTGCGTGGTGAAGATCCGCGGGCGGTCCTCCTCGGGCAGCACGCGGGCGCGGCGGCGTGGACGAGCAGCGTCGCGTCCCAGGTCGGCAGGAACCGCGCCGGCGCGGGCGTGCCGGGGTCCGGCAGCGGCGCGCGCGGAGGTCGAGCAGCTCGCGCCGTCCTCGGCGCGGACCGGCGCAGGTCCATCCGCGTCGAGCGCGGCGCGACGCGCCGCAGCCCGTGCCCGCCCAGCTCGCGATCGTCGGCGCGCGTCGCCGGCCCGAAGCCGCCGAGGTAGCGGCGCACGAGCAGTTCCGGCGCCGCGCCGCGGCCTCGCCGGCCGGGCCGATCCAGTCCTCGGCGGCCCGAAGAGGTCCGCGCGCCGGCGCTCCCAGGTCCCCGACGGCGGCACGCGCACGAGGTCGATCCAGGCGTCGATCCCGCGGCGTGCCGCGCCCGTGCCGATCAGCCCTCGACCTCCTTGCGCGGCAGCGGCCCGTCGCGCGAGCGCCGCGCGCAGTTCGCGCGGCGGCCGCCATCTCCTCCTCGCGTCGGGCCGTCGCGGAGCGCCGCAGCCACCACGCCCGGCGGGCGCTCGCGGACCGCGAGCGCCAGCGCCCAGTAGTCGTCGCGCGAGACGAGGTGGATCGTCGAGCGCAGCGAGCGTCCCCTGGACGACGGTGCGCCGCTCGAGCGCGCGGGTCAGCTCGTCGCGCTCGAAGCCCGCGAGCCGCGACCACAGCCCGACGTACATCGACGGCGCGTACTGCGCCTGGATGCCGCCGATGTGCTCGAGCGCCCGCGGCAGCGGGGGCGCCGGGCGCTCGAGCAGCCGCTGGCGGGCCAGCAGCGCGCGGTTGCGCTCCGGGTCGTGACGATGCGCTCCGAAATCATCGGCGCGCGAGCGTAGCGACACGATCCTGGACCAACGACGGGGTAGCCGAACCCGATTCTGGGCATATCGTCACACCATGAAATCGACACCACGCCGACGGCCTCACGCGCGGGACGTTCCTGCGCCGCGCGGCGGCCGGCGCCGGAGCGGCTGCGGGCGGCGCGGCCGTCTTCGCCGCGGCGCCCTCGCCCAGCGCGTCCAGGCTGTCCGCGGCGCAGGACAAGCAGATCCTCGCCGCAGCCCTCGTCCTCGAGGACCTGCAGGCCGCCTTCTACGCGACGCGCTGAAGCGAGCGCAGCTCACCGGCGAGCGGCGCAGGTTCGCCCAGGTCGTCGGCGGCCACGAGCGCGCGCATGCCGCGTACATCCGCAAGGCGCTGGGGCGCTCCGCGAAGCCGCCGGGCCGGCTCTCGTTCGGGACACGACCGCCGACAGCGATGCCTTCGTCAAGACCGCCCAGCAGCTCGAGGACGTCGGGCTGGCCATGCTCAACGGGCAGGGCCCGAACCTCACGCCCAAGACGCTCGCCGCCGTCGCGACAATCCTCTCCGTCGAGGCCCGTCACGCGGTCTGGATCCGCGACGTCGCGGGCGCCGTCCCGCTCCGGCCGCGGTGGACGTCGGCGTGTCGCTCCAGGACGGCCCGGACAAGGTCCGCGCGCTGGGGATCGAGGTCGGCTGAGCGACCACCGCGACCTCGTCCTCGCCGCGTCGACGCCGACGGGGCCCTCGAGGAGGCGCTGGGCGTCATGCACGGCTCGACCCGTGCCGAGGCCCTCCGCGCCGCCGCCCTCGGCGGGGCGGCGCTGCTCGGCGCCGCCGCCGGCGCGCCGGCGGCCTTCGCCGCCGACGGCGCGGGCCACCGCCGCGACGTGGCCATCCTCTCGTTCGCGCTGCTGCTCGAGGAGCTGCAGGCCGTCTTCTACACGGAGGTCGAGCGCAACAAGGTCCTCCAGGCGGGCTCGCGCGCCAGGCTCGGATCGTCGGCGCGCACGAGCGCGCGCACGTCAAGGCGTTGCGCGTCGCGCTCGGCTCCAGGCGCCGAAGCGGCCGCGCTTCGACTTCGGCGGCGCGACCGAGGGCCGAGGTTCCGCCGGACGGCCGTGGCCTTCGAGGACCTCGCGGTCGCCGCCTACAAGGGCCAGGCGCCGCGGATCACGTCGCGGGCCTACCTGTCCTCGGCGCTCTCCATCCACTCCGTCGAGGCGCGCCACGCCGCCTGGATCCGCCGGCTGGCGAATGCGAGCCCGGTGCAAGGCGCGTTCGACGAGCCCCTGACCGGCGCGCCAGGTCACGGATCGTCGCCCGCACGCGCTTCGTCATGACCACGAAGCGAAGGGGCGCCCGAAGTTCACGGGATGACGGCGGCGCGAGCCGCGCTGGCGGCCGCCGCGCTGGCGGCCACGGTGAGCAGCGTCGCGTCGTCGTGGCGCGCCCGGACGCGCCCGCGGCGCCGATGAAGCCCCTGGCCGCCTCGCGCCCTCTCCGGACCGACGCAGCCCGGGCTCGCGCGCCGCGCCCCCGCGCTCGGCCACGAGCGCGACCTGTCGACCTGGGCTCCGGTCCGCGACCGCGTCGTGGCCCGCGCGCGCCCCGACGCCGGCGCCCCTGCGGTCGCGACGCTCGACCGCCGCACCCCGGAGGGCACCACGAACCTCGTC
The DNA here is from genome assembly GCA_963728925.1 of uncultured Actinomycetes bacterium. GTDB lineage: Bacteria > Actinomycetota > Thermoleophilia > Solirubrobacterales > Solirubrobacteraceae > JBBPZA01. Next base: position 61,824 of record CAVSMB010000003.1, on the reverse strand, counting down.
CTCGTCCTCGCGCGCACGCAGGACCGCCGCGGGCGGACGTGGGTGCGCGCGCGTCTGCCCGTCCTCGGGCGGGCCGTGGGCTGGATCCCGCGTTCGGGCCTCGGCGGCTACGGCACCGTCCGCACGCGCCTCATGGTCGACCGCCGCCGGGCCGCGCCTCACGCTTCTGCGCGACGGCCGTCCCGTCCTGCGCGCCCCGATCGGCATCGGCCAGCCCGGCACGCCGACCCCGGCGGGCTCCTTCTACGTCCGCGACCGGGTGACCGCGTACGCCAGTCCCGTCTACGGGCCGGTCGCCTTCGGCACGAGCGCGCGCTCGACCACGCTCACCGACTGGCCGGGCGGCGGCTTCGTCGGCATCCACGGGACGAACCAGCCCGGCCTGCTCCCGGGGCGCGTCTCCCACGGCTGCATCCGCCTGCGCAACGCCGACGTGGTGCGGCTCGCGCGGCTCATGCCCGTCGGCACGCCGATCACGATCGCCTGAGCGTGCCCGCCCCGGCGCGCGCGACGAGCGCGGCCACCCCGGCCGCGGCCGCCGCCGCGGCGAACCCGCCGCCCGCCCACGCGTCGGCGAGCGCGCCGCCCGCGGTCGACCCCGCGGCGAGCCCGATCGCTTACATCCGGTGGTCAGCCAGGTGAACGCCTCGGTGGCCGTGCCCGCTCGGGCGAGCCCCTTCGCCCCGCGGATCTCCTCGATCATGATCGACACCGACAAGATCGGCCTGGTCATCGGCAAGGGCGGCGAGACGATCCGCGCGCTCGAGGAGGAGTTCGAGGCGCAGATCACCATCGAGGACGACGGCCACATCATCGGCTACGCCCAGACGGGCACCCAGGCCGACGCGCTCGTCGACCGCATCCGGACGATGACCAAGGAGGTCGAGGTCGGGGACGAGTTCGACGGCAAGGTCGTCAAGACGACGACCTTCGGCGCCTTCGTCGAGCTGGCCAAGGGCACCGACGGCCTGCTGCACATCTCCAACATCTCGCCCGGCCAGCGCGTGGAGACGGTCGAGGACGTGCTCAACAAGGGCGACGAGATCAAGGTCCGCGTCATCGAGGTCGACAAGGAGCGCGGTCGCATCGGCCTGCGGCTCGCCGAGGACCCCGACGTCGCCGGCAAGTCGGCCGAGGAGCTCTCCTCGATCGGCACCGGCGACCGCGGGCCCCGCGGCCGCGACGGCGGCGGGCGCGGCCGTGGCGGTCGCGACGGCCGCGACCGAGACCGTGGCCGCGGCGGGCGTGAGGGTCGCGATGGCGGCCGCCCCCGCGACCGCGACCCGGACCGCGCGTAGGCGGCGCGGGCCGGCGTGGACGACGCGCACCGACTGACCGAGATGCGGTCTGGCGTCCGGGTGGCCTCCGAGGCCATGCCCGGCGTCCGCTCCGCGGCGCTGGGCTTCTTCATCGGGACGGGCTCGCGCTCCGAGCGCGAGCCTGAGGCCGGGCTCTCGCACCTGCTCGAGCACCTGCTGTTCCGCGGCACGGCGCGCTTCGCCTCCGAGGAGATCGACCAGATCTTCGACGGCATGGGCGCCGAGCTGAACGCGGGGACGGGCAAGGAGACTACCTCGGTCTACTCGCGCGTGCTCAACCGCCATCTCCCGCGGGCCTTCGACCTGATGAGCGACATGGTCTTCGCGCCGGCTCTGCGCGACATCGAGCCCGAGCGCGAGGTCGTGCTCGAGGAGATCGCGATGTACGAGGACGAGCCCCAGGAGAAGGTCTTCGACGTGCTCGGCGAAGCGGTCTTCGGCGACCATCCGCTGGGCCGCGCGATCATCGGGCGCGCCGAGGTCATCGCCGACACCCCGGTGCCGGCGATCGCGGCGTTCCACCGGGTGCGCTACCGCCCCGGCAACGTCGTCGTCGCGGCGGCGGGCTCGGTCGACCATGACGCGCTCGTCGCGATGGTGCAGGACGCAGTCCCCTCGTGGCCCGAGGTGGACGCCCCGAGCGACGGTGGGGTCCCGCCGCTCGCCCCGCGGGTCGTGTTCGCCGCCAAGGCGACCGAGCAGGTCCACGTGTGCCTCGGCGCCCCGGGGCTCGCGCGCGACGACGATCGCCGCTTCGCCCTGCGCGTGCTCGACGGGATCTTCGGAGGGACGTCGTCCTCCCGGCTCTTCCAGGAGGTGCGCGAGAAGCGCGGGCTCGCCTACGCCGTCTACTCGTTCTCCAACGGCTACGCAGGGACCGGGCAGGTGGGCCTCTACCTCGGAACGCGCGCGGACAACCTCGACGAGGCGATGCGCGTGGTCGGGTCAGAGCTCGACCGGCTCGTCGCGGAGCCGGCGACCGAGGAGGAGCTCGAGCGCTCCAAGGAGAACGTCAAGGGCCGCGCGGTGCTCTCGCTGGAGTCGACCGCGACGCGCATGAGCCGCCTCGGTGTGTCGATCATCAACGGCGTGCCGGTGCTCTCGGTCGACGAGCTCATCGAGCGCATCGACGGGGTTTCGCTCGACGACCTGCGTGAGCTCGCGCGCGAGCTCTTCGCCCCCGACCGCCTCTCCGCGGCCGGGGTGGGCAACGATGAGGCTCGCTTCCGCTCGGCCCTCGAGCCGGTCTCTTCCTCGCTCGCCGGCGCATGATCCGCGTCGCCGTCGCCGGAGCCGCGGGCCGCATGGGGGAGACGGTCTGCGAGGCGGTGCAGGGCGCCGACGACCTCGAGCTCACCGGCCGCGCCGACCCGCGGCTCGACACGGCGCTGGACGACGTTCTCGGCGACGCCGACGTCGTCGTCGACTTCACCGTCCCCTACCAGGCGCTCGAGAACGCCCGGACGTGCGTGGCCGCGGGCGTCCACGTCGTCATCGGCACCACCGGCTTCGACCTCGCCTCGCTCGAGGGGTTGGAGGGCGCGAACGTCTTCGTGGCGCCGAACTTCGCCATCGGCGCGGTCCTGATGATGCGCTTCGCCGCCGAGGCCTCGCGCCACATGGCCCGCGCCGAGATCGTCGAGCTGCACCACGACGGCAAGCTCGACAAGCCCAGCGGAACCGCGGCGCGGACGGCCGCGTTGATGGCCCAGGCGAGCGGTGGCGAGCCGCCGCCCGTCCACTCCGTGCGCCTCCCCGGCCTCGTCGCCCACCAGGAGGTCATTCTCGGGGACGTGGGGCAGACCCTGACCATCCGCCACGACTCGATCGACCGCGTCTCGTTCATGCCCGGCGTGCTGCTCGCGGTGCGTCGCGTGCCCGGCCTGGACCGCTCGCCGGTCGTCGGTCTGGAGCACCTCCTGGGCTAGGAGCCCGTCTCGAGGAGTACCCTCGGTCGGGAACCGAGGACCCCAAGGAGGCAGCACATGACGTGGAGGCGGACCGTGCTCGTCATCGCCAACCAGACGGCGCCCTCCGACGAGCTGCTCAACCACCTCGGCGAGCGCTCGGAGGCCGTCGTGCACCTGGTGGTGCCCACCACTCCCTACCGCTCCGACGCGCCCTCAGGCCGCGAGCCGGCCGAGCAGAACCTCGCCGAGGCGTTGGAACGGCTCCGCGCGGCGGGCATCGAGGCCTCGGGCGAGGTCGGCGACTCCGACCCGGTCACCGCGGTCAAGGAGGCGTGGGACCCGGCCCGCTTCGACGCGGTCGTCGTGGCGACGCTTCCGACCGGGGCGTCGCGGTGGCTGCGCATCGACGTCCCGAGGCGCCTGGAGCGCATGACCGGGGTGCCGGTCGAGCACGTCGTCGCGACGCCGAGGCGCGAGTACCGTGCCGAGCCGCCGAAGCCACCACACGAGCGCCACGGCATGCTCACGCCGCTGGCGGCGCTCGAGTGGACCCCGGATCGTCCGCGACGCTTGCCTTCCTCACCTGAAGACGCTTGACTGGGCGGCTCCCGACCTGACCGCGAGGAGACCGCACGTGGGATTCCTGGACAAGGCGAAGGACGCCGCGAAGCGGCTCGACGTCGAGAAGGCCAAGGACTACGCCAAGCAGGCCCAGCAGAAGCTCGACGAGCTCCAGAAGCAGCCGGCCGCCCCACCGCCTCCGGGCGGCTCCACCGCCGCGCCCAGCGTGCCCCAGCAGGGCGTCCCCGGCTCGTCGCCGCCGTCGGCGCCTGCCCCCGGGCCGCCGCCGGCGCCGCCCTCCCCGGCGACCCCGCAGGGTGGTCCGCCGCCGGACGAGTCGACCGACCCGCCGCCGCGCGAGGACTCCGGCGAGCCGCCGCGCATGACCAGCGGAGACCCGCTCGCCCCCTGACGCCTGTCCGCGGGCGGTGCCGGAGACGGGCCCGAGAGCCCGGCCGGCGCGCTCAGGCCACGCGCACGGTGAGCGTGTGGACCTCGCCGGGGGCCGCGGGGACGGTGACCTCGAACCCGCGGTTGGGTGCGCGATCCGCAGCGCCACCGGCGCATAGGCGCCGACTGTCGTGACGTAGCGCTTGGTGCCTGAGGGCCGCGCGGAGACGTCGACGCTGCCGAGGTCGCCGAGCCGGATGTCCCGGCCGCCGATTGCGTCGGCGCCCGGCAGCTGGGGGACGACCTCGAGGCGGCCACGGCCCAGATCGGGCCGCACGCCGAGCTGCTGGTGCACGACGGGTCACGCGGTCCCGTAGTTGCCCCACGCCTCCAGCACCATCGGCCGCTCGTTGAAGGGCCGGTTGAGGATGTCGCCGTCGAGCGGCGTCGGCGACGCGATCTCGGGCATGGCTCCGGCCTGCTCGACGCGGGCGCCGTCGGCGCCGGACTCCGAGCCGCCCACGGCGAACCAGACGTCGGTGCGCCCGCCGGCCGGGACGGTGACGTCGTAGACCAGCTCCCCGCCCCGGCCCTTGCCGTACCCGTCGGCCTCGCCGCCGAATGGGCGTGGTCGCACGTCTTCATGCCGATCCCGTGGCCGGCCGCGCTCTTCCCCGAGGCGCTGCTCGCGATCCCGATGGCCATCGCCGCCGGTGTGCTCGGCGCCTGGATCGGGACGCGGCTGCGCACCGACCCGCGCGCCGGCGGCTCGATTCCGCGCGCCGCCGTCGCCATCGCCGCGCTGGCCGGGTTCGCGCTCGACAAGCCCTCCGACCGCGGCGTGCGCGCCGCCGTGACCCTGGACGACGCGACGGCCGGCCCGGACCGCACGGCGACGGCGACCGTCAGGCTGACCCCGCGCGACGCCGCGCAGGGCGCCGAGTGGCTCACCGCCACCGCCTGGCGGGGCGGCGGCCTGGTCGTCGACCGCCTGCAGCGCGTCGGACCGGGCGTCTACCGCACGCCCGAGCCCGTCCCGGTGCACGGAAGCTGGAAGACGCTCATCCGCCTGCACCACGGCCGCTCGCTCACCGCCGTCCCGCTCTACCTGCCCGACGACCCCGCGATCCCCGCGAAGGGCGTTGCGGCGCCTGCGTCCTTCACGCGCCCCTTCGTCGCCGACCACGAGATCCTGCAGCGCGAGCAGAAGACCGCCCCTGCGGGCCTCGCCGCGCTCGCCTACGGCGCCGTCCTCGCCATCACCCTCGCGCTGCTCGCCCTGCTGGCGTGGGGCCTGCACCGGCTGGGTGCGGGTGGCCCGTCACCGGGGGCCGGCCGCCAGGCCCGGCGTCGGGGCGGTCGGCTACCCTCCACGCCATGGCCGGGCTCGGCGCCATCCTGACCGCGATGGTCACCCCGTTCGACGCAGACGGGCGCGTGGACGACGAGGCTGCCGTGCGGCTCATGCACCATCTGCTCGAGCACGGCTCCGACGGGCTCGTGGTGTGCGGGACGACCGGCGAGGCGCCGACGCTCTCAGACGAGGAGCAGCTCGGCCTCATCGAGCTGGCCGTCCGCGAGGTCGGCGACCACGCGACGGTCGTCGCGGGGGCCGGGTCCAACGCCACCCGCCACGCCGTCCACCTCACCGAGCGGGCCACCGAGCTGGGCGCCGACGCGATCCTCTCGGTCACGCCGTACTACAACCGTCCGAGCCCGCGCGGGATCGTGGCCCACTTCACCGAGGTGGCGCGCGCGACCGACAAGCCGGTCGTGCTCTACAACATCCCGCAGCGCACCGGCACCAACATGCCGCCGGAGCTGCTCTCCGAGCTCGCCCAGATCGACGGTGTCGAAGCGGTCAAGCAGGCCAACGACGACGACCTCGCGCCGATCGACGGCCTCGACCTCTACGCCGGCAACGACGCCTCCCTGGCCCGCACGCTCGACCTGGGCGGCGCGGGCGGGATCCTCGTCGCCAGCCACGTCGTGGGGGAGCAGATGCGTCACATGGTCGACGACCCCGAGCGGCGCGCGGAGATCGACGCCTCGCTCCAGGACGTCTACCGCGTGCTGTTCCTCACCGCCAGCCCGGCGTGCACCAAGGCTGCGCTCAACCTGCTCGGCGTCGAGGTCGGGGGCGTGCGCCTGCCGATCGTCGAGGCCGCCGAGGGCGAGAAGGCCCAGGTGCGAGAGGTGCTCGAGCGCCACGGGCTGTTGCGTCCCGCCGCCGCGTGACCCCGCTGCGCATCCTCCCGCTCGGCGGGATCGGGGAGATCGGCAAGAACATGACGGTCTTCGAGCTCGACGGCCGGATCGTCGTGGTCGACGTCGGGCTGCGCTTCCCGACCGCCGACATGCTCGGCATCGACCTGGTCCTGCCCGACTTCGCCTATCTGCGTGAGCGCGCCGACGACATCGAGGCGATCGTCGTCACCCACGGCCACGAGGACCACCTCGGCGCCCTGCCCTGGGTGCTGCGCGAGCTGGGCCAGGACAAGGTGCCGGTCGTCTACGGCGGCGCCCTGACCATGGCCATGGCGCGCTCCAAGCTCGACGAGCACAAGCTGCGCGACGTGGCCCTCGAGTCGCTCGGCTCGGGCGAGCGCGTCGACGTGGGGCCCTTCGGGATCGAGCTCGTTCACATGACGCACTCGATCCCCGACGCGTCCGCGGTCGCGCTGCACACGCCGCTCGGCACGGCGCTCGTCACGGGCGACTACAAGTTCGACCAGACCCCGGTCGACGGCCAGCCGGCCGACTTCGCCCGCCTGGCCGAGCTCGGGGGCGAGGGCCTGCTCGTGCTCTGCGGCGACTCGACCAACGCGGACCGCCCGGGCACCTCGCCCTCGGAGTCGGGTGTCGGGCCCCACCTCGAGGAGGTCTTCGCGCGCTGCGACGGGCGCATCGTCGTCACGTGCTTCGCCTCCAACATCCACCGCGTCCAGCAAGCCGTCGACGCCGCCGCGGCGCTCGGGCGCAAGGTCTCGCTGGTCGGTCGCTCGATGCGTAAGAACGTGAACATCGGCCGCTCGCTGGGGCACATCGACGTGCCCGAGGGGATGCTCGTCGCGCCGCGCGAGATCGACGACTTCCCCGACGAGCGGCTCGTGATCATCTCGACGGGCTCCCAGGGCGAGCCGCTCTCGGCTCTGCGTCGCATGGCGCACCGCGATCACCCCGTCGTCGAGCTGCACTCGGGCGACACGGTGGTCTTCTCGGCCACGGCGATCCCGGGCAACGAGCGCGCGGTCAACGAGACGATCGACCGCCTCTCGTTCATCGGCTGCGACGTCGTCACGACCCGCGACGCGCCCGTCCACGCCTCCGGCCACGGGTACGCCGACGAGCTGAAGATGATGCTCAACCTCACGCGGCCGCGGTACGTCTTCCCCTTCCACGGCGACCACCGGCGCATCCGCCTGCACGCCCAGCTCGCCGAGGCGGTCGGCGTCGAGCCCGACGCGATCTTCCGGGGCGAGAACGGCCTGCCGCTCGAGATCGACGAGCGCGGCGCGCGCTGGCGCGAGCGCGAGCAGTCCGGGATGATCTTCGTCGACGGGGTCGACATCGGCGACCCCGCCGACGTCGCCCTGCGCGACCGCCGGATGCTCAGCGCGGATGGCATCTTCATCGTCGTCGCGACGATCTCCGAGCAGTCCGGGCAGTCGGTGGTGGACCCCGAGGTCATCCTGCGCGGCGTGCCCTTCCTCCAGGACGGCGACGGCATGCTCGACGAGATCCGCACCGCGGTCGAGCAGTCGCTCGAGCGCGCAGCGCGCGAGGAGGTGCGCGAGATCGACCTCCTCCAGGAGCTCCTGCACGACGACCTCGCCGCCTTCGTCTACGAGCGCCTGCGCCGCCGGCCGATGGTGCTGCCGGTCGTCGTCGAGGTCTAGAGCTCGCCCCGGCGGCCCCCGCCGGCGCCTCGCCCGCGCCCCCACTGGCTCTCGGCGCGGCCACGCGCGGTCTCGCGCCGGGTTCCCGCAGATCCCGCAGCGACCGCTATAGGCTCGCTCGCCATGTCCTCCAGCCGCCGCTCCGTCCTGGTCGCGGCCTGCGCCGCCCTCGGCCTCGCCGCGCTCGCCCCTTCCGCACCGGCCGCCTCGCCGCCGTCACGGCCCAAGGCCGACGCGGCGCTGGACGCGGCGCTGGCGCGGGTCGTGCGCGACGCCGACGGCCCGCCGGGCGTCGCCGCCCTCGTCCAGCGTGGTTCGGGCAGGCGCTTTCTCACCCGCGGCGTGGCGAGCCTGCGAACCGGCCGGCGGTTTCGCCCGTCCGACCACCTGCGCACCGCGTCGACCGGCAAGGCGATGATGGGCGCCGCTGCGCTCAGGCTCGTCGACGCCGGCGTGCTCTCGCTCGACGACACGATCGGCGAGCTGCTCCCCGCGCTGCCCGCCGCGTGGGGGCGGATCACGCTCGCCCAGCTCCTCCAGCACCGCAGCGGCCTGCCGGAGTACACCGCGTCGCAGGAGATCATCGACGCGCTGATCAACCGGCCCAGGGCGCCGGTCGCGCCGCTGCAGCTCGTCACCTGGCTCGGGAACGCGCCGCTCGACTTCACCGCGGGCTCGCGCTACGACTACCGCAACACCGACAACATCGTCGGCGGCCTGATGATCGAGGCGGCCACCGGCCTCACCCTGCGCGACGAGCTCTCCGCGCGCGTGTTCGACCCGCTGAGGATGCGCAACACCTCGCTGCCGACGGGTTACCGGCAGCCCACGCCGTTCGTGACCGGCTACGACGCGCCCTCGAAGGGCAAGCGCGAGGACCTCTCCGAGGTCGTCAACGCCGACTATCTGTGGGCGGCCGGTGGTGAGGTGACGACCCAGGACGACTTCGCGCGCTTTATCCGGGCCTACGCCGGCCCGCGCTTCCTGAAGCCCTCGACGCGCGCGGCGCAGCGGCGCTGGGTCCCGGGCTTCTCGGAGCCGCCGGGTCCCGGCCGGACCGACGCCGGCCTGGCGATATTCCGCTACACGACCCGCTGCGGCGTCGTGTACGGGCACACAGGCAACATCTTCGGCTATACCCAGTTCATCGCAGCGACGGCCGACGGAACCCGCTCGATCGTCGTCTCGGCCAACACCCAGCTCTCAGCGGAGGTCCGACCCAAGACCTTCAAGCTCCTGCGGTCCGTCTTCGAAGCGGGGGTCTGCTCCGCTCTGGCCCGCTAGGGCTGGCAGCCGCACGACGAAGCGCGCGCCCTCGCCCGCGACGGGTGCGTCGAGGGTCACAGTGCCGGCGTGCGCCTCGGCGACCGACCGCACGATCGCCAGCCCCAGGCCCGAGCTGCCCGCGCGCTCGCCGCCGCCACGCACGAAGCGCTCGAAGATGCGCGGCGCGAGGGCTGGCGGGACCCCCGGACCGTCGTCGGTCACCTCGAGCACTGCGTCGCGGTCCTGCACGCCGGTACGCGCGCGCACGCGCGTGCCCGGCGGCGTGTGGCGAACGGCGTTCTCCAAGAGGTTCAGCGCCAGGCGGTGAAGCTCGTCGCGCGCGCCGGCGACAGGGGCCGGTGCCGGGTCGAGGGACAGCCGGTGGTCGACGGCGACCGGCTCGAGCTCGGCGGCGGCCTCGACGAGCACGTCGCCCAGGTCGACCGCCACGTGGCGGGCGGAGCGGCCGGCGTCCGCCCGCGCGAGCAGCAGCAGGTCCGCCACCAGGCGGCGCATGCGCTGCGCGGAGCGCAGGGCGGAGGCCGCAGCCTCCTCCTCCTCGCCTTCGAGCTGCTCGGTCAGCAGCTCGAGGTTGGCCAGCACGCTGGTCAACGGGGTGCGCAGCTCGTGCGACGCGTCGGCGACGAACTCGCGCTGGCGGCCGAGCATCGCCTCGGTGTCCGAGCGCGAGGCGTCCAGCGCCCCGAGCATCCCCTCGAGCGTGCGCGCGAGCTCGGCGACCTCGTCGTCGGCCCGCGGGTGGGGGACCGAGAGGGACGGGTCGCGCGTGCGCTCGATGTCGCGGGCGGTGGCGGTGAGCTCGGCGATCGGCGCCATCGCGCGCCGCCCGATGGCCAGGCCGGCGAGGAAGGCGAGCGCGGCGCCGCCGAGCACCCCGAGAGCGAGCAGGAAGCGGACGCGGCTGATCGTCTCGTTGACGTCGGACACCGGCCGGGCGAACTGCAACCACGCGGTGAGGCCGGGCTGGTCGATCGACCGCAGGAAGCGGGACTCGACCCGGTAGCCGGAGCGTTGTACCGCCTCCGGCGTTGGCGGGCCGAAGTCGATCGACTTCTCCCCACAGACGTAGGTGCCGTCGAGGGTGACCACGCGAACCACCGCATTGGCCCCGAGGCGGTCGGGCCGACCTTCGCATCTCGCCTCGCGGTTGACCTGGGTCAGTGGGACGTAGCGGGCGACCTTGTCGGCGCCGCTGCGCACGTCTGAATTGAAGTCGCCGCGGATGCGTCGCGTGGTCAGCGTGCCCACCACGAGCGCGAAGGCGAGCAGGATGACCAGCGTGAGCCCCGCCGACACGACGGCCAGCCGCAGCCGGATGGGCAGGCGGTCGAGCGGCTTGGGCAGTCGCGGGACCGGGACCCGCGGGCGCCTAAGCGCGGAGAACGTAGCCCGCGCCGCGGATCGTGTGGAGGAGTCGCGGCTCGCCACCGGCTTCCAGCTTCCGTCGAAGATTGGACACGAACACCTCGATCGTGTTCGTCATGGAGAAGGGGTCATAGCCCCACACCTCGTCGAGGAGGCGCTGACGCGAGATGACGATCCGCTCGTTGCGCATGAGGTACTCCAGCAGCTCGAACTCACGCTGGGTTAAATCGACCGCGCGCTCCTGGCGGCGCACCTCGTGGGTGTCGGGGTTGAGGCTCAGGTCGCCCACCTGCAGCGGCGCGGACCCGCGCGGCGGGCGGCGGCGCAGCATCGCCCGCAGACGGGCCAGCAGCTCCTGGCGGTCGAAGGGCTTGACGAGGTAGTCGTCGGCCCCGCTGTCGAGCCCCTCGACGCGCGACTCCACGGCGTCGCGGGCCGTGAGGATGAGGATCGGCGTGTCGTCGCGGCCGCGCAGCTCGCGGGCCACCTCGATGCCGTCGCGGCCGGGGAGGCCGAGGTCGAGGATCACGAGGTCGGGGAGGAAGCCGCGCGCGTCCTCGAGCGCGGCGTCGCCGTCGGCGGCCACCCGGGTCTCGTAGCCCTCGGCGCGCAGCATGCGCTGCACGACCAGCGCGATGTCCTCGTCGTCCTCGACGACGAGCACGCGCGGCGGGCGGTCGTAGGAGACGTCCACGCCGCGATCGTACCGGGGGGAGGGGAGGACGGCCGGGCGTCGAAGGACGCTCGACGAGCCAGCCCATGGCGCGCCCACGCAAGCCCGCACGTTCCGGAGTCCGAGAGCGCCTCTCCACGGCGCTTGCGCTGCGCCTGCCCGTGCTCGAGCAGCGCCAGCTCGACGTCATCGGGTTGGGACTCGTCGCGCTGGGGATCTTCCTCGCCTGCGTGCTCTACCTGGGCTGGGCCGGCGGGCGGGCGGGCGACGGCCTGCACGAAGGGCTGAGCTGGCTGCTCGGCGTGCTCGCCTACGTCGTCCCGGCCGCCCTGGTGGCGGCCGGGACGCTCATCGCGCTGCGACCCGTGCTCCCGGCCCGCCGCCCGTTGCGCACCGGGGTGCTGTGCGTCGCGGCCGCCATGGCGCTCGCCCTGGCGGCGGGAACGCTGGGGCTCGGGCCCCACGACCCGGTTCGCGTGAGCGCCTTCGACCCCGACGTCTTCCGGGTGCGTTCGGGCGCGGTGGGGGAGGGTCTCTACTGGGCGGCGTCCTCGCTCCTGGGAACGACGGGAACCCACATCCTCGCCGCCTTCCTCTTCGCGGTCGGCGCGCTGCTGCTGACCGGCGCGACCGTCGCGAGCGCGGTCAATGCGACGGGATCGCACGTGGTGAGCACCTCGCGCCGCCTGCGGCGCTCGTCACCCGCTCTCGCCGCCCTGCGCCGCGCCGAGCGCGGGCGTCGCGCGGAGGCGGACGACGGCGACGAGGGGCTCGAGCCGCCCGACCTCGACACCGCTGAGCTCGTGGTGCGGGCCACCCACGTCGAGGCGCCATCGCTCGACGGGCGCGACCGCTACCCCGACCTCTACGGCGACGACGACCCCGCCGCCGGCGAGGAGGCGACCGTCGCCCTCTCCGGCGACGACCCGGGGACCGGCGAGAAGCCCACCATCGCCCTCTCCGGCGACGCCGAGCCGGCCGGCGAGGACGCGCCCGCCGGCGGCACGGCCCACGCCGGGGAAGTCCCCGAGCTCGAGGCGGCCCCCGCCGGCCCCGCCGCCCAGCCCGAGCAGATGGCGCTGACCCCTCAGGGCCGCTACCGCGCCTCGGTGACCGACGCGGAGGACTTCGTCTGGAAGGTGCCGAACCCGCGGCTGCTCACCCGGTCCAGGGGCGAGGCGGCGCGCCCGGACACGTCGGGTCAGGCCCGCACCGCGGCTCAGCTGCTGGAGGGACTCGGCCACTTCGGGGTCGACGCGACGGTCGTCGGCACGGTCGCCGGCCCGCACATCACGCGCTACGAGCTGCGCCTCTCGCCCGGGGTCAAGATGGCCAAGGTCGCCAATCTCAAGGACGACCTCGCCTACGCGCTGGCCGCGACCGATATCCGCATTCTCGCCCCGATCCCCGGCAAGCAGGCGGTCGGGGTGGAGGTTCCCAACGCGCGGAGGCGCATCGTGCACCTCGGCGATGTGTGGCAGGACCCGCCCGAGGACTACTCGCCGCTCGGGGTGTGGCTGGGCAAGGACGTCGCCGGGCGGGCGATAGGGGCCGACCTCACGAAGATGCCGCACATCCTCGTCGCGGGCACCACCGGCGCGGGCAAGTCGGGCTGCATCAACGCGATGCTCTCGAGCATCCTCCTGCGCGCAACGCCGCGTGATATGCGCCTCGTCCTCGTCGACCCCAAGCAGGTCGAGCTCAACCACTACGAGTCGATCCCGCACCTCATCACCCCGGTCATCACGAGCCCGCGCAAGGCCGCCAACGCGCTTGCCAACCTCGTGAAGGAGATGGAGGAGCGCTACGGGATGATGTCGCTGGCCCGCACGCGCAGCCTGCCCGAGCTCAACCGCGCGCGCGAGCGACGCGGCGAGGCGCCGCTGCCCTACGTCCTGTGCGTCATCGACGAGCTCGCCGACCTGATGATGGTCGCGCCCGCCGAGGTCGAGGACTCGATCATCCGCCTCGCCCAGAAGGCGCGCGCAGTGGGCATCCACCTGGTGCTCGCGACCCAGAGCCCGCGCGTTGACGTCATCACCGGCATGATCAAGGCCAACGTCCCCTCGCGGATCGCCTTCGCGGTCTCCTCGCAGACCGATTCGCGGGTCATCCTCGACCAGAACGGCGCCGAGTCGCTGCTCGGCCAGGGCGACATGCTCTTCTCGCCCATCGGCACCTCGCGCCTGCAGCGCATCCAGGGCGCGTACATCGACGAGGCCCAGATCGAGAAGCTCACCGACTTCTGGCGTCGCCAGGGCGAGCCGGACTTCCGCGAGGAGCTGCTGGAGGAGGTCGAGAGCGAGGACGACGGGCTTGGAGGGGACGAGGACGGCATGGACCCCGACGAGGACCCGCTTCTCGACGACGCGATCCGGCTCGTCGCCGAGATGCAGACGGCGTCCACCTCGATGCTCCAGCGCCGGCTGCGGCTGGGCTACACGCGCGCGGGCCGGCTCATCGACATGCTGGAGCGGCGGGGCGTGATCTCGGGCTACGAGGGGTCCAAGCCACGGCAGGTCCTCATCACCGAGGCCGACGTCCCGCGGGTACTCGCGAACCTCGCCGAGCGCGGCGCGGGCCGCCCGGCGCGGGCGTCCGAGGCCGAGCCCGTGGGCGTCGACGAGCCCGAGTGAGCGCCTCCCGGCAGCGCGAATTGCGCTCGGTAGCCTAGGCCGGCGATGGCCGACATCGGCATCACCCTGCGCGACGCGCGCATGCGGGCGAAGATCGACATCCCCGAGGTCGAGTCGGCGACGAAGATCCGCGCGAAGTACCTGCGGGCGCTCGAGAACGAGGAGTGGGACCTGCTGCCCGGCCCCACCTACGTCAAGAGCTTCCTGCGGACCTACGCGGAGTACCTGGGCCTCGACGTCACGCTGCTGCTCGAGGAGTACAAGCGCCAGCACGAGCGCCCCTCCGACCTCGACCAGCTTCCGATCACCCCGCACCTCGACGCCCGTCGCAAGTCGCCGCGCCCGCCGCGGGTGCCGCGCGGGTGGATCGTCGCCGCCATCATCGTCGCCCTGCTCGTGCTCTTCGCGATCATCGGGATGCAGGGCGACGACCGGACCACCACGCCCGCGCAGACGACCGAGACCAACGCGAAGCAGGAGCGCGCCGCGCGCAAGCGCGAGAAGCGCCGTGCCAAGGCGGCGCGCGAGCGGGCGGCCGCACGCCGCGTGGTCCGCGTCAAGCTCGTCCCCACCGGCGTCGTCTTCGCGTGCCTCGTCGACGCACGCGACCGGCCCGTGGTCAACGGCCAGAACCTCACCCCGGGCCAGCCGTCGAGGACCTTCCGCTCCAAGCGCTTCACCCTCACGGTGGGCAACGGGTCGGTCGTCGTTCGCGTGAACGACAAGAGCATCGACGTGCCCGACCGGGCCGATGCCGTGTCCTACTCGATCGCGGCGGGCCGCGCGCGCGAGATCCCGACCACCCAGGGGCCCACGTGCCAGTGACCGGAGGCGGCGCCGGCCCGCGCGCCGGCGTCGTGGTCACCGGCACCGAGGTCCTGACAGGCATCATCTCCGACCGCAACGGGCCGTGGCTGAGCGAGCGCCTGCGCGAGCTCGGCGTCGACCTCGCACACATCATTGTGGTCGGCGATCGCCCGGAGGACATGCGGGCGGTGCTCGACTTCATGGCGCGCGAGGGCCTGGCGGTGGTCGTGACGAGCGGCGGGCTGGGGCCGACCGCCGACGACCTCACCGCGCAGATCGTGAGCGAGTTCGCAGGCCGGGAGCTCGTCCTCGACCAAGGCCTCGAGGAGCGCATCTGGCGCATCCTCGCCCCGCTGCGCGAGCGCTGGCCACACCTCGACGAGGAGGCGATCCGCGCCTCGAACCGCAAGCAGGCGGTCGTCCCCGAGGGCGCGACGGTGCTCGAGCCGGTCGGCACGGCGCCGGGGCTCGTCGTCCCGCCGGCGCCGGGCGCGCAGGCCCCGACCGTCGTCGTTCTTCCGGGGCCGCCCCGCGAGCTGCAGCCGATGTGGCGCGAGGCGGTGCGCACCGAGGCCTTCCGCTCGGCGATCGGCGACCCGCCGCAGCTGCGTCAGGGGATCCTGCGGCTGTTCGGCATCCCCGAGTCCGAGATCGCCGCGACCCTGCGGGCGCTCGAGGAGGAGGGCGTCGAGGTGGCGCCGCTGGAGATCACCACGTGCCTGCGCCGCGGCGAGATCGAGATCGCGACCACCTACCGCCCCGAGGACGAGGTGGTTTACGACACGTTCGCCCAGCGGGTCGCCGAGCGCCACGCCGACACCATCTTCTCCACCGACGGGACGACGATCGACGAGCAGGTCGCGGGCCTGCTCGCGGGGCGCAGCATCGCGACGGCGGAGTCGTGCACGGGCGGGCTGCTCGCCGCGCGGCTGACCGAGCGGCCGGGATCCTCGGCCTTCGTGCTCGGCGGGCTGGTGGTCTACGCCGACGAGGCCAAGACCGCGCTCGCCGGCGTGCCGGCTGAGCTCGTCGAGCGCTTCGGGGCTGTGTCGACCGAGGTCGCCGCGCTGCTGGCCGATGGCGCGATCGACCGCTTCGGCGCCGAGCTGGGGGTCGGGATCACCGGCGTCGCCGGGCCCGGCGGCGGCAGCGAGGAGAAGCCGGTCGGGACGGTGTGCTTCTCGGTGGCGACCCGCGCGGGCGAGCGGCTAACGCGCTCGGTGCTCCTGCCGGGCGACCGCGCCGACGTGCGCGAGCGCTCGACCACGGTGGCGATGCACCTCATCCGCCGGCTGGCGCTGGGCGAGTCCGACGTCAGCTGGGGTGCGGGGCCGGAGGCCGAGCAGACGCGCTCGTGAGCGCCGCCGGCGGCACCGGTCGCAACGCCGCCACCGGTCGGGCGCGACTCTTCGTCGCCCTCGACCCTCCCGAGGACGTCTGCGACGCGGTGGCCGACTGGCAGGCGCGCGAGCTGGCGCGGATGCCCCACCTGCGTCCGGTCGCGCGCGAGGCGCTGCACGTCACGTTGTGCTTCCTCGGGTGGCGAGAGCTCGGCGATGTGCAGGACATCGCGACGGCCGCGACCGGCGTCGCAGCGGCCGTGCCCGGGCTGGGCCTGGGCGAGCCCGTGTGGCTCCCGCGCCGGGGCCCGCGACTGCTCGCGCTCGCCGTGGAGGACGCCGGCGAGGCGTGCGCGAGCCTGCACTCGGCCGTCTCCGACGCGCTCGTGGCCGGCGCGTTCTTCGAGCCCGAGCGCCGGCAGTTCTTCCCGCACCTCACCGTCGCGAGGGTGCGCGGCGCCGCGCGCCGGGACCTTCACCGCGACCGCCCCGGCCCGCCGTCGCCGCTTCGCTTCGACGGCGCCGCCGTGACCCTCTACCGCTCGCGCCCGACCGCGGCGGGGGCGACGTATGAGGTGCTCGCGCGCAGGGGGCTGTGAGGTGGGTGGGCGGCGGCGCGGCGGGTCGGCGGACGCCCGAGTGTTAGGCGCCGCGAACGTCTACAGCGTCGGGCGAGGGGGAGGGAGGGCCCAACGTCAGGCGGCGATCCTGGGGGGTGTGCTGACTTGAGGGCAATTATTCCTGTCGACTCAGCGCACCCCGCTGAGTCGATCGCTTCGGCCGGGGCCACCCTCCCTTCGTCGCTGCCGTTCGCCCGCGCGCGACTGCGCACCCCGCCGGGGCCCTCGCGCGCGTTGAACGCGCCGTTCAACAACGCTTAGCGACTCCTTAGCCGGCCCTCCTACCCTGGCCGTCATGTCCAAGCACTCGCCCTTCGCCGCCCTCTCGGGCTTTCTCGCGGTGGCGTTGGTGGCCGTCGTCGCCCTCGCCGTCACCGGTGTCTTCGATCGCGACGACGGCGGGTCCTCGTCCTCCGCGCCGCTGACGTCCTCGGGCACGCAGGCGCCCGCCGCTCCGCTGCCGCGCAACTCGAGTGTGGCCGACATCTACTCCAAGGTCTCGCCCGGCGTCGTGCAGGTCGAGTCGCGCACGGGCGGGGGCAACCCGCTGACCGGCGGCGGTGGCGGGGGCACCGGCTCGGGCTTCGTCATCGACGACCAGGGCCGCGTCGTCACCAACGACCACGTGGTCGACCGCGCGACGACGGTGACGGTCCGCTTCGGCGAGAAGCAGGACCCGATCCCCGCGAAGGTGCTCGGGACCGACCCATCGACCGACGTCGCCCTCCTCAAGATCGACCCGGACAAGGTGAAGGGCGGCATCAAGCCGGTGACGCTGGGGGACTCCTCCAAGCTGCGGGTCGGCGAGCCGACCGTCGCCATTGGCAGCCCGTTCGGCCTGGACGGCTCGCTGACCACGGGCGTCGTCTCGGCGCTGGACCGCACGGTCCGCTCGCCCAACGGCTTCTCCATCGACGGCGTCGTGCAGACCGACGCGGCGATCAACCCGGGCAACTCGGGCGGGCCGCTGCTGGACGGCCAGGGCCGCGTGATCGGCGTCAACGCGCAGATCGCCACCAACGGCTCGGACTCGAACAGCGGCGTGGGCTTCGCGATCCCCGTCAACACCGTGAAGCAGGTCGTGCCCGCGCTCGAGCGCAACGGCGAGATCAAGCGCGCCTACCTCGGCGTCTCGACGGCCGACGTGACCCCGGAGATCGCCAAGGAGCTCGGCCTCTCGGTGACCGACGGCGCGCTCGTCGGCTCGGTCGTCCAGGGCGGCCCGGCCGACCAGGCGGGCATCCGCGCGGTGGCGCCCAACGGCCGCGGCGGCGACGTGATCGTCTCGGTCAACGGTAAGGCGGTCAAGCAGCCCGACGACGTCGCGACCGCGATCGCGAGCCTCGAGCCGGGCGACGAGGCCCGCGTCGAGGTCCTGCGCGACTCCAAGCGCACGACGCTGACGGTCACGCTCGCCGATCGCCCGAAGCAGAGCCAGACCACCCAGCAGCAGCCGTAGGGGCTCAGCCGCCCTGGCGCGGCCAGGGCGGCTGAGCGGCCCTGGTGCGGCACTCTCGTCACCGCGCTGCGCGCCCCTGTCACACCTCTCGCTCTAGCGTCCCGTTCCGTCCGCGCTCCGGCCTAGCGTGCGGGACTCGACGAGAAGAACCGAGAGGAAGCAATGGCGACGACGACCGAGCAGGACAAGACCGCGAAGGCGCGCGATGCTGCGCTGCAGGGCGCGCTCGCCCAGATCGAGCGCGAGTTCGGCAAGGGGACGGTCATGCGGATGGGCGACCCCGGCGCCCAGGTTCGGGTCGACGCGATCCCGACCGGTGCGCTGTCGCTCGACCTCGCGCTCGGCATCGGCGGGGTGCCGCGCGGGCGGATCGTCGAGATCTTCGGCCCGGAGTCGTCGGGCAAGACGACGCTGATCTACCACATCCTCGCCGAGGCGCAGAAGCTCGGCGGCGTGTGCGCCTTCATCGACGCCGAGCACGCCATGGACCCGCTCTACGCGCAGCGGATCGGCGTCGACATCGACGAGCTGCTCGTCTCCCAGCCCGACTACGGCGAGCAGGCGCTCGAGGTCGCCGACATGCTGATCCGCTCGAGCGCGGTCGACGTCGTCTCCATCGACTCGGTCGCAGCGCTGACCCCGCGCGCCGAGCTCGAGGGGCAGATGGGCGACCAGACGGTCGGCGTCCAGGCCCGGATGATGTCCCAGGCGATGCGCAAGCTGGCCGGCAACCTCAACCGCAGCGGCACGCTCTGCGTCTTCACGAACCAGATCCGCGAGAAGGTCGGGGTGATGTTCGGCTCGCCCGAGACCCAGCCCGGCGGCCGCGCGCTGAAGTTCTACTCGTCCCAGCGCCTGGACATCCGGCGCATCGAGACGCTCAAGGACGGCACCGAGGCGGTCGGCAACCGCGTGCGGGTCAAGGTGGTCAAGAACAAGGTCGCCGCGCCTTTCCGCCAGGCGGAGTTCGACATCGAGTTCGGCCGCGGGATCTCGAGCTCGGGCTGCATTCTCGACCTCGGCCTCGAGCACAGCATTGTGTCCAAGTCGGGCTCGTTCTTCTCCTACGGGGATGAGCGGATCGGCCAGGGGCGCGCGAACGCGAAGGCCTACCTCGACGAGCACGCGGAGATCGCCGCGGAGATCGAGGGCAAGGTCTACGAGGCGCTGGGCATCGATCGCGACCTCGTCCAGCCCATCGAGCACGCCGACGGCGAGCAGCCGCCCGAGCTCGCCGCGCTCGACGGCCAGGCCGCCTAGGGCCGACCGGGGCGACCGGGGGGCGGACGGGCGCGCGGCAGGGAGGCTTGCAAGTGTCGACCGAGGCGCTCGACTCATTCGGCCACGTCCTCGACCTGGCCTACCGGTCGCTCGCCCGGCGCGAGCGCACCGAGCTGGAGGTCCGCCGCCACCTCGAAGGCCGCAAGGTCGAGCCGGGGCTGATCGACGAGGCGCTCGCGGCGCTGCGCGATCAGGGGGCCGTCGACGACGCCGGCTACGCGCGGCGCTTCGCCGAGGATCGCCGGGCGCTCGACGGCTGGGGGCCGGACCGCATCGAGCAGCGCCTGCTGATCGCGGGCGTCGCCCCGGGGCACGTCCGCGCGGCCCTCGACGCCCGGACGCTCGACGAGGAGCGCGAGGCCGCGCTCGAGCTCCTGCGGCGTCGCTTTCCGGCGGCGCCACGCGAGGACCGTGACCGAGGCCGCGCGCTCGGCCTCCTCGTCCGCCGTGGGGACGACCTCGAGCTCGCTCACGAGGCGATCCGGGAGCACGAGCGGAGCGCTTAGTCGTCGCGAGCGCGGTTCTGCCGGGCGCCGCCGCTCCGACGCTGGAGGAAGCCCCGAGGGTGGCAGGAGACGCCGTACAGCTCCAGATCGCGCCGCACCGCGAACGCCTCGCCGGCGCGTGTGCGCAGCCAGTCCTAGTGTCGTGATGCGTTAAATGGTGCGCAGCGGGGCATGAGGGGGTTATGCCATCGAATGTTGCTGTTGCGATTGAGTTGTCCGATGACGAGCGCGCGCAGTTGGAGGCGTGGACGCGGCGGCGAACGAGCGCGCAGGCGCTCGCGCAGCGCTCGCGGGTTGTCCTGCTTGCGGCCGACGGCCTGAAGAACACCGAGATCGCCGAGCGGCTTGGGGTCTCGCGCAACATGGCGAGGATGTGGCGCGCCCGGTTTGCTGAGCAGCGGCTCGACGGGCTGCTCGATGAGTCGCGGCCGGGGCGCCCGCGCACGATCACCGACGAGCAGGTCGAGGAGGTCGTCGTCCGCACGCTGGAGACCACGCCCAAGGACGCGACGCACTGGTCGACGCGTTCGATGGCGCGCGAGGTCGGGCTCACCCAGTCCGCCGTGCTGCGGATCTGGAAGGCCTTTGGGCTTCAACCACACCGCCAGGACACATGGAAGCTCTCCAAGGATCCGCAGTTCATCGAGAAGGTCCGCGACGTCGTCGGGCTCTATCTCAACCCGCCCGAACGCGCCGTCGTGCTCTGCGTCGACGAGAAATCCCAGATCCAAGCGCTTGACCGGACCGCGCCGATCCTGCCGATGCTGCCCGGCACTCCCCAACGCGCCACCCACGACTACAAGCGCGCCGGCACGTCGAGTCTCTACGCCGCGCTGGACCTCACGACCGGCAAGGTCATCGGGCGCCTGCACTCACGCCACCGCGCGGTCGAGTTCAAGCGGTTCCTGGCCACGCTGGAGCGCGAGGTCCCCGCCGACCTTGACGTCCACGTCGTGCTCGACAACTCCTCGACCCACAAGACACCGGCCATCCAACGCTGGCTGGCCGCGCACCCGCGCTTCGTCTTGCACTTCACCCCGACCAGTTCGTCGTGGCTGAACCTCGTCGAGCGCTGGTTCTCCGAGCTCACCAGCAAGCTGCTCAAACGCGGCGCGCACCGCTCCGTCCGGGCACTCAACACCGACATCCGCACCTGGATCGAGACCTGGAACGACGACCCCAAACCATTCGTCTGGACCAAAACCGCCGACCAAATTCTCGACTCGATCGCCCGCTACTGCGCACGAATCAACGCATCACGACATAGAGGGCCGGAAGGACGCCTCGCGGCCGCCCTGGATCGAGTCGCAGCTCGTGCGTAGGAGTCCTGCGTGTGCTGGCGCAAGCGAGCTCGCCAGTAGTCCCTAACGGTGTCCGTCAAGCCGGCCGAGATGCCGGGTGTCCGTCAAGCCGGCCGAGATGCCGGGTGGAGGTCCGCGCATCGAGTTCGCGCCGCGCGCCCAGCCGCTCAGGCCGCCGGGCGGCCCACCGTGACGAGGTACTCGGCCTCGGCGCGCAGCGTCCCGTCGTCGGCCTGGTTGTGGCGCTCGTAGAGCTCGACGAACTCGCCCCGCACGTCCGTCCAGCGCCCGGCGGGCTCGAGCGCCGCTTTGGCCAGGATGGTCGGGCCGAGCACGCGCTCGTTGTAGGCGACCCACGCTTCGGGCGACTCCGCTTCCCAGGTCAGCGTCCGGCGGGTCAGGTCGAGCTCGACGCCGGGAAACAGCGAGCGTACGTGCTCCTCGTTGCCCCAGAGGGGCGGCGGGACGGCATCGGGCGGTGGCGCCGGCATCGCGCGCCCGACCACCTTGAACATCTCGCCGTTGAGGCCCTCCGGCGTCCACGCCGCGACCCCGAAGGCGCCGCCATCCGAGCGCGTCACGCGGACGAGCTCTGAGGCGGCCAGCTCGTGGCGCGGCGCGAACATCGCCCCGAAGACCGACGTGACGCGGTCGAAGCTCGCGTCGGGGAATGGGAGGTCCTCGGCGTCGCCCTCGAGCCACTCCACCACCACGCCGGCATCGGCCGCTCGCGCCCGTGCGACTTCGAAGAGCTCGGGGGTGAGGTCCAGGCCGGTGACGTGCGCGCCGCCCAGCGCCGCGGGGATCGCCAGGTTGCCGGTGCCGGTCGCCACGTCGAGCAGCCGCTGCCCGTCCTGCACGGCGACCGCCTCGAGCACCGCGCGCGACGCCGGCTCGATCGTCCGGGCGACGTCGGGGAAGTCGCCGACCGACCACATCCTCCGCTGCTGCTGCTTGACGACCTCGACGTCCACGGTGTTCTTTCTCCCGGCTGACGGAAGATCCAGCGCTCATGGAGCCCACGGCTCTCCTTTGCGGCTCGGGCGAACGACGGAACGAGAGGGCCCGCCTGGCACGACGGTGAACATGCGTTCGTTTGCGCGGGCCACCGACCGGTCGTATGATCGAAAGACGCGATATTGACCGGGCCCGTGAGGGCCTTTTCACCAGCAAATCATCACACTTTCCTTACGGCACCTTCAGTTGACGGCTTCCAAACACCCGAACCGCAGACGCCTCTAGCCTCAGCCTGAAGGGCGGCACGGCGCCGCCACCGTCATCCCTACCGTGTTCTCGCACGGCCCGGTCGTCGCACCGCAACCGACAGAGCTGACCGGGCTCGGGCCACCCTCCGGGCCCGTGGAGAGAGGACACTCATGGCAATCGTGATCGCGGCGGCACTCCTGGCGGTGGGCGTCGTCTGCGGCGCCGTCCTGCTGCGGCGGACGGGCTCGGTCGCCCAGACGGCCTCGACGGGCCCCGCCGGGGCGCCCGCGACGATCGCGGGCGTCGACCGCGCGGCGATCGACGACGAGCTGCGCGAGCGGCGCGCCGAGCTCGCTCGCATGGAGGAGCGGGCGCTGTCGAAGGAGGAGTCGCTGGAGGCCAAGCTCTCAGAGGTCGCCCGGCGCGAGCGATCGCTCGAGGACCGGACGCGCGAGCTCGAGCGCGTCCGGGCGACCGTCGAGGAGCGCAAGCGCGAGCACCTCCGCGAGCTCGAGCGGGTCTCCCACCTGAGCGCCGCGCAGGCCAAGCAGGTGCTCCTGCGCGAGGTCGAGGACCAGGCTCGGCACGACAGCGCGCGGATCGTCCGCCGGGTCGAGGAGGAGACCAAGCGCGACGCCGAGCGGCGGGTGCGCTCGATCCTCAGCGTCGTCATGCAGCGCCTCGCGGCCGGCCACGCCGCCGAGACGACGGTGTCGGTCGTCCAGCTCGCCTCCGACGACATGAAGGGTCGCATCATCGGCCGGGAGGGTCGCAACATCCGCGCCCTGGAGAACCTGACCGGCGTGGACTTCATCGTCGACGACACGCCCCACGCGGTCGTGCTGTCGGGCTTCGACGGCGTCCGTCGCGAGGTCGCCCGCCTCACCCTCGAGAAGCTCCTGCAGGACGGCCGCATCCACCCCGCCCGCATCGAGGAGATGTTCTACCAGTCGAAGTCCGAGCTCGACCAGCGCATGGTCGAAGCGGGCGAGCAGGCGGCCTTCGAGGCCAAGGTCCAGGGCCTGCACCCCGAGCTCGTGAGGGTCCTCGGTCGGCTGCGCTTCCGCACGAGCTACGGCCAGAACGTGCTCGCCCACTCGGTCGAGTGCGCGCAGCTCGGGGCGATGATGGCCGACGAGCTGGGGGCGAGCGCGAAGACCGCCCGCCGCGCCGCGCTCCTGCACGACATCGGCAAGGCGGTCTCGCACGAGATCGAGGGGCCGCACGCCCTCGTGGGCGGCGACCTCGCTCGCCGCCACGGCGAGACGGAGGCGGTCGCCCACGCGATGGAGGCCCACCACAACGAGGTCGAGCCCCAGACCATCGAGGCGGTCATCGTCCAGGCGGCCGACGCGCTCTCGGGCGCCCGCCCGGGCGCCCGCGGGGAGTCGCTCGAGCACTACGTCAAGCGGCTGCGCGAGCTCGAGGCGATCGCCACCCGCCACGACGGCGTCGACAAGGTCTACGCCATGCAGGCGGGCCGGGAGATCCGGGTCATCGTCGAGCCCGGCGCCGTCGACGACGACACCGCGGTGCTCCTGAGCCAGGCCATCGCGCGCGAGATCGAGAAGGAGCTCGAGTACCCGGGGCAGATCAAGGTGACGGTGATCCGCGAGTCGCGCGCCGTGGACTACGCGAAGTGACGTAAGTCCCGGGTGCCTGGCCGGTTGTGGGGTTCGATGCGCTCCCACGACCCCAGGAGGACCACCATGTCCCGCATCGCACAGCTGCCGGCGCGCAGTCTGCACCCGCTGGCCCTGCTCTTCGCGTTCCTCGCGCTGTTCGTCGCCCTCGGCGGCCAGAGCTACGCCAAGGCCCCGAAGCTCAAGAAGAACACCGTCACGTCCAAGATCATCAAGAACGGCCAGGTCGCCTCGGTCGACCTCACGGACAACGGCGTGAAGTCCATCGACCTCCTCGACGGGGGGGGGGGGGGTCGGCCTTGTCGATCTCAGTCCCGCGCTGAAGGCGCAGCTCGCGCAGATCCTCGACGGCTCGGTGACCACGACGAAACTGGGCGACGGCTCGGTCACCAATCCCAAGCTGGGCGACGGCTCCGTGTCCACCCCCAAGCTGGCCGACGGCTCGGTCACCAATCCCAAGCTGGCCGCCGGCAGCGTCACCAGCGCGAAGGTCGCCACCGAGACCCTGACCGCCGCCGACATCGCCTCGGCCGCGATCGGAGCCTCTGAGCTCGGCCCGAACTCCGTCTCCGGCGACGAGGTCACGAACGGCACGCTCGACGGGGTCGACATCGGCAAGGCCTCGGGCACGGTCTCCATCGACTTCCCGAACATCGGCGCCGGGGCCTGCGACTACGCGACGCCGGTCGTACCCGGCGCAACGACGACCGACCAGGTCACCGTGTCGCCACGGGCCGACTACAACCCGGTTGCCGCAGCGGTCACGGTCTACGGCCAGGCCGCAGTGGCCAACGGCTTCATCCGCGTCGTCGTCTGCAACGTGGGCGCCGCGGCCATCGACCTGCCGCCGGTCACCTTCCACTACACGGTCATCGACAACTGACCGCTCTCCGGGAGCGGGCACGGCGGCCGGGGTACCCTTGGCCGTCGTGCTGCGCTACCACCTCACGACGTTCGGCTGCCAGATGAACGAGCACGACTCCGAGCGCATGAAGGGCATGCTCGAGTCGCTCGGGTACGCCGAGGCGCCGGCACGCGACGAGGCCGACCTGATACTCTTCAACACCTGCTCGATCCGCGAGAAGGCCGACGAGCGCTTCATCGGCCACCTCGGGGAGGCCCGGCGGCTCAAGCGCGACCGGCCGGGCACGGTGATCGGGGTCGGCGGGTGCTGGGCGCAGTCGGTCAAGGAGGAGGTCTTCCGCCGCTTCCCCTTCGTCGACGTCGCCTTCGGCCCGGGCCAGGTGCACAAGCTCGCCGAGTTCCTGACCTCGGACTCGCTCACCGCCCAGGGCTTCTTCGAGTTCGAGGGCTTCACCGGCCACCTCCCCGCCAAGCGGGCCCGCGACTTCCAGGGCTGGGTGCAGATCAGCGTGGGCTGCAACATGCGCTGCTCCTACTGCATCGTGCCCTCGACGCGCGGGCGAGAGGTCTCGCGCTCGGCCGAGGAGCTCGCCGCCGAAGTCGAGGCGCTCGTGCGCGAAGGCGTGAGCGAGGTGACCCTGCTGGGCCAGAACGTCAACGCCTACGGCCGCGATCTCGGGCGCCGCGGCGCGCCGCCCTGCTCCTTCGCGCAGCTCCTCGAGCGACTGGACGCGATCGACGGGCTCGAGCGCCTGCGCTACACGAGCCCGCACCCCAAGGACATGCGCGAGGACGTCGTCCTCGCGCACGCGCGGCTGCGGTCGCTGTGCGAGCACGTCCATCTGCCGCTGCAGGCCGGGTCCTCGCGGATCCTCAAGGCGATGCGCCGCACCTACTCGCGCGAGCGCTACCTCGACCGCGTGGCGCTGATCCGCGAGCACGTGCCCGACTGCGCGATCACCACCGACGTGATCGTCGGCTTCCCGGGGGAGACCGAGGCGGACTTCGAGCAGACCCTCGAGGTGTGCGAGGAGGTGGGCTACGACGGCGCCTTCACCTTCATCTACTCGCCGCGGCGCGGGACCGAGGCGGCGACGCTCGACGGCCGGGTCGACCACGAGGTCGCGGTCGCGCGCATGGAGCGGCTTGTCGAGGTCGTCCAGCGCCGGGCCCACGAGCGCGCGCAGCGCTTCGTCGGACGCACGCTCGGGGTGCTCGTCGAGGGCCCCTCGCGCACCGACCCCTCGCGCCTGCGCGGCCGCTCGCGCCACAACAAGGTCGTGAACTTCGACGGCCTCGCCGCCCCCGGCGACCTCGTCGACGTTCGCATCACCAGCGCGACGAGCCAGACGCTCGCCGGCGAGGCCTCGCTGCTCGCCGGCGCGGCGGCCTGAGCGCGGCGGCCTGAGCGCGCTCGTCTTGGAGCGCGCGCCTCGCGAGGCCCGCGACGGCGGCACGGCGCACCTGCGCTACGTCCACAGCGGGATTCTCGCCGACGGGTGGGAGGACCAGTACGACGCCATCGGCGCCCACACGGACTTCTACCTCCACACGCTCGGGCAGTACCTCGAGCACTTCAACGGCCGCGGGGTCACGTACGTCGGCCAGCCGTCGTCCGGCATCGAGGGGCCCGAGGCCGCCGGAACGCCGGACGCGATGGAGGCGCTGCGCGCCGCACTCGGCGTGTCCGCGGACGCGAGCGTGGGCGATGCGGTCCATGCGTCGCTCGGCGACGCCGGCACGCTCGACGGCGTCATCGACTACTCCACGCCGGAGTTCCTCGGCGTCCGGACCGACGACGGCCTGTACCGCTTCTTCGGGCGCAACCACTTCGGCAGCGTCGTCGGGATGAGCGCGCACGCGTTCACGGACGGCGTCGACGCTGCGGCGCGCGAGGCGGCGCTCAAGGCGTGGCTGGACGGGGTGTACGCCTAGTGGTCGGTCCTGCAAGTTCTGTGGCACTTGCAGGAGGTTGTTGGGGTGTGGGTGAATCGCCTTGTCGTTCTGGTTGGGCGACGATGGAGGCGAACGTGGCGGCGCATGCGAAGTGCATCGAGGTTGCGGCGGAGGACCGGCCGGTGCTGGAGAAGCTGGCCAACTCGCGCACGGCTGAGCGGCGGCTGGTAGAGCGCGCGCAGATCGTGCTGCTGGCCGCCGACGGCCGGCCGGCCGGCGAGATCGCTGAGCGCGTCGGGTGTGTGCCGGAGACCGCGCGTCGTCAGCGCGCCCGCTACGAGCGCGAAGGGCTTGACGGGCTGCATGACCGGCCCAAGTCGGGGCGGCCGCTGACGCATGATCAAGCGGTCCGCGCGCGGTTGATCGCGCTGGCTTGTACCCGGCCGCCGGACACCGAAGGCGGGGTGCGGCGCGAGCGCTGGACGCTGGCCGAGCTGGCCGAGCAGGTCGGCATGTCGGCCTCGCGCGCCCAGGCAATCCTCGCCGAAGCCGACCTGCGTCCGCACGTCACCGAGCAGTGGGTGATGAGCGAGCTCGGCCCCGAGTTCGACGCCCAGGCCGCCGAAGTCTGCGGCCTCTACGTCGACCCGCCCGCCAACGCGATCGTCGTCTCGGTCGACGAGAAGACCTCGATCGCGGCGCGCGAACCGGCGCGCCGCGACACGCTCCCGGCGCCCGGGCGTCCCGCCCGGCGCGACAGCGAGTACCTGCGCAACGGCACCCAGAACCTGTTCGCCGCCCTGCAGGTGCACTCCGGCGAGGTGTCCGGGATGACCGCCCCCACCCGCAACCAGTGGAACTTCATCGCCTTCCTCGACCAGCTCGACGCCGAGATCCCCGTCGGCCGGCAGGTCGTCGCCGTGCTCGACAACCTCTCCACGCACAAGACCCAGGCCGTCGAGGCATGGCTGGACGAGCACCCGCGCTGGCGCTTCGTGTTCACGCCCAAGCACGCCTCGTGGCTCAACCAGGTCGAGATGTTCTTCTCGATCCTCGCCCGCCGCCTGCTCCGCCACGGGCAGTTCACCAGCCCCCACGACCTCGCCGTCCAAATGCTCACCTTCGTCGAGCACTACAACCTCACCGCCAAACCCTTCGCCTGGACCTACACCGGCAAGCCGCTCGCCGCATGACCAACACCACTTCCAAGACCCACCACTAGGGAACGTCGTGCCGCGCCATCCCCGCTTGAACCGAGTGGGAACATGTGTTCGTGCGCTGGGACAACCTGCTCGTCGAGGCCGATGAGGCGCGGACTCTGCCGGGCTACCGCGAGCCCGCGGTGGTCCGCACCTTCGACGCGCCCGAGGCGCTGGACACCCGCTTCTACGAAGTGCGGGCCAAGTCGGCACTCAACCGCGTTCCCAAGGCCTCCCGGATGCCCTTCCGGTGGACCATCAACCCGTACAGGGGATGCAGCCATGCATGCGTGTTCTGTATGGGCGGCGACACGCCGATCCTGATGGCGGATGGCCGGCCGAAGGCACTTCGAGATCTTCGCGCCGGCGACGGCGTAGTGGGAACCGTGGGCGTGGGTCGACACCGACGGTACGTGACGACGACAGTTCACGCGCACTGGTCAACGACGAAACCCGCGCACAGGATCATCGTCGAAGACGGAACCGAATTGATCGCGAGCGGGGACCACCGCTTCCTGAGCGATCGTGGTTGGAAGTACGTCACCGGTTCGATGGGCGGCCCGCTGCAGCGACCGTATCTGACGACGAACAACGGGCTGGTCGGTACGGGAGGCTTCGCTGCAGCTCCTGAGGAGAGCGACGACTACCGGCGTGGATACCTCTGCGGGACGGTGCGCGGAGATGGTCATGTCAGGACGAAACCCTCGGATGGCCGCGCCTCGAACGCGTCCCGCCTGGCTCTGGTCGACTTCGAGGCTTTGCTCAGGATCCGTGCGTACCTCCGCGACATCGCGGTCGAGACCGGCGAATACCTGTTTCAGCGCGCGCACGGCCGGTTCGAGCCCGTGTGGGCCATCCGCGCCAGGGGGGCCACTCGTGTAACGCGAATCGTCGATGCAATCCGTTGGCCGTGGTCGCCCAGCGACGACTGGCGGAAGGGGTTCCTGGCCGGCATCTACGACGCCGAGGGAAGCCACAGCCAAGGCATATTCCGGATTTCGAATACAGATATGGCGATCATCCGCATGATTGTCGAGAGCCTCGAGGCTCTGGACTTCGATTTCGCGCTCGAGGACCCCGGCCTGGCCAACGGCCTCCGCGTGGTCCGGCTCCGCGGCGGCTTGCGCGAGCGTCTTCGGTTCTTCCACACCGTGGACCCCGCGATCACCCGCAAGCGGACGATCAACGGTATGGCGGTCAAGTCGGACGCTCGGCTTGGGGTCATCTCCGTCGAGCCGCTCGGCGTGGAGATGCCGCTCTACGACATCACGACGGGCACCGGGGACTTCATCGCCAACGGCGTGATCAGCCACAACTGCTTCGCTCGCCCCACCCACACGTATCTCGACATGGACGCCGGTCGGGACTTCGAGCGCGAGATCGTCGTCAAGGTCAACGCGCCCGAGGTGCTGCGGGTGGAGCTGGCCAAGCCGGGGTGGAGGCGCGAGCACGTCGCCATCGGGACGAACACCGATCCCTACCAGTGGGTCGAGTCGCGCTACCGGCTGATGCCCGACATCTGGGCTGCGCTGCGCGACAGCGACACGCCGTGCTCCGTGCTCACGAAGTCACCGCTGCTGTTGCGCGACATCGAGCTGTTCAAGGAGCTTGCGGCGCGAGTCGGGTTCACCGCGAACCTGTCGATCCCGACCCTCGACGAGAAGGCGTGGCGTGCCACCGAGCCGCGGACGCCGAACCCGCGCGCGCGGATCGAGGCGGTCGCCGAGCTCAACCGCGCCGGAATCCCGACGGGAGTCCTCGTCGCGCCGCTGATGCCCGGCGTCAACGACGCGCCCGAGCAGGTGGCAGAGATCCTCGACCTGTGCGCGGAGGCCGGGGCGACGCACGTCGGCGGGATCGCTCTGCACCTGCGCGGGGAGGTGCGCGGGATCTTCTTCGACTGGCTGCGCGCCCAGCGCCCCGACCTCGTGCCGCGCTACGAGGAGCTCTACCGCCGCGGGGCCTACGCCCCGCAGGCCGAGCGCGAGCGCCTCTCGGCCCTGGTCCGTCCCCGCGGCGCGCGGGAGACCGGCGGGTGCCTGACGCCGCTGCGCGGGGCCAGGGAGCGCGACCCGGCACCCGAGAGCGCCGGCCACGAAGGGGCGGCGTCCCAGAGCCTGTGGGAGGGTGGCGACGATCGAGGCCGGCCGCCCTCAGCGCCCGCTCCGCCGCGCCAGGGGTCACTCTTCTGATGGTGGCGTGCGCCCGACAGCTGCGGGTAAGCCTCACAGGACCGACCAAGGGAGCCAGTCGATGGTCGCCGACACCGTCGTGAACATCAGGGAGAGCTGGGAGGCTTGAGCATGCCCGGCGACCGCGATCCCGCCCCACGAGCGCCTCGAGAAGCTGGCGGCGCGCAGCCGCTATCGTCGGAGACCCACCCGGCTACTGCGCCGGCAGGACGGCAGCCGGCGTCGCGCGTTCCCGGCGGCGACGTGCCGCGCGACCCCGACGGCGACGCGCGCAGACCCGGGGCTGAAGAGCCCGGCCAGGATCCCGACGGCCAGGCGTGGTGGGTCGACGAGCCGATGAGCGTCTTTCGCCGCAACACCCCCAGCCACGTCCGCGACATGTTCGCGACCCGAAGTCACGCCTGGGAGGAGGCCGGGCTCTCAAAGCAGCTCAGCCAGAAGGAGGCCCGCAAGGCCCGCCGCCAGATCTTCGTCATCGTCCCGCTGCTCACCGCGGTGCTGCTCGTGTACGGCTACCGCGACAGCATCTTCGGCCCGGACTGGGATCGCGAGGTCCGCATCGGCACGGTCATCGCGCTGGTGGTCCTCGGCTGGGCCCTGGCCCGGGACATCGGGCGCGCGATGGCCCCGAACCTCTTCCGCCGGATGGATCCCGGGACGGCCGGGACATTCGGCTTCATCATCCGCCTGACCACGGTCGGCATCTCGCTGCTCGTCGCGCTGCGGATCGCGGGGCTCGACCTGCGATCGCTCGCCGTCGGCGGCGCCTTCACGGCGGTGATCATCGGCCTCGCCGCCCAGCAGACGCTCGGCAACCTGATCGCCGGGATGGTGCTGCTCAGCGCGCGGCCCTTCCGGGTCGGGGAGCGCGTAAAGCTCGAGGGCGGCGGCATCGCCGTCGAGGGCGTCGTGAGCTCGCTCGGCCTGCTCTACACCGTCCTGGCCGACGGCGAGGACACGCACATGGTGCCCAACAGCGCCGTCCTGGCGCAGTCCATCACGCCGCTGCGCGAGCCCGACTCCGTCGACCTGCGCGCGCGGCTGCGCGTCGGGGTGAACCCGAGCGACGTGCAGGACCTGCTCGACGAGCGCGTCACCGTCCCGACCCGCGGCAGGCCGCGGATCGTGCTCGAGGAGGTCGACGGCGACGAGGTCGTCGTGCGCATCCTCGCCACCCCGCAGCTCGCCTCCGACGGCCCACGGCTGGCCGACGAGGTGCTGATGGCGATCCACCATGTGACGGCGAGCGACGCGCCGCCCGCCGAGCCTCGCCCTAGCGCTTCTTCCGCTGGGCCTCGCTGACGTCGCGCGCGATCGCGTCGGACCCGAGCCGCTGCTGCAGGCGCACGACCGCCGACGGCGCCGCGCCCGCCGCGGCGGCGCCCAGGCGCAGGGGGAGGGGCGCCACGTCGATCTCGGCCCGGTCGTGCTCGATGGCCCGCACCACCGCGGCCGCGACGTCCTCGGGCCCGCGGCGCCCGGCGAAGCGCGGCAGCTGCACGCCGGTGTCGGCGAACATCCCCGCGTCGGCGATCGGCCCCGGGAAGACGCACGAGACCCCGACGCCCTCGTCGCGCAGGTCCTGGCGCAGGCCCATCGCGAGGCCGCGCAGGCCGAACTTCGTCGCGGAGTACAGCGACGAGCCCGAGCTGGCGACCTTGCCCGACAGGGAGGAGACGAACAGCAGATGGCCCGAGCGCCGCGCCACCATCCCGTCACCCAGGCGGCGGGCGAGCACGATCGGCGCACGGAGGTTCACGTCCAGCGCGCGGTCGATCTGCTCTTCGGTGTAGTCGTCGAGGCGCCCGGAGGCGGGGACCGCTGCGTTGGCCACCAGCACGTCGACGGCGCCGGCTCGCTCGGCGAGCCGCGCGACCGCCTCGCGCTGCGCGAGGTCGGCGGCGATGACCTCCGCGCCCAGCTCGGAGGCGAGCGGCTCGAGCACGTCGGCCCGCCGGCCGCTGAGCACCAGCCTCGCCCCGCGCGCGGCGAGCGCGCGCGCGATCGCGTGCCCGAGACCCCCCGTGGCGCCGGTCACGAGCGTGCGAGCGCCGCCGAGCCGCACCGGCCTACGCCGCGAAGAGGGCGACCGTCGCGGTGAACCCGTGGAGGTAGCTCTCGGGCCCCACCGGCCCGATCTCTCCGGCAGCGAAGAAGCCCGCCGCCGGCGTGCCCGGCATCGCAGCCTCGAGCGTGCCGGCGTCATGGTCAGGCTCGTCGAACATCGCCTGCCCGCGGCCGTTGCAGGTGAAGACCAGCGCGCCCGCGGCGGGACCGCCGAGCGCGCGGGCGCGGACGTCGAGCGACTCACGCAGGTCGTCGTCGGCCGAGCCGGCGTCGCGAGCGTGAAGGCGGATGACCTGACCCTCGCGCACCGTCGCCCCCACGGCGATGGTCTCGCGCGCCGGGTCGGCGCCGATCAGGCTGCGCACGAGGAAGTCGCCGCGCCCGTAATCGGGCTTGGCCTCGCCGGTGACGATGCCCACGAGGAGCCCGTGGGCGACCATGTCGCGCTCGTCCACCTCGAGCGCCTCGACCACTTCGCGCACGCGCTCGAGCGCCGGCTTGCCCGCCAGCTCGTGGATGACGTGGCCCTCGGACGCGGTGATCGTCATCTCCGGGCCGAAAGGCGCTGCGCCCTGCGACACGCAGGGAAGCACGTCCACGCGGTCGAGGCGCACGCCCACCGCGCCGCTCTCGACCAGCCGGTCGCCGCAGAACAGCGCGCCCGCGCCGTCGAGCGTCCGCGCGCTCGAAAGGCCGCCGACGATCGGCACGCCCGGCACGCTCTCGGCGAGGTCGCGCAGGACGCCGTCGGTGGGGAAGGAGTAGGGGTCGGCGAGCAGCACCGCGGCCGACGCCCCTTCGAGGTCGGGCATCCCCGACACGCTGACACCCTCCTCGTCGCGCGTGGCGCTCGCGTGGAACGGCTCGGCGCTTCCGCCGCCCAGCGCCGCCGCCCACACCGCGACAGCCGTCCCCCCCTCGATCTCGCGGCCGCGGGCGAGCACGCCGCCGGCGCCGCAGCCGACCACGTGCCTTGGCATCAGCGCCTCGTGGATGCCCTCGAGCGTCGCCTCGGGCGCGGCGAGGTGCGCTCCGCACGCGAACACGGCGACGAGGTCGGCGTGCTCGCCCGCGAGGCCCTCGCGGGCGCAGGTCGCCGCTTCGATGGCGCCGACGCGGGCGTCCGGCGTGGTGGACAGGCCAGCCCCGATCCGGACCATGCGATGACCATACTCCCGTGCGATGCCCGACCTCGCCGTGGTCGCCCTGTTCGGCCCAACCGCCATCGGCAAGACCGCCGTGGCCATCGCGCTCGCTGCGCTGCTGCGCGAGCGCGGCGAGGACCCGGTGGCCGTCTCGGCCGACGCGCTCCAGGTCTACGAGGGGCTCGGCGTGCTGACCGGCGCGGCGAGCGACGACGAGCGGGCGGCGCTCGAGCACCGGCTCGTCGGCATCGTGCCCGTCGAGGCGACGTTCTCGGTCGCCCAGTACTCCGAGCGCGCCCACACGGAGATCGACGCGCTGCTCGAGGAGGGTCGCCGGCCGATCGTGGTCGGCGGCACCGGCCTCTACCTGCGGGCCGCGCTCGCCGATCTCGACCTGCGCCCGGCGCCCCCGCCCGGGACGCGCGAGCGGCTCGCGCGCGACCTCGAGGAGCGCGGGCCGCGCGAGCTGCACGCAGAGCTCGCGCGCCGCGCTCCGTGGGCCGCCCGTCGCGTGGACCCCAACGACCGTCACCGCGTGGTCCGCGGCCTCGAGCTGCTCGAGGCCGGTGTGCTCGAGCAGCCCGGCGGCGAGTCGCAGCTGTGGACCGCCGAGACGCGCCGTCCGACCGTGCTCGTCGGCCTGACCATGCGCCGCGACGCCCTCGTGCAGCGCATCGACGCTCGCGTCGACGAGATGGTCGCCGCCGGTGCGGCCGAGGAGGTGCGCGAGGCCGCCGCCGCCGGAGCCTCGCCGACCGCGCGCAAGGCTCTGGGCTTCAGCGAGCTGCGTGCGGGCGACGTCGAGGCGATGAAGCGGCGCACGCGGCAGTACGCGCGGCGCCAGCTCGCGTGGATGCGCAAGCTCTCGGGCGTCCACGTCATCGACGTGACCCGCCGCGGACCCGAGGACGTCGCCCGCCGGATCCTCGAGCTCCTCTAAGGTCCGCGACCGCATGGCCGCCGTCCCCTTCGAGAAGTGGCAGGCGCTCGGCAACGACTACGTCATCGTCGAGCGCGACGACCTGCCCTTCGAGCTCACCGCCGAGCGCGTCCGCCGCATCTGCGCGCCGCACACGGGCGTCGGCTCCGACGGGGTGCTGCTGCTGCAGCCTCCCGACGAACGCGGTTTCGTCGCCCGCGTGCGGATCTTCAACCCCGACGGCTCCGAGGCCGAGCTGTCGGGCAACGGCGCGCGCGAGGCGATCCTCTACCTGCGCCGCCGGGGCTGGACGGACGTCGACACCTTCTCCATCCAGACCGCGGCGGGCGAGATCAGGCCGACGATCACCGGGCCGGCCACGTGCCGCGTGGACATGGGCCGCGCCCGGATGCGCTCCAAGGACTACCCGCAGGGCCCCGAGGACGGGACGGGGACGGTGGAGGCGGACGGCCGCGAGTGGCGCTTCCAGCACGTCTCCGTCGGGAACCCGCAGTGCGCGATCCTCGTCGGCGAGGGCCTCGAGGAGCTCGACCTCGGCGTCCTCGGGCCGCCGATCGAGCGCTCGGGGCTGTTCCCCAATCGCACCAACGTCTCCTTCTCGCACGTGCAGGACGCGAAGACCGTCCGCACGCGGATCTTCGAGCGCGGGGTGGGGGAGACGCTCTCCTCGGGGACCGGCGCGACGGGCGCCGCCGTCGCCCACGTCCTGCGCGGAGGCGACAGCCCCGTCACCGTGCGGCTCGACGGCGGGGAGCTCGAGGTCGCGGTGGAGGAGGATCTGCACGTCACGCTGACCGGCTGGGCCGTGCCCGTCTACCGGGGCGAGCTCAGCGACGAGTTCATCGAGGAGATCGACCGCCCATGAAGCCGAGCAAGCGCCTGGAACGGATCCCGCCCTACCTGTTCGCCGAGCTCGAGCGCAAGGTCGCCGCCAAGCGCGAGGCGGGCGTCGACGTCATCAGCCTGGGCATCGGCGACCCCGACCACCCGACGCCGGCCCTGATCGTCGAGGCGATGCAGGAGGCGGTGAGCGAGCGCGAGACCCACCGCTACCCGTCCAATCGCGGGCGCGCGGACTTCCGCGAGGCCGTCGGGGACTTCTACGAGCGCCGCTTCGACGTGCGCCTGGACCGCGAGAGCGAGGTGATGCCGGTCCTCGGAGCCAAGGAGTGCATCTTCAACCTCAACCTCGCCTTCCTGGACCCTGGGGACGTCGCGCTGGCGGCGGACCCCGGCTACCCCGTCTACACCGGCGGGCCGCTGATCGTGGGCGCCGAGCCCGTCCTTATGCCGCTCGACCCCGAGCGCGGGTTCGTCCCGGACCTCGGTGCGATCGACGCCGGGGCGCTCGAGCGCGCCCGCCTCATGTACCTCAACTACCCGAACAACCCGACCGGCGCCGTGGTGCCCGACGGCTTCTTCGAGGACGTCGTCGCCTTCGCCCGCGAGCACGACGTCCTCGTGGTCCACGACAACGCCTACAGCGAGATCACCTTCGACGGCTACCGCGCGCCGTCGTTCCTCCAGACGCCTGGCGCCGGCGAGGTCGGCGTCGAGGTCTTCTCGCTCTCCAAGGGCTACAACATGACCGGTTGGCGCTGCGGCGCGATCGTCGGCAACGCCGAGGCGATCTCCGAGTACTGGCGCCTGAAGTCCAACGTCGACTCGGGGCTCTTCGAGGCGGTCCAGCTCGCCGGGATCACCGCGCTTTCGCCCGACGGGGACGGCGAGGTCGCCGAGATGTGCGGGACCTACCAGCGTCGCCGCGACGCCGTCGTCGCCGCGCTGCGCGACGCCGGCGTGGACGTCAAGGCGCCCAGGGCGACGATCTACGTCTGGGCGCCCATCCCCGAGGGCTACCCGTCGTCGGCGGCCTACTGCGAGCACGTGCTCGAGGAGACCGGCGTGGTGATCTCGCCGGGCGGCGCCTACGGCCCGCACGGCGAGGGCTGGTTCCGCATCTCCCTCACTACCCCCGATGCCCGCCTCAAAGAAGCCGTCGAGCGGCTGGGCAGCCTGCGCGATTGACGCGGTGGCCGCGGGCCTGCCGGCTCGGTCCAGCTCGCGCTCGACCGAGCACTCCAGGCGTCGTAGTACAGGCGTGTGTACTCCTCGAAGTCGGAGACCTGCAGCCCCGGCTCGATAGAGGTGTCGCGCCGGCCGCGGATGAAGCCGTGGGCGCCGGGCGAGGTCTCGTCGGCGTACACCTGGTCCCCGAGCATGAGCAGCACGTGGGGCCAGCGCTCGTGGGGCCCTGAGCGCATGCGCATGGCGAGCGCGTAGACCGCGTCGACCTCGCGGCCGCGGGCGTCGTGGTCCTTGCGCATCGAGTAGGGGTGGTGGTGGGGCAGGCTCACCCGGCAGGACCCGAAGGCGAGGCGGACGGTCGCCCGCGGATCGAGGGTGCGGATCACTGAGGGCGGGAAGTCGGCCCCCTCCGGCGGCCACGCCCGCTCGCCGTCGAGGGCGACCTCGTAGCGGGTGCTCGATCCGGGCTGCAGGCCGTCGACCGTCACGAGCGCGTAGTGGTGCGCGCCGACGCGCCACGTCCGCTCGCGGCGCCCGAGCACCTCGACCTCGCACGGCTCGTCGGTCTCGAC
This sequence comes from uncultured Actinomycetes bacterium, assembly GCA_963728925.1. Taxonomy (GTDB): domain Bacteria; phylum Actinomycetota; class Thermoleophilia; order Solirubrobacterales; family Solirubrobacteraceae; genus JBBPZA01. Next base: position 24,718 of record CAVSMB010000003.1, on the reverse strand, counting down.
CCAGATGGTCGCCTCGTGCTCGCCGACGTAGCGCAGGTGGGGGCCGAGGATCAGGTGGGGCACGGGCGCGAGTCTACGTCGGGGTCGGCGTCGTCCTCGCCACTACAATGGGAGTGACTTGAATCGCAGCCGCAACGGACGAAGCGCGCCCACGCGCAACGGCAACAGAGAGCAGGGCAGGGCCCGGCAGCGGGCCGTCCTCATCGCGGCGCTGCGCGAGGGCGACGACCTTTCCGAGCTGCGCGAGCTGCTGCGCACGGCCGGAGTCGCCTCCGTCGGCGAGCTGGTCCAGCACCGCGACCAGCCCCACCCCAACACCTACCTGGGCTCGGGCAAGCTCTCAGAGCTCAAGGCGCTGCTCCAGAGCGCCGACGCCAACGTCGTCGCCTGTGACGACGAGCTCAGCCCGCGCCAGGAGCGCAACCTCGAGTCCGAGCTGGGGATCCCGGTCATCGACCGGACGGCCATCATCCTCGACATCTTCGCCGGCCACGCCAACACGGCCGAGGGCAAGCTCCAGGTCGAGCTCGCCCAGCTCGAGTACAACCTCGCGCGCATGCGCGGCCTGTGGACCCACCTCGAGCGCCTGGGCGCGGGCCGCATCGACGGCGGCATCGGCACCAGGGGCCCGGGCGAGACCCAGATCGAGACCGATCGCCGGCTCGCCCGCGACCGCATCTCGGCGCTCAAGCGCCGTCTGCGCGAGGTCGGGCGCCATCGGGGCACGATGCGCCGCGAGCGCGAGCGCGCGCACCTGCCGCGGATCGCCCTCGCCGGCTACACCAACGCCGGGAAGTCGACGCTGCTCAACGCCCTGACGGGCGCGGACGTCGGGGTCCGCGACCGCCTCTTCCACACCCTGGACCCGACGACCCGCACGATGCGCCACGACGGGCGCGCGTACCTGGTCACCGACACCGTCGGCTTCATCCGCAAGCTGCCCCACCAGCTCGTCGACGCGTTCGCGGCCACCCTTGAGGAGACCACGCTCGCCGACCTGCTGGTGCACGTGGTCGACGCCTCGGCCCCCGAGGACGAGCTCAGCGACATGGTCCGGGCGGTCGACGACGTGCTCGAGGAGATCGGCACCGGCGCCACGCCGAGGCTGCTCGTGCTCAACAAGGCCGACCTCCTCGACGAGGAGCGCCGTCGCGAGATCCGCTTCCGCCACCCGCGGGCGGTGCTCGCCTCGGCCGAGACGGGCGAAGGGCTCGACGCTCTGCGCGAGCGGGTCGCTACGGCCTTCGACCGCCTGCTGCGGCCCGTCGAGCTGCTCGTGCCCTACGACGAGGGCGGGCGGCTCGCCGAGCTCCACGAGGTCGCCGGCGACCTCGAGCGCGAGGAGACGGCCGACGGCGTGCGCGTCTCGGCCCGCCTGCCCGCCGCCCTGGCCGAGCGCTACGAGCGCTACGCGGTCGACGCGCGCGCGTGAGCGGGGCCTCGCCGCTGCGCGTCCGCCGCCTCTCAGGCAACGCCACCCTTCCGGTCCGCGCCTACGACGGCGACGCCGGACTCGACCTCGCTGCGGCCGAGGCGGCGAGCCTGCGCCCGGGGGACCGGGCGTCGGTCGGCACCGGCCTGGCCGTCGAGATCCCGACGGCCTGCGCAGGCCTCGTGCTCCCGCGCTCGGGTCTCGCCGCCCGTCACGGGATCACCATCGCCAACGCGCCAGGACTCATCGACGCCGGCTATCGCGGGGAGGTGCGGGTTCTGCTGCTCAACACCGACCCCCGGGACACGTTCACCGTGGAGGTGGGCGACAGGATCGCCCAGCTCGTCGTCGTCAGGGTGGAGCTGGCGCCCGTCGCCGAGGCCCAGGAGCTCGCGGGGAGCGAGCGGGGGGCACGCGGCTTCGGGTCCAGCGGGTAGAATTTCCGTTCCCTAGGAGGGGGACGCCTCTTGACTTCACCTGACTCTGCCCAGTCCGAGGGGCCGTCGTCGCAGGCGCAGGCGGCCGAGATCGTCTTCGATCACGTCACCAAGCGCTACGGCGACAATCCGCAGCCGGCGGTCGACGACCTCTCGATCACCGTCCCGGCCGGCGAGATCTGCGTGCTCATCGGCCCGTCCGGTGGGGGCAAGACGACAGCGATGAAGATGGTCAACCGGCTGATCTCGATCACCGAGGGCGACATAACCATCGACGGGCAGAGCGTCAAGGACCTCGACTTCACCGAGTTGCGCCGCGGGATCGGCTACGTCATCCAGCAGATCGGGCTCTTCCCGCACATGACGGTCGAAGGGAACATCGGAACCGTCCCGCGGCTGCTCGGCTGGAAGAAGCCGCGCATCCGCGAGCGATCGCGCGAGCTGCTCGAGCTGGTGGGGCTCAGCCCCGACGACTACGCGCGGCGCTATCCGGCCCAGCTCTCAGGCGGCCAGCGCCAGCGCGTCGGGCTGGCTCGCGCGATGGCCGCCGACCCGCCGCTGATGCTCATGGACGAGCCCTTCGGTGCGATCGACCCGATCACCCGGGAGAAGCTCCAGAGCGACTTCTTGCGCCTGCATCGCGAGGTGCGCAAGACGGTCGTCTTCGTCACCCACGACATCGACGAGGCGATCACGATGGGGCATCGGATCTGCCTCTTGCGCCACGGTGGCAAGCTCGCCCAGTTCGACACTCCTGAGGCGATCCTGGCCAACCCGGCCGACGACTTCGTCGCCGACTTCGTCGGCGCGGACCGCGGGCTCAAGCGCCTCGGGCTGCGCCGGCTGGCCGACATCGAGCTGCTCAAGGCGCCGAGCGCGAACGGGGCTCGTCACGCGGAGGCCGACAGCGACGTCACCCTGCGCGACGCGCTTTCGCTGATGCTGACCGAGGGGGCGAGCGCGCTCGTCGTGCGTGACGAGGACGGCGAGGTGCGCGGCTACCTGACCCTCGACGCGGTCAGCCGGCTGCTCGCCTCGGGCCGTGAGGAAGCGGTCGCGTGAGCGCGGTCCTGGCCCAGCAGGGTCCCGTCATCCCGAACTTCGGGCGGGGCGACGAGTGCATCCGCACCAACGGGAAGTTCTGCTTCCACTGGTTCGTCGACAACTTCGACGAGCGCTTCCTCCCCCGTGTCGGGGAGCACATCCGGATGACGCTGATCGCGATGGTCATCGGCTTCGCCATCGCGTTCACCGCGGCGCTCATCGCCCATCGCCGCCGCGGCTTCGAGCTGCCCTTCGCCAACCTCTCGGCGCTCTTCTACACCATCCCGAGCATCGCCTTCTTCCAGATCATGGTGCCGATCACCGGGATCGGCTGGTTGAGCATCGAGATCGCGCTGGTCTCCTACACGCTGCTGATCCTCTTCCGCAACACGCTCACCGGTCTCCACGACGTCCCCGACGACGTCAAGGAGGCGGCGACGGGGATGGGGCTGACGCGTCGCCAGACGCTGTGGCGGGTGGAGCTGCCGCTGGCCATGCCGGCAATCATCGCCGGGGTCCGGGTAGCGACGGTGACGACGATCTCGCTCGCCACCATCGCGGCCTTCATCACGCCGCTGGGCCTCGGCGCGCCCATCTTCAGCGCGATCCAGTCGGGGGCCAACACCGAGTTCGTGGCCGCGAGCATCCTCGCGATCCTCCTCGCCCTGATCGCGGACGTGCTGATCGTCCTGGTCCAGCGCTTCACCACGCCGTGGGCGCGGGCCAGGAGGCGCGCGACATGAGCCAGCTGATCAGCTTCTTCGCGGACAACGCCAGCCTGCTTCTCGAGAAGACGATCTCCCACCTCGGCATCTCGGCGACCGCGCTCCTCATCTCGCTGGTGGTCGCGCTGCCGCTCGGGATCTTCCTCGGCCACCGTCACGCTGGCTCCTTCGTCGCGATCAACGTCTCCAACGTCTTCCGGGCGCTGCCGAGCCTCGCGCTGATCGCCATCAGCCTGGCGTTCCTCGGCCTCAGCGTGATCAACGTCCAGGTCGCGCTCGTGGCCCTCGCGCTCCCGCCGATCCTGACCAACTCCTTCACGGCCGTGGACAACGTGGACCCCGACGCGGTCGAGGCGGCGCGCGGCATGGGCATGACCGAGCGTCAGGTCCTGACCGGGGTCGAGCTACCCCTGTCGTGGCCGCTGATCTTCGCCGGCGTGCGCACCGCGTCGGTCTACATCATCGCCACCGCGCCACTGGCGGCCATCGCCGGCGGCGGCGGGCTCGGCGACATCATCCTCAACCAGCCGTCCTACAAGCTCGTGGGCGTCATCGCCGCGACGCTCGTCGTCGTCGTCCTCGCCTTCGCGGTGGACGGCCTGTTCGCCATCGTCCAGCGCTTGGTGACGCCTCGCGGCATCAAGGTCGCGCCCGAGATGCAGGGTCTCGTGCCGGCGACGGGCGCCCAGGTCGACGACGTCGCCGTCATCGCAGGTCGCAGCTGACCCCGAGAGACGCCTCACGCTCAACCACACAGAGGAGGAACGTTCAGTGCACGCCAGACACAAGGGAAGGCTGCTCGCGCTGCTCGCGGCCGGGATCGTCGCGCTCGTCGCGCTCGTCGCGGCGGGATGCGGCAGCGACGACAGCAGCAGCTCGGACACGGGCTCGTCGCAGGCGAGCTCGGACCAGCCGGGCAAGGGCAAGCCCGGGCTCACGATCGGAACCAAGGACTTCCCCGAGGAGTTCATCCTCGGCGAGCTCTACGCCCAGGCGCTGCGCGCCAAGGGCTACACGGTCACCGTCAAGAGCAACATCGGCGCGACGGAGATCGTCGACAAGGCCCTCACGAGCGGGAAGATCGACGCCTACCCCGAGTACACGGGAGAGACCGTCGCGACGGTGAAGGGAGACGACACGCTGACGGGCAGCGCCGCGAAGACGACGGCCCTGGCCAAGGCGTTCTACGCCGGGCGTGGCCAGGCGACCAGCAACCCGACGCCCTTCGAGGACGTCGACGCAATCGCGGTCCTCAAGGCCTACGGGGCCAAGAACGGCCTCACGTCGCTTCCCGACCTCAAGAAGCTCAAGACGTTCACGCTCGGCGCCCGGCCGGAGTTCAAGGACCGCGCGGTGGGCTTCGCGGGCATCAAGAAGGTCTACGGGATCGACAACGGCGTGTTCAAGCAGCTCGCCAGCGGCCTGCAGTACCCGGCGCTGGACAAGGGCGACATCGACACGGCCAACGTGTTCACCACCGACGCCCAGCTCGCCTCGAACAAGTACACGATCCTCAAGGACCCCAAGGGCGTGTTCGGCTTCCAGAACGTCCTGTTCGTGATCAACAAGCCGAAGTACCAGGCGCTCGGCGGCCCGGCGTTCATGGCCGTCGTCAACAAGGTCAACGGGCTGCTCACCGAGCCGGCGATCCGCAGCATGAACGCGGCCGTGCAGACCGAGAAGAAGCAGCCGGCGGAGGTGGCGGGCGCGTTCCTCGCCGCCAACAACCTCAAGTAGCGCCGGCCCCCAGCAGCACCACCGCGCTGCCCACGTGCTCCTCCGTCGCGTCGACGACCCGGCGGGGGAGCACGCGCAGCCCGGCCGACGCTCCCTCGTCCTCGAGCGTGTCCGCGTCGACGCGGTCGAGGTGCACGACGTCGCGGGTCACCGTGCAGGCGCCGTCGGGCGCGACGGCCTCCCGCAGGCGCTCCAGCGCGACGCGGGCGCCGTCGGTGCGCAGGCCCGTCGGCTGGCTGCGCCACGTCCAGCCGTGCAGGACGGCGAGGTCGGCCGGCGGCAGCGGCAGGTCGGCCGAGAAGTCCTCCAGGTCCTCGGCGAGCGCGGCGGCGAGCACGCCGCCCGGCGCGAGGTGGGCGCGCGCGAGGCGCAGGAAGGCGGCGCGCCCGGCGGGGCCGTCGAGCAGTTGGACGGTCTGCATCGGCGCGATGATCAGGCCGAAGCGACGGGGGATCGAGAAGTCGCGGGCGTCGGCCAGCACGGCCGTGAGCGGGAGGCCCCGGGCGCGGCGCTCGAGCGCGCCGAGCAGCTCGGGGTCGCGATCCAGAGCGACCACCTCGATCCCCTCCCGGGCGAGCTCGACGCTCACCCGCCCGGCGCCGGCGCCGACGTCGAGCACTCGGCCGCCGTGCTCGCGGGCGAGCTGCGACCAGAGCGGCAGGTCGGCTCGATAGGAGCCGCACTCGAGGTCGTGCCAGACCACGGCGGCCCCCGGCGGCCCGGTCATCGGGCGAGCAGCACCCGTACCGCGGCCGGCACGGCGCGGATCGTCGCCGGCAGCTGCGCGATCGGGTCGCCGTCCGCGTACAGCGCGAACGGACGATCGGCGCTGACAACAACCTCTTTCGCGCGGCGGACCTCGAAGTGCGCGTCGCCGACGTGGGTCCCCCTGAACACCTTCGGGAGCTGTGCGAGGAAGTGGCGCTTGGTGGACTCGTGCACGATCACGACGTCGAGCAGCCCGTCGTCGAGCCGCGCGTCGGGGGCGAGGAACATGCCGCCGCCGTAGGCCTTCGAGTTCGCCGCCGCGAGGCTCCAGCCCCGGTAGCGGAGCGGTTCGCCGTCGAGCTCGACCTCGAAATCCGCCGGCGTCCATCCGACCAGGGCGCGCAGGGCGCCGTAGGCGTAGACGAGGTTGCCGAGCCGCGAGGGCGACTCGTTGGCGATGCGGTTGGCGTCCGAGTCGAAGCCGCAGCTGGCGATCCCGATGAACGTGCGCCCACCGACCTCGCCCAGGTCGAGCGGCGTCGGCGTCCCCTCCGCGACGACCCGGCAGGCCTGGGTCAGATCGGAGGGGATCCCGAGCACGCGCGCGAGGTCGTTGCCCCGCCCGCCGGGGAGGATCGCCAGCAGCCCGTCGGTGCCCCGCAGCGCGCCGGCCACGCGGCCGACCAGCCCGTCGCCGCCCAGCGCGGCGGCGATCTCGCCGTTGGCGGCAGCTTCGCGCGCCAGTTCCTCGGCGTGCTCCAGGTGGTCGGTGGCAACCGCTCGAACGGGGAGGCCGAGGGCGGCGAGCGTCGCCTCCACGCGCGGGGCCCGGCGCGCCGCACGCCCCCCGCCGGCCGAGGGGTTGTAGATCAGCGCGACACGGCGACTCACCGAGCCCACCCCTGCTCGCGCATGAACGCGGCGACCTCGTCGGGCCGGTCGGTGACCACGTAGGCGTCGATCACCGCGCCGTCGGTGTTGATGGTGATCGAGAGCCCGGAGGTCACCGGGCGCACCTTGGAGATCGCGGCGACGGGGCGGCCCGAGCCCATGCGCGGCTTCACGCGACCCGTCGCGACGCTGTGGACCGCCTCGTGGGCGGCGAGCGCGTCGAGCAGCCGCCGGTAGCCCTTGCTCGAGGAGTGCTTGTGGTGGGTGCGCTTGCGCATCGCTCAGCCCCCTTCCGCGTCGAGCACGAGCTCGGCGAGGGTGTCGGCCACCGCGACCGGGGGCGGATCCGCCGCGGCTTGGGCGCCGGCGCGGTCGGTGGCGCCGGTCAGGACGATCGCGCCGTCGAGCTGCGCCGCGCGCGCGCCCGCGAGGTCTGAGTCCAGGCGGTCGCCGATCACCAGGGCGCGGCCCGGGCCGAGCCGGTCCAGTGCGGTGATGAACAGGTCGGGCTCGGGCTTTCCCACCGTGGCGCCGACACGCCCGGTCGCGTACTCGACCGCGGCGAGCAGCGCGCCCGATCCCGGCCATGGCCCGTCGGGCATCGGGAAGCTCGGGTCGCGGCTCGCGCCGACGAGCGCGGCGCCGCGCGCCACCGCCTGCACGGCGGTCCGCAGCGCGGCGTAGTCCAGGGCGTCGTCGCGCGCGACGACGACGACGTCGGCGCGGGGTGCGAGATCGGTCCCGTTGACGATGCGCAACCCGGCCATCTCGACGTGGCGGAAGACGGCCTGGCTGCCGATGACGAACGCGCTGCCCCCGCCGCGCTCGGCGAGCCGGAACTGGAGGCCCGCCCCGGCCGTGACGACCTCCTCCAGCGAGGCGCGGAACCCCAGGCGCCACAGCTTGCGGACGTACTCCTCGACGTTCATCAGCGTGTCGTTGGTGACGAAGGCGACGCCCTTGCCGGCCTCGCGGATCGCCGTTACGGCCTCGGCGGCCCGGGGCGTCGGCTCGTCGCCCACCCAGACGCAGCCGTCGAGGTCGAGCAGCACGTGGTCGTAGCGGCGGACGAGTGGCGAGAGGGGCACGGGCGCTGATTATGCTTCGCCGCCGTGCGACGCCCGGCCTGCCCGCTCGCCGTCCTTCTCGTGCCGGCCGCACTCGCGGTGCTCGCCGGCGGCTGCGGCTCGGGCGGTGGCGGCGCTGCTTCCAGCTCGCAGGCTTCGTCCGTGAGCACGCCGCAGGCCACCACCTCTGCCGGCGCGCCACCCGCGGCCCGAACCGTCTCCTGTCGCAAGGTCGCTCGTCCGCGCCCACGGCCCGAGCGCGCGGTGCCCAGGCCCAAGGGCGAGCTAGCGGCTAAGCGGACGTGGACGGCGGTGGTGAGCACCTCCTGTGGCGCGTTCACCATCGCCCTGGACACCAAGCGCGCTCCCCGGACCGCCGCCTCGTTCGCCTCGCTGTCGCGCCGCGGGTTCTACGACGGGCTCGACTTCCACCGGATCTCGTCCGGCTTCGTGATCCAGGGGGGCGACCCCCGTGGCGACGGCTCGGGCGGCCCGGGCTACTCCGTGGTCGAGCCGCCGCCGGCGACCACGCGCTACACGCGCGGCACCGTCGCTATGGCCAAGACGGAGACCGAGGCGCCCGGCACCTCGGGCAGCCAGTTCTTCATCGTCACGGCCGACGACGCCAGCGGCCCGCCGTTCTCGCTGCCGGCCGACTACGCGGTGGTCGGAAGGGTGACCAAGGGGCTCGACGTCGTCGAGCACATCGGCGAGATCCGCTCGGACCCGCAGACCGAGCAGCCGGCCGAGCCCGTGGTCATCTCGCGGGTGCGGATCCGCGCGGGCTAAGGGCTACTGACTTCGGCGGCCGCCGCCTGGTGGGCCGGCGGCCGCGCGCTTGGCCTGGGCGCGCTTCTGCCGGCGCCGGCCGAACAGGGCGAGCAGGCCGAGCGCCGCCGCGACGACGACCACCCCGAGCAGCAGCCCGCCGGCGACGCTCACGCCACCGAAGGGCAGCGAGACGAGCTCGACGATGCCGAGGCCGATGGCCAGCAGCGCGACGACGATGCCGAGGATGGTCGCCCAGCCGCGCAGGCGGACCCAGATGCTCGAGCCCGGCGGCGGCACGACGAGGCCCATGACGCGCAGCGCGAGCAGCTGGCGACCGCTGGGCGGGGCCTGGCCGAGCCGCTCGACGGCCTCCTTGAGGTCGTCGGGGCGGCGCTCGGCCAGCGCGAGCGAGGCGTTGGCCATGCGCCGAAGCTGCATTCGCTCCTGCGGGCGCGAGGCGGCGATCGCCTTCTGGAAGTGGGCCCGCGAGGCCTTGGCGTCGTAGCGCTCGGCCGCGCGCGCGCCGAGGATCGCCTGCGCCGCGGCCCGGAACTTCGTCTCGGCCGCGAGCTCCTCGTCGGAGCGGGTCTCCAGCCGCTCCATCGCGGCCAGCGCGCTCTTCTGCTCGATCTTGATCTGGCGCTGCTTCGGCGGCATGCCCGGGCCAGTCTAGATGGTGATTCCGCGAGTCCGCGCGCGATCTCCGCGAGCCCGCGGCCCGGATATGCTCGCTCGCGCGATGGACGCCTCCGCCGGCCTGCGCGCTCTGAACCGCGGCATGGTCGTCTTCGACCTGTGTCTCGGCACGGGCGCCATCGCGGCTCCCGACGCCACCCTGCGGGCGCTCGGCCACGACCCGCCGTCCGGCGACGCCCGCGAGCTGTTCCGCGCTGCGGGCCGATCTGGCTGACCTTCGCGGGCGCGCACGACGTCGCCGCGGCGCGTGGAGAGCCTCGCGACTGGTGGGCGCTCGCGTGGCTGCGCGCGACCGAGATCGCCACCGACGCGCTGTGGTCGCGCTCGCCGGCGATCTCGCGGCCCGGGGCGCGGGCGGGGGCTGTGGCTGACGGGAGCCGGCAACGTCGTGATGGCGCTCGGGTTCGCGCGCCTGTCGCGGCGGTAGGGTTCGCGCGTCCCGCGCCGAAGGAGGAGCGATGCCGTACCGTGCCGTCGCCGCCGGCGGGCTCGCCGCCGGCCTGCTGCTGTTCGTGAGCCTGTTCGTCGAGTGGTGGAGCCCGGGGGTGAGCGGCTGGACGGCGTTCGAGATCCTCGACCTCCTCATCGCCGCCGCGGCTGTCTACGCCTTCGGCGCCTGCGCCGCGGCCGCGCTCGGTGACGGCTGGCCGCGCGAGGCGCGCGTGCTTCCCCTGGTCGGGGGGATCGCCTTCCTGATCATCCTCGTGCAGGTCATCGACCCGCCGCCGTCGGTCCCCGACGACACGAGCCTCTCGACCGGGGCATGGATGGCGCTGCTCGGCGCGGCCGGGATCACCGCGGCGGGCCTCACCGTCGCGCGGCATCTCGGGACGAGCGAGCGGGCCAACGTGCGCCGCGAGCACCGCGGATTCTGAGGCGCGCCAGCGCGCCGTTTGCCCGCCCACGGCGGTGGGTAGCCGCTGGACGATGGCCGAGACCGGCCGGCGAGCGCCGTCCCTCGGATCCCGGGTGGTTCGCCTCGCTGGGCGCGGCGCGCTTCCTGCTCGTGCTGGGCGGCGCCGGCCTGGGTATCGTGCTGCTGGTCGTCGCCGTGGCCGGCGGGGGCTGGGTCTTCGCCGTGCTCGCGGCGCTCGTGCTGATCGCGGCCATCGTCGCGGTCGCCGCCATGCTGCTGCAGGCCACCACCGAGGTCGAGAAGCCCTCGGCCGAGGAGGTCGCGCGCTTGGAGGCCGAGGGCGTCCGCGACCCCGAGCACAACCTGAACGAAGCGGTCGAGGCCGAGGACGAGGACGAGGACGAGCAGGGCGAGCCCGACGACCGCGCAGCCCTCGAGGACCGGGCCGAGGAGCAGGAGCCGCTCGAGCGCACCTCCGAGCAGAAGGGCAAGGTCACGCCCTCCTCGTCGGCCTCGCGGCCCGTCGGGCCGGACGAGGACTAGCTCCCGGCTTCACCTTCGCCGAGCGATCAGCGCGGCGAGCTCGGCGGCCGCATCGTCCGGACGGGCCGGCATCTCGCGGAAGGCGGCGGCTGCTGCGGCGACCTCCTCGAGGCCGATCGCGCGGTGCTCGTGGCAGAAGCGGCCGATCCAGCGCACGGCCGCGCGCTCGAACGCGTCGTCGTCGCGCCCGCTCACCGCGCGGCAGATGCGCAGGGCATCGCGCAGCGTGATGCGGGGCAGCTCGGCCGCGGCGGCGGAGATGAGCGTGAGGCTGCCGGTCGCGAGGGCGCGCTCGAAGCGGCTGTAGGGCGACCCCTGCGACGTCATCGAACATATGTTCGCACGCTGGTCAAGGCCGGCGCCGCGGGGTCAGGCGGCCGGGTCCAGGCGGTCGCGCTGGCGGCGGCGGCGCCACAGGGCGCGAGCGGACAGCGCGAGCGCGACGAGCACGGCCGCGACGAGGACGAACGCGAGAACGGGGAGGAGGAAGGCGATCACGGTCAGGACGAGCGACGCGACGTCCTCGATCAGCGACAGCACCGGATTGCCGGCTCCGGCAGTCGTCACGGTGGAGGCCGGCCGCGCCGTCGCGCGCCCGGCGTGAACCGACCCGGCGATGATCGCGCCGGCCAGAAGCGCGACGCCGGGATCCATGTCGCCCGCCACGCCGGTCTGCGCCGCGAAGAGCACCGCCCCGGCCACGGGGTGGACCACGACGCCGACAGCATGGAGCATGTGGTCGACCGCCGGCACCTTGTCGCCGACGAAGTCGGCGGCGAAGGCGATCGCCAGGAGGACGAGCGCCGGGGTGCTGGAGAGCTGGTCGTAGGGGCTGCCGAGATCGATCCAGCCGAGGCGATGAGCGAGGCCGGTGATGAACAGCGGCAACCACGCGTTCAGGCCCGCGGCGCCGGAGAGCCCGAAGGCCGCGAAGACGCTCCCCAGGGCGGTGGTCGGGTCCACCGCCGCTCAGCCCGTCTCGCCTTGGACGTGGACGGATGTCAGGGTCCGCGAGTTGTGCTCGCCGTGCACGACAGGGAGTATCGCGTCGGCGGCGAACTCCGTCGTCGCTCGCCTCGACTGTTCAGGAGGAACTTCCCCCCATGAGGATCCGTCCCCGTCTCGCCGCGCTTGCGTCCGTCTCCGCGCTCGCCGCCGCCGGCGCTGCGCTGGCCCCGGGCGCGGCGTCGGCCGCCCCCTTCGTCAACAAGTGCCCGACCTTCCGGGTCGTGAAGGCCGATCCGGTCGCCGGCTTCCCGCGGGCGGGCACCTACCGGCGCAACAACTTCTCGAGCTCGCGCTCGACGATCCCGAGCTGCTCGGAGACCTTCCACGTCCTGCGCAGCTGGCTCTACGACGCCAACCGCGCGGACTTCCGTGAGCAGGGCTGGGACATCGGCCCGCTGCGCGGCGGACTGCTCACCCGGACCGGGCGGCAGTTCGCCCTGCGCTCCTCGCACGGCCACACGGGCTTCCAGGTCTACCGCTAGGCCGGCACCGGCTCAGAGCGAAGGCGAGGGCCCTCCTGGGGACGATCCGGCGACTCCTCGACGTGCCATCCAGCACGGCGCCGTCATCTTCACGCTGGCGGCGTCGTTCCAGGTTCGTCAGCCCGGGCTGGATCACCAGACCCCTCGCCCCAGGTCCCGGCGTCCGACAGCCTGGCCCGGTCCGAAGCGCCCTACGCGCTCCTGGGAGCGCCAGGCGACGATCTCGAGTTCCACCACATCACGCCGCCGCCGTCCGAGAACCCTCCTGGCGTGATCGAGGCTGGCCCATGTGGGTTCCACCGCCCTTCCGGGTGGACGACTGGATCCTCTACACCTCGGTGTCGCCCTCGTCCGCGGGCGGGCAGGCCCTCGTCCGAGGGGAGATGCGCGACGGCGACGGCCACCTGCTCGCCAGCACGGTGCAGGAGGGGCTCACCCGCGCCTGCTGAGCTGGGGTCAGTCCGGTACGGGCGCGGGCGCCTGGCCCTTTCCGAGCTCCGCCTCGCGCGCGTTGGGGGCGCGCAGCCGGCCGCCGCGGTAGCGCAGGTACTCGCGGATGACGATCTGGATCGAGGCTGCGGCGGGAATCGCCAGCAACGCGCCGATGATCCCGAACAGCGCGCTGCCGCACAGCACTGACGCGAGCACGAAGAAGGGCTCGACCTGGACCTGGCGGGCCTGGATGCGCGGCTGGATGAGGTTGTTCTCGATCTGCTGGTAGACGATCGACCACACCGCCCAGACGATCGTCGCGGTGGGGAAGTCCTGGAACACGGTCACCACGCCGACGAGCACCGCGCCGATCGTCGCGCCGACCAGCGGGATCAGGTCGAGGACGAAGATCACGAGCGCGAGGGCGAGCGGGTAGGGGACGCCCAGGATGAGCAGGACGATCCAGCTCGTCACTCCGGCGATCAAGGCCTGCAGCAGCGCGCCGAGGACGTAGTTGCCGACCGCCGCGCTGATCCGGTCGAAGAGCCGGTTCAGGGCGTCGGCGCGCTCGGGTGGGTGCGCGCGAAGGAACGCCGCCCGCCAGCGCGGGCCGGCCCCGAGCATGAAGATGCTCAGGATGAGGATCGTCACCGCCGCGAAGAGGCTGGCGATGAGGCCGGCGCCGAGGTCTGCGAGCGTCCCGGCGGCATCGCCGATCTTCGACGGCAGGTCCGCCGCCGCTTCCTGGACCTTGGTGGTGAGGTCGTACTTGGCGTCGAGCTCCTGCAGGCGCTTGTTGCGCTGGGCGAAGTCGTTGATGTCGTTCGCGTAGGAGGGCGCGTTGTTGGCGAGGTTCCCGACCTGGTCGACGATCGGCGGCACGAGCACCGCAAGCATGCCGAGCGGGATGAGGACGATCCCGAGGTAGACGATCGTGATCGCCAGCCCGCGGCGCATGTGGCGGTTGAGGATCCCGACCGGCCCCGAGGCCGCGACGGCGATGAACGCGGCGATGACCATCCAGCCGAGAGGCTGGCGAAGCAGGTAGATGACGTAGAGGACGAGCACGACGGCGACGACGATGAGGACCACCCGCAGGATCGCCAGGGGATCGGGCAGGCCGCGCGTGCTGAAGGCGCCGCGTGCGGGCGCCGGCGCGACCGGACCTGCGGCACTGGGCGCGCCGGCGCCGTCTCCGGGTTGGGCGCCGGGACCGGGAGCGGCGCCGTCTCCGGGCTGGGCGCCGGTCGGGGGCTGCCCGCCGGGAGCCGGCTCCTCGTGCGGCGCCCCGCCCTGCGGCTGCTCGTCTTCGGCCACCGCCCGCGATGCTACGCCCCGGTGGGAGAGAACGCGTTCGGCGCGCGAACCGTCCTCAGTCCGTCATGCTCGCGTCGCATCCGAGCAGGGCGGCGCGGGTGAGGGCCGCCGAGCCGAACCGGTCGCGAACCTCGTCCAGCACGGCGTCCAGGGCGTCGTGGCCGAGACCCTCCAGCGCGAGCTCGAGCTGGACCGGGCCGCCGCCGTCGAGGTTGGCGACCGTCACTCCGACCAGGGTGAGCCCTTTGCGGGCGATCAGCGGGCCGGCCGCGCGCAGCAGCGCCCGCGCCGTCGCGAGGATCGGCGTCGTGGCCGCGGTCGGCGCGGAGAGGGTGCGCGAGCGACTCGCGCGTGAGAAGTCGTCGAAGCGCAGGCGGAGGACGACGGTCCGCCCGACGCGCCCGCGGGCGCGCATCCGCCGGGTGACGCGGTCGACCAGCGCGAGCAGCACGGCGTCGAGCGCCCTTGGCGTTCTCGACGACCGGCGCAGCGCGGACTGCGCCCCGAACGAACGCCGGCGGCGCGCCGGCCGCACCGGCCGCGGGTCGCGGTTGTGGGCGAGCGCGTGGAGCTGCCGGCCGGTCGCCCGCCCCAGAGCGCGGACCAGCGCGGCCTCGTCGAGCCTGGCGACCTGTCCGACGGTGGCGACGCCCAGGCGGTGGAGCCTGGAGGCGGTGGCGGGGCCAACGCCCCACAGGCGTTGCACGGGAAGGGGATGGAGGAACGCGAGCTCCCGCTCGGGCGGCACGACGAGCAGGCCGTCCGGCTTGGCCACGCCGCTGGCGACTTTGGCGAGGAACTTCGTCCTGGCCACGCCGACGGTGATGGAGAGGCCAACCCGCTCCAGGACCTCGCGCCGCAGGCGGACGGCTATCTCCTCCGGCGTGCCCGAGATCCGCTCCAGCCCGTCGACGTCGAGGAACGCCTCGTCGATCGACAGCCGCTCGACGCGCGGCGCGGTCCGCTCGAAGACGTCGAACACCGCCGTGCTCGCCTCCACGTAGGCCGACCACCGCGCCTCGACGACGACCGCGCGCGGGCACAGCGCCCGGGCCCGCGCGCCGCCCATCCCCGAGCGGACGCCGTGCGTCCGCGCCTCGTAGCTCGCCGCGAGCACGACGCCTCTCCCGACGATGAGAGGCCGGTCACGCAGGCGGGGATCGTCGCGTTGCTCGACCGAGGCGAAGAAGGCGTCGAGGTCGGCGTGGAGGATCGTGGCCTCATTCGACACGAACACATGTTCGCTCCTGGCAGCCCCGCGCGCAACCCGCTTCCTAGTGCACGGCGGCCATCTCCGCGCCGGCCTCGGCGCCGCCGGCGACGATCCGCGCGACGTTCTCGGGCGCGAAGAACTCCGCGGCCGGGACGGTTCCGGCGAAGGTGCCGAAGAAGCGGTTCGTCTCCTCCTGGTCGTGCAGGAGGGCGGCGAAGAGCTCCTGCCTCTCTGGCGCGGGCGCTTGGAGCCGGGCGAACTGGATCGTGGCCTCGAAGCCCGACGCCGCCGTCTCGTTGCGGCGTCGCTCGTACCCGGCGAGCGCCGAGGCGAGCGGTCGCCGGCCGGAGAAGCCGGCGTCCACCGCGTCGGCCAGGAGCTCGGCGTCGCGGAACGCGTCGGCGATTCCGAGGGCCAGGATCGGGTCCTTGTGGTAGCCGGCGTCGCCGACCAGCGCCCATCCGTCGCCGTAGGGGCGGCGGAAGTAGTTGTCGAGCTGGGTCGTCCCGCGGAAGCGGTCGCTGCGCCTCCCGTGGCGGATCCGCTCGGCGAGGCCCGGGGCGAGCTCGAGCACCTCGCGGAAGTTGCCCTCGATGTCGGAGCGGACCTGCTTGAACTCGCTGAGTGGCCAGAAGGCGATGGTCAGGACCTGGCCGTCGTTGGTGGGGGCGGCGACGATCATCCGGCCGGGCCGCGAGTAGAGCTCGGCGCCCTCCATCTCGACCCCGCGCCAGTAGGTGTAGTACGCGCAGGTCGTCGCCGGCTGCACGTCGTAGGCCGGGGCGTCGACGGCGCGGGCGACCAGCGAGAACCTGCCGTCGGCTCCGATGACCATCCTGGCCCGCTCGGTCACCGGCGGGCCGCCGGCCGTCCGCCCGCGAACGCCGACGACGCGGTCGCCCTCGGTGACCAGTCCCTCGACGGCGAACCGCGTTCGCATCTCGACCCCTGCTCGTTCGGCCGCCTCGACGAGCACGCGATCGAGGATCGTGCGGCGGACGGAGTAGGCGTCCGCGAGTTCGCCGGCGGGCGGCGGCTCACCTCGGAGGGCGAAGGGGCCGACGTCGAGCGTGTAGGAGCGGATCGGCGGGCAGTTGGAGTCGACGATCTCCGGCAGGAGCCCCCAGCGGTGCAGGCACGCCACGCCCGGCTGGTGGATGTAGTGGGTCGAGAGCGTGTCGCTCGGGAAGTCGGCCTTGTCGACCAGCAGGACGCGGTGGCCCGCGCGCGCCAGGAGCATTGCCGTCGGCGAGCCGGCGCAGCGCGCGCCGACGACGATCGCGTCGTACATGTCGTCCTCTTTCTCATCACTATGGATCATACTTTGCCGGGCGAGTGTAAACTATGATCCGTACCTATGGCAAGCGAGGCCGGAAAGCGCCGCCCGGCCGGGCGGTGGCCCCGGCGAGGCGGGCGGCGGGTTTGGCCGGTCTGGGGCGACCGCGAGACCGGCGAGGCCGGCGGTCGGAGCCGCCGGCGGCGGACCTAGCGCGAGACCGGCGAGGCGGCGCCCGTCGGGCGGCGCTCCGCGCGCCGGGCAGCGAGGGACAGAGGCTCGGCGCCGATGAGGCGCTCGAAGACGCCCACCAGCGTCCACAGCCCGCGCAGCCGGACGCGCGCGCCGCGGTCGACCGGCTCCACGCGCCCCTCGCTGTGCAGCGCGGCGCCACCGTTGCCGGCGGGGACCACCCAATGGGCGAAGAGCACGCGCACGGTCCCGGGCTCGTCCCACCGGCGGAAGTCGGAGGGCCCGTCGAGCGAGGCGTAGTCCCGGTCGAGCGTCCAGATCCTTCCCGCGAGGCCCGAGAGCGACCAGCGCTCACCCTCGTCGAGGACGACGAACGGGTAGCCCCGGAAGAGCTCCCGGAACGTCAGTCCCTCGGCCAGGTCCGGGATGCGCCAGCGCACGAGGCGCCCGAGCGTCCGCGTCTCCTCGAGCCGCAACGAGGACGCCGCCCGCCACAGCGCGTCGGGCGTCGCGGCGGCGTCGCGGCGGTGGTGCGTGCGCACCACCGGGTCGGCGAGCCAGCGGTCGAGGTCGACGGCAGCGGCGTTCATCACGGGAATACGAGGCGGGCGGCGGCGGCGATCGCCTCCGCCGGCACCCGCACCCGGGGTACGGTGGTGGCGTGCTCGAGGTTCTCGCTCCGCCCGGCCCGGCGCCGGCCGACGTGTGCTCGTTCGCGGCGTGCCTGGCCTCGATCCTCGAGCTGGACCCGGCGATCGTCCCCGCGCCGGCGCGGGGCGACGCCGGGCGCGCCCGGCGGGAATGGCTCGCCGGCCGCGGCCTGGGGCTCGTGCCGGTGACGGCGCCGGCGCGGTTCGAGTGGCCCGGTCCGTGGATCGCGCGGCTCGGCGCCGCCGACGGGAGCCGCCCGGCGGTGGTGATGTTCGGCGTTCCCTCGGGGATCGTGTGGGATCCGCTGGGGCGGCCCGGCGCCGCCGCCGAGCCGCGGGTCGAGGGCTCCGTCGTCGCCGCGCTGGACCCGCTCGAGACCGTCGCCCTGCCCGTGCCCGCCCCCGAAGAGCCGGCCGAGCTCACAGGACGCGTCCGGGCCATCCTCGTCGCCTCGCGCGCCGAGGCGCCGATGACCGTTCTCGAGGAGGCCCATGCGGTCGCCGCCCGGGGCCTGGAGGGCGACCGCTACGCCCGGGGGGCCGGGACCTTCTCGGCCTGGGACGGTCAGGGCCGCGACCTGACGCTGGTCGAGGGCGAGGTGCTCGACGAGCTCGGGATCGGAGCGGTCGACGCGCGGCGCAACCTCGTGACCGAGGGCCTGCGGCTCGACGACCTCATAGGGCGGCGCTTCACCGTCGGCGCGGTCGAGTGCGTGGGCGCACGCCGCTGCGAGCCGTGCGCGCACCTCGAGCGGCTCACTCGGCCGGGGATCCTGCGTGCGCTCGTGCATCGCGGCGGGCTGCGCGCCGACGTCGTCGGCTCGGGCACGATCCGCCGCGGCGACGCGATCCTCGCGGTCCCTTCCCCTTCCTGACGCGAGCGGCGCCATCGCCGCTCAGCCGCTCTCGTCCCGCCCGACGGGCTCGCCGTCTCGGACGATCAGCACGTTGCACGGCGCGCGCTGCGCGACGCTGTCGGACACGCTGCCCAGCATCCGCCGTGTGGCGCCGCTGCGGCCCGTCGCGCCGACGACCACGAGGGCGACCTGCTCGTGGGCGGCGATGTCGACCAGCGAGGCGGCCGGGTCGCCGCGCCGGACGTGGGTGCGCACGTCGAGCCCGCGCTCGGCGAGGTAGGACGCGGTCGCCGCGAGGTGCTCGCCGGCCTCCGTGCCGTCGTCGAGCAGCGGGCGGTGAGCGGCCATGAGGTGGACCGTCGAGCCCCAGACCACGGCGAGGCCGGCCGCGCGGTCCACCGCCAGCGACGCCTCGGGCGAGCCGTCGGTCCCGACGAGGATCGCGTTGGTCAGCTCGCGCAGCGGCACCGGCGCCGGCCGCGGCGCTGGCCCGAGGCGCGCGAGCAGGGTGCGCGCGGGCCGCACCGTGCCCGCCGCGACTGCGCGCAGCAGCTCGACCAGCGCGCGCCCGGCGCCTTCGTCCTCGGGCAGCGCGACCATCAGCTCGACCTCACGGCCCAGCGAGGTGCGCGTCGTGTCCCCGAGCCCCGAGAGGACCCTTATCGCCGCGTCGTTGGTGGCCAGCACGGGCGCGCGAAAGCGGTGGACACCCTCCTCGCGCGCACGCTGCGCGAGCGCGTCGAGGAGCATTCGCGCCAGCCCCCGCTGCTGCCAGTCGTCGGCCACGACGATCGCGGGCTCGGCTACGTCGTCGCCGACGCGCACGAAGCGCGCCACGGCCACGCCCTCGCCCTCCTCGTCGACGGCGACGAGCGCCTCGTGGTCGTGATGGTCCACCTGGGTCAGGTAGTCGAGCTCGCGCGAGGTCAGCTCGGGCACCGCCGAGAAGAAGCGCCGGTAGCGCGACTCCGGGCTCAGCCGCTCGAAGCCGGCGGCGACGGCATCGCGGTCGTCGGGGCGGATCGGCCGGACGAGGACGCGCGCGCCGTCGTCCAGGCGCAGCGTCGCCTCGCTCGAGGGCTCGTCGGCCATCGAGCCGGTCAGCGCTCGGGTGGCTCGATCTCGCGCTTGAGGATCTTGCCCGTGGGCCCCTTGGGGAGGTCCAGCACGGCGTAGCTCACCTCCGCGTCGTCGAGCTTGAGCGCGACCCGGTCGGGGTACTCGGCCGCAGCCTCGGTCAGCAGTTCTGGGAAGTTCGCCATCACGACCCTTCTTGTCCGGACGTCAAGTGGTACTGCTACCCGTCTGGCACACGATCGCATCAAGGAGTGGTGATGGACTTCGAGCCCAGCTCCCGTTCGCGGGAATTCGGTGAGCGTCTCCAGGCGTTCATGGACGAGCGGGTGTACCCGGCCGAGGTCGCCTACCGCGACCAGATGCGCGCCGCCGGCGACCCGCACGCCCACGCCCCGGTGATCGAGGAGCTCAAGGAGGAGGCGCGATCGCGCGGGCTGTGGAACCTCTTCCTCCCCGACCCCGAGCACGGGCCCGGGCTCTCGAACCTCGAGTACGCGCCGCTCGCCGAGCAGCTCGGGCGCACGCTGATCGGCTCGGAGGCCTGCAACTGCTCGGCGCCGGACACCGGCAACATGGAGGTGCTGCACCAGTTCGGCACGCCCGAGCAGCAGGACCGCTGGCTGGCGCCGCTGCTCGACGGCGAGATCCGCTCGGCCTTCGCGATGACCGAGCCCGACGTGGCGAGCTCGGACGCCACGAACGTGCGCATGCGCATCGAGCGCGACGGGGACGAGTACGTGCTCAACGGACGAAAGTGGTGGACGACCGGAGCGCTCCATCCCCACTGCCGCGTGCTCATCGTGATGGGCAAGACCGACCCCGAGGCGGCCACCCACCAGCAGCAGTCGATGATCCTCGTCCCGCTCGACACGGTGGGGGTAGAGGTCGTCCGCAGCCTTTCGGTCTTCGGCTACCACACCGCCCAGGGCCACGGCGAGGTGTCCTTCACCGACGTGCGCGTGCCGGCCTCCAACCTGATCGCGGGGGAGGGAGCCGGCTTCCTCATCGCCCAGGCGCGGCTCGGCCCGGGGCGCATCCACCACTGCATGCGCGCGATCGGCGCGGCCGAGCGCGCGCTAGAGCTCATGTGCCGCCGCGCCGACGAGCGCGAGACCTTCGGGCAGCCCGTGTCCTCGCGCGGCAACGTGCGCGACTGGATCGCCGAGGCGCGCATCGAGCTCGAGATGGTGCGCCTGCTCACCCTGAAGACCGCGTGGCTGATGGACACGGTGGGCAACCGCCACGCGCGTACGGAGATCGCGGCGATCAAGGTCGCGGCGCCGAACGTGGCCCTGAAGATCATCGACCGCGCCATCCAGGTCCACGGCGGCGCCGGCGTCTCGGACGACACCCCGCTCGCCGCCATGTGGGCTCACATGCGCACGCTGCGGCTCGCCGACGGGCCCGACGAGGTCCACAAGCTCTCGATCGCCCGCCAGGAGCTCCGCCGCCACCGGCGCGAGGAGCCCGTCCCGACTGCCGCCGCCTGAGGAGCCCTGCGATGCGAGCCGTCCAGATCTCAGAGCTCACCGGCCCCGAGGCGGTGCGCGTCGTCGACGTGCCCGAACCCGGGCCGAGCCACTCGCTCACGCCCGGCGAGGGCGTCCTCGTCGACGTGAGCTGCGCCGCCGTCTCCTTCCCCGAGGTGCTCCAGACGCGCGGGCTCTACCAGTTCAAGCCCGAGCTTCCCTTCGTTCCCGGGGTCGAGGTGGCCGGTGTCGTGCGCTCGGCCCCCGAGGGCTCGGGGCTGCGCGAGGGCGACCGCGTCGCGGCCTTCACGGCTCTGGGCGCGTGGGCCGAGGTGGCCGTCGCCCCGGCCTTCATGACCTTCGGGATGCCCGACTCACTCGACGACGCCCAGGGCGCATCGCTGATCCTCAACTACCACACCGTCTACTTCGCCCTGAAGCTCCGCGGGCGGCTCGCGGCGGGCGAGCGTGTGCTCGTCCACGGCGCCGCGGGGGGCGTCGGGACGGCGGCGATCCAGGTCGCCAAGGGGCTCGGGGCGAGCCTCGTGATCGCCGTCGTGTCCAACGACGACAAGGAGGCGATCGCTCGCGAGGCCGGGGCCGACGAGGTGGTGCGCTCCGACGGCGCGTGGCGCGAGCAGGCGGTCGAGCTGAGCGATGGGGGAGTCGACGTCGTGCTCGACCCGGTCGGCGGCGATCGCTTCACCGACAGCCTGCGCTCGCTGCGCGAGGACGGGCGCGTCGTCGTCGTGGGCTTCACGGCCGGGTCGATCCCCGAGGTCAAGGTCAACCGCCTGCTGCTGCGCAACACCGAGGTGGTCGGGGCGGGCTGGGGGGCCTACGTCATGGGCAGGCCGCAGCTCAACCGCGAAATCGGCGAGGCGCTCGAGGCGATGGTGCGCGACGGCGTCGTGCGCCCGCTCGTCGGCGCGCGCTACCCGCTGGCTCGCGCCGCCGACGCGATGGGGCTGATCGACGAGCGTCGCGCGACCGGCAAGGTCGTGCTCGACGTGCGGGGGGAGTAGACCCGTGTCGCTCCAGGAGCGCTTCAGCTTCGGTCTGTGGACGGTCGGGTGGCAGGCCGGCGACCCGTTCGGCGTCCCGACGCGACCGGCGCTGGACGCCGTCGAGATCGTCCACCGGCTGGCCGAGCTCGGCGCGTGGGGCGTCAGCTTCCACGACGACGACCTCATCCCGCACGGCGCCGGCGAGGCGGAGCGCGAGCGCCGCATCGCCGACTTCCGCCGCGCGCTGGAGGAGACCGGCCTGCAGGTGCCGATGGCGACGACCAACCTCTTCACCCACCCCGTCTTCAAGGACGGCGCCTTCACGAGCAGCGACCGGGCGGTGCGCCGCTACGCCCTGCGCAAGGTGATGCGCAACCTCGACCTCGCGGCGCAGCTCGGTGCGAGCACCTACGTGTTCTGGGGCGGCCGCGAAGGAGCGGAGATCGGCGGCGCCAAGGACGTCCGGACCGCCCTGGACCGCTATCGGGAGGCGATCGACGCGCTGGCGGCCTACACGGTCGAACGCGGCTACGGGCTGCGCTTCGCCCTCGAGCCCAAGCCCAACGAGCCGCGCGGGGACATCCTGCTGCCCACCGTCGGCCACGCGCTCGCCTTCATCGCCACGCTCGACCATCGCGAGATGGTCGGCGTCAACCCCGAGGTCGGCCACGAGCAGATGGCCGGCCTGCGCTTCAGCCACGGCGTCGCCCAGGCGCTGTGGCAGGGCAAGCTCTTCCACATCGACCTCAACGGCCAGCACGGCCCGCGCTTCGACCAGGACCTCGTCTTCGGGCACGCCGAGCTCATCGACGCCTTCTTCCTCGTCGACCTGCTCGAGCACGGCCCCGGCGCCGCGGGACGCCCCTACGACGGGCCGCGCCACTTCGACTACAAGCCGCTGCGGACCGAGGACGCCGAGGGCGTGTGGGCCTCGGCGGCGGCCAACATGAGGACCTACCGGCTTCTGCGCGAGCGGGCTGCGGCGTTCCGCGCCGATCCGGAGGTCACCGACGCGCTTGCCGCGACGGGCGCCGGCGGGCTGGCGGTGCCGACGCTCGCCGAGGGCGAGTCGGCCGCGACGCTACTCGGCGATCGCAGCGCCTTCGAGGACTTCGACGCGGACGCGGCCGGCGCACGCGGCCTCGGCTACGTGCGGCTGGACCAGCTCGCGCTCGAGCATCTCCTGGGCGCGCGCTGAGGGCCGGGGGCTGAAGCGAGGCCGAGAGTCCCCGACTCAGGCGGCGCGGGCCGGCGCGGCCGGGGAGGCGGCCGCCTCGCGCCACAGCGCGTCCTGCCCCGCCGGCCGGCGGTCGATCGCGCCCTCGGCTGCCAGCCTCGCGAGCTCGTCCTCGGCCGCGGGCAGGTCGGCGTCGACGAGGTCCGAAGGGCGCAGCAGCGAGGCGACCTCGGCGGTGGTCAGGCCCTCGGGGAACGCGCGCAGGGCGGTGAGCGCGTCCTGCGGCGGCGACCGGCGCTCGAGCGTCGGGTCGAGATTCGCGAGGGCCAGGTCGTAGGCCTCGAAGGGCTGGAAGCCACCGGCCTCGAAGGAGCGGCCGTCGGGGTGGCGGAAGAGGAGGGAGGGGCGGTGAAGCGCACGGGGCCGTCGCTCGTGGAGTGGCGGCCCTGGGCCTCGGTCGGGCCGCCCTGGGCGCTGCGGGCGAGCGCGCGGTCCGCCTGGTAGGCCGCCTCGACGTCCGGGTGGTCGAGCCTCGAGATCGCGAGCTCGGCGTCGAGGCCGGCAACGGCGTCCAGGGCCTCGCGGAGGGCCGCTTCGTCGTCCAGCGGTCGCGCGGTGGTGAACTGCAGGAGCTGGAGCGCGCGCAGGGCATCCTCGGCGAGCTCGGGCGCCCGCTCGCGTGCCGCGACGATCGCGCGGCACGCGCGCCCGGTTCCGGCCATTCGCGGCTTGGCCAGCAGCGCGAAGGGCATCCCGAAGCGCTCGCGGAACACGCGCTGGCCATCGACCGCGCGCTGGGGCGTGAAGCCGCGGCGTTCATAGGCCTCGGCGCTCTCGCTCAGCCCGATGACGGCCAGGCGCCAGGCGAGCTGATTCGCGAAGCGCCAGCGCAGCCGAGCGTGGGCGGGCCGGGCGGAATACGCCCACGGACAGCCCGGGTCGCTGAAATGCAGAACCTCGATTGCTTGCACACACAACAGCCTATCCACGGCGGCCGGCGGCCAAACCCGGCCGGGCGTGTCGATCGTGCTGCCGGAGGCGGTGGTTCCGGGGCGTGCCGATCGCGCTCCCGGAAACGGTGGTTCCGGGGGCCGGGGGAGAAGTTGGGGTCGACTGTCTAACTGGGCGAAATCGGCGGCCTGCGTTAGTGGAAGCTCAGGCGGCGCTGGCTGCGTGCAGCGGCCGGAGCTGTCCGGCGGGCCGGTCGGTGTCGAAGGTGTAGGTGCCGAGCGGGTTGACGTGCTCGAACAGGGTTGGTGTGAGCCCGGCGAGCTCGTCGCTGGCGGGCTGGTGTGGGAGGTCGTCGAGGGCGTGCTGGGTGTAGATCGTGTTCCAGTAGACGATCGGGTTGGTGACGAGGTGTAGGCAGTGCGCCTCGGTGGATTGGCGCTCGAGGGTGTGCAGGCGGACGGTGCCGTGGTTGCCGTGGAAGAGTCGGTCGTGCAGGGCGTGCAGGCTCTCGCCTTGTTCTGTTGGCGGCCGATCGCTCGGCGCTCGGTCTCATCAGCGAGGTAGCCGAGCACGAACCGGGTCTTGACCAGGCGCCCGTATTCCTGCAGGGCACGGGTGAGCGGGAGCTTGGCGCCGGCGGCCTGCAGGCGTGCGACGAGCAGGCTGGCGGTCACGGTGTCTGAGTAGCCGGCGGTGTCGGTCG
>CAVSMB010000002.1:0-263069 GCA_963728925.1 uncultured Actinomycetes bacterium | reverse complement strand
CCGTCCCGGCTCGCGGCGGAATGCGGATAGCACCGCGGTCATCCGAGGGTAGGCTAGCATCGCTTGAATAGGGTCAGTCGATGCAACTCGAAGAATGCTCAGATGAGTCGCTCGCCTGCTCGGCTGGGCTGCAGAGCACGCCGAGTCGTGTTATTCGTGCGACGGTCGATGGTCGCGAGATCATGAGTGCGGCGAACGGCTCCGCGGCCGTCGAGGACGACGGTGACACCTGCGTGATCACGACGTGGGCGGCGTCCGCGAGCGACGTCTGCGCCGGGTCAGCGTCTCGGCTGGCGCACGGAGACGGTCGGCTTCAGCTGCGCGGGCAACCGCTGAGCTTCTCCGGCTGCGCGCGCAGCCCGGCGTTCAGTCGGGGGGCTTGTCCACGTGGTTTCCGGCATCGAGCGCAGCGGGCGGAACGGCTTGCGTCGCCAATCGTCGCGCGTATAGGGGGGGCCGGGAGGGGGGGCCGGGATCGCGAACACTGTAACCAGCGCATTAGTCGGGGCACGTAACCAACGTCTAATTGGAAGCAGAGGGTTCGATGGCTGACACGACACCAAGAGCACCTAGCGCGGCGGAGATCGCCGCCGCTGCGACCTCGGAGGCTCAGATCGCGGTTCATTGGCGTGAGGAGGAGTACTACCCCCCGCCGCCGGCGTTCGTCGCGCAAGCGAACGGAGACGACCCGGCACTGTTGGAGCGGTTCAGCGAGGAGCACTACCCGGACTGCTTCACCGAGTACGCCGAGATGCTGACGTGGGATCGTAGGTGGGACACGATTCTCGATACGAGCAATCCGCCGTTCTGGAAGTGGTGGGTCGGCGGACGTCTGAACGCAAGCGTCAACTGCGTCGATCGGCACCTGGA
Source organism: uncultured Actinomycetes bacterium (assembly GCA_963728925.1). GTDB lineage: Bacteria > Actinomycetota > Thermoleophilia > Solirubrobacterales > Solirubrobacteraceae > JBBPZA01. Next base: position 262,199 of record CAVSMB010000002.1, on the reverse strand, counting down.
GTCTCGCGGCAGCAAGAACGCGCTGATCTGGGTGCCCGAGCGTGAGGAGGAGGAGACGCAGGAGATCACCTACGAGGAGCTCCACCGCCGGGTCAACGAGTTCGCGGTGCTGCTGCGGGACTTCGCTGGCGTGCAGACCGGCGATCGGGTCACGTTTCACCTGCCGATGTTGCCCGAGCTGCCGGTCTCGATGTTGGCCTGCGCTCGCATGGGGGTGATCCATTCGGAGGTGTTCGGCGGGTTTGCCGGCGCGGCGTGTGGCCATCGGATCGCTGACTCGGGGAGCAAAATCCTCGTAACGATCGACTCCTACTACCGCAACGGCCAGCTGATCGACCACAAGGAGAAGGCCGACGAGGCGATCGCGGCCGCGCGCGAGGAGGGGACCGAGATCGAGAAGGTGCTCGTCTGGCGGCGCCACCCCGGCCAGTACGGGTCTGAGAGCCCGATGGTCGAGGGGCGCGACTTCTTCATCGACGAGCTGCTCCAGGACTACCGCGGCAAGCACGTCGAGCCGGTGTCGATGCCCGCCGAGGCGCCGCTGTTCCTGATGTACACGAGCGGCACTACCGGCCGGCCGAAGGGCTGCGAGCACAGCACCGGCGGCTATCTGTCGTATGTCACCGGCACGTCGAAGTACTACCAGGACATCCACCCGGACGACACGTACTGGTGTTTTGCGGACATCGGTTGGATCACCGGTCACTCGTACATCGTCTACGGCCCGCTGGCGCTCGGGACCACGAGCGTCATGTATGAGGGCATCCCGACATATCCGGACGCGGGCCGGCCGTGGCGGATCGCGGAGAAGCTCGGGGTCGACATCTTCCATACCGCCCCGACGACGATCCGGATGCTGCGCAAGCTCGGGCCGGACGAGCCAGCCAAGTACAACTACCACTTCAAGACGATGACGACGGTCGGTGAGCCGATCGAGCCCGACGTGTGGCGCTGGTACTACGACGTCGTCGGCCAGGGCGAAGCCGCGATCACCGACACGTGGTGGCAGACCGAGAACGGCGGGTTCTTGGGCAGCACGCTGCCCGGGCTGCAGCCGATGAAGCCGGGCAGCTGCGGTCCGGGCGTGCTCGGCATCTACCCCGTGATCTATGACGAGAACGGGGAGGAGGTCCCGAAGGGCAGCGGCAAGGCGGGCAACATCTGTATCCGCAACCCGTGGCCGGGGTCTTTCCAGACGATCTGGGGCCAGCCCGAGCGGTACGTCGACACTTACTACGCCAAGTACTGCAAGGACCGCAACAGCACGGACTGGCACGACTGGCCGTACTTCGCGGGCGATGGCGCAATGCAGGGAGCCGACGGCTACTTCCGGATCCTTGGTCGGGTCGACGACGTGATCAATGTCGCCGGGCACCGACTCGGAACCAAGGAGGTCGAGTCGGCGAGCATCACCGTCACTGAGATCGCGGAGGCAGCGGCGGTCCCGGTGATCGACGAGCTCCGCGGGAAGATCGTCGAGGTGTACGTCGCGCTCAAGCCGGGGTTCACGCCGAGCAAGGAGATCGAGCAAAAGGTGAGCGATGCGATCGACAGGGAGATCGGGAAGATCGCGCGCCCAAAGAACGTGTGGATCGTGTCGGACATGCCGAAGACCCGCTCGGGCAAGATCATGCGCCGGGTGATCGCCGGGATCTCCAACTTCGCCGACGTCGGCGACACCACGACGCTTGCGAACCCCGAGATCGTCGACGAGATCCGCCACCACGTGCAAAGCGAGAAGGTCGCGCACGGCGAGACCCCGCGCGAGCTCTCAGACCAAGAGAAGAAGGAGATCGAAGCCTTCGGGCAAGCGGAGTAACCAGAAACGATAAGGTCGTTCCACGGCGGTTGCTCGCGCGCTCTTGACGCGATCATCACCGAAGGCGGCTGTAGGCGGCGAGGCGCCGATACTGGTTTATCAGCCAGGTGGTTTCCTCGCCGCCCCTTCGAACCGGAAGCAGAAGTCAATGTCCACACTGTTAGGCCTCCGGTTTAGTCCCACCCGAGTTTGCGGCAGATCAGATGACTCAGCAGTACCTTGTCGGGCAGTTCTCAGCGTTGCTAGGGGATCTGGAACGAACCGCCGCTGAGTGGCAACCCGCCGTCCACGGCCTGCGCCGAGAGGCCGAGTCCTCGCCAGTAGCGATGCTTCCCGAGTTTGCGGACAAAGCAACGGCGCTGGCCGACACGACTTGTTGGGCGGCCCTTCACCGAGGGGATGTCACCCGGTTTTGCAGCTGCGCGAAGGCGGCCGCCGCGCTGGGCGAGTTCATCGACTGTGCCGGCTTCTTGCGCTATTAGACCCTATGGATTGCCGGTCGTTGGGGCGGTTGATCTGGTCGGCACCTCGCGCATAGAGGTGCGGGGACTGGGCGTCAGGCCGGCCTGGCCCGGACACCCCAGCTATGGGAGGTGCCGACCATGTCGGAAAGTATTGCTCTTGTCGGGTTGGATGTGCATCAGGCGCAGTCGGTCGCGGCGGTTCTCTCTCCGTTGACGGGCGAGATGCGGGTGGAGCGGTTGCGTGGCGCGCCGGGGGACGTGGTGCCGGTGTTCTTGGCGGGTCTGGGGCGGCCGGTGCGTGCGGTGTATGAGGCGGGCCACGGGGTTTGCGCTCGCGCGCGAGGCCGCTGCGCGGGGACTTGATCTGCCGGGGAGCGCACCGCCCCGAAGTCCCGCCAGCCGCGGACCGTGCCGCTCGCGACGACCGCAGCCGCCGCGCTGGCGCGCTTGGCCGAGCGCGATCGGTTCGTCGGGCGCGACGATCTCGTGTTCGTCGGGCCGTTGGGCGAGTACCTCGACCCTTCGGCGCTGCGGCGCCGCTACCGGCGGGCACAGAAGGCAGCGGAGCTGCGACCGTTACGGCTGCACGACCTCAGGCATACGTTCGGCTCGCTGGCCGTCCGAGGCGGCGTGGACCTCGCGACACTCAAGCAATGGATGGGCCACTCGAGGATCAGCACGACCGAGCGCTACCTGCACGCCAAGCCGCGCACCGACGACGCGGCCCGGCTCGACCGCGCATTCGAAGGCGGGCTTGCCGAGCTGGAGCGGACGGCTCCCGCGGCAGGCTGAACGTCAGACGGCGGTGAGGCGCGGCGCAGGCGCCACTCGCGCTCGGGCTCCTCGTCGGGAAACTCGCGCTGCATGCCGAGCAGGAGCTCCTCGTCGAGGACGACCAAGACCCGCTGCAGCACGGGGATCGTTGGGATGTGGTCGCCGCGTTCGAGCGTAGCCAGCGAACAGCGGCAACATCGGTCCTCCAGTGGTGGGCGTCAGGACCACGATCGCCTCGCCGGCAAGCTAACTTGTAGTGGTGGGCGCCGAGCTCATCATCGCGCCGAGCGCCCGCAAGCACGGCGTCAGCGACGACGACATCCGCCATGCATACGCCCATCCGATCCGGATCTTCGACCTCGACGAGGGCTTCACGATGCTGATCGGCGCCAACCGAGCCGCGATCATCCTCGAGATCGGGGTGTCATCGAGGGCGCCCCGGCGCCCGTTGTCGTGCACGCCATGAGAGCCCGCGAGACGTTCCTGAGGTGACTGCGATGCCGCGAACGGTCAAGGAAATCCTCGAGCACGCCGAGCAGCTCGCTGAGCGCTTCGAGCAGTACGAGCCACGCGCGGAGGACGAGCGCGACCCCCAAGCGTTCCTCGCGCTGCGCGACGCCGCAGCATCAAGGTCAGAGGCCGAACGCTCGGTGCAGGCCGCCGTCGCGAACGCCCGCGCACAGGGCTACTCGTGGCAGGTCATCGGCTCGCTCCTAGGCACCTCCGGCGAGGCCGCCCGACAGCGCTACGTGACCAAGCAAAAAGCCTGAGCTAAGCCCGAATCCACTCGAGTTTCGGCGTTTTCGGGCTGAACGCCTGGTCGTGATGGCTGGCTCGGCTGGTGGCGGTTTGGGGCCTGAGCAGGCGAAAGGAAGGTTGGCGGCGACCCCGAATCCGGTGGGCGATCAAGTCCATCGGGCCGTGGGGCGGTGATGACGCTGGCCGTGGCCCTTCACCGGGGGGTCGCCGCCGTGTGTCAGGTTCCCACTTCGCTTGCTGGGCTGCTGTCCCTGCTGGCGCCGTGCTTCACGCAACCGGCGTTTCAGACGTTCAGCATGCTGGTGGTCGGGTTCGTCGGTCGGATCCGTGACTGCACGATCACGGGGGTGCTGCAGGCCGCGGGGCTGGCCGGTGAGTGGCATCACAGCCGCGCGCATGACTTCTTCGCCCGCCGGCGCTGGGACCCCGACCGGCTCGGACTGCTGTTGCTGGACTTCCTGGTCTCGGTGTTCGTGAGCGCCGGCGCACCGATCCGCCTGGCCGTCGACGACACGCTGTTCGGCCGGTCGGGGCGGCGCGTGTTCGGCGCGCACTACCTGCACGACGGCGCCCAACCAGAAGGATCCGGGCGCCGCACGCGGTGGGGCAACTGCTGGGTCGTCGTCGTGCTCGTCGTCGAGCTTGAGTGTCTGGGTGGCCGGGCGGTCGGGCTGCCGATCCTCTTCCGGCTCTTCCGGCCTTGCGATGACGATCATCGCGACCGACCTTCGCAGCCCGAGCTGGCACGCACGCTCGTCGACATGGTCATCAAGCGCTTCCCCGCGCGGATCATCGAGCTGGTCATGGACGGCGCGTACGCAACCAAGGCCTGGCGCGCCCTGCCCGAGCGCGTCACCGTCACCACCCGGATGCGCTCAAACGCCGCCGTCTTTGCGCTCGCGCCGCCCAGGACCGGCAAGCGCGGCCGGCCGGCGCTCAGGGGCGCCCGGCTGGGCAGCCTCACGCAGCTCGCCGCGACCGCCGCCTTCAAGCCGCACATGATCACCGGCCCCAACGGCAAGACCCGCGTCGAGCACGTCTGGCGCACCACCTGCCTGTGGTATGGGCCCTTCCACACGCGGCCCGTCGCCGTCATGCTGATCCGCAAGCCCGACCGCGCCGACGGCTTCGACGTCGCCCTCGCAAGCACCGACACCGACGCCAGCACCGCGGAGCTGATCGCGCGTTACGACAGCCGCTGGAGCATCGAGACCGCCCACCAGGAGGCCAAGGCCCACGGCGTCGGCCAGGCCCGCAACCGCGTCCGCCGCGCCGTCGAGCGCACCGTCCCCTTCGGCTTCCTGTGCCAGACGATCACGATCGCCTGGTACGCCCTGCACGGCGACCCCGACAGCGACCTGCACGCCCGCCGCCAAGCGGCGCCGTGGTACCGCCAGAAGGCCACCATCAGCTACACAGACATGCTCGCCGCGCTACGCCGCGAGCTGATCCGCCACGAATATCGGACACAAGCACCCGCCACAACCAGCGCACCACAAATCACGACCGCCCAGTCACCATCAGCGCTCGCCGTCGCCTGAGATGACGAAAGTCGAGCGAATCCACCGATGAGCGATGAATTCACGCGATCGGGTAGGTCTCTATCGCCATGAGCGATAGAAAAGTGATTCTCAAAATGGTCATGTCTCTCGACGGTTTTGTCACCAGCACCGACGGGACCCATGAATGGATGTTCGAGTGGTTCGGCGAAGACTCGGGTGAGTGGAACCGCCGCGCCCTCGAGGAGGCCGGCGTTCACGCGATGGGCCGCCGCAGCTACGAGATCATGGGCCCGCACTGGGCCGCGTCCGAGGGGCCGATCGCAACCGCGATGAACGAGAAGCCGAAGGCCGTCTTCTCCCACACCCTGGAGAAGGCGAAATGGGGACCAGTCGAGATCTTCGGCGGGGACCTGGGCGCGGAGATCGCGGACCTGAAGTCTCGGGACAACGAAGGAACGGTCCTGGTCCACGGCGGCCCCGACTTCGCCAAGTCGCTGACCCGCCTGGGCCTCGTCGACGAATACCAGCTCACGACGGTCCCGATTGCTATCGGCGCGGGCCGCAGCCCATTCGCCGAGCTGGGAGAGCACCTGAAGCTGGACGTCGTCGAAGAGGAGCGCTTCTCGAGCGGAGCCCTTGCGCAGATCCTGGTGCCGAAGCGATGAGTCACGCTGGCGCGGTCACCGACCATGCGCAACGGGGGACCAACTTAGCTAAGTAAGACGTTCCACTGGCGAGACGTCCGCACAGCGATGGCTACTCGGACGGATTGATCGCCCCCAGGCGCTCCAGGCGGTCAACCATCGCACGCGTTCCTCCTCGACGTGCTGCGCCTGACCTCCGGCAACCCGTTCGAGATCGCGCTGGTCGGCTATCACCTCTGGGTCGCCTGCCGCCTAGGCGAACAGGAGCACTACGAGCTGACACCCAAGGTGCTCGACCGCGTCCTTTCCGACCTCGCGCGCCACAGCGGCGGCTCGGCCGAGCTGCGCGGCGGCGCAAAGGCGGTGCGGCAGCTCCCGCCCGAGCGGATGCGCGACGCGCTCGACCTCGTCGCGCTGTCAGAGCTGACCGCCAGGCAGGTCGCTATCGCCCGAGCGTTGGGGCTGCCCAACAGCAGCGGCGAGCTCAACCCCAAGCTGCTGACGTCCGACCTCGACTCCGAGGAGGACAAGGTCCGGACGCAGCTCGAGGAGCTCGAGGAGCGCGGCGTCGTCTCGCTCGACGACGACGGACGCTTCAGCGTCCAGGGCGGCCATCAGGTGGCGATCGCGCTGAAGTACCACGCGCGCTCGTTCGCCGGCAGCGACCCCGAGCGGCCGTTCGGCATCCCGTTCATCGCCTGCGTCGGCGACCCGCTCATCGACGAGTGCGCCAGGCGCGCCGCGCGCGAGCTTGAAGGAGCCCGACGGCTCGCGTCCGGGAAGCTGCTCTCGCCGACCACCTCGGCGTCAGCAGCGCGGTTGCGAGCCGCGCTTGAGGGCGTGCCATTTGCAGGCGTTGAGTTGCACCTCGAGGAGCGAGACACCGAGAGCCTCGACGCGATGAGCGAGATCATCGGCAGAGACGCCGACCGCACGATCGCGGTCATCAACTTTACGGTCAGCGCCGACGGCGACGAGCTCAACCTGATCGACGTCTGGAGCATCCCCGATGGCGTCGATAGCCACCAGATCAACGAGGCGCTCTCGGCAGCCATCGACGGCTGCCAGCCGCTTATTGAGGCCGCTGAGCACACCTGGAACGGTGTGCACCAGGTCCTCTACCACGGGCAGACCGCTCGCAACGTGCTCATCATGCTGATGCCGACCAGCGCCGCGGTGGCGCTGCGCGAGCGCTACTCAGCCTGGGCGGCCGGCGAACGCGAGGAGGGTCCGACGCACGCCGCAGAACTGTCGCGGCGGATTGTCGACACGCTGCGGATGCGGCGTTCCCCCGATCGCTGGGAGCTCAGCCGAGCGCTCAGCCGCCACGGCTTGATGCTCAGCCTCTTCGAGGAGCGAACCGACGAGGCGCTGGCGGCGCTCGAGGACGCGATCGAACGCGGCCCCGGCGACGGCTGGGTGACCCGCTGGAACATCGCACACGTGCTCGCTCGCCGCGGCGAACACAGCCGCGCTGCCGACACGCTCGACGCGATCGCCAACGCCGTCGGCAAACGCGCCAACGTGGTCATGTGCGCGTTCTTCCTCCCCGGCCGCCCGGCCCGCCACAGTCTCATCGACGTCACCGCCGCCAACGCCGCGGCCATCTACGCGTTGCAGCTTGCGGTGATCGCGCAGCTCGCTGGCGCACCTGACCGCGACGCGCTCGACGAGGCGCTCGCCGACTGCGCCGAAGCCGACCCCGAGGCGATGAAGGTCGCCAAGTGGGCGCTCGACGCGTTCGGCGCAACGCCAGGGGTTGCGAGCCCCGACGCCGGCGACCTGCACCGCTGAGCAGCGAGGTTCGGCGCTACCGCCGCTGGCTTTCGCGGTCAGATTCTCGAGCGCACCGTCGCTGTCGGGCGCAGGTCGAGTCGCGCCGCTCAGGTCGAGTGGCCCAGGGCGCGAGCCCGACGCCGCCCCCGGACGCCGTGCCGTCTTACGATCCTCTCCGGCACAGGGGTTGGTCTCGCCTCGCAGGGTCGCCCAAACTGGCGCCGCTACGAAGGTGCAACGGCCAGCGGTTCGCAGGACGAATGGCCGTTCGCGAAGTGTCCCTGAAGTGCGGTTGCAGCGTCCCGGCGCGCCACACCACGCTTCCGGCATGGCCGCACACAGTGTCCTCAACACCCGTAGCCGATCGCCGTGGGGTGACCGCCCCCTTTCGCGGGAGGACATCCTCGACGCCGGCCAGGTTGCGGAGCTGCTCGGACTCCGGCGGTCGACGATCGAGGACTACGGCAGGCGCGGCCTGCTGCCGGTCGTACAGCTCGGCCGGCACCGTCGGTACCTGCGCTCGGACATCGAGCGCTTCGTCCTGGGCGCCCGACGGAGCTGACACAAGCTGGCGTGCCGCGCGCTCAGCGTCGCGGTCGTTCGTGGGCCTCCGCCCCTGGGGCGGACGCGCGCAATCGAGCGGCGATGTGGTACCCATTTGTGGTACCCATGGGAGTCGGCGCGTCTGAGGAGTGCGCCGATAAACATCAAACTGCAGCGACTTTGGTAGTGGGCGGTGCCCGGCTCGAACGGGCGACCTCCTGCTTGTAAGGCAGGCGCTCTACCAGCTGAGCTAACCGCCCTCCCGGGGCTCGATGGTAGTCGGGGCGACGCGCCGAGCCGGGGCTCGATGGTAGTCGGGGCAAGGCGCCGAGCCGGGGCTCGATGGTAGTCGGGGCAAGGCGCGTAGCCGCGGCCCCGGGGATAGCATCGCGCGGTGCTTCGCCCGAGTGTCACGGCCGCGATCGCCGTCGCCCTCGTCCTCGTCCTCTCCTTGCTAGTCGCCGCCCCGGCCGCCGCGGCGGTCGAGGCTCCGCGCGGCTGGGGGCCCGATGTGGACGCCGCCCGGGACTACGCTGTCGGGCGGCGCGGGTCGGTGAGCTTCAGCGTGACCGTGCCCGGCCGCTCGTGGGGCTACCGGGCGCGGCGCACGGCGCCGTCGGCCTCCGTGCTCAAGGCGATGCTGCTCGTCGCCTACCTCGACCACCGGCGGGTTCGCGGCCGCGCGTTGCGCGCCGCCGACCGGGCGCTGATCGGCCCGATGATCCGCCGCTCGGACAACGTCGCCGCGACGCGCATTCGGCGCTTCGTCGGCGCGCGGGGCCTCACGCGCCTGGCCCGCCGCGCGGGTATGCGGCGCTTCTGGGCGGCCCCGGCGAACTTTTGGGGTATGAGCCGCATCGACGCCGGCGACCAGTCGGGCTTCTTCCTCGACATCGACCGCTACGTCGTGGCGCGTCACCGCGCGACCGCGCTGCGGCTGCTCGCCGAGGTGGTGCCCTCCCAGCGCTGGGGGGTCGGCGAGGTGCGCCCGCCCGGCTGGGAGCTGTACTTCAAGGGCGGCTGGGGATCGGGCACCGGTGCCGTGGACCATCAGGTCGCTCTGCTGCGCCGGGGATCCACGCGCGTCGCCGTGGCCGTCTGTCCACCGCACAAGGCAGCCACGCCTACGGCAAGGCGACCCTGCGCGGCGTGTTCGCGCGCCTGCTCCGCGGGCTGCCACCCGCGTAGCGTCCCTTCCCTCTAGGCTGCCACCGTGGAGCTCGGCATACGCGGCAAGGCGGCGCTCGTGACCGGCGCGTCCAAGGGCCTGGGGCGAGCGATCGCCTCCGCGCTCGTCGCCGAGGGCGCCCGCGTCGCTGTCACCTCGCGCTCGCGCGAGCGCATCGAGGCGTCGGCCCGCGAGATCGGTGCGCACCCGTTCGTCCACGACAGCGCCGACCTCGACGCGCTCGGAGCGCTGGTCGCGGCGGTCGAGGGCGAGCTGGGCCCGCTCGACATCCTCGTGGTCAACACAGGCGGCCCTCCCCCGAGTGCGGACCCGCTGGGCTTCGGCCGCGACCAGTGGGAGGCCGCCTACCGCGATCTCGTGCTCTTCGCGGTCGAGCTCGTCGAGGCCGTCGTGCCCGGGATGCGCCGGCGCGGCTGGGGCCGCGTCGTGAACGTCGCCTCGACCTCGGTGCGCGAGCCGATCCCCGCGCTGATGCTCTCCAACGCGCATCGCAGCGCCGCGGTGGCCGCCTTCAAGACCATCGCCCGCGAGGTCGGCGCCGACGGGGTGACCCTCAACACCCTGCTGACCGGCCGGATCAAGACCGAGCGCACGCTGGACATGAGCGCGAGCATCGAAGAGGCCGAGGCCCAGGCCCGCGAGCTCGTGCCGGTGGGACGACTCGGCACGCCCGAGGAGTTCGCCGCCGTCGCGGCCTTCCTGTGCTCCGAGCCGGCGAGCTACGTCACCGGCGCGGCGATCCCGGTGGACGGAGGGCTGCTGCGAGGCCTGTGAGCTAGTCGCGCGGCGGGGTCTCGGTCGGGCGCCGCTCGGGAAAGCACGGCAGGCCGTCGTCGGGAAGCGGCTCCCAGGGCGCCGCGTAGTCGGTGAACTGATGCGCGCTCGGCCGGATCCCGGGATCCTCGTCCAGGGCTCCCAGCCGCACGCTCTGAAGCTCCGGCCGTCGCGAGGAGGTGGTGTAGACCTGGCTGCCGCACTCCCCGCAGAAGGCCTTGATCCAGCCACCGTCGGCTGGGTCCCAGGAGCGGACCACGTCCTCCCCCGCGGTCACCCGCATCGAGCCGGGCTCGGTGAGCCCGCTCACGGAGAAGGCGGTCCCGGTGCGCCGCTGGCAGCGCTTGCAGTGGCAGTAGATCGCCCCGAGCAGCGGGCGGGTGACCTCGAAGCGCACGGCGCCGCACATGCATCGGCCGGTGAGCGGGGCTGAGGCGGGTGTGCTCCCGTCGTGGTGGCCGCTGCTCATGGTCTCTCGATCGGTCACTCGGGCTGAAGATAGACCGTCACCGGTCGGCCAGCAGCGCCGGCGAGCCCCACAGCCCAACGGTCTCCTGGCACAACCGCGCCGCCGCCTGCGCCAGACGGCGCGCCTCGCGTGCGTCGCCGGCGTCGTGCGCGCGCAGGGCTGCGCGGACGATGCGGTGGACGGCCGCTGCGTGCTCGTCGTCGAGCTCGGCGCGATCCTCGGGCGGCGTCGCCGCGCGCACCGCCGGCAGGCTCGTGCGCTCGCCCGCCGGGCTGCGCCACCACGGGGCCCCGCGGTGCGGGGCGAGCCGCGCAAGGCTGCCGCGCCGCTCGGCGTCGTCGAAGAGGGTCGGCATCGTCCACATCGTCGCACTCAAGCTCTGCGCCCTCGATGCCGACGTGCCTATGTGTGGACGAGTTTCGCTCGGCTGTGGAGCAGCTGCCGGTGGTCGTCTACACGTGCGCGTGGGACCCCGAGGGGACGACGCTCTACGTCTCGCCGCAGATCGAGCAGCTCGTGGGCATCAAGCCCGAAGCGATCATTGCGTCCTCCGCGGTGTGGATCGACCGTGTCCATCCCGAGGACCGCCTCCGGGTCGCGCGAGAGATCCGCGACGCTTACGAGGCCGAGCGCCCGTTCCGGGCCGAGTACCGGATCGTCGCCCTGGACGGCAGCCAGCGCTGGATCCGCGACCAGGAGAACATCGTCCGCGACGACGAGGGGCGGCCGATCCGCACGGAGGGGATCATGGTCGACGTCACGGCCGCCAAGCACACCGAGCAAGCCCTCGACGCCTTGCGAACGGTGGCCACCGTGGTCGCGAGCGAGGCCCCGGCGCCCGAGGTCTTCGGGCTCGTCGCCGAGCACGCCGCGCGGCTGCTGGAGGCCGATGGCGGCGCGGTCCTGCGCGCGGTCGGCGAGGACCGCGTCCAGATCGTCGGCGCCTGGGGCCTGGGTTCAGAGCTCGCGCCGGCGGGTGACATTCTCGAGCTGCCCCCGGGCTCGGTCGTCGCCGAGGTGCGGGACTCCGGTCGCCCGGCCGTGGTGGGCAGTGGCACCGGCGAGATCGACCCTGCGCTGACCGCGTGGCTTCGCCCCGATTCCCTCGTGCTCGCCCCGATCCGGGTGAGCGGGCGCCACTGGGGCCAGCTTGTCACCTCCTCGATGCGCTACGGCGCTTTCTCCCAGGGGTCGGCCGAGCGCCTGGTCGAGTTCGGCGATCTCGTCGCCATGGCCGTGACGAACGCGCAGGCCCGCGGGCGCCTGGCCGAGCGCGCCGCGACCGACCCCTTGACCGGGCTCCTCAACCACCGGTCCTTCCACGAGCGCCTCCACGCAGAGGTCAGCCGCGCGCTTCGCCACGGCCGCCGTCTCAGCCTGGCGATGCTCGACGTCGACCACTTCAAGCAGGTCAACGACAGCCAAGGCCACCAGGTCGGCGATCAGGTCCTCGGTGGGGTCGCGGGAAAGCTGGCGGAGGTGCTGCGCGACGAGGACGTGCTCGCGCGGATCGGAGGCGACGAGTTCGCGGTGCTGCTGCCCGAGTGCGCGCACATGGACGCGCTGGCGATCATCGAGCGGGCCCGTGCGGCCGTCGCCCGCGCGACGCTTCCCCACGGCGTCCAGGTGACGGTATCGGCTGGCGTGTCGGACCTCGAGACGGCCGTCGACGCCGACGCGCTCGTGCGCTTCGCCGACGGCGCGCTGTATTGGAGCAAGGCCCACGGCCGCGACGTCGCGTGGATCTATGACCCCGACGTGGTGCAGGAGCTCTCGGCCGAGGAACGCACCGCCCAGCTCGAGCGCTCGCATGCGCTGCTCGGCATCCGGGCGCTGGCGCGCTCGATCGACGCGAAGGACCACGCCACCCGCCATCACTCCGAGCGCGTCGCCTCGCTCACCGAGGCGATGGCGCACCTCCGCGGCTGGAGCCCGGACCGAATCGCCATGCTCTACGAGGCTGCCCTCGTCCACGACGTCGGCAAGATCGGGGTCGCGGACGAGATCCTCCTCAAGCCCGGGCCGCTGACGAAGGAGGAGTACGACGAGATTCAGCGCCACGCCGCGATCGGCGCGGAGATCGTCTCCGACGTGCTCGCGCCCGAGCAGGTCGAGTGGGTGCGCGGGCACCACGAGCGCCCGGACGGGCTCGGCTATCCCTACGGCCTCGGGGCGGGCGAGATCCCCGAGGGCGCTGCGCTGATGGCCGTTGCCGACGCCTACGACGTCATGACCGCCCTGCGCCCGTACAGCCCGCGGATGCAGCCGGCCGAGGCGATAGCGGAGTGCCGGCGCCTGGCCGGCCGGCAGTTCGATGCACGTGCGGTCGAGGCGCTCGTCGCGGTGATCGCGGACGGGCTCGCGCTGTCGGCCACGGCCTGAGCGAGTGGTGCGCCGAGCCGGGCCGCCGTCACCGCAGCCGAGTGGCCGTCACGGGCGGTAGGTGCCGAAGCTCCAGGTGTTGCCCTCGGGGTCGCGGGTCGTGAACTCGGTCGAGCCGTAGTCGGTCTCCTGCTTGTCGCGCACCATCGGCGCGCCGGCTGCCCGCGCCCGCGCGTAGAGCGCATCGACGTCATCGAGGGCGACGTACACGCCGGTGGTGCCCTCCGGGTGCGCGAGCCGCCCGTCGCTGCCGTCGCTCACGCTGCCGAGCATGACTATGCCGTCTCCGAGACGCAGTTCGGCGTGGACGACGCGCCCATCCTCGCCAGGGACGACGAGCTGGCGCTCGAAGCCGAAGGCCTCGCCGAGCCAGGCGATCGCCGCGCCGGCATCGCGGTAGCGCAGGGTCGGGTACATGGTCACGGTTCGCGTGCTTCCGGGGCTTTGAGTCTCGGGCATCGGATGACCTCCTCGGGGTCGGTGGGAGCGTCGTGGACGAGGCTACGCCTGCGTCGCCGCGACGTCTTGGAGGAATGTGACCGCTGGCGTCAGTCGCCCGAGATCCCGCCGCCGCCGGGCAGCAGCCGCGCGGCGAACTCTCCGGGGGAGAGCCCGGCGAAGGCGCGGAACTCGCGGTTGAGGTGGGGCTGGTCGTAGTAGCCGCACGCGTGCGCGACCTGGGCCCACGGCGCCCGCTCGCCTCCGTCGGACCCGTGCGCGCCGTCCTCCCGGAGGATCGCGATCGCCCGCTGGAAGCGCAGCACGCGCGCCAGCGCCTTGGGCGGCAGGCCGACCTCCTCGCGGAAGCGGACGGTCAGGTGCCGCCGGCTGCAACCCAGCTCGCCGGCCAGCGTGCCGACCGGGACGGCCCCGTCGGTCTGCTCGAGGCGTCGCCACGCCCATTCGACGTCGGGACGCGGAGCCGGGCCCTCCGCGACGCGCCCCGCGAAGACCGCCTCGAGCAGATCGAAGCGCTCGGGCCAGCCGGCGGCCTCGTAGAGCCGCTCGGTCAGGAGCGCCGCCGCGCGGCCGCCGAGCAGGTCATCCAGGTCGGTCACGCAATTGGAGAGCTCGTGCATAGGAATGCCGAGGATGCGGCGGGCGCCGAGCGGGGTGAGCTCGGCCTCGAGCCCGTACCCCTCGCCATCGGTCTCGATGAGCGAGAGAGCATCGTGCAGGCCGGGCACGAAGCTGACGTGCCGGCGCGAACGCGCCGAGGGGTCGCCCGGGTCCAGGAGATGGGTGGCCGGGCCGAAGCTGATGATCATGTGGATCCCGGCCATCGGGACCTCGCGGCGCCGGAGCGGAAGTCGCGTGCGCTCGCGCCAGCCGACGTAGTGGCGGACGTAGGCCGCGAGCGACGGGTGCGCGGGCCGACGCGTCATCTCCCAGAACCCTTCGGCGGACTCGTGCCGGTCCACGGTGAGCCCCGCGACGGTCATGGGGCGAGGGTACCGAGTGCCGCCTTCACCAAGGCGTCGCTCGTGCTCCTCGCCGCCTTGCTGGGCCTCGCCCGGGTCTTCTCGGAAGCGCGTGGCTCGCTGTGCGGCCGCCGAGGCGAGCCCAGTACCCCCAACGGGACTCGAACCCGTACTAGCGGCGTGAAAGGCCACCGTGCTAGCCGTTACACCATGGGGGCGTAAGGAGAGTCTAGGCTCGATCCGTCATCCCCTTGTGCGAACATATGTTCTCACTCGATTCGGCAGAAGCGCGATGAGCTCGACGTGGTCGCGGTCCATCGCGTACGCGGGCGGCCAGCCGGTGACTCCTTCACGAACCGGACCTCGGGACTGTGCTCGACGTCGAAGAAGTCCTCGGAACGCAGGTGCTTGTCGCGCAGCTAGTTCTTCGTGTCGAGCTGCCCGCGTCGATCGTCAGCTCGATCGCGGGGTCCTGGTCCAGGTCGAGCGTCCCCTCGTAGCGGTCCGGGCGCACGAGGATCGCGCCGTCATCGGCGATCTGGCGAAGGCCGCCCGGCGCGAGGATGCCTCACCTACCGGTGCCGGTGCGCGTTCGCCGACGGCTTCTGGGCGCCGTTCCCGGATGACCGCGTCCGCCTGACCAGCATCTACTCCAAGGGCGACGGCGTGGTGCGCTGGCAGGCCCAGCTCGTCCTCTACGCGGAGTGCGTCGAGGTGACCGGGAGCCACGTCGGCCTCGTCTTCAACCGCAAGAGCTACCGGGCGATCGCGCAGGCGCTGGCCGCGCCCGAGCTGGCGCCCGGCTTACCGAAGCGTCCTGTCGCGAGCCTAGTCTGAGAGGTCGTGACGGAGGTCTTCTACGGGCTCGACGGCGCCGCTCGAGACCGTATCGCCGGCCTGCGCGCGCGGGGGAGTTTCTTCTGGCTCGACGTCTCGCTCAGCGAAACGACGCTTGACGAACTGCGCGAGGCGCTCGATTTGTCTGAGGCCGCGGTTCGGGCTCTGCGCCGTTCCGCCGACGCCTACTTCTCCCGGGCGTTCCACGCCGATGGAGAGTCCGTGGTCTTCGCGTTGCGCTGCTATGTCGAGTCGGAGACGCCGGCCGACGAGGCCGCGTACCGCTTGCGGCCGGTCAAGGTTCATGTCCTGGTCACCGGCGAATACCTGGTGACGCTCCACGATGAGCGTGTG
Organism: uncultured Actinomycetes bacterium; assembly: GCA_963728925.1. Lineage (GTDB taxonomy): Bacteria > Actinomycetota > Thermoleophilia > Solirubrobacterales > Solirubrobacteraceae > JBBPZA01. The sequence goes on along the minus strand of CAVSMB010000002.1, from coordinate 246,492 downwards.
TCGCTGCCGGCAGTCCTCGCTCCCGATCTGCCGGAGGAACGGAGCAAGCGATACGCCGTCTATTCCGTCGTCGACGCGATGCTCACCAGCACCTTCAGGGCGCTGGAGGAGGTCGAGCTGAGGCTCGATGCTCTTGCCTCGACATCGATCGACGAGGATGGCCCGCAGGTACCAAAGACGACACTGCGGGACGCGGGCGCTCGGCTCGCGGCAATGAGGCGCTGGGTGGGGGCCGAGCAAGCGGTTGTCCAGCGGGTGGGCGTAGAGATCGGAACCCTCCCCGGCTTCGACACTCGCGACGAGCCGTACTTCGAGCGTGTGAACGAGCAGGTCAACCGGTTGGTGGCCTCGGTCGACGCCGCCGCGAACGGCGCCGGGATGCTGCTGGATCTACAGCTGAACGAGCGGGCCTACCTGATCAGCCTGCTGGCGACGATCTTCGCGCCGCTCACGTTCCTCACGGGGTTCTTCGGCATGAACTTCGGGTGGATGATCGATCAGATCGACACCCAGATCGCGTTCTGGCTAGTCGGAATCGTCGTTCCCATCGCGCTGGCGCTGCTGTGCTGGCGTCTGTTGGCGCGCCGCTTTCTCATCGGCGACGATCGGAGGCCGGGCCGCCGCTGAGCGCTCAGCGGTCTGGCTGTGCTCGGCATGGCGCTAGCTCCCGACGGTCGTGGCGGTCGGTTCCGGACGCTTCGCCCACGCCGGCGGCCCGGGGTCGGGCGGGGCGATCGGATAGCCGGTGAGCAGGAATTTCAAGGGAGGCGGCCCGCCCCACTGGTTGATCGTCGTGGGGTCGACCGGAAACTTGCGCGCCTTGTAGTCGCCGATCGGCGGCATCTGCGCGAGGTCCGAGCAGAGCTCGATCATCGCGCCGTCGTTGTCGTGGAAGTAGGCGAAGTGGTTGTTGCCGGGGCCGTGGCGCGAGATTCCCCAGATGAGCTTCTGGTCGCGGTGGCGCTTGAGCCGGTCGGCGACCCGGCCCATCACGCTCAGATCCGGATAGGCGTAGGCGTAGTGGGACAGCTCGTGCTTCGGGGCTCGGACGACCGCCATGCCATGGTGGTCGGCGTCGCAGTGCCACCAGCTCGCGAGCGAACCCATGCGGTCGCTGAACTTGAACCCCAGGCCGTCCTCCAGGAAGCGCTCGACCGGTCGCGGGTTCCGCGCCTTCACCGATGCGTGCTCGAACTTGATCGGCCGGTCGCCCGGCTCGAGCACCTGGGCGGTCTCCATTCCGCAGAAGAGCTTGAACACGTGCCCGCCCGGGCCCTGGACGCGCAGGGCGCAGTCGATGCCGGGCTCGCCGTCGTAGACGTCGCCGAGCACGCTCCCGCCCGACGCGACCACGCGGCGCCGGGCGTCCTCGAGCGCCTGGGCGTCGGGCACCTCGAGCCCGACGTGGTCGTAGCCGCGGTGAACGGGGTCCTCGATCAGTATCAGCTCGTGGTGACGCTCGTTGCACGTGAGGTACGCAGCGCCGGCCCACCGCTCGGTCTCGACCATGCCGATGACCTGGCGCTGGAACTCGACCGCCGCGTCGAGATCCCGGACGCGCAATCCCATATGACCCATTCGAGTGACCATCTGCTTCAGTTGCCTTTCTGGTTGTGAATCCGTCAGACCACCGTGGCCGGGACGGCTTCGGCGGAGATGCGGTTGCTTACGGTTCCGATGCCATCGATCTCGAGCTCGACGGTCTGGCCGGGCTTGATCCAGCGCTCGAGTTCCAGCCCGCAGCAGCCGGGCATCGTGCCCGTCGAGATGACGTCGCCGGCGTCGAGGCGCTCGCCCTTCGAGGCGTAGGCGAGCATCTCGCCGATGTCGTGCGCCGGGTTCGCGGTGGCGCCCTCGCACCAAAGCTCGCCATCGACGCGGACGCGGCCGGTCGCCTTCTTCCAATCGCCGAACTCGTCCGGCGTAACCACGTCGCACCCGATCGAGTTGGCGAACGTCTTCGATTTGACGACCGGGCCGAAGATGTTGCGGCGCGCGTCGTCGGCCTGGACGTCGCGAGCGCTCCAGTCGTTGAGCACGAACCAGCCGCCGATTGCGTCCGCGGCGTCCTGCGGGCTCGCGTCGACCAGCGGCTTGGCCAGCACACAGGCGAGCTCGAGCTCGAAGTCCAGCGCCTTGGTGTGCGAGGGCCACCACATCTCGTCGCCGTCGGCGAGCACCATCGTGTGGTTGGCCATGTAGAACGTCGGCGCCTCCCAGAAGCGCTTGTTCGGCTTGAGCTTTGGAAAGGTGCGGCCGGTCTTCTCGAACGCGCTGACGACGCGCCAGGCCGGCGCAGGGAAGAAGTGCTTGACCAGCATCCGGCTCGAGCCGATGACGTGCGACTCCCAGAGCATGAACGCGCGCATGGAGCGAGGCCGGAACGGGATTCCCGCCATCGACGGATCGGCCTCGACAGCGTCATCGGCCGCGATCGCGGCGGCCGCCCGTTCGCGTGTGGTGGCGCGCTCGGTGAGGAAGGCCAGCATGTCCGAGTCACCGGGTAACCGAGCCCAGCGGTCGCGGCGCACGTCGTCCGCGATCAGTCCGTCCGGAGTTGCTCTAAGCTTCATGTTGAGGACCGTAACCATAATTGATAATGGTGTCAACTATGATGAGACCGACGCGCTCCGATCCCGACGTCACACCGGCTACGTCAACCCAGCGTGCGGTCGACAGACACTCGCGCCGGCGCGAGCGAACGCGCGCACGGATGATGAACGCGGCGAAGGCGCTGTTCGCGCGCCAGGGCGTCGACAACACGCGCATCAATGAGATCACCGAGGAAGCCGACGTCGGCTTCGGGTCCTTCTACAACCACTTCGACAGCAAGGAGGCGATCGTCGAGGCGGTCCTCGAAGAGGCGATCGCCGCGCAGGGCTCCGCGATCGAGGCCGTGACCGCGGACCTCGATGACCCGGCGGAGACCGTCGCGGTGGCTCACCGCTACTTCGTCGAGCTCGCCCGCACGGACCCAGACTGGGCGTGGCTGCTCATCCGGCTCGAGATCCCTCACAACCTGGCCTTCGCAGCGCTAGGCCCGTTCGCCCAGCGCGATCTCGACCGAGGCATCAAGGCGGGACGATTCAAGGTCCCCCACAAGCAGGTCGCGCTGTTCGCGGCCGGCGGCGCGCTTCTGGCCGTCATGCGCGCCGTGGTCGACGGACAGGCGCCCAGGAACGCCGACCGCCACCACGCCGAGGGCGTCCTGCGGCTCTTCGGCGTCGAGCCCGAAGACGCCGCCGAGGTGGCGCGGCGACCCATGCCGAAGATCCCCCCCGGCCCGCGTTAGGGCCGTCGTGCCGGCGGCGCTCGGGCCTTTTCCACACAGGCCTCGACACGGCGTAGTGTCTAAGGGTCGCATTGAGAGGGGGCCTGAGCTATGTTGCGTCCCGACGTTCGTGACGACTCATGTCGGTCACTGGGCATTCGAGACAGCCGACCGCGGCGGTGAGTGGAGCCGCTTCGCGCGCTGTGGCGGGGAGCGGGCTGGTCCGCCGCGAATGGCTTTTCCACCGCTTTTCGGCGCGTGCCGGCGGGGTGGTCCTCGTCTGTGCCCCGGCCGGGAGCGGCAAGACCATGTTGCTGCGCTCCTGGGTCGAGGCGGCGGGCCTGCAGGACCGGGTTGGCTGGGTGTCGGTCGAGAGGGGTGAGCGGGATGCGCAGCGGTTCTGGCTGTCGGTGATCGACGCGCTCGCCGATGCAGTCGGCGTCGTGCAGCGGGTCGATCCCGCGCCGGGGTTCCGCGGCGAGGCCGTCGTCGACCAGCTGCTGGGCGATCTTGGGTCACTCCAGGAGCCGGCTGTGCTCGTGATCGACGACCTGCACGAGATCGATTCGCGGGATGCGCTGAGGTGGCTCGAGGCGTTTCTCGAGCAGGCGCCGGAGCCGCTGCGCGTCGTCCTGGCGACTCGTGAGGATCCGCGGCTCGGCCTTCATCGCCTGCGCCTGGCCGGTGAGCTGACCGAGCTTCGATCTGCCGACCTGGTCTTCTCGTTGGAGGAGACGAAGCAGCTGCTTCGAGCAGTGGGAATCACCCTCGGCGACGAGAGCGTGGCGCTGCTGTACGAGCGGACGGAGGGGTGGGCGGCCGGCTTGCGGTTGGCTGTGATCTCGCTCGCCCACCACCCCGATCCGGAGCGGTTCGTGACTGAGTTCTCCGGCAGCGAGCGGACCGTGGCGGGATATCTGCTGGCGGAGGTGCTCGAGCGCCAGCCGGCTGAGGTGCGCGAACTGCTGCTGCGCACGTCGGTGCTCGCGCGGGTGAGCGGGCCGCTGGCCGACTACCTCACCGGCGGGTCGGGCTCGGAGCGGATCCTCCAGGAGCTGGAGGACGCCAACGCGTTCGTGACCTCGCTCGACGTGGGGCGATCCTGGTTTCGCTATCACCATCTGTTCGCCGACCTGCTGCAGCTGGAGCTGCGGCGGGTTTCGCCGGCCATGGTCGGCTCGCTGCACCGGGCGGCGGCCCAATGGCACGAGCAGGAGGGCGACACAGTCGAGGCGATCCGGCACGCGCAGGCGGGTCGGGACTGGCCGCTGGCTTCGCGCCTGCTGGCCGACAACCATCTCGATCTGACCCTCGACGGTCGCGCGGGAACGGTTTGCGATTTGCTGAGCGTGTTTCCGGACGAAGCGGCGGCGGCCGACGCGGAGCTCGCGCTTGTCTTCGCGATCGCGCGCCTCTTGGACGGAGAGCGCGAGGAGAGCGCCGCGTACCTCGATCTCGCACGGCGCCTGGTCGACGCGGTTCCCGATGAACGTAGGCCGCGCTTTGACGTGCTCTTGGCCGAGGTGACGCTCGTGCTCGCGCGCTGGGGCGGCGACCTTGGAGCCGTCCTCGAGGCGGTGCCGTTGGTGGAGGGGGCGCTGGCAAGGCAGCCGGCAGGCCCGCGCGCGCTCGGTGACGCGCTTCGAAATGTCGCGCTGCAGAATCTCGGGGTCGCCGAGCTGTGGTCCTCGCGGCTGGATGACGCGCGGCGCGACCTCGAGCAGGCGCTGGCGCTGGCACGCCGCGCTGGGCGCCCCTGGCTCGAGATCAGCCCCCTCGGTCATCTCGGAGTCGCGGGCCCGTGGACCGGGATGTCGTTCTCCGAGGGACTCCAGCTCAGCGACGAGGCGGTGAGGATCGCCGATGTGCACGGCTGGGGCGACGATCCGATCATCGTCACCGGCCTCGCCACCGGCGCGATCGCCCTGCTGTGGCTCGGGCGCTTCGACGAGGCCGAGCATCGGCTCGTGCGGGCGGAGCGCACGCTGTACCCGGATGGGGAGCCCGGCACCGAGCTGATCGTGCACCACGCCGCAGGTCTCCTGCACCTGGCGCAGGGTCGGCTCGAGGAGGCGCTGGCGGCGTTCCGCGCGGGGGCACGGATGCAGTCGCTGCTGGCCGGAAAGCACGCACTCGCGGTGGCGGGGCGGGCGCGCCTGCTCCAGACGCAGGCACGCATGGGCCGCCTGGCCGCTGCGCGCGCGGCGCTCGCCGACATCAGCGAGGAGGAGAAGCGCGAGACCTCCGACATGCGCTTGGCCGCCGCCGTCATCCATCTCGCCGAGCGCGAGCCCGAGCTGGCCGTCGACGTGCTAGCCCCGGTCCTCGAAGGCTTGGCCCCCGCGATCCATCAGCCGTCCGCGACCACGGAGGCGCAGGTGCTCGACGCCGTCGCCCGCGACCACCTGGGGCACACCCGCGCCGCCGAGGCATCGCTCGAGCGAGCGCTCCAGCTCGCCGAGCCCGAAGGGCTCATGCTGCCCTTCGCGCTCGTGCCGGTCCGGGGGCTGCTCGAACGCCATCCCCGCCACCGCACCGCGCACGCGACGCTCCTCGCGACGATCCTTGATGTGCTCGACGGCGCCACGCCGAAGATCGCCGGCGAGCGCGTCCCGCTGCTCGAGAAGCTCAGCGAGGCAGAGCTGCGCGTCGTCAGGTACCTGCCAAGCAACCTCCGGGCGCCAGAGATCGCCGCCGAGCTGTGCGTCTCGACGAACACCGTCAGGACGCACCTGCGCCACATCTACGCCAAGCTCGACGTCCACGGCCGCGCCGAGGCGGTCGACCGCGCACGGCAGCTTGGCCTGCTCGCGCCCTCCCTGCGGCGCTAGAGCACCGATCATCCAAAGCGCGTGACCGGCGCGCGGTCACGCAGCAGATCGGGTTGCGCGAGCCGATCGACTTCCAGTCGGAGCTGCGCCCGCCGCGCGAGCCCTAAGCAGACTCGGACTCCGCCACCGGCGCCGGGCGGCGCTGCGGCGTTCATGGGCGACCAGCTCAGCTCCAGCTTGAGTTCGACATGATTCGCCTTCGATCTCAGGTTGCGCTCCAGGCGCAGCTCATCGGCGAGCGGCACGGTGACCCGCTCGCCCTCGATAGTGAGTTCGAGCCGTCCGCCCGTCGTCAGCGCGTACGCGAGGTCGACGAGGCGCTCGGCGGCCTGCCGGCGCGAGACATGTTCCTTCTCGTTGCGCTGAACGTCACTCATGGATCTCCTTCGGCATTCCCGGCCTCGCGTGTACGGCGTCCTGGAGGATTGCCGCCCGCCTCGGCATGACTTGAAGGACGCGGAGAGTCGCAGCGCGCCGGCCCAACGGTTCCGGGCGCGCATGCGGGGCCCTCGGACCGAGCGGGGCCCCGCCTTCGCGGAACGGCCCTGCCTGACGGTCGACTTGGGAGTCAGGACACCGGTTGTGCCACCGGTCAGTGGCGCTCGTGCTTGCGGTTCTCCTCCGCCTCGGCCAACCGCACTCGGGCCTCATGGAGGTAGGGCTCGACCTTCTTGCTGGTCTGCTCGAGCCGGTCGTCCTGCCTGTCGACCGCCTTCTTGGCGTGGTCGGCCGCCTTCTTGATCTTGTCGGACACGTTGTCGGACATGTCGTATCTCCCTTCGTGGCGGTCGCTGAACCGCCACGTCTGTCGGTCCCGGCCGCCTGCTGCGTTGCGTTGACGCTTTGGAGCTTCAGCGACGAATGGATCACGCGTCGTCACGCGTTCTGCGTGATTCGGGAGCGCGCGGCAGCGTGAGCCGAGGCGTCAGGCCGGTTGCTGCTGCTGCTCCGCGGCGTCGGCGGCGGCGATGCGAGCTCGTCTGCCGGCGGTGAGCTCCTCGACGACGATCTGAAGCGCGGCCGCGATGGGCACGCCGATGATCGCGCCGATGATGCCGAAGAGCGCCCCGAACGCCAGGACGCTGACAAGCACGGTGAAGCCGGAGACCGCGGCCGCCTTCCCGATGATCGTTGGCTGCAGGATGTAGTTCTCGATCTGCTGGTACACCACGATCACAATCACGAAGGCGATCAAGGCTTCAACGCTGACCGACAGCGCGACGATCCCGGTGATGACGCCGGCGATCGTCGCCCCGATGGTGGGGACGAGGTCGAGGATCCCCGCGATCACGGCGATGGCGAGCGGGTACGGAAGGCCGAGGATCGCTGCCGTGATGCCGTAGACGGTCCCGCAGATCACTGAGATGGCCAGGTTGCCGAGCATGTAGCGCGAGGTCGTCTGGACGACCCGATCGGTGACCTGGAGGTAGCGGTCCCGCGTGTCTCGATACAGCAGCCCCCCGATCCAGTCCCGCACGCGCGGTTCGTCGACGAGCCCGAAAAGCGTGAAGAAGATGACTGAGAACACGAGCGTGACGGCCCCGAAGGCCGAGACTCCGATATGGGCGACGCCGCCCGATACCTTGCCGACCCCGCGGGTGATGTCGCTCGCGTGCGCCCTCAATGTGTCGAGCGAGCCGCTTCCGCCGTTGATGAACGTGCCCAGATCGCTGTGCCTGACGGTGCCCACGATCTGTGGCAGGTCGTGGCTGAACCCGCGAACAGCGCCGGCGATCGCCTGCGCCAGCACCAACACGACCGCGGCGATGACGATCACGACGCCCAGCACGAGCACCGCGGCGCACCGCCCCCGGCTCCAGCCCAACCGCCGCTCCATCGCCTTCACGACCGGCGAGAGAACCGCGACGTTGAAGACCGAGACGAAGATGAGGAGAAGGACGTGCGCGATCGACGCCACCGCCCAAGCGATAGCGACGACGCCGGCGATCAGCAGGATCGTTCGGATCGATATCGAGATCTCGATGTTGCGGCGACCGGTGCCTCCTCCGGCCCGCGAGGAGGACGACCCTGCCGCGTTCATCTGCCCTTCATGGCGGCTGGGATGGCTCTTCTCACGTTCTGGCGGCCTCTCGCGCTCGTGTGGCGGCCAACCAGCAGCCTGAGAAGGACGCGGGTCGGTCGGTCCGTGCGGGATCGGTCATGGCGCCGCGACTGAAACACCGGCCTGCGTGAGCGGTCGTCACGCGTTTTGCGTGATGTTGGCCGACGATCACGCAAACCGCGTGACGACTGGTCACCCAGGTGGGATTCAGAACTCATGGCGTGTTCCCTGACAACCACCCCATCACTTAGAAGGTGTTTCGGAATTTATTCTCTCCTCTTGTTGGTGGCCCAGGGCCTGGGTCCGGGTGGTGGCGAGAGGCGGTTGAGCATGAGCCCGACCATGGCCCACTTGACGAACGCTTCGTGGGTCTCGGGTAGGCGTTCGTAGTCGCGCACCAGCCGTCGCCAGCGCAGAAGCCAGGAGAAGGTGCGCTCGACCACCCAGCGGCGGGGCAGCACCGCGAAGCCGATCTGCTCGGCGGGCTTCTTGACGACCTCGACGACGACCTGGAAGGCGCGCTTGGCGAGCGCGATCAGCTGTCCCTGGTAGCCGCCGTCGGCGAAGATGTGGCGCACGCCGGGGAGCGCGCCCTTGAGCAGTTTGAGGATCCCGCGGCCGCCGTCGCGATCCTGGATCGAGGCGGCGGTGACCATCACGACCAGCAGCAGCCCGAGCGTGTCGGTGATGATGTGGCGCTTGCGGCCGTTGATCTTCTTGCCCGCGTCGTACCCGCGCGTTCCCTTGGAGACGGTGTCTGAGCCCTTGACCGACTGGGAGTCGACGATCCCCGCCGAGGGCTCTGGGTTGCGCCCCTCGCGCTTGGCCCGTACCCGCTCGCGCAGCGCGTCGTGCACCCGGTCGAGCGTGCCGTCCTCCCCCCAGGCGCGGAAGTAGCGGTACACCGTCTGCCACGGCGGAAAGTCCTTGGGCAGCATCCGCCACGCGCAGCCCGTGCGCGTCAGGTACAGGATCGCGTTGACGATCTCCCGCTTGCTGTGCTCTGGTGGCCGGCCCGCCGGCCCCGCCGGCGGCTCGGGCAGCAACGGCTCGATCAGTTCCCACTGCCGATCGGTCAGGTCGCTGGGGTAGCGGCGCTCGGGCGGCACGCACCCACGGTTCTACATAACGCCCGCAAACCCTCTATTTCGAAACACCTTCTTAGGAGGGCCTCATGAGCGAACACGCCGCAACACCAGATCTCGACACTCCGCCGTTGACCGGTGCTGTCCCTGCGAAGGTGCGCGACATCACGGGTTACTGGTGGGCCGCGCTCGCCGCCGGGATCGCGTGGGTGGTCGTCGCGCTGGTCATTCTGCAGTTCAACAACGCGTCGGTCACCACGGTCGGGATCCTCGTTGGCCTGATGTTCGCGCTTGCCGGCATCCAGAACCTCGCGCTGGCATCGGTGCCAGGGATGACGGCGCGCTGGGCCTGGGCTCTATTCGGCGTGCTGTTCCTAGTCTCCGCCGTCATCTGCTTCGCCGATCCTGCGAGCACGTTCGCCGGCCTGGCCGACATCCTCGGGTTCCTTTTCCTGCTCGTGGGCGTCTGGTGGATAGTCCGGGCGTTCTTGGAGCGGGCGGTCAATCCGGCTTGGTGGCTCGGGCTCATCTCCGGCATCCTGATGACGATCATGGCGTTCTGGACCTCCGGCCAGTTCTTCATCGAGAAGGCCTACGTCCTCCTCGTCTTCGCCGGGATCTGGGCGTTGATGACCGGCATCACCGACATCGTGCGGGCTTTCGAGATCCGCCGGCTGCACAAGAACCTGTAGCCAGAACCAACCAACGTTGTCGCAAGACGGCCCCGGGACGCGCTCCCGGGGCCGTCTGCACGTCGGCTCCAGGGAGGGAGACTTATCCAATCGAGCGTTGCTACGGGCTCTTCTCGGCCAGCGCGACCGGTGGCGGCGTGGCGTTCTTCGCGCACATCGGCGGGTTCCTGTTCGGGGGTGTTCGTCGCACGCGCGTTCCTGGCCTCGCGAGAGACTGGGCGCAGCCGTTCCGAGAGCCTGAGCTTCGGATGGCGAGGTGGTTCAGGTCGCGTATCTGCGCATGGTCTCGGCGATGAAGAGCAGCGCGAGGAAGTAGCCGAGCCGGTCGAGAAGGCCGACGGCGTACGTGAACGCGGCCGCGGAGAGGACGCGGCGGACGCCCCGCTCCTCAGCAGCGTCCGTCAGCCCCGCCTGCCTTAGCACGCTCACGGCGCGGTGACTGGCCCCGTACTCGACCGGCAGCGGCGCGGACGCGAACAGAACCAGTCCAGCGACGTACACGAGCGCCAACACGATGAGGATCGGCGCGCCGAACCAGTAGCCGCCGATCAGGGCGAAGCCGAACCAGGGTGCGAGCCTGCTCAAGGGCTCTCCGATCGATCGAAGGGCGCGATAGGTACGGTCGCCCTCGGCGTCCTGATAGGCGTGTGCGACCTCGTGCGCGGACATCCCCACAGCTGAGACGGTGGGCTCATCGGCGACGGGTCGCGAGAGGGACAGCGTCTTTCGCTCACCGTCGTAGTTGTCGGTCAGGAACCCGGCGATGGGCTGGATCTCGACGCGCTGCAGCCCGTGGGTGTCGAGCAGTAGACGGGCGACCTGCGCACCCGCGAGGCCGGCATGGTTGCGGACCGCGCGGTACCGGCGGAAGACCGACCGCACGAGCCGCTGGGCGCCGAGCGACACGAGGAGCGGCACGAGCAGCAGCAGCCTGATGAGCTCGGTCACGGCGCTCCACGAGCATGTTGCACCGGGTGGGCGGGCGTCAGGCAGTTGGTGCGATTCGGGCCACAGGAAATCACGCAAACCCGATGACGACGCCTCACCGCGCAAGCCGTGACGCTACACCGCTCGAGCCATGCGCGAAAGGACCAATGAGATGTTCGACAACGTGGTTGTAGGCGTCGGCGGCGAGGGGGCCGGCCGGGACCCGCTCGAACTCGCCAGGCAGCTGGTTTCCACGGACGGCAGTCTCATCTTGGTCGCTGTGGAGGTCGAGGTCCTCCCACCGGACACGGATCCGAACCCCCCATGGCAGGTCTCAGAGCGCCGACGTGCACTGGAGCAGCTCGCGTCGCTACGCGACGAGGCGTACGTCGAGGCTCAACTGCTGTGTGTCCAAGCTCGGTCGTTGGCCACAGGCCTGCACCAGGCCGCGCGCCAGCATGGTGACCTGCTCGTGGTTGGCGCCTCGCGGCACGACGACTATGAGCGGGTGTTCGTCGGTGACGACACGCGCGACGTGCTCAAGAACCCGCCGTGCGACGTGGCGGTGGCTCCCCTGGGCTACGCGATGCGCGCGCCCGCCCTGAGGACGATCGGCGTTGCCTACAACGGCTCCCCTGGCAGCGAACAGGCGCTCGCCGTGGCGAGGAGCCTCGGACGCCAGCGATCCGCACGGCTCTCAGCCTTCGAGGCGGTCCCCGAGCCCATCCGGGTCCACGATCCGTGGAACGTGGAGGTGGAGATCGAAGAGGGCGTCGCGAAAGCCCTGGCACGACTCGCTGAGCTCGGCGACGTCGAGCCCCACGCGGCGTCGGGTGACGCAGCCGAGGAGCTCACGCGATACGCAGCCTCGGTCGACCTCCTCGTCCTGGGCCCGCACCAACACCGGCCGAAGGACCGGTTGATGGGTGGCAGCACCTCCCAGCGACTGGGCGACAGCTCTCCGTGCCCGCTGCTCGTGCTGTCGTCTGCCGGCGCTTGAGCGCCGGCGCGTAGCCCGCGCATTGACCCTCGCGGCCCCAGCGGGCCTGAGCGTCGAGTTCGTCAGCCATCCGCCGATCAACTCTTCGCTTCGACGAGCTGGTAGAGGAGCCACACGCCCAGGACCACCCATGCCGCGATCTTGACCGGGAAGACCAGCACCGGCGTCAGCACGCGCGAGTTCGGATAGAGCACGAAGTACGCGCCCAGCACCGCGGCGATCGCCCCGCTGGCACCGAGGACGGGCACGTGCGCAGAGCCGGCGGAGCCCGCGAGCAGCGTCGCCGCCGTCTGGGTCATGGTCGCGACGAAGCCGCCCGCGACGTAGAACGCGAGGCAGCGCAGGTGTCCGAACGCGTCCTCGACGTTCTTGCCGAGGATCGCCAGGAACAGCATGTTGCCGAGGATGTGATCCCAGCTGCCGTGCAGGAACATGGCCGTGAACCAGCTGACCTCCCCGGCTCCGCGCTGTGGCAGGATCCGCCCACGGAGCACGGGTAGAAGGACGCGTGGTGGACGAACGAGCTCAGATGTGGCAGCTCGTAGAGGATCCACACGTGATTAAGGGCGGGTTCGTGAGGCCAATCGTGCTCATCGACTTTGGGCGCCCGCGTTCGCCGCGGCATCGATGTAGTTCGCGGCGGTCACGCGCTCGACCTTAATCGCAAGGATCACCCGGCCGACCTCGGCGAGCGCCTCGTCGCTCATCGGCTCCGGGGGCTCGGCGGCGCGGGTGATGCGCTGCATGATCGTTGCGGTGGGCGCGCCGATGTTCTCGGTGAGGATCTCGGCGGGGCCGGCGAAGGTCGCCGACGGATACGGCGGTTCGTGACCCATGACGCACAAAGACGCCCACCCGCTTCGTCTGACGTCCTGGGTCTTCAGCCGGTCGCTGAGGGTCGAGATCAGAAGCCTGTCGTCCACGCGCGTGAAGTAGACCAGCGACTGGCGCGGCCGGCCGTCGAGCGAGGACGTGGCGAGCACCCCAACCGTGTTGGCATCGACGAAGCGCCGCAGCTTGGCGTTCAGTGTGTGGACGGCGTAGGTCATGACAGGGCTCCTGAAGGTGCAGGTGTCGGCGTCATCTGAAGTTGGGCTCGAAGGTCCCCGAGCAGCTCGGGCAGCTCCGATGGAGAGGACGCGCTGCCGAAGACGTAGAAGTCGGGGCGCACGAGCGCCGCGTGGGCGCTCTGCTCGGCCAGCCATCCCGTGAGGCGGCCATCCGCGTCGCGCACGCCTTGGGGCGCGGCCGGGTCGAGCGAGGCGACCGCCATGTCGAGGGTGTCGATCAGGGCGCGCTGCTCGCCCGAGAGCTCGGCGAGGGGGTCGCCGTCGGCGACGATCAGCTGAAAGCCGCGGCCGACGACATCGTCGAAACGTCCGTGCCTGCCCGCTCGGGCCACGAGGCCCTGCACACTGAGGGTGCCGGCAAGCGGTTCGGAACGGCCGCTTGTGGGCTGGTGCAGCACGCCCTCATTCAGCGACGCGAGCTCCAGTGGTGGCGGCGGCCCGGCCTGTCTGAGCATCGCATCGCGCTCCGCGGCGACCTGCGGGTCCAGCTGGCAGAGCACGTTTCCGAGCTCGATGGCCAGTCGGATCACCGCCTCGTTCTGCGGCTGTCGCTCGGTGTCTACGGTGTCCAGCAGCCGCTCGGGGGCGAGGCCGCGCAGGACGAGGTCGAGCTTCCACGCGACGTTGGCCGCGTCGCGCAGGCCCGAGCACAGGCCCTGGCCCAAGAACGGCGGCGTCAGGTGGGCGGCATCGCCGACCAGCAGCACATGGCCGCTTCGCATCTGGTCGGCCAGCATCGAGCGGAACTCGTAGACGGCGCTGCGCGTGAGCGGGCCGTCATCCGGCCGGTACCAAGGCTCGAGCAGCGACCAGACCCGGTCGGGGGGCTCGAAATCGGCCGGGTGCTCGTCCGGAAGGAGCATGAATTCCCAGCGCCGGTGGCGGGGGCCGCTCTGCGCGTGCGTGGTCGGCCGGTTGGGATCGCACCACTGGCAGGCGGTCGGCAGATGCGCGAGCGCCTCCATGTCGCGCGGCTCGGCGTCGACCACAAGCCAGCGCTCTTGAAAACCGAGATCGCGCCGGGTGATCCCGCTCGCCTCGCGGACGAACGAGTTGGCGCCGTCGGCGCCGACCACCCACGCGGCGCGGACCGTGCGCACCTCGCCGGTCAGGGCGAGCCGGCCCGGCTCCTCCTCGACGACGCTGCGGACGGTCAGTCGCGCCCCGGCATCTGAGTCGACCAGTTCTTCGGCTGCCCACCCGCGCTCGACGGTCACGCCGGGCTGGGCACACCCGAGGGCGTCGAGCCCAGCCTCCAGGTCGGGCTGGAAGAACATGTAATCCGGATCCCAGCCGGATCGAGCCGGCGCGGGGGCGTCGAAGCGCAGCAGCAGGTCGCCGTCGGCGCCGAACCAGTGGTAGTCGCTCAGGGGGACCATCTCGCCGACAACCGCCTCCGCCAGCCCGAGGGACTGCAGCAGCCGCATGATCTCGTGATCGAGATGGATGGCCCGCGGGAGGCGATAGATGTCCTTGAAGCGCTCGAAGACCGCGACCCTGTGGCCGGCGCGGCCGAGCAGCGCCGCGAGCGCCTGGCCCACCGGGCCATAGCCGACGATCGCCACGTCGACATCGAGTTCCTGCTCCTGTGTTCTGTCGAAAGCCATGCTCTCCATGGCTGAAGCCTACACCGACACTGATAGATCTGTCAACTATGAGTAAATGATCAAGTTTGCCTTGGCCGGCCGACGCGGGCCTGAGACGGCTGCCACGTTCGCTGGTTCGTGCGGATTCGCGCGGTGCTCCGGTGTGCTGCCGTAGGAGATGACGTCACGCCGACCGGCCCCGCTCGCGGGTGATGGTGCCGCGGTGGCGGCCGGGGGGTTGCGAGACCTGGTCGGAGCTCAGCCGACGACCTCCTTCAGCCCCTCGGCGACGATGATCCGCGCGGCAGCCTCGACCAGGGCGAGGTGCGAGAAGGCCTGCGGGAAGTTGCCGAGGTGTCCGCCGGTCTCCGCGTCGTACTCCTCCGCAAACAGCCCGAGCGGCGATGCCACCTTCACGAGGCGCTCCATGAGATCTCTCGCCCGCTGCGTCTCGCCCACGATCGCCAACGCCGACACCAGCCAGAACGAGCAGATCACGAAACTGCCCTCCCTGCCGGAGAGTCCGTCGTCGGTCTCATCGGTGCGGTAGCGCAGCACGAACCCGTTCTCGCTCAGCTCGTCTGCGACCGCGAGAACAGTGGCACGCAGCCTTGCGTCATCGGGCGGCAGGAACCCGAAGATCGCTGCCAGGAGCGTCGAGGCATCGAGGGCGTCGGTCCCGTAGTGCTGGCGGAGCACGCCGCGCTCGTCGACCCCGTGCTCGAGGATGTCCGACTTGATCTCCGAGGCCGTCTCTGCCCAGCCGGCGGCGAGCTCGGATTCGCCGCGGATGGTCGCCAACTCGGCTGCGCGGTCGAGGGCGACCCAGCACATCAACTTCGAGGAGACGTAATGGCGCGGCTTGCCGCGCGCCTCCCAGATGCCTTGGTCGGGCTGCCGCCACACCGCTTTGGCGCACTCGGCCTGCGCCTGGCCGCCGGCGGATGGGCGGCCCGGTAGGCCGTCGGAGACATCCCGTACGTCCTCCCGAAGCTCGTGGTGAACGACCCCACGCTGGCCAGGCCGACCGTGAAGCAGATGTCGGCGACCGCGCGGTCGGTCGTCCGCAGCAGCGCAGCGGCCCGCTCGAGTCGGCGTGTCAGCAGGTACTGGTGCGGGGTCTCGCCGAAGGCCCGGCGGAACTCGCGGCTGAAGTGCGCGGGCGAGAGGCGGGCGGCGCGCGCGAGCTGCGCCACGTCGAGCGGCTCGCGATAGCGAGCGTCGACGAGGTCCTTGGCGCGGAGCAGATGCCGCGCCGGCGGTACGGGCGCCATGCGCCCGAGTATCGCGCGTCAGGCCGCCCGCGCGCTCGAGACGTAGCGCAGCCGGCCCGGGAGCAGCGGGACGAGCACGCGCTTGGCGTACTCGGCCCCGCCGCGCAGCGCGATGCCGCGCGCCGGGTCCCACCAGAAGCCATAGCCCTCGCGGATCGGCTCGGGAAGCAGGCCGACGGTGGCCTGGTTGACGATCTCGAGCAGCGGCCGGCCCCACAGCGGCACAGGCGGATGCATGACGATCTCGATGGCGAGCTCGCGCGCGTCCGCGCTGACATGGAGGTCGCCGCCCGTGAGCATCTGGGTCATGTAGGCGTCGAAGTCCTCGATCGTGTCGGGCATCTGGTCGTCGCGGAGGGCGAACAGGCGCCCGATCTGCTTGTAGTCCTGCCAGTAGGCGTCGCGCTCGTCGCGCGACAGCCGTCCGACGTAGCGCTGGTAGCCCATGAGCGCGGAGTCGACCAGCGTCGCGAGGATCCACAGGAGCAGCACAGGGTCGTCGGCGGCGTACGGGGTGCCGGCAGGGAAGGGCCCGGACGGCTCGGAGAGCTCGCCGCGCACGCGGCGATGCATGGCGCGCACGCGCCGCGTCAGGCGGTCGGCCTCGGCGCGCGGGCCCCAGGTGATCGCGTCCATCACGACCGCGGTGCGGGTGAGTCGCTCGTAGGGCTCGTCGAGTGCGCCGGTGTGGGCGAAGAAGCCCGCGAAGGCGACCGGATGGGCGGCCTGCATGAGCAGCGCGCGCGGGCCGGAGAACGCGACCGCCATCTCGCGGTGCACGCGCCGCAGCATCGAGTCGTCGGTGAAGTAGGAGGCCTCGGTCATCTCGTCAGGGGTCTACGTCGGACTACTCTGTGAGGACCATGCCCGCTCAGGCCTATGCAGGAAAGACGTGCGTCTGCCAGCTCCGCAAGGGGATCTGCGACCAGTCCTGCGTGCAGGGCATGCTCGACACGCCGTTCTACATCGCCTGCCTCAAGCTCACCGGGCGGCGCTGCCTCGTGGTCGGCGGCGGCGAGGTCGGCCTGGAGAAGGTCGAGGGCCTGCTCGCGTGCGACGGGAAGGTCGTGCTCGTCGCCCCCGAGGCCGAGCCCGAGCTCGAGCGCCTCGCCGCCGAGGGCTCGATCGAGTGGGACCGCCGCGCGTACCGCCCCGAGGATCTCGAGGGCAGCTTCATGGTCATCGCCGCGACGAACGACTCGGAGATCAACATCGGCGTCTTCCACGACGCCGACCGCCGCGCGATGCTGGTCAACGTCGTCGACGTCCCGCCCCTGTGCAACTTCATCCTGCCCGCCATCGTGCGCACGGGCCCCCTGGCCATCGCGATCTCGACCGCCGGCGCGTCGCCGGCACTGGCCAAGCGGATGAAGCGCGAGGTCTCAGAGCTCTTCGGCGAGGAGTACGCGCGGCTCGCGGTGCTGCTCAACGAGGCGCGTGGGTGGGCCAAGGGGACGCTTCCGACCTACCAGGACCGCAAGGCGTTCTTCGAGGGCATCGTGAACGGCGAGCCCGACCCGGTCGACCTGCTGCGGGCGGGCGACGAGCGGGCCGTGCGCGACCTCGTCGTCGCGGCCCAGCGCGTCCACGCGCCGGCGTGAGCGACGCGCGCCTCACGCATCTCGACGCCACCGGCGGCGCACGCATGGTGGACGTCGCCGGGAAGCCGGTGACCGACCGGCAAGCCGTCGCCCGCGCGGTGGTGCGCATGTCGCCCGCGACGGCCGCCGCGGTCGCGGCCGGCGACGCCCCCAAGGGCGACGTGCTCGGCACCGCGCGGCTCGCCGGCGTCCAGGCCGCCAAGCGCACGGCCGAGCTCATCCCCCTCTGCCACACGCTGCCGCTCTCCTTCGCCGGGATCGACGCCGAGGTCGACGAGGCGGCGGGCACGGTGACGTTGACCGCCACTGCCCGCACGACCGCGCAGACCGGCGTCGAGATGGAGGCGATGACCGCCGCCGCGGTCGCCGCGCTGACCGTCTACGACATGGTCAAGGGCCTCGAGCGCGGCGTCGAGGTGGGCGAGGTCGTGCTGCTCGAGAAGGCGGGCGGGCGCAGCGGGCTCTGGCGGCGCGGCGACTAGGCCGATCCCGCCGCGGCGAGAGCCGCGACGTCCACTAGGTTGGGAGGCGATGCGGACCGCGGTGATCACGATCTCGACCCGCACCGCGCGCGGTGAGTCCGAGGACGTCTCGGGCCCGCGGCTCGCGGAGCTCGCCGGCGAGGCGGGCGCGCAGGTCGTCGGCGTCGAGGTGGTGCCCGACGACCGCGTGCTCATCGAGGCGCGCCTGCGCCACCACGTCGCCGCGGGCTGCTCGTTCGTGTTCACCACGGGCGGGACCGGCTTCACGGCCGACGACGTCACGCCGGAGGCCACGCGCGCGGTCATCGAGCGCGACGCGCCCGGCTTCGCCGAGGCGATGCGCGCCGAGGCCCGCCTCCACACCCCGCACGGCATCCTCACGCGCGGGCTCTCGGGCCTCGCCGGGCGGACGCTGATCGTCAACTTCCCGGGGAACCCCAAGGCCATCGATCAGCTCTTCGGAGTCCTCGCCCCGACGCTCGCGCACGTCGACGCGACGCTGCACCGCGAGTGAGCCGCCCGGCCGGCCTCGGCGCGCTCAGCGCTCTGCTCCTCGACGGCATGCCCGCCGCTGCCCAGGGGCGCACGCTCGTCGTGCGCTCCGGCGACCTCGAGGCGCGGGTGCAGACCGATCCGTGGCGGATGACCTTCGCCGACGGCCGGCGCCTGGCGGCGCGAGCGTGGAGGTACGACGCCCAGACCCGCGTCCTGCGCGCGCGCTTCGCGGTCGGTCGCGGAGTCCTCGAGGCTCTTCGCCGCGGTCAGGCGGGATGCGATGGGTGACGTGCCCGCAGCCGAACCGGCCATCGAGCTCGACGATCTCGGGCGCAACTACGGCGAGCGCGCGGCGCTCGCGGGCGTGAGCGTGCGCGTCGGCACCGGGGAGACGCTCGCCGTGCTCGGCGCCAACGGAGCGGGCAAGACGACGCTGCTGCGCGTGCTCGCGACGCTGCTGCGTCCGCACGCCGGCGTCGCCCGGGTGCTCGGGCGCGAGCTGCCCGGCGAGGGCTGGGCCGTCCGTGGTCGCATCGGGCTGCTCGGTCACGACCCGCTGCTCTACCGCGACCTCACCGGCCGCGAGAACCTCCGCTACCACGCCCGCCTGCACTCGGTCGCGCCCTCGCGCGTCGAGGAGTCGCTGCAGAGCGTCGGGATGGCGGCGCGCGGCGACGAACCGGTGCGCCTGCTCTCGCGCGGCATGGTGCAGCGCCTCGCGGTGTGTCGCGCGGTCCTCCACCAGCCCGAGCTGCTCCTGCTCGACGAGCCCAGCTCGCACCTGGACCCCGCCGGCGCGCAGCTCGTCGAGCCGCTCATCGGCCGTGGCTCGGGGCGCACGCGGGTGATCGTGAGCCACGACCCGACGGGCACCGTCCGCGAGGCCGACACGGTGCTCGGCCTGCGGCGTGGCCGCCCGGCGCTGGTCGCCCCCGCCGGCGAGGTCGGAGAGCCCGAGATCCGGGAGCTCTACCGGTGAGCGCCGTCGGCGCGCTGCTGCGCAAGGACCTGCGGGCCGAGCTGCGCACCGGCGAGACGGTGCCCGCGATGTGCCTGTTCGCGATCACCACCTTCGTGATCTTCCACTTCGCGCTGGACCGCGCGACGGTCGCCGGCGACCTAGCCGCCGGGGTGCTGTGGGTCACCGTGCTCTTCTCGGCCGTGCTCGGCGTCAACCGGCTGTTCGTCGCCGAGCGCGAGCAGGGCGGGTTCGACGGCTTCCTGCTCGCCCCGGTGGACCGCACCGCGATGCTCGTGGCCAAGGCCACCGCGCTGCTGCTCTTTCTCGTCGTCGTGCAGCTGATCGCCGTGCCGGCCTTCGCCGTCCTGCTGCTCGAGCCCTCGCCGCCGCCGCAGCTGGCGCTCGTGCTGCTCCTCGGCGACGTGGGCATCGCGGTGGTGGGCACGCTGACCTCGGCGCTGGCGGTCCAGACCAGGGCACGCGACCTGATCGTGCCGATCATCGCGCTGCCGCTGCTGATCCCCGTGGTGATCGCCGCGGCGTCAGCCACCAGCCCGCTGCTGGCCGCCGCCGGCGCGGGCTCCGTATCGCTTAAGTGGATCTCCGTCCTCGCGCTCTATGATCTGGTCTTCGCCCTACTCGCCTACGCCGTGTTCGACTTCCTCCTGGAGGACTGAATGACCTCCTCCGCACGACCTTCCGCGCGCACCCAGAGGACCTACGGCGCCGGACTGCCCGCCCTGGCGCTCTCGGCGTGCCTCGTCCTCAGCGCGGGCTACTTCCTCGCCGTCTTCTACGCGCCGACGGACATCGACCAGGGGCTGATCCAGAAGATCTTCTACCTGCATGTCCCGCTGGCCCTCGTGACCCTGGCGGGCTTCGTGCTCGGGGCGCTGTTCGCCATCGGCTACCTGCGGACCGGCGACCGGCGGTGGGACGTCCGCTCCTATGTCTCGATTCATCTGAGCCTCGTGCTCGGCGTCGCCGTGCTGCTCACCGGGGCGATCTGGGCGAAGGCCTCGTGGGGCGTGTGGTGGGAGTGGCGCGAGCCGACGCTCGTCTCCTTCCTGATCGTCTTCCTCCTCTACGCGACCTACCAGCCCCTGCGGTTCTCGATCGAGGATCCTGAGCGCCAGTCGCGCTACGCGGCGGTCTTCGCGATCACCGCGGGCGCGTTCGTCCCGCTCAACTTCCTCGCCGTGCGGCTGGCCCAGCCGCTCATCCACCCGCGCGTCTTCGGAGCGGCCGACAGCGGGATGGAGGGCTCGATGTGGCTCACCTTCCTCGTCTGCCTCGCCGGCATGGCGCTGACCTTCGCGGCGCTGTGGAAGTACGAGATGACCTCCAAGCACGCGGCCCAGCAGCTGCGCGCGCTGCGGCGCCGGCTGGCCGGCGACGAGGCCGCGGCGAGTCGCAGCGCGGCCCCGGTGACGCGAGCCTGATGGCAGCCCAGGAGCTCAGCGAGGCGAGCAGGTATCTGGCCGGCGCCTTCGGGGTGTTCCTCGCCCTTCTGCTGATCTACGTCGCGATCATGGCGACCAAGCTCGGCCGAATGGAGCGCGAGCTGACCGAGCTCGCCGAGCTCGCCGAGCTCGCCGAGCTGGCCGAGCGCGGAGCGGACGAGGGCGGAGCGGGCGAGGGCGAGCGCGGCGAAGCCCCGGCGGGGGCTCGCGAGGCCGGCGACCGGCCAGAACGGGAGCGCGTATGAGCGAGCTGCTGCTCCTCGGTGTGTCCCACAAGACCGCGTCCGTCGGCCTGCGCGAGCGCGTCGCGCTGACCGAGGGCCAGGTCACCGAGGTCCTGGGCGCCCTGACCGCCGACGAATCGATCCACGAGGCGGTCGCGATCTCCACGTGCAACCGTACCGAGCTGCACCTCGTCGCCGGCGACCCGGTGGAGGCCGAGACGGTCGCGCTGGGCCTGCTCGCGCGCCAGGCAGGCATCCGCCCGACCGAGCTCGGCACCTCCATCTACGGGCTGCGCAACTGCGACGCCGCGCGGCACCTCTTCCGCGTCACCGCCGGCCTCGAGTCGATGATCGTCGGGGAGGCCGAGGTTCAGGGCCAGGTGCGGCGCGCCTACGAGCAGGCGCTCGCGGCACGCACGACCGGCCCGCTCACCAACCGCGTGTTCCGCGCGGCCCTTGCCACCGGCAAGCGCGTGCGCACCGAGACGGCCATCGGCGAGGGCGGGACCAGCATCTCCTCCGTGGCCGTCGGGCTCGCCCGCGAGATCATCGGTCCGCTCGAAGGCCGGCGCGTCGTCCTGCTGGGCACCGGGGAGACCGGCGAGCTGACAGCGCAGGCGCTGGCGGGCCGGGGCGCCAGCACGGTGCTCGTGGCCAACCGGCGTCGCGACCGCGCGCTGATGCTCGCGCGGCGCTTCGGCGGGCGCGTGGTGGGCTTCGAGTCGCTCCCCGCGGAGCTGGTCGAGGCCGACATCGTGGTCGCCTCGACCTCGTCGCCGCACGCGGTGGTCGGGGCCGAGGGGCTCGCGGCGGTCATGACGACGCGCGAGCAGCGCCCGCTGCTGCTGATCGACATCGCCGTGCCACGCGACGTCGAGCCGGCCTGCGCCGCGATCGACGGCGTGACCCTCTACGACATCGACGACCTCGAGGCCGTCGTCGCCCGCCATCTCTCGGTGCGCGAAGCCGAGGCGCAGGACGCCGAGGAGATCGTCGAGGCGGAGATCCAGCGCTTCGCGGCCTGGCTCGGCTCGCTCGAGGTGCTGCCCACCGTGCAGGCCATGCGAGCCCGCGCCGGAGGCATCGTCGAGCGCGTGCTCGCCGAGAACGCCGGCCGCTGGGAGACGATGTCCGAGCGCGACCTCGACCGCATCGCGCTCGTGGCCCGCGCGGTGGCGAGCCGGCTGCTGCACGAGCCCACGGTTCGCCTCAAGGAGGCTCCGCGCGACCGGGCGCACGCGCACATGCACCTCCTGCGCGAGCTCTTCGCGCTCGAGGACGAGGCGGCGGCCCTCGCCGCGGCCGAGGAGCGGGAGGACTCGGCGCCGGTGCGGCGCCTGCCGCGCCGCGGCGGCGAGTGAGCGCCGCGCTGCGCATCGGCACCCGCGGCAGCGCGCTCGCCCTCGCGCAGGCCGGGTCGGTGGCCCAGGCCCTCGGCGACGCCGAGCTCGTGGTCATCGCCACCGGCGGGGACCGCGGCGCGCCGCCGGTCGACAAGGCCCGCTGGGTCGACGCCATCGAGCGCGCGCTGCTCGACGACGAGGTCGATCTCGCGGTGCACTCGGCGAAGGACGTCCCCTCCCAGCTCGCGCCGGGGCTGGCGCTCGTCGGCGCGCCGCCGCGCGCGGACGCTCGCGACGCGCTGGTCGGCGTGGCCTCGCTCGGCGACCTCTCGCCGGGCGCCCGCGTCGGGACGGGCAGCCTACGCCGCCGGGCGGCGGTGCTCGCGGCCCGGCCCGACGTCGAGGTCGTGGAGCTGCGGGGCAACGTCGACACGCGGCTGCGCAGGCTCGCCGAGGGCCGGGCCGACGCGCTCGTGCTCGCCCACGCCGGCCTGCAGCGGCTCGGCCGCGAGGAGGCCGTCGGCGGCGTGCTCGCGCTCAGCGAGATGGTCCCGGCGCCGGGTCAGGGCACGCTGGCCCTCGAGGCGCGTGTGGACGACGGGCCGGCCGCCGACGCCGCCCGAGGCATCGGCGACGCCGCGACGATGACGTGCCTGCTGTGCGAGCGCGCGCTGGTGTCCGGTCTCGGCGCGAGTTGCCACACGCCGGTGGGGGCGCATGCGCGGCTGGACGGCGACGTGCTCGAGGCCCACGCCTTCGCCGGGCTTCCCGACGGCTCGGCCTGGGCGCGCGACGACCTGCGGGGCCCGGCACGAGACCCCGAGGGGCTCGGCCGCGAGGTGGCCGAGCGGATGCTGGCCGCGGGCGCACGCGAGCTCCTGGCCGAGGCCGAGGCCGGGGCGGCGGCGTGACCGGCGGCGACGGCGGGGGCGGCGGCCCGCGCGGCATCGTCCATCTCGTCGGCGCCGGGCCCGGCGATCCGGGGCTGCTCACCGCGCGCGCGCTGGAGCTCATCGCGGCCGCCGACGTGATCCTCCACGACCGCCTGATCCCGGAATCGGCGCTCGCCGGCGCGCGCGAGGACGCGCAGCTCGTCTACGTCGGCAAGCGGCCCGGGCGGCCCAGCATCCCCCAGAGTCAGATCGACGCGCTGCTCGTCGAGCACGGCCGCGCCGGGCGCAGAGTCGTGCGCCTGAAGGGGGGCGACCCGTTCGTCTTCGGGCGCGGTGGCGAGGAGGCGCAGGCGCTGCGCGACGCAGGGGTGCCCTTCGAGGTCGTTCCCGGCGTCACCGCGGGCATCGCGGCGCCCGCATACGCCGGCATCCCGGTGACCCATCGCGACGAGGCGAGCGCCGTTGCCTTCGTCACCGCCCACGAGGACCCCGACAAGCCCGAGTCGGCCATCGACTGGGAGGCGCTCGGGCGCTTCCCGGGAACGCTCGTCTTCTACATGGGCGTCGGCCGCCTGCCCGCCACCGCGCAGCGTCTGATCGCGGCCGGCCGGCCGGCGAGCGAGGCGGCGGCCGTCGTCGAACGCGGGACGCTGCCCGGGCAGCGCACCGTGCTCGGCACGCTGGAGACCATCGCGCAGCGCGCCGCCGAGGCGCAGGTGCGCCCGCCGTCGATCACCGTGGTCGGGAGCGTCAGCGCGCTGGCGCGACGCCTCGCGTGGCTCGAGGGCCGCCCCCTCCACGACGTGACGGTCGCGGTCACCCGCGCCCGCGCACAGGCGTCCGGGCTCGCCGGGCGGCTGCGTGAACTGGGCGCGCAGGTCGTCGAAGCTCCGGCGATCCGCATCGTTCCGCTGCCCGGGCCGGCGCCCGACCTGGCCACCTACGACCTCGTCTGCCTGACGAGCCCGAACGGGGTGCGGCTGCTCTTCGAGCGGCTGGCCGCCGGGGGCGCCGACGCCCGCGCGCTGGCGGGAGCCACCGTGGCGGCCATCGGCCCCGGGACGGCGCGCGCACTGCGCGATCGCGGCGTGCTCGCCGACGTCCTGCCCGAGCGCTTCGTGGCCGAGGGCCTGGTCGAGGCGCTCGCCGGCCGCCGGGTGCGTCGCGCGCTTGTGGCACGTGCGCGCGAAGCGCGCGACGTGCTTCCCGACGCATTGCGCGAGCGGGGCGCGGAGGTCGACGTGCTCGCGCTCTACGAGACCGTCGCCGACGCGCTCGACCCGGCGGCCCGCGACGCAGTCGCGGCCGCGCAGTACGTGACCTTCACCTCCTCTTCGACGGTCCGCTTCCTGCTCGAGGCCCTTGGTGGGCCCGAGCCCCTGGCCGCCGCGCGCCTCGCCTCGATCGGCCCGGTGACGAGCGCGACGCTGCGCGAGCACGACCTCGAGCCCGCCCTGGAAGCCCCCCACCACGATATCGACGGGCTCGTCGACGCGCTCGTGGCCGACGCGACGGCCACGCGGCCCTAGAGGGCCGACTCCTCCTCGGCCGGGACGCCGACGATGAGCCGCGCGTTGCGGCCGTGGGCGATGAAGCTGAAGCCCCAGCGAACCATGACCAGCAGCCGATTCTCAAAGCCGATCAGGTACCAGAGGTGCACGGCCAGCCACGTGACCCAGGCGATGAAGCCGCTCAGGTGGAACCCCTTGATGTTCGCCACCGCGCGCGCCCGCCCGATCGTCGCGAGGTCGCCCTTGTCGCGGTAGCGGAAGGGCGGCGCCGGCCGTCCCTCCAGGCGCTCGCCCACCACCCGCGCGGCGTGGCGGCCCTGCTGCATGGCGACCGGGGCAAGCCCCGGGAGCACCTCGGTGCTCCCGGGGCTTGACCGGATCCGGATCATGTCGCCGATGGCCAGCACCTCGGGATGTCCGGCGAGCGTGAGGTCCGCCTCGGTCTCAACCCGACCCGCGCGATCGACGTCCTGGCCGGCCGCCTCGGCGAGGACGCGAGCGAGGCGCGAGGCCACCACGCCCGCCGCCCACACGACCGTGCGCGTCGGGATGCGCTCCTCGCCGCCGTCGGAGCCTCGGACGCTGACCGATTCATCGTCGACGCCCACGACCGTGCGGTCGAGGCGCGGGGTGACGCCGAGGCTCTGCAGCGAGCGCAGGGCCTTGGCCGACAGCGACCGCGGCATAGTGCCGAGCACGCGGTCGGCGGCTTCGATGAGCAGGATGCGCGCCTCGTTGGGGTCGTAGGCGCGAAAGTCGCCACGCAGGTCCTTGGCCACCTCGGCGATCTGCCCAGCCATCTCGACGCCGGTGGGGCCCGCCCCGACCACCGCGAAGGTCAGCCACGCCGCGCGACGCTGCGGGTCGGGCTCGACCTCGGCGGCCTCGAAAGCGCCGAGGATCCGGCGCCGCAGGCCCAAGGCCCCTTCCACCGACTTGAGCTCGAGGGCCGCCTCCGCCCAGTCGTCGTGACCGAAGTAGGAGTAGTGCGAGCCGGCCGAGACGATCAGCGTGTCGTAGGGAACGGGACGGGGCGCGTCGTCGGCGGCGACGGGGTCGAGCTCCAGCCGGCGCGCGCCGAGGTCGACGCCGGTCACCTCCGCGAGCAGCACCTCGACGTTCGAGTGCTTGCGGAAGATGCGCCGCAGCGGGTAGCAGATCTCCGCCGCCGACAGGGCGCCGGTCGCCACCTGGTAGGCGAGCGGCTGGAAGAGATGAAAGTTGCGCCGGTCGACGAGCGTGACCTGGACCGGGAGGCGGGCGAGTGCGAGCGCCGCCTGGAGCCCGCCGAAGCCGCCGCCGATCACGACGACGCGGTGGGGTGACTCGGCGGAGGGTTCGATGCTCAAGGCGGCGCGGGGTAGGGTGCGGCCGTGTCCGCGATCAGCTTCCTCTCCGACTACGGTCGCGACGACGACTTCGTCGGAGTGTGTCACGGCGTGATGGCGAGGATCGCCCCGGAGGTTCGCGTCCTCGACGTCACCCACGGCATCGCCCGCCACGACGTGCGCGCCGGGGCGCTCGTCCTGCGCAACACGCTGCCCTACATGCCGCCGGGCGTTCATCTCGCGGTCGTCGATCCCGAGGTCGGAGCGCAGCGGCGCGCGGTGGCGATCCGCTGTGCGGCGCAGGAGCGGATCCTCGTCGGCCCCGACAACGGCGTGCTCGCGCCGGCCGCGGACCGCTTCGGCGGGGCGGTGGAGGCGGTGGACGTCGGGCGCTCGGCCCACCGCCTCGAGCCGGTCTCGGCGACCTTCCAGGGCCGCGACATCTTCGCGCCGGTGGCGGCGAACCTCGCCCTCGGGGAGCCGCTGGGCGAGGCCGGCGAGCCGCTCGACGTCGCCGAGCTCGCTGCCCTCGAGCTGCCGCGGCCCGAGCTGCGCGACGGCGCGCTCGCGACCCACGTCCTCGCCGCGGACCGCTTCGGCAACCTGGCGCTCGACGCCGGCCACGACGATCTGGGCGGAGCGGGGCTGCGCCTCGGGCACCCGGTGGAGATCGACCTCGGCGACGGCGACGTCGTGCGCGCGACCTACGCGGTCACCTTCGCCGACGTCGAGCCGGGCGCGCTGATCGTCTACGAGGACGCCTACCGCACCCTCGCGATCGCCGTGAACCGCGGCAACGCCGCGCAGGAGCTCGACGTGCGCCTCGACCACGAGCTGGTCATCCGACCGGCGTGAGGGCGCGCCTCGGCGCCCCGCGGCTGCACCTGCGGGCCACCGACTCGACCAACCTTCGCGCCAGGACACTTGCCGGCGCGGGCGCGCGTCACGGGACGATCGTCACGGCGGCCGAGCAGTCCGCGGGTCGCGGCCGCCAGGGGCGCCACTGGAGCGCGCCGCCCGGCCAGGCGCTGCTCCTGTCCGTGGTGCTCCGGGAATGGGGGCCGCTGCTCCCGCTCGCCGCGGCGGTCGCCGTGGCGGACGCGGCGGGTGAGCGCGCGCGGGTCAAGTGGCCCAACGACGTGCTACTCGACGAGGGCAAGGTCGCGGGCATCCTGATCGAGGCGCGACCGCAGGAGGGGTGGGCGATCGCCGGCGTGGGCCTCAACGTGGCCGTCGACGTGGGCGCGCTGCCGCCCGAGCTCCATGCGACCGCGGCGACCCTCGCCCGCCCTCCCGCCGACGTCGAGAGGGTCATGGTGGAGCTCCTCGCCGCGCTCGAACGGTGGCTGGCCGAGCCGGCCGACGCGCTCCTCCACGCCTACCGCGCCCGCGACGCGCTCGCCGGCCGCGACATCGAGTGGGCGGCGGGCCGCGGCCGCGCGGTGGGGATCGACGACGGCGGGCGCCTGCTCGTCGAGACCGCAGAGGGCCGCGTGGCCCTCGACGCCGGCGAGGTCCACCTGGCGCCCGCCGGCTCCGATCGCGGGCGGTGAGCCGCCGGGCTCAGCCGCCGCTGAACGCCGCGCGGTTCTCGGACACGAAGGCCTCGAAGGTTTCGCGAAGTGGTTGCCTACGCAACCTACACCGGCGCGATCGCGGCCCGCGCCTACTCCTCGAGCGAGAACCCCTCGAGATCGCCCTCGGCGACGACCTCGTCCTCGTCGAAGGGATCGTCGTCATCGGGCGAGGCGCCGTCCGCGACGTCGTCGTCCTCATCGTCGTCGTCGCCAGAGGCGCCGTCCGCGACGTCGTCGTCCTCATCGTCGTCGTCGTCCGCGGACGCGTCGACGGAGGCATCCGCGTCCCTGTCCTCGGCGACTCCCAGTCCGCGCGCCGCGGCGAGGGCCTCGGCCGCACCGCTGACCGCGGCGACGGCATCCTCGTCTTCTTCGCCGTCCTCGTCGACGGCGGCGGCGCTCGTAGCGGCCGTCACCGCGGTGGCGGCGGTCGCCTGTGCGGCCTCCTGGCCGCCCTCCGACTTCTTGCGGCGGCGGCGGCCCGAGCGGCTGCGGCGGCCCTTGGGGAAGTTGCGCAGCAGCTCGCGCGCGAGCGCGGCGGGCTTGCGGGCCATGCGCGTGCGCGCGCCGCGCAGGACCTCCTCCGCCTCGGGCGTGTGCGCGAGCGCCGCGGCGAGCAGCGCCGCCGCGAGCCGGCGGTCCTGCTTGCGCGACGCGTGCACGAGCCGGCGCGCGTTGCGGGCGTGCGCGCCGCCCGAGGAGTTGACGAGCAGCCCCAGCAGGCGCTTGGTCTCGGGCCAGCGCTGCACCGCGTACTCCTCGTGGACCTCGCGCGTGTACTCGGCCATCCGCCAGATCCACGCGTTGGCCTGGTCACGGCGCCCGATGCGCTTCTCGGCAAGCGCCTGGAGCATGACCTTGACCCCCTCGCGGCGCTCGTCGCGCGACCACGTCCCGATGACGTCGATGGCCTGGTCGAAGGCGTCGGCGTCGCGGATCGACGCGATCTCCTGGAGCGCGCGCACGCGCAGCTGGGCATTGCGGTTGCGCTGGACCGCGGTGAGCAGGAAGCGGCGCTTGAGCTCGCCCTGGCGGTCGAAGTGCAGCATCGCCTTCGCACGGCGCCAGCCGTTGGGCGCGACGCGCGCGCCCGCGAGAGCCGCCCACACGTGCTGCTCGCCGTAGTCGAGGTGCTCGACGGCGATCCGCCACAGCTCGCGCTCGAAGACCTCCGCGCGGCGGTCGGGATCGGCGGTCACCGGGAGGACGCGGCGCTCGACCCGCACGCGCCGCCCGCGGCCGCGCCGCACCGGGCCGACCACGATCGCCCCGCCGCGGTAGACGTCGCGGTCCAGCAGCGAGTGCAGCGTCACCACGGGGTCGTCGTGTCGCGTCGCCGGATGGACGAAGTCGACGACGATCCCCGACTCCTTGCCCGGGTGGCGGCGGGTGACGCGGCCGACCCGCTGCTGGTAGATGCGCTTGGACGCCGTCGGCGCGAGGTGCATGCAGACGGTCGCCCGCGGCGAGTTCCACCCCTCGGCCAGCAGCTGCGCGTTGACGAGTACGTCGATCTTGCCCGCCTCGTAGTCGGCCAGCACGCGCGCGAGCTCGCGCTTGGGAGTCTCGCCCGACACCCCCATCGCCTTCATGCCGAGGTCGCGGAAGGCCTCGGCGACGTTGTAGGCGTGACGGACGCCCGCCGCGTAGACGACGCCCGGCACGCCGTTGAAGCGCGTCTTGTAGAGGTCGGCCACGGCGAGGTTGAACGGAAGCTGGTCCAGCAGCTCGGCCAGGAGCTCCTGGTCGAACTCGGTGTCGATCTCCCCGCGGCGCAAGGGCACCTTGGCGATCGTCCGGACCCCGGGCCCCGGCGGGATGCGGATGCAACGCAACGGCGAGATGACGCCACGGCGGGCGGCCTGGGCGAGATCGAAGCGCGAGGTCTGGGTCGGGAAGAGGTCGGTGACGTGCCGCGCGATCAGCGCGCCAGTCGCGGTCATGCCGATGAACACCGGCCCGCTCCAGCGGCGGATCGCCGCGCTCGTCTTCTCCCCGAGCGCGGTGTGGGCCTCGTCGCAGATGACGATCGTGTAGGCGTCCGAGATGCGACCGGCGTTGCGCACGAACCACTGGTAGGTCTCGACGGTCACCGGTCCATCGGCCTTGTCCTTGCTGTCGAGCAGCGCCGGCGTGATGCGCTTGGCGTAGCCGCGATCGCGCAGCTCGCCGTTGAACTGGTCGACGAGGTTGCGGCGGTGGGTGAGGATCAGCACGCCGCCGGTGCGCGAGGCCTCGGCGAAGCCGAGCGCCGCGACGGTCTTGCCGGCGCCGGTCGCGTGCTCGAACCAGAAGCGCTTGGCCGCGTTGGGGTCCTCGAGCGCTTCGCTCGCGGCGTCCTCGTCGAGCGCCTCGTCCTCGTCGGCCCAGTCCTGGGGCTCGTCGGGCTCGTCCTCGTCCTCGCCCTCTTCCCCCGGCATCGCGGGTGAGGCCAGCGCGGCCTGCTCGACCAGCGCGCCGTTGCCCGAACCGTTCGCGGCGACCGTGCCGCCATTGACGCCGTTGCCGTTGAGCCGCCGCTGGATCTCAGCGAGCAGCGCCGTCAGCGTGCCCGAGAGGGCGTCGACCTGGTGCGCGGAGAGCACGGTGCCGTCGGCGAGCCGGGGCTCCTCCTCGCTGAGCAGGCGCTCGAGGCCGAGCAGGAAGGACCACGTCCGCCGCCACTCGACCGAGGGCTGCTTGGCGTCGCCATCGATCTCGGCGAGCGCCGCGTCGAAGGCCGCGCGGCGAGGCGTGCCGGGGGCGAGGGCGTCGGCGGGCCGCTCGCCCTCGAGCACGAAGGGCTCGCGCGTGAAGCGCGCCGCCCGATCGATGTCGGCGGGTCTTGCAACGGGCGCGGCCGCGACGACCGCTGGGGTGTCAGCCATGAGTAGGCGTGGGGGGAAGACGAGAGGGACGCGGAATCGAGTCGCGCGACCCGGGAATCCCGGCCCGTGACTGGGTCGGGGCGCGTCGGCTCTCGAAGCGGGGAGCCTTCGCGGTCCCCACAAGAATAGCGCCTCCGCGCGGCGGGAGGCTATTCGCGATGTGCCACCCTTGCGCGGTGGCCCGGAAGGCTCTCATCGCGCTCGGCGCGCTAGCCCTCGCGGCGGTGCTCGTCGTCGGGCTCGTACAGGCGAGCGACAAGGGCGACGACGCCCCGGCGCCCGCGACGACGACGTCCAGCGCCGCCGCGTCGGCGAACCTCAGGCGGGCGCCGGGCGCGCTGGGCGCGCTGTACCGGCGGCCCGATGCTCTGGTGCCCGGCGGCTCCAAGACGTTGGACACCGAGGTGGCCCGGCTCGAGGGGACGCCGGTCGTCGTGAACGCCTGGGCGTCGTGGTGCGGGCCCTGCCGAGCCGAGTTCCCCTTCTTCCAGCGCCAGGCCGCGGCGCAGGGCGCGCGGGTGGCCTTCGTGGGGCTCAACGTCGCCGACAACACCGGCGACGCCAAGGCCTTCCAGCGCAAGTTCCCGGTTCCCTACCCGAGCGTGCTCGACCCCGACGAGCGCGTGAGCCAGCGCTTCAAGGTGACCGGCCTGCCCTACACGATCTTCTACGACCGGCGCGGGAAGGTGTCCTTCGTCCACCAGGGCGGCTACCCGTCCGAGAGCCAGCTCGCGCAGGACATCCAGCGCTACGCGCTGGGAACGTGACGGTCGAGGTCCGCCGGGCGCGCGACGGCGCCGAGCGAGAGGCGGCCCTCGACCTGCGCCGGCGCGTCTTCCGCGAGGAGCAGGGCGTGTCGATGCACGAGGAGCTCGACGGTCACGACGACGAGGCCGTACACCTCGTCGCCCTCCAGGACGCCGCGGTGGTCGGCACGTGCCGGCTCCTCTACCGAGCCACGACCTGCCAGCTCAGCCGGATGGCCGTCGAGCCCGCGCTGCGCCGGCGCGGGGTGGGGACGGGCCTGTTGCTCGAGGCCGAGGCGCAGGCGCGCGCGGCGGGCGCGCGGCGCGTGGCCCTGCACGCCCAGCTCCACGCCGAGCCGCTCTACGCGGCGCACGGCTACGTCCCACGCGGCCGGCGTTTCATGGAGGCCGGGATCGAGCACGTCGCCATGGAGAACGTGCTTGCCTGAGATCCGTGTCGATCCGCTGAGCGGTCACCGGGTGATCCTCGCCG
Organism: uncultured Actinomycetes bacterium; assembly: GCA_963728925.1. Lineage (GTDB taxonomy): Bacteria > Actinomycetota > Thermoleophilia > Solirubrobacterales > Solirubrobacteraceae > JBBPZA01. The sequence goes on along the minus strand of CAVSMB010000002.1, from coordinate 214,710 downwards.
CGCAACGCGCGACTCGGCCGGGCGCGATGGCGTGGAGCGCCGAGCCGGCGCCGCCGATCGACCCGGCCGGCGACCCATTTGCCGAGGGCCACGAGGACCGCACGCCGCCCGAGGTGTGGGCGGACCGTCCGGGCGGCGGCGCGCCCGACACCCCGGGCTGGCGCGTGCGCTCGGTTCCCAACCTCTACCCGGTGCTGGCGCCGGACGCCCCCGATCCCGAGCCGGCGGCCAAGCCCGACCTCTACACGGCCCACCCCGCGCGCGGCGCGCACGAGGTGATCGTCAATGGGCCTCAGCCGGTCGGGGCGCTGGCCGAGCTCCCCGCCGAGCAGGCCGAGCTCGCGGTCGAGGGATGGCGCACGCGGATGCGCGCGCACGACGGCGCCGCCTACATCCACCTGATCGTCAACGAGCGGCGTGAGGCGGGATCCTCGCTGCCCCACACCCACGCCCAGCTCTACGCAATGGATCGGGTGCCCGCGGGCGTCGCTCGCGAGCGCGAGCGCTTCGGCGCGTACGCGGCCCGGGAGATGGGGGCCGACCTGCTGGCCGACCTCGTGCAGGAGGAGGTCCGCCGGCGCGAGCGCATCGTCGCCATCGACGACGAGGCCGTGCTCTTCGCGCCGTGGGCCTCGCGCTCGCCCTTCCAGCTCACGCTCGCCCCGCGACGCGCGCGACGCGCCTTCCAGGATGACGGCCCGACGGGCGCCGCGCTGCTCCACGACGGCCTCGGGCGGCTGGCCCGCCGGCTCGGCGCCAGCCCGCCGCTCAACCTGTGGGTGCGCACCGCGCCCCGCGGCGCCGAGCACTTCTGCTGGCGAGTGGACGTCGTGCCCCGCCTCACCGTGCTCGCCGGGCTCGAGCTCGGAGCCGAGACGAGCGTCAACGTGGTCGCGCCCGAGCTCGCCGCGGCCGAGCTGCGCGAGGCTTGATGCGCGCCGTCGTCCAGCGCGTCGCCGAAGCGTCGGTGAGGGTGGACGGCGAGGCGGTCGCCGCGATCGGCCCCGGGCTGCTGGTGCTCCTCGGGGTGACCCACGACGACGACGAGGCCACCGCCGACCGCCTCGCCGCCAAGGTCCGCGCGCTGCGCGTCTTCGAGGACGACGGCGGGCGGATGAACGAGGCGCTCGGCGACCGCCAAGTCCTCTGCGTGAGCCAGTTCACCCTCTACGGCGACACCCGCAAGGGCAACCGCCCGAGCTTCGTCGCCGCCGCGCGCCCCGAGGCGGCCGAGCCTCTCTACGAGCGCGTGTGCGAGCGACTCGGCGCGGCACGCGGCGTGTTCGGGGCGCGCATGGAGGTCGCGATCCTCAACGACGGGCCGGTGACGCTCGTCCTCGAGACGTGAGCGGGCGTTCGGCGATCGCCGCCGCCGCGCTGCCCGCGCTCCTGCTCGGGGGCTGCGGCGGGAGCGACGGCGGCGGCGGAACGACCGGCCCGAGCGCGGCCCCGGCCAAGCCGGCGACGGCGGAGCGGACCATCCCCCGCGACGAAGCCGAGGCTCAAGCCGGCAGCGCCGCCGCCCAGGACTCGGTGCGCCAGGACTACTCGATCCCGCCGACGGCCTTCGTGGTGCGCTGCGTCGCGCCCGGGGGGGCGACGACCGCGGGCCGCTGGACCTGCGCGGCCCGCTCGCGCGACGGCCGCTGCCGCGGGAGCCTGACGCTGGTGGTGCTCGTCGACGGCGCGACGCGGTCGCGCGGGGAGCTGCTCTGCCGCGGGCCGAGGGAGTGAGTACCCTGCGCCCGTGCCGCCGACCGACCGCCTCGTTCCGCGCTTCGCCGCCGAGCCGCCGCAGGAGACGCTGCCCTACGGCCGCTGGGCCGAGACGCTGCGGGCGGAGTTCCTGAGCGCCTGCCTGGGCATCGACACCGAGGGCGAGGAGCTCGGCGAGCCGGGCGAGATCGTCTGGTTCCCCGACCGGACCTGGTGCGGGCGCACCTACGTCCCGGCGACGGCCCGCACCTCCAACGACCTCGAGCTCTTCGGCTACGTGTCCTTCGTGATCGGCGAGGACGGCCGCGGCGCGGGTGACTTCGAGGCCTCGGCCGACTTCACCGACGCCGTCGCCGAGCGCAACCCCGATTGGCAGCTCGACCTCTCCGACGAGGTCGTCGGGACGTGGCGTGGCGAGAACGCGGGCGTCGCGGCCATCACCCTCGTGTGGGGCGTCGCCCTCGTCCAGGGCGGCGCGATCGTCACCGCCGAGCTGGCCGACCTCGCGGTGGATCAGTGCGAGCTCAGCGAGGAGCGCTTCACGCTCATCGGCCCCGACGACTACCGCGGCGACTTCCTCGACATCAAGCTCTGGAACGCCCGCGGCGACCTCCTCGCCGGCGAGTCGCTCTACGAGGACGACGGCGAGGACGACGAGGACTGAGCCACGGCCGCGACGCGGCCCCCAGTGACCCGCAGCAGCTCGTCCGGGCTGAGCGGGAAGACCGCTCGCGGCGTCCCCGCCGCCGCCCACACCTCGTCGTAGCGCTGCAGGTCGCGATCGACGACGACGGAGAGCTGCGTCGCGTGCGCGAGCGGGGGGACGCCGCCGATCGCGTAGCCCGTGCGCTCGCGGACGAAGTCGGCGTCGGCCATGGCGACCTCGTCGCCGACGATCGCCTCCACCTTGGCCTCGTCGACGCGGTTGGCGCCGCTTGCGATGACGAGCACCGGCTCGCCCGCGGCGGTCCGCATGACCAGCGACTTGACGATCTGGCCGACCTCGCAGCCGACCGACGCGGCGGCCTCGGCGGCCGTCCGCGTCGAGTCGGGCAGCTCGCGCACGCGCCCTGCCATCCCGAGCTCGGTCAGCGCTGCGTCGACGCGGCGGGCGCTGCGCGGCAGTCGCTCGCTCAGGACGAGACCTCGTCGTGGGCGAACGCCGCGGCGCCGGCGGCGACCTCGTCCTCGGTGAGCGGGAAGTGGCAGGCCGCGAGGGTCCCGCCCTCGCCCTTGGGCTCGAGCGGCGGCTCGTCCTCGCGGCAGCGCGCCTGGACCTTGGGGCAGCGGGTGTGGAAGCGGCACGCCGGCGGCGGGTTGGTCGGACTCGGCACGTCGCCCGACAGGAGCTGGGGCGGCGGGCCGGCACGCCGCGGGTCGGGGACGGGCACGGCCGAGAGCAGCGCGCCCGTGTAGGGGTGGCGCGGGTGGCGGTAGAGCTCGTCGGCGTTGGCGAGCTCGACCACCTTGCCGAGGTACATCACCGCGACGCGGTCGCACATATGGCGCACCACCGACAGGTCGTGGGCGATGAACACGAGCGTGATGCCGAGCTCGCGCTGGAGCTCTGAGAGCAGGTTGAGGATCTGCGCCTGGATCGAGACGTCCAGGGCGGACACCGGCTCGTCGGCGACGATCAGCTTGGGCTTGAGGGCGAGCGCGCGCGCCACGCCGATGCGCTGGCGCTGGCCGCCGGAGAACTCGTGCGGGTGGCGGTTGTAGTGCTCGGGGTTCAGGCCGACGCGCTCCATCAGCTCCTGCACGGCACGCTTGCGGGAGGCCGAGTCGCCCTCGAGGCCATGGATGAGGAACGGGTCGCCGATGATCGTGCCGACCGTCTTGCGCGGGTTCAGCGAGGAGTAGGGATCCTGGAAGATCATCTGCATCTCGCGGCGCAGGGCCTTGAGCTGGGCGCCGCCGACGTGGCTGATGTCCTCGCCCTCGAAGCTGACGCTGCCGCCGGTGGGGTCGAGCAGGCGCAGCATCAGCCGCGCCGTCGTGCTCTTGCCGCAGCCGGTCTCGCCGACGATCCCGAGCGTCTCCCCCCGGCGCACGTCGAAGGAGACGCCGTCGACGGCGCGCACAGCGCCGATCTGCTTCTGGAGGATGACGCCGCGGGTGATCGGGAAGTGCTTCTCGAGGTCGCGAACCTCGACCAGGGCCTCGCCCGCGGCGGGGGCGCTCGTCATGCCTTCACCTCCTCGAGGTCTGCCTTGTAGCCCGCGGCGGCCTTCGCCGCCTCGGGGTCCTTGCCCGACGCCAGCTCGCGCCAGAGGCGCCGCCGCGTGTCGGCGGGCAGCAGGCAGCGCACCGAATGGCCCTGCGCGTCCGGCAGCGAGGAGAGCTCTGGATGCTCGCGGCGGTGGGCCTCGCGGACGTAGGGGCAGCGCGGGCTGAAGCCGCAGCCCACCGGCGGTGAGATGAGCGAGGGCGGGCGGCCCGAGATGGGCACGAGCTGCTCGCCGCGCGGGCGGTCCAGCCGGGGGATCGAGCGCAGCAGCCCCCACGTGTAGGGGTGTTCGGGCGCGCCGAAGATCGTCTCCTTGGGGCCGCGCTCGACGATCTCGCCGGCGTACATGACGACGATCTCGTCGGCGACCTCGGCGACCACGCCGAGGTCGTGGGTGATGAGCACGACGGCCATGCCGAGCTCTTCGCGCAGGCGCGCGATCAGCGCGAGGATCTGCGCCTGCACGGTGACGTCGAGCGCCGTGGTCGGCTCGTCGGCGATCAGCAGCTTGGGGTCGTTGGACAGCGCCATGGCGATCATCGCGCGCTGGCGCATGCCGCCCGAGAACTCGTGTGGATAGGCGTCGACGCGCCGGCGAGGCTCGGGGATCCCGACGAGCGCGAGCAGCTCGATGGCGCGGTCGCGGGCTGCGGCCTTGGACATCCGCTGGTGGACGCGGATCGCCTCGACGAGCTGGCGACCCACGCGGTAGAAGGGGTGCAGAGAGGAGAGCGGGTCCTGGAAGATCATCCCGATCTCGCCCCCGCGGATCCGGCGCAGCTCAGCGTCCGAGGCGACGGCCAGGTCGTTGCCCTCGAAGCGGATCGCCCCTGCGATCTCCGTCGTGCGCCCGCGCGTGAGGCCGAGCACGCTGAGCATCGAGACGCTCTTGCCCGAGCCCGACTCGCCCACCACGCCGACCGACCCGCCGGGCGCGACCTCGAGCGACACTCCGCGTACGGCCTGCACGAGCCCGTCGGCCGTCCCGAAGCTGACCCGCAGGTCGTCGATCTCGAGCAGCGCCTCGTCGCTCATCCGAAGCGCACGCGCGGATCGAGGAAGGCGTAGAGCACGTCGACCACGAGGTTGGCGACGATGATGAAGAAGGCGCCGAAGAGGACAGTGCCCTGGATCACCGGCAGGTCGGCGTTGCGGATCGCCTGGTAGGCGAGGCGCCCGATGCCCGGGATGTTGAACACCGTCTCGGTGAGGATCGCGCCGCCGAGCAGGATCCCGATGTCGAGGCCCAGGACGGTGATTATCGGCGTGATCGCGCTGCGCACGCCATGGCGCCACACCACGACCCGTTCACGCAGCCCCTTCGCGCGCGCGGTGCGGATGTAGTCCTCGGCCAGCACCTCGGTCAGGTTGCCGCGCAGCAGCCGGGCGTAGAACGCCGCTGCAGTGGCCGCGAGCACGAGCCAGGGCAGGATGAGCGACGTGAACCACGAGCTCGGGCTCTGGCTGAAGGGCACGTAGCTGCCCGAGCCCGGGAGGATCGGCCACTTGCCGATGTCGTCGGCGAAGAGGTAGAGCGAGACGAGGCCGAGCCAGTAGACCGGCGCCGAGATGGCGATCAACGAGGCGCCCATGGCCGCGCGGTCGATCCACGAGCGCCGCCGCGTCGCCGAGATGACCCCCACGGGGATCCCGACCGCCACCCACACGATCGCCGCGCCGGCGACCAGCGACGCGGTCGCCGGCAGGCGGCTGAAGATCTGCTGGCGCACCGACGCGTCGTTCTTGTAGGAGAAGCCGAAGTCGAAGTGGAAGACCAGGCGCTCCATGTACTTGCCGTACTGCACGTACCACGGCTTGTCGAGCCCGAGCGTCTCGCGGATCGACTGGATCAGCGCCTGGTTGCCCGAGCGCGAGCCCGCGCGCAGCGTTGCCGGGTCGGCCGTCGGCAGCACGTAGAAGATCACGAAGGTCAGAAAGCTGACGACGAGCAGCAGGAACACCGCCCAGAGCAGCCGTCGCGCGATGTAGGTGGCCATTGGCGCGGAGGCGGCCGCCCGGGGCCCGTGCGGGCCCCGGGCGCGCCGACGGTCAGGTCCTCGCGGGCCTCACTGCTTGATCGAGGTGTAGCTCAAGTCCCACTGCGCGTTCCACTTGGCCGTCACGCCCTGCACGTTGGACGAGCTGATGTTCGCCTGCTTGTCCCACAGCCAGGGAACGGCGGGCGCCAGGGCGGTGACCTGCTCGTCGATCGCCCCGTAGGCGTCCGCGCGCTGGGCCGGGCTGACGAGCTTCCTCGCCGCGTCGAGCTTGGCGTTGACCTGCGGGTTGTTCAGCAGCGCCTGGTTGACGTTGTTCTCCGGGACGATCGTCGCCCCGTTGAACGTCGGGTCGAGCATCGTCTGGCCGTCGGCGAAGTCTGGCCCCCAGGCGATGTTGGGACAGATGGCGACGTTCGCCTTGGGCACGTTGCAGTAGCGCGAAAACATCGTCTCGTGCGGCACCTGGCGGAAGTTGAGCTTGAAGCCGAGCTTCTGCATCTGGCTCTGGAAGACCTCCGCGGTCTTCGCACCGGGGCCCGAGGACGAGTCGTCGCCGACCATCAGCAGGGTCTGGTTGCCCGTGTACTTCCCGCTCGGATAGCCGGCCTTCTTCATGTACTGGGCGGCGAGCTGCGGATTGCCGTCCGGGTTGGCCAGGAAGTCCAGCGGCGGCCCCTTCATGCCGCCGGCCTGGTCGAAGCCGGGCTGGCCGGGGGTGAGGTAGTGCGTGGCGATGTCGCCGATGACCGGGCCGCCGCGCGTGAGCCGCAGCGCGTTGCGGTCGGTGGCCGCGACGATCGCCTTGCGCACGTTGATGTTGTCCAGCGGCTTGATGTTCGTGGTCAGGGTCACGTAGCGGTTCCCCAGTGGGACGAAGACGATCTGCCCCTTCTGATGCTGGAGCGCCTGTTTGATGGTGGGCGGGTCGGGGACGAAGTCGCCGCTGATCGAGCTCTTCCCACTGAGGATCTGGCGCGAGGCGACCGTCGTGTCATCGTTGCCCATCGAGAAGTCGATCTGGCTCACGTAGGCGGGACGAAAGTCCGTGCTCGGATTCCAGCTCGGGTTGCGCACGAGCGTCATGCTCTTTCCGACCTGGTAGGTGATCTTGCCCGACTTGTCGGCCTGGATCATGTACGGGCCCGTCGCCACCTGGTAGCTCCCGTACGCCGACGGCGTCTTGGCGTCGTACTTCTTGGCGTAGTCCTCGGGGACGGGCGCGGTCGTCGGGAGGGAGAGCGCACCGATGAAGGCGCCCGACGCCTGCGACAGCTTGAAGACGACGGTCTGCGGGTCCGGAGTCTCGATTCCTGTGATGTCGGGGACCGTCTTCTGGCCGGGAGCCGGAGCGCCCTTGATGACGCTGAAGTAGGTGCCGGCGTAGCCGTTAGGCACGCCCGCGGTGAAGCCGCGCTCGATCGCGTACTTGACGTCCTGCGACGTCGCGGCGCGGTTGACCGGCGGGCTGTACTTGATGTTCGGCTTGAGCTTGACCGTGATCGTCCTGCCGCCGTTCGAGAGGACGGGCTGACCGGCCGCGAGGTCGGGCGACGCCTTGGTGGTATTGGAGGGCTCGAACGAGTAAAGCGGCCGGTTGGTCGCAAAGACCATCTCGTAGTCGGGCTGGTAGTAGGCCTCACCCGGGTCGATGTGTTCGAAGTCGCCGCCGAACAGCACCTTGAGCGTGCCGCCCTTCTTGCCCGCCACCGGGGCGCCGCTGCTGGTCGAGCTTCCGCCGTTGCTGCTTCCTCCGCACGCCGTCACCGCGAGGGCGGTGAGCGCCGCGACCGCGAGGGCCGACAGCCTCCATCCGTTTGAGCGCATGGCGCCTCCTCTCATGTCGTTTCCTACCTCATCTGTCTGATCGTGGGTTGAGCGCGTCGCTGAGCCCGTCGCCGACGATGTTGAAGGCGAGCACGGTGAACAGCAGCGCGAGTCCGGGGAACAAGAGGAACCACCAGGCCGTGTCGAAGCTTCCCTGGGCGTCGGAGATCATCTGGCCCCAGCTCGCCGTGGGTGGCTGGACGCCGACGCCCAGGAACGACAGCGCGGCCTCGAAGAGGATGTTCTGCGGGATGATCAGCGTCGAGTAGACGATGATCGGGGCGACGAGGTTCGGGAGCACCTCGCGGAAGACGATGCGCGTGTTCGACGCACCGAGCGAGCGCGCCGCCTCGATGAACTCCTTCTCGCGCAGGGACAGGACCTGGCCGCGGATGATGCGAGCGATGTAGGTCCAGTTCACGAAGGCGATGACGAAGATGACGAGCGTGATGCCCGGCTTGATGAGCCCGCCCAGGCAACCGGCCTGGCCGCCCTTGCCCAGCGAGCACGCCGACGCGACGCCGATCGCGAGGAGGAGGATCGGGAAGGCGAGCAGGACGTCGATGGTGCGCGAGATCACGGTGTCGACCCAGCCGCGGTAGAAGCCGGCGATCATCCCCCCGACGACGCCGACGGTGACCGACAGCGCCGTGGCGATGATCGCAACCAGGAGCGAGACCCGCGCCCCGTAGATCGTGCGCGCGAAGACGTCGCGGCCGATGTCGTCGACACCGAAGGGATGGCTCGACGAGGGGCCCGTGGGCAGGCCGAAGCTGTCCAGCGTGTTCTTGTCGGGCGTGTTGGGATTGACGCCGACGAGCTTGACGATCAACGGCGCGAAGACGGCGACGAGGACGAGCAGGACGACGAACACGAGCGCGGCGAGCGCGAGCTTGTCCTCACGGAAGCGCCGCCAGAACAGCTCCAGCGGCGTGCGCGCCTGGACGTCCTCGTCCTGCGGAGAACCCGTCGGGAAGATGTTCTCCGCAGCCTCACGGCCAACGTCGACGTTGGCGCTCGTCACGTCCATCCTCCGATGATGGTCAGCCCTCCCAGGCTGGTCATTCGCCCTGTCCTGGCACCGTCCCTGCGCGCAACACTACGTGTCCTACCCGGCAAGCGGCGCAACGATCGACGGCTTGACGAGCAACGTGGCGTGATAGGAAGGCTTTGCCCGGCCCTCACGGCGGCGGTGGCGGCGCCGGCGCCGACGGCGGTGGCGCCGGAGGCGCGGCGGGATCGGCGGTCGCGTCGGGGGCCGCCCTACGCGAGAGGGCGAGGGTGGTCAGGAAGCTGACCACGACGCCCACGATGACCAGCGGCTCGGCGCCAGGGCCCGCGCCGGAGGTGAGCAGGCTGGCGAGGACGACCGCCGCGAGCGGCAGCCGCAGCACCGCGGCCGTCGCCGCGCCCATGCCGACGGCCACCGCCGGCGTCATGTCGAAGCCCGGCAGGTGCGAGGCGAGAACACCGGCGGCGGCGCCCAGGAAGAGAGCTGGGAAGGTCGGGCCGCCGCGGAAGCCGGCGAGCGAGACGGCCCACGCGAGGCCCTTGAACACGATCAGCAGGGCGAGCGCCCCTACCGACCAGCTGCTCGCGTCCTGCACGAGCCCGGGGAGCTGGTCCTGACCGGAGAACAGCACCTGGCCGGCGTCCTTGTCGGTCGCCTGCGAGAAGGCGATCGCCAGGCCCGCGACCACGAGCGCGGCCGCCGGAAGCAACACGAACGGCCGTTTGAAGAGCAGCGGCTGGACCGCCTGGGCGAGCCGGAAGATCAGGAAGGTGACGATCGCGGCGGCGATCGCCAGCGGGATCGTCCAGGCGAAGTCGGCGACGTCGGGACGGGCGAAGTCCGGCAGGGTCAGCGCCCCGAGCGCGTAGTCGCTCGTGCTCAGCCCGGCCCACGAGCCCATCCCGATCGACACCAGCGACCCGATCCCCGCCGCCAGGAGGCCGAGCGGCACCACCACCTGCAGGCGGCGGCGATCCAACCCGGCCGCCTCGATGAGGATGACCGCGCCGATCAGCGGTGAGCCGAAGATGAAGGAGATCGCGGCGAAGCTCCCGGATCCCGCGACGAGGGCCACCAGCTGGTCCGGGGCGTCGGAGCGCACGAGGCGCACCGCGAGGATCCCGAGCCCCGAGCCGAGCGCGATCAGCGGAGCCTCGGGGCCGAGCACCAGCCCGAGGCCGATCGTGGCGAGCGCCGCCAGCACCACCCCCGGCAGCTCGATCGGCGTCGTCAGGCCGGTCTTCAGCCCCTCGGCCGGGTTGTGACCGCCGGTGCCGGGCAGCCGCACGATCGCGAAGGCGATCACCAGGCCGGCAAGGCCGAGGACGGGCACCGGCCACCACACCGGCGCCCCGTCGTCGTAGCCGAGATCGCGGGGCAGGTCGGTGAACACGCCCTCCTGGATCTGGTGGATCAGCTCCAGGAAGCCCCACGAGGCGAACGAGACCACCAGGCCCACGACCGCCGTCAGCGCGAGCAGCGCGAGCAGCGCGCGCGGGGAAGCCGCCGGCGCGCTCTGGGGCGAGGCCGGTACGTCGGTCATGGCGCCTTCCGGGCGGCCCGCCGATCTGACGGTCGCCTAGACGCGACGCCCGCCCGTGGTGGCAGCAGCGCGCCGATGATCCAGAACAGCGGCACGAAGATCCCGATGATGAACATGATCCAGTGGCCCTTCCTGAGCGAGATGATCCCGAGCGTGATCAGCAGGATGAAATACAGGACGCCCAGGAGCCAACCGGCTGTGGAGACGGCGAGCGGCACGAGTCCCTCCCCCTTCGTAGTAACGAGCTGGCGCCAGCCTCTCAGACCGTCACGTACGCGCCAGGGGGCCCACCGGCCTCCTGGGCGGGAGGCGCGCCCGACCGTCGCCGGGGGTGCACGCGACCACCCGGCGCTCTCAGGCCCGCGGGCTTCCGTGGGGGGCGGTGCTCCCGCCCCTCCCGTCAGGCGTGGTCGGCGTGCGCGGCGACCGTCCGGCGGGCGGCCTCGAGCTCGCCGTTGGCCGAGCCTGCGTTGATCCTCACGCCCGCCGCCACGCGGTCGCCGAGATCGGGGTCCACTGCGGACCAGTAGGCAACGACGCGCAGCTGGGTCTCGGAGGCGACGTCGTCGCTCGCGTGCCCGACGATGTTCGCGACCAGGTGCTCGCGGTCGGTGTCGCTCATCACCTCGCGGTAGAGGGCGCCGGCTTGCCCGAAGTCGTCGTCCTCCGCGTGACGGGCGTTGGCGTAGCGGCCGATCTCGCCTCCGGCCACCGACCAGCCGACGTCGAGCCCGGCGGCCGGGTCCGCCTCCGGGCCACCGTGGGAGTTCGGGGCGTACACGGGCTGGTCGCCTGCGTGCCGGTAGGTCATGTGCCCTTCCTTGTTGTAGGAATGGACCTCGACCTTGGGGGCGTTGATCGGCAGCTGCTCGTAGTTGGTCCCGATCCTGTGCAGATGGGTGTCGTGGTAGGAGAAGATCCGCCCCATCAGCATCTTGTCCGGGCTCAGGCCGATGCCCGGCACGAGGTTGGCGGGCGAGAAGCCGGCCTGTTCGACCTCGGCGAAGAAGTTCTGGGGGTTTCGGTCGAGCACCATCCGCCCGACCTCGATCGGCGGGTAGTCGGAGTGCGGCCAGACCTTGGTCAGGTCGAACGGGTTGAAGCGGTAGTGCTCGGCCTCGGCGAAGGGCATCACCTGGACCTCCAGGCGCCACTCCGGTGCATCGCCGGCGTCGATGCTCTGGCGCAGGTCGCGGCGGTGGAGGTCCGGATCCTCGGCGGTCATCGCCGTGGCTTCGTCGTCGGTGAAGTTCTCCGCGCCCTGGACGGTCTTGAAGTGGTACTTGATCCAGAAGCGCTCGCCCGCCGCGTTCATCCACGAGAACGTGTGGCTGCCGTAGCCGTTCATGTGCCGGTAGGAGCGCGGCGTGCCGCGGTCGGACATCAGGATGAGGACCTGATGCGCGCTCTCGGGCGAGAGCGTCCAGAAGTCCCACTGCATGTCGTTCGAGCGCATGCCGGTGTCGGGCAGACGCTTCTGGGAGTGGATGAAGTCCTGGAACTTGGGCGCGTCGCGCACGAAGAAGACCGGGGTGTTGTTGCCCACGAGGTCGTAGTTACCTTCCTCGGTGTAGAACTTCAGCGCGAAGCCTCGCGGGTCGCGAACGGTGTCCGCGAAGCCCTGCTCGCCGGCCACCGTCGAGAAGCGCGCGAACATCGGGGTGCGCTTGCCCACCTCGCCGAAGAGCGCCGCCTTGGTGAACTGCGTCACGTCGTTGGTGACCTCGAAGAAGCCGTGTGCGCCGCTGCCCTTGGCGTGCACGACGCGCTCGGGAACGCGCTCGCGGTTGAAGTGCTGGACCTTCTGGACCACGTAGTGGTCGTGCAGCACCGTCGGGCCCTGCGGCCCGACCGTGAGCGAGAACTCGTCGCTGGGTGCCGGGATGCCGGAATCGGTGGTCGTGCGGGGGCGGTCGGTGTTGCTCATGGGTCTCCTTTGAGAAGAGAGAGCCGCGTCCCGTCGGCGCGAGAGACCCGGAGTGCTCGCGTCCGCACCACGTCGCGGCTAGGCTGCCTGACCTGGTTTGTGCCCGTTGGACGGCAGGGTTATGCAAGCGGAGCCGCTCCGGATGAGGGTCGTGGTGTATCCGGCGGACCGCCGCTACGACGACGCGCTCGGTCGCGCCGACGCGGACGTCGCGGTCTTTCAGCGGCCCGTCCGGCGATCCACGGTGGAGGCGATCCACGCGCTGCAACGTCGCCGGGTGGCCGTCGTGGTGGAGGTGGACGACGACTTCTCGGCGATCCCTCCTGACAACGTCGCTTGGGAGCGGCTGCATCCGGAGAACAGCCCCGAACTGAACTGGAACTGGCTCCGGAGGGCGTGCAGCGTGGCCGATCTCGTAACGGTGAGCACGGCCGGCGCTGGCCGTGCGCAACGCGAGGGCGAGCCGGGGCTGGGGCTCGACTGCTCGAGACTGGTGGGCGCGCGGTAGGCGAGCATCCGGTGCCGGGACGGTGCCCACCGAGGCCCTAGGCTGTGGCCGAGCACCGATAGCTCAGCCGGATAGAGCGACTTCCTCCTAAGGAGGCAGCCAGGCCAGGTTTGTGCCTAGAGATGGCTCTGCGACTCGGGAAATTGTCCGGTTGCCCGATACGATGTGCCATAGACGTGCCATCGGGCGCCAGGTCATATCGGTCGTGCCGACCACCTCGCGGGCCGTGTAGGCCCTCTTGCGGCCACCTGGTCGACGCCTGCGACCCGCGTGGCGCGTTCCGCCAGGCAACGAGGCCCGTTTCGCGGCGGTAGGCGGTGTCCGTTCAGCGATACGAGACCGCCGACGGCACGCGCTGGCGCGTCCGCTGGCGCGAGCCGAACGGGCACATGCGGTCCGTCCTTCATCACCCCGCGCGCGCGATAGGCCTCATAGGCCTCATTCGCGCGCGATTCCACCCACAGCTCTTCCTCAAGGCGACGCTTGGCTTCCTTGACTCGCGCCGGGCGCGAAGCCGGGATCGGGCATGACTCCTGGGCCCGCTGCTCGTCGAGTTGGCACTTGGCTTCGCGCAGCCAGCCGCGACGGCCCTGAGCGGTCGACAGCTCAGGCGGCAGCTCATCGCCGCGCCGCTCACCAAACTTCTCGTCCTCGACCCGGTCGGCCTCGGCCGCCTCTTCGAGGATCTCGCGGGCGAGCTGCTCGTAGTCCCGGTTGGCGTGATGAGACGCGTTGGCGTGCACCTTGGTCCCGTCGACCGCGACGATCTCGGCCTCGACCAAACCGGCCCGCGCGCACAGCCCGAGGACCTCACCGAACAGGCCGGCGAGCGCCCGCTCGTGGCGCTGACGGAACCGCGCGATCGTGCAGTGATCGGGCACCCGGTTGGCCGCGATCACCCGATACGCGACGTCCTCAATGCAGCCACGCTCGATCCCGCGCGAGGACCGCTGCCCACGCGCATAGGCGTAAAGCAACAACGCGACCATCATCAGCAGCGAGATGCTGCGTGAGCGATGTCGCAGGGCGACCTGAGGTTCGGCGTACCCGTCCTCACGGACGCGCCGTTTGCGACGCTCTTCAAGCGCTGGGAACGGGACGGTCAGGGTGCGTTCCAGCGCGCTGGCCCACGCGTCGTGCGGTGATACTTCGCCAGCGAGCAGATGGAACGAGGAACCCCGGCTGGCGCGGCCTGGAACCCGGCGAGCTGGTACACCTCGATCCCGACCTCGAGGTGAGTATCTGGATGCTCATCGATCGACCTCCCGCCCATCAGCTTCGGATCGACGACCTGGAGCCGCAAGCAGCAGTTCACAGGAATATCGAGATCGACACCCCGTCTCCGCAACCTGAGAGCTCGAGCCCGCCGCAGACGCGGATTGCGATCGGCCTGATCGCCGCGCCCGGCTTGCCCTCGGAGCTCGCGGAGGACCTCGCCGGGGACCTCGAGCAGCACCTCAGGGAGCGTTATCCCGCCGGCCAATGGCGGGTCCCGCTGGTGATCGACGGCCTGGTCACCCCACCTGCACCCGCAACCGAGCTGATCGATTCAGCCCACCGGCGCCTGCTGCGTGAGGACTGGGAGCTCGCGATCTGCCTCACGGACATGCCCCTTCGCATCGGACGGCATCCGGTAGCGGGGCACGCCAGCCCAACACATCGGATCGCCCTCATTTCGGTGCCCGCGCTCGGTCCCGCAAGGCTCCGACGTAGGGTGCTCGGGGCCGCGCTCGACCTCGTCGACATCATCCTCGGCGAGGTGACTGGCGACGATAACGTGCCTCGTCATTCGCGTCGGTTTCGCCAGCGACTCGTCGACCTCTCCGAGCTGGCCGACGAGGATCCGGCCCATGGTCCCACGGGTCTCGCTGCCCTGGCCAGTGGCGGCCGGCTGCGCCTGCTGGGCGGCATGGTCCGCGCCAACCGTCCCTGGCGGCTCGCGGCACGGCTCTACCGCGCGCTGATCGCGGCGATGGCGACCGTCGCCTTCGCCCTGGTTACCGCTGACATCTGGCGCATCTCGGCGAGCCTCGATTCCATCCGACTGGCGGCAGTCGCCCTCTTGTCGATCGCGCTCACGACATTCTCCCTAATCGCGGTTCACGATCTCTGGGAGCGCTCCCGCTCCGAGCTCGCCCGGGACCAGGTCCTGCTCTTCAATGTCGCGACGGCCATAACCGTGACCATCGGCGTGGCGTCGCTCTATCTTGCGCTCTTCGTCGTCAGCCTTGCCGGCGCCGGCCTGCTGATCACGCCGCACGCACTCTCCCAGGCGGTGGGAGAGGACGTGGGCCTGGTTGATTACCTCAGGCTCGCGTGGCTGGTCGGCTCTCTGGCGACGGTAGGCGGGGCTCTCGGGGCCGGATTGGAAAGCGACGTCGCGATTCGAGAAGCGGCATATGCGCGTCGACCCGAGAGCCCGCTGCCCTCTGATGAGGACGCAGCCTGATCCCGCCTCTCGGGGCTGTGCCCCCTCACGGAACGTGAGCCCCGCTCGGGACACTCACAACCTTGGCGTAGCATCGTGCCGCTACGATCCCACAGCCTCAGTGACAGCGCGCTCGCATGTGTTCCATATGTGCCATTCAGCAAAGCCGTCTTAGGCGCCTGCAAGAAAAGCCCTGCATCTGAGCACGAGCCCCGATAGCTCAGCTGGATAGAGCGACTCCCTCCTAAGGAGTAGGCCCCTGGTTCGAATCCAGGTCGGGGCACTCGGGTGAGACGCTCGCGACGTCCCCGACGCCGAGGCCGAACCGGCGACCGTCGTCCGCCGGCGGCCTTGCCGATGCCCCGAACGCCCGCATCGTCATGTCGGCTGCCGAACCCGCCCCGCCAGCGCTTGTGCCGGCCTAGCGGTCCGGGCGCTCGGGGTAGAGCTCGTCGATGGTCACAAGCGGCCGGTAGGGAGCGCCGGCGGCGGCCTCGCGGATCGCCGCGTCGCCGCCGGCCAGCCGGTCCAGGACGGCGACCACGCCGCAGACCTCGTGGCCGGCCTCGCGCAACGCGTCGAGGGCTGCGATGGTCGAGCCTCCGGTGGTGACAACGTCTTCCACGACGAGGCAGCGCTCGCCGGGGTCGAGGTCGGGGCCCTCGATGCGCCGTTGCAGGCCGTGGGCCTTGGTCTCCTTGCGCACGAAGAAGGCCTTGACCTCGGCGCCGCCGGCCAGCGCGGCGCAGGCGATCGGGTCGGCGCCCATGGTCAGGCCGCCGACGGCGGTGGCTCCGCGCTCGCGCGCTTCGGCGGCGACGAGCCGGGCGAGCGCGCGGAAGCCCGCGGGGCGCAGGATGGCGCGCTTGGCGTCGACGTAGTACTGCGCGGTCGCACCGCTGGTGAGCACCACCTCGCCGACGATCAGCGCGTGCTCGCGCAGCTGCTCGAGCAGCTCGTCGCGCGCCGCCTCAGCGGTAGACGTCAATGCGATCGCCCAGCCGCAGCCAGTTCATGATCGATCGCGCGTAGGTCGTCGGAGTGCGAAGGCACCCGTGGCTCGCGGCGTAGTTCGGGATGTCCGGGTACCCGTGGACCGCCTCGCCACCGTTGTAGTAGACGGAGTCCACCATGCCGAGGGAGTTGACCCCTGGCGTCTTGCGGTAGAAGCGGAAGCGGCCGCGGTCGCTGGGGGTCGACGGCTTGCCCGAGCTGGTGGGCACCGTGCGGTAGACACGGCCCTTGGCGGTGATGAGGGTGTAGACCTGGCGCGACAGGTCTACCTCGACACGTTGGCGCCCGGTCGCGCCGTACTTGGGGCGGAAGCGCCCCGAGCCGCGCGCGACCCGCAGGAAGATCGCCTTGTTGACGGCGAAGTTGCGCGGCATCGAGTTGACCTTGCGGTAGGCCAGGATCGCCCAGCGCGTGCGGGCGTCGTAGCCCCCCGAGAGCCCGGGCCAGTAGCCGGCGGCGGTCAGGCGCTGCTGCAGGAAGCGCATCGAGGGGCCCGAGCGGCCGCCTGGGTCGATCACCCAGACGTTCGCCCGCTTGGCCCGCACCGCCGGGGCGCCGCCCGAGCCGGGACGGACCACCTCGACGGCGAGCGGCCCGGCGCGCCCGATGCGGAAGCTCGCGACGAAGGCGCCGCCCTGGCCGACCTTCGGACGCGACACCTTCGCGACCCGCGAGCCGCGGTACAGCCGGACGATGACCTTGCCGCCGTCGCCGGCGCCGCGCAGGACGCCCCCCACCTTCCAGACCTGACCCTGGATCGCCGCGCGATCGGCGCCGAAGCGATAGCTGCCGGCGGTGAAGCGCAAGGAGGGAGCGGCGGCCGGGGCCACGGCGGGAAGAGCGAGCAGCGCGACGGGCCCGGCGGCGGCGAGGAGGCGGGAGGGGCGCACGGTGCGCGCATCCTACCTTCATCCGGTGTCGTATCAGCGGGGCCGACCGGGGGGTGCAGTTCGGCGGTCTGGCACGGCGGCGAGCTGCGTGACGCCTACGGCATCGGGCGAGGGGAAGGGAGGGGGCGGCCCGGGCGGAATCGCGCGTTAGAGGCCGCCGAAACGCGCCCCCGAGACGGCGAGACAGGCCCTCCCTCCTCCTTAAGAGCACCCTCCGGGTCTTGTGCGAGGCGCGGGGTGTGCTGATCCCGGAGGTGGATACGTGTCAGGAGACGGTGTGCGCATAGTGCAGGCCAGGCCAACGCGATTTGTGAGTCGTTGGTGGTTACGCATCCGTTCCATCCGTTGCGTGGGCAGCGGCTGGCGGTCTTGTTCGTGCGGCGCTACGCGGGCGGGCGTCTGTATGTCTGCGAGGGCGGGTCGCTGGGCACGATCGGCGTGCCCGAGGATGCGACCGATCGCGCGGGTGCGCCGGCATCGACGCCGCTGGGTGGCGAGGTGCTGACTGGGCTGGTCGAGGTCGTGGCGGCGATCACGGGATCGAACCGGCCGGGGGGAAGGATTATGGAGCCTGTGCACGAAACAGATACAGGCTATGACGATGACTGACGTCGGCGATCTTCACGAGGCCAGCGATCGCCAGCTGCGCGCGTGGCGGCGGCGGTTGGCGGCCGCGGTACAGCGTCCCGAGGCGACGCTGCCGGGTTCGTTGGTGCGTCAGGGGCGGCGCTGCTCGAGCAGCGGCTGTCGCTGCCGGCGCGGTGAGCTGCACGGCCCCTACCTGTACTTGGCGCTCTATAGCGGCGGGCGCAACCGAACGCTGTACGTGCCCGGCGCGCTGGAAGCGGTCGTCGACGAGTACGTGAGCGTGACACACCGCAACGAGGCCGCGTTGGCGCAGATCGCGCAGATCAACGTCGAGCTGCTCGGTCGGCGGGCGCTGGGGTGATGTCCGGTGTCCGGCGACGGCGCCCAGGCGGTCGCGGCGGTGGCGAACATGGTCGAAGCGGCGCTGGCCGCGGGAGCGAGCGGTGAGCACGATGACGATGAGCTCGTCAGCGAAGATCACCAGCGAGCACCTGGAGCGCCTGGCGGTCGTCTATGTGCGCCAGTCGACGCTTGCGCAGGTCCGCGATCACGGCGAATCCACCCAACGTCAGTACGCGCTGACCAACGACGCCGAGCGCCTGGGGTGGCCTGCCGAGCGGGTCCTGGTGATCGATGCCGACCTCGGTCTGTCGGGCCGCGGCGGGTCGGCGCGGACGGGGTTCAAGGATCTGGTCGGGCGCGTCTGCTGCGGCGAGGTCGGCGCGGTCTTCGGCCTTGAGGTCTCGCGGCTGGCGCGCAGCACCGCCGATCTGCAACGGCTGCTTGAGCTGTGCAGCCTGACCGACACGCTGATTATCGACGGCGACGGCATCTACGATCTCGGCCTGTTCAACGACCGGCTACTGCTCGGGCTGAAAGGCACGATGTCCGAGGCCGAGCTGCACCTGCTCGCTGGGCGGCTGCAGGGCGCCCGGCGCGCCGCCGCCGCGCGCGGCGAGCTGCGCTTCCCGTTGGCGGTCGGCTACGTCTACGACGACGAGGGCGCGATCGTCCTGGACCCCGACGAGGAGGTCCGCGCCGCGGTCGCCGACGTGTTCTGCTGCTTCGAGCAGACCGGCTCGGCCTACGCGGTCGTCGGCGCGTTCGCCGACCGGCGGTTTCCCGCACGCGCCTACGGCGGCGCATGGGCCGGGCAGTTGCGCCACGGCCGCCTCACGCACAGCCGCGCGCTGACCGTGCTGCGCAACCCCGCCTACGCCGGCGCCTACGTGTTCGGACGGCGCCGCAGCCGCCGCCACGTCGAGCCCGACGGCACGATCCGCGCCAGGACCACGATGCTGCCACGCGAACAATGGGGCGTCGTGATCCACGATCACCACCCCGGCTACATCACCTGGGAGCAGTTCCTGCGCATCGAGCAGCGCCTTGCGGCCAACCGCACGCATGACGGCGCGCGCCCGGCGCGCGAGGGCCGCGCCCTGTTGCAGGGGATCGTCCGCTGCGGCAACTGCGGGCGCTCGATGTCGACCTTCTACACCAGCGCCGCCAAGCCCGGCTATGACTGCAGCTACAGCCGCGCCGACCGCGCCGCCACGCCCGGCTGTCGCGGCGTGATGGGCGAGGTGATCGAGCAAGCGGTCGCCGAACGGCTCCTTCGGGCCGTCGCTCCCGACCAGATCGCGCTCGCGCTGAGCGCCGCCGACACGGTCGCCGATCGCCGCGGGCGCCAGACCCGCGCCGTAGAGCTACGCGTCGAGCGCGCCCGCTACGACGCGACGCGCGCCGAACGCGCCTTTCACCAATGCGACCCCGACAACCGACTCGTCGCCCGCACCCTGGAGTCCCGCTGGGAAGCCAAGCTGCACGAGCTCGCCGACGCAGAAACCGAACTCGCCAGTCAGGCCGCCGAGCCCCCACCGCCCGCGCGCGCCGACATCCAAGCGGTTGCCCGCGACCTCCCGCGGCTATGGGCCGCACCCAGCACGTCGCACCGCGATCGCAAGCGGCTGCTGCGCGCGCTGATCGCCGACATCACGCTCACGTCCCAGCCCGACCAGCCCGACCAGCCCGAGATCCAGATCGGGATCCACTGGCGCTCGGGCGCCAGCGACGAGCTGACCGTGCTGCGGCCCGCCGCCGCCCGAAGCGCACGCGCCCAGGTCGTGCTCGAAATCCTGCGCGAGCTGGGCCCGACCCACACCAACGCCCAGCTCGCCGAGCACCTCAACCATGCAGGACATCTCACCGCCAGCGGCCGTGCGTTCGACGAGGACGGCGTCCGCTGGCTGCGCTGGCAGCACCGCATCCCCGCGCCCTCGCCGATCCACGACGACGAAATCGGCGTCCACGAGCTCGCCGAACGCCTGCGCGTCGGCGACCACGTCATCTACGTCTGGATCAGGCAGGGCAAGCTCCAGGCCCGCCGCGCCGGCCGCCGGCGCCTCGCGATCCTCTTCAACGCCGAGATCGAGGCCGCCTGCCGCCAACGGCTCACCGACTCCCCTCGAACCCGCTACCGAAACCAACAACTCGTTGCAGGAGGTGCAGAATGAAGGCACCGTTGAGCTCCTCGATCGGTGGAACTACCACCTCGAGCTGCCCGCCTCATCTCAGGATCCGCTGGCCGCTTGACGACCGTCAGCTCTGGCGCGCGCGGGGCTCCGGTACGTCGCCAAGCTCGCTCGGGTCCAGCAGGAAGCCGCCAACCTGGGAATGCCCTTATCTGTGGGGGCGCCCGTAGTCAAGAGTGGCTGGCGCTGTGACGGGTGCTTGCGGGCTCGCCGGGAGGTGGACGCCTTGCGGGGGATCGTGGTGTCGGTGTCGAGCGGCGCTGGCGCGCCTCCTTCGTCAGTCGTCGGGACGGGTGTGCGCGCGGGCGCCCGGCCTTATCTCGGTGCTCGAGCCTCGGCACGGGCTCGGCGACAAGATCGTTGATGGGGTGTCCCGCAGGGAGCGGTGCGGCCGCCCAATCTTTCAGGGCCTGTCAGCGCGGAACGGGCGCTGCGGCTGGCGTTCTGGAGGAGCTGGCCGCGCCAGTGATCTGTTAGGGGCATTTGCGCGCGAGTATCGATGGTCAGGCGGGCGCGAGCGCGTCGTCGCCGAGCGCCCGCAGGGTGTGGTGCGCGCGGCGCAGCATCTTGCGCGAGATCGTCAGCGCGGCGCGGTTGGCGCCGAGCCGCTCTTTGAGCTCCAGGTAGTAGCCGTGATCGGG
The DNA here is from genome assembly GCA_963728925.1 of uncultured Actinomycetes bacterium. Lineage (GTDB taxonomy): Bacteria > Actinomycetota > Thermoleophilia > Solirubrobacterales > Solirubrobacteraceae > JBBPZA01. Next base: position 193,858 of record CAVSMB010000002.1, on the reverse strand, counting down.
GGAGCCGGGGCGCGCGGCGGTCTGGGCGGCCTCGAACGCCGCCCAGCGCAGCACGGGCGAGCCCTCGCGTGAGATGCGTCCGCCGCGGCGGCGCTGGTCGGTCTCGTGCACGGTGACGTCCAGCCCGGCGCAACGGACCGCCTGGCGCGAGGACGAGAACCGGCGTGGGTCGCCGAGCTCGGCGAGGATCGCGGTGGCGACCTTGGCGCCGATGCCGTAGTGGGCCATCAGCGCGCGGCAGCCATGCAGCCGGCGCGCGTCGCGCTCGAGCTGCAGGTCGAGCGGGTGCAGCTGAGCGTTGAGGTGCTCGATGATCGCCAACGCGACCTGGATCTGCTGGTGCGCGACCGGCGGGAGCGCGAAGCGGCTGAGCTGCTCCCGGGCGTTGTCGCCTTCGAGCCGTCCGAGCCGGCCGGCCTGCGTCGGGACGCCGTGATGAAACAGCACCGCGTGGATCCGCTGCAGCCATTCGGTGCGCTGGTCGACCAGCGCCTTGCGCAAGCGGACGCGGGCGCGCAGGTCGAGGATGTGCGCCGGCGCGATCCACGCTTCGGGCAGGCGGCGCTCGACCAGCAACTCCCGCATGAGGCGCGCGTCGAGGCGATCGGTCTTCGCGCGGCGCTTGGGCCCGCGCTTGGCGCTCGTCTCGGCCGGCTCGGCCAGGTGCACCTCGGCGCCGACGCGCTGGAGCTCCTCGACGACGAACCGCCAGCCCGTCATCGCCTCCACCGCCGCGACCAGCTCGGCGCCGTCAAACCGGCTGAGGAACCGAGCGAACGTGTCGCGGTTAGCGGGGCGAACGCGCCCCGTTTGCACCTCGCCCGTGTCGACATCGAGCGCATCGAAGGTGATCTGCGCACGGTGCACATCGAGACCCAGGAAGACCGCCATCGCTGCCTCCAGCTCGAAAGACCAGGTGGACCGAATCATCCGCAGCGCCCCGGACAGCAGCCCCACATGCGATCTTTCCCCCGGGTACCGGCTACGGGGCTGACGCGGCCAAGCCGCTCCACAACGCGAGCTTGGCGGGAAAGGCTGGCGCGCAATGCGGGGTATCGGGTGCCCGAGTCGCAGGCCTCGCAGTCCGCCGCTTGAGCGGCTCGACCGGGCGCTGGCGCGGCTGCGCGTCGTGGTGCTGGTCGCGCCTGGGTGACTGGATTGCGCGCCGCCCCGAGCTCGGGTGGGGTTTGAGCCGGCGGGCCTCGAGCCGCTGTCAGCGGTCATGACGCCGTGCCTCAGTGAGGCGCGTGGCTCTGCGACGCTGTCGAGGTGGCATCGAGAGCGCAAAGGGGGTCGGCGGTGCGGCGTGCGGGCTGGTGGTGGCCGCGGCCGGTGCGGGACATGGCGATCGATCTCGGGACGGCGAACACGGTCGTGTACGTCCGCGACCGCGGGATCGTGCTGTCCGAGCCGTCGGTGGTTGCGCTCGACGAGGCGACGCGCCGGGTGTACGCGGTTGGGACCGAGGCCGAGCAGATGATCGGGCGGACGCCGGCGTCGATCTCGGCCACGCGGCCGCTGCGCCATGGGGTGATCGCTGACTTCGAGGTCACCGAGCAGATGCTTCGCCACTTCATCGCCAAGGTGCTGCAGAGCCGGTGGGTGCATCCGCGACTGGTGATGTGCGCGCCGTCGGGGATCACCGACGTCGAGCGGCGAGCGATCGAGGAGGCTTCGCTGTCGGCCGGAGCGCGGCGCGTTCACCTGATCGGGCAGGCGTCGCGGAGCCTGTCACTCGATGGCGCGCGCCGTCTGGCCCGGCTCGGAGTGCAGCGCGCCGCCCAGCAGGAGCAGGAGCGCGACGCTGCCGGTCCAGCCGGTCTGGTGGCTGGCGCCGATGCCGGCGCCGTTGTCGCCGTGGAAGTACTCGTGGAACATGAGCAGGTCGTGCCAGTGCGGATCGGTCTGGAATTTCTCGTTCCCGCCGAACACCGGCCGGCGTCCGTGCTCGTCCTCGGTGAACGTGCTCGCCAGACGAGTGGCGATCTCGGTGGCGACCTCGAGCAGATTCATCTCCTGCCCCGAGCCCGTGGGACACTCGACTTTGAGCTCGTCGCCGTAGTAGCGGTGCAGCTGAGCCAGTCCGCGCAGGATGACCACGTTCATCGGGAACCAGACCGGCCCGCGCCAGTTCGAGTTGCCGCCGAACATGCCGGTGTCCGATTCGGCCGGGAGGTAGTGGACGTTGTACTCCTGCCCGCCCCAGTCGAAGATGCACGGCTGTTCGAGATGGCGGCGCGAGATCGCGCGAATCCCGTGTGCGCCGAGGAACTCTTCCTCGTCGAGCATGATCTCGAGGATCCGCCGCAACCGCGGCTCGTCGACGAGCGACATGATGCGCCGGCCGTCGGGGTTGGGGCCGGGCAGGTGTGCCAGCGACGGCAACGCGTCGGAGAAGACGCGCACGAACTCTGCGAGGCGCTCCAAGAACATTGGGTAGCGGTCGACCACCTCTGGGTCAAAGACGGTGGCGGCGCACATGGGCAGCAGGCCGACGAGCGAGCGCACCTTGAGCTGGATCGCGGTGCCGTCCGGCATCCGCATCACGTCGTAGTAGAAGCCGTCCTGATCGTCCCAGTTCACGGTGTCGGCGTCCGGCGGGTTCATCGCGATCGAGATCCACTCGAAGTGGGTGAGGAACTTCAGCGCCATGTCGCCGTAGACGGGATCGTGCTTGGCCAGCTCGGTGGCGATCTGGAGCATCCACTGGCAGTACAGCGCCATCCACGCGGTGCCGTCCGCCTGCTCCAGCGTGCCACCGCCGGGCAGCGGCGACGAGCGATCGAAGATCCCGATGTTGTCCAGGCCGAGGAAGCCTCCTTGGAAGAGGTTGCGGTCGTCGGGGTCCTTGCGGTTGACCCACCAGGTGAAGTTGGTCAGCAGCCGCTCGAACACGCGGGCCAGGAACTCGCGGTCGCCCTCGCCGCGGATCTCAGCCTCGCGCTCGTAGACGTACAGGGCAGCCCAGGCGGTCACCGGCGGGTTGACGTCGCTGAAGTTCCACTCGTATGCCGGAATCTGGCCGTTGGGGTGCAGATACCGGGTGCTGAGCAAGAGCTCGACCTGCTGCTTGGCGAAGTCGACATCCACCAGCGACAGCGGGGCGCAGTGGAACGCCAGGTCCCACGCCGCAAACCACGGATACTCCCACTTGTCGGGCATCGAGATGACGTCGCCCGCGACCATGTGGAACCACGGAACGTTGCGCACCGAGCTGGCAGGGGCGTTCGCGTCCCACGGGTCGACGCCGTGCTCGCGCAGCCAGCGGTGCACGTTGTACTCGTAGTACTGCTTGCCCCACAGCAACCCGGCCAGAGCCTGGCGCATCACCATCGCCCCGTCCGGGCGCAGCGTCGAAGGGATGACCGTCGCGTAGAACTGATCAGCCTCATTGCGCCGGGCCTTGAACACGCGATCGAAGTCCGCGCCCAGCGGCTTTCGCTTCCGCGGCGCGTCCGTCTGCGAGCCGCCCGACGCGGTCAGACGCAGGCGAATCGAGGCGCTGTCACCGGCCGCGACCTGCAGCACATGATGGGCGGCGGCCTTGGTACCCGTCCGCTCCGGGTTGACCGCGTCGCCGGCGCCGCCCACGACGAACTCGTTGACCCCGTCCTTGACATACGGCGTGGCGTTCGGCGTCCCGAACAGCCGCTTGCTGTTGGTCTCGTTCTCACAGAACAGCAGCTGCTCCGCCGCGTCGGCGCGAAGCAGCCACTCGCCCAGCTCCGGGTGAGACGCGCGCACGGCGGCGATTCCTTGCCCTTCGTCGGCGACCTTCAGCGTCGGCTTGGGGACGTCGTCGCCCCACGACCAGGTGTTGCGGAACCACAGCGTCGGCAGCAGGTGCAGCGTCGCTGCGTCCGGGCCGCGGTTGTGCGCCGTGACGAGCATCAAGAGGTCGTCGTGATCGCCCTTGGCGTACTCCACGACGACGTCGAAGTAGCGGTCCTCATCGAAGATCCCGGTATCGAGGAGCTCGTACTCCATCTCCTGCTTGCCGCGGCGACCGTTCGTGGACACCAGGTCCCAGTAGGGAAACGCCTGCTGCGGATACTTGTACTGGCACTTCAGGTAGGAGTGCGTCGGGGTGCTGTCCACGTAGAACCAGTACTCCTTGACGTCCTCGCCATGGTTGCCCTCCCCATTGTTCAGGCCGAACATCCGCTCCTTAAGAACCGGGTCGGCGCCGTTCCACAGCGAAAGCGCCAAGCACAACCGCTGTCGCTCATCGCAGACCCCGGCGATCCCATCCTCGCCCCAGCGGTAGGCACGCGAGCGTGCCTGCTCGTGAGAGAAGTAGCTCCACGCGTCTCCCCCCTGGCTGTAATCCTCGCGCACCGTCCCCCACTGACGCTCGCTCAGATAGGGGCCCCACGCCTTCCACGGAACCGCGCCGGTGCGCGCCTCCTCCAGCCGTTCGTGCTCGGGGGTCCTGGCGCGTGCGGAGTTCGAGGGCATGGCCGTGGAGTGTGCATGTCGCTCGGCGCCCCCGCAACCGGGATACCGCTCGCCGGTCGCGCCTTTCGCGGGCGGGCGCGGCGCGCAGCCAGGCTACTCACCCCCGGGCGTGGTCGTCGTTTCACCCCGATCGGGTGATACGGCTCGGCTCACAGGGTGTACGGTCGGGGCGTCGGCTCCCTGGCTAGTCCCCCTGCCCGCCTGCGGGCACGCGCGGGCTGATGAAAATGGGTGATGATCCGGATGTCGCCCGCGACGCCGACGTTCTTCTTGGTGCTGGTGAGCCCGAAGCTAGTCTGGCGTGTGGGTCTCCCCGGACCTCCGGAAGGTTGCCGAGAGCACGCCTGTCAGATTCGCCTAGTTCTCAGCGGCCCCTGGGCGACGATGGTTCTCATCGATGCTCGGGACGTTTCATGGAGACGCTCGTCGAGCGCCCCCGTGCGCTGGATGTTCACAAGGCGCAGGTGACCGCGTGCGTACGCGTGCCCGCGGCCGATGGCGGAGGGCGCGAGCAGCACGTGGCGGAGTTCACCACGACGGTCGCGGGTTCTGCTCACGCTGCGCGACTGGCTGGCCGCGCACCGCGTGACGCAGGTCACGATGGAGGCGACCGGCGTGTTTTGGAAGCCCGTCTGGGCGATCGTCGAGGACGAGTTCGAGCTGCTGCTGGTCAACGCGAGACACGCCAAGCAGGTCCCCGTCAGGTTCCGCAGCGCCCGGATCGGCTTGGGCGGCACGAAGCTCGACTTCAACAGGCCCGCCTCGGCGAGCTGGCACAGCCACGCCGCGTCGGAGACGTCGGTCTTGCGGCCGCGCAGGAACTCGACGACGAACGGGTCTTGCCTGTGAGCGCCGCGACCTCTCCCGGAGCGACGCCCGTCGTCGCGGTGGACAATGCCGCGAGATACAGACCGGCCGACCAGCCCTCCGGGCGCCGCACCAGCTCGCCGACGCCATCGTCGGAGATCTCCAACCCCGTCGCGCTCAGGAGCACTCGCGCCGCTTGCTCGTCCATCCGCAGGTCGTCGGGTCCAGGCTCCAAGGCTGAGCCCGCGGGTGCGCAGAAGTCCCAGCGGAAGCGCCGAGCCATCCCGCGCGGAGAGCGCCAGCTGCGAACCCTCCCCGGACGGCTCGCAGCTGGCCGAATTCCTCGACGGTCGCTGGCAGCAGCGTGTTTCTCCTGCGGGTTGCCGACCTGGCTGCTGGTCGGCGCGATCAGTCCGCGCGCGCCGCGCCGGGTGTTCTCGGTCACCTTGCAGATCTGCGTCAGGTACCCGAACTCGTTCGGCTTGCCGAGCTTGCCCTTGCGGATCGGTCGCGCGTCCGGGTCCGAAGATCGAGACCAGCCGGTTGGTGATTCGTTCGCCGCGCATTCGCTGCTGGATCTGCTCGACGACTCGCTCCGCACGCGTGATGAACTGCTCCAGCCGTTCGATCTGACGCAGCTTCGCTCGCGCGCCGCGGCCACGTGCACGACGACACGCGACCACAATCAGCCGCTGCAAGAAGACGCTGCATACGGCGCCATCGTCTCGCGCAGCGTCGCGGACGCGAGAGGCAGCGCTTGAGGCCGGGCGATCCGGGCGTCTACGGCGCGCCAGCACCGACCAGCTCTCCGCGCATCGGCTTCTGCGCAAGTTCCGAGACGCCTCGTCGCCCCCAAAACCCAATCAGGTGCAGGCGAGACACGGGTGCTGGTCGTCGATCTCACCACCGAATCGACCGGAGCGCCACATAAGCACCCCGCGTGGTTCTGCCGCGAAGCCGCTCCCAGCGTCGTGGCTGACCTAACACCCCTTATCGAGCGCGGTGGCGCGTCGCTTCGCTTCTGTTACTCGCGCCGGGCAGGGTAACAGCGCCTCAGCCCGATGCTGTAGACGCCCGCGCCCCGGAGGCGACGGAAGCGTCCGTTCTACGCGGAGGCCGGCACCGGGCGCCCGCGGCCCGCCAGCGGCGCCAGCACGAGGGCGATCAGGGTGAGGGCTCCGAGGGCGACGAGGGGCAGCTGCCAGCTCCAGTGCTGGGAGACGCCGAAGGCGACCGAGTTGTTGATCGCGTGCAGCGCGATGCACGGGAACAGCGAGCCGGTCCGCCAGTAGAGCAGGCAGAGGAGCACGCCCAGCATCGCCAGGGGCACGAGGTAGGGAGCCGGCGAGGAGCCCGCGTGGATGCCGCCGAAGACCACGCCGGTGATCACCGCGGCCACGCCGACGCCCTTCCAGTTGCGCAGCGCGGTGAAGAAGAAGCCGCGGAAGAAGACCTCCTCGGCGATCGGCGCGACGACGGTGACCAGCACCCCGACGACGATGAGCGCGAGCGTGCTGTCGTCGGCCCCGAGCTCCTTGGGCAGCTCGTCCTGGTTGCTGACGTGGACGCCGAGCGCCTCCATCACGCCGAGCCACGCCGCGGTGAAGACGAGGAAGGACACGTAGGCGGCGGCGAGCCAGCCGACGGCCGCGGCCAGGCGCTTCGGCGGTCGCAGGCCGAAATGCCACGGCCCCCGGGCGGCCGTGGTGCGGCTCAGCAGGATCGCGGTGCCGACGAGCGCGACGTCCTGGAAGACCGTCGCTGCGATCACCACACCCGGCGGCGGGTCGTCGAGCTTCCCCCCGGTGACCGCGACGCCGACTGCGGCGATGAGCGCCGCTCCGACGAAGGCCATGCCGAAGCCGGCGAGCAGCCCGACGACGGCGGTCCACGCCGGCCACGGGGTCGTGGGCTCCGCGCGCCGGCGCGGGTGCCGGGGCGGTGGGGCGCCCTCGGGTAGCTCGGGCAGCTCGGGCGGCGGCCCGGGGTGCGGATAGGCGAAGGACACGTCTCCAGAAGGGTACGGAGGGCGGCGATCGGACTCGGCGGTAGGCAGGCGGAGCCGCTCTCTCACACGCCGACGAGCGGCGGCAGCTCGGCGAGCGTCCGGATCGTGGCGACGCCGCCGGGCGCCGCGCCGTCGCTCGCTGCGGCATCGCGCACGACGAGGACCGGGCGGATCCCCGCCGCCACCGCGCCCGCGACGTCCTCGTCGATGCGGTCGCCGACGTGCACCGCCTGCGCCGGCACGGCATCCCCGGCCAGCTCGAGAGCGCGCTCGAAGAGCGCGGGTCGCGGCTTGTCGGCGCCGACCTCGGCCGAGCTCACCGCGCCGTCGAGGAGCGGCGCGAGCCCGGTCTCGGCGAGGACGTCGTGCAGCGACACGTCCCAGTTGCTCGCCGCGACGAGCGCGACACCCGCGTCACGCAGCGCGCGCAGCGCCGGTGCGGCATCGGCGTGGGCGCGGAAGCGCAGGGCGGCGAGCAGGGCCTCGAGAACCTCCTCCTCGCCGGCCTCGCCCAGGCTCGGCAGGGCCTCGCGCACGACCCTGGCGCACTCCCGCCGCAGGCCGGCCAGCCCGATCGCGTCGGCGCCCCGGAGGTGGTGCGCGCGGTAGTAGCCGATCTCGGCCCGCATGGCGCGCCGAGCCCCGTCGAGCCCGACGTCGACGCCGAGGCGGTCGTGCAGCGCGGCCCGCAGCCGGGGCGCAGGCGGCTCGAGCTCGACGAGCGTGCCCATCGCGTCGAGGAGCACGGCTCGCGGGGTGCCCGAGCGCGCGCGGTACGGGGACGGCATCGCGGCCATCGCGCCGATCGTCGCACGCTGCGCGAGCGTCCACCGGCGGGAGGCGAAGAGCGGCGTGTCTAGAATCCGTGATCCAACGCGGCCGCTCGCCGCGCATGCCTCGTCCATGACCCGCCGCCATCGCACGAAGCGGCGCCGCCACCAGGAGGGTGGTCGCGCGTCCAAGGTCGTCTTCCTCACGCTCGGCGTGCTCCTCGTCGGCGCGGGCATCGGCGCGCTCGCGCTGGTGGGCTACATCATCTCGATCGCCAACTCGGCGCCGGACATCAACACGCTCAAGCCCGTCGACAAGGGCGCGGTGTCCTCCGTCTACGCGGCGAACGGGTCGCGGCTTGGCTTCATCGGCTCCGACGAGCTGCGCACGCCGATCGAGGGCCGCCAGATCCCCAAGATCATCAAGCAGGCCACGGTCGCCATCGAGGACCGCCGCTTCTACGAGCACGGCGGGGTCGACTACCCCGGCATCGTCCGTGCCGGGATCGACAACCTGCGCGCGGGCAAGACGGTGCAGGGCGGCTCGACGATCACCATGCAGCTGGTCCGCAACCTCGCCTACGTGTCGACCGAGCGGACCTACCAGCGCAAGATCAAGGAGGCCAAGCTCGCCGACGAGCTCGAGGGCGAGCGCTCCAAGTCGTGGATCCTCGACACCTACCTGAACTCGGTGCCCTACGGCACCGTTTCCGGTCGCTCGGCGATCGGCATCGAGGCCGCCTCGCGGATGTTCTTCGACAAGCCCGCGCGCAAGCTCAAGCTGCGCGAGGCCGCGCTGCTCGCCGGCCTCCCCCAGGCGCCCTCCGCCTTCAATCCCTTCACGAACCCCGACGCGGCGCGCACCCGGCGCAACGAGGTCCTCAGCAACATGGTGAAGCAGCGGATGATCACGGTGGCCGAGGGCGAGCGGCTCAAGGACTCCAGGCTCGGCGTCAAGCCCAACGACTACTACACGCGCAAGAAGGAGAACTACTTCTTCGACTACGTGCAGCAGGAGCTCATCGACCGCTACGGCGCCAACACCGTGCGGCGGGGCGGGCTCAAGGTCTATACGACGATCGACCTCGACCTGCAGAAGGAGGCGCGCGCCGCGATGTTCGGGCGCCTGGGCGAGCCCTCCGACCCACGCTCGGCGATCGTCTCGGTCGACCCGTCCAACGGCTACATCCGGGCGATGGCCTCCTCGGCCGACTACCGCAAGAACAAGTACAACCTCGCCGCCCAGGGCAAGCGCCAGCCGGGCTCGACCTTCAAGGTCATGGTCCTCATGACCGCCCTGCGCAAGGGGATCGACCCGCAGTCGACCACCTACGTCTCCAAGCCGCTGAGCATCAACGACCCGCGCTACGGGCCGTGGAACGTGAAGACCTACAGCGGCGGCTACGCCGGCTCGATGAACCTCGTTCAGGCCACGCTGCAGTCCGACAACACCGTCTACGCCCAGCTCGACCTCGACGTAGGCCCCGACGCGGTCAAGGAGACCGCGCGGATGATGGGCATCACCTCCAAGCTCAACGGCTACCCGGCCGAGGGCCTGGGCGGCCTTGAGGACGGCGTCTCGCCGCTGGAGATGGCCAGTGCCTACGCGACGATCGCCAACGGCGGCTGGCGCATCCGCCCGACGGCGATCCGCAAGGTGGTCTTCCCCGACGGCAAGGTCAAGAACCTCGGCAAGGTGCGCCGCAAGAAGGTCTTCACCGACGGCGTCACCGCCGAGGCGACCAACATCCTCGAGCAGAACGTCCAGAAGGGCACCGGCACCGCCGCGAACATCGGGTGCCCCGCCGCCGGCAAGACGGGCACGACCGACAACTACACCGACGCGTGGTTCGTCGGCTTCACCCCCAAGCTCGCGAGCGCGACGTGGGTCGGCTACCCGCAGTCCACGCAGATCCGCATGGACAACGTGAAGGGCGTCACGGTGGCGGGCGGCACCTACCCGGCCGAGATCTGGGGCGACTACATGAGGATGGCCAAGGGTGGCTTCTGCGGCGACTTCTCAGCCCCGCAGACCTCCTTCGACGGCTCGCCGGGCAACCAGGCCAAGCCCTCCGACGAACAGAGCGGCGGCCAGGATGGCGGTGGCGGTGGCGGGGGCAACGGCGGCTATGACCCGGGGCTCTACGACACCCCGCCCCAGTAGCGCCGGGCGCCAGGGACTACCCTTCCCGTCGTGGCAAAGGAAGAGAAGGTCGAATTCGAGGGCGAGGTCGTCGAGGCCCTCCCCAACGCGATGTTCCGCGTCCAGCTCGACAACGGGCACCTCGTGCTCGGGCACGTGGCCGGCAAGATGCGGCGCTTCCGCATCCGCATCCTGCCCGGCGACCGCGTCCGCGTCGAGGTCTCTCCTTACGACCTCGACCGCGCCCGCATCGTCTACCGGCACCGGTAAGCAGGCAGCCCGCCGTGCCCGAGCTCGCGCTGCTCGCGGCGATCGAGTCGGCCCTGGGACGGCGCGAGGGCAGCCGCGTGGTGCGCTGGATCGGCGACGACGCGGCGGTCGTGCGCGCTTCACCCTACGCCGTCACCTCGGTCGACACGATGGTCGACGGCGTCCACTTCCGCCGCGCGCTCCTGTCGGCCGCCGACATCGGCCACCGCGCGCTGGCCGGCGCGCTGTCCGACCTCGCGGCCATGGGCGCGCGTCCCGGCGAGGCCTACCTGGCGGCGATCCTTCCCGGCGAGGTGTCCGACGACGAGGTGCTCGAGCTCCACCGGGGCGCGGAGGCGCTCGCGGTGGCGACCGGCACGACGATCGCCGGCGGGGACGTCACCGCCGGGCCGGTGCTCGCCCTCTCGGTGACGGTCACCGGATGGGCGAACGATCCCGGCGAGCTCGTCGGCCGCGACGGCGCGCGCCCCGGTGACCGCGTGGGCGTGACCGGCACGCTCGGCGCCTCGGGCGCCGGCCTCGCCGTGCTCGAAGGGCGCGCCGAGGGCCCGGCGGCGCTCGTGGCGCGCTACGCCCGCCCGGCGCCGCGGCTGGCCCAGGGCCGCGCACTGGCCCTCGCGGGCGCCACCGCGATGATCGACCTCTCCGACGGCCTCGCCTCCGACGCCGCCCGCCTGGGCGAGCGCAGCGGCGTCGCACTCCACATCGACCTCGACGCCGTGCCGATCGCCGAGGGCGTGGCGCAGGTCGCCTCCGCCCTCGGCGAGACGGCGGAGGCGCTGGCCGTGACGGCGGGAGAGGACTACGAGCTGTGCCTGTGCGCCCCGCCCGCCGTCGCGCGCGAGATGGACGCGGTCAGCTGGATCGGCCAGGTCCGGCGGGGACCTCCGGGCGCCGAGCTGGCCGGCCGCCGCGGGCTACTGCAGGGGCGGGGCTTCGAGCATCGCGCGTGAGCGCGCGGCGCACGATCGCCTCGGCGACGGCGGCCTCGTCGACCTCGTACTCGGCACGAGCGACTCGGGCTCTGAGCCCGTCTAGGTCCACCGTGCGAATCCTCTCCATCTCGTGCGCTCCATCCTGGGAGGGACACCAGGTGCATTCGTCGCCCGGCGCGGGCGGGCTGAATCGCGCGGCGGAAGCGTGGACTTCCGTCCTGGGGTCTTCACCCCATGGCCGAGCGCTCGCTCACGCCCGCAGGGCGGCGTCGCGCGGCTCCGAGCGCACGAGCTCGGAGAAGATGACGATGCGCTTCGCCGCGCTGTAGAGCGGATGACAGGCGGTCAGCACGAGCCGGCGCTGCCTGCGCACGGGGTCGATGACCGCCACGTCGCCCGGGTCGACGATGCGCTTGGAGAAGACGCGATAGGTGAAGCGCCCGTAGGGCATCTCGAGCACGATCGAGCTGCCGCGCACGAGCCTGTCGACGTCGCGGAAGGGCGCGAGGTAGGTCGTGCGGTGGCCGGCGATGCCCACGGTCCCGCGCAGACCGGGCAGCGAGGTGTCCGCGTAGCGTCCCGGGCCCCGGCGCAGGTCTGGAGTGCGGGTCCCCTCGACGACCACGAAGTTCGCGCCGATCTTCGGGATCTTGATGCGCCCGATCGGGTCGCCGTCGCCGGTCTTGCGGCGCAGCGAGCGGGCGAGGAAGGCCATGCGCCGAAGGCTGGACTTCAGGCGCTTGAGCGCGCGCTTCTCGCTGCGGGTCGGACCCCTGCGCTCGATCTCGACGAGCTGGCCGTTGAGGTCGTGCTGTTGGACGCGCGCGTACAGCGCGGAGACCGGCTCCTGCCAGACGAGGGTCAGACCCGCATCGGCGAGGAGCAGGATCCCGCCGGCGATGAGCACGGTGGACAGCGCACGAAGGGCCCGACGCATGAGCGCAGGGAGTATGGCGGCGGGGCGACGCTCAGCGGCGCAGCGCCGACTTGGTGCCGCCGAGCGAGCCGGGTCCCGCGTAGCGGGCCGGGCCGCGGGTGAGGGCGGGCTCCGCAGCGTCCGGCCCCGGGCGGCGGCGCAGGATGGCGAGCACGCCGAGCAGGCATCCGCCCAGCAACGACCACAGCACCACGCCCGCGACGCCGACGCCGCCGCCGGCGACGAGGAGGAAGGCCATCCACGCCAGCTCGGCGGGATCCATCGCGAAGACGCGCATGTAGTAGAGCGCGACGAGCGCGAGGGGCAGCAGCGCCGCGAGCACGAGAAGAGCCCACGCGGCCCGGCGGACGGGCAACGCGGGGTCCAGGGCGAGCAGCCACACGTGCAGCGCGGGCAGGAGCAGGGCGGCGGCGTAGGGGTTGCCCAGCCACACGAGGGCCACGACGGTGACCAGCACGAGCGCAAGGGCGGCGGCCGCGCCCGGCGACTCGGGCTTCCCCTGCACCCCGAGGGCCAGCAACACCAGCGGGCGCAGCCCGAGCCAGCCCACCACGAAGACCAGCGCGACCGCCACCAGCGCAGCGACCCCCGACCCGTCCAGCGCGACCGACCCGACCGGGGCCGGGGCCCCGGGAGCCGCGATCAGCCCGGTGATCCGCAGGAGCCACGCGACGAGGGCGGCGAGCAGGAAGGGCAGCACGCCCGTCAGCGCCCAGCGGAGCCACATGCCGACCGGTTGCCGGCGCCGGCGCACGCGGGCGAAGCCGTCGACGGCGGCGAGCACGGCCGGGAGGATCAGCAGCCCGATGACGAGGCGCACCACCCAGCCCGGGAGCACCTTGGTCTGGACGGCGAGGTCGGCGTCGGGCGCAGAGCCGGCCGAGCGCGCCCCGTCGACCGCGGTCACGGCGCGCAGGGCCGCCCGCCCGAAGGCCTGCAGGCGCTTGCGCGACACCGCGCTCGAGGCGCCGGGACCGCGCTCGCCGGAGGCTGAGAGGAGCACCGAGGGCGTGCCGCGCGGCAGTAGCTCGCCCTGTTCGGAGAGCGTGAGCGGGAAGGCGAGACGGGCAAAGCGGGCGGGCAGGCGATTGCCGCCGGGCCGCAGGCCGACCTCGGACCGGACGGCCGCCCGCACCGTGTCGGTCAGGCGCGGCGGTGCGGCGCCCAGGCCGTTGGAGAAGGGGACCACCAGGGGCAGGCGCGTGTCGGTGCCCGCCATGTCGCCCAGCACGAGCGCCGCATCCACCGGCCCGCCGGGATGGTCGGCGAACTCGCGTGCGCCGGCGAGTCCGGCCGTCCCGCCGCTCGTCGAGACGAGCACCAGCGTGCGCCGCAGCGAGCGGCCGGCGCGGATCACGCGCGAGAGCTCGAGCAGCGCGGCGGTGCCCGACAGCGAGGCGGCCGATCGCGGCTCGAGCGCGTCGCGGTGGGCGACCACGACGATGCGGCGCTGGCTGAGACCCTGGCGGACCGCGACGACGGTCGTCAGCCGGCGCTCGCCGTCGGCGGTCTGCGCGTCGAAGCGGCGTTCGGTGACCGTGAACACGTTCCCCACGCGCAGCTCCGCGGCGACGCGGTCGGCGAGGCGGTCGTCGTCGCGACCGCCGGGACGACGGTCGGGAAACGCCGCGGCGAGCGTCTCGAGCTGGGAGATCGCCCGGCGCCCGTCGAAGGCGTCGGGGGCCAGCGGTGTCCCGGCGATCGGGCGCTCGCGGCCCTGCAGCGAGAATGCGGCCACGATGATCGCGAAGACCGCCGGCACGAAGGCGAGCCGATAGAGGCGCATATCGAGCACGGGCTGCGCAGCGTAGTCCTCGTCCCGACGCGCGCTGCACCCTTGACGGCGGCTGCAGCGGGGCTTGCAGCGGCGCGCCGGGAGCGGCGCCTGGCGCGTGGCCGCACCTCGCTCCCTCTAGGCTGTTTGCGGTCGACGATGGCCGACAGGTCACACCGAATCCTGCTCGTCGACGACGAGCACACCATCCAGACGCTGCTGTCCTACCCGCTGAGCAAGGACGGCTACGACGTGGTTCCCGCCTCCGACGGCAGCGAGGCGCTCGCCCGCTTCGCCGAGCAGCCCTTCGACCTCGTCGTCCTGGACCTGATGCTGCCCGAGATCGACGGCCTGGAGGTGTGCCGCCGGCTGCGCGCCCGCTCCTCGGTGCCGATCATCATGCTCACGGCGAAGTCCGAGGAGATCGACAAGGTCCTCGGCCTCGAGCTCGGGGCCGACGACTACATCACCAAGCCGTTTTCGATGCGCGAGTTCCGCAGCCGCGTCAAGGCCGCGCTGCGCCGCGCGGAGCTGAGCCAGCCCGACGGGGTCGACGACCAGCCGGTCACCGCCGGTGAGCTGCGCATCGACCCGGCCAGGCGCTCGGTCACCGTGCGCGGCGGCGACGCCAAGACGACGTTCGTCGAGTTCGAGCTGCTGCTCGCGATGGCCGGCGCCCCGGGTCGCGTATTCACCCGCGACATGCTCCTGGAGCGCATCTGGGGCGACTCGGCCTACCGCGACCCGCGCACCATCGACGTCCACATCCGCCACCTGCGCGAGAAGCTCGAGCGCGACGCCAAGGAGCCCGAGTACATCTTCACCGTGCGCGGCGTCGGGTACCGCTTCCGCGACGGCGACTAGCGCCGCAGGGGGTCGGCCCGTCCGCTCGATCCGCAACCGCCTGGCGCTGCTCTTCGCGGCGATCACCGCGCTGGCCATCGCCGTCATCTACTTCTACGTCGTCCCCCAGCTCGAGACGCGGCTGCGTGACGAGAAGCTCTCGTCGCTGGCCGCCGACGCGCGGGCCTACTCGGGCCCGCTCGTCTCGGCGATCGGGACCAACGTCCGGACCGCGACCCTCAACCGCCGCGTGCGCCAGGCGGCCGACCGCTCCAACGCCCGCGTCACCCTGCTCGGCGTGAGCCGCGGCACCGAGGGGATCCAGCTTTACCCGATCTCCGACTCGACCGATCAGGCCAACCTGGAGGATCTTCAGTTCCAGATCGCGCTCGAGGCGGTCTCCGAGAGGCTCACGGTCACCGGATCGGAGGCGAGCAACACGGGGCGCCTCGGCGAGGCCGCGCGGCCGCTGCTCTTCGACGGCAAGGTCGCTCGCGTCGTGGTCTTCTCGGCGCCGCTGTCCGACGTGACCGACGACGTGGCGATCGTCCGGCGCCAGATCCTCATCGCCGGCGCGATCGCGCTCGTGCTGGCGACGCTCGCCGGCTACCTCGTCGCCCGCGCGCTCTCGGTCCGCATCAAGCGCCTGGAGCAGGCGGCCGAGAAGGTCGCCGCGGGCGACTTCTCCGAGCGGATCCCGGTCGACGGCGACGACGAGCTCGGCCAGCTCGCGCTCGCCTTCAACGACATGCAGGCCCAGCTGAAGCAGCTCGACGACGCGCGCAAGCAGTTCATCGCCACCGCCTCGCACGAGCTGCGGACGCCCATCTTCTCGCTCTCGGGCTTCGTCGAGCTGCTCGAGGAGGAGGAGGACCTCGACGAGCACACGCTGCGCGTGTTCCTCGGCCAGATCCGCGACCAGACCGGGCGGCTGCGGCTGCTCGCGACCGACCTCCTGGATCTGTCCCGTCTTGAGGCCGGCTCGCTGGAGCTGCGGCCCGAGCCGGTCGACGTCTCCGACCTCGCGCGGGAGGTGACGAGCGAGTTCGTCCCCGCGCTTCAGCAGCACGAGTCGCCGCTCTCGCTCGACGTCCCCGGCGTGCCGCTCGAGGCGATCTGCGACCCCGAGCGGGTGGCCCAGATCGTCCGCATCCTCATGGACAACGCGAT
Source organism: uncultured Actinomycetes bacterium (assembly GCA_963728925.1). Taxonomy (GTDB): domain Bacteria; phylum Actinomycetota; class Thermoleophilia; order Solirubrobacterales; family Solirubrobacteraceae; genus JBBPZA01. The sequence goes on along the minus strand of CAVSMB010000002.1, from coordinate 177,743 downwards.
CTCCCACACCCCGCAGGGCACCGGCATCGAGGTCCGTGCCGGGCGCGAGAACGGCGTCGTCCGCCTGGCGGTCCGCGACACCGGCCTCGGGATCAAGCGCGCGATGCTCGGTCGCGTCTTCGAGCCGTTCTTCACCTCCGACGCACGCGGCTCTGGGCTCGGGCTCACCATCGCCCGCGAGCTCGCCGAGCGCATGGACGGCCGCCTCGCCGTCGAGTCGGTGCCGGGGCGCACGACGTTCACCCTGGAGATCCCCGGCTGATGCGCGAGCTCGTCGTCGAGCTCGCCGAGCGCGTGCGGAAGACCGTTCTGCCCGCCCTGGGCGGCGCCGCCGGCCGCGCCCACGTCGGCGGCGGCGGGGACGGCGACGTGACCTTCGCCATCGACGAGCAGGCCGAGCGCGAGGTCGAGGCGATGGTCGCCGAGCACGCGCCGAACGTCGCCGTCTACACCGAGGACCGCGGGCTCGTCGAGCCCGCGGGGCCCGCCGAGTGGGTGCTGGTCGTCGACCCGATCGACGGCACGCGGCCCGCGATGGCCGGCTTCGAGGCGGCGTGCGTCTCGGTCGCCCTCGCGCGCGTGGGCGACGGCCACCCGGTGATGGGCGACGTCGAGCTCGGCGTGGTAATCGAGATCAAGTCGGGCCACCGCTTCGTCGCGCAGCGCGGGCGCGGCCTGGAGGCCTCGGTGCCCGTCGTGTTGAGCGAGAACGAGGACCTCGGTCGGCTGTTCTGGGCCTACGGTCTGCGCGGGCGGCCCGTGCGGGCCTACGCCGAGGTGCTCGGGGCGCTGCTCGACGGCTCCTCCACCGGCGGAGGCACCTTCGACCTCGGCGCCGCGACCTTCGACATGACGCGCGTGGTGACGGGCCAGCTCGACGCCTACGTGGAGCCGGGGCCGCTGCTCATCGAGGCCGTGCCCGAGGTGCGCGCGGAGTTCGAGCGCGTCGGCGGTGGGGCGGTGCTCAACAACGCCCCCTACGACCTCGCGGCGGGGGCGCTGTGCGTGAGCGAGGGCGGGGGGATCGTCACCGACGCGGCCGGGCGGCCGCTCGACCGGCGGCCGGTGCTCGGCTCCGGAGTCGAGTACCAGATGTCGGTCATCGCGGCCGCCAACCAGGCCCTCCACACACAGCTCGTGGCGGCGGTGCAGGCCGGCGTGCGCCGCCTGCGCGCGTCACTTCGCTGAGCTCCGGACCACGCGCGCCGCCGCGCGGCTATCGTCCGCTTCGTGCTCCAGCCCGTCGCCGTCGGCCACAAGAGCCTCGCCGACTACACCCACATCGTCGGTCGCCCGCTGGTGGAGGAGATCCGCGCGCTGGCCGAGCCGCTGCAGGGGATGCGGATCGCCCACCTCTCGGCCACCGCGTTCGGGGGCGGCGTGTCGGAGATCCTCAACACGCTCGTGCCGCTCATGCGCGACGTCGGCCTGGACTGCGAGTGGCACGTCATCTACGGCCGCGAGGAGTTCTTCAACGCGACCAAGGTGCTCCACAACGCGTTGCAGGGCAACCCGCAGGACCTCACCGAGCAGCAGTGGGAGGTCTGGCGCCACTACAACGAGATGAACGCCCGCGAGCTGGCCGACGGCTGGGACGTGTGCGTCGTCCACGACCCCCAGCCCGCCGCCGTGCTCTCGCTCGTCCCCGCCAAGGCGCGGCGCTGGGTGTGGCGCTGCCACATCGACCTCTCGACCCCCAACCCCGCGACCCTCGAGCGCCTGCTCCCCTATCTCGGCGAGTATCCGCGGACCGTCTTCCACATGCAGGACTACGTGCCCGAGGGCATGAACGGCACCGCGCGCATCTGCCCGCCGGCCATCGACCCGCTCGCCCCCAAGAACATGGCGCTCTCGCCCGAGGACGCCTCCTACGTGTGCGACCAGTTCGGGATCGACGTCGACCGCCCGCTGATCTGCCAGGTGTCGCGCTTCGACCCGTGGAAGGACCCGCTCGGGGTCATCGACGCCTACCGGATCCTCAAGGAGCGCATGCCCGACGTGCAGCTCGCGCTCGTCGGTTCGATGGCCACCGACGACCCCGAGGGCTGGGACTTCTTCAACGCCACCATCGCCCACGCCGACGGCGACCCCGACATCCACATCCTCAACAACTTCAACAACGTCGGCTCGATCGAGGTCAACGCTTTCCAGTCGCACGCCGACGTCCTGATCCAGAAGTCCACGCGCGAGGGCTTCGGGCTGACCGTCACGGAGGCGATCTGGAAGGCGCGCCCGTTCATCGGCGGGCGCGTCGGAGGCATCCCGCTGCAGGTCGAGGACGGCAAGTCCGGCTTCCTGGTGGACACCGTCGACGAGTGCGCGCGGCGTGCCGTCGAGATCCTCGAGGACCCCCAGCTCGGCAAGGACCTGGGCCGCACGGGCAAGGAGCACGTGCGGCGCCACTTCCTCATGCCGCGGCTGCTGCGCGACTGGCTGCAGATGTTCGCCGAGGCAGGGCCGCCGCGGGCTCCGGCCCGCGCCGAGGCCGCGGGGGCGGGGGCGGCGAAGGCCTCATGATGGACGCTCCGCTCGTGCTCGTCTCCAACCGCGGCCCGGTGACCTTCGAGGCCGGCGGGGAGGTCAAGCGGGGCAGCGGCGGGCTGGTCACCGCGCTGACGGGCCTCGCCTCGCATCGCGACGCCGTGTGGATCGCCTCGGCGATGACCCGGCACGACCAGCAGCGCGAGCAGGACGCGGGCGGCAGGGCCTTCGAGGTGGCGTCGCCGGGAGGGGGCACGTACCGCATCCGGCTCGTCACCTCCGACGACGACGCCTACGACCGCTTCTACAACATCTTCGCCAACCCGATCCTGTGGTTCATCCAGCACTACCTGTGGGACCTGTCCAACGCTCCCGACATCCGCCGCCACGAGGTCGAGGCCTTCGAGTTCGGCTACAACGTCATCAACGAGGACCTCGCGCGGGCGGTGGTCGAGGAGATCGAGGACGTCTCCGACCCGGTCGTGATGGTCCACGACTACCACCTCTACACGCTCCCCGCCCTCGTGCGCCAGGCGCGCCCCGACGCGTTCCTGCACCACTTCATCCACATCCCGTGGACGCAGCCCGACGCGTGGCGCGTGTTGCCCCGGAACATGCGTTCAGAGCTCTACAACGGGCTGCTGGCCAACGACATCATCGGCTTTCACACGCGCGCCTACCGGCGCAACTTCCTCATGTGCTGCCAGGACCTCATGGACCTCGAGGTCGACATGGACGCCGGCGTCGTGCACTGCGGCGACCGCGAGGTCTGGGTGCGCTCCTATCCGCTGCCGATCGACTGGCGCGCGACGCAGCAGATCGCCGGGCGCGCGGGCGTCGCCGAGTTCGAGCGTGAGCTCCTGCGCCGCCGGCGCGAGCACCTCGTGCTGCGCGTGGACCGCGCGGACCTCTCCAAGAACGTCCTGCGGGGGTTCACCGCCTTCGACATCTTCCTCGAGCAGCACCCCGAGTTCCGCGAGAACGTCACCTTCGTCGCCCAGCTCATGCCCTCGCGGACCGACGTGCCCGAGTACGCCGAGTACCTCGAGCGCATCGAGGCACTCGTCGCCGTGGTCAACCACCGGCACGGGACGCCGGACTGGATGCCGATCCAGCTCAAGCTCCGCGACGACCTCGAGGAGGCCTTCGCCGCCTACAAGAACTACGACGTGCTGCTGGTCAACGCGATGTTCGACGGCATGAACCTCGTCGCCAAGGAGGGGCCGCTCGTCAACGAGCAGGCGGGCGTCAGCGTGTTGAGCGAGAACACCGGCGCGCACGAGGAGCTCGGTGAGTTCTCGCTCTCGGTGAACCCCTTCGACGTCCAGGAGACCGCCGACTCGATCCACGCGGCCCTGACCATGTCGGCGGGCGAGCGAGCGCGCCGCGCCGAGGGGCTGAAGGCGATCGTGACCAAGCGCGACCCCGGCGACTGGATCGACGACCAGCTCGCGGACATCCGCAAGAAGGCCGGGAGCCGCGCGGCGGGCTGAGCGGCCCGCTGCACCCGACGAAGGAGGCGGCCCATGGCCGAGCTCCCTCTCCACGCCGGCGGTGGGCCGACCGACGACAAGCCGGACGTGACCCTGGAGGCGCCGCGCTCTCTCGATCGCGTGAGCAGCTTCCTCAACATCCGTGTGGCGGACGTCCAGGCGATCTACCGCGAGTGGAGCGCGCGGGGAGCGCAGTTCCTGACGCCGCCGCAGGATCGGGGCGCCGAGATCCGCTGCTACCTGCGCGATCCCGACGGGCACCTGATCGAGGTCGGACAGACGAGGGGAGGCCGGCCGCCGCAGGGGGCGTGACGGGCCCCGGCCGCGTCTTCGGCGTGGGCCCGTCGTGCGCCGGCTCAGCCCGGGAAGAACTCACCCCCCGGTTGTCCCCGAGTTCCGCACGAAGTAGGTGAATTTCGGGCTCTCGGCGACTGAGTTTGGCTTGGGGGGGTGGTTCTTGGTCGCCGTGAGTCGAAATCTTGTAGGCACACGTCTTGTCCTGTCGGGCTTGTGTTGTGGCTGGTTGTGCGCTTAGCCTGTAGGCACCGTGTACGTGCGAACGACGACGCGGCGGACGAAGGGCGGCGAGACGGTGCGCTATCTCGCGCTGGCGCACAACGAGCGCAACGAGCGTGGCGTGCCGGTCGCGAGGGTGATCCACAACCTCGGCCGTGAGGACCTGCTCGACCGCGACGCGCTGGTGCGGTTGGTGCGCTCGATCCAGCGCTTCCTCGGCGGTGAGGACGGCCTGCGCGCCGGCGCGCCGCACGGGTTCGACTTCGTGCGGGCGCCGGAGTCGGGCGGCCCGCATGTGGTCGGGGAGCTGTGGGCGCAGTTGGGGATCGGGCGGGCGATCGCGCGTGTCGCCGGCGGCGGCCGCGGCCGCTCGGGGGTCGAGCGGGCGATCTTCACGATGGTCTGTCAGCGCTGCCTGGAGCCGGCGTCAAAGCTCGAGGCGACGCACTGGGTCGGGCGTGACGTCGTGATCGACGGCGTCGACGGCGTCTCTGACGACCAGCTGTATCGCGCGATGGACTTCCTGCTTGAGTGCGCCGAGCGCGTGCAGGAGTCGGTGTTCTTCAGCGTCGCGCACCTGCTCAACCTCGAGGTCGACGTCGTCTTCTTCGACACCACCTCGACCTACTTCGAGATCGACGTCGAGGACCCCAGCGATGACGACGATGACGGTCCCGACGCCGGCGACGGGCCGTTGCGGCGCCTCGGTCACTCCAAGGATCACCGCCCGGATCTGCCGCAGGTCGTGATCGGGTTGGCGGTCACCAGGGAGGGGATCCCGGTCCGCTGCTGGGTATGGCCGGGCAACACCAACGACCAGTCGGTCGTCGCCGAGGTCAAGCGCGATCTGACCGGCTGGCGGCTCGGCCGGGCGATCTACGTCGTCGATTCGGGCTTCTCCGGCCAGGACAACCTGCGCCACCTGCGCTCGGCGGGCGGGCACTACATCGCCGGCATGAAGCTCAGGTCGGGGATGCCGCAGACCGAGCAGGCGCTGTCGCGCCCGGGCCGCTACCGCACCGTCCGCGACAACCTGCGCGTCAAGGAAGTGCGTGTCGGTGATGGCGACGCCGCCGAACGCTTCGTCGTCTGCCACAACCCCGCCGAGGCCGAGCGCGACCGCGCCCGTCGCGAGCAGCGCATCAGGCGGATCGAGACCGAGCTCGCGCGCCTGAAGACCCAGCGCGAGCGCTCCAAGACCAAGGCCGAGCGCGACGCCCACCAGCGCGGCGAGTGCGCGCTGCGCGACCACAAGACGCTGTCGCGCTACCTGCGTCAGACCAAGACCGGCCGGCTGATGCTCGACCGCGACAAGATCGCCGCCGAAGACCGTTTGGACGGCAAGTACCTGCTCACTACCAGCGACGCCTCGCTGTCGGCCGAGGACGTCGCGCTTGGCTACAAGCAGCTGCTCGAGGCCGAACGCTCCTTCCGCGACCTCAAGGGCACGCTCGCGCTACGGCCCGTCTTCCACCGCAAGGACGAACGCATCCAAGCGCACGTGCTGATCTGCTTCCTCGCGCTGGTCATCATCCGCGTCGCCGAGACGCGCACCGACGACACCTGGCGCACCCTGCGCGCCGACCTCGGCACGATCCGCCAAGGTCACTTCCGCTCACGCGACGGCGAGTTCACCCAGACCACCGAACTCACCGCCCGCCAACGCGAGCTGCACACCACGATCGGCGTCCCCGAGCCACCCTGCTTCGGGCGCGTCACACCCGCCTGACTCCTCGGCCCGTAGGCACACGCCGCACAAGCTGCACAAAGTCCCCAATCCCGCTCCCCATCAGGGATCGCGGGCTCCCCGCGCGCCTACGTCGTGCGGAACTCGGGTTGTCCATCGCCCTGCGGGTGGACGCCGGAGTCACCGCCGAACTCGTCGCCGCCGGAGCCCGAGCCCCCGGATCCGCCGCCTCCGGACCCGCCGCCTCCGGACCCGCCGGAGCCCGAGCCGCCCCCGCGTGATCCGCCGCCGCCCGAGCCGCCGGCACCACCGCCGCCGCCCGATCCGCCACCACCGCCGCCTCTCCAGCCTCCGCCACCGGAGCTGCCGCCGCCCGATCCGCCGCCGGCTCGTCTTCGCCTCGCGCCCCTGCTGCCCCGTGCTCGGCCGCCACTGCGACGACCGGCGCGCGAACGACCACCGGCGTTGCGTCCGCGACCCGATCCCCGACGCCGATCGCGGGACCTCTTGCCACGCGACCCTCGTCGAGGGCCCGCCCCTCGCTCGCGGCCGTCCGTGGTCCTGCCCGTTCGGGCGCGTCGCGAGCCGTCCTTGTCCTTGCCCGCCGAGCCGGCTCCGTCGCCCTCGGTCGTCGATCCACGGCCTCCGAGTGGGCCCGGCGCGCCAAGGCCTCCCGACGGGTCTCCGTCGCCGACGGGAACGTCCGGCGACGCGGGAGCCGCCGCCTCGGGCGGCAGGGCGGGACGGTCCGAGGACAGCGCGGCCCACGCCGCGACCGCGCCGATCACGGCGAGGAGCCCGGCGGCGCGAGCGACGTTCCCCCAACGGATTCGCGCGCGCAGAGGTGATGGGCCATCGCGCTCGGCGGGCTCGTGGTCCATGGCCTTCCGAGGGCCCGGAGACCGCTGATTCGCCCCCCGAAGGCTGCAGGCCCTTTGCTAGTGTCCGCGCCGCCCATGGCTCCGACCTACGACCTCATGATGCTCCTCGACACGACGGCCGAGGCCGACCAGCGCGAAAAGATCGTCGCCGACGTCGAAGCCGCCATCGAGGCCCGTGGCGGGATCGTCGGGCGCTACGACTGGGGGCCGCGTCCGCTCGCCTACGAGATCGGCCACAAGACGGACGCCGACTACCACCTGATGCAGTTCACCGGCCCGCCCGAGCTCCTCGAGCAGCTCGAGCGCTCGCTGCGGATCACCGACGGGGTGGTGCGGTTCCGGATCATCAAGGTCCGCCCCGGCACCCCATCGCCGCCGGATGGTCGCGCGAGCGCCGTGCCCAGCGCGGCGCCCAGTCCAGCGTCCGTCGAAGCCTCCGCGGGCTAGCACCGCCGCCGCAGTCCCTCTCCTCCCTCGCACGACGCAGTCGCCGCCGGCATCCCGCGTCCGCGGAAGCATTGTCCGACGCCTCGACGTGCGCGTGGCCGGAGACCCACTCGCCCGAGATGTGCCTCGCCGAGCCTGACCACCGCTTCGCGTCCTGCCTGCGACAACTCTGCGCAGAATGCAGCTTCGCCGGAGAGGTGCGGCCGGACGCGGCGCTACGCTCGACCCGAGCTTGAAGACGTCTTCGCGGTCGGATGGGCCGGCCGCCGAAAGGAGCGCCGTGGCAGCGACCAACATCAACCGGGTCATCCTGACCGGCAACCTCACCCGCGATCCCGAGCTGCGCTCGCTGCCGAGCGGCATGTCGGTGTGCAGCCTGAGGATCGCCTCGAACACCCGCCGCAAGGACAACGCCTCGGGCGAGTGGGTCGACAAGCCCAACTACTTCGACGTGACCGTCTGGGGCGCGCAGGGGGAGAACTGCGCCCGGTTCCTCTCCAAGGGCCGGCCGGTCGCGCTCGACGGCCGCCTTGAGTGGCGCGAGTGGGAGACGCAGGACGGCCAGAAGCGCCAGGCTGTCGAGATCGTCGCGGACTCGGTCCAGTTCCTCGGCGGCCGGGATGACGGCGGCGGCGGCAACGGGTTCTCCCCTCGAAGCGACGTGCCCGTCGACGACGCCGACTTCAAGGTCTCCCAGGCCTCGCCCGCGGCGGCCGGGGACGACGACATCCCCTTCTGACCGGGAGGGGCAGGCGGCACGGGCCCGCCCGGCGACCTCGCGCTGCGATCCGCTACGGCGTCCGCTCGTAGCGCAGATAGACGGCGCCCGACGGGAAGGCGCGGTGCTCGGCGAGCCGGAGCCGAAGCTCCCGCGCGCCGGCGGGGAAGAACGGCTTGCCGCCGCCCACCGCCACCGGATTGACCCACAGCCGGAACTCGTCGACGAGGTCGAGGAGCGAGGCGGCCAGGCCCGGGCCGCCGAGACCCAGATGGCTCTCGGTCTCGTCCTTCAGGCGCGTCACCTCGGCGACGGCGTCGCTCCGGCGGACCAGGCGCGCGCCGTCTGACACGCTCTCGAGCGTGTCGGAGAAGACGATCCTCGGCGTCTCGACGTAGGCCTTGGCGAACTCGGCCTCGACCTCGGGCAGATCGTCGCGGCGCGCGGCCGCGGGCCAGAACGCCTCCATCAGCTCGTACAGGTGCCGTCCGTAGAGAAAGGCGGAGGCCTCCCGCGCCTGCTCGTTGGCGAGCCGGTGGACGTCCTCGTCGGGCGCCGTGAAGGCGATGCTGCCGCTCGGGTCCTCGACGTAGCCGTCGAGCGACGCGCCCATCGTGTAGATGACCTTGCCCATCGTCGCTCCTCATGATCGCGGGTTCTCGTGGATCAGGCTTCCGAGGATGCCCCGACTCATCGCCCGCTCGCCTCGCGCGACCCCTTTAGCCCGCCAGGGCGCGCCGCAGCGGACGTCGCCGCTACCCTTGGGGTGCCACAATGGCCGCGTTCGCGCGTGGCACCAGCGCGCGATCGGACACGTCCGCGACGAAGGCACCTCAGAGACTTCATGGCAAAGCAGCGCAACAGGCGCGCGCCCACGCGCCGCCGAGACAAGAAGGGCGGCCCCGGCAGCGGCCGCCGCAAGCCGTGTCCCTACTGCCGGGACAAGATCGACCAGGTCGACTGGAAGGATGCGACGGGGCTCCGCCGCTTCGTGTCCGAGCGCGGCAAGATCCGCTCGCGGCGCATCACCGGCGCCTGCCGGCGCCACCAGCGTCAGATCGCCCGCGCCGTGAAGCGGGCCCGTGAGCTCGCCCTCCTGCCCTACGCCGCGGACGTGAAGGAGTCGCGCGAGGGCGGCCGCGGTGGCCGCGGCGATCGCGACCGCGAGCGGGAGTAGCCGCCGTGGCCCAGGCCATCCTCCTCAAGGACGTCGAGCGGCTCGGCGAGCGTGGCGAGGTGGTCGACGTCTCGGCGGGCTACCTGCGCAACTTCCTCATCCCGCGCAAGCTCGCGCAGCCTTCGACCCCGGGGGCCTTGGAGGCCGCTCGCAAGCGCCAGGACGCCGCCGAGCGGGCCGCGCAGGAGGCGACGGAGCGCGCACAGGAGAACGCGGCGCTGCTCACCAAGACCGTCCTCACCATCTCCCAGCAGGCCGGTGACGACGGCCGCCTCTTCGGCTCGGTCACCGCCCAGGACATCGTCGACGCAGTTCGCGACGCACGCGGGATCAAGCTGGACCGGCGCAAGGTCCACCTCGACGAGCCGATCCGCAACGTCGGCACCTACATGGTCGTCGTCGAGGTCACCGAAGGCGTGACCGCGACGGTCAAGACCATGGTCGTCGAGCAGAAGTAGACCCCTCGCGCGGCCGGGCCGGGGCCGGGCCGGGCCGGGCCGCGCCCCGGGTACCGTCGCGCCCGCTCCGGAGCTGCTCATCTGACGCGACTCCGCGACGGCGCGCACCGGCCCCGCGCAGGCTTTGGAGAAAAACTGACGGAGCTTGCGGGGAGCCAGGTCATGGCATCGGGCTCCGAACCTACGATGGCCCCTCGGATGAGCGCGACGAGCTTCGAGGCGGGACGGACGAACGGCGGCGGCGGCGGCGGCGGCGGGATCGTCCCTCCCCACAACCTCGAGGCCGAGGTGTCGGTCCTCGGCTCGATCCTGCTCTCGGACCGCGCGATGTACCGGTTGGTCATCGACGACGGGCTGCGCCCGGACCACTTCTACCGCGATCGCCACCGGGCGATCTACCAGGCGATGCTCGACCTCTACGGTCGCGCCGAGCCGGTCGACGCCATCACCATCACCGAGCACCTTCGCCAGGCCGGCCAGCTCGAGCAGATCGGCGGGCCGGGAGTCGTTCAGGCGCTGGCCGGCGCTGCCGAGGCGCCCGGCAACGTCCGCCACTACGCGCAGATCGTCCTCGACAACGCGCTCCTGCGCCGCCTGCTCAACACCGCCTACGAGATCCAGGGCAACGTCATGGGGCGCGAGGGCGAGGCGCGCGCGCTCGTCGAGTGGGCCGAGAAGGCGATGCTCGAGGTCGCGCACGACGACCGCCAGAAGGACTTCCAGTCGATCGGCGACGTCCTGCACCGCGAGATCGACAAGCTCCACCGCCTCTCCGAGGAAGGCCAGGCGCTCACCGGGACACCAACCGGCTTCAAGGACCTCGACGAGATCACGGGGGGGTTCCAGAAGGGAAACCTCGTCGTCATCGCGGCGAGACCCGCGATGGGAAAATCTGCCCTGGTCACCAACATGGCCGAGAACGCCGCGCTTGACCACGGCAAGCCTGTCGCGCTGTTCTCGCTCGAGATGTCAGAGGCCGAGCTCGCCCAGCGCTTCATCGCCTCCCAGGCGCGGATCAAGGGCGACGACCTGCGCAAGGGGCGCGTCGCCGAGGCGCGCTGGCCGAAGATCCTCGCGGCCTCCGAGCAGCTCGCGGCGGCGCCGCTCTACGTGGACGACTCAAGCGACGTCGGCGTTCTCGAGGTGCGCGCGAAGGCCCGGCGGCTGGCCAGCCAGAACCCCGGCGGGCTCGGGCTGATCATCGTCGACTACCTCCAGCTCATGCGCGCCGACGAGCGCGTGGAGAGCCGCGTCCAGCAGGTCGGCCAGATGAGCCGCGGGCTGAAGATCCTCGCGCGCGAGCTGGACTGCCCGGTCATCGCCCTCTCCCAGCTCAGCCGCGCGGTGGAGTCGCGCAACCCGAAGATCCCGGTGCTCTCCGACCTGCGCGAGTCCGGCAACGTCGAGCAGGACTCAGACCTCGTCATGTTCATCTACCGCGAGGAGTACTACGACGAGGAGTCCGAGCGCGAAGGCGAGGCCGACCTCTACATCGCCAAGCACCGCAACGGGCCGGTCGGCAAGGTCACCCTCACCTTCCAGAAGGAGTACCCCAAGTTCTCGAACTTCGCGTCGAGCGAGCGGTTCGGATGATCGGCGCCGGGCGAGCGGCTCGGCCGTCGTGAGCGACGGCCCCTGCCCCCTGGGCCGCTGCGACGGCAGCGGCTTCCTGGTCGACGAGGCGACGAACACGGCGACGCCGTGCGAGTGCCGCGCGCAGCGGATCAGCGTCAAGCGGGCGCGCTCGCTGTCCGGCGTCATCCCGCGACGCTTCCGCGGCGTGTCCTTCGACCGCCCCCCGGTGACCGAGATGGACCGACCGGTGGTGGCCGCCGTTCGTCGCTACGTCCGCGACCTGGACGCCAACCTCGCCAAGGGTCGCGGGCTGACCTTCGTGGGCGACGTGGGGACCGGCAAGACGACGCTCGCGATGCTCGTCTCCAAGCAGGCCCTGGAGCAGGGGCGGTCCGTGGCCATCTACTCCGTTCCCCGCCTGCTCGCCGAGATCCGCAAGACCTACGACGACGCCGCCGAGCGGTCCTACGTCGATCTGCTCGACCGGCTTGCGGCCGTCGAGCTCCTCCACCTCGACGACCTGGGCGCCGAGCGCACGAGCGAGTGGGTCCTCGAGCAGCTCTACTCGATCATCAACGTCCGCTACGAGGAGGGGCGCTCGATGATCGTCACGACCAACGTCAAGGACCGCGACGAGCTGCGCGAGCAGATCGGCGCGCGGACGGTCTCGAGGCTGGTGGAGATGTGCGAGGACCTGCCGCTCTTCGGTCAGGACCGCAGGCTGGAGTTCCGTCCCTCGTAGACTGGCCGGCATGGCGGGAATCGCGATCGTCGGCGCCCAGTGGGGCGATGAGGGCAAGGGCAAGGTCACCGACCTGCTGGCCGAGCGCGCCGACCTCGTGATCCGCTTCCAGGGCGGCTCGAACGCCGGCCACACGATCGTCCGCGACGAAATCGAGTACAAGCTCCACCTGATCCCGTCCGGGATCCTCTACCCGGGCAAGCTCTGCGCGATCGGCAACGGGGTGGTGATCGACCCCAAGAAGCTCATCGATGAGATCGACGGACTGCGCGCGCGGGGCATCGACGTCAGCGGGCTGCGCGTGTCGGCCAACGCCCACGTGATCATGCCCTACCACCTGATGCTCGACTCGGCGGGCGAGCAGCGCCTCGGCAAGCTGCAGATCGGCACCACCCGGCGCGGTATCGGCCCGTGCTACGCCGACAAGGCGGCGCGCCTGGGCATCCGCATCCAGGACCTGCTCGACGAGAAGATCCTCAAGAAGAAGATCACCGCGGCGCTCGAGCCCAAGCGGCTCTCGCTCCGCCCCTACGCCAAGGACCCGCTGCTCGACCTCCAGCGGATGACCGAGGACTACCTGATCTACGGCCACCGGCTCGAGCAGCACATCGCCGACACCGCGCGCCTGGTCTGGCAGGTTCTCGACGAGGGCCGCACGGTGATCTACGAAGGCGCGCAGGGCGCGTTGCTGGACATCGACCACGGCACGTATCCGTTTGTAACGTCCTCCAACCCGGTCGCGGGTGCAGCGACGACCGGAACGGGCGTCGGGCCGCGAGACATCACCGACGTGTGGGGGGTCGCCAAGGCCTACGTCACGCGCGTCGGCTCGGGCCCCTTCCCCACCGAGCTCGACGACGAGCTCGCCGGTGCCCTGCGGACCAAGGGAGGCGAGTTCGGCACGACCACGGGCCGGGCGCGCCGGGTCGGCTGGCTCGACCTCGTCGCCCTGCGCTACGCCTCGCGCATCAACGGGATGACCGCGCTGGCCATCACGAAGCTCGACGTGCTCGCCGGCGTCGGGAGCATCAAGGTCTGCACACGCTACCGCGGGCCCTCCGAGGCCGAGTTCGACCACTTCCCCTACCACCAGTCGGTCCTGCACCGCGTCAAGGGGGAGTACGAGGAGCTCGAGGGCTTCGACGGCGACATCGGCGAAGCGCGCTCGGAGGCCGACCTCCCCGACGCCGCCCGAGAGTACCTGCGCTTCATCGCCGAGGGCGTCGGCGTCCCCGTCGCTCTCGTCGGCGTCGGCCCGGGGCGCCACCAGGTCATCTGGACGCAGGCCGCGGGCCGCGAGCTCGCGCCCGGCCTGCAACGCGCGTAGCGCGGAGGGCCGCGGAGGGCCGCGGAGGGGCGCGGCGCGAGCGGGGGGCGAGCGCGGGCGATTCGCGCTCCAGGTTTGAGGCCTGGCCGCCCGCTGCCGATAGAACAGGTCATGACGCGCGCCAGGCGCATCGCACGCGGGCTCGAGGCTACCGCGGTCGCCGCCGTGCTCTTCGTCGCCGCCCACGCGATCGGAGCCGGCGGGCCGTCGCTGGACCACCTCGCCTACGACGTCGTCTACGACATCGCGATGGCGTGCGCCGCCGCGCTGTGCCTCCTGCGCGCCGCGACCGACCCGCGCGAGCGAGCGGCGTGGCTCAGCATCGGCCTGGCCCTCGTTGCCTGGACCGGCGCGGAGGTCGCCTGGTCGCTGGCCTACGGCTACGCCGGAGACCCGCCCTCGCCAAATCCGACCGACGTGGGCTACCTGCTCTTCTATCCCGCCGCATACCTCGGCCTCGGCCTGCTCGTGCGCGACCGCGTCCATGGCTTTCGCGCGAGCCTGTGGCTGGACGGCGTCGTCGAGGGACTCGTGGCCGCCGCGCTCGTCGTCGCGCTGCTGGCCGGACCGGTGCTGCAGGCCGGCATCGACGGCGGCCCCGCCGCCGTCGCGGTGAACCTCGCCTACCCGATCGGCGACATGCTGCTGCTCGTGCTCGTCGTCATGGCCTTCGCGCTGTGCGGCTGGCGCCCCGGGCGCAGCTGGGCGTTCCTCGGCGCGGGCCTGGCCGCCAGCGCGCTCGCCGACGTCGCCTACCTCTCGGAGATCACCCGGCCTGGGACCCAGTTCGGCCACGCCGCGAACGCGCTGTGGACCGCGGCCGTCGTCCTCATCGGCGTCGCCGCGTGGCGGCCGATGCGGCGCGCCGCGCCGGTCGCGGTCGAAGGCTGGGCGCTCATCGCGATCCCCGCCGGCGCCGCCTTCACCGCCGCGGGACTGCTCACCTACGCCGCGGTCGCCGGGCTGGACCCCGTCGCCCTCGGCCTGGCGGCCGCCGGCCTCGCGGCGGCGCTCGGGCGCATGGTCCTCACCTTCCGCGAGAACGCCGCCATCCTCGCGACCAGCCGCCGCGAGGCGCTCAGCGACGCGCTCACCGGCCTCGGCAACCGCCGCGCGCTGCTCGCCGACCTCGAGCGCGAAACGCGCGCTGCGGTGGCCACCGGTGAGCGCCGGGTGCTCATGCTCTTCGACCTCGACGGGTTCAAGCTCTACAACGACACCTTCGGTCACCCGGCCGGCGACGTCCTGCTCGCCCGCCTCGGCGCTCGCCTCGGAGACGCCGTGCGCCGGGTCGGGGTCGCCTACCGCATGGGCGGCGACGAGTTCTGCGCGCTCGTGCGCCTGCCGGCCGGCACCGATCCCGGGCTTGCGGTGCAGGGCGCCGCACGCGCCCTGTCCGACCGCGGCGAGGGCTTCGCGGTCGCGAGCTCCTACGGGACGGTGTCGATTCCCGACGAGGCCGGCGCTCCGACGCAGGCGCTGCAGCTCGCCGACCGCCGCATGTACCGCCAGAAGGAGAGCGGCCGGCCGTCGGCCACGCGCCAGACCCATGACGCGCTGCTCCAGGCTCTCGACGAGCGGCGGCCGCTGCTCGGCGACCACCTCCGCGAGGTGGCGCAGCTCGCCCGGGCCGTCGCGCGGCGGCTCGAGCTCGGCGAGCGCGAGGTCCAGGAGATCGCCGACGGCGCCGAGCTGCACGACGTCGGCAAGATGGCCATCCCGGACGCGATCCTCGACAAGCACTCAGCCCTCGACGAGCGCGAGTGGGCCTTCATCCGCCAGCACACGATCATCGGCGAGCGGATCCTTGCCGCCGCCCCCTCCCTCACCGGCGTGGCCCACCTCGTGCGCTCGAGCCACGAGCGCTGGGACGGCAGCGGCTATCCCGATCGCCTCGCCGGCGAGGCGATCCCGCTCGGCGCGCGCGTCATCGCGGTATGCGACGCCTACGACGCCATGACGACCTCGCGGCCCTACCGCGCCGCGCTCGAGCCCGCCGTCGCCCTGCAGGAGATCGTCCGGGCGGCCGGCAGCCAGTTCGACCCGCGTGTCGTGGAGCTGTTCACCGAGGAGCTGCGCGCACGACCCGCGTCCGCGCGAGGTAGTCGTGCAGCGCGCGGCGCTCGCCGTCCCACGCCGGCCACAGCGCATCGATCAGCGGTGCGAGGCCGAAGGTGAGCGCCGACCCGACGACGACGATGACCACCCACTTGATCCCGACCTCGCGGGCGGCCGCGCCGCTGAAGTCCATCGGCTCGCCTGAGAGGCGTACGACGCGGATGCCGCAGATCCGCTTGCCGACCGTCTGCCCGTCCCAGCGTGCCATCGCGGCGGGCGGGTAGAGGAACAGGGCGAGCGTGAAGGCGACCAGCGCGACGAGCACCCCGACGATCACCGACAGCGTCCCCGCGCTCGTGCTCACGAGCAGGACGAGCGCGAAGACCGCGACGATCACCGCGGCGCCCAGGACGAGCAGCGCGAGGTCGATGAGGGTCGCCGCCACGCGCGCCCACCAGCTCGCGAGCACGTAGCGCCCGGCGCCGGCGACCGGGAGGACCGTCGCTGCGCCCGGGGCGACCGGGCCGCCGCCCGCGCCCGGTGGGACCGGGGAGTCGCCGTAGCCGCGACGTGCGGGGACCCGCGAGCCGTCGGCCGCTCCGCTCACGACGACGACGCCCGGTCGGGCAGGATCTCGTCCTCGCCGCGGCGCAGCACGCGGCGGGCCAGCGCGACGGAGGCGAGCAGCCCCGCGGCGCCCAGCGCGATCTGGACGCTGATGACGCCCTCCTCGCTCCAGTAGACGTCCTCGAGCTCGAGCAGCAGCGCGGCCTCGTCGATGGTCAGCGCGACCCCCGCGCCGTAGGGGATGGCCAGCCACTTCTCCGCCTCCTCGTGGCGCGTGACGATCGCCGCGGCGCCCGTGACGAAGGCGACGACGATGCCCGGGACGAAATGGTGGATGTGGCGGTCGCCGACGCGCAGGTTGCGAAACGGGCCGAAGGTGCCGCGCGTGCGGATCGACCACGTGCTCGTGCGCACGAAGGCCGACGTCGCCACGAAGGAACCGAGCAGGTTGAGCAGCGCGGTCTCGCGCGGGGGTGACGAGCGAAGCCCCGCGACCGCGACCTCCACCGTCTGGCGCGTGGCCTCGGCGCCGGCGAGCAGGACGTCGTCGGTCTCCGCGGGCAGCGGCGCCGAGCCGCGACGCCACACGCGAGCGAGCTCGTCCGCCGCGACCGTCCCGGTCGTCGCCGCGGCGAGCACGGCGAGCGCGAAGGTCCGCCGCCGGTGCGACTGTCGCGCGGCGACGCGGCGGCGGTGCGCGGCGGGCACGCGGGCGAGCGCCGCCGCCGGCCTGCGTCCCGTGCGCACCGCGGTCATCGCCACCGCTCGACCAGATCGGAGCCGCCGACCTTGCGCACCACGCGCGCCGGGACGCCCATCACCACGGCCCGCGCGGGCACATCGGCGGCGACCACCGCGCCGGCGGCCACGAAGGCCTCCTCGCCCACCTCGATCCCCGGCACGAGCACGGCGCCGCCCCCGATCCTGCAGGCCCGCCGCAGCGTGACGCCCTCGAGCGCCGCCCCACGGGCGTGACGGCCCATGGTGTCGTCGTTGGTCGTCGAGGCGGCGGGCCCGACGAAGACGTCGTCCTCGACCACCGACCCCGCCGCCAGGTAGACCATGGACTGGAGCCGGACGCGGGCGCCCACGCGGACGTCGTTGTCCACGCCCGTCGCGCGGCCGACGACGCTCTGGGCGCCGATGACCGCTCGCTCGCGCACCTGGGCCTGGTCGCCGACGACGGCGCCCGAGCCGATGCACGCGCCCGCGTAGACGACCGCGCCGGTGCACACGGCCACGCCGGGGCCGAGCTCGAGAGCCGGCGGCGCGTCGCGAGACGCGGTGGAGGCCGGGCCCAGGCGCGGCGGCTTGCCGAGCACCGCGCCGTCCTCGACGCGGCAGCCGTCGCCCAGGACGACCCCGGGGTGCACCACGACATGAGCGCCGAAGAGCACGTCCTCGCCGATGCGCGCGTCGTCGCCGAGGACGAGCCCCGTCGCCTGCTCAGCGGGTCGCAGCATCCTCGTGCGGCCGGGCGCTCGCGTCGAGCGCCTCCTGGAGGCGCTCGAGCACGCGGACGGTGCGCAGCCCGCTGGCGCCGTCCGAGCGCGGCGCCGCCCCCTCGCGGACGCAGGCGAGGAAGTGCTCGCACTCCAGGCGAAGCGGCTCGACGTTCGGGAGTCGCGGGCTCCAGACGTCGCCCGACCGCATGATGTACTCGCCCCAGTTGCGCGAGTCCTCGTCGAACCCCTTGTCGTAGACGGTGAGCTTGCGCTCGATCGCCATGTCGTCGAAGGTCGCCATCCGCCGCGAGCCAACGACGGTGAAGCGCCGCTCCTTGTGGGGGTCCAGCCAGGACAGGTGGAGGTGCGCTGCCAGGCCCGAGGAAAAGCGCAGGAAGCAGAACACGACGTCCTCCACCCCGGGCCGCATGTAGGACTCGCCGTGCGCCTCGACCTCGACCGGCTCCTCGCCGGCGAGCAGCAGGGTGACGGCGATGTCGTGCGCGCCCAGGCTCCACAGGGCGTTCTCGTCGGCGCGAAGCTTCCCGAGGTTGAGCCGCTTGGAGTACAGGTAGTAGAGATCGCCGAGGTCACCGGAGCGGGCGATCTCCTTGAGCTTCTCCACGCCCGGGTGGTACTCGAGCAGGTGACCGACCATGAGGACGCGGCCGGCCCCCTCGGCGGCGTCGACGGCCGCCTGCGCGTCGGGCACCGACTGGGCCAGCGGCTTCTCGACGAAGCAGTGCTTGCCGGCCTCGAGCACGCGCACGGCGAGCTCGGCGTGGGTCGGCACCGGTGTCGCGACGACGATCGCGTCGAGGGTCGGGTCGGCGAGCAGCTCCTCCACCTCGGCGGCGATGCGCGGGCCCGGCAGCCGCGCCGCGGCACGCTCGCGCCCGGCGGCGTCCGCGTCGCACAGCCAGGCCAGCTCGCAGCCGGGGAGCGAGGCGAAGTTGCGCGCGAGGTTCGGCCCCCAGTACCCCAGGCCGACGACGCCGACCCGGACGTCGCCGGCGCTCACAGGCGGACGACGGTGGAGGCCGGCATCCCGCGCGTGACCCCGCGCAGGTCGAGCACGAGCGGCGCTTCGCGGACGACGGCGGCGTGGTCGACCTCCGGGTGGGCGGTGACGATGACCGCCAGGTCGCAGTCCGCGAGCACCGCCTCGGGCTCCTCGGAGCGGAGGTCGAGGGCCGGCAGGCTGGGCACGTGGGGATCGTGATAGCTCAGCTCGGCGCCGCGCCCGGCGAGCAGGCGCATGAGCCGGACGGCTGGCGACTCGCGCGTGTCCCCCACCCCCGGCTTGTAAGCCACGCCGAAGGTCGCGATTCGCGACCCGCGCACGGGCTTGGACACGTCGTTGAGCGCCCGCTCCACCTTCTCGAGGCAGAAGTGGGGCATCTGCTGGTTGACCTTGCCCGCGAGCTCGATGAACTCCGTCGACATGCCGAACTCCCGCGCCCGCCACGTGAGGTAGAAGGGGTCCACGGGCAGGCAGTGCCCGCCCATCCCCGGCCCCGGGTCGAAGCGCATGAAGCCGAAGGGCTTGGTGGCGGCCGCGTCGACGACCTCCCAGATGTCGATGTCCATGCGGTCGGCGACGATCGCGAGCTCGTTGACCAGCGCGATGTTGACCGAGCGGAAGATGTTCTCCAGCAGCTTGGCCAGCTCGGCCGCCTCGGGCGAGGAGACGCGCACGACGGTGTCGCACACCAGCCGGTAGAGCTCCTCCGCGCGCTCGGCGCACGCCTCGGTCAGGCCGCCGACGATCTTCGGGGTAGTCCGCATCGTGTGGTCGGTGCGGCCCGGGTCGACGCGCTCTGGTGAGAAGGCCACGTGCACGTCCTCGCCCGCCCGCAGGCCGGACTCCTCGAGGATCGGCACGAGCCGCTCGCGTGTCGTCCCCGGGTAAGTGGTGGACTCGAGCACGACGAGCTGGCCGCGACGCAGCACGCGGGCGAGCCCGTTCGCGGCGTCGATGAGCGGGCCGAGCTCGGGCTCGCGGTTGGGCGAGAGCGGCGTCGGAACGCAGATCAGGACGGCGTCGGCGCCCTGGAGGGCGGTGTAGCGCGTCGTCGGCTCGATGCGGTCGGCGACCGCGCGCAGGCGCTCGGAGGAGATGTCCTCCACGTAGGACTCGCCGCGGGCGAGCGACTCGATCTTCCCGGGGGCGACGTCGACGGCGACGACCTTCTCGCCCGCCTCGGCGAACTCCACGGCGAGCGGAAGACCGACGTAGCCGAGCCCGATGATCCCGACCGTCATGGCGCCAGAGTCTAGGAGGCTAGGTCGTCGTGAAGCGCTCGAGCAGCGCCTGCGCGACGCGGGCGCCCGCGTGGCCGTCGCCGTAGAGCTGCGGGTGCTCGGTCGGTGGCGGCCGCTCCAGTGCGGCGCGAGCGGCCTGCGCGTCGAGGTCCACGAGCACGTTCCATCCTGCCTGCACCGTCTCGACCCACTCGGTGCGGTCGCGCAGGGTGAGGCACCGCACCCGCGCGAGGTAGGCCTCCTTCTGGGCGCCGCCCGAGTCGGTGAGCACCGCCCGGGCGTGCTGGAGCAGCGCGGTGAAGTCCAGGTAGCCGAGCGGCGGGCACAGGAGCACGCCCTCGGCGCGCTCGAGCCGCGCCCGCAGGCCGGCGGCTTGGAACCGGGCTTCCGTGCGCGGGTGGACGGGGAAGACAACCGGCGCCGGGAGCGCCTCGATCAGCGCCACGAAGCGCTCGAGGCGCGCGCTCTCGTCTACCGTCCCGGCGCGGTGAGCGGTGACGAGCAGGAAGTCGCCGGACGTCACACCGAGCCGCTCGAGCAGCGCCGTCCGCTCCCGCGCGGCCGGCGCGAAGACGCGCGCGACGTCGACCATGACGTCGCCCACGTCGACGATCTCGCCGAGGACCCCCTCGCGACGCAAGTTCCCAACGGCGGTCGGCGAGGGGCACAGCAGCAGGTCGGCGAGGTGGTCTGCGAGCACGCGGTTGACCTCCTCGGGCATCGCGCGGTCGAAGGAGCGCATCCCCGCCTCGACGTGGGCGACCGGCACGTGCGCCTGGGCGGCGGCGAGGGCCCCGGCCAGCGTCGAGTTCGTGTCGCCGTAGACGAGCACGACGTCGGGCGCGACACCGCGCAGCTCGGGCTCCAAGGCCGCGAGCATGCGTGCGGTCTGGGAGGTGTTGGTTCCGCCGGCCACGCCGAGCAGGCGATCGGGTGCCGGCAGGCCGAGCTCGCGCACGAAGATCGACGAGAGCTCGTCGTCGTGGTGCTGGCCGGTGTGCAGCAGGACCTCGTCGGCGACCTCGCGCAGCGGTCCCGAGACGGCGGCGGCCTTGATGAACTGGGGACGGTTCCCCACGACGGTGAGGACGCGCACGGGCGGCTACGGGAGGGCGGCCTGCAGCTCGGCGTCGATCCGCTCGCGCAAGAGGCGAGCGGCGTCGCGCGTGCGCGGCCCGAGCCTCGGCAGCTCGCGGTCGTCGATCGCCCCGACCGGCATGACCTCGCGCACCGTGGAGGCGACGAAGGCCTCCTGCGCGGCGTCGAGCTCGTCGAGGGGGCAGACGGCCTCGCGCGCGCCGGTGAGCTCGATGACCCGCGCCCGGGTGATCGAGGCGAGGATGTGGTCGTCGAGCGGCGGGGTCAGCAGCTCGCCGTCGCGGACCCAGAAGAACGACGAGGTCGGCGCCTCGAGGACGCGGCCGTGGGGGGTGACCAGCAGGGCGTCGTCGAAGCCGCGGTCGACGGCGACGCGGGTGGCGAGCATGTTCGCCGCGTAGGAGAGCGACTTGACCCCGTCGAGGATGCGGGTGGGGGCGTAGGTCACCGTGGCGAGGCGGGCGAGCGGGGTTCGGTCGGGCAACGGCTCGGTGAGGGCGAGGCGCCGGCCGCCGCGGGTCAGCACGAGGCGCAGGACGCCGTCGTGGCCCGGCTTGGCGGCGAGCAGGGCGCTGACGTCGCGGCGCACCGCCTCGACGTCGATCGCCAGGCGCAGGTTTGCGGCCGAGCGCTCCAGGCGCGCGAGGTGGTCCTCCAGCGCAAAGGGCCGCCCGTCGTAGACGCGAATGACCTCGAAGACGCCGTCGCCCCGCAACACGCCCTCGTCTGTCGCGGGAACCCGTGCCTCGCCGGCGGGCATGACGGCGCCGTCCAGGCAGGCCTGCTCCATGGGGAGGATCCTGCCACACTGGGCCGCGGCGTTACGCGGCCGCAGCGGCGCGCTGCGGCCGGTGTTGATCCTATGCTGGTGGCTTCACGCGCCCCTTCGGGGCCTCCGCGGATCGCCTGACTGATGTACGACGACCGACGCCCACCGCGGCGCGCAGACATCCCGCGCGCCGGCGCCCTGCCCCGCGCCGCACGGCCGCGCCCCTCCCGCGCGCCCACGACGGTGCGCGCGCGGATGCGCCTGCTCACCTTCTTCGGGTCGCTCGCCCTCCTTGCCCTGCTCGTCGTCCCCGCCGTCGCCACGCGGTCGGACACGCCGCCCGATCCGCGCGACAAGTGGCACGAGCTCGCGCGGTCGATCGCCGATCCGTGGCCGGGTCTGCAGACCCGCGCGGGCTGGTACCGCGACTATGTCTACGGGGGCGGCAAGGGGTTCTGCCTGACGACGCTGTGCCGGCGCAACCTGGGCAACGCGCGCTACGGCGAGTCGGTCATGGGCTACGGCCTGATCATGACCGGCCTGCGCGAGCGCGATCCACGCCTCGTGAGCTCGGGCATCCGCGCGATCACCTACATCGTCCGGCGCCCGGACCTCCAGCGCCGGCTGCCGACGGCCTTCGAGGGGATGGCGGTGGCGGGCGCCTACAACCTGCTCTCCGATCGCCGCCCGGCGAACCCGCTCTTCGAGAAGGGCCGGCGCAGCTGGGAGAAGTTCATGCGCCGCCAGCCGGTGACCTCGACGGTCTTCTTCAAGCCCGACACGACGCGCTACGGCAACCACTTCCTCGTCGAGGGCATCGAGATCCTCGAGCTCCTGAAGACCGGCCTGCGCTCCAATGACCCGCGCGCGATCCTCGGTCCCGACCGCCGCTACTACAAGCGCCAGACCATGCGGCTGATCAACGGCGTGGTTCCGCGGCTCGCCGCCGAGACGAGCCTGAAAGTCCGCTCGCGGCCCGCCTTCGTGCACTCCGACCCGCCCGACAACCCGCTCGCCTACTTCGGGCTGTCGACCGGCCTCTACGCGCGGGCGGTGCGCGATCTGGGCTCCGACGCCCGGCGCTCGACCGCCGCCCCGATCGAGCGCGCGGCCTACGCGTCGGTGTGGCTGACGGCGCCCGACGGGGACATGGGCTACTTCGGCCGCTCGCTGGAGCAGTCCTGGGCCTACAGCGGCCTCGCCGCGGGCAACGAGGCTGCGGCGAACCAGCCCGGCACGTCGGCAACCGACGCGGCGCGCTACCGCGTGGTCAGCGACCGCGCTCTCTCCCGCCTGCGCGACGTCTACGGCAGCGGCCCGAAGGGCTGGTGGATCCTGCCGGCGCTGCGCGAGCAGCCGACCCAGCTCTTCGGCATCGACCGCTACATCGGCGCGGTCGCCTTCTCGGGGTTGACCCTCGTGACCCTGAACTGGGCCCTGGACGAGATGGAGCGCAACGACACGCGCGCCGTCGCCTCGGTTCCCACCGACCGCGACTTCGCCGTCGCGCTGGGCCAGGGTGACGGGCGCTTCGCCACCGTGCGGCAGGGCGACGTCTGGTTCGCCGTCCGGCGCAAGCGCTCGACCAAGCGCCCGAACGACCTTCGCTACGACTTCGGGCTGATCGCGCTGAAGGTCCGCCAGGGCGGCGTGTGGACCGGGGTGGTGCGCGCCCGCCCGAAGACCAACCAGGCCTTCGACAGCGCGGGCCCGACGCTCATCGCGGGGTCGCAGATCGGGCTGCCCCGTGGCGAGCGCCTGCGGGTGCGGCGCGGAACGGTCGTGATCGCCGGCGGCTACCGGACGCCCGACCGCCAGTGGCTGCGGCGCAGCGTCACGTGGACCTACCGCGCCGTGCCGTGTGGGGTCAAGCTCACCTTCTTCGCGATCGCGGGCGAGTACTACCAGTACTCGGTCTTCCTGCGCCGCGACGCCGGACGGCCCAGCCTGCGTGGCCGCGCGCTGGTCGGCGGCACCTCGAAGGTGCTGTTCACCTACCGGCCAGTGAGCATCCTGCGGCGCGCCGGCTACGCGTCGGGCAACGACGCCAGCCTGACCCGGGTGCGCATGACGCTCTTCGCGCCCAAGACGGGGCCGATGAGCATCACGACCTGCCGGCGCTGAGCGCGAGCAGGTCGCCGAGGCAGAAGCGCTCGCCGCCCGACAGGACCGGGACGGTCCGACGCGTCCACCGTAGAAGGGCGGTCAGGAGCGGTCGCCGAGGCGCGCCCACAAGGGCTCGCGGGCGGGCGCACGCTCGCGCACCGGAGCGGGGTGGCGGCGGACGGAGCGATCCTCTCCCGCCGGACCGGGGCGGCGGCGGACGGAGCGATCCTCTCCCGCCGGACCGGGGCGGCGGCGGGAGGCGGGATCCTCTCGCCGCGGACGGGCGGGGCGACGGCGGCCTGACCGCGCCCAGCGCGCCACAAGGAGCGCGAGGACGGTGGCCGCCGTCGCCGCGATGATCGCGCGCAGCCAGACGGTGGCGCCATCGGTCCCGGCGCCCAGCGCGTGGATCGCCGCGAGCGCCCAGGCGATCGGGATGAAGCGGTGCGCCGCGCGCCAGCGTCGGGGGCCGAGCGTGCGCCGGGCGTAGTACCCGAGCGAGAGCAGCACGGCCAGGTAGCCGCCGAGGATCCCCAGCCCGGTCCACGCGGGCCGGTAGGCCATCGTGAAGGGGACCAGGACCCCCACCAGGCCGGGGTTCAGCCAGCCGTCGGCCAGGATCAGCAGCCCGTGGGTGGCGATCGCCCCGAGGGCGAGCAAGGCGACCCGCTCGTGCAGCGTGCGGACCGCCGGTCGTACGCGCCGTGGCAGCGCCCCGGTCGCCATCGCCACCCCGAGGACGACAGAGAGCGAGAGCGAGAGATAGGCGACGATCCCCGCCGAGCGCCCGGCGAGCCACCAGAGGTGCCCGAGCGCGTCCGTGCGGCTCATGCCGCCGCCTCGGGCGCGCGCACGCGCAGTCGGGCTGCGGCCCGGACCGGCTCGACCGTTCCGTCCTCGTGCTGCAGCACCCCGCCGCGACGGCGCAGGAGCTCGCGGGCGCCCTCGGGGCCCTGCAGCAGCGCGGTCTTGGCGAGAACCTCGCCCTCGAGCGCGCTCGCGCCGACGGCGGTGGCCGCGACGAGCCACGTCCAGGCCGGCTCTCCCGTCGCGGGGTCGAGCAGATGGTGGGCGAAGTCGCCGCCGGGGCGGCGCCAGAGCCGCGCATGGATGCCGGAGGTCGCAGCCGCCCCGCCGGCGACGTGCAGACGGTGGACCTCGGCACCGCCGGGGCCGGTGACGGCGACGTCCCACCCCCCGCGCACCGCGAGATCGCCGCCGACCCCGAGTGCGAAGCGCACGCCTCGAGGCAGCGCGGCCGCGGCGAGGTCTGCGGCGAGGCCCTTTCCGATGCCACCCGAGTCCAGGCGCACGCCTGCGGGCCGCCGGACGCGGCCGTCCTCCGCGACGCTCGGGCAGCGGAAGGCCCATGAGCGTCGCGCCGTCGCCGGTCGCCGCGGCGGCGCGACGCGCAGCGCCTCGTGCAGCGGCGCCGGCGACAGCCCGGCCCGCGAGCGTGAGTAGCCCAGCCGCTCGAGGGGATCGACGAGGGTGGCGTCGACGAGGCCGGAGCTGCGCATCGCAGCCCACCGCACCCCGTCCACGAAGCGCCGCATCAGCGGCGAGGCGGGAACGAGTGGGCGGGGATCGGCGTTGAGCGCGCACAGCTCGCTGTCCGCCCGAAAGCGCGAGAGCACGTCCTCGACGCGCTCGAACGTCTCGCGCACGCCGGCCGCGTGGCGCTCGAGCTGGGCGCGCGTCAGCGAGCCGGACTCGAGCACGACGCGCGCCTCCGCGCCCATCGATCCGAAGCGCTCGTCGACGACCGTCACGAGGCGCCCGTGGTCGGGGTCGCAGCGGAAGAGCCCGAGGATCCGGACGAGTCGGCGGACCCGCTCGAGTCGGAGGGGCCCGACGAGCCCGAGGACCCGGACGAGCTCTCCGACCCCCCGGCGCCGCTCCCTCCGTAGGGGTCGTTCGTGGTTTGCGCGGGCGAGGCCGTCCGCGGCGTGGTCGTGCCCGACGCCTTGGCGGCCGACGCGTTCAGGCCTGGGTCCGCTCCGGCGCGGACCCGTCCGACGAGGAAGGCGAGGACGACGAGGAAGACGGCGAGAGTGGTGAGGACGAGCCCGAGCCACGAGGGAGCGCGGGCGACTCGTCGTTGTGAGCTGGCCATGGCGCCAGTGTCGGGCTCGGGGTTGTGGAGGCGCTAAGGGTTGGATGAGAGGGCAGCAGCACCTCGACGGCCAGCCCTCCGAGCTCCGAGTCGCCGAGCGTCAGCGTGCCGCCGTGCAGCTTCACCTGCTGGGCGACGATCGCGAGGCCCAGGCCGGTGCCCTGCGCCGTGGTGTCCGTTCCGCGCGCGAACGGCTCGAGCAGCCGGCTCCGGTCCTGCGGGTCGATCCCCGGCCCGTCGTCGTCGATGCGCACGACCGCGGTGGCGCCGTCGCGCCGCAGGCCGACGCGCACGCTTCCCCCTCGCCGACCGTGCAGCGCCGCGTTGTCGAGCAGATTGTCGATCAGCAGCCGCAGCCCGCCCGCCCAGCCGTTGACGGTCGCCTCGACGAGGTCGTCGGCGAGCGCGAAGCGCGTCCCGCCGTGACGCCGGCGGGCGCTGTAGATGGCCGCCTCGAGGAGGTCGGCCACCTCGACGTCCTCGCGTGGCAGCGCGTCGGCCGCATCGCCGCGAGCGAGCGCCTGCAGGCCGCCGAGCAGGTGGGTGATGCGGTCCTGCTCGGCCGCGACCTCGGCGACGAGCAGGCGCTGCTCGGCTGCTGAGAGGTCGGGGTTGCGCGCCAGCGCGTCGACGTTGGCGCGCATGCTCGTCAGCGGCGTGCGCAGCTCATGGCCCGCGTCGGCGGCGAAGCGTCGCGTCGCGGCGAGCGCGCGCTCCATCGCCTCGGTGGACGTCCGCAGGCGCGCGAGCATCGCGTTGAGCGTCGCGGCGAGCGAGCGCACCTCGACCGGGCCGTCGTCCTCCGGCAGCGCGGTCGCGAGATCCGCGGTCCCACTCACGCGCCCGGCGCCCTCGCGCAGGCGCTCCAGCGGTCGCAGGGCGAAGGTGACGAAGGCCCACGCCGCCAGCCCGGTGACGAGCAGCGCGGCGAGGCCCAGGAGCAGCACGAGCCGGCGGACCGAAGCGACGCGCTCCTGCACTGGTGCGAGCGTGCTCGCCACCCGCACGCGTACCTGACCGCGGGGGTCCGCCGGGAAGGTCAGCGAGCGCCACGACGTCCCGTCGATCGTCACCGTCCGCACGCCGTCGGCGGCGGGAACTCCCGGTGCGCCGGAGGGAACGTCGCCTCCCTCCTGCACCAACCGCCCTCGCACGGCGACCTGGGAGAACGATCCGGTCCCGGCCAGCAGGCCGCCGTCGTTGCGGTCGCGGAACCCTTCCCCCACCGGTCCCGGCGGCGCGCCGCCGAGCGGCGGCAGGCCCGCGCGACCTGCCGGGCCACGCGGCCGGCCAGGCCTGCGCGCGACGTCCTCGAGCGACCGCGCTCGGTCGCGCAGCTGGGCGTCGACCGCGTTGCGCCCGTCGCGCTCGACCGCCGCGAGCAGGACGACGCCGACCACCGCGCCGGTCAGGGCAACCGCCACCAGGGCGGCGAGGGTGATCCGTGCGCGAAGGCTCACGCCCGCAGCGCCCACCCGACGCCCCGGATCGTCTGGAGGATCCGCGGCTCCCCGCTCGCCTCGAGCTTGCGCCGCAGATAGCCCACGAAGACGTCGACGACGTTGGTCTCCACGTCGGAGGTGTAGCCCCACACCTGCCCGAGGAGCTGCTCGCGCGACATCACCAGGCCGCGGTGGCGTGCGAAGGCCTCGAGCAGCGCGAACTCGCGGCGGGTCAGCTCGAGGTCGCGGCCCGCGCGCGTGGCGACGTGACGGCGGGCGTCGACCACGAGGTCCCCAAGCACGACGGCGGGCAGGGCCTCGCCGTTGCGGCGGCGCAGGAGCGCGTGCAGCCGGGCGGTCAGCTCGGAGACCGCGAAGGGCTTGACGAGGTAGTCGTCGGCGCCCGCCTGCAGCCCCGCGACGCGGTCCTCGACCTCGTCGCGGGCCGAGAGGATGCACACCGGCACGTCGATTCCCGCGGCCCGGATGCGCCGCGTCACGGTGACCCCGTCGATGTCGGGCATGGTGACGTCGAGCACGAGCACGGCGGGCGGGTTGCGCTCGACCGCGTCGAGCGCCTCGCGACCGCCGGCGGCGGTGGCCACAGCGAAGCCCTCGAAGCGCAGTGCGCGCTCGAGGGCTTCGCGGACCGAGTCCTCGTCGTCGACGACGAGGACGAGCGGCTCAGGGACCCCCGCCAGGGCCCCGCTCCAGCACCGACTTCACCTTGTCGACCGAGATCCCGAGCTTGTCGGCGAGCTTCTGCGCAAAGGCGTCCCGCTGCGCCGCGTGCTCTGACTCCTCCTTGGTCCGGAAGGTCTCGACCGCCTTTTGGACGTCGGCCTTGGGGACACTGAGCTCCGTGGCCAGCGCGGAGACGAGGCGGTCCGCTCGCAGCAGGCCGCGACCGGGTCCGCCGGGGCCGCCGGGGCCGCCGGGTCCGCCGGGTCCGCGCCGACCGCGCAGCGGTGGCGGGGCGCCGCCGGGCGGCGGGGCGCCGCGGTCGCCGCGCCAGCGCCCGCGCTTGCCCTTGGGCGCGAGCTTGTCGAGGGCGGCCTGGACCTTGGCTACCGGGACGCCGAGCGAGGTCGCGAGCTCGTCGCGCTTGCCCTGCCGGTCATCACGCCGCTCCCCGCGCAGCGACTCGAGCGCCGAGCGCAGCGCGGCCGGGGTCACGCCCAGCTGCGAGGCGGCGTCATCGAGGAAGCGGCCTCGCCCCCCGAAGCCGCCGCCTGGGCCGGGGCCATAGCCCTGGCCGTACGCCGTGGCGGCGCCCTTCGCCGCGGCGGAGCCCCCATCGGCCTGGCTGCCCACGCCGTAGGCGCCCACGGCCAGCGCCACCGCGCCGCCGAGGATGAGGCCCGTCGTCGCCTTTCGTGTCATGGCACCTCTCGTCGTCGAAAGTCGGGCCCGTCGGACCCCTGACCACGAGGAGGATCGCGGCCGACCCTGTGGGAAGGCTAAGGGTCTGAGTCGAGAGGGCGCGACGAACCGTGCTGAGGCAGCCGCTTGGGGCTCACGACGCGACGGTGTCCGATGGCGTTGCCGCGGCGGGCTCGCCCAGCGCGGGAAGCGTCATGGTGACCGTCGAGCCCTGGACTCCCACGCCCCCGCCGTGGCGCTGAGCCGTCGCGAGGACGATGGCGAGCCCAAGGCCCGATCCGGGCCTCCCCACCGCCGCCGGGCCGCGCCAGAAGCGCTCGAAGACGTGCTCGGACTCCTCGGGTGCGAACCCGTCGCCGGCGTCGCGCACCCACAGCGCGGCTTCGCCGGCACGCTGCTCGAGTCCCACGACCACCTCGCCGCCCCCGGGCCCGTGCAGCTCGGCGTTGTCGAGCAGGTTGTCGAGCGCTCGGCGTAACGCGGGCGGCTCACCCATCACTGCGACCGGGGCGCTCGCCTCGACGCGGACGCGGGGCCGCTCGGCGACCGCCTCGGCGACGATCCCGTCGAGGCGCACCGGCTGGCGCGGCGGCGGCCCGGCGTCCTCGCGCTCGAGCGCGAGCAGGTCGTCGACCAGGCGCTGCAGGCGCCTGGTGTCGAGCTCGAGGTCCTCGAGGACCTCGGGGTTGGCGCCGTGCCGCACGAGGAAGTCGACGTTCCCGGCCAGCGAGGTCAACGGCGTCCGCAGCTCGTGGCTCGCGTCGGCGAGGAAGCGCCGCTCGCGCCGGCGCGACGCGTCGAGCGCGGCCAGCATGCGGTTCAGCGTTCGCGCCAGGCCGCCGACCTCGTCGGCCGTCGCGGGGTCGGGCAGGCGGCGCGCCGGATCACCGGTGCGCTCGATCTCCGCGGCCCCCGTCGAGAGCCGGCCGAGCGGCCCCAGGCTGCGGTGGGTGAGGATCGCGGCGGCGAGCGCGCCGAGCGCGGCGGCGAGCACGGCCGAGACGAGCAGCAGCCTGCGTAGGCGACTCAGCGTGGCCTGGGTGTCGGCGACGCTCGAGGCAACGAGCACGGCGCCGCCCGCGGCGGGCCCGCCGTCCTCGGGGAGGGGCGCCGCGTAGAGCCGCAGCGGCTCGCCCCCGAGGGTGACGTCCGCGAAGCCCCCGCGACCGCGGTCCAGCGCGTCCCGGGCGACAGGCGTGACCGGCAGCAGGCGGGCGCCGAGGGCGAGCGAGCGGGCCACGAAGCGGCCGCGACGGTCGAGGACCTCGACCGAGAGCTGGCGCCCGGCACCCGGGCCCTCGAGCGCGCCCGGGCTGCTGAGCACCGCGGGCGCCGAGGCGCTGAGGCGCGCGACGTCGGTCGCCCGCTGGCGCAGGCTGCGATCCAGCGAGGAGTGCAGCTGGTCGGCGACGAGGAGCTGGGCGGCGACGCCCAGCGCGGCCACGGCGACCGCCACCGAAAGCGCCGCGGCGGCGATCAGGCGCCGCTGGAGCCGGCGTGGCCTCATGCCCGCAGTGTGAAGCCCACCCCGCGGACCGTGTGGATGAGCGGCGGGTCGGCGAGCTTGCGCCGCAGGCGCGCGACGTAGCGGTCGACCACGTTGGGCACCGCGGCCTCCGCCCAGATCTCCTCGATCGCCCGCTCACGCGGGACCACCGTGCGGGCGTTGCGCAACAGCAGCTCGAGCAGCGCGCTCTCGCGCGCCGTCAGGGCGATCTCGCGGCTTCCGCGCTGCGCCGTCCGTGCCTCGAGGTCGAGCACGAGGTCGCCGTAGGCGAGCCGCTCGCTCCCGTCACGGCCGCGGCGCCCGAGGGCGTGCAGGCGGGCGACGAGTTCCTCCATCGCGAAGGGCTTGACCAGGTAGTCGTCGGCTCCGGCCTCCAAGCCGGTGACCCGGTCGGCGACCGTGTCGCGCGCCGTGAGCATGAGGATCGAGCCGGTGAGGCCGCCGGCTCGCAGCCGCCGGCACACCGCGAGCCCGTCCAGGCCCGGCATGCTCACGTCGAGGACCACGAGGTCGGGGGCCGACCGCTCCGCCTCGGCGAGCGCGGCGCCGCCGTCGGCCGCCGCGCGCACGTCGAAGCCCTCGGCCGTGAGGCTCCGCGAGAGCATGCGGCGCACGGGAGCGTCGTCGTCGACCACGAGCACCCGCTCGGACACGCTCGGATCAGCCTCCGGCGACGTCCCTGCGCAGGAAGACGAGGAACGCCGCGCCCAGCGCGGGCAGCGCGTAGAGGGAGCAGACCCAGGCGGCGCGGACGATCGGCGCCCAGTCGATCGGCTCGCGCAGGAGCCCCTGCCAGGAGTTGAACTGGGTGCTCAGCAGGTAGGGCTGAAGAAAGCCGAGGCCCGGCAGGATGCCGATGAGCTGGAGGAGCAGCGAGGCCATGAGCGTGCCGACGACGGCCGCGGCGCTGTTGCGGAAGATCGTCGAGAAGAGCAGCCCGATGGCGGCGATGGCCAGGATCGGCATGAGGTAGACGAGCAGGCTGCCGCCGACGAGGCCGAGCCCGCGGCCGGCCGAGATCCTCGTCCCCGACAGCGTGGTGAGCGGGTTGAAGCCCGACACGAGCGAGCCGGCGACGATCGCGACCGCGCCGCTCATAGCGATCGCCACCACCGCGTAGGTCATGGCGGCGAGCGCCTTGCCCGAGAAGATCTGCTGGCGCTCCACGGAGCGGGTCAGGATCGTCTTCAGGGTGCCGTTGTGGTCCTCGGAGGCGACGATGTCCCCGGCGACGAGCGCGGTGATGAGCGGGAACATCCACACCGAGCCGAAGAGCAGCAGCACGAGCGGGATCGCCAGCCCGGTCTGATGGATGTAGCGCCCGAAGGCCACGTCCTCGGGCTGGCCGCCCTGCGTTGCCACCGCGACGCAGAAGATGATCGGGACGATGACCGCGGCCCCGAGCCCGAGGTAGGTGCGCTTCTGGAAGCGCAGCTTGCGCAGCTCCCAGCGGTAGACGGTGAGCACTCCCGGCTTCATGCGCCGCGCCCGTTGTGCTCGGCTCCCGCAGCGACGGCGACCGCCCCGCCGAGCGCGGCGCGCCTCCCGGGGCCGCCGGCCTCGCCGTCGCCGGACTCCGTCAGCGCGAAGAAGAGCTCCTCCAGCGTCGCGTGCCGGGGTGCGAGCTCGAGGACCAGCGCGCCTGACTCGACGAGCGCTCGCGAGAGCTCGCCCAGCGCCTCGTCGGAGGCCGCGCGCAGGCCGAGGCCGCCGCCGGCGCCGCGCGCCACGTCCTCGACGCCGGGCTGGGCGGAGGCGACGCGAGCCGCGCGCTCGTCGTCGGTCGTGCGCAGCTGGTAGCTCGAGCCGGCGGCCCGGCGCAGGTCGGCGAGCGCGCCCTCGTAGGCGACGCTGCCCTTGCGCACGATCGCCACGCGGTTGCACAGCTCCTCCACCTCGGCCAGCAGGTGGCTGGAGAGCAGCACGGTCATCCCGCCGTCGGCCAGGCGCCGGATCAGCAGGCGCATGTCGCGCATGCCGGCGGGATCCAGCCCGGTGGCCGGCTCGTCGAGGAGCAGGAGGCGGGGGCGTCGCAGCAGCGCGGCCGCGATGCCGAGGCGCTGGCGCATGCCGTGCGAGTAGCCGCCGACGCGGTCCTTCGCACGGTCCGCGAGCTCGACCACGTCGAGCACCTCGTCGATGCGGCCGGCGGCCCCGTCGCCGTCCAGCGACGCGCACAGCTCGAGGTTGCGACGGCCGTTGAGGTAGGGGTAGAAGCGCGGCTCCTCGACGAAGCCGGCGACGCCTTCGAGCGCCGCGACCCCGGCCTGCGGGTCGCGGCCGAAGAGGCGCACCGAGCCCTCGCTCGGGCGGATGAGGCCGAGCATCATCCGCAGCGAGGTCGTCTTCCCCGCCCCGTTGGGGCCGAGGTAGCCGAAGACGTCGCCGGGTTCGACGGTCAGGTCGACCCCGGCCACGGCGACGAGCTCGCCGTAGTGCTTGGTGAGGCCGCGGGCCTCGATGGGCGCCTCGGCGGTCACGCGCTCAGAGCGCCCGCGCCGCCGCTTCGGCCGCCGCCGGCGGGACCGAGCCGAGCACCGTGTAGGAGACCCCGCCGCGGTCGAAGCGGACGACGGTACCGAGGGCGGTGTCGAGCTCCTCGCCCGAGGCGCCGTTGATCGAGATCTTCGGCAGGCTCAGCCCACCGCGCTCGCCCTCGCCCGCCTGCTTCGCGGAGGCGGGGGTCTGCAGGACCGCGATGCCGCCCAGACCCTTGCCGTAGGTCACCAGGGCGCCCGGGGTGCCGTCCTGGTCGATCAGGCGCACCCCCTGGCGCGGGAGCCCGACGAGAGTTGCGGGGGCCGCGAGCTTGAAGGAGAGCTCCTTCTGCACGGCGGCGACCCCGGTGACCGGCTTCTCGCGGCCGCCCTCGTCGCGCTTGCCGCTCGTGTCGAGGTTGACCGTCTTGGACCCGGAGGGCACGGGCACGCTGAGGCTGGAGGCCGCGACCGGGCCGAAGGAGACGTCGGTCGCCTCGAGCTCGAGCACGGGCTTGGCGGCGCCCGCTGCGTAGACGCCCGCGCGCAGCGGCACGCCGTTGGCCGCGTCCCAGGCGAGCTGGACCGAGCCGAGCAGGCCGCCGTCGTTGCGCGGCGAGAGCCGCACGGCGTACGCGGGCCGGCCGGCGACGTTGGACGGCGTCGCTCCGGAGACGACCGCGTGCTTGCCCAGGCGGGAGATGACCCGCTGGATGCGGGCGACGGAGGGGATGGCCTCGGGCTTGCCGTCGGCGCCCTCGCCCTTCTCGCGCGGGAGCGTCCCGCGGTAGACGGTGTTCGAGCCGCTGTCGTAGACCGACACGGTGTCACCGGAGACCTGGACCTGGACGTCGCTGCCGCCGCGGTCGGGCGAGGCCTGCAGCTCGAGCCGCAGCTTGTCGTTGGAGGCCCACAGGCGCCCCGTCGCCCCGGTGAGGATCGGGTCGGTGCCCTGGAGGCTCGCCGAGTCGATGAGCTTGTTGGTGAACTTGATCCGCGCGGTCACCCCCTTGACCTGCGGCGCGGACAGCGCGTCGCGCACGGCCTGGGCCAGTGGCTTGGGCGGCGGCTTCGGTCCGCTGTTGCCGGCGGCGAGCGCGATCGCCGTGCCCGCGGCGGCCACGGCCGCGAGCGCGGCGCAGAGGAGGAGCAGACGGCGAGTTGAGATCCGGCGCAGGTAGGACACGAGGCCTCCAGTTCCCTTCCAAACGGTAGCCGTCAGGCTAGGCGGGCTCTCTGAAAGGACCGTGACAATCGAGAGCGACCCTCACCAGGGGCCGGGAACCGCCTCGATCTCGCGCTGCTCGGCGATGTAGAGCGATGGGTGATGAGGCGCTGGACGTTGTTCGACAGTTCGGTTCGATGGACGCCATCGCCATCCCGATGCCCACTCAGCGGTTCTCCGGCCGCGAGCGAGAGCTCGCCGACCGGCTCCGCGAGGTCGCCGCGGAGGCAACCCGCGCGCTCGGAGGCTGACGAGCGCTCCCGGCGGCGTCCGCGACCGACCTCTGGCGTCGCCCGCGGCGGATAAGTTGTGCCGGCATGGGCCGCGAGCGCCGGTGGACGATCCTCGCCGCGATGTGCCTGGCGACCGCGGTGACGGAGTTCGACGAGACCGTCATGGCCGTGGCGCTGCCGAGCATCGACGCGTCGTTCGAGGCCTCGCTTCCCGCGGTGCAGTGGTCGGTGACCGCGTACGTGCTCGCCTTCGCGGCGGCCCTCATTCCTGCGGGCCGGATGGCGGACGCGCTGGGCGCCAGGCGCATGTTCTCCTGGGGCGCGGTGGTCTTCGCGCTCGGGTCGGCGGCGTGCGCGCTCGCGCCCGAGGTCGGCTGGCTGATCGCCGCCCGCGTCGTGCAGGGCCTCGGGGCGGCGATCCTCACCCCGGCGTCGTTCGCGATCGTGGTCCACGCCTTCCCGGCGGGCGAGCGCGGGCGAGCGCTGGGCATCTGGGCTGCTGCCGTCGCCGTGGGCGCGGCGGTCGGGCCGCTGGGCGGCGGGGTGCTGATCGAGCTCTTCGGCTGGCGCGCGATCTTCGTCATGGGGATCCCGATCGCGGCGGCCGGCCTCGCCGTGGCGGTGGCCGTCGTGCCGCGCGGCGAGCGCAGCGGAGTCCCGCCCGCGGCGCTGAGCGTCGCCCTGCTCGGCGCAGGGCTGACGCTCGTGCTGCTCGGGCTCGGCCGCGCGGAGACCGGAGACTTCCTTCCCGCCGGGCTCGCGATCCTCGGCGGCGGGCTCGCGCTGCTCGCGCTGCTCGTCCGCCGCGACCTGCGCGACCGCCACGGGCTCCTCGAGCTGGGTCTGCTGCGGATCCCGAGCTACCTCGGGGTCAACACGGTGATGCTCATCGCGGCGGCGGCGTGGCTGGCGATGCTCCTCCTGCAGGGGATCTATCTCCAGAGCATCCGCGGCTTCGGGGCGCTGGAGGCCGGGCTCGCGCTGATGCCGCTGACCGGCGCGGCGGTCGTGTCGGCCCCCGTCGCCGGCCACTTCACCGACCGCGTGGGCGCGCGGCCGCTGATCGTCGCGGGGATGCTGTGCCTCGCCACCTCGCTCGCCCTGCTCGCGCTCGTCGACGCGGACACGCCCTACTGGCCCGGGCTCGCGATCCCCTATGCGCTCAACGGCATCGGCCGGGGGATGCTCCAGACGCCGATCGAGACCGACGCCGTGCGCAGCGCCGGCGAGCGGCGGGCCGGGCTGGTGTCGGGCTTCGTGGGCATGACCTACCAGGTGGGGGCGGCGCTGGGGATCACCGCGGCGACCGTCGCCGTGCAGGCGCTGGGCTCGGCACGACTCGGGCAGCTGCTCGCCGACCAGGGCGTCACGACCACCGCGCTGCAGCGCGCGGGTCTGACCCGCTCGCAGATCGAGGGCAAGCTCGGTACGCGCGACGTGATCGGCGAGCTGCCAGGCCTCGACCCGGCGCAGGCCGAGCGGGTGGCGGACGCGCTGCGCGAGAGCTTCGTCCACGCGCTGACAACGACGATGGCCATCGGCGCGGCGCTGCTCGCCGCGGGCGCGGTCGTGGCGCTCGCGCTGATCGGACGCGTCCCGGCCGGCCCGCCGCGTCAGGGGGCGCTCCAGGATGCCTGACTCCGCGAAGCCCGACGAGTTCGCGATCCGCATCGCGTCGGTCGAGTCGCTCTTCAACGAGCTCGACGCGCGACCGGTCTCCCAGCGGCGCTTGACCTACGACGTCCGCCGCACACCTGCTCGACGAGTGGGACCGCCTTCGCGACACGAGCCCGTCCGAGCTGGTCCTCCACGCCCCCAAGGGGGAGCGCGAGGACACGGACGAGGACGCCGTGCGCGAGGCGATCCGCGCGGATCTCCACCTGGCCTCGCTGCCGCTGCGCCGCGGCGACCCACTGCCGCGCTCGGAGAGGATCGGGACCGTCTTCGGGATCCTCGTCCTCTTCGTCTCCATCGTCGTGTCGACCTGGCTGAGCAATAACAACGATGGCGTACTCGTCGAGGGCATCTCGCAGGGCATCGTCGTGGTGGGGTGGGTCGCGCTGTGGGGCCCGGCCGCGCACTTCGTGGTGGAAGTCGCGCCGCACGTCTTCAACCGACGGCGCTACAGGGAGTTCGCCGACATCCCGGTCCGCTTCGCATGGCACTAGGCGCGGCTGGCGCTTCGCGAACTGCAGCGACGAAGGGAATAGGGAGCAGCGCTCCCCTCCCTCGTCGCCGCCGTTTTCCGCCGGCGACGCCACCCGCTCCGGCGGAGAACGATGCCTCTCGATGGGCCGTGAAGGAATCGAACCTTCAACCTTGGGATTAAGAGTCCCCTGCTCTGCCAATTGAGCTAACGGCCCGGGAGCGAGCGCCCATGGTAGCCGCCCGCGTGCCGCGCGAGGAGGCCCCCGCGGAGGGCTGGGCGGCCGTCGGATCAGCCGCTCTTCGAGGCGCCGCCGGTGGTGGTCGCGCCACCCCCGGTGGCACCACCGGTGGTGCCGTTGCTCCCGCCGCCCGTCGCGCCCTTGGACTGCTGCTTCGCCGCGTCGAGGCGCTCCTTGACCGAGGGACGCAGGTCCTTCGGCGTGAGGTCGAGTGAGCGCTGGGAGGCGAGCTCGGCCGTACGGGTGTCGCCCGCCGCGTAGGCGTAGACGGCGAGCTGGTAGAAGCCGTCGGCGCTCGGCTTGGCGTCGGTGACGATCTGCTGCGCCTTCACGGCGTCGGCGGCCTTGTTCTGCTGCACGAAGGCCTGGACCATCAGCGCCGCGAGGTTGGGGTCGCGCTTCTCGGTCTGGAGCGCGAGGTAGCGGTTCCATGCCTGCTCGACGCCGGCGAGCTTCTTACGGCCGTCGGCGCTGAACTGGCCCGTGGTCTGGTCGCTGCCGGCCGCGGCGTCCTGGTAGCGGACGCGCGCGAGCTGCGCCCAGGCCTGGGGGTTCGACGGCGTCGCCTTGACCCGCTTCTCGGCGTTCTTGACGTCCTGCTCGAAGGCGCTCTTGGTGTCGCTGCCGCCGCAGCCGTTGGAGACGTCGAAGAGCCCGCCCGAGGTGGCGCCGCCGATTCCGAAGCCGACGAGGCCGACGGCCATGAGGACCGCCAGCATCGTGTAGATGACCTTGATCGCCCGCCGGCGGGCGGGACTGCGCAGATCGAAAAGCACGGGCCGGGATGCTAGATGGTGGGCCGCCCGGCCCGCGCGCGGCTCAGCCGGGCTCCGCTTCCAGGTCGCCCTCCTCGTCGAGGTCGATCTCCTCGTCGGCGGCACGTCGCTTGGCGCGGCGGTCGACCCACGAGGCGAGCAGCACGCTCCCCTCGTAGAGGACGAGCAGCGGGAGCATGGCGATGAGCATCGTCACCGGGTCGGTGCCGGGCAGCAGCATCGCGATGACGGCGATGACGACGATCGCGTAGCGGCGGTTCTTGCGCAGCTGGCGTGGTGAGATCACCCCGAGCCGCGTCAGCGCGAGGATCCCCACGGGAAGCTGGAAGAGCACGCCCAGAGAGAGCATGGTGAGGATCTCGAAGTGGTACAGGTCCTTGGCCTGGACGAAGATGTCGAACGACGAGCTGTTGTAGTTCTGGAGGAACCTGATCGCCGGTGGCAAGACGGCGAAGTACGCGAACACCGCGCCCGCGATGAAGAGGAAGGGGATCATCGTCATCAGGGGCAGCGCGACCCCTCGCTCCCGCTTGGTGAAGGCCGGCAGGACGAACGCGTAGAGCTGGAAGAGGATCACCGGCAGGGCCAGCGGCACGCTGGCCGCGAAGGCGATGGTCAGCGACGCCGTGAACGGCTCGCTCACCCCGATGGTCACCGGCTTTCGCTCGGGCGGCTTGGTCGGGATCGCCGACACCGCGCTGCGCAGCTGCTGGGCCGAGAGCGCGAGCGAGGCGCGGTCGGCCGCCGTTCCCACTGTCTCCGAGCGCGACAGTCGCTGCAGGGACCTGCTCGTCTGCTCGAGCCCCGCGCGCAGCTTGGTCTGGAAGACCGCGTTTCGCTCGAGCGGGCCTTTGCCGGCGGCTGTGGTCGTGTTCTCCAGCGGCCGGTTGAGGATGTGGAGCAGCGTGTCCTGCTGCCAGACGCAGATCCCGAAGGCGACCGCGAGGGTCAGCGCGCAGACGACCAGCCGCGAACGCAGCTCGTCGAGATGGTCGATGAGGCTGAGCCTGTCATCGTGCCCTACGGGCCGGAGCCTTGAGGCAACCGCCATGGAACGTCGCTCGGTCCGCGTGACCCGGGTGGGCTAGGACGTGCCTTGCTCGGCTCGCGGGCGCTGTGCGTCGGGCTCGGGGACCTCCGCCCCCGCTGCCTGGCGCCGCCCGTCGGGCTCGAGGGCGTCCGCCTCGGCTCGCAGCCGCTCAGCCTCGACCTTCGCCTTGGCCGGGTCGCTCTCACCCTTCGACTCGACCGCGTCCGCCTTCGCCTCCGCGATCTCCGGCCGGTCGTCGTCCTCGTCCTGGTGCTTCCCGCTGATGGAGTCCTTGAACTCGCGCATGCCCGACCCCAGCGACCTGCCCATCGACGGCAGCCGCTTCGGGCCGAAGATGATGAGGACGATGACGAGGACGATGATCAGCTCGGTGACGCCGATGCCGCTCGTGAAGGGCATGGTTTCCTCCGATCGGTGGTCGCGAAAAGCCTACCGCCTGGCGGTGCTCGCGCCCGCATCAGCGACGACACCCCTGGGTTTGACCCTGGGTTCTACGTCCAACCCCCAGGATCGGGTCAAGTTCTGGCGCGCGATGGTCGATAGTGCTCGCCAGGAGGCCGATGAACCCGAGCTCAGAGCATCAGCACGAGGTCCGAAAGGTGGTCCTGCCCAGCGGCAGGACCATCGAGGTCCTCTACCTCGCGGACCGGCCCGTCTCCGCGCCGCGTGAGCCGGCCCCCAGACCCGAGGGCGCCGACCTTCACCTCTGCCCGTCCTGCGCCTCCGCCCTCGTGCACCCGCTCGACTGGGAGGAGGCGGGCCCTCGCCACTGGTGGATCGAGCTGCGCTGCCCCGAGTGCGAGTGGACGGACTCGGGCGAGTGGGACCACGACGTCGTCGAGGAGTTCGACGAGGTCCTCGACCGCGGGACCCACACCCTCGTGCGCGACCTGCGCCAGCTCGCCCACGCGAACATGCAGGACGAGATCGAGCGCTTCGCGGCGGCCCTCCACGCCGACCTCGTTCTTCCGGAGGATTTCTAGCTCACCGAAGCAGGGCTGGGAGCGATGAGTCTTGTGCGGGCGGTGAGTCTCACTCCCGACGCATCCGTCAAACGAGCACAAGAGGTGAGAATGATGGCCATCGAACACGTCCTGGCCGTGGTGCCGGTCGCCGATCTCGAGCGGGCCGACGCGTGGTACGAGGCGCTCTTCGGGCGACCCGCCGACAACCGGCCGATGTCGAGCCTGGTGGAGTGGCAGGTGACCACCGGCGGCTGGGTGCAGGTCACCGTCGACGGTGACCGGGCGGGGTCCGGGCTGCTGAACTTCGCCGTCGACGACCTGGCGGCCACCCGGGACGAGCTCGCGACGCGGGGCGTGGCGACCGGCGAGATCCAGCCCGTCAACAAAGGGGTCGAGCTCTCGGCGATCACCGACCCCGACGGCAACGCCATCACCCTGATCGGCAACTTCCGCGTGGAGTACTAGCCGCTGCTGGGACGCGCCCGGCGTGGGTCTCTCATCGGATCCGCCCGATGGATTCAGGCTGCCGGAGTACGCCGACTGCCTCGCCGGATTCGTGGACGCGCTGGGCATCGGTCACCTGATCAATCTGGAGGCGTGCGAACGACTCAACGCAGAGATCCGCGCCTTCCTCCGGAGCAGGGGTCGGGTCGGCGGTTAGGCTTTCCCCATGCTGCGCGTGCAGCTGCTCGGGGCGTTTGAGGTCGACGTGGACGGCCGCCCCGTCGCGCCACCCGCGAGTCGCCGCGCCTGGAGCCTGCTGGCCTGGCTCGCGCTGCATTCCGGCGAGCACGCCCGCGGCGCCGTCGCCGCGCGCTTCTGGCCCGACGTTCTGGACTCCAGCGCCCGTGCCTCGCTGCGCAGCGCGCTGTGGGAGCTGCGCCGGGCGCTCGGCACCGACGAGCCGCTGGACGCCGGGCGCGAGCGGATCGCGCTGCACTGCGACACCGACCTCGCGGAGTTCGAGGCGCACGTCGCCGCCGGGCGCCTGGAGGCCGCGGTCGAGCTCCACCGTGGTCCGCTGCTCGCGGGCCTCGACGAGGACTGGGTGCTGGAGGCGCGCGACGAGCTCGCGGAGCGGCTCGGCGCGGCCTACACCCGGCTCGCCGCGGCGGCGCTCACGCCCGCCGAGGCGGTCGCCTGGGCGCGCCGCCGGCTGGCTCTTGACCCGCTTGACGAGGACGCCGCGCGCGACCTGATGAGCCGGATGGCCGCCGCCGGCGACCGCGCCGGCGCGCTGGCCGCCTACGACCGCCTGTCGAATCGGCTCAGAGAGGCGCTCGGCCTCGCGCCGTCAGCCCAGACGCGGGCGCTCGTCGCGGCGATCCGCGAAGCTGAGGCCCCCGCGCCGCCCTCCGAGGGCGGCGCGGCCGCGCCGCGCGCCGACGGCCCGCCGCTCATCGGGCGCGACGCTGACCTCGCTGCGCTCGCGGACCTGTGGGAGCGCGTGCGCGGCGGGAGCGGCGCCGTGGTCGTGCTAAGCGGGGAGGGCGGCATCGGCAAGACCCGCCTCGCCGCGGAGCTGGTCGCGCACGCGCGTGCCGCCGGGAACGCTCGCGCGGCACGCTGCAGCGCGGTCGATCTCGGCGGGGCCCCGCCGTTCGCACCGTGGATCGAGCTGCTGGCCGGGCTCGCCCGCGGGCTCGACCCCCCGCCCCCCGACGTCCAGTGGCCGGAGGAGCTGGGACGGCTGTCGCCGTCGCTGCCGCGCCGCCTCGGCCGCCCCCGAGCCGCCCCCGTCGACGTCCCGCCCGAGCTCGCCCGCGCGCGGCTGTTCGAGGCCGCGGTCGAGCTCGCTGAACATGCGACAGCCGACCGCCCGCTCCTGCTGGTGTTCGACGACGTCCACCTCGCCGACCCGCCCACGCTCGAGCTGGCCGCATATCTCGCGCGACGGATCGAGCGGTTGCCAGTGCTGATCCTGCTCACCCGCCGGACGACGCCGCCGCGCGGCGAGGTCGACGCTCTTGTGCACGCCGCGCGCGGCCGCGGCATTGAGGTGCTCGAGCTCGGGCTGCTGCCGCTCACGCGAGTCGATCTCGAGGCGCTGGTCGGCGCGGTCAGCGCACTGGACGCCACCGCGCGCGAGCGGGTGATCGCCGCAGCCGACGGCAACCCCCTTCTGGCGCTGGAGAGCGCTCGTGCCGCCGCCGCCGGCGACCGCGGTCCGCCCGCGTCGCTGCGCGGCGCCGTGCGTGCGGCGATCGCCGGCCTCGACGAGCCCGCCCGCGACGCAGCGGAGCTGACGGCCGTCGCCGGGCGGCCGCTGGATCGGGTCGAGCTGGCGGCCCTGGCACGCCCCGAGGCCGTGCTCGGCGCGATGGACTGCGGACTGTTCCACAGCGCGGACGGGCGCTTCGGCTTCCGGCACGACCTGCTGCGCGAGGCAGTCGTCGCCGGCTTGCAGGACCCGCGCCGCGCGATGCATCATGAGACGCTCGGGCGCGCGCTCGGCGCCAGCCCGGCCGAGGCCGCGCGCCACCTGCGCCTGGCCGGGCGCGACGACCTCGCCGCGGAGCGCCTTGTCGAGGCTGCGCTCGGCGCCGTGCGGGCGACGGCGCTGGCCGAGGCGACCGCGTACCTCGCCGAAGCAGCCGAGCTGCGCCCCGCCGACGCCGGCATCCGGCTCGAGCTGGCCGGCACGCTCGCCCACCTCGGGCGCCGCGAGCCCGCGCTGACCGAGCTCGAGCGGGCCATCGCGATGCTCGATGCCGGCGACCGCGCCGCCGCCCACCGGCGCGCGGCGGGGTGGTTCCGCGGCACGTTGTGCGACCCCGGGCGCGCCCGCCGCTCGGCCCAGCTGGGCATCGACGCGCTCGACGCCGCCGACGCCGCCGATCCCGACACCCGCGTCGAGCTGCTGCTGATTCGGGGCTGGAGCGAGGTGACGATCGAGGGCGTCGCCGCGGCGGCGCGCACGCTGGCCGAGCTCGAGGCGCTGGGACTGGACCTCGAGCACCCGCCCCTGCGCCGCCACCACCTGCGCAGCCTCGAGAGCTTCGCCCTGATCGCGGAGGGGCGGCTGGACGAGGCCGAGACGGCGCTCGTCGCATCGGGCGAGGCGGGGGAGGCGGCGGGCCGGCCAGACCTCGCCTACAGCGGCTGGGCGAACGCGGCCTGCATCGCAGTCGCCTCGGGCGCGCTGCAACGCGCGCTCGAGCACGCCGAGCGCGGCGAGGCGATCACGACGCCGATCCCCGTGATCGCGTTCCAGATGGCCGGGCTGCGGGCCAGCGTGCTCGCTCTGCTCGGCCGCCACGACGAGGCGCGCGCGGCGAGCAACCGCCAGGCGGAGCTGGGGGAGCGGCTCGCTTCACCGGCGATCACCGCGCTGGCCGACCACGACGCGGGGCTGCTCGCCGCGCTGGCCGGCGACCACGAGCGCGCGCAGCGGCTGCTCGGACGAGCGCTCGCAGGCGACCCGCCGATCGTGCGGCCCGATGCGCGGCTGCGCCGCGCCGAGGCGCTGGCGCGAGCCGGGCGCCCCGACGAGGCCGAGGCCGAAATCCGCTCGGCGGCGCTCGAGCCGATCCGGGCAGCCCACCGCCCCGCCGTGCTGGTCGCGAGGATGACGTTCGTCCAGGCCCTCGTCGCCCGCAGCCGTGGCGACGTGGAGCTGGCTTCCACGCGCCTGCGCGAGGCCGATCGCCACTGGCGCCGGCTGGCGGGCGAGGACCTGTTCAGGCGCGAGCACCTCGCGTCGCTGGTCGACCTCGGGCGCCCGCCCGTCACCGGCATCGTCAACCCGTCCCACGAGCTCGATCGCGTGGCTGTCGAGCTGCGCGGATTGGAGGCCCTTGCCGACGTTCGATGACAGCACCACGACCAGGGCGCCGGTCGAGGAGGTGTGGAAGCTCCTCTACGACCCGTCGCGCATCCCCGAGTGGTGGGAGGGGATCGAGACCGTTGAGCGGCACGGCCGCGAAGGGGAGGGCGACATCACGCTCTACCCGGACGGCTACCCGGACTTCCCCATGCCCCAGACGCTGCGCGCCGACGGGGACGGCCGCCGGCTGACGATCTCCTGCCTGGTCAGCTATCTCGTGTTCGAATGGCAGCTGGACGCGCTGGATCCGGGTACCCGGATCGCGGTGCACGTGGAGATCCCCGAGGAGGAAGCCGGCCGGCTGGAGGCCCAGCGGGGCGCAGTGAGCGCGTCCCTGCGCTCACTGGCCGCGCTGGCGGCTGCTTAGGGGCGCGCCTCGAGCACGAGGTTGAACGGCGTCTCCGCGGACCGTCGGATCCGCGTGAAGCCGCCCTCGCGGAGCACGTCGGCGAGCCGCGCCTCGCCGGCCTGGGCCCCGAGCGCCAGCCCGACGTCCTGGCTCAGCGACGCCGGGGTGCACACCGTGGTCGACGCGGCGTAGAACACCCGGCCGACCGGGTTGAGATTCTCCTCGAGGGCGTCGCCGGCGAACGGCTCGACGACCATCCACGTGCCGTCGTCGGCCAGCTGGGAGCGCACGTGGCGGGCCGCGCCGACCGGGTCGCCCATGTCGTGCAGCGCGTCGAACACGCACACGAGGTCGTACGGGCCGCCGTCGAACGCCTGCGCGGAGGTCACCTCGAACGTCACGCGATCGGCGACGCCGGCGCGCTCGGCCGCGCGACGGGCCGCCTCGATCGAGCCCTCGTGGTAGTCGGAGCCCACGAACTCGGAGGCCGGGTAGGCCTTCGCCATCAGGATCGTCGAGGCGCCGTGGCCGCAGCCGATGTCGGCGACGTGCGCGCCCGCCTCGAGCTTGTCGACCACGCCGGCAAGCGACGGCAGCCATTCGCCGACCAGGTTGGCGAGGTACCCGGGGCGGAAGAAGCGCTCGGTGCCCTCGAAGAGGTCGTGGTCGTGGTCGTGCCAGCCGAAGCCCTCGCCGGAGCGGAAGCGCTCGGTGATGTGCGGCTCGTCCTTGATGATCGCCGCGAGCAGCTGGAAGGCGCCCGGGACGAACACCGGGCTGTCTTCGTCGGCAAGCGCCATCGCGTGCTCCGGCGGCAGCCGGAAGCTGCGCTCGGCCGGGTCGTACTCGACGTACCCGCTGGCCGCCTGCTGGCTCAGCCACTCGCGCACGTAGCGCTCGTGGCAGTCGGTGCGCTCGGCCAGCTCGGCGGGCGTGACGGGCCGGCCGTCGGCCATCGCCTTGTAAAGCCCGAGCTTGTCGCCGATCAGCACGAGCGGCGCGGTCGCTCCTGCTCCCAGGTCCTGCACGAAGCGACCCATGAACTCCTCGAGCCTCGCCTCGTCGATGGTGGGCGTCGTCGCCATGGCCATCTCCTCATCGGTGGTTGACGGGGCGCACGATCGCTCTCCCCCGTCATCGTCCCGTCAACGCGCCGTCAAGCCGGCGCTAGGCGTACCGGTCGACGACCCCGTCGGCGACGAGCTCGAGCGCCTGGCGCTGGTCCACGTCGGGGAGGGAGCGCTTTGCCTCGGCCACGATCTCGAGCGCTCTGTGGCGCGCGTCGTCCAGCGCGCCCGTGGCCTCGATGCGATCGCAGACCGCCTCGGCCTCT
The DNA here is from genome assembly GCA_963728925.1 of uncultured Actinomycetes bacterium. Taxonomy (GTDB): domain Bacteria; phylum Actinomycetota; class Thermoleophilia; order Solirubrobacterales; family Solirubrobacteraceae; genus JBBPZA01. The sequence goes on along the minus strand of CAVSMB010000002.1, from coordinate 132,863 downwards.
CCGGGCGTCCGGATCGAGCGGACGTCCCGCGCGGCGAGCTCGGGATCGCGCGCGCGCGCGAGGATCAGCGGGAGGGTGACGGTGCCGTCAAGGAGGTCGGTCCCCCGGCCCTTGCCCGTCCGGTCCTCGGGCCCGGAGACGTCGAGCACGTCGTCCAGGAGCTGGAAGGCGAGCCCGATCGAGCGCCCGAAGGCAGCGAGCCGGTCGGCGCGACCGCCACCCTCGAGCGCTCCGAGGCGTGCGGCCGCCTCGAAGAGCGCCGCCGTCTTGAGCTCGCAGCGCTCGAGGTAGCGCCCGGTCGGAATCGTCGCGTCCCAGGCGTCCTCGCGCTGGGCGAGCTCGCCTTGGGCGAGCGCCGAGCTGGCACTGGAGAGGACCCGCAGCTCGTCGGCGCGACCGTTGGCGGCGAGCTCCGCGAAGGCCCGCGAGAAGAGCAGGTCGCCGGTGGCCGTCGCCATCGCGCGACCCGAGCGGGCCACGACGGTGGGCCGCCCGCGACGCAGCGCCGCGCCGTCGAGGACGTCGTCATGCACGAGCGTTGCGCTGTGGACCAGCTCGACCGCGGCGGCCGCGCGCAGCACCCCGTCGGTGCTCTCGCGGCCGGAGGCGAGGAAGAGCAGCAGCGGGCGGAGGCGCTTCCCGCCCGCGGCGATCGTCGGGCCGGCTTCCTGCGCCAGCGTCGCCCCATGGCCGGCGGCCAGCTCGGCGAGCCGCCCCTCCAGCCGCGACAGCAGCGCCGGCAGGTGGTCGCCGCCCGCCAGGACGACGGCCTCGACCGTCGGGGCGCTCATTGGTCATCCTTGGTGCTGCCGGCGGTCGTCGGGAGAGCGCCAGCGGTGCTTGCCCCTCTTGAGGGCCAGCGTGAGACCAGCGCCTCCCGGCGATCCGTCGAGGTGCCCTGAGTGGCAACAGGGAGTTGCGCCACCCGAGCGCCGTCAATGAGCACCCGCCACGGTACCTCGTCGCCGGCCGCAGTCAACGCCGTCGGAAGGAGGAAGTCGTGGAGGATCGCTTTGCTGGCATCGACTGGGCCAGTGAGGAACACGCCTGCTGCGTCGTCGACGGCGAGGGGCGGATCGTCGAGGGCCGCCGCTTCGCCCATGACGAGCGTGGCATCCGCGCGCTGTGCGCACGGCTGCTCGAGCTCGAGGTCGCCCGCGTGGCGATCGAGCGCCCGGACGGGCTGCTCACCGAGCGGCTGCTCGACGCCGGCCTGCACGTGATCGCCGTGCACCCCAACCAAGTCGCCGCGATGCGCCCGCGCTTCAGCGCCGCCGGCGGCAAGACCGACAGCTTTGACAGCTTCGTGCTCGCCGAGCTGGCCCGCACCGACAGCCACCGCTTCCGTGTGCTGGTGCCCGACCGCGATCAGACCAAGGCGCTGCGCGCGCTGACCCGTGCGCGCGAGGACCTCGTCGCCCACCGCGTCGCGATCGCCAACGAGCTGCGCGCCCAACTGGAAAGCTTTTGGCCCGGCGCCGCGCAGACGTTCGCCGATATCGACAGCCCGATCGCCCTCGCGTTCCTGCGGCGCTACCCCTCGCCCGCCGACGCGCATGGCCTCGGCGAACAGCGCATGGCTCGCTTCCTCGCCCGCCACGGCTACTGCGGCCGCCGCTCCGCCGGCGAGCTGCTCAGCCGGCTGCGCGATGCCGCCAGCGGCCGCGCCGACGTCCTGGAAACCGAGGCACGCCGCCAGATCGTGCTCGCGCTGGTCGCCGCGCTGGAACCGATCGTTCAGCGCATCGCCGAGCTGACCAGCGAAATCCGCGCCGGACTGCTCGAGCACCCCGACGGAGCCACGTTCCAGTCGCTGTTCCGCGACCCCAAGACCGCCGTCTGCCCCGCCACCCTGCTCGCCGAGATCGGCGACTGCCGCGACCGCTACCCCACCAAAGCCGCCCTCGCCAGCGACGCCGGCCAAGCCCCCGTCGCCGTCGAGTCGGGCAAATCCAAACGCGCCCGCTTCCGCTGGGCCTGCGACCACCGCCTCCGGGCGGCCATCGCCACCATGGCCGACACCAGCCGCCGCACCAACCCCTGGGCCGCCGACATCTACACCCGCGCCCGCGCCCGCGGCTGCACCCACCCACACGCCATCCGCATCCTCGGCCGCGCCTGGACCGGCGTCCTCTGGCGCATCTGGCAGGACGGCGACGTCTACGACCCCGCCCGCCACAACACCCTCCAGCGCCTCACCACGCAGGAGGGTTGACACAGGGAGTCTCACGGCAGGGGCACCTCGCCGACGTGGATCGCGATGATCCCACCGGCAGTGAGGATCCAGCGGATCCGCTCGAGCCCGGTGCGCGACATCGCCGCGGCCAGGGCACCGGGACCGGGGAAGCGGCGCACGGAATTGGGCAGATAGGCGTAGGCGTCGGGATCGCGGGCCACGCGGCCGAGAAGCGGCACGATGCGATCGAACCACACCCGGTAGAAGGTCGACAACGGCGGCCTGGTCGGCGTGGTGAGCTCGAGCACCACGACGCGACCCCCGGGCCGGACCACGCGCGCCATCTCGGCGAGCCCCCGCTCGAGGTCTGAGAAGTTGCGCGCGCCGAAGCCGACGGTCGCCGCGTCGAAGCGATCGTCGGGGTAGGGCAGAGCGAGCGCGTTGGCCTGCTCGAAGGCGATACCCGGGGCCTTGGCCCTTGCCCGCTCGAGCATCCGCTCCGAGAAGTCCGAGCCGATCACCTCGCCGCTTGGCCCGACGCGCCGCGCGAGCTCCACCGCCAGGTCCCCCGTGCCCGTCGCGACGTCGAGCACGCGGCTGCCCGACCCGATCGCCGCGAGGTCGGCCGCACGCCGGCGCCAGCGGTGGTGGAGCCCCGCAGTCATCACCCCGTTCATCCGGTCGTAGACGCCCGCGATGCGGTCGAACATCGCGCGCACCTGGCCCTCGTCCAGCGAGGTACCGGTGCGCGCCTCGGGGGCCGCCACGGCGCTCATCGAACCCGCGTCAGCGGAGGTTGGAGAGGAAGCCCACCAGCGCGTCGAACTTCTGCGGTGGCAGGTTGCGGAACGAGGGCATCGGCGCCGTCGGGTTCTCCAGGGTGCGGGCGATCGCCTGCCTGGGCAGGCGGTCACCGATCTGGGCCAGGGGCGGCCCGGGGCCGTCGTTGCCGTTCTCGCCGATCTTGTGACACGCCAGGCACCCCGACTGCGCGGCGACGAGCTTGCCCTGGTTGTACTGGCTGCGCGCCTGCGCGCTCAGGCCGCTCGGGGGCTGCATGTCGATCTGCGTCGGCGAGCCGGCGTTCGCGCCGAGGAAGGTGAGGTAGGCCATCGCGAAGATCACGAGGATGCCGGCGGTGGTCGCGATCGGCCGGCGCTCGGGCCGGCGCTCCGGGCTGCGGTCGTAGAACGGCAGCAGGAAGAGCAGGATCAGGGCGATCGTCGGGACCCCGATCGTCGCCAGCGGCGTCAGGTAGTCGGGCTTGATGACCCGCAGCAGCTCGAAGAGGAAGAAGAAGTACCACTCCGGGCGCGGCACGTACGTCGTCGTCGTGGCGTCGGCCTTGGGACCGAGCTCGGCGCCGAGCACGATGGACAAGGCGACGATCACGAGGATCACGAGCAGCGCCATGGCCGAGTCCTTGGCCATGGCGTAGGGGAAGAACGGCTTGCCCTGCGACTTCTGGACTGAGTACTCCCGGAGGTAGGCCTCCTTCTGCGCGCGGTTCAAGACCCTAGACCCCGGCCTCGCGCAGGCGCTCGTCTTCCTCGCTCTTCAGCCACGGCGGCGCCGTGGTCCCGAGCTTGGCGACGAGGTAGAGGTGGGCGCCGATCATCGCGAAGATCGCTCCGGGGACGAGCAGCATGTGGATCGCGTAGAAGCGCGAGAGCGTGGTCGCGCCGAACTCGGGCCCGGCGCGCAGGAAGTCGGACAGGAAGGGCCCGATGAACGGCCCGGTGCCGTTGATGTTCACGCCGACGATCGTCGCCCAGTAGGAGCGGTCGTCGAAGGGCAGCAGGTACCCCGTGAACGACATCGTCATGGTGAGGATCAGCAGCACCACGCCGATCACCCAGTTCAGCTCGCGCGGGTACTTGTAGGCGCCGAAGAAGAACGTCCGCGCCATGTGGAGGAAGATGAGGATGACCATCACCGTCGAGCCCCACTTGTGCATGCCGCGGACGAACTCGCCGAGGAAGGCCTCGTTGGTCACGTAGCGGATCGACTCGTAGGCGCCCGTCGGCGACGGGTCGTAGTACATCGCGAGGAAGACCCCGGTCACCGCCTGGGAGAGGAAGGCGAACAGCGTCGCCGAGCCGAGCGTGTAGAACCAGTTCGTCCCCTTGGGCACCTTGCGGAACAGCGACCAGCGGAGGCCGCCCGCCAGCGAGGTGCGCTCGTCGACCCAGTCGGCGGCCGAGATGCCCGCCTCCTTGGCGTCGCGCAACGCGCGCTCGTGCGGCTTGAGCTTGCCGTCGCCGTTGAGCTCCTCGCCGGGCTGCGGCGGCCGCGGGCGGAGGCCGTCGGGCACGGGGTTGGGGAGCTTGAGCTTCATGGCCTCTCTCTCACCAGGTCTTCGTGTTCGAGTTCGGCGGCGGGTTCGGGGTCGAGAAGCGTGGCGGGTAGACGTAGGGGCCGATGCCGTTGAGCGTCTCGCCCGGGTCGCGCGGGGTGTAGCGCTCGAGCTCGGAGTTCACGCTGTAGCGCGGGCCGAGCTGCACGCGCCCGTTGCGGATCCGCGTGAAGAAGCGGTCCAGCGGCCGGACCGGCGGTCCGCCCGTGCGCTGGCCGGCGAAGTCGTAGACCCCGCCGTGACAGGGGCAGATGAAGCGCTGGGACGCCTCGATCCAGCGCACCGGGCACCCGAGGTGCGCGCAGCGCGTCGAGATCGCGATGACCTGGTTGTACTCGTCCTCGGTGTCATGGTCGAACTGCGGATTGCGGCGGCGCACGTAGACCGTGCTCTTCCCGGCCTCACCGATGCCCGTGACGATCTCGATGACCTTCGGCCTGTAGTTGTCCTTGCCGAAGTCGCCGACGGCGCCGATGTCCTGCCAGCGAAAGCTCTCGCGCTCGAACACGGGGCCCAGCGCGAAGCCGAGCGCGGGCAGCGCGAAGGCGGCCACGGCAACGCCGCCGAGGGCCTGCGCCCCGCCGACCATGAAGCGCCGCCGGGTGACGGTCTCGCCCTCGAAGCCGCCCGGGATGTTGCGGTCGACGGTGTACTTGGACTTGGTCTTGGATCGGCGGTCGGCCATGGGAAACGGGTGCTCCGGAAGCGGGCTGAACGATACCCCTCGTCAAGCCTACGCGCCGCGCACGCGACGCGGCTCAGGGGGTCAACGCCCGGGCGCCACGTTGGCCCGCGCCTGGCGCGAGGCGGCTCGCAGGGCCTGGGCGGCTCCCGCCTCCCCGGCGCGGGCAGCCGCCTTGGCGGTTTCGTGGGCTCGTGTCGAGCCCCAGCCCACCGCGACCACCCCCGCCTCCCACACGGCGTCGGCGAGGTCCGCGTCGCCGATCGCGTGGGCCTGGGCGCCGAGCGAGATGACGTCCGCGAGCTCGCGCACCGCTTCGAGGTCGCCCAGCTCTGCGAGCCGCGCGAGGCCGTCGGCGTAGAGCCGGTCGCCGGCGAGCAGGGCCAGGTCGGGGTCGCCCCCGTCCACCACGCGGCCGGCGTCGTAGTGCAGCAGGTAGCCCTCGCGGATGGCCTCGACGAGCAGCTCGTAGTCGGCCTGGCGTCCCTCCGCGCGCGGCCCCGCAGCGGCGAGCGCGCCGTAGCGGGCGTCCTCGCGTACGTGCGGATCGGGTTCGACCACGGCGCCCGCCAGCGGTGCGCCGGCGGCGCGCAGGTCCGCCGCCAGGCGCCGCAGCACGCTCACGCCGCCACCTGCGCGAAGGCCGCCGCCGCGGCCTCCGCCGTCCGGCCGACGTGCTCGGAGGTGTGGGCGAGGCTCGGGAACCACGCCTCGAACTGCGAGGGTGGCGGATAGACGCCGCGAGCGAGCAGCCCGCGGCACCAGGCGCCGTAGGCCTCGAGGTCGCAGGCAGCGGCGCCCGCGTAGTCGGTGACCTCGCGCTCGGAGAAGAACACCGTCAGCAGCCCGGGTGCGGTCGCCACCTGCACCGGCACGCCGGCCTCGGCGGCCGCCTCGCGCAGCGCGTCGCCGAGCTCGCCGGTCACCGCGGCGAGGCGCGCGTAGGCGCTCTCGTCCAGGCGCCGCAGGGTCGCCAGGCCGGCGGCGACCGCGAGCGGGTTGCCCGAGAGCGTGCCCGCCTGGTAGACGTCGCCCGCCGGGGCGACGCGCTCCATCAGCGCGGCCGGCCCGCCGTAGGCCGCGGCGGGCAGCCCACCGCCGAGCACCTTGCCCATCACCGTCAGGTCGGGCATGACCCCGGTGAGTTCCTGGGCGCCGCCGCGCGAGACGCGGAAGCCGGTGATGACCTCGTCGAAGACCAGCAGCGCGCCCGTCTCGTCCGCCAGCTCGCGCAGCGCGTCGAGGAAGCCCGGGGCCGGCGGCACGAGGCCCATGTTCGCGGCGTAGGGCTCGGCGAGGATCGCCGCGAACGGCTCGGCGCGCACCGCCTCGCGAACCGCTTCGAGGTCGTTCCAGGGAGCGATGCGCGTCGCCGCGACGGCTCCCTCGGGAACGCCGGGGCTCGCCGGGATGCCCTGGGTGGCGAGGCCCGAGCCGGCCTGCGCGAGCAGCCCGTCGACGTGGCCGTGGTACGCGCCGGCGAACTTCAGCAGGCGCTCGCGGCCCGTCGCGGCGCGCGCGAGGCGGATGGCGCTCATCGCCGCCTCGGTGCCCGACGAGGTCATGCGCAGCATCTCGACGGACTCCATGCGGTCGGCGATCTCCTCGGCCAGCACGACCTCGCCGGCCGTCGGCGCGCCGAAGCTGGTTCCCTTCGCCGCCGCCTCGGTGACCGCGGCGATGACCTCGGGGGCGGCGTGGCCGTGGATGAGCGGCCCCCACGAGCAGACCCAGTCGACGTAGCGGTTGCCGTCGGCGTCGACGAGCTCGCCTCCCTCCGCGTGATCGGCGAAGACCGGGTGGTCGCGCCCGATCGACCGCATCGCCCGCACGGGCGAGTTCACGCCGCCGGGGAGCACCCGCACCGCGCGGCGGTAGAGCTCGGCGGAGCGGGTGTCGCGCAGCGAGACGGTCACGAGGGACGCGCGGCGGGCCCGGTCAGGAGTGCGCGCGCTCCCACTGCTCGAAGGCGTCCGTGAAGTACAGCAGGCGGATCTTCTTGAACTCCGTCGAGGAGTAGAGCGTCGTGCGCTCCTCGATCCCCGTGTCCTGGGCGATCGCGTCGAGGATCGCGTCGCACTCCTCCTTGGAGCGCCCGTGGGCCATGGTGAACACCGAGTAGGGCCAGTCCGCGTAGGTCGGGCGCTGGTAGCAGTGCGAGATCCCGCGGAAGGCGGCCATCCGGCCTCCGACCTCGAGGATGCGCTCGTCGGGAACCTTCCACACGCCCATGCCGTTGGCCGAGAAGCCCGCGCGGCGGTGGAAGAGGATCGCGGCCACGCGGCGGAGCAGCCGGCGCTCCTGCATCCCGTGGAGATGCTCGATGAGCGCCTCGACGGAGATCCCGATCTCGGCGGCCGGCTTGGCGTAGGGCTCGGAGACGGCCTCCCACGGCCCCTGCGTCGCGCGGATGACCGCGATGTCGAGATCGTCGTAGGGCTGGGGATCGACCTCGGCGGGGGCCACCGCCTGGGCGGCCGAGGCCAGCGCCTTGGTGTCGCCCTCCATCTCGAGGTCCATGCGGATCTTGAAGAGCTTGAGGGTGGGGAGCTGGCGGATCGACTCCGCCCCGGTCTCGGCCGCCAGCGCCTCGATCGTGCCGTCCAGCCCCAGCCGCGAGCCGGGCTCGACGGCGAGCGTGAACCACAGGTTGAAGTCGTGGTTGCGCAGGTAGTTGTGCGAGACGCCGGGGTGGGCGTTGATGAGGCGCGCAGCGCGATGGGGGTTCTCGGCGTCGACCTTGGCGGCGACGAGCATCGACCGGTAGCCGAGCGCTCGCGTGTCGAAGATCGGCGTGATCTCGCGGATGATGCGCTCGTCGAGCAGGCGGCGGACGCGGCGCAGCACCTCGTCCTCGGGCAGCTCGGCCTCGCGGGCGACGGCGGCGAAGGGCCGCGGCTCGATCGGGAAGCTGCCCTGCATGAGGTTGAGCAGGCGCCGGTCGAGGTCGTCGAGCGCGACGGCCGCGCCGTCCCTGCGGCTGCGGACCTTCGGGACCGCTAGTGCTGCTCGCGAAGCCATGTGGCGACGTCCTTGGCGTGGTAGGTGATGACGATGTCGGCGCCCGCGCGGCGGATCGAGGTCAGCGCCTCGAGCACTGCGGCGCGCTCATCCAGGTATCCGGCGCTCGCGGCCGCTTTGATCATCGCGTACTCGCCGCTGACGTTGTAGGCGACCACCGGCAGCCGGGTCGCGTCCTTCACGCGTCGCAGGACGTCGAGGTAGGGCAGCGCGGGCTTGACCATGACCAGGTCGGCGCCCTCCTGCACGTCGAGCAGCGCCTCGCGTACCGCCTCGTCGCCGTTGGCCGGGTCCATCTGGTAGCCGCGCCGGTCGCCGAAGGCCGGCGCGGAGCCGGCGGCGTCGCGGAACGGCCCGTAGAACGCCGAGGCGAACTTGGCGCTGTAGGCCAGGATCGGGGTGTCGGCCAGGCCTTCGTCGTCGAGCGCCGCGCGAAGCGCGCCCACGCGCCCGTCCATCATGTCGCTCGGCGCGACGAGATCAGCGCCGGCGCGAGCCTGGCTCACCGCCGTGCGGGCCAAAAGCTCGAGCGTCGCGTCGTTGTCCACCTGGCCGTCGTCGCGAAGCACGCCGCAGTGGCCGTGGCTCGTGTACTCGCACAGGCAGAGGTCGGTGACGACGAGCATCTCGGGGTGGGCGTCCTTGATCGCGCGCGTGGCGAGCTGGACGACGCCCTCGTCGTCCCACGCCTCCGAGCCCTCGGCGTCCTTGGCCGAGGGGATGCCGAAGAGCAGCACGGCGGGCACGCCGAGCGCCGCGGCCTCGCCCGCCTCGCGCACGGCCTGGGAGATCGACAGACGCTCGATCCCGGGCATGGACTCGATCGCCTCGCGGCCCTCGAGACCGGCGGCCACGAACAGCGGCAGGATCAGATGGCGAGCGGAGAGCTCGGTCTCGCGCACCAGGTCGCGCAGGACGCCGGTGCGGCGCAGGCGACGCAGGCGGGTCTGCGGAAAGGCCATCGCGGTCGAGGATACTGCCGGACTACCCTCCCGCTCCGTGCCCGAGGCCTCGACCACCACCATCCTCTTCGTCGGCGACGTCGTCGGCAGCGTCGGGCGTCGCGTCTTCGCGCGGCTGCTGCCCGAGATCCGCGAGCGCCACGACCCGACCTTCGTGGTCGTCAACGGCGAGAACGCCGCGGGCGGCGTCGGGATCACGCCCAAGACGGCGAACGAGCTGTTCGCCGCCGGGGCCGACGTCATCACGTTGGGCAACCACACCTACCGCCACCGCGAGGTGTGGCGCTATCTCGACGACGAGCCGCGCATCGTGCGCCCGGCGAACTTCCTCCACAGCCAGCCCGGCCACGGGACGGCGACGGTGGAGCGCGACGGCGTCTCGATCGGCGTGGTCAGCCTCTCGGGCAACCTCTACATGCAGGCCGGCCGGGCCGCCTTCCCCGAGGCCGAGGCCGCCCTCGCGCGGGTTGGCGACGCCGACCAGGTGCTGGTCGACATGCACGCGGAGGCGACGAGCGAGAAGGTCGGCATGGGCTGGCACCTCGACGGGCGCGTCACCGCGGTGGTCGGCACCCACACCCACGTGCCCACCGCCGACGCGCGGGTGCTGCCCGGCGGGACCGCCTACATCAGCGACGTCGGCATGACCGGGGGCCGCGGCGGCGTGATCGGCGTGCGCCGCGAGCAGGCGGTGGAGGCGCTGCTGACCCAGCTGCCGGTCCGCTTCGAGACGACCGAGGACGACCCCTGGCTCAACGCCGTGCTCATCCGGGCGAGCCGACGGCGACGGGCGGACGCGATCGAGCAGCTTCTGCTTCCTGCGCCCCGAGCGTGAGCGGCGGCTCCTCGCGCTCGGCGCCGGGCGGCGCGAACAGCACCACCAGGACGAAGGGGAACCACCACACCGCGTAGAGGTAGAACCAGTGGGTGAGGCCGAGCTGCAGGAGGATGAGCACGGCCGCCCCGAGCGCGGCGAGGGCCCGCAGGTCGCGCCGGCGCGGGACCAGCGCGACGAGCAGGGCGAGCGCGACGCCGGCGAGCTTCACGGCCGCCTGGAGCGCGTCGAGCCCGCCGTACAGGCCCCATGGGGAGAACGGCGACCCGCGATCGTTCTGGTAGCCGATCGTGCGGTCGTAGAAGAGGTGCAGGTCGCCGCGCAGGAGCACCGGCGCCATGATCACCGCGGCGGCCACGACGAAGCCGAGCCCGAAGCGCAGGAGCCGCCCGGGCGCGAGCGTGCGCCGACCCGGGGCGTAGGTGGCGAACAGCGGCGCGAGCGCGAGCGGCGCGAACTTCGTCAGCCCGGCCAGCGCGACCGCCGCCCCGCGCGGGACCGGACGCGCCGCCACCAGCAGCGCCACCACGACGAGCAGCGCGACGAGACTGTCGTTGGAGCCCGAGCTCGAGACGAGCAGGGTGAACGGGAAGGTCACCCAGCCGTAGGCGAGCATCGCGCCGAGGTCGGGGCCGCGGATGCGCCGGCCGAGAAGGAACAACGCGACGATCGTCAGGAGGTCGAAGGCGACCGCCGCGCCGTGCGCGGCGGGAAGGTCGTCCCAGCGCCCGCTCCAGGGGAAGGCCTGTTCGAAGGGCACGTAGGCGTAGGCGTTCACGGGGCCGTAGGTGTCGCCGTGCTCGTCGTCCTTGGGAAAGCCGCCGTAGATCGGCTCGCCGTGGGTCAGCCGGTCGGCGGAGATGACCCCCGAGTATCCGACGTCGATGACGTTCCCGTCGGCGACGTTGAGCCCGACCCGGAAGCCGACGAGGAACACCGTCGCCACCACGAGCCACGTCCACGGAACGAGCGAGCGCACCGGGCTCGCCGGCGCGCGCGGCCGGAAGCCGGCCATGAGCATGCGGGCGAACAGGTAGACGAGCGGTGGCACGGCGAGCGGCACGGAGAGCCCGATGCGGCCGTGGTTGAAGAAGGCGAGGGAGAGCGACAGCGCTCCGAGGAGCACGAGCAGGTCGAGGTGCAGCAGGCGCCAGGGCCGGCGCGGATCGACGAAGGGCGCCACGAAGAGCAGGCAGAGCGGCACCCACACGTACCAGGCGTTCGCCATGCGCCCGAAGGCGCCGGGATAGCCGCGGGCCATCGACCACGCGACCTGGAAGCCGGTCCACGCCTCGATGACACGGCCCGAGCGGTCGCTGATGAGGACCTGGCCGACCTCCTTGCCGCCGTCGTAGTAGGAGACCTGCCAGCGATCGGCGCCCTTGAGGAAGGCCCGGTCGCTCAGCCCGGGCCCGTGGCGACGCCGCAGGGCGCGGATCGCGGGCACGATGTCGGCGATCGCCGTCGCCCCCTGGGCGCTGAGCACGCGCCCGGGCGGCGGGCGAGTGAGGGAGGCCGGCGAGGTGAGCGCGTTGGGGTCGGTGGGCGCCTGCGCCACGCGCTCGGTCGCGACGGCGGGCCCCGATGCGGGCGGGCCCGCGGCGCGCGCCGCCGGCGGCGCCGCGATCGCCACCGCGACCGCGATCCACACCACGAGCGCGACCCGTCGCGCGCCCCCTGCGGGCGATCGCCTCGCCGAGGGCACGATGCTTACGCCCGGAAGCTCCAGAGCTTGTTGCCGACGAAGTTCAGCGGCGTGGCGCAGGCCACCGCGATGGCCTGCGCCGGCACCTCGGGAAGGCCCAGCGCCGAGACCAGCAGCTCGAGGAGGACCAGGTTGAAGCCGAAGGCGACGACGCTGACCAGGAGGAAGCGCAGCGCCTGGGAGCGCGCGTGGTTGGACCGCGCGTTGCGGAAGGTCCAGCGGCGATTCCAGGCGAAGTTGTTGGTGACCGCGACGAGGAAGGCGAGCGTCGCCGCGACGCGGTAGTCGAGATCGGCCACGTGCACGAGCACGGCGAACGTGGCGAGGTTGACCACGTAGCCCGTGGCGCCCACCGCCGCGAAGCGCACGAGCTGGAGCCAGTTGCCCGGCTTGCGGGTCCCGTGCCCGACGCGCCGGGCCACGCGCGCGGCCGTGTCGCGACGGCGTTGCCCGTAGCCGACGTCCGCGGTGGTGGCCTCGTCCCGCATGAGACGGGGAAGGGTAACCGTCCTCGGCTAGGAGGCGTCGAGCCCGAAATGAGCCCGGACCATCGGGGTGACGTCGCGCAGGCTCCACTGGCCGCGCTCGGCACGTGACTCCGGCCCCGTCCCGCACCACAGCAGCATGCTCTCGGAGTCGTTGCGGTGCAGCGAGCCGTGGGTTCCCGCCCCGATGTGGCCCTGGCCGCCCCAGTCCAGGAACTCCCAGCCGGGTGCGGCCGAGAGCAGGACGTCGCCGGCCGTGGGGCACTGAAGGGCCGACCAGACGCGCGTCAGCGCGTCCGGGTAGTCCACGCTCGAGAAGACGCCGTCGCGGACCCGCGCACCGAGCGCCGAGAGCTCGCCCTCGGCCGCCCAGCCGACCCCGCGGCGATCCCGGAAGGCGGTGCCCGGAGCGAAGCGCAGCTCCCCGCGCGGACTCCACACGACGGCCTCCTCGCCGGCCATGCGCATCACGAGGTCGACCCCCTCGACGCGCCCGGCTGCCGCGGCGACCTCGGGCGCCAGGTCGTCGCGGCGCCCGGGGTCGAGCACATAGACCATGGCGCAGCGCCACGCCGGGCAGACCGCGAGCTCGGCGTCCTGCGGGTTGCGGTCGGCGGGCTGGAGCACGCGGCGCTCGCCGAACGCCCCCTCGAGGTCGATGTGGGCCTCGACGGCGCTGTGCGAGTGGTCTGAGACGACGATCATCGCGTGCTCCTCGAGAAACGCGTCGGGCCCGCCGGCGGCGTGCATGAGCCGCTCGAGCTGGCGGTCGGCCAGCGCCAGCGAGTCGACCTGCGCGTGGGGGCCGTGGCGGTGGGAGTGGGTGTCGTTGTCCGGGAGCGAGAAGAGCAGGAAGTCGAAGAGGTCGTGCTCGACGAGGTAGGCGCCGACGCACCCCGTCTGGTCGTCGCGCGCGCCGGGCATCCCGAGCGCGCCGCGGCAGCCGGTGCGGCGGCTCGCGAAGAGGTCGGCGTAGAACAGCTCGAGCGGCCCGTAGACGGCGTGGGGCAGGATCGTGGCCGTGGCCAGGCGCCCGAGGGCACGCTCGCTCGCGGCCACGTGCCGATGGCGCCCGCGGTAGATGAGGTAGGTGGTGCCCGCGGTGCGGACGTCGGCGTCGTCGAGGCTCTCGAACACCGTCTCCACGTCCTGGGATAGGTGCGCGAGGTTCATGTTGTAGACGGTGTCGGTGAGCGAGCGGCGGATCCCGAAGGCGCGCGACGCGCTGAAGCTCGAGCCGTACTCGACGTAGCGCGACTCCCCGCGGTGATACCAGTTCATAGAGGGGATCCGGTGACGGTCCAGACCCACCCCCGTAGTGATCGTCGCGGCGCACGCCGGGGTGACCGAGGGAAAGGCCGAGACGCAGTCCTCCACGTAGACGCCGTCGTCGATCAGGCGCTTGAGCACCGGCGCCCGGCCCTGCTCGAGCACGCGCTGCAGCGCCGACGGCCGGACCCCGTCGATAACGGTGAGGACGAGCTTCTTAGGGTGTTGAGCCACGCTACCGCAGGATCCGCAGCCCGGCGTACTTCTCGCCCTCCCGGCGGCGGCCGCGGAAGAGCAGCCAGGCGAGGAGGCCCAAGCCGACGAGCCCGACCGGGGGGAGCAGGAGCGAGAGCGCGGCGAGCAGCAGGGCCACGCCGTTGGCGTAGACCGGGAGCGCCGCGCGAGCCTCGTCGTCCAGCCGCGTGCGGGTGCGGTGGAAGAGCGCACGGGTCGCCGCGTTGGCCAGCGCCGCGCAGGCCAGGCCGGCGACGACGCCGGGCCAGGAGGCGTAGCCCTCGTCGGCCAGCGAGCCGGCGAAGAGCAGGGCGCCGAGGCCGAGCGAGATCCCCGCCAGCGCGGCCCCGATCGGCCCGCGCTCTACCCGCTCCTCGCCGAGCCGGCGCTCGAGGAGCACCACGATCACGAGCAGCAGGGTGACGGCGAGCAGGAAGGCCGGGACCTCGAGGAACTCGTAGTCGGTGCCATCGAAGTTGACGAGGAAGTTCGCGCTCGCCGCGGCGCCCGCGACGAGGGCGGGGAGGAAGGGGCGGATGCCGGCGGCGAGCGCGAGGCCGATCCCCTGACAGATGGCGAGGATGAGCTCCATGCGGGAGGCTGCACGCGCCGGCGGTTCGCTAGCGTGAGCGGCCGCATGACGATAGACCACGGCTCCCCCGGGGGGAGCTCGGGTCGCGACGGCGAAGAGGGGCGCATGCGCGAGCGCTCCACGCGCCGCGACCTCGAGCGCTACGCCGGGCTCTTCGCCGAGCGCACGAAGGTCATGAAATCCTCGGCGATGCGCGACCTGATGGCCATCACCGAGCGCGACGACGTCATCTCGCTCGCCGGCGGCCTGCCCGACACCTCCACCTTCCCCGCCTCCAGCTACGCGGCGATCATGCAGCGCGTCGCGGCCGACTCGTGCGCGCGCGCCCTGCAGTACGGCCCCACCGACGGCCTCGCCGCCGCCAAGCGCTGCGTGGTCGAGGTCATGGCCGAGGAGGGCATGGAGGTCGACCCCGACGACCTGCTGATCACCACCGGGGGCCAGCAGGTGATCGACCTCGTCTGCAAGGCGCTGATCGACCCGGGCGACGTCGTGGTGGCCGAGGCGCCGACCTACCCCGGCGCCGTCCCCGCCTTCTGCGCCTACCAGGCCGACGTCGTCCAGATCGCCATGGACGGCGACGGCATGCGCGTCGACCTGCTCGCCTCGACCCTGGACCGCCTCGAGGCGGACGGGCGCCGGCCGAAGTTCATCTACACGGTGCCGAACTTCCAGAACCCCGCCGGGGTGACGCTGGCCGAGGACCGCCGCCGGGCGCTCGTCGCGCTCGCGCGCGAGCGCGAGCTGCTGATCCTCGAGGACAACCCCTACGGCCTCCTGCGCTACGAGGGCGAGCCGCGCACACCGCTCTTCGCGCTGGACGGCGGCGAGTTCGTCATCTACCTCGGCACCTTCTCGAAGATCCTCTCACCGGGGATCCGCCTCGGGTGGACGGCGGCGCCGCGGCCGGTGCTCGAGAAGCTCACCATCGGCAAGCAGGCCGCGGATCTCTGCAGCTCGTCCATGACCCAGCACTTCGTCGCCGCTTACTTCGACGGCAGCCGCTGGCAGGACTACGTCCGCTCGCTCACCGAGATCTATCGCCGCCGGCGCGACGTGATGCTCGACGCCCTCGCCGAGCACCTGCCCCGCGAGGCTGAGTGGACCTACCCCCAGGGCGGGCTCTTCATCTGGGCGACGCTGCCCGACTACATCGACACCACCGACCTGCTGGCCCGCGCCCTGCGCGAGAACGTCGCCTTCGTCCCCGGCCGCGCCGCCTACCTCGACGGCCGCGGCGGATCGTCGCTCCGGCTGAACTTCTCGGGCGTGCAGGAGGACGACATCCGCGAGGGCATCCGCCGCATCGGCAAGATCGTCCGCGAGCAGGTCGGCCTCTACGGGACCCTCACCGGGACGGCGCCGGCGCCGGCGGGCCGGCCCGTGCGCGACGCGCCACGAGAGGACCCCGAGCTCGCCCAGGTGCTCGAGCTCCGCCGCCGGCAGGCGCGGTGACGCGAGTCGCCGTACTGAAGGGCGGCCGCTCGCTCGAGCGGCAGGTCTCGCTGCGCTCGGGCGGGCGCGTCGAGGACGCACTCGAGCGCGTGGGCCACGAGGTGGTCGCCGTCGACGTCGGGCACGATCTCGTCGAGCGGCTGCGCGACACGGCGCCCGACGTCGCGTTCGTCGCCCTGCACGGCCGCGACGGCGAGGACGGAACGGTGCAGGAGCTGCTCGAGGTGCTCGGCATCCCCTTCACCGGCTCGGGCATCGCGGCGTGCATCCGCTGCTGGGACAAGGTCCTCGCCAAGCACGAGATGCGCGCGGCCGGGATCCCGACCCCGGCGTTCTACGCCTTCGGCGAGACGGCGTTCAAGGAGCTCGGCGCGGCCTCCGTGCTGGGCGCCATCGAGGAGCGCCTGCGCTTCCCGATCGTGGTCAAGCCGGCCGCCCAGGGCTCGGCCCTCGGGATCAAGTTCGCGCGCACGCCCGCCGACGTCCCGGGCGCGCTGGTCGCCGCGTTCTCCTACGACGCCAAGGTGCTGCTCGAGCGCCACGTCGCGGGGCGCGACCTGGCGGTCTCGATCGTCGACGACGCCGGCGGGGCGCGGGTGCTCCCGGTCGTCGAGGCCGTGCCCCGCGAGGAGGCCTTCTATGACTTCGAGGCCCGCTACGAGATCGGGCGCACGGACTTCGTGTGCCCAGCGGAGCTCGGGGACGAGCTGACTCGGCGAGCGCAGGACCTGGCCCTTGACGTCTGGCGCCTCTTCGGGTGCGCGGGCTTCGCCCGCATCGACCTCATGCTCGACGAGGCCGCGGGGGAGCTCTTCGTCCTCGAGGCGAACTCGATCCCCGGCCTGACCGAGACCTCGCTGCTGCCCCAGGCCGCCGAGGCGGGAGGCCTGGGCTTCGACGAGCTGGTGGCGGGGATCGTCGAGCGGGCGCTACCAGGGGCTGTGAGCTCGCCGTAGGCGATCTCGGCGAATGCGCGCCGCGGGCGTCTACCGCATCGGGCTAGCTCGAGTTTCGGGCTTTCGGGGGTTGAGGGCGCGGTCGTGAGGCTTGGTGCCGATCGCGCGGGCGGCGGCGGTTTGCGGGTCTGAGCGGGCGAAAGGAGGGGTGGCGGCGACCCCGAATCCGGTGGGTGTTCAAGCCCATCGGGCCGCGGGGCGCTGATGACGCTGGCCGTGGCCCTTCACCGAGGGGGTCGCCGCCGTGTGTCAGGTTCCCACTTCGCTTGCCGGACTGCTGTCCCTGCTGGCGCCGTGCTTCACGCAACCCTCGTTTCAGACGTTCAGCATGCTGGTGGTCGGGTTCGTCGGTCGGGTCCGCGACTGCACGGTCACGGGGATGCTGCAGGCCGCCGGGCTGGCCGGCTGCTGGCATCACAGTCGCGCGCACGACTTCTTCGCGCGCCGGCGCTGGGACCCCGACCGGCTCGGGCTGGCGCTGCTGGACTTCTTGGTTGAGGTGTTCGTCAAGGTTGGCGCGCCGATCCGCTTGGCCGTCGATGACACGCTGTTCGGGCGCTCCGGGCGGCGCGTGTGGGGCGCGCACTACCTCCACGACGGGGCCCAGCCCGAGGGCTCGGGGCGTCGCACCCGCTGGGGGAACTGCTGGGTGGTCGTCGTGCTCGTCGTGCAGCTTGAGTGCCTGGGCGGCCGAGCGGTCGGGCTGCCGATCCTGTTTCGCCTCTTCCGGCCGCGCGACGACGATCATCCCGACCGGCCGTCGCAGCCCGAGTTGGCCAGAACGCTGATCGACATGATCCTTCAGCGCTTTCCCACCCGGATCGTCGAGCTGGTCATGGACGGCGCCTATGCCACCAGGGCGTGGCGCGGCCTGCCCGACCGCGTGACCGTGACCACCCGGATGCGCGCCAACGCTGCCGTCTTCGCGCTGGCGCCACCGCGGACCGGCAAGCGCGGTCGCCCGGCGCTCAAGGGCGCGCGGCTGGCGAGTCTGGCCAGGCTGGCCGCCGCGGCGGTGTTCGAGCCCGTCACGATCACCGGCCCCGACGGCAAGACCCGCGTCGAGCACGTCTGGAGCACGACCTGTCTGTGGTACGGGCCGTTCCACACGCGGCCCGTCGTGGTCATGCTCATCCGCAAGCCCGACCGCGGCGACGGCTTCGACGTCGCGATCGCCAGCACCGACACCGATGCCACCACCGCCGAGTTGATCGCCCGCTACGACAGCCGCTGGACGATCGAGACCGCCCACCAGGAGGCCAAGGCCCACGGCGTCGGCCAGGCCCGCAACCGCGTCCGCAACGCCGTCGAGCGGACCGTCCCGTTCGGCTTCCTCACGCAGACGATCACCGTTGCGTGGTACGCGCTGCACGGCGACCCCGACGCCGACCTCGACGCCCGCCGTGGCGCCGCTCCCTGGTACCGCCACAAGCAGACCGTCAGCTACGCCGACATGCTCGCCGCGCTGCGCCGCGAGCTGATCCGCCACGAATATTGGGCACAAGCACCCCGGCCGACCAGCACCCCAAAAATCACGACCGCCTCGTCACCATCAGCGCTCGCCGCCGCGTGAGGTCACGAAAGTCGAGGGCTAGGGGAAGGGGGAAGTATTTCGTAGCAGTGGTCCCTGGTCGCGGCGCCCGCGCTACGTTCCTCCCCGCCAGCCAGCACTTCGTAGCACGTCTCGGGCGAACTGCGACGGTTGCTACGTTGCGCTGCCCGCAGCCGGCGGACCACCACCGTCCCCGGAACCTCTCCCTCCCTAGCCCGATGCTGTGGACGTCGAGAGCCCGACCGCCGCCTGAGATCCCGGACCGCCGCCGCCCCCCGAGCTCCCCCGACCGCCGCCCGAGCCGACGCCTACTCGTCCTCGCCGCCCGCCCCGAAGTCCTCGGGCGAGACCTCGTCGAGGAACTCCTTGAACTTCGTCACGACCTCCTCGGTGTCCTCGACCTCGTGCTCGAACTCGATCGCCGACTCGGCGATGACGTCCTCGGCCGCGAAGATCGGCGCGTTGGAACGCACGGCGAGGGCGAGCGCGTCGCTCGGGCGCGAGTCGATCTCCAGCTCGCGGCCGTTGACCGCCAGGGTGATCGACGCGTAGAAGGTGTTCTCGCGCAGCTCGGTGACCGAGACGCGCGTGCAGTTGACGTCCAGCTCGGAGAGCATCTCCGAGAGCAGATCGTGGGTCATCGGGCGCGGCGTGCTCGCGCCCTGGAGCTTCATGAGGATCGCCGCCGCCTCGGGGTGGCCGATCCAGATCGGCAGGAACTTGTTCGAGTCGACGGTCTTGAGCAGCACGATCGGCTGCTTGCCGACCATGTCGAAGCTCACGCCGTAGATCACCATCTCCTGCACTCGGTCCGCCTCCGGATCGCCCTCGGTGCGGCCAGTATACGCGCGCTGCGCGGCCATCCTCGGGGGGTCCGCGGGCCCCTCCGGGCGCGTCACGGCGCCGGGGTGTAGCGCCGCAGCGCGGGCCGCGAGCCCTCGCTCACCGTGATCGCGACGCGTCCTGCGCGCACCAGCGCGACCGCCTCTCCCTGGGGGTCGGTCAGCGCGGTGGGCGAGGCGCAGGGCGGTCGCCGGAGGGTCCTGGCCAGCGACTCGCCCGGGGCGCGGTTCCAGGCGAAGAGCCGGCTGTAGGAGCGCAGGACGACGATGCTGCCGTCGGCGCTGACGTCGCCGGCGGTCACCGGGTTGGCGAGCCCGAGGGCCACGGCGCCGGCCCGGCGCAGGGTCCGGCGTGCCGGCAGGGCCGTCGGGATGGAGGTGGTGTAGACACCGGCCTCCCCGTCCAGCGACTTGGTGACGATCGCCAGGCGGGCGCGGCGCGGATCGACGAGCAGCGCCTCGGCGTCGTGTGGCCCGTCGGGGTAGCGCAGGGTCAGCGCCCCGGCCGGCGCGGTCGCCCCGCCGCCCGACGACGGATCGGGCTCGGGGACGCGGTACACGACGACCGCGTCGCGGCGCGCGTCGTTGTCGCCGATGTCGGCCGCGTAGAGGACGGCGCCGCCGCCTGCGCCGCCCGGCGCCGGCCCCGTCGCGATGTCTTCCCAGTCCTGCGCCTGCGCGCCGGTCACCTCGAAGCTGCCGAGCACGCGCGCGCGGGTGGTCAGGGCGAAGAGCCGCGGCCGGTCGCCGGAGTCGTTGTGGGCCCACAGGATCCCGCGTCGCGTGCGGCTGGCCACGAGGCCGGAGAGCTCGACGGCCTCGGTGTCCTCGATCCGGCCGACGTCGCGGACGCTCAGACGGCCGCAGAGGGCAGGAGGGGAGGCGGGCCGACGTACGGTCACCGCCGTGTCGTCGTCGTCGCGGCCACCGCCGCCGCAGCCCGGGAGTCCGGCGACGGCGGTCGCCGCCGCGGCTGTCACGAGCGCGCCGGTGGCGAGCCGGGGCACACTGGCCGTCATAGCGACGATGGTCTCACTCCGGTGCCCCGTGCGGCACCGCGCCGGTGCGCGGACGAATCCGTCAGCGGTCGCGCAGCGCCATGATGCCGCCCACCCCGCCGAGGTAGAGGGTCGGCCGGCCCCGCCGGTCGCGGCCGATCGCGATCCCCGCGTAGTGGTTGTTGTAGCGGCCGCCATAACCGGCGCGCCGCTTCCAGACCGTCGCGCCGGTGCGCATGTCGAGGGCCGCCCAGTTCCACGGGTCGGCGCCGGGCACCTTTGGGTCCTTGGCGTTTTCGTAGGTGTAGAGGAGGCCGTTGGCGCTGCTCCCCTTCGAGACGACCGAGGCCGGGCGCACGCCGAGGTTCGTCCACGCACGGCGGCACCGCGACCCGTCGGCGGCGATGTCGACGCGAGCGATGCCCGGCGCGCTCACTCGCGCGAGGTCCCCGCCGATCGCCGTGCCATCGCCGATGACGTCGTTGAACTTCGCGAGGTCGTAGCCCGAGTTGTTCTCGGCGAAGAGGCTCCGGCCGGCCGCGATGAGCGAGTTCTCGTCGGCGCTCGCGCCCTTGGCGAAGACCGGCACCTCGCAGACGGCCCGCTTCTGTCCCTTGGCCAGTCGATCGCCGGTGCGGTAGACGACGACGTGCAGCGGATCGGCGTTGTCGGTGATCGCGACGTAGGCCGGGATGCGATCGCCGCCCCGGGCCGTCGCGCCGGGCGCGAGCAGGGTCGGGGTCGTGCCCGAGCCCGCGTTGATCTGGCCCGTCTTCATCGCCCCGTCGTTGCGGTAGCGCGACGACCACACGACACGCGGGCGCAGGCTCGGGCCGGCCCGGAGCTTGTACATCGCCCGGTCGGACACGACGTACCCCCCGTCGCTCGCGATGGCGAACGAGTTCTCGATCTCCTCGTGCAGGACGATCGACCGGCAGCGCCCGGTCCGCGGATCGAGCACGCCGACCGTCCCCTGCTCACGGCCGACGAACCACAGCCGGCCTTGGTAATCGGGTAGCACCGAGGGCATGCGCTCGCCGGGCCGCAGGCAGGGCCGCGGGTCGTACTCCGCGACCTTGCGGAACACCGGCTCCCCGCCCCGCTCGGCCTCCTTGACGACCAGGATCCTGCGCTCCGTCGTCGCCGAGACGACCCGGTCCTTGCGATCGAGGAAGAAGTAGGCGCCGCCGGTGGTGTTGAGGGCGGGGTTGGTCCCGGCCGGCGGCGGCACGAACGGCAGCTGGAGGAAGGCGAGCGTGTCGAGCGTGCGCGGGTCGAACATGTACAGCGCCGGGCCCTGTCCGAGGCTGATGCACGACCCCACGATGCGTCCGGAGCGGTCGAAGGCCAGCGTGATGCACGTGCGGCCGAAGGAGGTGGAGAAGACCTTCGGGCGCCGGCCGAGCGGCCCCCCGTACTCCGGATAGTCGTCGCTCATCCACGTGTCGTTGTGGACGTTGTTGGTCGGATTGGGCGCCATCTGGGGGTTCTGGGCCGGAGCCGAGGCGCCCGGGAAGGGCTCCGCGGTGGCGGCGCGACCGACGAAGCCGGGCGTGGAGGGCGCCGGGCCGGAGGGCTCGATCGGCACGGCGCGGCTGAGCGCGGCGCTCCCGGCGGTCGGCAGCGCGAGAGCTGCGAGGAGCACGCCGGCTATGGCCGCCGGCACCCGGCGGAGAGTCCGCGGGCTTGGCATGCCACCGACCCTAGTCGAGTGGACGATCCTGGCGCGCGAGGTCCGTTGTCACGGCGAACTTTCCCCCGCGGAGTTGGATGACCGAGCGCGTCGAGCGGCGGCGTGCCGCGCGCGCGGGCCAGCGGACCGAGGAGGGCGAAGGCAGCGCGCTGCAGCGGCCACGGCGGCCTCGCGATGCCGCGCCTCAGCCCGATGCGGGCGCTGAGATGGTGGTGGTTTTCGCCCGACGTACCTTTCTGGTACTTGCGATCAGGGACATCGGGCGCGACGGAGCCGAGCACGAGCTCGCGCACGGGATGCGCGGGCACGTCATCCGTGCATTATCTGTCGTGGACGACCAGTGCCCTTCTCCCGCCGACGCTGGTGGCTCGATGGCTGGTGGCCCGGGCCGCTGGACGACGACTGCCGCTGGGCTCTCTCCTCCTCGGTGCCGCTCCAGTCCGCGCTAGTCGACAGCGCGCGTGCCGAGCTGGGCGCCGCCGCCGCGGGCGGGCGGTGGCGCTGGTAGTCGCAGCTGCTCGGCCGTCGATCCTGCGGCGCGGCCGAAGGCCGCGCCCTTGAAGATGTAGAGAAAGTCCGCACCACGATGGGCGGGTACGGCCGGGTGCATCGCGAGCGGCGCCAGAAATCGCCGGACTAGGTCCGGGCGCTACCGCCCTGCAGATGGATAGGAGTGGTCAGCCCGGCGCTGTTGCGCTTGATCTGAGCCTTGAACACCTCGCCCGACCCGAGCTGGACCGCGGCAGCAGCAGTCTTGCGGGCACGCACATCCAGCCCCGCGAAGCAGATACCTTGCGACACGTCGACGCTCCCCTTCCTTCGATGCGGTAACCAGCCCGCGCCATACGAAGCGCGGGGGCGTTGACGCTTTCAGCTACACCGATCGCGAAGACACCACCCCATACCGTCTAACGACGCTTCCTTTCGCCTGCGAAGGGTGAGCGGTGACTGAAACGGCGTCGAGTTCCGGGGTCGTGCTCGCCGTCAAGGGTCGGCCCGTTGTCGCATCGACCGGCCAAGTCGTACCGGTCCGTGACAGCACGCGAGGCGATGCGGGACTCCGCGCTCCGCGCCCGACGCTGTTGCGCGCCCTTCCTCGAGTCGGAACGCTTGTTCTTCGTGCGGTTCGAGAGCGCTCCGGCTGGCGAGGGCGGACACCCGGTCGCGCGGCCCCACCGCTTCTGTTCGGGCGCTGAGAGGAGAAGACGCTTGAGCCCTATGCGGCGGCCGCGTCCTGCAGCGTGACGGTGTGGCCGAGGCGTTCCGAGCTGGGCGACGAGGGCGTTTGGTGGTCTTTTCGGGGTCGCGACGGGCGAAGTAGTCGCCGCCGAGGTCGTTGTAGAGCTCGCCGGTGGAGAGCATGTGTCAGCAGGCGACGATGACCGACAGAGCCGACGCCCGGACTCCAACGGGGGACCCCTTCATTACGAGCCGGTGCTCTACCAGCTGAGCTACGTCGGCGCCAGTCGCATCGTAGCGCCGGCCCGGCGGCCACGGCGGCGGCCACCCGCGTGCCCCAGACATGTGTCCAGCCGCGGCGGCGCGCGCGCGCAGCTCCCGCGAGGAGCGGCCGATGAGAACAGGGTCAACTAAGCCGGAACCGGCCGACATCGGCGGTTCCACGAAAAGGCACACCCGTCGCGAGGCGGGGTCGCAAAGCCAGGGGTCTCCCCGGAGATCGCCCAGCCGCCGAAGGAGCCAAGCTCATGTCACGTTCTCTCCGTTCGAGGCCCGCCGCCTCGGCCACCTCCTCCTGTTCGTCGCGTGCGCGAGCGTCGTGCCGTCACTCTCCGCAGTCGCCGCCGGCGCCCGCAGCAGGCACCCTCGCTGCAAGAAGCACCACTCTGCCAGCTGCCCACGGTCCCCGAAGAAGCGCGGCGCCAGTCCGCGCGCGACGACCGCGGCCCAACGTGCCCCGGTCCTCTCCGTGCGCGGCAAGACGCTGAAGTGGAACCGGATCGGCACCGCCAACTCCTACGTGATCGCCACCACGGTCGGCAGCGATCGCGCCCACACCGCCTACAAGGCAGTGACCGGGACGTCCTACACGCCCCCCGCCGTCGCGGCGAAGTCGGTCCACTATGTTGTGCGCGTCAACCAGTCGGGCAGCCCGTGGTCCAACGAGGTGACCGTGACGTACCCAGTGGCCTCGACCCTGCCGCCGCCGACGCCGACGCCGTCTGCTCCGGATGCGAGATTTGCCTTCTCGCCGGCGAGTCCGGCGACGCAGCAGGAGGTGACGTTCGATGGTCGCTCGTCGACGTGCGCGGCGACGCCGTGCACGTACACGTGGGAGGACGTCGGCGCCGGCGGCACCGGGTCCTGGCCGCTGGGCAGCGGGCAGACGATGGTGTTCACGTTTGGGAACGCCGGCACCAAGTACGTGCGCCTGAGCGTGCGTGACGCCCAGGGCCGTTCCGACACGATGACCAAGAACGTCGTCGTTCAGGCGGCTCCTCCGCCTCCGACGTCCCCGCCGCCGACGACGCCGCCGCCTCCGGGCTCGTCGTACACGACCACGGTGTCATCGACCGCCGCAGCTCAGACCGCTGTGTCCGCCGCCGCGAGCGGAGACACGATCTGCATCGCCGACGGGGCGTACGGCAAGCTCACCCTGAACGCGACGAAGGCCGCTCCGGGCGTGACCGTTCGGCCGGTCACCAGCGGCGGCGCGACGATCGCCGGGGCGAGCCTCCAAGGCGACCAGCTGACCCTCTCGAGGTTCCGGGTTGTCGGGGCTGAGGTCACGATCCCCGCCGGGTCGAAGCACATGACCGTCGATCACAACTACCTGACCGGCGGGTACTTCGGCGTCGTCGCCGGCGACTCGACGCGGGACACCGCCGACGACATCGTCATCCGCGGAAACAAGTTCCAGGGCCCGTTCGGCGAAGACGCGATCCGAGCGAACCGGTACCACGACGCTGACGGCGACGGACGCGGCTTGTACGTCGCGTTCAACGAGTTCACAGGCGTCGTGGAGAACGGCAACCACTCCGACTGCTTGCAAACGGTCTGGGTTGGCGATCACATCGTGTTCGATCACAACTACGAGCACGACAACCGCTGCCAGGGGTTCTTCGTGAAGGACCAGGCCGCGGTCCCCGGCGGCGGGAACGTCACCGGACCGGTCAACGGCCTGCGGCTCACCGACAACCTGATCGTGCGGGACAACCTCCCGTGCGTAGGCGCAGCCGCCGGGTGCGGTGGCGGTGACGCCCCGATCGACATCTTCGGCCCGACGAACGACGCGGTCGTTGATCACAACACGATCTGGGGCGACGACGCCACCTCGGTGTACGCGATCCAGGACGGCCCGTGGGGCCAGCTGACGGTCACAAACAACGCGTTCAAGTTCCTGTACGCGTCCGGTGCGTCGTCCGCGATCGACTCGCAGTACACGGCGTCCGGGAACGTGACGTGCGCCCCGGGCAACCATCCGACGACCGGGTTTACGACGAACTGCGGGCTATCGTTCCCTGCCGCCGCCAACGGCGACGACTGGCGCCTCGGCCCAGGTCAGCCGGGCGTCGACTGGAAGCCCACCGACTACCACTACGGTCCATGACCGGCCGGGAATACCAGTGACCGACTGGCCCGCGACGTACGACGCGATGCACACCAACATGCTGCGCGATCAAACGACCGCCGTAACCCTTCAGTCAGAGCTGCGGTGAGCCAGCCCGCGGAGTTCGCTCTCGTCCCTGCCGCCGCGGGGCAGGGGGTCGACGCGGCGCGGGCGAACGGTCGATGGAGACCGCCCGCTCGGTCGGCTTCACCGTAGGCCCGCTCGCGGGCGGTGCGCTGGGCGCGGCCGGCCTGCTGTGGCTGGCGCTTGCCCTGAACGCGCTGTCGTTCCTGGTCGTGGCCGCGGCCGCGCTGCGGCTGCGCGCCCGCGAGGGATTCTCCTTCCTGATGCGCGAGCGCGATCTCGCCATCACGCTCTGCGGCGCGGTAGCCGCGCTGGCGCTGTTCTCGATGTCCGCGACCGCGGAGCCGTTTTTCGTCACCGACGTGCTCGGGGCGGGCAGCCTCGCCTACGGGGTCTTGCTGACGTCCTGGACGCTCGGAATGGCGGCCGGCTGCCGGCGCCCTGCACGCGGAGCGCACGAGCGGCGCGACGGTGAGCTGAGCCGCCGCGCACCGGTTTCGCGCCCGCGAGGCGCGCGACCGGGCGCGCATCGATGCACCTCATCGTCAGTGCACGTGCGCGAAGGCCCAGTCCGCCTTGTTGGCGGTGATCACGGTGACCGGGAGGCCGAGTCGCTGCACGCGCGCCGGAAGGTCGATGCGCAGCCAGTGCGACACACGCGTGGGCAGCGTGGAGACGATCACCTCGTCGTAGTCCCCGGCCCGCAGCGCCTCTTGCACGGCGGCGAAGGGATCCTCCGCGCCGATCAGGCCGGCCACGTGCCCGCCGGCCGCCTGCTCGAGTAGCGGGATGGCGAGCTCGAGCGTGACGGCCGACTCCTCCGTGTCGGCATCCCAGTACGACCGCGGCACCAGCAGGGCGAAACGGCACGGCTCACTCGCGGCACGCCTGCCGACCTCGGCGAGCAGCAGCGGAGTGGCCGCCGTCCGGTTCGCGACGATCAGGATCTGCCGCTCAGTGAAATCCTTCATGGTCCTGCGCCACCAGGGATTGTCCCAGACCGATCAAGGCCACGGCCCACCGCTCAGCGCATCTTTCAGAGGCGTGCCGGGGTCGGGCGCGAGGGCTCCGCGCCGGGATCAGTTGCAACGTCTGAGGTACCGCCACCAAGCTGAGCTGGCCCACGCCAGTGGGGACGTTTGACGCGCGTGACATCACCATGGCCGGGGGGTGTGGCTACATCTCGTCGAGAGGGCCAAACTGACCCTCGGTGGGCTCTGCTCAGCAGAACCACGGCTCGGTGAGCCGTGGCCTCCCCTCGGTTGAGCCGGCGAGGATCGGTTCGGCGCGGCCGGCGGGCGACGGCGATCGCCCAGCCGCCTGGTGCGCCGCCGCGCGCACCTTCGCAAACGTCTCGGGGATCGGCTCGGAGCCCGCCGCGCCCTGCTCGACGAGCGCTGCGAGGCGGGCCTGGAGGCGGTCGCTGTCGGGGTCGATCGGGGTCCACCTGTAGCTGAGCCGCTCGGCGTCGTAGCCGCCGAGGTGCGGGCGCATGTCGGGGCGTTCAAGCAGCAGCGATCCCTCGGGGAGCAGCAGGCGGATCGTGTACTGGACCGGGTCGACGTTGCCGACGAGGTCGTGCTCGGCCACGAAGTCGAGCATCTCGACCACGTCGCCCGGCGTCGTCCAGGGGGTGAACGGCATCCACGACGGCCGCATCTCGATCCCGTGCTCGCGCAGCAGCGCGATCGCCCGTGCGGCTTCCTCGGTCGTGTGGCCCTTATCGAGCCGCTCGAGGATCTCGTCGTTGACCGACTCGAGCGCGGAGACCACGAACAGGCAGCCCGCCCCGGCGAGCGCCGGCCACAGCTCGGCGTTGCACAGGATGTGCTCGACCTTCGTCGTGCAGTCGAAGGTGAGGTCGGGGAAGCGCTCGTGCATCGCCTGCACGACGCGCAGCGAGTGGCGGCGGCCGTTGAGGAAGTCGGGGTCGCCGAAGGTGATGTGGCGGGCGCCCAGCGCGACGAGGCTCGCGATGTCCCGCACGACAGTGTCCGCGCCGACGATGCGGATGCGCCCATCGTAGACGGGGGGCACCGGGCAGTGGCGGCACCGGTGCACGCAGCCGTGGCTCGCCTCGACGTAGCCCACGAGCCGCTCGTCGCCCCCGAGCGCGAGATGCGCGTAGCGTTCGAGCGGCGGCAGCAGGTCGCGCGCCGGCAGCTCGAACTCGCCCCGGCCGAGCTGGATCAGCGCCTCGTCCGCTCGCGCGTCGGGCGGACCGCCGGCCGCCAGCTCGCCGACCCACGCCGTCAGCGCCGGCTCGTACTCGCCGGCGATCGCGCGGTCGGCCAGCGCGTCGACCGTGAGGTCGCGGCTCACCGGCGCGTAGAGGCCGTAGAAGCAGACCGGCAGCTCGGGGCGCGCGCGGCGCACGCCGGCCGCCGCCCGCATCGCCAGGCGCATCGCGGTGTGCATCGGTACCGAGAAGCCGGCGGCCTGCGCCCACTGGAGCGCGCCGGCGTCCCAGCGCTCGACCGACAGGTCGAGGCAGCGCACCTCGTGCTCCGCCTTGCGCAGCGCAGCGGCCGGCGAGGCCACGTGCAGCGGCTGGTGGCCGAGCTCGTAGGTCGAGACGAGCAGGACGCGCATCTCTTCAGGAGCCTAGCCCCGGGCCGCCGCGCCCGCCGGCCGCTCACCGGCCGCGGGCTCGACGATGTCGATCTCGAGCCGCTCGTGCGCCGCTCGCAGTGCGTGCTCGACCTGCGCGGGCGTCTCGCCGCGGGCAAACAGGAAGCCGAGGTAGCGATCGCCCTCCGGCAGGGGGCGTACGGGACGGTCGCGGCCGATCGAGATCTCGAGCCCGGCGATGCCGGGCACGGCGCGCGCGTCGTCCTGGCCGCGCACCTCCCGCAGTACGCCCGCGCGGGGGATCGGCAGCATCATCACGCCCGACGCAGCCGCCTCGCGGCGGAGGTCGCCGAGCGGCAGCCCCAGCGCGTGGCGCAGGATCACCTCCTCAAGGCTGACACCGACGCCGAAGCGAAGCGAGCGCGAGCACAGCCCGCCGATCGAGCGCGCGGCGAGCTCGAGCATCCACACATGCCCGCCGTGCACGCGCAGCTCCGCGTGGACGGGACCCTCGCGCAGCCCGAGCGCCGCGCAGGCATCCGCGGTCGTGCGTGTCACGGCCGCGACGATCTCGCCCGGCAGCCGCGACGGCGTGGTGAAGATCGTCTCCTCGAAGTACGGACCCTCGAGCGCGTCCGGCTTGTCGAAGACCGCGAGCGGCTCCAGCGAGCCGGCGCGCAGGAGACCCTCAACGGCCACCTCGGTGCCCGGCACGTAGCGCTCGACCAGGACCGGCTCCTCCGGGTCCTCCCCGGCCTCAGCGAGGATCGCGCGAACCCGCGCGATGGCCGTCGCTGCCGCCCGCGGATCATCTGCCCGGATCACGCCGCGGCTCGCCGACAGCGACAGCGGCTTTACGACGCAGGGAAGCCCGACCTCGGCGGCGATCGCCGCCGAGTCGTCGCTCGGGCCGACCGTGCAATGCTCGGGCTGCGGCACTCCGGCGGCGGCGAGCGCGCGCCGCATCGCGGCCTTGTCGCGCGTCGCCGCCGCGGCCTGCAGCGGGTTGCCGGAGAGCCCCAGCCGCTCGGCCGCGAGCGCGGCCACGCGCACTCCCTGGTCGTCAACGGCCACCACCGCATCCAGCGGCGTCTCCTCCGCCACCGCCGCGATCGCTTCCGCGGCGACCTCCGGCCGGCGCAGGTCGAGCGTCAACTGGGCATCGCCGATCGACACCAGCCGCCACTCGGACGCCACCACGACCTCGGCGCCGAGCGCCCGGGCGGCGGTGAGGAAGTCGGCCGCCCGGTAGGTGGCCGACGGCAGCAGCAGGAGCACACGAGCCACACCGTTAGCATAGGTCCGGACCCCATGAGCGCCGACGATCAGACCTCCGGCGAGCGGTGGCTCGACATGACCAACGCCGCCTACGACAAGGTCACGGGCTTCCTGCTGCAGATTGCCGAGCCCGAGCGCCAGGCGATGTGGATCGAGGTGACCGGCAGCTCCGCCAACCAGTGGACCTGCAGCATCTCGCTCAAGCCGCTCGACGCGGCCGCGCCCTACGACGCCATCATCCGCCACCGCGACCTCGCGATCGTCGTCCCCGAGCGCGACTTCGACAAGGTCCGCGGCGCGACGATCGACTGGCTGGACGACCCGTTCGGCACCAGCGGCCTGCGCGTAGACAACCCCAACACGCCGAGCCCAGCGATCGGCGCGCCACCGCCCGCCGACCTGAGCGGCGACGTGGCCCAGCGCGTGATCCAGGTGCTAGACCAGCAGGTGAACCCGACGATCGCCGCACACGGCGGCCACGCCGAGCTCGCGGCGGTCGAGCAGGGAACCGCCTACCTCAGGCTGGGTGGCGGCTGCCAAGGCTGCGCGATGGCCCCGGTCACGCTCAGCCAGGGGATCGAGAGCGCCATCATCCAAGCCGTGCCGGAGATCACCAGCGTGGCCGATGTGACCGACCATCAGAGCGGCACGAACCCCTACTTCGAGGCCGCGAAGAAGTAGGGGCAGCCAACCCCACGGGGCGAGGGACGAAGCGGTCGCCTTCTTCGAGTTCTTCGCCACGCTACCGCCCGCGTTCCGGGAGCGCGCTCGCCGTGATCGACGCGGGGCCTCGACGTGAGCCACGCGCCCGCCGAAGCCCGCCCATCGCCACGGGCATGATCAACCATGCAGCGTTCGCCGAGCGCGCGCTCGCCTACGCGCCTGACGCGCTCACCACCGACCGCCCGCACGAGCTGGCGGCAGAGCTGGCCGAACGGCGGCTCCTCGCCGCCTGATCAGCCTTTCTCGAGCGTGCCGATGATCCGCGGGTGCCCCGCGATCTCGGGCGCGTCCACGAGCTCGAACCCGCGGAGGCCGCAGAGCCGGCCCAGACGATCGAGGCTCGACCGGCTAAAGCCCCAGTAGACGGCGTCGTCGCGCGCGTACACGTCGCCGTGCTCATGAACGACTACGCGCGGGTCGCCCTGAGCGCCGCGCACGCCGTAGGTCTCGACGATGATCCGCCCGGCGGGCGCGAGGCGCTCGCCCAGCACGCGCAGGAGCGTGAGCGGCGCCTCGACGCGGTGCAGGATGCCGAAGCAGAAGATGACGTCGAACGTCTCGCCAAGACGGTCGACCTCGAGCGCGTCCAGCCGGCGGTAGTCGACGCCGGAGCCCAGAAGCTCGGCGATCGCCCGGAACCCGGCGCCCGGCACGAGGTCGATGCCGAACCGCCCGCGGATCCACGCGACGTACTGCTCGTTGTCCACCGCCACCACGGACGGTTCACGAACCCGAGCGGCGAGACGGTCTGGCGTGTCCGTTGGCGCCAGGCAGGTCGGAACCGATCCAAGGTCCTCGGGCGCAAGCGGACGCAATCGCCTTCGACGCCGAGGTCCGCCGCCGCAAGCGAACCGGCGAGCTGGGACTCATGGAGGCGAGCCGCCAGACGCTCGACGCCTTCGCCGCCGAGTGGTTGGAGGTGTACCGGCCGGCCCAACCTCGCGACGAGCACGCTGCAGACCTACGCGGTCGTCTGGGATCGGCACACCTCACCGCGGCTGGGCAGCCACGAGCTGCGCCACCTGTCGGCGGAGGCTTGCCAGCGCTTCGCTGCGGAGCTTGCCGCTGATGGCGTCGGCCGGGGCGTTCGGCGCAAGGCGCTCGTGCTGCTTGGTGGCGTGCTGGAGCGTGGGGTCGAGTGGGGTCGGCTTCCGGGCAACCCGGTGCGCGTGGTGCGCAAGCCGTCGGGTAGCCGGGCGCGTGCGGTCCGTCCCTTCGCGCCGACGACGGTCAAGGCGATGCGCCGCTACCTGCTGGGTCGCGGCCGGGTGGGTGACGCGACGCTAGTGTCGGTCCTCGCCTACGCCGGACTGCGGCCGGGCGAGGCGCTCGGGGTGTCCTGGGCGCATGTGCGAACCAACACGCTCCTGGTCGAGCGCGCCGTGAGCGACGGCGTGCTGAAGGCGACCATAGACGCACGCGGCCCGTTCGGCTGCTCGGCCCGGTCCGCAAGGACCTTGCGGAGTGGCGGCGCGTGTTCGTTCCGTCGGGCGACTCGGCGCCGATCTTTCCGACCTTGCACGGGCGGCCGTGGCGATTGGACACCTGGCAGAACTGGCGCCGGCGCGTCTTCACGCCCGCCGCTGCGGCGGCCGGGCTCAGTGGCACGCGCCCCTACGACCTGCGCCACAGCGCCGCCTCCCTGTGGCTACACGAGGGCCGCACGATCGTCGAGGTCGCCTACGTGGATGGGCCACAGCGGCGAGATGGCGCTGTCGACGTACCTGCACGTGATGAGCGACCTGGGCGATGAGCGTGTGTCGGCCGAGGAGGCGATTCGCCGGGCCCGCGCGAACAGCGACGTACCTATCTCGTACCTTTCCGAACGCCGCGGAGGGGAAGCAGTGAGCGGGCTGCGGCACAAAAAACCCAGCCGGAGCGGGGCTTTCGTGGAGGTGGGCGATCCTGGACTCGAACCAGGGACCTCTTCCTTATCAGAGAAGCGCTCTAACCGACTGAGCTAATCGCCCGGATGGCTGAGAGTCATCGTACCGAGGCCGCGAGGCTCGTCGCCCCTGTGACATGGCTCTCACAACCCGGCGGCCGGGAAGCAATGGACTCGGCAGGCGTCTTACGTCAGACGACGACCCAACCAAGGAGGAGCCATGCTCCCGTTTCAGCTCCCGCCCCCGGCGGGCCCTGCCCGCCTCGCAAGGCCGTGGTTCGTGCGCACGGCGCTCGCCGCCGGCGTAGTGGCCGGCGGCCTCGCGCTCTCTGCGCAGGCCGCTGACGCCGCGCCGACCGTCAAGGTCAAGCACCGGACGCTGACCCTCAAGGGCGACGCCGCGAGCAACAGGCTCGCGTTGCGGGTCGACCCCGCGCGGCCCGGCAAGCTCGAGGTCGACCTCAACGACGACGGGACGGCCGACTTCAGGGTCCCGCGCAACACTTTCAACCGCATCGTGGTCAAGGGCGGAGGCGGTGACGACCGCATCCGCATCGACGAATCCGGCCTGGTCTTCACGACCACGATCCCGACGCGGATCGAGGGTCAGGGCGGCAACGACACGCTGCTCGGCGGCTCCGGTGCCGAGAGGCTCAACGGCGGCTCCGGTGCCGACGTCGTCGACGGCAACGGTGGCAACGATGTCTCCAACCTCGGCGCCGGCGACGATCGCTTCATCTGGGACTCGGGCGACGGCAGCGATGTCGTCAAGGGCCGCAAGGGCGCCGACGCGCTCGTGTTCAACGGCAGCGCCGGCGACGAGAACTTCCGGCTCTCGCCCGACGGCAGGCGCGCGCGGCTCATCCGCGACGTCGGCAACATCACCATGGGCCTGAACGGCATCGAGCGGGTCGACGTCAACTCGCTGGACGGCAAGGACGCCTTCACGGTCGACGACCTGGCCGCGACCGACGTCCGCACGGTCAACCACGACGAGGCGGCGACGCTCGGCGGGAGCGATCCCGACACCGGCGCCGACCAGACGATCGTCAACGCGACCAACCGCGCCGAGGCGATCGCGGCCGCGGGCCGTGGCGGAAGTGCGAGCGTCACGGGCCTCGCGGCGGCGGTGAACATCGCTCACGCCGAGGGGACGCGCGACACGCTGGTCGTCAACGCCCTGGGCGGCGAGGACAGCGTCACCGCATCGCCGGCCGCGGACACGCTGCGCATGACCACCGACGGCGGCGCCGGCAACGACACGCTGACCGGCGGCGAGGGCGTCGACACCCAGATCGGTGGCGACGGCAACGACACCATCGACGGCAGGCGGGGCGACGACCTCGCCTTCATGGGCCCGGGCGACGACCGCTTCCGCTGGGACCCGGGCGACGGAAGCGACACCGTCGAGGGCCAGGCCGGGCGCGACGCCATGACGTTCAACGGCGCCAACATCGCCGAGCAGTTCGACGTCTCGGCCAACGGCTCGCGGGTGCGGTTCTTCCGCAACGTCGCCAACATCACGATGGACATCGACGGCGTCGAGCAGGTCGACGCGAACGCGATCGGCGGCGCCGACGCGCTGACCGTGGGCGACCTGTCGGGCACCGACCTGACCGGCCTGAAGGCCGATCTCGCCGGCACGCTCGGCGGCGGCGCGGGTGACGGCGCCGCTGACACGGTGATCGTCAACGCCACTAACGGCGATGACGTGATCACCGCGGCGGGGAGCGCGGGCAACGTCAGCGTGTCCGGCCTGCACACGCGGGTCGACGTCGCCCATGCCGAGGCGGCGAACGACGTGCTGGCCATCAACGCGCTGGCGGGCAACGACATCGTCGAGGGCTCCGGCCTGAGGGCGGACGCGATCCGCTTCCGCGCCGACGGCGGGGACGGCGAGGACGTCCTCATCGGCGGCTTCGGCAACGACACGCTGCTCGGCGGGGCGGGCGACGATGTCCTCCAGGGCGGCCCGGGGCAGGACGTGCTGGACGGCGGGCCCGGCAACAACATCGTGATCCAGGACTGACGGACCGGCATCGCACGGCGCGGACTGCGGTTCGCGCCGTGCATCGCCGTACGGATCGGCCCGGCGCCCTGCCGCGCCGTGCACTGTCTCCCACGGATCGGCCTGGCCGGCCCGCCGCGCCGATAACCGGTGCGGCGTCGCGCGGTGAGGAGTTATGAACCGCGGCCCGACGACCAACGTCGGGCGAGGAGATGCGCGTCCTCGAGCGTCTCGAAGCTCACCTCGGCGCGGTAGCGCCCTCCCCGCCGGCTGACGACCACGTCGGCGCCGAGGGCCGCGCCGAGGGCCTCGGCGGCCGCGAGCGTCGCCTCGGCCTCGTCGGGGTCGGCGGCCGTCCCTCGTGGCCGGCGTCGCGTCGGCCGGTCGCGGCCGGCGGCCGCTCGCGCGCGGTCCTCGACCTCGCGGACCGACCACCCGTTGGCGGCGGCCTGGTGCGCGAGGCGGCGACGCTCGCCGTGGTCGGGGCACAGCAGCAGGGCCCGGGCGTGGCCCTCCGCCAGCTCGCCGTCGACGAGCAGCTCGAGCACGTCGTCGGGCAGGTCGAGCAGGCGCAGGAGGTTGGAGACAGCGACGCGGCTGCGCCCGACGCGACGGCCGACCTCCTCGCGCGTCAGCCCCAGGTCCTCGACGAGAGCAGCGCACGCCCGCGCCTCTTCGACCGGGTTGAGATCCTCGCGCGCCATGTTCTCGATGAGCGCGAGCTCCAGTGACTCGGCGTCGCCCTCGGTGCGCACGACCGCCGGGACGGTGTCCAGCCCGGCGAGCTGCGCGGCGCGCCAGCGGCGCTCGCCCGCGACGAGCTCGAAGCGCCCGCCCGGACGGGCCCGGACGAGGACCGGCTGCAGGACCCCGCGCTCGCGAACGGAGTCCGAGAGCGCGACGAGCCCCTCGTCGTCGAACGCCTTGCGCGGCTGGCGCGGGTTGGGCTCGATGATCTCGACGGCGATCTCGCGCAGCTCGGACTCGGCGTCCTCCACCGGCGACACCGAGAGGATTGCCGCCAGCCCGCGCCCCATCCCGCGAGACTCAGCCATCGGGAACCCTGCACGGGGAGCTGAGGCGGCTTTGGGCGCCCGCTCGCAAGGACGCACCGAACGTGGCGTGCGGTAGCACGCGAGTGAGGGAGGACGCCGCGAGCGGGTGATCCAAAGTCGCCTCAGCCACGAGCGGCGACTTCCTTCGCGAGATCGAAGTAGGCGTCGGCGCCGGCGCAATGGGGGTCGTAGTGGATGACCGGGCGGCCGTAGCTCGGCGCTTCGCCGAGCCGAACGTTGCGCGGGATCACCGTCTCGAAGACGAGCTCGGGGAAGTGCTTTCTGACCTCGCGCTCGACGTCCTGGGACAGGCGCGTGCGACCGTCGTGCATGGTGAGGAGCATCCCGGCGACCGTGAGGCGCGGGTTGAGCTCGCGCTGGATGAGCCCAAGCGTGTCCAGGAGGCCGGCGAGCCCCTCGAGGGCGAAGTACTCGGCCTGGACGGGGACGATGACGCGGTCGGCGGCGACGAGCGCGTTGACGGTCAGGGGGCCCAGGGACGGCGGGCAGTCGAGGAACGTGTAGTCGTAGCTGTCCTTCAGCGGCGCGAGCGCCTCGCGCAGCCGCGTCTCGGAGCCTTCCAGCCGCGGCAGCTCGACGTTCGCGCCGGCGAGATCGGGGGTCGAGGGCACGATGTCTAGGCGCTCGACGTCGGTCGAGCGCACGGCGGCCTCGATGCCGTCGCCCGTTCCGATGACGTCGTAGAGGTTCGGGTGCTCGTCCTTGCCGAGGCCCAGGTTGACCGTAGCGTTGCCCTGGGGGTCGACGTCGACGAGTAGTGTCTCGTAGCCGGCCTCGGCGACGCAGGCGCCGAGGTTCACCGCGGTCGTCGTCTTGCCCACCCCGCCCTTCTGATTCGCGACCGCGTAGACCGTTCCCATGACGAGGCCCAACGCTAGCGGTCGGCGGTGATGGGTCGCTTCCGCGCCCGCCCCGGAGCGCGTGGGTACCCCGGCGGCGTCTCCCGCACTTTGCGGAAGATGTGGAGGTGGCGGTCGCGCGAGCCTGGATAGGGGGTCACGGAGCGCACCTCCTCGACCGCCATCCCCACGAGCTCCGCAGCCGCAGCGCCGTCGCGCTCCTCCAGCGGATCGCGGGCCCCCTTCCACGCGACCAGGACTCCGCCGGTGCGTAGCAGGGGGGCCGCGTACTCGACGAGCACGGTCAGCGCGTCGACGGCGCGGACCGCGACGACGTCCTGCTCGCCGATCCCCGCAGACCACTCCTCGGCGCGCGCCGCGACCGCCTCCGCGTTGACCACGCCGGCGACGTCCAGCGCCCGTTCCAGCCAGGCCGCCTTGCGCCGCGTGGCCTCGAGCAGCGCCACCCGGGCCCCCGGCAGCGCCGCGGCGAGTCCGGCGCCGGGGAACCCGGCGCCCGAGCCGATGTCCACGATCCACCCCGCATCGCGCACGTCGTCCACCTCGAGGGCGGCGAGCGAGTCGGCGACGTGCACGTCGGCGCCCACCTGCGGGTCACGGACCCCGGTCGGCGCGGTCTCGTCGGCCGCGATGAGCTCCAAGAGAGCGCCGAGCGGCTCGGCGGCGTGAGGGACGCCGTACTGCAGCGCAATGTCGTCGACGCGTTTCACGCGGGACGCAGGAATACACGTGAAACGGTGGTCACGCGGCACCGAGGAACACGTGAAACGGGCTTCCGGGCCCCGGAGAGTCGACGATCGCCGGTGCCTAGTCCGTCAGCGGCGCCACGACGAGGTGGCGGTCCGGCTCGTCGCCCTCGGAATACGTCTCGACGTCGCGGCGGTCGCGGAGGTACTCGTGAACGAGCCGTCGCTC
Organism: uncultured Actinomycetes bacterium; assembly: GCA_963728925.1. Taxonomy (GTDB): domain Bacteria; phylum Actinomycetota; class Thermoleophilia; order Solirubrobacterales; family Solirubrobacteraceae; genus JBBPZA01. The sequence goes on along the minus strand of CAVSMB010000002.1, from coordinate 96,082 downwards.
GATCGCGCTCATCGCCGGAAGCGGGACGGGGCGGGTGGCGTGGACAGCGTCGTCGGCCGCCCGGTCGGCCTGGGCGCGCAGGGTGTCGGCGCGTCGCTCGCGGTAGCCGCCTGCGTCGAGGATCATCCGCTTCTCGCCGGGCCGGTCGAGGAACGCTGCCCGGTAGGCGAGGTGCTGTACGGCGTCGATCACCTGGCCGTGGCGGCCGATGAAGCGGCCGACATCCTCGTCGTCGATCCAGAGGCGCAACTCCTCGGCCGTCTCCTCGACGTCGACCTCACCCTCGACCCCGAGCGCGTCCGCGATGCGCTCCACGAGCACGCGGGCGCGTTCGGCCGGCTCCTCCGGGAGGTCTTCCGCGGTCATCGCCGCCGACCCGAGCGCGACTTTCGCTTCTTGCGCGGCGGCGGCGGCGGTTTGGCTCCCGCGGCCGGCTTTGCGCCGTCCGCGCCCTTGCCGTTCGCCTTGCCCGGCGATTCCCCCTTGGCCGCTGCGCCCTTGCCGCGAGCCCCCGCCTTCGCCTTCGGCGGCGGCGCGGTGTCCGCGGTCGCGCCCTTGCCGCGCGACGCGCCCTTGCCGGCGCCCGACCCCTCGCCCTTCGCGCCCGACGACCGGGCGGCCGCCTTGTCGCCGTCCTTGGAGTCCCCCGCAGGGCCGTTGGCCTTCGCAGCGCCGCCGCCGAGCAGGCCGGCGAGCAGGCCGCTGCCGCCGCTCCCGCCGCCGCCCCCGCCGCCGACGCCGCCCAGAAGGCCGCCGAGCAGCCCGCCGCCCCCGCCGCCGGGGGATGCGGCCGCCGCTCCCGCCGCCGCCGGCACCGGTTTGATCGGCCCGACCGTGCGGCGCACGATGTACTGCTGGGCGATCGTCCAGAGGTTCGTGGTGATCCAGTAGACGAGCAGGCCCGCCGGGAAGTTGATGACGAAGAAGACGAAGACGAGCGGCAGCGCGAGGAACAGCCGGCGCTGGTTCTTGTCCGCCGTCACCGACATCAGCAACGTCGAGGCCACCTGCGACCCGACGTACATGATGATCAGTACGACGAGGACGCCGCCCGTCGCCTTGTTGGTCAGGTCCGGGATGAATAGGAAGCTGCCCTGGGGGGCTCCACAGTGGATGTTCGCGAGCTTCTCGCCCTCCGCCAGCCCGGCCTTGACCACGTCTGGGCAGATGTCCTTCTTGAGGTCGGTCCGCAGCATGTAGAACAGCGCGATGAAGACCGGAAACTGGGCGACCAGGGGCAGGCAGGAGGACAGCGGATTGACGTTGTTCTCCTGGTAGAACTTCATCATCTCCTGGTTCATGCGCTGCTTGTCGTCCTTGTACTTCTCCTGCAGCTCCTTGATCTTCGGCGCCAGGCGCTGCATGTTCTGCATCGACTTGAACTGCTTGAAGGTGAGCGGCAGCAGCGCGGCCCTCACGACGACGGTCAGCCCGACGATCGACCAACCCCAGCTCCCCAGGATGCCGTGGATGGCGACGAGGATCGACTCGGCGATGTTGATGAGAGGCTGGAGGACGTTGGCGAGGACGAACATGGCTCAGGTCTGCCCCTCGGCGGAACGGGACGCGCGAAAGAGGCGCTGCTCCGCCACGGGATCCAGACCGCCCCGGCTCCAGGGGTTGCACCGCAGCAGGCGCCAGCCGGCCAGGACCAGGCCGCGGAGTATGCCGAACTCCCGCACCGCCTGCGCGGCGTACTCCGAGCAGCTCGGGTAGTAGCGACAGCGCGCCGGCATCAGCGGCGAGACGAGCTTCCGGTACGCCGCGATCGGGCCCAGCACGAGCCAGCGCGCGCTGCTCACGGAGCCTCATCCTCCGGAGCCATCTCGCCCGTGGTGGCCAGCAGCTCGTCGAGCGCTCGCGACGCGCCCTCCATGCCCTCGCGCTCGATCAGCTCGCGTGCCTCGGCGCGCGCGATGATCACGTAGTCCTGATCCTCGGGCAGCTCTTCCGCGCGACGCCAGAACGCCTCGCGCAGGACGCGCTTCACCCGGTTGCGCTCGACGGCGCCGCCCACCTTGCGCCCCACCGAGAGTCCGAGCCGAGGGCCTTCGTTCCCGCCGCGCGGAAAGGCGTGCAGGACGAGATAGCGGTTGCCGCGCGAGCGCCCGCGCCTGTAGACGCGGTCGAACTCCGCGCTGCGCGAGAGCCGCCGGCGCTTGACGCGACGCGGACGCGGCGCCGGATCCACTACACCGTCAGGCGCTTGCGGCCCTTGGCACGCCGCCGCTGCAGCACGGCGCGGCCGGCGCGGGTGCGCATGCGGGCGCGAAACCCGTGCGTGCGGGCGCGCTTGCGCTTCTTGGGCTGGTAGGTGCGCTTCATGGTGTACGCCGCCTCCCGAGGGAGCGACGCTCAAGTCTACCGAGCCGCGTCCACCGGCCCCCGAGCGCACCGGCGGAGCGTCCTCAGGGCGAGGCCGAGGACAACTTCTGTCGATTGCCTGTGGGCAGAGCTGTCGACAGCCCGTGGTTTTTCCCGCAGGGAGCGGGTGGACTCCGCGGCCCGACGCTACGCGGGCGCTATTAACCCCCCACCCGTGCCCGACGAGCTCGACGACATATGGGCCGCGATCTCGGCCCAGCTCCACCGCGCCGTCGGGGACAGCACGTACGGGATCTGGCTCGAGCCGCTCACCCCCGTCGAGCTCGACGGCGAGGTGCTCGTCGTCGCGGCGCCCGACGAAGCGCGGGGCTGGGTCGCCGATCGCTTCGCCCGGGTGGTCCAGGCGTCGGCCGCGGCCGTGCTCGGCCCCGGCGTGACGGTGGAGATCGTCTCGGCCTCCGCCGCGACCCTCCCGGCCGGGGTCCCGGTCGCGGCGCAAGCGCCGGGCAAGGGCGTCGCGCTCAACCCCAAGTACTCCTTCGACCAGTTCGTGATCGGCGACTCCAACCGCCTCGCCCACGCGGCGGCGCTGGCCGTCGCCGAGCTGCCCGGGCAGGCCTACAACCCGCTGTTCATCCATGGGCCGCCGGGGCTCGGCAAGACCCATCTGCTGCACTCGATCGCCGCCTACGTCGAGGCCCACGGCGGCGGCCTGGCCGTCCGCTATACCACGGCCGAGGCGTTCACCAACCAGTTCGTCAACGCCCTGCACTCCGGCTCCATGGACCGGTTCAAAGCGGGGTACCGCGGCAGCGACGTGCTGCTCGTCGACGACGTCCAGTTCCTCCAGAGCAAGGCGCGCACCGAGGAGGAGCTCTTTCACACCTTCAACGAGCTCTACGAGCTCGGCAGCCAGCTCGTGCTCGCCGCCGACCGGCTCCCACGTGACATCGCCCACCTGCAGGAGCGGCTCACCGAGCGCTTCGAGGCCGGCCTGGTCACCGACGTCCGGCCGCCGGACTTCGCCACGCGCCTCACGATCCTGCGCAAGCGCGTCCGGCTCGACGCGCTCCAGGTCGACCCCGAGGCGCTCGAGGTCATCGCCGACCGCGTCAGCGCGAACATCCGCGCGCTCGAGGGTGCCCTGATCCGCGTCGTCGCCTTTCACTCCCTCACCGGCCGCCCCATCGACGGGCGGCTCGCCGCCGAGGTGCTCGACGGGCTGCACGTCGCCCAGCGTCCCAGCGCCCGATCGGTCCGCGAGATCCAGGACGCCGTCTGCGAGCTCTTCGGCGTCACCCACGCCGAGCTCGTCTCCTCCAACAAGGCGGCTCGCCTCGCCTGGCCGCGTCAGATCGGCATGTACCTGTCCCGCGAGCTCACCGACCAGACCCTCCCCACCATCGGCCGCCACTTCCAGCGCAACCACGCCACCGTCCTCTACGCCTGCAAACGCACCGCCGCACGAATGCGAGACGATCGCGAGGCCTACGACGCCGTGCAGCGCCTGCTCGGGACGCTCGCCGCGCCGGGTGGCGACCGGGATCGTTGACAGACTTGTCCCCCGGCCATCCACAGCGCCGCTCCCTCGATCCGCCGCTTGCCAGCGCGGAATCGCCGGCGCTGTCCACAACCCAACACCCCCTATGACTTCGACTCCAACTCCAGAGGTATCCATAGTGAAGCTCGAGACCTCCCGCGACGCATTGCTCGCCGACCTCCAGGCCGTCACTCGCGTGGCGACGACCCGCTCGCCCGTGCAGGCGCTGTCGGGGATCCAGGTCCGCGCGGGCGACGGCGCCGCCGAGCTGCGCGGGACCGACATGGAGGTCGGCCTGCGCGTCCCGCTCGAGGCGCAGATCGCGACAGACGGCGTCGCCGTGCTGCCCGGGCGCCTGCTCCTCGACGTCGTCCGTGCCCTCCCGGCGTCCAGCGTCTCGCTCGAGCTGCGCAGCGCCGAGCAGGACGTGGAGCTGCGCTCGGGTGGAGCCACCTTCCACATCCGCACGCTGCGGGCGGAGGACTTCCCGCCGTTCCCCGAGGTCGGCGAGGCCGCCACCGTCGAGGTCCCCGCCCGCGAGTTCGTGGCAACGGTCAATCGCGTCGCGCGCTCCGCGTCGCGAGACGAGACGCGACCGATCCTGACCGGCATCCTCGTGTCGGCGGCCGGCAGCGAGCTGCGCATGGTCGCGACCGACAGCTACCGACTGAGCGTCAAGGAGACGCGCCTCGAGGCGCCGCTCGAGGGTGACTTCGAGGCCAACGTGCCGGCCCGGGCGCTCCAGGAGCTGGCACGGGTGGGTCAGCAGGCCGACGCCGAGCGGCTGTCGGTCAGCGTGCGCGACAACCAGGTCCTGTTCCGCGTGGACGGCATCGTGCTCTCCTCGCGACTCATCGACGGCCAGTTCCCCAACTACCGCCAGCTGCTGCCCGAGGCCTACGAGCACGAGCTGCGCCTCGACGCCGCCGAGCTGACCGACGTGGTGCGCCGCATCAGCCTGCTGGCGCAGAAGAACGCGCCGCTGCGGCTCGCCTTCGCCGAGGGCGAGGTCACGATCTCGGCACAGACCCCCGACGTCGGCGAAGCGCGCGAGACGCTGCCCGTCCCGTTCCACGGCGACGGGCTGGAGATCGGCTTCAACCCCGAGTTCCTGCGCGACGGGCTGGAGAGCGTGGACGCCGAGCAGCTCGTCCTGAAGCTCATCAACCCCCTGCGGCCCGGGCTGATCGAGGCCGGCGACGAGAGCGGCTTCCTCTACCTCATCATGCCGATCCGGTTGAACGTCTGAGCCACGGTGCTCGTCACGCGCCTCTCCCTGCGCGACTTCCGCAGCTACCGCGCGGCCGAGGTGGAGCTGGGGCGGGGGGTCACGGTCGTGCACGGCCGCAACGGGGCGGGGAAGACCAACCTCGTCGAGGCGCTCTACCTCGCGTGCACCTCGCGCTCGTGCCGGACCTCCAACGAGCGCGAGGCCATCCGCTTCGGCGAGAAGGTCGCCCGCGTGGAGGCGGAGGTCGAGGCGGCGGACGGCCCGCACGCGCTGTCGGTCGCGCTCGAGGCATCGGGGCCCAAACACGTGCGCCTCGACGGACGCCCCGTCGACCGCCTGCTCGACGAGCCGGCGCGACCGCTCGTCGCCGTGTTCCTGCCCGACCGGCTCGAGCTCGTCAAGGGCCTGCCGGCGGGTCGCCGCGCGCACCTCGACCAGGTCGTCGCCGCGCTGTGGCCTGCGCGGGCGGGAACCCGACGAGCGTACGGCCGCGCGCTGACCCAGCGCAACGCGCTGCTCGGCCGCATCCGCGCCGGGCTGGCCTCGCCGTCCTCACTGCCCGCCTGGGACCTCGAGCTGGCGCGCCACGGCGTCGGGCTCATGGCGGACCGCGCCGCGGCGGTCGAGGAGCTCGCGGCGCCGTTCGCGCAGCGCGCGGAGGAGCTGGGGCTCGACGGCGAGGCGCGGCTCGGGTATCGACCGCGCTCGCGGGCCCAGGACGCGGAAGAGCTCGCTGCCGAGCTCTCCGACCGGGTGTCCGGCGACGTGCAGCGCGGCTTCACTGGTCACGGACCGCACCGCGACGACCTCGCCCTCACCCGAGCCGGCCGCGACCTGCGCACCTACGGGTCCCAGGGCCAGCAGCGCCTCGCCCTGCTCGCCCTGCTGCTCGCCGAGCGTGGCGCGCTGGCGGGCACGCGCGGGACGCCGCCGCTGATGCTGCTCGACGACGTTCTCTCCGAGCTCGATCCCGACCGCCGGGCGCGGCTGCTCGCCCTGCTGCGCGACGGCGGCCAGAGCGTCGTGACCACCGCGGACCCGTCGCTGGTCCCGGGGCTCGAGGACCCGTTGACCACGCGCCTGGCGGTCGCGGAGAGCACCGTGGTCGCCGTCCGCGACGGCGACGCCGGGCGGGCCGCGGCGTGAGGCGCCGCGCGCCACGCCCGATCGCCCTCGCGCTCGACGACCTCCGCGATCGCCTCGCGCCCCCCACGACGCTCGCCGCGGTTCAGGCGGCATGGCCGGGCGTGGTCGGCGCCGCGATCGCCCGCCAGGCGGTGCCGGCGGCCGAGCGCGGCGGTGTCCTCAGGGTGGCGTGCCGGTCCTCCGTGTGGGCGCAGGAGCTCGACCTGATGGCCCCCGACATCACGCGGCGCCTCAACGCCGTGCTGGGAGGCGACGCGGTCCGCTCGCTGCGCTGTGTGGTGGCGCAAGGGCCGCGATGAGAGCGCTGCCTGGTGGCGCAAGGGCCGCGATGTGAGCAGCGGCGGCGGTGTCGGCCGCGCGGCCCCATTCGCAGCGGCCGGGGGAGCTGCGCGACGCCTGCGTCATTTTCGCGCTTTTGCAGGGATTTATGTGGCATTGAGGGCGGAGGTCGGGGGGGTCGCTGTGCTATTCTTATGACGCTTGGAAGTTGGCGCCCCGACCCGTGTATCGATCTGATGCGGCGTCGGGGCTTCGTGTCTGAACGGAGACCCTTTGGCGAAGCGCGACGAGACCTCGAAGACCGGATACGACGCCCAGGACATCACTGTCCTCGAGGGCCTCGAGGCGGTGCGCAAGCGGCCCGGGATGTACATCGGCTCGACCGGCCTGCGCGGCCTGCACCACCTCGTCTACGAGGTCGTCGACAACTCCGTCGACGAGGCGCTGGCCGGCTTCTGCGACAGCGTCGAGGTGACGATCCACCCCGACGGCTCGGTGACCGTCGTCGACAACGGCCGCGGCATCCCCGTCGCCATGCACGAGAAGGAGGGCCGGCCGGCCGTCGAGGTCGTCCTCACCGTTCTGCACTCCGGCGGCAAGTTCGGCGACGGCGGGGGCTACAAGGTGTCCGGCGGTCTGCACGGCGTCGGCGTCTCGGTCGTCAACGCGCTGTCCGAGCAGCTTACGGTCGAGGTGCGGCGCGACGGGCACGTGTGGCGCCAGACCTACGAGCGCGGCGCCCCGCAGGCCCCGGTTGAGCGCGGCGAGAAGACCAAGGAAACCGGCACGACCGTCACCTTCCTCTCCGACGCCGACATCTTCGAGACGCTCGACTTCGACTTCGAGACGCTCGAGCAGCGCCTGCGCGAGACCGCGTTCCTCACCCGCGGCCTGCGCATCGCGCTGATCGACGAGCGCGGCGAGGGCCGGCGGGCGGAGTTCAAGTACGACGGCGGCATCGAGGACTTCGTCGCCTATCTCAACGAGAACAAGGACGCCATCCACCGCAAGATCATCATCTTCGATGGCGAGTCGGGCGAGGGCGCCGTCGAGGTGGCGATGCAGTGGAACTCCTCCTATCAGGAGTCGATCTTCTCCTTCGCCAACAACATCAACACCCATGAGGGCGGCGCCCACCTGTCGGGCTTCCGCTCCGCCCTCACCGGCACGCTCAACCGCTACGCGCGGGAGAAGGGCCTGCTCAAGGAGAAGGACCCGAGCCTGACCGGGGAGGACGTTCGCGAGGGCCTGACCGCGGTGATCTCGGCAAAGCTGGCCGACCCGCAGTTCGAGGGGCAGACCAAGACGAAGCTCGGCAACCCCGGGATGCAGGGGTTCGTTGCCTCGATCGTCAACCAGGGGCTCGCGGAGTTCCTGGAGGAGAACCCGCGCGAGGCCAACCAGGTCATCACCAAGGCGGTGTCGGCGGCCCGTGCCCGCGAGGCGGCGCGCAAGGCGCGCGACCTCACGCGGCGCAAGTCGGCGCTGGAGAACACGCGCCTGCCGGGCAAGCTCGCCGACTGCTCGGTCGAGGACCCGGCGCTGACCGAGCTGTTCATCGTCGAGGGCGACTCGGCCGGCGGCTCGGCCAAACAGGGCCGCGACCGCTCGACCCAGGCCGTGCTGCCGCTGCGCGGGAAGATCCTCAACGTCGAGAAGAGCCGCATCGACAAGGTCCTCCAGAACCAGGAGATCCAGGCGCTCATCACCGCGCTGGGCACGGGGATCCGCGACGAGTTCGACCTCGAGAAGGCCCGCTACCACAAGCTCATCCTCATGACCGACGCCGACGTGGACGGCGCGCACATCCGCACGCTCGTGCTCACGCTGCTGTTCCGCGAGATGCCCGACCTGATCGATGCGGGCTACGTCTACATCGCCAAGCCGCCGCTGTACAAGCTAACCCAGGGCAGCCGCGAGCGCTACATCGAGAAGGAGTCAGAGCTCGAGGAGATCCTGCTCGGCGACCGCTGGGACAAGTTCACCGTCTTCGACCGCCACGGCACGCAGTTCAAGTTGACCGAGGCCCGCTGGCAGAAGTTCACCCGGCTGCTCAAGCAGTACGAGGGCTGGGCGTCCTCGCTGCGCGCCGACGAGGGCCACGAGACGATCAGCTTCCTCGAGGAGTCCCAGATCCTCGACGAGGGCGTCGAGACGGTCGAGCAGCTGCTCGAGCTCGTCCAGCGTCCGGCGCCCGAGGGCGAGCCCTACGAGACCGAGCTCCTGTTCCAGGGCGAGGACGAGATCGTCGTGCGCTCCATGCAGCGCAAGTCCGGCCTCGCGCGCACGCACCACCTCAAGCGCTCGCTCGTCGAGTCCAACGAGTACCGCCAGTTTCTGCGCGTCCACCGCGCGCTGATCGAGCTCGCCGGCACGCCGCCGTTCAACATCAAGCTCGGCGAGCACGAGGCGGAGGCGCTGAGCTTCGAGGAGCTGCGCCGCTGCGTGCTCGAGGTCGCCCAGCGCGGTGTCAAGCTGCAGCGCTTCAAGGGCCTGGGCGAGATGAACGCCGACCAGCTCGCCGAGACCACGATGGACCCCGCGTCGCGCACCCTGGCGCAGGTGGGCATGGACGACGCGATCGTCGCGGCCGAGCTCTTCTCGATGCTCATGGGCGACCAGGTCGAGCCGCGGCGACGCTTCATCGAGGACAACGCCCTCCAGGCCACCGTCGACGTCTAGGAAAGGGGGTGCGCTGACCACATGGCCATCGAGCAGCTGACAGGCAACATCGAGCCGCGCGGGCTCGAGGAGGAGATGAAGTCCTCCTACCTCGACTACGCCATGTCGGTGATCGTCGGGCGCGCGCTGCCCGACGCGCGCGACGGCCTGAAGCCCGTCCACCGCCGCGTGCTCTACGCGATGAACGAGGCGGGGATGCAGCCCAACCGCCCGTACGCGAAGTGCGCTCGCATCGTCGGCGACGTGATGGGCAACTACCACCCGCACGGCGACTCGCCGATCTACGACACGCTCGTGCGCCTCGCCCAGGACTTCTCGATGCGCTACCTGCTCGCCGACGGGCAGGGCAACTTCGGCTCGATCGACGACGACCCCGCGGCTGCCATGCGCTACACCGAGGCGCGGCTGTCGCGGATGGCCACGGAGATGCTCCGTGACCTGGACTCCGACACCGTCGACTTCGTCCCGAATTACGACGGGCGTACGCAGGAGCCTCTCGTCCTCCCGAGCCGCTTCCCCAACCTGCTGGTCAACGGCTCGCAGGGCATCGCCGTGGGCATGGCGACGAACATCCCGCCCCACAACCTGCGCGAGATCTCCGCCGCGGTCGTCGCCTACATCGACGATCCGCACGTCGACGTCGCCCGCCTCATGAAGCACGTCAAGGGCCCGGACTTCCCGACGGGCGGCGTGATCCTCGGCAAGCAGGGCATCCGCGACGCCTACGAGACGGGGCGCGGGCGTGTGCGTGTGCAGGCGCGGGCGCACATCGAGCCGCTGTCGCACGGCAAGGAGGCGATCGTCGTCACCGAGCTGCCGTGGATGGTCAAGAAGGGCGGCGAGAGCGGCTTGATCGCGAAGATCGCCGACCTCGTCCACGACAAGAAGATCACCGAGATCTCCGACATCAAGGACCTCTCGGACAAGCGCGGCATGCGCGTGGTCATCGAGCTCAAGCGCGACCAGATCCCCAAGGTCGTCCTCAACAAGCTCTTCAAGCACACGCCGATGCAGACCACGTTCGGCGTGAACATGGTCGCGCTGGTCGACGGCGTCCCCAAGACCCTCTCGCTCCGCGATGCGATCGCGGCCTACGTCGAGCACCAGCGCGCGGTCGTCACGCGCCGGACCGCCTACGACCTGCGCAAGGCCGAGGCTCGCGCGCACGTGCTCGAGGGGTACCTCATCGCGCTCGACAACCTCGATGCGGTGATCGAGTTGATCCGCGCCTCGCGCGACCGCGAGACGGCGCGCACCCAGCTGATCGAGCGCTTCGAGCTCTCGGTCATCCAGGCCAACGCGATTCTCGATCTGCGCCTCGCCCAGCTCACGGCCCTGGAGTCGGGGGCGATCCGCACCGAGTACGCGGACAAGATGGAGCTCATCTCCGAGCTGCGCGAGATCCTCGGCGACGAGCGCCGCGTGCTCGACATCATCAAGGAGGAGCTCGGCGAGATCACCGAGCGCTTCGGCGACGAGCGCCGCACCCAGATCACCCACGCCGAGGGCGAGATCGACATCGAGGACCTGATCGCCGACCAGCAGATGGTCATCACGATCACCAAGTCGGGGTACGTGAAGTCGCTGCCGCTCGCCACGTACCGCCAGCAGCGCCGTGGCGGGGTCGGGGTGACCGGGATGGACATGAAGGACGGCGACTTCATCGAGCACCTCTTCGTGTGCTCGACCCACGACTACCTGCTGTTCTTCACCAACCGCGGCAAGGTCTACCGGCTCAAGGTCTACGAGCTGCCCGAGTCCCAGCGCACCGCGAAGGGCCGCGCGCTGGTCAACCTGCTTCCGCTCCGCGAGGGCGAGCGCGTGCAGTCGGTGCTCTCGACCCGCGACTTCTCCGAGTCGCCCTACCTCGTCTTCGCGACGCGCTTCGGCACCGTGAAGAAGACGGAGTTCGGCCTCTACAACACGCCGATCAAGGCCGACGGGATCATCGCCATCAACATCCGCGACGACGACGAGCTCGTGGCCGTGCGGCGCATCTCCGACGGCGACGAGATCCTCATGGTCTCGCGCGAGGGGCTGGCGGTGCGCTTCAGCGAGGCCGACGTGCGAGCCATGGGCCGCGACACCTCGGGCGTGCGGGGCATGAACATCACCGGCAAGGACAACGCGGTCCTCACGATGGACGTCGCCCGCGACGACCAGGAGGTGCTCGTCGCGACCGAGAACGGCTTCGGCAAGCGCACGCCGGTCGACCAGTACCGCAAGACGAGCCGCGGCGCCAAGGGCGTGACGACGATCAAGTTCTCCGAGCGCCGCGGCGGGCTCGCCGCCGCACTGGTCGTTCGCCCCCACCAGGAGCTCGTGTTCATCTCCGAGCACGGGATGGTCCAGCGCATCAGCGTCAAGGGCATCCGCCAGACCGGCCGGCCCGCCCAGGGCGTGCGCCTCATGAACGTCCGCGACGACGATCGTGTGAGCGCGGTGGCGCTCGTGGTCGAGTCCGAGGCCGAGGGCGCCGTGGTGGTCGGGGAGCCCGACGGCCCTGCCTCGGTGAGCGCGGACGGCTCGATCGAGGGCGAGGCGGTCACGGACGGCAACGGCGCGTCACCAGAGCGCGACGCCGGCTCCGACGCCGATGGCGAGCCTGGCGCCAACGGGGGCCGCGCCCGCGACGGCGACGACTCCTGACGGCCGGCGCGGACCGCTTACCGACCGAAGGCCCGCCTGAGAGCAGGCACGTTGCGACGCCGGACCGATTCCGTCGCCGCCATCGCGTGAGGAGCACCACCAGGATCGCGCGCGGAGTTGCCCGTGACGCGCTGGCTGGCCGCTGGGCGCGTGGCCGCGGCGTCCCGCAGCACGTCGCCCTGGCGCACGATCGCCAGCTGGTGTGTCAGGGACGAGTGCCTGCGTCCCCTCCGTGCGTGTGAAGTCGATCGTTCGCCGGGCAGGTGAGTGGCGAGCGGATGACCACTTCGCGCTGTGAGCGCGGCGCGGCAACCTGTCCATGCCGACCAGAGCGCCAGACCGAAACCTGTCCGTGCCGGCGGATCTCCGTGACGATGGGCGCAACCATGATCGGGCCTCCGTTCGCTCGGTGCGGTGGCCCGTTCGCAGTGTCGGGGCCCCTACACAGACCAGGACACCGGCGGGGGGCGAAACCTGCCGAGCGATTCAGGGTCGCGAGCGATCCCCGAGCCAAGGACGGGGCCGACTGCGGCCCTTGCGCGCCTTTGCGCGAGAACGACGAAGGGCGCCCGGTCGACCACTGGACGCCCTTCGCAACTCATTTGGCTGGCATGGCCCGCCGCCGGCTGGCGCTGCACCGGAGGGACGAATCCCGGTGCCGGCTACGGGGGTGTCGCGGCGCGGATTCCGCTACGCGGGGCCAGCCGCCTGCCTAACGGCCGGACACCTCCAGGGTCCCGCAGAAACTGTCACTCAACTTCGGACCACCTCCTTTCTCTGGTAGCCCAAATTCAAGCACACGCGTCAGGCGAACGATACCGGCGAGACCCGCAAACGCGCCCGGAAGCCGGATGAGCTGTGGATTGACGTCTCCGGCAAGGACGCAGGTTGCGTGGCGTGCTCCGCACGCGAGCGGCCGAGGACGCCGCCGGAGGCGTCAAGACACCGGTCAGGCGGCTTCCGGGAGGTATTGGCGCCAGGCAGTCGGGATCGTCGGCGAGGCCACGTGGATGAAGATCTGCGGACTGGGGGTGCGGGGCTGGCGCCTGAGGTGCATGCCGACGTGACGGGCGAGCTTGTCGCCCTTGCGGCGGTTGCAGGGCGCGCAGGAGGCGACGATGTTCTCCCAGCTCGAGGGGCCGCCCTTGGAGCGGGGCACGACGTGGTCGACCGTCAGGTTCGAGCGCGCCCCGCAGTACTGGCATTCCCACCGGTCGCGGGCGAAGACCGCGCGGCGGGTGATCTTGCGGCGGTGGGTGTCCCGGGGCACGCGGACGTAGGCCACGAGCCGGATGACCATCGGGCGGGGCATGGTCGTCGAGGTCGAGCGCAGCTCGTAGGCGCCGTGCTCGATGATCTCAGCCTTCTCCTTGAGGAGCAGGACCGTGGCACGCCGCACCGTGCACACGTTGATCGGCTCGAAGGTCGCGTTGAGGACGAGCACCCGGCCGTTCGACCACCGCGTCTGCGTCGCGACGCGGAGCGACCCACGCCGCCGGTGCTGGTCGAGCGGCGCGGGCCGGAGTGGGCCTGGTGGTACGTGCACGGCCATCGCAGGGCTGCCTCGAGCGCGGAGTCTAGCGGCGGGCGCAGCCGACCCCGCCGCCTCGCGGCGTCACCCGCGGCCCAACGTGCGCCTCTCACGCGGCCGGATCTGCGGCCTCTCACGCGGCCGGATAGGAGCCGATAACGCGCACGGCCTCGGTCCTGCCGCCCAAGGCCTCGAGCGCGACCGCGACCGGCGGATCGTCGTCGCGTCCCTCGAGGTCGACGAAGAACATGTAGCGGCCCAGGCCCTGCTTGCGCGGCCGCGACTCGATCTTCGTCAGGTTGACCCCGCGGAAGGCGAACTCGGACAGGCACCCGACGAGCCAGCCCGGCTCCTGCGCGCCGACGCCCCAGAAGACGAGCGAGGTCTTCCATGGCCCGTGGCGGTCGACCTCGGTTCCGGCGCGGGCCAGCCAGACGAAGCGGGTCTCGTTGTCCGGGACGTCCTCGACCCCGGCGCGCAGGACCTCGCAGCCGTAGAGCTCGGCGGAGAGCTTCGTCGCCAGCGCGGCCGCGGGCTCCTCGAGACCGGCCACGATGCGGACGGCGTCGGCGGTCGAGGAGACCGACACGACGCTCGCGCCGGCGAGGCGCGTGCGGATGAAGCGCGCGCACTGCCCGTTGGCCTGCGGGTGGGAGTAGACGGTGCGGATCTCCTCGAGCTCGAGATGGGTGCGCGCGATCAGGCAGTGGCGGACCGGATGGACGAGCTCGCCGACGATCGCGACGTCCTCGGTCTCGAAGGCGAGCGCGTCGAGCGTCGCGTTCACCGAGCCCTCGAGGGAGTTCTCGAGCGGCACGAGCGCGCGGTCCGCCGTTGCCTCGTGGACGGCCATGACCGTGTCGTAGATGGTCGGCAGCGCCACCAGCTCGGTCCCCTCCGCCGCGGCGGCGGCCGACGAGGTGAGCGCCTCGTGGCTGAAGGTTCCCTCCGGGCCGAGGTAGCCGATCCGCATCTCGGGCGCCCGGCCGGAGTCTCAGCCGGCGGCCGGCTGCTCGGGCTGGTGCGCGTCGCCCTCCGCCGCGAGGCGCACCGCGTCCTCCTCCTCGGGCGAGAGCTCGATCTCGCCGGCGCCCTCGCGCACCTGCTTCACGTACAGGCGAGCCTGGTCGCGGTGGTGGATCGAGGTCAGCACGACGCCCGAGCGCGCCGCGTCGAGCAGCGCGATCGTCGCCGACTGGCGCCCGGACATCTCCCCGTAGGCGTCGTAGCGGACGAGCGCGCGGAAGGCGAAGGCGCCGTCGATGCGGCCCTCGGCGACCTCCATCCGCGCCGCGAGCCCATCGACGGCGCTTCCCACCTGCTCGTTGAGGGCGACGAAGTCGCGCTCCAGCCCGGCCGCGTGGGCGACGAGGTCCTCGCGGCCGTGGTCGCCGAGCACGGCGCGCTGGTCGGCGCGCACGCGCCGCAGCTGCAGCGCAAGCGCGACCGTCGTGGCGAGCGCCACGAGAGCGACCCCGCCCGCGGCGAGCGCGACGATGCCGACGGTGCCGGTAAGGTCGTCCACGCCCCGCAGGCTAGCCGCGGCGCGGGCGGAACGAGTCGTAGTCGACTACGACGAGGCCTGGCCTCCGGATCGTCGTGCCAGGCAAGGACACACCGAGCGTGGCGTGCGCTAGCACGCGAGCGAGGGAGGACGCCGCCTGGCGCGAGGAGACGGCGGCCAGGTCAGCCGCGCGTGAAGATGGCGGGGTACTCCGCCGAGTTGTTGGACGAGTCGGCCTCGCCGGCCACCGGCAGCACCTCGACCTTGATGGTGACCGGTGTGCCGATGGGCGGGGACTGGCCGAGCGGGATCGACGCGGTCGCGTCCGAGCCGGCGCTCGTCGACGGGACGGTCTTCTCCACCGTGATCGGCCGCCCCGCGCCCTGGATGGTGACCCGCACGCGGACGTTCTTCTCGTCGTTCTCGCCCTGGTTCTGGAAGGTGACGTCGAAGGACAGGGCCGCGCTCGCGGTGACGCGGTTGGCGGTGCCCTCCTCGAGCGTCGTGCCGCCGACGTCCACCGAGGTCAGCCCGTGGCCGTGCGTTCCCGGGGAGGGCTTGCCGGTCGCCGCACCGGCCCCGCCGCCGGCCGCGCCGTTGATCTTCTGTGCGACCTGGTTCTGGTCGAGCCACACCAGCGGATTGGGGAGGAAGCGGCTCTGGGCGATCGTCTGCCCGCCGATGTCGTTGTCGTCGAGCGCCTTCTTGATGCGCGGGACGACTTGCTGGGAGTAGATGACGTCGGAGGCGACGAAGTTCTGCATCTGACCGGTGATCGCGGTGATGGCCGCCGCTGCGCCGGTCTTGCCCTGGGCGGTCGGGAGGCGCTGCGCGATGTTGCCCACCCCGTCGCGGCGCAGCTCGAGGGTCAGCAGGAAGTTCCGTTGCGCGGCGCTCATGTCGCCCGGCACGTCGAGGCCGTCGGCGCGCTTGAGCTGGCGGTCGGCCTCGACCTTCAGCTCGTTGACCTGGCTCTGGAGGTCGAGCGGGTTCTGCGCGTTGTTCTGCGCGCCCAGGACCTCGAAGAGCGGCTTGCCGACCTGCTGATCGGACTCCTGGACGATCTGGGCGACGTTGTGGTTGTAGTCCTTGAGCGCGCCGTCCTTGCGGGAGGACAGGCAACCGCGCACGCCGATCACGAGCAGCACCGCGACGAGCAGGATCGCGCCGGCCGCGACCGCGCGGCGGACGAGCACCGAGCTGTCGCCGCCATCGCCTGATCCGCCGTCACCGGCGGGTGGCCGCGAACCGCG
The DNA here is from genome assembly GCA_963728925.1 of uncultured Actinomycetes bacterium. Lineage (GTDB taxonomy): Bacteria > Actinomycetota > Thermoleophilia > Solirubrobacterales > Solirubrobacteraceae > JBBPZA01. The sequence continues at coordinate 79,942 of CAVSMB010000002.1, read as the reverse complement.
GGGCCGTCGAGACCGGGGGCCACTCTCCCGCGGTGCGGTCGCCGTGCGCCCGCGACGGGGCTCGTCAGCGTCGTCGAAGAACGACAAATCCGCTCCTTCCGAAATCCCTCTTGAATCAGTATGCCTCGCGCGTCGGCGGCAAATCCCAGGTTCGCCGTCGGGGGCAGGGAGCCTTCCCGCGGTGCCGAAAGGCCAAAGGCGGTGCGCGAGCCTCACAGCCTAGAACAGACGGACCGCGAGAGGCCGCGTCAGGACGACGCGATTGGGGGGGCCGGGCGGCGGGCCTGGCACGGTGATCGGGGGCCCGGGCGGCGTGCCGGGGGCGACGAAGGGGCGCAGGGCTGGGGGGCCGGCGACGTGGTCCTGGGCCGCTACACGCTCGAGCGGCTGCTGGGCACGGGCGGCTTCGGGGCGGTCTGGCGGGCCCGGGACGGCCGTCTGGAGCGGCCGGTCGCGGTCAAGGTCATCCCGCGCACGTCGACCGCCGGGCCGAGGGTGCGCCGCGAGGCCCTCGCCGCCGCGAGGCTCAACCACCCCGCGATCGTCTCCCTCTACGAGTCCGGGGAGGACGCGGACGCGCTCTACCTCGTCTCAGAGCTCGTCGAGGGCCGGACGCTCGCCGACCTCGAGGTGGCCGGCGCGCTGTCAGACCGCGGCGTCGGCCGCCTGGGCCTCGTGCTGTGCGACGCGCTGGCCCACGCGCACGCCCACGGCGTCATCCATCGCGACGTCAAGCCTCAGAACGTGCTGGTGGCGAGGCGGGGCTCCGAGGCGTCGGCCAAGCTCGCCGACTTCGGGGTCGCGCACCTCGTCGGCGACGAGCCGCTGACCCGGACCGGCGACGTGGTCGGCACGCTCGCCTACATGGCCCCCGAGCAGGCGAGCGGGCGCCGCGCCGGCGAGCCCGCCGACCTCTACGCCCTCGGGCTGCTGCTCTACGAGGCGCTCTCCGGGGTGAACCCGGTCCGCGGCGCCACGCCGGCCGCGACGGCGCGCCGCGTCGGCCGCCCGCTGCCGCCCTTGCGCCGCCTGCGCCGCGACCTCCCGGGGTCGCTGAGCGCCGCGGTCGACCGCGCCGTCCGGCCGCGGGCCGGTGACCGGGGCACGATCGGGGAGCTTTGCGCCGCGCTCCAGGATGCCGTCCCCGAGCTCGACGACGAGGGCGGCCCGGAGCCTCGCGAGGCGACGGCCCGGTTGCCCTCGGCCCGGATCCCGGGCCGGGCCCTGGCCGGGGCCGCGGCGGGCGCCCTCCTCGCCCTCGCCCTCGCCCTCACCCGCGCCGGCCCGGCGGCTCCCCCCGCGCCGGCTCTGGTCGTCGCGGTGCTCGCGGCCCTCCTCGTCGCCGCGGCGCCGCGTGCCGGCTGGCTGGCCGTCGCCGCCGCGGCCGTCACCTGGATCGCCGGTGAGCGTCCCGGCGAGGCGCCGCTGATCGCCGCGGCTCTCGTGGCCTCGCCACTGCTCCTGCCCCGCGACGGACGCTGGTGGTCGGCCCCGGCCCTCGCGCCGCTGCTCGCGCTCGCCGGCCTCGCGCCCGCCTTCCTCGCCCTCGCCGCGCTGCCGCGCCGGCCGCTCGCCCGCGCCGGCCTCGGCGCGGCGGGCTTCTGGTGGCTGGTCACCGCCCAGGCGCTGCGCGCGGGCGAACCCGCGCTCGCCCCGTTGCTGACCCTGGGCGTCCTCGCTGGGGCCCTGCTGTGGGCGCTCGCCGCCGTCCTGCTCCCGCAGGTCGTACGCGGCGCAAGCCTCCTGGCGGCCGCTGTGGGCGCCGTGGCATGGGCCTCGGCGCTCGTGCTCGCCGGCGACGCTCTCGCCCATACCCCCGGCTACGCGATCGCCCTGTCCGAGCCGTCTGGAGCAGTCGCCGGAGCCGGCCTCGCCGCGGCCCTCGCGGTCGCGGCGCGGACCCGCCCGGCGCCGCTCGCACCGCGTCCTGCCGCGGGCGAGAACCCGTAGCATGGCCAGGCACCCGTGGGGTGAACACCGTGCTGAAGAGCATCGAGAGCAAGATCGCAGGCCTCGTCGAGGGGACGTTCAGCCGGGCCTTCAAATCGGAGGTGCGCCCGGTCGAGATCGCGCGCAAGCTCGCCCGCGAGATGGAGGAGCACAAGACCTTCTCTGTCAGCCGGGTCTACGTTCCCAACGAGTACCTCGTCTACCTCTCGCCCTCCGACCAGGAGCGCTTCGCCGAGTACCAGGGCGCGCTCGCCAAGGAGCTCTCGGGCTACCTGCTCGAGCACGCGCGCCGGGAGAAGCTCGCCCTGCTCGCGCGTCCCACGATCGAGTTCCGCACCGACGATCGCCTGCGCCTCGGCGAGTTCGGCATTCAGGCGAGGATGGTCCAACCTCCCGAGCAGGAGTCAGAGCGCCCCCGCAGCGGCGAGATGGGCCACACGCAGATCTACAGCGCGGCCGACGGCCCTCCGGAGGAACCGCTGGAGCAGCGCCGATCGTCGCCCGGCACCGCGCTGCTGCTCGTCGACGGCCGGCGCGTGGTGCTCGGCGGCGAGCGGGCCGTCATCGGCCGCAGCCGCGATTGCGACGTCGTGCTCGACGACCCCAACGTCTCGCGAAAGCACGCCCAGGTCGACCGTACGCCCGGCGGCTGGGCGGTGCAGGACCTCAACTCGACCAACGGCGTCCTCGTGAACGGCCGGCGCATCCGGGGCGTCCACGAGCTCAGCTCGGGGGACCGCATCGAGATCGGCACGTCGGAGCTCGTCTACCAGGTGGAATAGCCGCCGTGGCGCTGGACCCGATCTCGGTCATCCTGAAGTTCGGCTTCCTCGCCGTGCTCTACCTCTTCCTGCTCTGGGTCGCGCGAAGCGCGCTCAAGGACCTGCGCCAGAGCACGGACATGGCCCCCGCCGCGCCGGCCGACGCCACGGGCCTGCACGCCGCCGCGACCGGCCTCGCCCCCGAGTCGCCGGTGGACCACGACCCGCGGCTGCTGGTGGAGAGCGCACCCGGGCTCCGGGACGGCTCGGAGTACGATCTCGACTCAGATCTGCTGCTCGGTCGCGGCGACCAGGTCGACATCCGCCTCGAGGACCCGTTCGCGTCCTCGCGCCACGCGCGAATCGTGCGCCAGGGCGAGCTCGCGGTCATCGAGGACCTCGGCTCGACCAACGGCACGCTGCTCAACGGCGAGCCGCTGCGGGGCCCGCAGCCGCTGCATCCCGGCGACCGCATCCGCATCGGCGACAGCGAGTTCTCCTACGTAGAGTGACGGCGATGCTGCGGGTCGCGGACTTCTTCCAGGACACCGACACCGGGCGCCAGCGGCGCGCGAACGAAGACAACCTCTTCGTCCACGAGCGGCTGTTCGTGGTCGCCGACGGCATGGGCGGCGCGCGCGCCGGAGAGGTCGCATCGCAGGCCGCAGTCGAGGCGTTCCAGGGCGGCCTGCCCGACGCCGGAAGCGCCGAGGAGCGCCTCGTCGAGGTGATCGTCGCGGCCAACCAGCGCATCCACGGGATGGCGCAGTCCGACGATCAGCTGGCGGGGATGGGGACGACGGTGACCGCCGCGTGGGTCGGCGAGACCGACGTCTCGATCGCCCACGTCGGGGACAGCCGCGCTTACCTGTGGCGCGACGGCCAGCTCCAGCTCCTCACCCAGGACCACTCATTGGTCAACGAGCTCGTCATCCGCGGCAAGCTCACCGAGGAGCAGGCCGCCGAGCACCCACAGCGGTCGATCATCACGCGCGCACTGGGCCCCGAGGCCTCCGTCAAGGTCGACACCCAGAGCCGCCGCGCCCGCAGCGGGGACGTCTACCTGCTGTGCAGCGACGGGCTGACCTCGATGATCGGCGACGACGCCATCGCCGAGGTGCTCTCCTCCGCGCGCACGCTGAGCGAGGCCGGCCAGTCGCTCATCCACGCCGCCAACGAGGCCGGCGGCCGCGACAACATCACCGTGGTGCTCTTCGCGCTCGAGGACGCACCGGACCACACCGACCAGCCGACGGAGGTCGGCCGGCTGCACGCCGTCGACGTCGGCGCGGCCGCCGCAGGCGACGCGACGCGCGCCCACCAGGCTCCGGCGCCCACCCGGGCACCGAAGCGCACCGCTCCCCGCGCCCCGCGCCCCGCGCGGACCGGAGCCGAGCCGGCCGAGCCGCGGCGTCGTCGCCGCGGCCGCATCGGCGGGCTGGTCTTCGGCGTCGTGTTCCTCGCGCTCGTCGCCGCCCTCGCGGCCGGGATCTTCGTCTACGCCCGCTCGCACTACTTCATCGGCACGGACGACCAGGGCTTCGTGACGGTGTACCGCGGCCTCGACGCCTCGGTGTTCGGCGTCGACCTGAACAGCGTCGACTGCTCGACGTCGGTGCTGGCCGACCAGGTGCCGCGCCAGAACCGCGGAGCGCTGGACCGGCGGGCGCGCACCGACCGGTCCGAGACCCGCGCCGTCGTCGCCACGCTGTACCGCAAGCAGCTCGGGCTAGAGCCGGGCCAGCCCACCCCGGCCCTCTGCCAGGGGTGAGGCGTGGCCGTCGCCGGCTCACCTCGATCCTCGTCGCGGTCGGGGTCATCCTGGTGCTCGTGCTCGTGCCGCTGTGGATCGCCACGCGGGCGGTGTTCTTCGTGGGGACCGACGAACAGGGCTTCGTGACCGTCTACCAGGGCGTGCCCTACGAGCTCGGAGCCGGCGCGCGGCTCTACGGCGAGCAGTACGTCTCCGGCCTTCCCGCCCGCGCGCTCTCGGCCCGCGACCGCGCCACCGTGACCGCGCACGAGTGGCGCTCACGCGACGACGCCCTGAAGCTCGTACGCAGGCTGGAGCGGCGCGAGCGCGGACCGCTCGCACCGGGGCCCGGCGCGCCGGGCGCGGAGGCCGCTCCGTGAGCGCGCGCAACCGCGAGCTCCTCGCCCTCGTCCCGGCCTCGCTCCTGGTCACCGCCGGCTTCGCCGCGGTGTTCATCCAGCGCTCGGACCAGCTCTCCGACCTCTCCCTGACCTACGGGGCCATCTTCCTTGCCCTGTGCGTGGCGACCCACGTCGTCATCCGGCTCACGCTCCCGCGCGCGGATCCGTACCTGTTCCCGCTCGTCGCGCTGCTCGCCTGCTTCGGGCTGGTGATCATCTACCGGCTCGACGCGAGCCTCGCGCGCCAGCAGGCGCAGTGGTTCGTCGTGGGCCTCGCCGCGTTCTGCGCGACGATCGCCTTCTGCCGCGACTACCGGCGGCTGGAGCAGTACCGCTACACGATCGCCGCGGCGTCGATCCTGCTGCTCTTCCTCCCGCGGGTCCCTGGCATCGGCGGCCAGGTCAACGGCGCCTACCTCTCGATCAACGTCGGGCCGGTGTCTTTCCAGCCGGCCGAGCTCGCGAAGATAGGGATCATCATCTTCCTCGCGAGCTACCTGCGCGACACCCGCCAGGTGCTCGTGCAGGGCGCGCGGAGGGTCGCCGGCGTGACCCTGCCCCCGCTCAAGCACTTCGGGCCGCTGCTCGTCGTCTGGGGGACGGCGATGCTGATGCTCGTCTTCATCCAGGACCTGGGGTCCTCGCTGATGTTCTTCGGCGGCTTCCTCGCGCTTCTCTACGTCGCCACCAACCGGCTGTCCTTCGTGGTCATCGGGCTGCTGCTCTTCGCCCTGGGCGCGTGGTTCTTCGCCTCCACCGTCGGCCACGTCCAGGAGCGCGTCGACATCTGGCTCGACCCGTTCCTCGGCAACCGCCCCGACAACGAGGGCTACCAGATCGTCCAGGGGCTGTTCGCCCAGGCCGACGGAGGGCTGTTCGGAACCGGCCTGGGCCAGGCGATCATCGACCTGCCGAGCGACCCGAGCGTCAAGATCATCCCCGCCGCGAACACCGACCTCATCTACGCGGTGATCGTCAACGAGCTCGGGCTGGCCGGCGCCTGCGGCCTGCTCCTCGCCTACCTCTTCATCGTCGAGCGCGGCTTCAAGATCGCCATGCTCGCCCGTGACTCGTTCTCGACGCTGCTGGCCGCCGGGCTGACCGCGGTGCTGGCCCTTCAGGTCTTCGTGATCGTCGGCGGGGTGACGCGCGTGATCCCGCTCACCGGCGTGACGCTCCCCTTTGTGTCCTACGGCGGCTCGTCGATCGTCGCGAACTTCATCCTGCTCGCGCTGCTGCTGCTCGTCTCCGACCGCGCGCGGAGGCCCGCGTGAGCCGGCCGATCGTCCGCCTCTTCTTCGTCGTGACGCTGCTCTTCGGGGTGCTCGTCGGCTTCACGTCGTACTGGTCGGTGCTCGACGCCGAGTCCCTGAACCACAACCCGAAGAACGCGCGCTCGATCATCCAGGAGGCGCGCGTGAAGCGCGGGACGATCCGCGCCGGCAACGGCGAGCTGCTGGCCCGCAGCGTCCGCGCCGGCGGCGGGACCTTCCGGCGCACCTACCCGCGTCCCGAGCTCTTCCCGCACGAGGTCGGCTACTCGTTCCTGAGCCGCGGCCGGGCCGGGCTGGAGGAGTACTACAACGACGAGCTGGCCGGCCGCAAGGGCGAGTTCACCTCGCTCGTCGCCCAGCTCGAGGGTCGCCGCCAGGAGGGCGACGACCTGCGCACGACGCTCGATCCCGACGGCCAGCGGGTCGCGCTGAACGCGCTCGCGGGCCGGCGCGGGTCGGTCGTGGCCATCGAGCCACGGACCGGCGACGTGAAGGTGATGGCCAGCGTCCCGGGCTACGACCCCAACGACATCGACGACACGCGGCGCTTCGAGGCCCTGACGCAGCGCAACGACGCCCCGCTGCTCAATCGCTCGACCGCCTCCTCCTACCCGCCGGGGTCGACCATGAAGGTGGTCACCGCCACGGCGGCGCTGGACAGCGGGAAATTCACCCCGGACTCGGTCGTCGACGGCGACAGCGCGAAGGAGTTCGGGGGCGTCGCGCTGAACAACTTCGGCGGCCAGAGCTTTGGGCCGATCTCGCTGACCACGGCGCTGACCAACTCGGTCAACACCGTCTGGGCGCAGGTCGGGACGAGCGTCGGCAAGGCCACGATGGCCAAGTACATGAAGCGTTACGGCTTCTACAAGGATCCGCCCGTCGACCTGCCCCGGAGCGAGCGCAAGCCCAGCGGCGAGTTCGGGCCGGGCGGGAAGCTCCTGAACCCCGAGTCGCCGCGCATCGACGTCGCCCGCATGGCCATCGGCCAGGACAAGCTCGGCGTGACCCCGCTGCAGATGGCGATCGTCGCCGCGACGGTGGCCAACGGCGGCGTGCTCGTCAAACCGCACATCGGCAACCGCTTCATCGACGCCGACGGGCGCACGACAAAGAAGATCTCGGGCGCCTCGGGCGGCCGCGTGATGAGCAAGGAGACCGCCGACCAGCTGACGCAGATGATGGCCAACGTCGTCGCTGAAGGGAGCGGCACGGCGGCGGCGCTGGCCGGCGTCGAGGTCGCGGGCAAGACCGGTACGGCGGAGATCGACCCGGCGGCGGGCATCAACCAGCCGTGGTTCATCGGCTTCGCGCCGCGCGGGAACCCGCGCGTCGCCGTCGCCGTCACCGTCGAGCGCTCGGACGGCACCGGCGGCGAGGTCGCCGCGCCGATCGCCAAGCAGGTCATGGAGGCGCTGCTGTGACCAACGTCGGCCCCTCGCCGCTCGTCGACGGCCGCTACCGGGTGATCGACAGGCTCGGCTCGGGCGGCATGGCCGACGTCTTCGTCGCCGAGGACCAGCAGCTCGGCCGCCGCGTGGCGCTCAAGCTCCTGTACCGGCGTTTCGCCGAGGACCCCGAGTTCGTCGAGCGCTTCCGCCGCGAGGCGTCGGCCGCGGCCGGGCTCCAGCACCCCAATGTCGTCGGCGTCTACGACCGCGGCGAGTGGGACGGCACCTACTACATCGCGATGGAGTACCTCCAAGGGCGCCCGCTCAAGAAGATCATCGTCGACGACGGCCCGCTGGACCCCGTGTGGGCGATCGACGTGACCGTGCAGATCCTCCGCGCGGCGCGCTTCGCGCACCGCCGCGGGATCATCCACCGTGACATCAAGCCCCACAACGTGATCGTCGACGACGAGGGGCGCGCGAAGGTCACGGACTTCGGCATCGCACGCGCCGGCGCCTCGGACATGACCGAGACCGGCTCGATCATGGGCACCGCGCAGTACCTCTCGCCCGAGCAGGCCCAGGGCCACGCGGTCAGCGCCCAGTCCGATCTGTACTCGATCGGGATCGTGCTCTACGAGATGCTCACCGGGCGCGTGCCCTTTCAGGGCGAGAGCGCGGTGACCATCGCCCTCAAGCAGGTCTCCGAGCCGCCCGTGCCGCCCTCGGCCTACGCGGAGGTCCCACCCGACCTCGAGGCCATCGTCCTGCGCGCGCTGGCCAAGGACCCGGCGGAGCGCTTCGCGGACGCCGACGCGTTCGTCCAGGAGCTCGAGCAGGTGCGCGAGCGGATCGTCTCCGGCGCACCACCGGGCGAGGGGACCGTCGCCTTCGGGGCGCTCGCGGCGCCGGTCGACGGGCCGCCCGAGCCGCCGCTCGCGGACGAGGACGAGGAGGGCGAGCGCCGCGCGTGGCCGTGGGCGGTCGCGATCGCCCTGATCGTCCTCGTGGCCGGGGGGGCGCTCGTCTACGCGCTGACGCGGCCCGGCTCGAAGGAGGAGGTGCCCAACGTGACCGGCATCGACCTCGCCGCCGCGACCGCGACGCTCCAAAACCGCGGCTTCGACGTCGCAGTCGTGCGCGTCAGGTCCGAGGTGCGCGAGGACCGCGTGCTGCGCCAGAACCCGCAGCCCGGCAAGAAGGCGGAGGAGGGCTCGAAGGTCACCCTGACCGTCTCGGGCGGCCCCGGCCGCGCGACGGTGCCCGAGGTCGCGGGCAAGACGAAGGCCGACGCCAAGGCGCTGGTCAAGGGGGCGGGCTTCGCCGTCGCCTTCGACGAAGAGGCCTCTGACCAGGTTCCGGCGGGGCGCGCGACGCGGACGGTCCCGAGCGAGGGCAACGAGGCCGAGAAGGGCTCCAAGGTGACGATCTTCATCTCCACCGGGCCCACCGAGGTCGCCGTGCCCGACGTGGTCGGCGAGGACAAGGACTCGGCGGTCTCGCAGATAGACGGCGCGGGGCTGCAGGTCGACGTGACCACGGTGCAGACGGCACAGTCCGGGCCCGGGACGGTGACCGCCCAGGACCCGAGCGGGGGCGCGCAGGTCGCCAAGGGCTCGACCGTCACCATCACCGTGGCGCAGGCGCCGCCGACCGTCGACGTGCCGAGCGTCACCGGCCTGTCCGAGCGCGAGGCCAAGTCGGCGCTGCGGTCGGCCGGCCTGACGCCTGCGGTCGACACGGTCGACGTGCAGAGCGAGGACCAGGACGGCGTGGTGCAGAACCAGTCGCCGCGAGAAGGGCGCCAGGTCGACAAGGGCTCGACGGTGACGATCACTGTTGGGAAGTTCACCCAGCCCACGACCCCGACGACGCCCACGACTCCCACGACTCCCACGACGCCGGAAACGCCGGGCACGGGCGGCACGCCGCCGGAGGGGCAGTGAGGCGGGCCTCGGCGTGAGGGTCGTCGTCCTCTCCGGGGGGCGGTCCTCCGAGCACGAGGTCTCGCTCGCCTCGGGCGCCTCTGTGCGCGAGGGGCTCGCCGCGGGCGGCCACGAGGTGCTCGCCGTCGAGATCGGCCGTGACGGGGTGTGGCGTCGCGAGGGCGAGGCGATCGCCGTCTCTCCGGGCGGTGGGCTGCTCGAGGCCGACGTCGTCTTCCCCGTCCTGCACGGCCCGTACGGCGAGGACGGGACCGTGCAGGGCCTGCTCGAGTGCCTCGACGTCGCTTACGTCGGGGCCGGCGTGCTGGCCTCCGCGGTGTGCATGGACAAGCTCGTCTTCAAGGAGCTCATGGCGGTCGGCGGGCTGCCGCAGGTCCGCTACGAGGGTGTCCTTGAAGCGCAGTGGCGCACGAACCCCAACAGCGTCGCCTCGCGCGTCGCCGCGCTCGGCGAGCCGGTGTGGGTCAAGCCTGCGCGGCTTGGGTCCTCGGTCGGCATCGTGCGCGTCGCGGCCGGGGTGGAGCTAGCGGGGGCGCTCGACGCGGCCTTCGGCCACGATGCGCGCGTGATCGTCGAGGCGCACGTGAGCGGCCTGGAGGTCGAGTGCTCCGTGCTCGGCGACACCGGCGATCCGGCCGCCTCACAGCCCGGCGAGATCGTCCTGCGCCGCGGGGCTGGCTGGTATGACTACGAGGCGAAGTACGAGCCAGGCGGGATGGAGCTCGTGGTTCCGGCGCGGGTCTCGGCGGCGGCGCGCGAGCGGGTGCGCGAGCTCGCCCGCGAGGCGTTCACGCGCGCCGGAGTGCACGGCCTCGCCCGCGTCGACTTCTTCGTCGACGGCGAGGACGTCGTCCTCAACGAGCTCAACACGATTCCGGGCTTCACCGCGACGAGCGTGTTCGGAAGGCTCTGGGAGGCGACCGGCGTGCCCTACGAAGCGTTGCTCGAGCGCCTCGCCTCCCTCGCCCTGGACCGCCACCGGGAGGCGACGGCGCACCGCGGGTGAGGACCTTCCTCCGGGCCCCACGCCCCAGCCCGAGGCCCCGTCCGGGGCGCTCGCCGAGGGAGGGTGGGGCCTGTGCCCCTACCCCTTCTGCTTGTAGAGGTAGACCTCGGAGATCGAGGCCTTGTTCTGCCCCGGCGGCAGCGCGGTGATCCAGATCAGGTAGTAGCGGAACGGCTGGGTCGCGGTGTCCAGGTCGATGCGGACCTTGCTGCGATTGACCTTCTTGCGGCCCGAGACGGCGATCCACTGCCTGCTGGGCCAGCGCTCGGGGATCGAGCGCCGAGCGGCGAAGATCTGTGCCGTCCAGCCCGGGGTGTCGGTGCGGACGGTGAGCGCCTTGGCGACCACGGCGGGCGCGGCGTCGATGACCAGCCCGACGCCGGGTGGCTGCTCGCCCGCGTTAGGCTTGGTGATGACCCCGCCGTCGTAGCTCTCGGTGCTCCAGCTCGAGCTGCGGACGCGGTCGACCGCGGCGGCGGTCTCGGACTCGTGCTCGGAGCTGTCGCCCTGGGGGTCGTAGCTGCTCGCCGAGCCCGAACCGATGGAGAAGGCCGCGATCCCCGGCGGGGCGGGCGGGGCGTCGGCGGTCCCCGTGCCGCGCTCGGTGTTGCCGGCTCCCAGGAACAGCACCCCGGCGACGACGAGCGCGGCGAGCGCGAGCGCGGCGGCGAAGAGCCACCGGCCGCGGATCCGTGCGCGCAGGGGGACGCGGCGCTGCGCGCGCTCGGGCAGCGTGGGCAGGACGCTGGTGGCCTCGCCTCCGACGTGGCCGGAGCGCGCGCTCTCGAGCGCGAGCGCGTCCTCGAGGTCGCGGATCATCTCGCCGTCGTCGGGGTAGCGCCGCGCGAGGTCCTTGGCGGTCGACCGGTCGATCACCGCGGCGAGGGACGCCGAGACCTCCGGGCGCAGCTCCTGCACGTCGGGCAACGGCTCGCGCACGTGCTTCATGGCGACCGCCACCTGGTTCTCGCCCCTGAAGGGAACGTCGCCGGTGAGCATCTCGTAGAGCACGATGCCCAGCGAGTAGAGGTCCGACTGCCCCCTGCAGTCGTGGCCGAGGGCCTGCTCGGGCGAGACGTAGTCCGTCGTGCCGAGCACGCGACCGTCGGCGGTCAGCCCCTCCTCGTCGAGCGTGCGGGCGATGCCGAAGTCGGTGATCTTGGCCGAGCCCTCGTCGTCGATCAGCACGTTCTGGGGCTTGACGTCGCGGTGGACGATGTTGCGCTGGTGGGCGTAGCCGAGCGCACGGGCGATCTCGATCGCGTAGGCCACGGCCTCGTCCACCTCCAGCGGCCCGTCGCGGCGGATGCTCTCCTTCAGCGTCTCGCCGTCGACGAACTCGAAGACGATGTAGGGACGGCCCTCCTCCTCGCCCGCATCGATGACCGTGACGATGTGGGGGTGGGAGAGCTGGGCCACGGCGCGCGCCTCGCGCCGGAACCGAACGAGCTGGTCGGGGTCGTCGGCGATCTGGCGGTGCAGGAGCTTGATCGCCACCTGGCGCTCGAGCGTCTGGTCGAAGGCCCGGTAGACGGTCGACATGCCGCCGGTCCCGATCCGCGCATCGAGGCGGTAGCGGTTGTTCAGCAGCATGCCGACGAGCGTGCTCATCCTCTACCGCCTATTTTGCGCTCGTGGCCAAGATTCATGCGTCGTACGTCACCGATCCGGCGTGCCCCTGGTCATGGGCCATGGAGCCGACGGTGCGGGCCCTCCAGGTGGAGTTTGGCGCAGAGGTCGGGTGGGTCTACGCCATGGGAGGGCTGGCGCGGGAATTTGCACCCGATCCTGGACGGGTGGTCGAATGGCTGCGCGCCGGCGAGCGGGGGCGGATGCCCGTCGATCCGCTGATCTGGGTGGAGGGCGCGCCGCGCAGCTCCTACCCGGCGTCGCTCGCCGTCAAGGCGGCGGCCGAGCAGGGGCTCGACGGGCCCTACCTCCGGCGCGTGCGCGAGGGCCTGCTGGCGCGGCGGCGCAGGCTCGACGCGGCGGAGGCGCTCGTCGAGGAGGCTCGCGCCGTGCCCGGGCTCGACCTGGAGCGCTTTCGCATCGACCTCTCCTCCAACGCGATCGTCGAGCGCTTCGCCGCCGACCTCGAGGTCGCGTCCGCGGCCGGCGAGCGCGCGCGATCGGCCGCGACCGGCCCGGCCTCCCCGGGCGCGCGCGCCCCGCTCCCGACGATCGAGGTCCGCGGCGAGAACGGCGAGGTCCACGGGGTCTACGGCTTCAGCGACCCCGAGCCGTTGCGTGCCGCCCTGCGCGCGGCCGGCGCGGGCCCGGCGTCCGAGGGGCGCCCGGGCGTCGAGGAGGCCCTCGCCCGCTTCGGGTCGATGGCCACCGCCGAGGTGGCCGCCGTGTGCGACCTCCCCGGCCCGCGCGCGCCGGCCGAGCTGTGGCGCCTGGCTCTCGAGTGGCGCGTTCGCCCCGAGCAGCTCCTCATCGGAGAGCTGTGGCTCGGTGCGTGACGACTCCGGCCTGCGCCGTGACGGCCCCGATCCGCCGGGTGCCGGGGTGGTGGGCGGCGAGCAGCGCGACCGCGTCGGCGGCGCGGTCGTCGGGGACGACGGCAACGAACCCGCAGCCCATGTTGAAGACCGCGTGCATCTCGGCCTCGTCCACCCCTCCGTGGCGCGCGATCAGTCCGAAGACGGCCGGCACGGGCAGCGGATCGCCGATCTCGTAGCCGACGGGGGCCGCGAGGCGCGTGAGGTTCGCGAGGCCGTCGCCGGTGATGTGCGCGAGCCCGTGCACGGGCACGCCGGAGCGCAGCAGCTCGAGGACCGCGCGGACGTAGATCACCGTCGGCTCGAGCAGCGCGTCGGCGACCGAGGCGCCGCCCAGCTCGCCAGGCCGGTCCTCGAGCGCCAGGCCACCGTCCTCGAGCAGGGCGCGGCGGGCTAGCGTGAGGCCGTTGGAGTGCACGCCGCTCGAGGGCAGGCCCACGATCGCGTCGCCGGGCGCGGCGGCCTCGCCGGTGACGATCGCGTCGAGGGCGACGGTCCCGACCGCGGCTGCGGTCAGGTCGAAGCCGCGCGGGCTGGGGTGGCCGCGGATCAGCTCGGGGAGCTGGGCGAGCTCACCTCCGGGGATCTCGACGCCGGCCTGCTCGGCGCCGGCTTTGAGGCCGAGCGCGACCTCGCGGAGCATCGCCGCGTCGGCCCGCTCGACGGCGAGGTAGTCGAGCAGCGCCACAGGCTCGGCGCCGACGCAGATCAGGTCGTTGACGTTCATCGCAACGCAATCGATGCCGACGGTGTCGTAGCGCTGGGCCTGCTCGGCCACGATGACCTTCGAGCCGACCCCGTCCGTGCACAACGCCAGCCCGAGCCCCGGAGTGATCTCGAGCACGCTGGCGTAGTGGCCGCCGGGAATGACGGACCGCGACGGGCGCCCCAGGTCGATGCTGCGCAGAACCTCGACCAGGGCACGGACGGCGGCGCCCGACTCGTCGGTGTCGACTCCGGCGCGTGCGTAGGCGTCGGTCATGGCGGCGATGCTAGTGCGGGGGTACGGTTCTCGGCGATCTTGCGCGGCGGCGAGCTTCGTGGCGCTTCCAGCATCGGGCTGGAGGGAGGGGGAGTATTTCGTAGCAGCGGTCCCTCGTCGCGGCGCTCGCGCTACGTTCCTCCCCGCCAGCCAGCACTTCGTAGCACGCCTCAGGCGAACTGCGACGGTTGCTACGTTCCGCTGCCCGCAGTCGGCGGACCGATCACCGACCCCGGAACCTCTCCCTCCTAGCCCGATGCTGTAGACGCCGGCGCCCCGCTTCCGCAGCAACGATGCGCGCTAGGACCGCGCCAGCACCACGAGCGCCAACGCCGCCCTGTACGCCGCGTAGGGCAGCAGCGAGCGGTCCCGCTCGACGAGCCGGATGAGGCGCACGGACAGCAGCGTGGAGGCGAAGGAGGCCAAGGTTCCCGCCGCGAAGGCGGCCCGCAGTTCGCGGGGCAGGCCGCGGCGCGCCAGGCGCGTGCCCTTCAGCACCGTCGCCCCCACGATGATCGGCAGGGCGACGTGGCGCGAGAGCGCGTTGGCGTCCTCGCGCCGGAAGCGCCGCGCGCGGGCCGCGACCAGCGTCGCGCCGTTGCGCGACACGCCGGGGATCAGCGCACAGGCCTGGGCGAAGCCGAGGGTGAGCGCGTCGGCCGCGCCCGCCTCCTCGCGGCGACGGACCTGCGGCGCACGGTCGACGGTGGCCATCGCCGCCGAGCCGATCAGCAGGCCCGCCGCGATGCTGCGTGGCGTCCCGAGGCGCCGCTCGATGGGGCGCTCGAGCGTCCAGCCGGCCGCGGCGGGGGGCACGAAGGAGCCGAGCAGCAGCACCAGGCGGCGGCGGTCCAGCGAGCGGGCGGCCTCGCCGACCTCGCCGCGCAGGGCGAAGAGCAGGCCGGCGGCGGTGCCGGCGTGCAGGGCGACCTCGAAGGCCTTGCGGTACTCGGCGTCGAGGGAGACGTAGGGCCAGTCGGCCAGCCACGGGACGAGCGTCATGTGCCCCGAGGACGAGATGGGCAGCAGCTCGGCCGGGCCGTGCAGGACGCCGAGGGCGAGCGCATGGCCGACGGGCAGCGCGGCCGCGCCGCGCGGCGACTGCGCCACCGGCGCTCAGCCCGGGGCGTCGACCGCGGCGTCGCGGTCGGCCTCGGGCGCTGCGGCGGAGGTCGGGCCGCGCCGCCCGTCGGTCTCGGGCGCCGCGCCTGCGTCGCGATTGCGGCGCCAGCGTAGGAAGAGCACGACGACGGCGACGACGATCAACGCGACGATCAGGTAGTCGACGTAGTGCAGCTTGTCCTTCCAGTTGTCCCAGTTGTCGCCGGCCTGCTTGCCGATGAAGGTCAGCGCGAATACCCACGGCAGCGAGCCGAGGAAGGTGAGGATCGAGAAGCGCCAGAAGGGCATGCGCGCGACGCCCGCCGGCAGCGAGATGAAGGTCCGGATGATCGGCAGCATGCGGGTGAAGAACACGGTCGCCGAGCCATAGCGCTCGAACCAGCGGTCGGCCCACGCGAGGTGCTTGGCGGAGATGTGGAGCTTGCGGCCGTGCTTCTCGAGCACGTCGACGCGCCCGTAGTAGCCCACCGCGTAGGCGATCCACGACCCGACCAGGTTCGCGGTGGTCCCGACGAGTGTCGCCGTGATGAGCGAGTAGTGGCCCTCGGAGACGTTGAAGCCCGTGAAGAGCATGGTCGCCTCGGACGGGATCGGGATGCACGCGCTCTCCAGCACCATGAGCACGAACACCCCGCCGAGCCCGAGCGTGTCCACCACGTTGGTGGCGAAGTTCACGAGGGGATCGGTGATCGAGGCGTGGACGAAGAGGGTCGACACGCGACGCCGAGGGTACACGGGTGGACTCGTCAGGGCGACGCCGCAGCCGGAGCGCTGGCGAGGCGTGTAACTCTGTGCGGACTTCGTGCCCGTCCCCCTCTTCGACACCTCGACTCCCCTCGAGCCGCTGCGCGGCGAGCTGCGCGAGCGCATCGGCGAGGTCTTCCACGACGGCGTCTACATCCTCGGCCCGCGCGTGGAGGCCTTCGAGGAGGAGTTCGCCGCCCACCTCGGCGTCGCGCACGCGGTCGGCGTGGCCAACGGCACCGAGGCCCTGACCATCGCCCTGCGGGCCATGGGCGTCGGCCCGGGCGACGACGTCGTGGTGCCCTCCTTCACCTTCTACGCCTCGGCGGAGGCGATCCCGCCGACCGGCGCGCGGCCGGTGTTCTGCGACATCGACCCCGAGACCTTCTGCGTCACCGCCGAGACGGTGCGTGCGGCGCTCACGCCGAAGACCAGGGCGGTGATCGCCGTCGACCTCTTCGGCAATCCCGCGCCGATCGAGGAGATCGAGGCGCTCGGCGTCCCTGTGCTCGAGGACGCGGCGCAGGCCGCGGGATCGACCCACGGAGACCGGCGCGCCGGCTCGCTGGGCACGGCGGCGACCTTCAGCTTCTTCCCCTCCAAGAACCTGCCGTGCTTCGGCGACGGCGGGGCGATCGTCACCGACGACGACGCCATCGCCGACCGCGCTCGCATGCTGCGCTTCCACGGGTCGCGCGACAAGGTCACCTACCTCGAGGTGGGCTACAACTCGCGCCTCGACGAGCTGCAGGCCGCGCTGCTGCGCGTCCTGCTCCCGCACCTCGACACATGGAGCGAGGGCCGCCGCGCCGCCGGCGAGAGCTACGCCGCCGCCGGCCTGGCCGAGCTCGTCACGCTCCCCACCGCGACCGCGGGCTCCTCTCCGGCCTGGCACCTCTACGTCGTGCGCCACCCGCAGGCCGACGATCTCGCCCGGGCGCTCGCCGACCGCGGGATCGGCGCCAAGGCCTACTACCGCACCCCCGTGCACCGCCAGCCCGCGATGCGCGCCGACGTCGAGCTGCCGGGTACCGACGAGGCGGCGCGCACGCACCTCGCGATCCCCATGACCCCCGTCCTGAGCGGGCCACAGGTGGACGAGGTCGTCGCGGCCGTCCGCGATGCGGGTCTGGATCGACCTCACCAATAGCCCGCACGTCCTCGTCATGCGCCCCGTCGTCGCGGCGCTGCGGGCTGACGGCCACGAGGTCGAGGTCACGGCGCGGGACTTCGCCCAGACGCTCGAGCTGTGCCGTCGCTTCGGCATCGCGCACACGGCGATAGGCCGGCACGCGGGCGGCCGGCTCGACGCCAAAGCGCTCGGGCTGGTGCGGCGCTCGGGCGCGCTCGTGCGCTGGGCGCGCGCCCGGAGCCGCTTCGACCTCGCGCTCGGCCACGGCTCCAACGACGTGACGGTTGCCGCGGCGCTGCTGCGCGTCCCCTCGGCGACGACCTTCGACTACGAGTGGGCGACCGTCCAGCACACCGTCAACTGCCGCCTGGCCCGCACCGTCGTGGTCCCCGACGCGATCCCGCCCGAGCGCCTGGATCGCTACGGCGCGCGGGGCAAGCTCGCGCGCTATCCGGGCCTCAAGGAGGAGTACTACCTCTCAGACCTCGAGCCCGACCCGGGCGTGCTCGCGGAGCTCGGGCTCACCGGCGCCGCGCCGGTCGTCGTCGTGCGCACACCACCGGCGGTGTCGCTCTACCACCGCTTCCGCCACCCGCTCTTCGGCCGCCTGCTCGACCGTCTCGTCGACCAGCGGGCACAGGTCGTGGTGCTGCCCCGGACCACAGAGCAGCGCGAGGAGCTGCGCGGCCGGGCCGGGCTCACCGTGCCCGAGCGGGCGATCGACGCACAGTCGCTCGTCGCCCTCGCCGACCTGGTGGTGTCGGCGGGCGGGACGATGAACCGCGAGGCCGTCGCGCTGGGCACGCCCGTGCTCACCACCTTCGAGGGTCGTCTCGGGGCCGTGGACGAGCGGCTCATCGCGCAGGGGCGCCTCGGGCGCCTCGAGGATCCCGACCGCGTGACGGTGCGGCCCCGCGGGCAGGCGGCCGCCGAGCGGGTGCGTCGCGACCCGCGCGAGCTGGCCCGGCTGCTGCTCTCTCCCGCGCCCCGGAACTGAGCGCCGAAAACCCGCCTACAATGCCGTGGATGCGCCGACGGATCCGGTCCGCGGCCTTCCCCGTCCATCGGCACTCGCTCCCGCAGCTCGTGGTGGACGCCGGGCTGGTCGCGCTCGCCTACTGGCTCGCCTACCGCCTTCGCTTCGACCGCGGCGTGCCCGACCGCTACGACCGCCTGCTCGACGCGACGATTCTGTGGGCGGTTGTCGGCAGCCCGCTGGTCTTCTCGCTCTTCGGGCTCTACCAGAAGTGGTGGCGCTACCTCAACGCGCGCGACTACGAGCAGGTCCTCAAGGGCGTCGTGGTGTCGGTGCTCGCGCTCGTCGGGGCCATCGCCCTGATCAAGCCCGTCGAGCTGAGCTCGGACTCCGGGCGCGTCGCGGTGAGCATCCCGACCGGGGTGATCGCGCTGTACTTCCTCCTGTCGCTCGCGCTGCTGTGCGGCGCCCGCTTTCTCGTGAGGGTCGTCCTCGAGCGCCGCATCCAGGGCTTCCGGCCGCGCATCGACGCCCGCGACGTCCTGATCGTCGGCGCGGGCGACGGCGGCCAGCTGCTGCTGCGCGAGATCGTGCGCAACCCTGCGCTCGGCTACCGGCCCATCGGCTTCCTCGACGACGACCCGCGCAAGAAGGGCATGCGGCTGGCCAACGGCCTGCGCGTCCTCGGGACGACGACCGAGCTCGATCGCATCGTCGAGGAGACCGACCCCGAGGAGGTCCTCATCGCGATCCCCTCGGCGCCGGGAACCCTTCGCTCCCGGGTGGTGACGGTCTGCCGGGCGCGCGGGATCCCCGTCCGCACGCTGCCGACCGTCTTCGAGCTGTTGCTCGACGGCGGCGCGAGCGTGCTGCGCCAGGCGCGCGAGGTGCGCGTCGAGGACGTGCTCGGGCGCGAGCCGGTGCGCATGGAGCTCGAGCGCGTCGGCACCTACCTCGCGGGCCAGACGGTCATGGTCACCGGAGCGGGCGGGTCGATCGGCGGCGAGCTGTGCCGCCAGATCGCGCGCGTCGCCCCGGCTCGACTGGTCCTCGTCGATCACGCCGAGGACAACCTCTTCGCGATCACGCGCGAGCTCGAGGAGGAGCGTCACGTGCGCACCGCGACGGCCGTGCTCGCCGACTGCCGCGAGGAGGAGCGCATGCGCGAGGTGTTCGCGCACCACCGCCCGGCCGTCGTCTTCCACGCCGCCGCCTACAAGCACGTGGGGCTGATGGAGACCAACCCTGTCGAGGCGGTCCGCAACAACACGCTGGCCACGCGGCTGGTCGCGCACATCGCCGGTGACGCGGGCGTGAAGACCTTCGTGCTCGTCTCCACCGACAAGGCGGTCACCCCGCGCACTGTGATGGGCGCGAGCAAGGCGCTGGCTGAGTGGACGCTCGACGCGGCAGGTGCCCGCTTCCCGGCCACGAAGTACGCGATCGTCCGCTTCGGCAACGTGCTGGGCTCCTCGGGCTCGGTCGTGCCGATCTTCCGGCGGCAGATCGCGACGGGCGGACCGGTCACGGTGACCGACCCGCGGATGACCCGCTACTTCATGACGATCCCCGAGGCCGTGCAGCTCATCATCCGGTCGGGCTCGCTCAGCGAGGGCGGGGAGATCTTCGTGCTCGACATGGGCGAGCCGGTCTCGATCATGGAGCTCGCCGAGCAGATGATCCGCCTCTCGGGCTTGGAGCCCCAGCGCGACATCGCCATCGAGATCGTCGGCCCGCGGCAGGGCGAGAAGCTCCACGAGGACCTCTTCAACCCCTACGAGCGCCCGCAGGCGACCCCCGCCGAGAAGATCCTGCTGGCCGGCCGCGAGGCGCTCGACCCTGCGTGGGTCGAGGCGAGCGTCGACCAGATAAACCTGCTCGTCCTCGAGGGCGACGCCGCCGGGCTGGCCGCCAAGGTGGACGAGCTGAGCTCCGAACGCGCGGACAGGACCGTGCGCGTGCCGCAGTAACCTGCTCCGACCCATGTCCGCGATCCTCGCCTTCGCCGGTCAGAGCGTCATCGAGAAGTACGGCGCCTACGCCGGCATCGCCGCGATCCCGGGGCTCGCCGTGCTGTCGCTGCTCTACTTCGCCCAGGCTCGCGAGGTCCGTCGCCTGCGCGAGTGGGCCGGCCACGAGCCCGAGCGCGGGCTCGAGGCGGCCCGGGCCACCGCGCCGCCCGCCACCGCAGCCGCTCGGGCTCCGGCCGCGCGTCCGGCCGCCGCCCGCGCGGCGGCCGTCGCGCGCCCGGGCGCCGGCCCGCCACGACCCGCGACGGGGACCGCCCGCCCGGTCGCAGCCGCCGCTGCGGGCGCCGCAGCGGCCTCACGGCCCGCGGGACAGCCGGACGGCGCCGGCGACGCGCCGGCCGATGCGCCCGCGAAGGTCGAGCGCGCCGCGGAGGAGCGGCCCGCCGCGCCGGACGGCAGCGACGTGCCGGCCGAGGCACGGCCCGCCGTGCCGGCGGCCGCGACCGCTGCGGCGCAGGGTGCCGCCGACAGCGCGCAGGACCCCGCGCAGGCCGACCGCGAGCCCGCCGACCGCGAGCCCGCGATGACGGGCGCCGTCCCGACCGCGCTGCGCGAGTGCGAGGCGGCGAACGGCCCCGCGGTCGCGCCGACTGCGCAGCCCGGCCGACCCGCCGCCGCGCCACCGGCCGGCGGATCCGGGTCCGTCCCGGCGGCCGGGCCACCGCGCCCGGGGGTCGCCCGTGCGACGGGCGCCCGCCCGGCGCCCGCGCGACCCGCCGCCTCCCGACCCGCCGCCCGGGCCGCGGCAGGCGCGCCGCCCGTCCGACCAGCCTCGCGGCGCTCGGACGGAGCCGGCCGCAGTCGCGCGCGTAGGCCGATCATGGTGCTCGCCGCCGCGGCGGTCGTCCTGCTCGTCGGCGTCGTCGTCGCCGTGACCCAGCTTGGAGGCGGAAGCGACAAGACGAGCGCGCCGCCCAACACCATCCAGGGCGAGCCCGCGCAGAGCAGCGACACCGGCAAGAAGGCCGGCAAGGCCAAGCCGGTCAACCGCGGCGACGTGACCGTTGCCGTGCTCAACGGCACGACCGCGCCGGGCCTCGCGCAGACCGTCCTGGACCAGGTCGTCGCGTCGGGCTTCCAGGACGGAGGGGCGGACACCAACGCCGATCAGCAGGTCCAGACCACGACGGTCTACTACGGCCCCGGCCAGCAGCCGGCGGCGAAGGAAGTCGCCAAGCAGCTCAAGGTCTCGAGCGTCCGCAAGCTCGACGCGGGGACCCAGGCGATCGCCGGCGCCGACTCCAGCGTCGTCGTCGTGGTCGGCACCGACCGCACGCCCTAGGCGGGTCGCCACCGTGTCGCTGTTCCTCGACCTGCCCGAGCGCTCGCACAAGCCGCGCGAGCACGGCCTGACCACCGTGCTCGACCGCGGCCTCTCGCTGGCCGAGGTCGACGGCCTCGTCGAGGTCGCCGGCGAGGCGGTCGACTTCGTGAAGCTCGGCTGGGGCACCGCGCTCGCGACGGGCAACCTGCCCGAGAAGCTCGCCCGCTACCGCGACCACGGCGTCCCCGTCCTGTGCGGAGGGACGCTCACCGAGCTGGCCATCGCCCAGGACCGGGTCGAGCCGATGGTCGCCTGGCTCCACGAGCTCGGGCTCGAGCACGTCGAGGTCTCCGACGGGACGATCGTCCTCCAGCACGAGCGAAAGCTCGAGCTCATCGCGCGGCTCGCGCGGGAGTTCACCGTGTTCTCCGAGGTCGGCTCCAAGGACGACGAGCGGATCATGGCCCCCTACCGCTGGGTCGAGCAGATCGGCCTGGAGCTCGCCGCCGGCGCCTGGAAGGTCGTCGCCGAGGCGCGCGAGTCGGGCACCGTCGGCCTCTACCGCCACGACGGCGAGGTGCGCATGGGCCTCGTCGACGAGATCGCCCACGGGATCGATCCTGACCGGCTCGTCTTCGAGGCGCCGCGCAAGGAGCAGCAGGTGTGGTTCCTCAAGCGCTTCGGCCCCAGCGTGAACCTTGGCAACATCCAGCCCGACGACGTGCTGTCGCTCGAGACCCTGCGCCTCGGCCTGCGGTCCGACACGATGCCCGGGACGTCGTGAGCCTGCTGCTGGCCCGCCACGGGGAGACCGACGACAACATCCCGCCGATCCGCATCCAGGGGTCGCGCGACACTCCGCTCAACGACCAGGGTCGCGAGCAGGCCGCCGCGCTGGCGGAGCTG
This sequence comes from uncultured Actinomycetes bacterium, assembly GCA_963728925.1. GTDB lineage: Bacteria > Actinomycetota > Thermoleophilia > Solirubrobacterales > Solirubrobacteraceae > JBBPZA01. Next base: position 57,800 of record CAVSMB010000002.1, on the reverse strand, counting down.
GCCGCCGAGCGCGGCATAGCCTCGCTGTGGGCGTCACAGCTTTCGCGAGCCCGCGAGACGGCGGAGATCGTCGGCGAGCGCATCGGCCTGCGCCCGCGCGTGGACGCGCGCTTCGACGAGGGCTTCCGCGGGCGACTCGAGGGGAGATTGTGGCAGGAGGTCGCGGTGTCGGAGCCGAACCTCTACGCGGCATGGCGCAAAGCGGGCGACAGATTCCGGTTCCCGAAGGGCGAGTCGCTGCTGGAGCAGCAGCGCAGGGTGCTCGCGGGTCTGGAGGAGATCCGGCGACAGGAGCCCCTGCCGGCGCTGGTGGTGTGCCACGGGGGCTCGATCCGGGTGGCGCTGTGCGCGCGGGACCCGAGGGGCCTGGAGGCGTTCCACGACTTCAACGTGCCCAACGCGGCCCTGCTCGACCTGTGACGCGGCTCGCGCAGGTGGTCTTCGCGCTGCTCGTCTGCGCGACGCTCGGCGCGTTCGCGATCGCCCAGCGGCTCAAGAGCCAAGCCCCTCCGGTGCGCGCGCTCAGCGCCGGCACTGACCGCCTGTTCTCGCCCAACGGCGACGGCGCGCGCGAGACGGCCCGGATCTCCTTCCGCCTCAAGACGCGCAGCGACGCGGTGACCCTCGACGTCATCGACGCCGACGGCGACGTCGTGCGCCGGCTCGTCGACGACCGCGAGCTGCGCGCCGGGGACGCCCAGACCTTCGTCTGGGACGGGCGGACGGAGTCGGGCGCGATCGCCCCCGACGGGCTCTACCGCCCGCGCGTCAAGCTCCGTCGCCAGGGGCGGACGATCGTGCTGCCCGTAGGGATCCGGCTGGACCGCACGCCGCCCCGCCCGGTGGTCACGGTCATGGGCTTCGGCGAGCGCGCGGGCCCGGCGATCGTGCCCGAGGGCGCGGCGACGCCGGTCAACTTCCGCTTCACCGGCCCCTCGGTCGGTCCGCCCGGCTTCCAGGTCTACCGCACCGACGTCTCCCCGCCGCGCGTGGTCGCCTCGTGGCCCGGCCGCGTGGGGACCTCGACGGGTCGCTGGGGGGGCCGCGTCGCGGGCCGCCCGGCCGCGCCCGGGACCTACCTCGTCGTCGCGCGGACCCGCGACGCCGCGGGCAACGTCGGCGCCGTGCCCCAGACCATCCGCTCCGGTCGCCCACTGCGCGGGCCGCTTCCCGGGCGCGGCGGAGTCACCGTGCGCTCGCTCGCCGTGAAGGCGCCGCTCGAGCCCGTCGTCACCGGCGAGACGGCGCGCGTGAGCGTCGAGGCGGGCGGTCAGCCGTACCGCTGGACGCTGCGCCGGATCGGGCGATCGCGGGTGCTCGACCGCGGGCGCGAGACCGCTCGCACGCTGCGCCTGGACGTTCCCCTCGGCCGCTCGGGCGTGTACCTGGTCCAGGTCCGCGCGGCCGGTCGTACGGCGACCGCGCCGATCATCGCGCAGGCCGCTACCCCCTCCAAGGTGCTCGTCGTCCTGCCCGCGATCACGTGGCAGGGCGCGAACGCGGTCGACGATGACGGCGACGGCGTGCCCAACACGCTGGGCTCGGGCGAGACCGCCCACACCGACCGGCCGCTGGCCGGCGGCCTGCCGGCCGGCTTCGTGGAGCACGAGGGTGCGGTCATGAAGTTCCTCGACCGCGCGGGCTACCGCTACGACCTCACCACCGACATCGCCCTCGTCCGCGGCCAGGGCCCCGGGCTCGTGCGCGGCCGCAGCGGCGTGCTGCTCGCCGGCGACTCGCGCTGGCTGCCCCCGACCGTGCAGGCCGCGTTGCGCGGCTACGTCGAGCGCGGCGGCAGGCTCGTCTCGTTCGGCACCGACTCGCTGCGGCGCACCGTGCGCCTGCGCAGCGACCGTCTCGCCGAGCCCTCGCCCGCGGCGCGCGTCGACGCCTTCGGCTCGGTGCTCGCGCCCGTGCGCCGCGACCGCTCGAAGCTGCTCGCCTTCCCGGCCGACCGCATCGGCCTGTGGAAGGGCTCCGACGGATTGCTGAGCGGGTTCACGACCGCCGAGGCCACGACACGGGTGCAGGCCGGCGCGCGGCTGGTCGCCGGGGCGGGCCCGCGCGAGGACCGCCCCGTCGTCGCCGCGGTGCGCACCGGGCGGGGGTACGTGATCCGCACCGGGCTACCGCAGTGGAGCGCGATGCTGGATCGCGACCGCGGCGCCAACCAGCTCACGCGGCGTATGTGGGTGCTGCTGGAGGGCCGGCGATGACCCTCGAGGTCATCGGCGCGCTCGCGGCGGCGCTGTTCGCGGCCGTCGCGCTCGTCGACCACCAGCCGCGCCGCCGGGCGTGGGCCATGCTCGGCGTCCTGCTCGTCACCCCGGTGCTGCTCGTCGGCCACGTCTGGGACACGCCCCAGTTCGCGCCCTTCCGCGACCGCCCGGCGGTCTCCGCGGTTCTCGCCCTCGTCGCCGTCGGGGCGGTCGTCGCCGCCGGCCTGCTGCTCGAGCGCCACCCGTCCTCGTTCCCGCTCGCGGTCGCGGCGGTGATTCCCTTCCGCGTGCCGATCGAGTCGGGCGGGCAGACGGCGAACCTGCTCGTGCCGCTCTACGTTGTGATCGCCGCCGGGGCGGTCGCCTTCGTGGCGCCGCGGCTGCGCCGCGCGCGGGAGGGCGAGGACGACAGCGAGGAGGCGGCGACGGCGCGGGCGCACGAGCGTCCGGCCGAGCGCCCCCGGGCCGGCCTGCTCGAGCGGCTGCTCGCCGTCGGGGTGGTCCTCTACGCGGTCCAGGCCACCTACTCCACGAACTTCGGCCACGCGCTCGAGCAGCTCGTGTTCTTCTACGTGCCCTTCGCGCTGCTCTTCATCCTCCTCGCGCGGGTCGCGTGGACAAGGAAGCTCGCCGCGCGAGCGCTGGGGGTGCTCGTCGTGCTCGCGCTGGCCTTCGCCGCGGTCGGCTTCGTCGAGGAGGCGACCCACCGCGTGCTCCTCAGCTCCAACGCGGTCGACGCGAACGACTACCAGTCCTACTTCCGCGTCAGCTCGCTGTTCTACGACCCGAACATCTTCGGGCGCTTCCTCGCGGTGGTCATCGTGCTCGTCACCGGGCTCGTGCTGTGGACGCGCGAGCAGGGCCGCGTGCTGGCGGCGGCCGCGGTGCTGCTCGTGCTGCTGGCCGGGCTCGTCCTCAGCCTCTCGCAGTCGAGCCTCGCCGCGCTTCTCGTCGGCCTCACCGTGCTCGCCGCGCTGCGGTGGGGTGCGGGCCGCACGGCGCTGGTGGCCGGGGGCCTGCTCGCCGTCGGGGCGGCGGCGGTCCTCGCCGCCGGTGGCGCGGGCGGGGTCAAGATCGGGGACTCCAAGTCGCTCAACACCAGCTCGAGTGGCCGCGCCGACCTCATCCGGGGCGGCCTGGACCTGTTCGGCGAGCGACCGGTGTGGGGCTGGGGCTCGGGAAGCTTCGAGCAGGAGTTCCGCGCGCAGCGGGAGAGCTCGCGCCAGCGGGCGGCGTCCGCCTCGCACACCATCCCGGTCACCGTGGCCGCCGAGCAGGGCGCCGTCGGCCTGCTCGCCTACCTGGCGCTCCTGGCCGCCGCCTTCGCGCGCCTCCTGCACCACGCCTTCACCTCGCTGCGGCGCTCCGCGGTGGCGGCGGCGTTCGCGGCGCTGGTCTTCCACACCTTCCTCTACGCGGCGTTCCTCGAGGACCCGCTCGCCTGGGCCCTGATGGGTGTCGGCGCCGCGCTGGCGTGGCAGCTGCAACCCTCGCCGCGAGAGCGCGCCCTCGCCCGCGCCGAGCGCCGCGCGGCGCGCTCGGCGCGCCTGACCGGCCCGGCCGATCCGGAAGCGGGGCCGGCCACGGCCCAGGCGAGCGTCCCGAGCGCCTGAGGCGCGCGACCGAGGTCGCTGTCGGCCTCGGGTGACGCGAGCGTGGCCCGGCCTCACGCGACGATCCCAAGGGCCTGCAGGCGCCGCCACAGCGGGGCGTTCTGGGTGGAGGCCCGCTGCTCCAGGGCCCATTCCCGTAGCTCGCGGTCCGGGCGTGCGCGGGCGCCGGCGGCGTCGCGCAGCGCGCCGACCCACGCCTCAGCGTCGGGGACGAAGGTGACCGCGCGCGCCCACGTGCCCGCGCCCGGCAGCTCGGGAGCGATCGTGCGGCGCCCGAGGCGCGCGTACTTCAGGATCCGGTAGGGGAGACCCGCGTCGTTGAAGGGATGGCGTTTGAAGGGCACGATGCCCACGTCGGCGACGAGGATGAGACGTGCGGCCTCGTCGTCGGAGCGAGAGCCCAGCCACACGAGGTTGGGCGCCGCGCGGCACGCCGCGAAGTCCTCGTCGGCGCGCAGCTCGTCCTCGTGCCACGCGCCGACGAGCAGGACGATCAGGCGGTCGCCCATCCGCTCGGCGACCTCTCGCAGCAGCGCCCAGTCCACGCGGTGGCCGAGGTGGCCGAGCGAGACGGCCACCGTCACCCCGGCGGGGTCGGGTGCCGGGAAGGAGTCCGCCGCCAGCGGGACGAGCGTCGGCGTGCGGCCCGCGTCGCGCTCGAGCGCCGCGAGCGCATCGGAGGCGACGAAGGTCAGGCTCGAGCGCGCGGCGGCCTGCTCGTGGAGCTCGCGAAGCCGCACGCGGTCGCGCGGGCTCGCGTCGAGCGCCTCCTCGTAGCGGTCCCAGCGCCCGTACCAGAGCTCGCAGCCCGGATGGCGGGCGATGATCGCGCGGGCGAGCGGATACTGGAACGGATGGAAGATGACCACGGCGCGCGGCTCGCCGGGCAGCGAGAGGCGACGCGCCTGGCTCGCCGCAAGCGCGTCGGCGAGCGCCGGCGGGAGCCGCCCGAGGACCCCGTAGGGCACGCGCGCCGGCTCGACGGCGACCACCCCGTCGGCGCGCAGCAGGTCCTGCGCCTGGTCGCGCAGGATGAACTGCTCGAGGGTGCGGGGGAGCAGCAGGACGGCGATGGGGGGCAGCGACTCCACGGCGGGCACCCTACGAGACGCGGTCCCGCGCTCGTCCGCCCGCGCCGGGTGCTACTCGAGCGCCTATCGCTCACCGGCCATCGCGACTGCCGCCGCGGAACAAGACGACCGAGCCGAGGGCCTCTTGGTCGCTTCCGCGCGGCCCTGTCTGGCATTTGTCCCCTTTCTGTCCAGGTGCCTTAACTTGGCTCAGGCGGCGCCGGGGGGAAGCCGATCACCAACAGAAGTCTGGAGTCTTGACGGCGTCTGCACGGGTTGCTTCGTGTGGATTCCCAACTGCGGCAGGCGTTCTTGGTCGGCCCTGAAGCGTTCCCGGAAGGTGGTTGCGCACATGCTCGGCATTCTCAACTCGAGGCGCCCCCGAGCGGCTTCGGCGTTCCGCCCGTCAAGCGGTGGTCGCCCCTGGACTGGTTGCGCTCAAGGCTCTTGCCTAGGCCGTCTCGGCCCGAGCTTCTCTGTTGTCCTCGCGTCGCTACTGACGCTGGCGTTCGCGAGCACCGCCGTGGCGGCGCAGCCCCCGGTCGGTCTTGGAACGGCCGACAGCTTCGCGGTCCTGGCCGGGTCCACGGTCACCAACACCGGTCCCAGCGTGATCCATGGGGATCTTGCAGTGAGCCCAGGCACAGCGGTCACCGGTTTTCCGCCCGGCACCGTGTTCGGGACGATCCATGCAGCCGATGGTGTCGCCGGCCAGGCCAAGACTGATCTGACGACCGCGTACAACGATGCGGCGGGGCGGACCCCTCCGAACAGCGTGTCGGGCAACCTGGGCGGACAAACGCTAACTCCGGGTGTCTATAAGTCCACGTCGTCCCTCGGGCTGACTGGGGCTTTGACGCTCGACGCCCAGGGCGACCCCAACGCCGTCTTCGTCTTCCAGGCCGGCTCCACGCTGATCACCGCATCGGGTAGCAGCGTCAACCTCATCGGCGGCGCCCAGGCGTGCAACGTCTTCTGGCAGGTCGGGAGCTCTGCAACGCTGGGAACCAACTCCACCTTCAGGGGAAACATCCTGGCCTTGACGTCGGGCACCTTGAATACCGGCGCGAACGTTGACGGCCGAGTCTTGGCCCGCAATGGCGCCGTCACTTTGGATGACAATGTGATCACCACAGCGCGGTGTGCGACGAGCACGGGCGGCGGCGGAACGGGCGGCGGCGGAACGGGCGGCGGCGGCACGACCGGCGGCGGTACGACCACGACCCCAGGCGGCACGACCGGCGGCGGCACGACCGGCGGCGGCACGACCACGACCCCAGGCAGCACGACCACGACCCCAGGCGGCACGACCGGCGGCGGCACGACCGGCGGCGGCACGACCACGACCCCAGGCGGCACGACCACGACCCCAGGCGGCACGACCACGACCCCGGCGGCGCCGCCTCTGGTAACAACCGGCTCAGCGTCGCCGGTTGGGACCGGCGGAGGGCGGCTGCATGGCAAGGTCCACCCCAACGGTGCCACGACGACGTATTACTTCGAGTACGGGACGACCAGGAAGTACGGTCGCCGCACATCCAAGCTTCCTGCGGGCTTCGCGAGAAAGACGTTCAAGGCAAAGGCCATAGTCCGCGGATTGCGGCCGGGGACGCTCTATGACTACCGGCTCGTCGCGGTCAGCCCTCTCGGCACGCGCTTTGGCGCAAACCGCACGTTCCGGACGGCGAGCAAGGGTCACCGCGGGTCCACTGGCGGACCCAAGTTCACGGGCTAGACCGACCTCACCGGTCAACCCCATGGCCCTCCCGACCAAGCGAGCGGGACGTTTCGGCCTAGTCGTTTGTGGGTGGGGCGTCCTCACTCTCAGCGGGAGTGTGCCGGCGAACGCGTCGGCGCCGGCACGACCATCGGCGGTGCCCGACGGTCCAGAACAGCAGCTGTCTAATGAGACCACGCTGACCTCGTGGGCAAACCCAGCCGCGAATCTGCGAGTCCGCCGCTCACCCCGGAGTGATGCCGCCACGATCGTCCGCCTACACCCGAGAACCGAGGACGGCTATTCCGAGGTCTACCTCCTCCTCAGGCGCTGGATCGATCCCAACGGGAAGGCCTGGATCCAGGTGCGCGTTCCCATGCGTCCTAACGGCCGAACTGGCTGGGTCCCCGCGACCGGACTTGGCCCCATGCGCACGGTCAGCACTCAGCTGGTCATCGATCGTCGCCGGTTGCGCGCGACCCTCTACCAAGCCGGCCGGCGCATCTGGCGCTCGCCGGTAGGGATCGGCAAGGCAAGCACCCCTACCCCGGCCGGTCGCTTCTGGATCCGCGAACGCATCCGCGTCTCCAACTCGACCGGGCTCTACGGCCCGTGGGCCTTCGGAACCAGCGGGTACTCGGTGCTCAGCGACTGGCCCGGCGGCGGCGTCGTCGGCATCCACGGAACCAACGAGCCAGGGCTCATCCCAGGCAGACCCTCCCACGGTTGCGTGCGCGTCCCCAACCCAGCCATCACACGACTCGCAAGACTCATGCCAATCGGAACGCCCGTCCGCATCCGCTGACGCGCCTCCGGGCGGCCACGGGTTCGCACTGATGCCTCGCCGGCTCCCGGGTTCCGACGTGGCTGTTGCACAAACCGGTCCACGAACAGGTGCGTCAATTAGTCGTGGGACAACAGCCCTCGCTTGGCGGTGTGAGGCCGGCGCTTGTGGGACGACGCCACCCCAGGAGCCGATGTCAGTCCGGTCGTCCCCACGTTGCGAGCGCAACTTCTTTTCGGTGCTATTTACACAGGACAGCCTCCGACGAAAGCAGAAGTCCCGAATAAGAAACGCCTATGCCGCGGGGGCGAAGAAGTCGATGAGCAGTTGGTTGACGCGTGCAGCCTCGTCGTGATGCACCCAGTGCGACGCCTCGGCCAGGCGCTCCACGCGGTCGAGGTTGGGCACGTCGTCGCGTGCGGGCTCGGCGAGGTCCGAGCCGAGGTACGAATCGCGCTCTCCCCAGATGACCAGTGTCGGCGCCGAAATCGAGCGAACCTTTGCTGCGGCTTCCTTCTGGGACTGTCTTACCGAGGCGCGGTAGTAGTTGATCATCCCGGCCGCTGCCCCTGGCTGCGACCACGCCTCGACGTAGCGTTCGATTTCCTGTGGCGTGTAAGGCGGGTTCGCGTCATGCAGGAAGTGTCGGAAGAAGTGCCAGTCTCTGGCGTGCACCACGTCCTCGGGCAGTCCCGGTACTGCAAAGAAGAAGAAGTACCAGGACTTCCGAAGCTGGCTCGGGTGCTGCAGTCCCTGTTGGAGCCGCCGCGGATGGGCCGCGTTGAGGATGGCGAGTCGGTCGACCACCTCGGGGTGGTTCATCGCGGTGGCCCAGGCGATGGATCCGCCCCAGTCGTGACCGACCAACAGCGCGGACTCCGCACCGCGTTCTCCGATGAGGCCGCGGATATCGGCGGCGAGCAGGTCGACGGCGTAGGCCTCGAAGCCATCTGGCTTCGATGACAGGTTGTAGCCACGCGTGTCGGGGGCGACCACCCGAAAACCCGCCGCCACGAGCGGCTTGATCTGTAGCCGCCAACCGAACCAGAACTCCGGGAAGCCGTGCAGCAGAACGACCAGCGGCCCGTCACCGGCCTCGACGTAATGCAAGTTCACATCGCCGACTTTGGCGTAACCCTCCCGAAGCTCGATCCCGACGTCAGGGAGGATGCCGGCGGTGGTCATGGAGGACCTCCGTGGGGTAGGGAACTTGGTGCGCGAGACTACGCCCGCCGGTCTGGAGAAGCAACGAGGTCACCAGGCCGCCGCGACACAATCGCCCAAGGCGGTCAGGGGACATTCCCGAGCACTTCCGCCATGGACGACCCGCGGCAGTGCGACAAGGATCCGACCGCGCGCCGGCCGCGCTGCTGCATCGAGGCAGAAGCAGCGGCCGGCTCGAGGACGAGCCCTGCTGTCGGAATGGACGAGGAGGAGCAGTCCGGCGGACGCGCCCTCGCACGGAAAGCAGGCGCTCCGGTCGTTTTGGGGGTGAGGTTCATCGCGGTAGGTCGATGGTGATGTGGGTGCAGCAGAGGTGGATGAGGGCGATGAGGGGCGCGGCGGAGTGGAAGCCGAAGCTGCGGTGGCTGATCAGGCGGATGCGGCTGTTGAGTCCTTCGAGGCGCCCGTTGTTGAGCCCGAGGCGGATCCCGTTGAGGATCCCGTCGCGGTGGCGGCGGATCGTGCGGGCGAGCTTGACGAACGGCTCGAGCTTGGAGCGCGAGGCCCAGCCGAGCCAGGCGTCGAGGTGCTCGGGCGCGAGCGCGGGATCGGGAAGCTGGTAGAGGACGCGGAGTTCCTCTTTGAGCAGGAAGGCGCGGTAGAGCGGCTTGTTGGCCTGCTGGACCTCGTGGAGCAGCGCGAGCTGCTCGATCGACTGCTTGGCGGGTGCTTTGAGCAGCGACCAGCGGGTGCCCTTGATCCAGCGGCCCGTGGGCGTGTGTGAGCGCGCGTGGGCGTTCCATTCGTGCGGCGGACCTGGTCGACGGCGCGCTGCGCGAGCCGCACGACGTGGAAGGGGTCAAAGCAGTTCTGCGCGTCGGGCAGGTGCTCGCGGATCGCTTGCTGGTAGCCGCCGGCCATGTCGATCGAGACGGCCCGGATCGAGTGTCTGCGGTCGCCGAGCAGGTCGAAGAAGGCCTGCAAGGTCTGGGCGTTGCGGCCGGGGGCGCACTATACGATCGCGCCGCTGGCGTGGTCCGCGACCGAGGTCAGGTAGCGCTGGCCACGGCGGTAGCTGATCTCGTCGCAGCCGATCGCGACCAGGCCGTTCAGGCGGCGCTCGTCGAGGTGCTCGGCGACCACCCGCTCGACGATCCGCCCGACGGTGTCCCAGGCGATCCGCAAGAGTCCCGCGATCGGCGTCTTGGCCATCTGCTGGGCGAGCCAGGCGACGACGTCCTCGAAGTCGCGCGTGTGTGCCGCGCCCGGCCGCGCCCACGGCACCGCCTCCAGATGCACGCCGCAATCGGGGCAGCGCAGGCGGCGCAGCTCGCACTCGATCACGCACCGGCTCGAGCCGAGGTCGAGGTGGCGCCAGCGCTTCACGCGACGGTCGTGGATCTCAACCCGCCGACCGGTCTGCCCGCAGCCCGAGCACACCCGCCGCCGGCGCCGCAGCCGAACGGTCACGATCACCCCCTCGACGCCGAAGCTGACATCGGTGACCGAGGCGCCGGGCAGGCGCAACAGTCGCTTCAATGCCGTGGTGACGCGCACGTCGCCCTCCTCTGCAAGCCGCTGAGCTTCATCACCCGGCAGCCTGCATCGAGGACGGCGGTGCGTCGCCCGCCGTCTGCGCAACGTCCGAAGGAATCCTCAGCCGCGAAAGCCCTGCTCACGCCACCATCCCCGCACGCCCCTCACCCCCAAACGGCGAGGAGACCCGGAAAGCAGCAGTCGCGGACCATCGCAACGGCAAAGCTGTTATGCCGCCCTACCCGGCTGCATCAGGGCGTTGGTGACGGCGTCGAACGTCCCTCACCCGGCACAGCCTTTCGGGGCCTCACTGCTGGTTCATGCTCAGGCACGCCTGCGGCGCACGCCCACCGCCCGCAGCCCTACCGGCGAATCGAGGCTAGGAGATCCTGCGGCGGTAGGTGACCATGGCGAAGGTGTGCGCGACGATGAGGATGCCGACACACCAGGCAAGGGCGATCCAGATGTCGGTGCCGACCGGCTGCTGTGTGAGCAGGTCGCGGATCGCGTTGACGATGGTCGTCACGGGCTGGTTCTCGGCGAAGGCGCGCACCGGGCCGGGCATGGTGTCGGTGGGCACGAATGCCGAGCTGATGAACGGCAGGAAGATGAGCGGGTAGGAGAACGCGCTCGCGCCGTCCGCGGTCTTCGCGGTAAGACCGGGGATTACGGCGATCCACGTCAACGCCAGGGTGAACAGGATCAGGATGCCGGCGACCGCGAGCCACGCCAGCACTCCCGCGCCCGAGCGGAAGCCCATGAGGAGGGCGACGAGCACGACGACCACGACAGAGATCAGACCTAGATCAGTGGGTAGTGGTGGCTGACTCTTGCTGAGGGTCTGGTGAGGGCTTGTGCGAAGGCCCTCTTGAGTTGGAAAAACCCCGCAAACACGGGGCTTTTCCGTCCGCCTTGACTGTCAGGGTGCGGGTTGTGAGACCTGGTTGTGACGGTGAGGCGGGGTCACCCGGGGGGTGATTGGCGTTAACGGTGCCAGACGCCCCGGACGGCTGATCATCCGCGCGGATGATCCGACGCTCACCCCCTACGCCGGGCTGGCGATCTCGGGCGAGCTGGCGCACCGGCTCGGGCTGGCGGGGCTGATCGACGCCGAGCTGGCCGTGGAGCGGCGCGCCCGGCCGGTGAAGGTCCGCCGCCGCGGCCTCTCGCCCGGCGAGCTGGTGGTCGCGGTGGCTGAGTGCCAGCTGGTCGGCGGCGCGTTCTTTGACCACATCGAGGACGTGCGCGCTGACCGCGCCGGCGCCGCGCTGCGCGCGGTCGGCGCCACGCCGTCGGCGCCGACGGCCTTGCAGAACGCCAAGCGCTTCCGGCGCGTGCACTGCCAGCGGATCGAGCGCGCGGCTGCGCGCGCGGGTGAGCGTCTGGACCGGGCGCTGGGACGCGACGGCGGCGAGCCGCCGACCGTCGATCTGGACGCAACCCAGGTGACCGTCTACGGCGCTTGCAAGCAGGGCGCCGCACGCAGCCGTCACGGCCACATGAGCTACGCGCCGCATGTGGCGTTCTGGGCCGAGCGCGGCCGCGCGCTGAGCAGCGAGCTGGTCGGCGGCAATCGCGAGAAGCTCACCGGCGCCGAGTGCGCGCGGATCGCCAGCCGGGCGCTTTCGCTGCTGCCGGCAGGGCACGCGCCGGCGACGTTCCGGATCGACTCGGCCTACTACCAGGTCGAGCTGCTGCAGCGGCTGCGCGCCGAGTGCTCGCGCTTCACCGTCTCGGTGCCGCGCAACCAGGCGATGTGGAAGAAGCTGGCCGAGATCCCCGAGAGCGCCTGGACCGACGCGCTCGATATGCCCGGCGCGCAGGTCGCCGAGACCGCCTACCGTCCCGAGGGCTGGAAGCACGAACCGCTGCGGCTGATCGTCAGGCGCGTCCCGTTCACCGCATCGGAGATCGCCAAGCGCAAGGGTTCGCGGCGGCTGAAGACGATCCACCCCGCCCAGCTTCAGCTCGCGCTCGAGGGCAAGGCCGCGTCGGTCTACGGCTACTCGTTCATCCTCAGCGACCTCCACTGGCAGCCCGCCGTCTGGATCGAGCACTTCCACCGCCACCGCGCGCAGATCGAGGAGCGCCTGAAGGAGGCCAAGCTCGGCCAGGCGCTGCGGCACCTGCCCTCCGGCAACGAACACGCCAACCGTGTCTGGCTCGCCGCCGCGCTGCTGGCGCTCAACCTGACCGCCTTCTGCTGCGACCTCTGGCCCGCCGCGGGCGCGTCGGGCAAGGCGCCCGAGGACGCGCCGCTACGCCGGGCCGCCAAGACGCTACGACGGTTGCTGTTCAACGTGCCCGCCCGCATCGCGCGCAGTGGCCGGCGCACGATCCTGCACCTGCCACAGGGCTTCCGTCACACCCGCGTCTTCCAGGCCACGATCGACGCGGTCTACGCGCTGCCGCCCTGATCCAACAAAGCTCCCCGCCGCCGACATCGACCGTCCGCAGCACCGCCCAGCTCGGCGACCTCGAGAACGAGCGCGATCGGCGCCCCCGCCCCGGCTCACACCACCCCGAGCAAACCAACACCTCCTCGACCACGCGCCCGCCATCATCCGACAATCAAACGGGTGTGGCTACTTCAGGACGAGTGGGAAGTGCCTGGTAGTCCGCGGGTTTGGCGGCCGTCGGGGGCGTGTTTCGGTGCGCGAACCCGGGGGATATCGCGATGTCCCCGGGTTCGGGTGGGCTTCTAGCGGGCTGAGCGGCGCTGTGGCCGCGGGCGGTTGGGGCCGTGGAAGGGTCGGCCTTTGGCGGTGAGGATCTGCTCGCCGGCTCGGCGGGAGAGGTCTCGCATCTGCTCGAGCGCGGCTTGGAGGCGGCGGCGGTTGTCGATCCACTCGCGGTAGAGGGCGGCGTCCTCGGCTGAGAGCAGCTTGGAGACGGTCGTGCCGCCGTCTTTCCAGGAGAGCTGCCAGTAGGGGCCGTGCCGCTGGTCGGGGTCTTGGCAGCGGCAGTTGGGGTTGTTGCAGGTCGTGTAGCGCTCGACGAGCGATCCCTCGCAGGTGAAGCCGACCTCGGCGATCCTCGCCTTGGCCGCCTCGTAGTCGGCGCGCAGGCGCTCCCGTCGCCGCTCGGGGGAGGGCTCGCGTTCCGTCATCGTCCAGTAGCATACTGGACGCTTGCGATGGACGGCCAAGCGCGAGCCGGCGAGCGGGGTCGAGGCGTTCTCGCAGCTCGAGCGCTTCCTCCAGCGCGCCGCCAGCCAGCAGCTTGAGCTTGGCGCGGTCGAGTGCGAGTCAGAGCGCCGCGGCCGCGAGCTTGTGCGGCTGCTGCTGCAGGCCCACGTCGACGCACGCGGCGACGGCGACGTCGGTCAGGCGATCGTCGTCCAGCGCCCCGAGGGGCCTGTGCGGCTGGGCTGCAAGCGATGCCACACGCGCCCTGTCCTGACGCTGTTCGGCGAGGTGCGCATCACGCGGATGGCGTACGTGGCGCCGGGTCACCGAGCGGTCCACCCGCTCGACCGGCAGCTGCGGCTGCCGCGGCGGATCTACAGCTACGAGTGCCAGCGACGGCTGCTGCGCGCGGTCGTCTGCTCGCCGTTCGACGAGGCGATCGGTTTCTTCGCCGAGATGACCGGCGTGACGGTGCCCAAGCGCTCGGCCGAGCAGCTGGTCCGCGAGGCGGCCGTGGACTTCGACGGCTTCTACGCACAGCGCGAGGCGGCCGAAGTCAAGCCCGCCCAGGGCGAGATCCTCGTCGCGGCGATCGACTGCAAGGGCATCCCGATGGTCAAGCCCGAGCGCGCGCTGCGCGTCGTCCGCCGCGGCAAGGGACAGAAGGCCAACAAGAAGCGGATGGCGACCGTCGCCGCCGTGCACAACCAGGCGCCCGTCGTGCGCACCCCACAGGAGGTCCTCGACAGCCTGTTTGACGCCGGCGAGCGCCGCGAGCGCCAGCCTCGCCCGAGACCCGGCCACAAGCGCGTGTGGGCGAGCCTGACCGCCGACAAGGACACGTTCATCGCCGACGTCAAGGCCGAGATGACCCGCCGCGACCCTGACCGCCAGCGCACCTGGGTGATCGTCACCGACGGCGAACGCGCGCTCCAGCACCGCGTCGCCGACAGCTTCGAAGACGTGACCCTCGTGCTCGACCTCCTGCACGCGCTCGAGAAGCTCTGGAAGGCCGCCCACGTCCTTCATCGCGAAGGCAGCCCCGAGGCCCAAGCGTTCGTCTACCAGCGCGCCAAGCGCATCCTCGAAGGCGATGTCGACCAGGTCGTCAAGGGCCTAAAGCTGATCGTCACCAAGCGCCGACTCAACGGCAACAAGGCCAAGACGCTGCTCGATGTCGCCGCCTACTACCGGCGCAACCGCGGGCGGATGCGCTACGACGCCTACCTCGCCAACGGCTGGCCGATCGCCTCAGGCACCGTCGAAGGCGCCTGCAAGAACCTCATCCGCGACCGCTTCGAGCGATCCGGCATGCGCTGGACCCAAGAAACCGCCGAAGCCCTCCTACGCCTCCGCGCCCTCCACCTCTCAAGCGACTTCGACACCTACTGGGAACACCACATCGAACGCGACCAACAGCGCCTATACCCGGCCTGGCAGGTCGTCCTGAAGTAGCCACGCCCAAATCAAACCAGCCGCCAACACGACCCCCGCAGCGTTACTCACTGATCTAGGTCAGATTGGCGACGAGCGAGGTCAGCACGTGCGCCCACAGGACCGACGACCGTGCGATCGGCATGGACTGGAATCGCTCGAAGATGCCGCTCTTCATATCCAGGAAGAGCCGGAATGCGGTTTAGGAGATGCCCGAGGCGATCGTGATGAGCAGAATGCCGGGCAGCAGGTAGTTCACGTACGAATCCGACCCTGAGTTGATCGCGCCGCCGAACACGTAGACGAACAGCAGCATGAAGGCGACCGGCATGATCGTGGTCGTGATGATGGTGTCCGGGCTGCGCGTGATGTGGCGCAGGGATCGTCCCAGCAGGACGGCGGTGCCGCCGAAGAAATGCGTGGTCATTGTTGTTCCTTACTCGTCCGTGCCGACGCTGCGGGGATTGTCAGCGTCGCCGTGCTTGCCGTCGTCACCGACGATGGCGAGGAAGACGTCTTCGAGGGTCGGCTGCTTCTCGACGTATTCGACCTTGGCGGGCGGGAGGAGCTGCTCGAGCTCGGTGAGAGTGCCGTTCACGATGATCCGACCCTCGTGGATGATCGCGATCCGGTCGGCGAGTTGTTCGGCCTCGTCCAGATACTGCGTCGTGAGCAGCACCGTGGTGCCGTGCTCGGCGAGTTCCTTGATGGTCTGCCACACCTCGATGCGCCCCTGGGGGTCAAGCCCGGTCGTCGGCTCGTCGAGGAAGATGACCGGGGGATTCGTGTGTCATGAACGCAAGAGGAGGCTGATGTAGGAAGCGGTTTCTAAAGGCGGTGCTGTGCGAGAGATGGAGGCTTGTTGGCCCTCCGGCGTCGGCCCTGCGGGGGTAGGCGTCAAACCACCCTGTGCTGCGTTGGCTGAAGACCGTCGTGGTGAGCGACAGGGAGACGGCGCGCTAGATCGCGTCAGGTGGGGATCAGGAAGGCGTTCCAGAATCGTCTGGCCGGGGCGCGTGCTCGGGTCGGGCGTCGTCGTTTGAGGCGTCGAAACCGGTTGAGATGACATCGAAACCGAGGAGCGGATTTGTCCTCGGGATGAGCCTGGCGGCTGCCCGCGTTGCTGGCCAGGTGGTGTCCGGCGTAGAGGCGGCGTGATCCTGGTCTGCGGCTCTTGCATGGAACGTGAGAAGGCGAGCGTCGAAAGCGTCGTCCGGGGTCGTAGGCCCCAAAGGTCGCGAGAGGGAGCGTGCCGAGGGCGGAAACCCGAGGCATTGAGTACCGGTCGCGGCGCTCGCTGGCGGACCGGCTCGTAGTAGCCGAGAAGCTCCTGCTCGGTACGTATTCAGGGGGTCGCGAGGGGTTGGCGGGTGGGGGGCGAAGTTATGAAGCGTGGCGGGGTCGGATGAGGTTGGGGAGCTGAGGGCGGAGAACGCCTCGTTGCGTGAGCAGTTGGCGACGGTGATGGCGGAGCTTGAGGAGTTGCGGCGGCGGTTGGGGCAGAACTCGACCAACAGCTCGCGGCCGCCGTCCAGCGATCCGCCGCAGGCGCCCAAGCGTCGTGGGCGCGAGTCGTCGGGTCGTAAGCCGGGTGGTCAGCCCGGCCATGAGGGCCATCGCCGCGAGATGGTCGCCGATCCCGACGCGACGGTCGAGCACCCGCCCGGGCGTTGCTCGGGCTGCGGTGTGGATCTGGGCGATGGTGAGCCGGTCGGCGACCCGGTCTGCCACCAGGTCTGGGAGCTGCCGGCGGTCGTCTGCTACGTGACCGAGCACCAGCGGCTGCGGCGGCGCTGTCGCTGCTGCGGCAAGGTCACGCTCGCCGGCGTCCCCGCGGGAACGCCGGCGGGGGCGTTCGGCCCCAACCTATGCGCGACGGTCGTGGGGTTGAGCGCGCACATGTCGCGCGAAGAGGTCGCCAAGTTCGTGGTCGACACCTTCGGCTGTCCGATGACGGCCGCGTCGGTGGAGGCGATCTGCAAGCGCGCCAGCCAGGCGCTGGCCGGCGCCTACGACGCGCTCGCCGACGCCGTCGGCGAGCAGCCGGTCGTGCACGCCGATGAGACCGGCTGGCGCTGGCCGGCGCTGCGGCGCTGGGCGTGGCTGGCCAGCACCGATGAGATCGCCGTCTACCACCTGACCGACTCGCGCGCCGCCAGGATCGCCAAGGACCTGCTCGGCGAAGACTTCAAGGGCGTGCTGGTCAGCGATCGCTACGGCGCCTATGCCTGGATCGACCGGGAGCGACGTCAGGCCTGTTGGAGCCATCTGGTCAGGGATTTCCAGGCGCTGGCCGACCGCGGCGGGCGGATCGCCAAGCTCGGACGCGCGCTCAAGCAGACCGCCGGCGAGATCCTCGCCGTCCACCGCGCCCACCAAGCGCAGGGTCGCCTGGTCGGCTGGCATGAGCCCGAGCTGCTAGACCTGCACGATCGCCTCATGGACCTGCTCGAGCAGGGCGCCCGCATGCGCGACGACCGCACCAGCCGCTTCTGCGCCGGGCTGCTGGACCTCTGGCCGGCGCTGTGGAATTTCACCGAAATCCCCGGCGTGCAGCCGACCAACAACCGCGCCGAGCGCGCGCTCAGGTTCGCCGTGCTGCTGCGCAAACGCAGTGGCGGCACCCGCACCGCCCACGGCGACCGTTTCATCGAACGGCTGCTGACCGTCCGCGAGACCTGCCGCCTCCAAGGCCGCGGCCTCCACGACTACCTGCTCCAGGCCATCACCGCAGCACTCAACGGCCGACCCACGCCGTCACTGCTGCCCGCCGGACCGTGAACCCCCTGAATGGGTACCCTGCTCGCTGGGGTGGGGGTGGAGCGAAGGGGCCGGGTCACCAGGGATGTCCAATCGATCAACCGGGGCGTCAGTCCCGGGAGGAAGCGAGAAGAGATATGCCAAAGCCTGAAGGCAAGTCGTTTGCGATTCCCAAGCAGCTGGTGTGGGAGGCGTGGCGGCGGGTCAAGGCCAACAAGGGCGCCCCCGGCGTGGATGGGCAGGATCTCGAGCAGTTCGAGGAGGATCTGGAGGGCAACCTCTACAAGGTCTGGAATCGGATGAGCTCGGGGACCTGGTTTCCACCGCCGGTCAGGGCGGTCGAGATTTCCAAGCCGCACGGCCCGGGTGTTCGTGTGCTCGGCGTGCCGACGATCGCAGACAGGGTCGCGCAGACGGTGGCAGCCATGTTCTTGGAGCGGTTGGTGGAGCCCCGGTTTCATCAGGACTCCTATGGCTACCGGCCGAAGAAGTCGGCCCATGATGCGCTCGCGGCATGCCGGGAGCGGTGCTGGAAGTTCGACTGGGCGATCGATCTCGACGTCCAGAAGTTCTTCGACGAGGTGCCGTGGGACCTCGTGGTTCGTGCGGTCGAGGCGGTCACCGACTGCCGATGGGTGCTGCTGTACATCAAGCGGTGGCTTCAAGCGCCGCTCGAGCACTCGGACGGCACCCTTGAGAAGCGAAGCAAAGGAACTCCGCAGGGCTCGGCGATTTCGCCGTGCCTGGCGAACCTGTTCATGCACTATGCGTTCGATCTGTGGATGGTCCGGAACCATCCCGACTGTCCGTTCGAGCGCTTCGCTGATGACGCCATCGTGCACTGCAGGAGCAGAGCGCAGGCTGAGGTGGTGCTGGCCGGGATCATCAAGCGGATGGAAGAGGTGGGCCTGCGGCTCCACCCCGACAAGACGAGGATCGTCTATTGCAAGGACAGCAACCGTCGGGGCGACCACGAGCACACCTCGTTGACCTTCCTCGGGTACGCCTTCCGACCCCGGGAGGCACGCAGCAAACACGGCGTGAACTTCACGTCGTTCCTGCCGGCGATCAGCCCCGAGGCGCTGAAGGCCAAGAGCGATCGGCTACGCGAGATGCGGATACCGAAGCGCACTGACCTGACCCTCGACGACCTAGCGAGATGGCTGAACCCCATCGTGGCCGGGTGGATCAACTACTACGGCCGGTACTACCGGTCGGGGATGGATCCGCTCCTGCAGCGTGTCAGTTCCTACCTGAGGCGCTGGGCTGCAAGGAAATATCGGCGACTGCGGAGCGCCAAGCGCTTTGACCGATGGTGGACGGAGCTGCTGATGAGGCAACCCGGCCTCTTCGTTCATTGGCGACTGGTCCGCAACTACTGACGGCCGGTGAGAAGAGCCCGGTGACGGGAGACTGTCACGCCGGGATCCGTGGGAGCCGGGAGCTGCGATGCTCCCGGCGACCCGACCCGATGAGGCTCATCGCGATGTCGAGGCGGCGGCGCATGCCACCCGAATACGTCGACACCTTCCGCGCGGCCGCGTCGGTCAGCGAGAAACGATCGAGCAGGTCATCCGCGATCGCGCCCGGGTTCTTGACCTGCCGCAACTGGGCGACTAGCACGAGGTTCTCCCGCCCGCTGAGGATTTCGTCGACGGCCGCGAACTGTCCGGTGAGGCTGATGGACTCCCGCACGTCCGCAGCCTGCGTGTCGACATCGAAGCCGTTGACGCTGGCTGTCCCCGCGTCGGCCTTGAGCAGCGTGGACAGGATCTTCACGACCGTGGTCTTGCCCGCCCCGTTCGAGCCGAGCAGGGCGAAAATGCTGCCCCGCGCGACGTCGAACTCCGCGCCGCGCAGCACCTCGAGCTTCTTGTACGACTTCTCCAGGCCCTGCACATGGATCGTCGGGGCTTGCTGTGTTGTCATCAGACCGCCCTCTCTTCATTTCCGGTGTCTTCTCCGGCGGCGCGCTCGATGGCGTTGGTCAGGCCTTCCCGCTCCCGGCTGATCCACTGACCTTCCGGGTAGTTCCGTTGAAACGCCTCGGCGAACTCGACAGGGTCTTCCCCGACGATCGCGCGGATCGGGGTTCCGTTCGCCGCGCTCTGCTCGAAGAGATCGGCAAGATCCTCCAGCATCGCCAGCAGGCTGTCCCCCTTCGTCGGCCCGAAGAACGTCAGGTACCGCTCCAGCGCGTCGATCGCCGTGTGGTAGTCCGCGGGAAGCTGTTTCGTGCGCGCCTTGTACTGCCGGTAGCGCCTCTTCTGCTCGATCCACCCAATGGCCATGTCTAATTGCCTCCTTCGTGGAGCTGTTCGAGTCGTTCTGTGAGGAAGCTCCACGTCTTCCAGAACTCTTCGAGATATTCGTGTCCCTGAGCGTTGAGCGAATACACCTTGCGCGGCGGCCCCTTCTCGGACGGGATCTTTTCCACGTCGACGAGGCCCTTTTGCTCGGTCCTGACGAGCAGGGCGTAGACGGTGCCTTCGGCGATGTCGGAGAAGCCTTGATCCCGCAGCCACGCCGTGATCTCGTAGCCGTACGCGGGCCGGCCGGACAGGATCGCGAGGACGATGCCCTCCAGCGTGCCCTTGAGCATCTCCGTCATCTGTTTGCCCACGGAACACCTCCTTAGCTACTCAGTGTTACTGGCTACTGCTACATAGTAGCACTGAATAGCGGCGGCGCAAGCTCCATGTTGCGGGGAGGCGTCGGCTCGTGCACCTGACGGCCCGAACGGCGGGAACCCCTGGGCCATCAGCGACGGTGTACCGGGGAGACCTGCCTCGGCCTGCGTTCGAGCGCAAGCAGCGCGCGGTGATCCGCGGCGAGGCCCCGACGCCGATGGGGTCAGCCGAAGGACCACGCCGCGTGATCAAACCAAGCGCGCGAACGTTTGTGGTCAGGGCAGTCGGCCGAGCGGCGCGACCGCAGCGAGTGCGCGCCTCGGACCCGGCCCTCGATAGGGCATCACGCTCGCCGCCGAGTGTCGGACCCAGAAACCGTCGGTCTACCAGCGCCACTCGACCCGACCCGTTGCATCCGGTGCATCGGTGGTCTCCTTCACCGCACCCACCTGCGTGCGCCGGAGCGGGTCGCGCCGGGCGGCGAGGTCGTCCTCTCCGACGTGGCCGCCGGGATGACGGCGATCGCCTTGGAGCGCGCCGAGGCTCGCGGCCTGGGGAACGTGAGCACTCGCGTGCTCGACCTCGAGGACATCGATCAGCCCGACGCCTCCTACGACGTCGTCCTCTGCCGTGAGGGGTTGATGTTCGCGCTCGACCCGGCGCGGGCGGCAGGCGAGATCCGGCGTGTGCTGCGGCCCGGCGGGCGGGTCGCCGTGGCCGTGTGGGGACGGCGCGAGCGCAACCCGTGGCTGGGCGTCGTCTTCGACGCGGTCAGCGCCCAGCTCGCGGCCCCCGTACCGCCACCGGGCGTCCCCGGCCCCTTCGCGCTCGGCGATCCCGACGAGCTCGCCCGGCTGCTGACCGACGCCGGGCTGGGCGACGCGCTGGTCACCGAGCTGCCCGTGCCCCTTCGGGTCGGCTCGTTCGAGGAGTGGTGGGCCAGGACCTCCGCGCTCGCCGGGCCGCTCGCGAAGCGGCTCGCGTTGCTGCCCGACGAGGCGACGCAGACGCTGCGCGCCCGCGCCTGGGACGCCGCTCGTCCGTACGAGACGCCGAGCGGCCTCGAGTTTCCAGGCGTCGCCCTGCTCGCCGCGGGGCGCGTCGAGACCGACGATCGCCGCGGGCGGTGAGCCGCTGAGCGCCGCCCCATCGGCCCCCCGTACTAGCGTCTGGCGGCGATGTACGGCTACATCCGCCGCCTGCTGCGCACCGGCGCGGCCTACCAGGCGGGCGACGTCCTCTCCAAGCTGCTCGCGCTCGGGACGCTCCCGCTCTACACACGCCACCTGACGCGATCCGACTACGGCGTGGCCGAGCTGCTGCTCACGCTGGTCATCCTCGTGAGCATCGTCGTCCGCCTCGGGATCGGGGAGGCCTACGTGCGCTTCCACTTCCTCGACGACGATCCGGCCCGGCGGCGGCGCGTCGCGCGAGTCTCGACCGGCTTCCTGTTCGTGGCGACGACGCTCGCCGCGCTGCTCGCCGGCGCGCTGGCCGGGCCCCTGAGCCGGCTGGTGCTGGGCTACGAGGACGCCGGGATCATGCGCATCGCGGTCTACGGGCTCTGGGCCTTCACCAACCTCGAGCTCGCCTACGCGCTGCTGCGCGTCGAGGAGCGCGCGCGCCCCTACCTCATCGCGTCGCTGACCAACGTGGTGCTCACCGTCTCGCTGACCATCTGGCTCGTCGTCGTGCGCGACGACGGGGCCCCGGGCCTGCTGCTCGGGAACTTCGCCGCGTCGGGGGTCGTGCTGCTCGGCCTGTGGTGGTCGCTGCGCGATCGCCTCGGCGTCGTGCCCGAGCGCAGAGCGCTCCGTGAGCTCCCCGACATGCTGCGCTTCGGGCTGCCCACAGTCCCCGCCGAGGTCTCGGTCTTCCTCCTCAACGTCGTCGACCGCCTCTACCTCTTCCGCACCGAGAGCGAGGGCGCCGCCGGCCTGTACTCGCTCGCGGTCAAGCTCGCCGCCGTCGTGGTGTTCACTGTGCGCGCCTTCCAGTACGCATGGCCGCCGCTCGCCTACTCGATCACCGACGACGACGAGGCGCGCCGCGTCTACGCCTTCATCACCACCTACTACGTGCTGGGCACCGGGCTCGTGGTCGCCGGCATCACCCTGCTGGGCCGCTGGGTCGTTCGCCTGCTCGCCGCCCCGGCCTTCTACCCGGCGCACGAGGCGCTCCCGTGGGTCGCGCTCGGATGGGCCCTGTACGGGCTCTTCCTCGTCTTCGTCGTGATGGCCGGCCGCGCCCGCGTGACCTCGCGCAACTTCCCCGCCGCGCTCGCCGGCCTTGTCGTCAACGTGGTCCTGCTCGTCGTCCTGGTCCCGCCCCTGGGCATCTCGGGCGCCGGCATCGCGCTCGTCGGCGCCTACGCGGTGATGCTCGTGCTCATGTACCTGCTCACGCGCTCGCTGTTCGCCGTGTCCTTCCAGTGGGCGCGGCTGCTGCAGCTCGTGCTCGTGATCGGCGGCGTCACCGTGGCGGCCGAGCTGCTGCTGCCGACGTCGGGCGCCGAGGGGCTCGTCTCGCGGGCCGTCGCACTCGCGGCGATCCCGCTGCTGCTCGTCGCCGTGCGCTTCTTCCGGCCGGAGGAGGTCTCGCGGCTGCGCGGCCTCGCCGCGCGGCTTCGCCCCGCCCGCGCGACGTAGACTCGCGCCCATGATCGTCACCGACGCCGTCGGCGGCTACCTCGACGCCCTGCGCCCCGAGCCGGACCCGGTCCTTGCGGACATGGAGGCCCAGGGTGAGCGCGAAGGGGTGCCGATCGTCCCGCCGGTCACCGGGCGCTTCCTCGCCGTGCTCGCCGCGGCGACCGGCGCACGCCGCGTCGTCGAGGTCGGCACGGCGATCGGCGTCTCGACCCTCTACGTCGCTCGCGTGCTGCCGCCCGACGGGCGGATCGTCTCCTTCGACGTCGACCCTGAGCGCCAGGAGGCGGCCCGCGGCTACCTCGAGCGGGCCGGCGTGCTCGACCGCGTCGAGCTGCGCCTCGAGGACGCGCGCGAGGGGCTGAGCCGAGCGCAGGGCCCGATCGACCTCGCCTTCATCGACGGGGTGAAGACGCAGTACGGCGCCTACCTGGACGGCGTGCTGCCGTTGCTGCGCCCCGGCGGCCTCGTGGCGGCCGACAACGTGCTGATGTCGGGCACGGTGGCCGAGGGACGCCCGTCCGGGCCATGGACCGAGGAGCAGATCACCGTGATGCGCGCCTTCAACCAGCGCCTCGCGACTGACGCGTCGCTCGAGGCATCGGTTGTGCCGATCGGCGACGGTCTCGCCCTCGCCGTCCGACGCGCGTGAGCGACGTCGACCTCAAGGTCGAGGTGGTGCAGCGCGTCGTCGCCGCAATGGTGGCCGGTGACCCCGAGGAGGTCCTGCCGCTCATCGACCCCGCCGTGGAACGGGAGGCGATCGGCGGCATGGAGCCCGGCGTCGACCGTGGCGTCGAGCAGATCGTTGCGCCCGGGGCCGTGTACGACCTGCGCGACGGCGTGCCGCTCAGGCGTCCCGTTCGCGGTTGAGCCGCTCGGCCGCCTCGCGGATTCCCTCGCCCCGGTCGGGGTGCAGCGTCGCGGTCACGTGGCGCCAGTAGCGCCGCGGGTCGTGACCGGGGAGGACGAGCGCCGCGGCGGCGCGCACGGCGTAGGCCCACGCGGTCAGCCAGCGCACCGCCGCGACCGTGCCGCCGCGCTCGTGCTTGCGCAGGTAGCGCTCGCGGTTGCGCGAGAACTCGACGATCCGTCGCTCGGGCACGCCGCCGGTCGACAGCTGCTCGTGGTGGATGGCCGTCGCCTGCGGAACGAAGAGCGTCGACCAGCCCGCGTCGTGCAGGCGCCGGCAGAAGTCGACCTCCTCCCCGTAGACGAAGAACGTCTCGTCGAGCCAGCCGACCTCGGCGGCGGCGGCCGTGCGGACGAGCAGCGCGGCCGACTGCGCCCAGTCGACCTCGCGCACCGCGTCGCCGCGGCTCTGGACGGTCAGCCGTCGATGCAGGAAGGCCGCGCCGGCGAGCGCGGTGGCGGTGGTCGGAAAGCGCCACGCCGAGGGCTGGACGCGGCCGTCGGGGCGCACGAGGCGCGCGACGACGGCCCCCGAGCGCGGCCGCACGGCCATGGCTGCGTGGAGCGCGCCGGTCGCGCCGGGCAGCAGCTCGGAGTCCTCGTTGAGGAGCAGGCCGAAGCGCCCGCGGGCGCGGCGCAGCAGCTCGGAGTCGTTGGCCGACTTGGCCGTGCGCCGAGACAGCGCGATCACCTCGTCGACGGCCGCGTGGGCTCGCGCGAGCTCCGCCGACCCGTCGGCCGACGCGTTGTCGAGCACGAGCACCTCGGTGTCGAAGGGCACCGCGGCGCGCTCGCGGGCGACGGCGTCGAGGCAGCGCCCGAGCAGCTCGCGCTGCTCGGTGTTGACCACGCAGTAGGTGACCTCGACGGGCATGGGCCGCAGATCATGGCGATCGCCCGCGGTGACCGCGGGGTCAGCCCAGCGATCGCGCCGCCGGCGATCGCACCGCCCGTCTCCGCTGCGATCATCGCGACGGCGCCATGCGCGTCGATCTCGTCGACCCGTCGGCCTTCACGCCGCCCTACGACCGCGCTCTCGCGGCCGCGCTGGCGCGCGCCGGGGCGAGCGTGCGGCTCGTCACCGGCCGCTTCGCCTACGGGCAGGTCGCGGCGCCGGAGGGCTACGCGGTCGACGAGCGCTTCTACCGCGGGGCCGTCGGAGGAGCCGGCTCGCGGCTGCGCCGCGCGGCCAAGCTCGCCCGGCACGTGCCCGACATGCTCGCCTACCGCCGCGCCGCGCGCGCCGCCGACGTCGTCCACTTCCAGTGGCTGACCGTGCAGCCGCTCGACGTTCACCTGCTGCCACGCGACCGGCCGCTCGTCCTCACCGCCCACGACGTGCTGCCGCGCGAGCCGCGGGCCGGCCAGCTGCGCGCCCAGCGACGCCTCTACGACCGCGTCGACGCCGTCGTCGTCCACTCCCACCACGGCCGCGAGCGGCTCGTCGTCGACCTCGAGGTCCCCGCGGAGAAGGTCCACGTCATCCACCACGGCGCCTTCGACTACCTGACGCGCCTGGAGCACGAGGACCCGCTTCCCGCGGCTATGCGCGAGGTCGAACGCCCCGTCGTGCTCTTCTTCGGGCTCCTGCGCCCGTACAAGGGGCTCGACGTCCTGCTCGAGGCGTGGCGGGGGATCGGCGACGCCGAGCTGTGGGTGGTCGGCCACCCGCGAATGCCGCTCGGCCCGCTGCACGCCCGCGCCACGCCGACCGTCCGCTTCTTCCCGGAGTTCGTCCCCGATGCGCTGCTCCCGGCGCTCTTCCGCCGCGCCGACCTCGTCGTGCTGCCCTACCGCGAGATCGACCAGTCCGGGGTCCTGTACACGGCGCTCGCCTTCGGCCGCCCGCTGCTGCTCTCCGCGGTCGGGGGCTTCCCCGAGGTGGCCGAGACGGGCGCCGCCGAGCTCGTGCTCCCCGGGGATGCGGCTGCGCTGCACCTCGCCCTGCGCCGCCTGCTCGACGACCCCGCCCGCCGCGCCGCCCTGGCCGCCGCCGCCGAGCGCACGGCGCGGACGAGCTACTCGTGGGACGCCGCCGCGGCCCAGCACGTCGCGCTGTACCTGTCGCTGCTTCGGGGGTCTGCGCCCTGATGGGCGAGGCCGTCTTCTGGGGGTTCGTGGGTGGCGCCGCGCTGCTGCTGGGGGCAGCGGTCGCGGTGATCACCACCGTCCCGAAGCGCGTCGTGGGCATCATCATGGCCTTCGGCGCCGGCGTTCTCATCAGCGCGGTCGCCTTCGAGCTGACCGACGAGGCCTACCGCGTGGGCGGCGCCGACGCCGTCGCCGGCGGCCTCGCCGCCGGAGCACTGGTCTACTGGGGAGCCAACCGGCTGCTGCAGCGACACAGCGGGGGCGGGGACGCGCTTGGCATCACGATCGGCGCAGTCCTCGACGGCATCCCCGAGTCGGCGGCCATCGGCCTGACCGTGCTCAACGGCAGTGTGAGCGCCGCGCTGGTCGCCGCCGTCTTCCTGTCCAACATCCCCGAGTCGCTGTCCGCCTCGACCGAGTTCCGCGCGAAGGGCCGGCCGGCCGCTGGATCCTCGGGCTCTGGGGCGCGGTCGCCGCGGTCTCTGCGCTCGCCGCCGGGGTGGGCTACGTCGCGCTCGACGGGCCGGCGGCAACCTGCTCGGCGGCATCCAGGCCTTCGCGGGCGGCGCGATTCTCGTGATGCTCGTCGACACGATGATCCCGGAGGCGTTCGTCGCGGTCGGCGAGCGCCACGGCCGGCCGGCCGACACGCGCTTCGAGCGGCGCCTGCAGCGCAACCAGTGGCTGGGCCTCGTCACGACGCTGGGCTTCGCGCTCGCCTATCTGCTCTCGACCCTAGAGTGAGCTGCCCGTGCCAAGCGCGCTCAAGCTCACCTTCTGGGCCTCCGCCGGTTTGCTCGTCTACGCGCAGGCGGGCTACCCACTCGTCCTCGCCGCGCTCGACCGCATCCGGCGAGCGCCGGATGGCGGACCTCCCGAGGCGGCGCGGGAGGCGACGCCCGACGTCTCGCTCATCGTCGCCGCCCACGACGAGGAGGCGGTGATCGCCGCCAAGGTCGCCGACGCCCGCGGGCAGGATTGGCCGCCGGAGCGACTCGAGATCATCGTCTGCTCCGACGGCTCGAGCGACGGCACCGTCGCGGCCGCCCGCGCGGCTGGGGCCGACGTCGTCCTCGAGCTTGCTCGCGGCGGGAAGATCGCCGCGCAGGACGCCGGCGTGGACCGTGCGCGCGGCGAGATCGTCGCGTTCTCCGACGCCAACGCGACGTGGGAGGCCGACGCGCTGGCGCGGCTCGTCGAGGCCTTCGCCGATTCCAGCGTCGGCTATGCGTGCGGGCAGGTGCGCTTCCTCAACGAGGGAGGGACCAACCAGGAGGGCCTCTACTGGCGCTATGAGATGTGGACCCGCGCGCTGGAGTCGCGGCTCGCGTCGGTCACCGCGGGCAACGGCGCGATCTACGCGACGCGGCGCGAGGCCTACGTGCGCGTCGACCCGATCATGGGCCACGACCTCACCTTCCCGTTCACCTTGGTCAAGCGCGGCTGGCGCGCGGTGTACGCGCCCGCCGCGAGGGCGACCGAGAAGATGGTCCCCTCCATCGAGGGCGAGTTCGCGCGCAAGCGGCGCATGATGAGCCACACGTGGCCGATAGTCGTGCGCGGGGGGATGCTCGACCCGCGCGGCTACGGCCCGCTCTACGCGTTGATGATCGCGTCGCACCGCGTCCTGCGCTACCTCACGCCATTCCTCCACCTCGCCGCCCTGGGAGCGAGCGCGGCGCTCGTCGCGCGCGGCGCGGGCACCGTCTACGTCCTCGCCCTCGCGGCGCAGGGCGCGCTGCTCGCCGCCGCGCTCGCAGCGGGCCGCGCGACCGGCGGGCCGCTCGGCCGCCCGGCGCTCGTGGCGCGCTATTACGTTCTCACCACCGCGTCGCTCGCCGCCGGCCTGTGGGACTGGCTGCGCGAGGGCACAGCGCCGGGCTGGGACGCCGCCGAGGGGACCCGCTGAGCGTGGGCCCGCTCTCGCGCGCGGTCAAACGCGCCTTCGACGTCCTCGCTTCGCTCGCCGCGCTCGTCGTCGCGGCGCCGGCGATCGCGCTGATCGCGATCGCCGTCCGCCTCGAGTCGCGCGGTCCCGCGCTCTACACCCAGCGTCGGGTCGGCCGCGACGGGCGGCCGTTCGAGATCCACAAGTTCCGCACCATGGTCACCGGAGCTGAGTTCATCGGCGCCGGCCTCGCCGTCCAGGAGGGCGACGACCGCATCACCCGCGTGGGCGCGCTGCTGCGCCGCACGTCGCTGGACGAGCTGCCCAACCTCCTCGACGTCCTGCGCGGCGACATGTCGATGGTGGGCCCGCGGCCGACCGTGCAGGTCCAGGTGGACCACTACTCAGAGCGCCAGCGAGGGCGTCTCCGGGTCAAGCCCGGCCTCACCGGATGGGCCCAGCTGCACGGTCGCGCCTCGCTGCCGTGGTCGCAGCGCATCGAGCTCGACCTCTGGTACGTCGAGCACCAGTCGCTCGCGCTCGACGCGAGGATCCTCGCCCGAACGCCGGCGATGCTCCTCAGCGGGCGCGGGCTCTACAAGGGCGAGGGCGGGGGGTGGGACCTGACCGGGGAGGTGCCCCAGCAGGACGGCAAGGGGGACGGTCCGTGAGCGGTCGGCCCGCCGTCATCATCACCGGGGCCGGGCGACGCTACGACATCGTCTCTGCGTTCGCTGCGCAGACGACGACGATCGCCTGCGACCTCAATCCGCTCGCGCCGGCGCAGTACGCCGCCCACCACCGAGCGGCGCTCCCGCCGACCGGCGACCGCGGCTTCGTCGGCGCGCTCGAGCGGCTGGTCGAGCGCTACGAAGCGGGGGCGGTCGTCCCGCTCCTCGACCCCCAGATCGAGGTCCTCGCCCGCGCCCGCGCGCAGCGCGGCCTGCCGGCGATGGTGGCCGACCCCGAGGCCGCCGAGGCGACCTTCGACAAGCTCGCGACGTTCGAGGCGCTGCGCGCCCACGGACTCCCCACGCCGGCGACCGTGGCCCCCGGCGGGGAGATCGACTTCCCGGCCGTGGTCAAGCCCCTGCGCGGCTCGCTCTCGCGCTCGATCCACCTCGCCCGCGACCGGGCAGAGGCGGAGTTCTTCACCGGCTACGTCGACGAGCCCGTGGTGTGGCAGCGACTCTACGGCGGCGAGCACGTGTCGCTGGACTGCCTCGGCGACCTAGACGGCCGCTGCCTCAACGCCATCCCGCGCTCGATGCTCGAGTCGCGCGGCGGCGAGGCGGTCAAGGGGCGGATCCTCGACGACCCCGAGCTGGTCGAGGTGGCGCGGGCGACCATGGACGCGCTGCGCGTCCGCGGCCCCGGGATGATCCAGCTCTTCCGCGACCCCGAGCTCGGCATCGGGATCCATGACGTGAACCTGCGCTTCGGCGGCGGCTTCGCAGGCCCGATGTACGCCGCCCTGCCCGGCCGCAACTACCCCGAGCTGATCGTGCGCATGGCCGCAGGCGAGCGGATCGAGCCCCACGTCGGCGAGTACCGCAAGGGCGGCTACTTCGCGCGCTTCAACTGGCAGATCGAGCTCGATGAGCACAAGCGCCCCACCGGCCGCGACATCGTGCCCGGCGGCTTCCGGCAACCCCCCCCGCCCGCCTAGGGAACCGCTTCCGGCCCCTGGTCGGCGTAGCGCTCGCGGAAGTTGCGCAGCGCGTCGAACACCTTCGCGTTCATAGTCCGGCAGCCGAGCTGCTGGGTCCACGCGGTCGCCGCGACCGCGAACGGCATATTGGTCTGGTTGCGGAACAGGAGCTGGTGATAGCCCTGGTTCTCGCCGACGAGCGCCTCGAGCTGGGTGTACTGCGCGCGGGTGACGCCGGTGCCGTACTGGATGTCGATGCGCCCGTGCTCGAGCGAGTGGGTCGTCTCGCCCTTGTTGGGGCCCGACCCGAACGGGTACACGCCGTCCTGGGCGGGCACCGGGTTGTGCGTGCCCGACGTCGGCGGGTTGGTCTTGTAGGTCCAGTCGGCCGGGGTGGCGGAATGCTGGCGGCCCTCGCTCGGGAACGTCTTCAACGCGCAGCCCGCCGCCGACACGGAGCCCGGAAGGCTCGTGTTCTGCTGGGCCGGGATCTTCGCCGCGACCTCCGTCGGGGTCTGCGGCTGCGGCCCGCTCCCGTCGCCCTTGTCGTCGCTGCCGCTGATCGCCGGCACGATGACCGCGCCGACGATGACCCCGACCGCGACGATCGCGAGCAGCGCGCCGCCGATCCACTGCAGGCGGCGTTTGCCCGCATCACGCCGCGCGGCCTCCTCCTCGGCCGCGAGGCGCTCGCGGCGACGCCGTTCCTTCTCTTCCTGGCGACTCGACATCGGGCCGCGGAAGCCTAGCGAGCGGGCGCGGCCGCCCGCGCCGGCCGGTCGGTGGATTCGTACCCCCGGGTGGTATCGTTCGTGACATGCACGACGAAGATCTGGCCATCAGGAACCGGCTGCGCCGCGTCGAGGGACAGGTCCGCGGCCTGCAGCGCATGGTCGAAGAGGACGCCTACTGCATCGACGTCCTCACCCAGATCGCGGCGGTCCGCACCGCGCTCGAGCAGGTCGCGATCCGCGTGCTCGACGGGCACGTACGCGGCTGCGTCGCCGACGCGGTCGCCGATGACGCCCGGGATGGGGACGCCTCCGCGAAGATCGACGAGCTCATGGCCGCCGTCGAACGCTTCGCGAAGGTGCGCTGAGCCGCGCTCCGTCCCCGTCACGACGGCCGCGACGCGCCCTAGCCGAACGGGTCGATCAGGACGCGCTACGCGATGCGCCGCGCCGGCCCGGCGCGCGCGAGGCGCGACGGGGACGCCAGCTATCGTCCAGGAAGCCCGCGATCTCGTCCGTCAGGCGCTCGGGCGCCACGCGAAGCTCGATCAGGCTGTCGGCCTCGACGAGGCGCCCATCGGGCAGCTCGTCGGCCAGCATGCCCGCGTCGGAGAAGGGGTGGATCGGGTCGCGATGATGCCCGATGACCAGCGCGGGCATCTCGAAGGTGGCCCGCTCG
Source organism: uncultured Actinomycetes bacterium (assembly GCA_963728925.1). Classification (GTDB taxonomy): domain Bacteria; phylum Actinomycetota; class Thermoleophilia; order Solirubrobacterales; family Solirubrobacteraceae; genus JBBPZA01. Next base: position 27,145 of record CAVSMB010000002.1, on the reverse strand, counting down.
GCGCGGTGCGGTGCGGTGCGCCCGAAGAACAGGCCGTGAAGGACACCGGCGCTCGGGGCCGGGTCCTGGCGGACGACGTCGAGCGTCACGTCGCCCCAGAAGGGCAACACCGAGCTCGGGACGCTCTTCGCCACGCGCGCCGCGAGGCGCATCACCGGCTTGCCGAAGGTCAGCGCGACCATCATCGGCGTGAAGAAGATCGCGCAGGCGAGCAGCGCGTTGTCGAGCACCGGCATCTCGAGGAGCATGCCGCGCAGGCGCTCGGGCGCGGCCGAGGCGACTTCAAGCGTGGTGTTGGCGCCGAGGCTCGTGCCGCCGACCACGGCCTGGTCGAGCTCGAGGTGGTCGAGGAGCGCGATCACCTCCTGCGCGAAGATCGGCATCCCGTAGCGCCACATCTCGGGCGGGCGGTCCGAGCGCCCGTGCCCCAGCGGGTCCATGGTGATGACCCGGTGGCCGCGCTTCGCGAGCTCGCGGGCGAGGGGGAGATGCATGCGCTGCGAGAAGAGCAGGCCCGGCAGCAGCACGACCGGCTGCGGGCCGGAGCCGTGGACCGTGTAGGCGAGGCGAAACCCCTCGTGGCGGAAGTAGGGCATCCGTGTATTGAACGCTAGGCGGCGGCGATGGCTTGCGCCGTGCGCCGGGCCAGGGCCATGGTGGTGATCATCGGGTTGGTCCCCGAGGAGGTGGGGAAGGCGCTCGCGTCGCCGATCCAGACGCCCGGGGTGTCGTGGAGCTCGCCGAACGGGCCGGCCACGCTCGTCACAGGGTCGGCCCCCATCCGCGCCGAGCCCATCTGGTGCAGCGAGAAGGTCGCGTGCTCGTAGGGGGTGAGCGGCGCGTCGTGAACCCGACCGAGGAACGCGTCCAGGTCCTCGCCGCGCTTCCAGACGGTTGGCTTGCGGTGAAGGGTGTAGACCTGCTCCGCCCCCGCCGCCTCGTGCATGCGGACGAGCTCGACGAGCCCGCGTCGGAAGACGCGGTCGTCGAGCGGGTCGTCGAGGTGGTAGCGGTGCACGGCGTTGCCGGCGCCGTCGACCACGACCTCGCCGTGGCCGCGGTCGCGGGTGAGCAGGACGAAGGACGAGGACGCGGGGCCCTGGACCATCCACTCCTTGTGCTGACGGCCCGACTCCCACGGCACGGACGCGCCGGTCACGCCGGGGCTCGCGTGCGTGCCCTCGACGAGGAAGCCGTAGCCCTCCTCGAGGTCGGCGAACTGGTCGGTGAGGCCGCTCTGGGGCGGGCCCCACCACGCGCGCTGGGGCTCCGCGTAGAGGCCGGCGACCGCCGTCGCCGGGTGCAGGCGCAGGTACTTCCCGACGGCCGGCCCGCCGATGCCCGAGCGCAGCAGCAGCGCGGGCGTCTCCAGCGAGCCGCCGGCGGCGATGACCTGCCGCGCGCGCACGACGACCCGCGCGCGGCGTCCCTCCTCGTCGAGGTAGGTGCCCTCGACGCCCGCCGCGCGGCCGCCCTCGACGAGGATGCGGTCGGCGCGGCAGCGCACGACGAACCGCGCGCCGCCCTCCTCGGCGTCCATGAGATAGGTCTTCAGCGTGCCCTGCTTGGAGCCCGACTGGTCCCCGAACCCCAGCAGTCCGGCGACCTCGGCGTCATAGGCCTCGGGATCGGTGTTGCGGGTCACGCGCTTGAACGGGTAGCCGAGCTTCTCGCAGGCCTCCTCGAGGCGCAGGTGGGGGCCGTTGTAGTCCGAGGCGGCGTCGGTGACCCCGATGCGCGCGAACACGGCGTCGAGGTGCGCGTCGTAGTCGCCCCCGGCGAGCCCCTCGAGCCCGAACTCGCGCTCCCACTGCTCGCGGACCCACGGCGTCGTGCGCAGGCAGTTGGTCCAGTTGACCGTCGTGCCGCCGCCGAGGTTGGAGCCGGCCATGAGCGTGATCGAGCCGTCGTCGGTGGCGGTCAGCCCGCCGCCGCGGTAGAGGTTCTGGTAGGCCCACAGCTCGAGCTGGTTGAAGTCGGCCTCGTTGAAGTAGCCGCCCATCTCCAGGACGACGACGTCCTTGCCCGCCCCGGCCAGCTCGCCGGCGATCACGCCGCCGCCGGCCCCCGAGCCCACGACCACGACGTCGGCCTCGAGGGTGAGGGCATCCTCCTCGGGCACGAGCGGATGGATCGGCTTGGGCACGTCGGGCGGAGCCGAGCGCGGACCCGGATAGCCGATCGCCTCCCAATTGGGGTTGCGTCCGGTGGCGGGATCGGGCAGCGCGTAGAAGAGCACGAAGGTCAGGCCGCGGAAGACGCTGACCCCCGCGAGCGCCTCGGGCGAGGCGTCGGCGAACGCGTGCAGGATCTGCTCGCGCGCCTCGGCCGGCGCGTCGTTGAAGCCCTGCGCGGACAGCGCGTCCAGAAAGGAGCGAAGCCCGGCCACCTGGTCGTCGGGAGCCTGGGCGAGGGTCAGCTCGATGGCGTCCGGGACCCCCATGTCCGACGCGCTGCGCGCCCAGAAGCCGCTCGGATCCTCGTCGGCTTCGAGCGAGGGCGCGAAGGTGTCGCACACCCGGGTCAGGGTGTCGCGCTGGATCTCGCTCAGGACCACGGTGATCGCCATCTCGGTCTCCCTTCCCCTCACGGGCGCGACGGTTAGCCTACCGTGACGCGCGCGTCACGATCGCGCCGGACCCGACTCTAGGAGACACCCCCCATGGCGAAGGAACCCCGATCCCTCCACGGCCAGGTCGTGGCCATCACCGGGGCCGCCCGCGGCATCGGCCGCGCGACGGCGACGGCCCTGGCCCGCGAGGGCGCGAAGGTCGCGATCGGCGACCTCGACGCCGACCTCGCCCGCCAGACCGCCGAGCAGATCGGCGCCGGCGCCGCCGGCTTCGCGCTCGACGTCACCGACAAGGACTCGTTCTCGACCTTCCTCGACGACGCCGAGGAGGCGCTCGGCCCGCTCGACGTGCTCGTCAACAACGCCGGGATCATGCAGCTCTCGCGCTTCGTCGATGAGGACGACGCCACCGCCGCGCGCCAGATCGACATCAACCTGCACGGCGTGATCTACGGCACCAAGCTCGCCCTTGCGCGCATGGAGCCGCGCGGGCGTGGCCACATCGTCAATATCGCCTCCTCGGCCGGCAAGAACGGCGTGCCGGGCGGCGCGACCTACTCGGCGACGAAGTTCGCGGTCGTCGGCCTCAGCGAGGCGGTGCGCGGCGAGCTCAAGGTCAGCGGCTCTGACATCGAGGTCTCGGTCGTGATGCCGGTGCTCGTCAACACCGAGCTGACCTCGGGGCTGTCGACGACGCGCGGCCTGAAGACCCAGCAGCCCGAGGACGTCGCGACGGCGATCGTCGACGCACTCAAGGTCCCGCGCTTCGATGTCTTCGTGCCCAAGTCGGTCGGCACGATCAACAGGATCACGACGCTGCTGCCGCGCGGGGCCACCGACGCCGTCGGCCGCGCGTTCAAGGCCGACCGCGTGCTCATGGACGTCGACGAGCGGCGCCGCGCGGGCTACGAGCTGCGCGCCGCGCATTCCGAGCCCTCGCTCGAGGAGGGCTCGCAGCCCGCACAGCTGCCCAGCGGCAACGGCGACGGAGCGTAGGCCGCGCGCCCTCAGCCCGACTGCAGCCACTCGGCGATCGTCTCGCCGATCAGCTCGCCCTGGTCCTCCTGGAGGAAGTGGCTGGCGTCGGGGATCGTCCGTGGCGTCTCGCGGTTGATCGCCTCGGCGAAGCGCGCGCCGGTCTCCGGGGGGAGGATGAAGTCCGAGTCGGCCCACAGCATGAGCGTCGGGCGCGTGTCCTCGCGCAGCGCCTCGTGGGTGCGCTGCCCGGCCGCCGCGCCGGGCATGTCGGGGGAGGTCGGAAGCATGAGCGGGAAGGCGCGCGCACCGGCCTTGGACGCCGATGTCGGGTAGGGCGCGTCGTAGGCGGCGGCCACCTCGTCGCCCGGGTCGGTCTTGCACCCGCGCCGTACGAGCATCCCCACCGGCAGGTCCTCGGTGCGTTGGACGAAGTCGCGGAACGCCTTCCAGGCGTCCGTCATCCGCTGCCGGCCGGTGAAGAGGCCCGTGTCCATGATGACCATCCGGGCGATGCGGTCGGGGTGCTCGACGGCGAGGCGCAGGCCGATGGGGCCGCCCCAGTCCTGCACCACGACGGTCGCGTCGCGCAGATCGAGCTCCTCGAGCAGGCCGGCCATGAGCTCGACGTGGCGATCGTAGGTGTACCAGCCCACGTCGGTGGGCTTGTCCGAGCGTCCGAAGCCCGCGTAGTCGGGCGCCACGCACCGGAAGCCGGCGTCGCGCAGCGGCGGGATGACCTTGCGGTACAGGAACGACCACGTCGGCTCGCCGTGAAAGAGCACGACGGGCGGCCCTTCCCCCTCGTCGAGGTGGGCGAGGCGCAGGCCGTCGACCTCGCGGAAGGCCGAGGCGAAGGGAAATCCGGGGAGGCCGGCGGTGGCGTCGTCGGGGGTGCGGACGGCGTCGATCACGGTGCCTGTTCCCTCGGCGTCGTCCACGCGCGGCTCGATCTCCATCGCGGCGGACTCTATCCCGCCGAGGCGGGCAGGCGATCGAGGAGCGCGAGCAGCTTGCGGGCGCCGCTCGAGACCGTGATGTGGATCGCCGCCGGCTCGCGCACCCAGGCGATGAGGTCGAGCGCCTGGAGGCGGTCGAGCAGGAACTCGAAGGCCCGCGCCTGGCGGCGGTCACGGTAGCGGCGAAGGACGTCGAAGGCGAAGCCGGTGGTGTGCAGCGAGTAGCCGGCGGTGGCCTCCGGGTTGCTCTGCAGGAGGAGGTCCTGGTAGCGCCGGTCACGGACCGTGCTGGTGATTCGCAGCGGCTCCCCGCGCGGGTCGATCGCCTTGGTCCCCGCCGCGAGGTAGACGAGCAGCGCGAGCGCCTCGGGTCGCAGCGCGCGGTAGGTCGAGCGCGAGGTTCCCAGCTTCCTCGCCAGCTGTCCCATCTGCGCGTCGACGACGAAGCCGAGCCTCCGTGTACCGCGCGTCGGAAGTGCACGCAGGTCACCTGCGTCGATCGCCTTGCGGATCTGCGAGGGCGCCGTGAACCGCGTCGTGGTCCCGGGCGGATGCATGACCTCCTCGTAGGAGCCCTTGTTGTCCTGGAGCTCCTGGATGGTCTCGAGCCGGTCCGGGTCGCTGCGGTACAGCCTCATGATCCGCTCGGCCGCGAGGATGCGCCAGTAGTAGGTCTTGGAGTCGTCGCTGAGATCGCTGAGCGTCCGCCACGCGTCGGCGTCGCGCAGCGGCGAGGTGTCGAAGAAGAGCCGCGCGTAGCTGATGTCGCCGGAGCGGACGAGTTGCGCGACCGGCGTCGAGCGGTCGTCGGCGTAGTCGCGGATCGCCTGCTCGAGGTTGCCGATGCCCATGTGGTAGGAGACGACCGCCAGGTCGTCGCGGCCGAACACCTTTCGCGCGGCGGTGAGGTAGCGGATCGTCCCCGCCAGCGCCTTGCGCGGGTCGAAGCGCTCGTCGACGCGCCGCCGCCTGGTCCGCAGCCGGTCGGCGCCGCTGACGTTCCCGCGGCGGTCGGCGCGGTCGATGCGGCGGGTCAGCGCGCGGCTGGCTGCGACGTCGACCCGCATGCCGAGCAGCCCCTGGCCGGTCGCCGCGACGATCTGGGTCAAGCCGGTGGCGTTGGATACGTCGCCGAGCGCGTAGACGTTCGGGCGCCCGCTGGACTCCAGGAAGACGAGCGCCTCGACGACGTCGGGGTCGAAGCCCGAGCCGCGGGCCGCCTTCTCGACGAGCGCACGCCAGCGCGCCGTCCGGCGCGCGCCCTCCAGCGCCCCGCCCTCGGTCAGCGTGTAGAGCGGGTGCGCGTAGCCCGCCGCGGCCGACCGCTCGAGCTCAGACCCGCGGGCCGGGTCGTAGGCGAGCGGGTCGAACGCCTTCTCGGAGGGCTCGCCTCGCGAGCCCTTGGGCACGCCGGGCACCACCTGCTGCGGCGCCTCGGCGACCCCCGGCGGCCGCGAGTCGCCCCCGCCATCGGTGAGCAGACGCACCGCGACGAAGGCGCTGAAGGCCAGCGCGAGAGCGAGCAGGACCCAGACCGCCGGCGACAGCGCGGGCCCGCGACGGCGCCCGCGACGCGGCTGGTCGGGCTCCAGGAGCATCGCGCACGCAGGCTACCGACGGCGTCCGCGGATCCTGACCGGGTCATGCCCGTCACCTCGTGGCCCTGGTTGAGGAGCATCGGCAGCAGGGCGCTGCCGATCGCCCCCGTCGCTCCGGCGACGAAGACCCTCATCGCCGCGCTCCGGCCGCCCGCCACAGCCAGGCGAGCAGGGTGCAGACCAGCGCCAGCGACACGACGTCGGCCGGCCCGACCCACCCGGGGCTGGCCTCGGACACGTCGACGACGTGATTGACGACGTGGAGGAGGTACTGCAGCGCGACGACGGCGACGACCGCGACGCGCCACGAGGGTCGCCGCACGGCGACGGCGAGACCGGCGGCGAACGCGAGGTAGAAGGTCGCGACATCGCGCAGGTAGTGGTCGTTGCGCGTCCCGAACGGCCCCACGAGGTCGTAGAAGGTGCCCGGGGACAAGACCATCCACAGCCCGAGCGCGAGGTGGTAGGCGGCCAGCACGCCGAAGACGATCCGGAGCGTCCGCTCGCTCGGCACCGGGCTGGGAATCGGCGTGGTCGTCTCGTCGGGCATGCCACAGACCTTGACGTGGTGGCCATGCTCGATGCAACACACGACGGAGGAGGCGGGCGGTGCGCATCGGGATCGTGGGCAGCGGCAAGATCGGCGCGACGGCTGCACGGCTATTCGTCGGGGCCGGCCACGAGGTCGCCGTCTCCAATTCTCGGGGGCCGGACTCCCTCGGCGATCTGGCGGCCGAGCTGGGCGACGGCGCGCGGGCGGCCACCGTCGAGGACGCGGCGCGCTTCGGCGAGCTCGTGCTCGTCGCGATCCCGGCCAAGGCCTACACCGAGCTGCCGGCGGACGCCTTCGAGGGCGATGTGGTCATCGACGCGATGAACTACTACCCCCAGCGCGACGGGCAGATCTCAGAACTGGACCGCGGGGAAGCGACCTCCAGTGAGCTGCTGCAGCGCCACCTCCCCGCCGCGAAGGTGGTCAAGGCCTTCAACACAATCTACTTCCGCCACCTCGCGGAGAACGGGGATCGCGACGGCGGCGACGACCGCCAGGTGATCTTCATCGCGGGCGACGACGAGGAGGCCAAGGGAGCCGTGACGAGGCTCGTCGAGGAGATCGGCTTCGCACCGGTGGAGACCGGCACGCTGGCCGAGAGCGCGATCCAGCAGCCGGGCGCACCGATCTACAACCAGCCGATGACCGCCGCGCAGGCCCGCGAGGCGCTCCAGCGGATCCCCTGACGACCGCGCTCCCCGCTAGCGTCGCCGCGGTGCGGATCGTGCGCCCGAAGGAGCTCGCCGCCGCGCCCCTCGAGGGGGATGACCTGCTCGTCGAAGGCGACAACGCGCAGGTGCTCGACCGGCTTCCCGAGGGCGCGTTCGACCTCGTCTACCTCGACCCTCCCTTTAACACCGGCCGCAAGCGCAGCCACGCGCGGCTCGCGGTCGCGCGCGATGAGGAGAACGGCGACCGTACGGGCTTCGCGGGCCGGCGCTACCGGTCCACCGCGGGCGCCGCGCTCGCCTTCGAGGACGCCTTCGGCGACTACCTCGCCTTCCTGCAGCCACGGCTCGCGCGCCTACGGGAGCTGCTCTCCCTGCACGGGACGCTGTACCTGCATCTCGACTACCGAGAGGCCCACGCGTGCAAGCTCGCGCTCGACGAGCTCTTCGGCCCCGAGTGCTTCCTCAACGAGATCGTCTGGGCCTACGACTACGGGGGCAAGCCGCGCCGGCGCTGGCCGGCCAAGCACGACACGATCCTCGTCTACGTCCGCGACCCGGCCGCCTACCATTTCGACGCCGACGCGGTGGACCGCGAGCCCTACATGGCCCCGGGCCTCGTCACGCCCGAGCAGGCCGCGCGCGGCAAGCGCCCGACCGATGTCTGGTGGCACACCATCGTGCCCACCGCGGGCGCCGAGCGGACGGGCTACCCGACGCAGAAGCCGGAGGGCGTCCTGCGCCGGATCGTCGCGGCGTCCTCGCGGCCCGGCGGCTGGTGCCTCGATCCCTTCGCCGGCTCGGGGACGCTCGGAGTGGTGTGCCGCGAGCTGGGGCGCCGGTTCGTGCTCGTGGACTCGAGCCCGGAGGCCGTCGCGGTGGCCGCGCGGCGCCTCGACGCCTCCTAAGCTCTCCTCCCCGCCGATGGCCTTCGACGACGACACCGCGCTGCGTCCGCTCGGGGACGGCACGTTCGAGGGGGAGATCATCGAGACGTGGTGGACGCCGCTCGGGCCGCTGGGCGGGTTCGTCATGGCCCTCACGCTGCGCGGCCTGATGCTCGCCGTCGACGACGAATGCCGCGCGCCGCGCTCGCTGACCATGCACTTCCTGCGGCCGCCGAAGCCCGGCCCGATCACCGTGGCGCCACGGGTCGAGCGCACCGGGCGCTCGCTGACCACCGCGAGCGCGCGGCTCGAGCAGGAGAGCGCGACCGTCGCCCTGGCGGTCGCCGCGTTCAGCGCGCCCTGGCCCGGGCCGCTGCTCGCCGACGCGCCGGCGCCGGACGTCGAGGGGCCGGGCGATCGCAACGCGCCCGCCGAGCGGTTCGTGGGCGCGCCGCCGCCGCCTTTCCGTCAGCACCTCAGCATGCAGCGGCGCTTCGGCGAGCCGCCCTTCAGCCGTGCCGAGCACGCCGAGACCGGCGGCTGGCTCGGGCTGTACGAGCAGCGGCCGGTCGATGCGCTCGCGGTCGCGCTGCTCGCCGACGCGTGGTACCCGGCGCCGTGGCCGCGGCTGGGCGCGCTCACCCCGGCGCCCACGGTCGACATGACCGTGCACTTCCGCGCGCCGCTCCCGCTCGCAGACGGGCTGCTGCTGGCGCGCTTCCGGACGCGGCTCGTGCGCGACGGGTTCTTCGACGAGGACGGCGAGCTGTGGTCCCGGGACGGCACGCTCGTCGCCCAGTCGCGCCAGCTCGGCTTGCTCCTCGGGGACAATGACGCCGATGGCCGAGCGGACGATCCTCGTCACCGGCGCCACTGACGGCCTCGGGCGCGCGCTCGCCGGCGAGCTCGCCGCCGAGGGCGCGACCGTGCTCGTCCACGGCCGCAGCGCCCAGCGCGGCGAGGCCGCGCTCGCCGAGGTCGCGGAGCGTGCCACGGGACCGGCGCCGCGCCTGCTTCTTGCCGACCTCGCATCGCTCGCCGAGGTCCGCCGCCTCGCCGACGAGGTGGCGTCCGGCACCGAGCGACTCGACGCGCTGGTCAACAACGCGGGCATCGGGACGTCGCTGCCCGGCGACGGCGCGCGCCTGCAGAGCGCCGACGGCTACGAGCTGCGCTTCGCCGTGAACTACCTCGCCGGCTACCTGCTCACCCGCCGGCTCGTGCCGCTGCTCACCGCGTCGGCTCCGGCGCGAGTGGTCAACGTCAGCTCGGCCGGCCAGATGCAGATCGACTTCGAGGACCCGATGCTCGTCCACGGCTACAGCGGCGTGCGCGCCTACTGCCAGTCCAAGCTCGCGCAGATCCTCTTCACCTTCGACCTCGCGGACGAGCTGTCCGACGCCGGGGTCACCGCGAGCGCCTTGCACCCCGCCACCTACATGCCGACGAAGATGGTCACCCACGCGGGCGCCACCCCGATGTCAGAGCTCGCCGAGGGCGTCGTGGCGACCCGCCGGCTGGTCAGCGACCCGGCGCTGGAGGGCGTCTCCGGCCGCTACTTCTCCGGTCTGAACGAGGCGCACGCCGACGAGCAGGCCTACGACCCCGAGGCTCGGCGGCGGCTGCGCGAGCTCTCCGACGAGCTCGTCGCGCAGTGGGCCTGAGCGCCTGTCGGCGCCCGCGGCCCCGCCCCGGGGAGATCGAGGTGTGGCCGGTGGACCTCGACACCGCTCCGCCGCCGCCGGCCGGAGCGCTCGCGCCCGACGAGCAGGCAGCGCTTGACCGCATCCTCGACCCTCGCCGCCGCGAGAGGGCCGCCGCCGGCCGCTGGGCGCGGCGGCGCATCCTCGCCGGCCTCGTCGGCGTCGACCCCGCCGCCCTGCGCTTCGCGGCAGGCCCCCACGGCAAGCCGCGTCTCGCGCAGCCCGCGGCCCACCCGCTGCGCTTCAGTGTCAGCCACACGGGCGCGCTGCTCGTCGTCGCGGTGGCCTTCGACCGGGAGGTCGGGATCGACGCGGAGTACCCGCGCGAGGGTCGCGACCCGGTGCGCCTCGCACAGGTTGGTCTCCCGCCGGTGCAGGCGGCCCGCGTCGCCGCGGCGTTGATGGAGACGCGCGAGGCGCTCTTCCATCGCTTGTGGGTGCGACACGAGGCGCGCGTCAAGTGCCATGGCGTCGGGCTGGGCGTACCGCTGCCCGCCGGCGCCCGTGACGTGGTGGCCGATCTGGATCTGCGCCCGGGTGTCTGGATCGCTCTCGCCGCCGCCGGAGTGGAGCCTTTCGCGACCGTCGTGGGCGACGTCGCCTGCCTACAGTGAACGGTCGTGCCCGAGCGCTCCGATCTCCGCAACGTCGCGATCATCGCCCACGTCGACCACGGCAAGACGACGCTGGTCGACGCGATGCTGCGCCAGTCGGGCGTCTTCAGCGCCCACGAGGCGGTCACCGACCGCGTTCTGGACTCGATGGACCAGGAGCGCGAGCGGGGGATCACGATCCTCGCCAAGAACGCCGCCGTGCGCTACGTCCCGCCCGGCGCAACCGAGACCGTGAAGCTGAACCTCGTCGACACCCCGGGGCACGCCGACTTCGGCGGCGAGGTCGAGCGCGCGCTCACGATGGTCGACGGCGTGCTGCTGCTCGTCGACGCCTCCGAGGGCCCGCTGCCCCAGACGCGCTTCGTCCTGCGCAAGGCGCTCGAGCGCCGCCTGCCGGTGATCCTCGTGGTCAACAAGGTCGACCGGCCCGACGCTCGGGTGGGTGAGGTCGTCGACGAGGTCTACGAGCTGTTCTTCGACCTCGACGCCACCGAGAGGCAGATCGAGTTCCCGATCGTCTACACCAACGCCCGCGCCGGCCGCGCCTCGCTCGACCCCGCGGAGCAGGGCGACGACCTGCGCCCGCTGCTGGACACGCTGGTCGCGCGCATCCCGCCGCCCGCTGCGGGCGAGGGCGCGCTGCAGGCGCTCGTCACCAACCTCGACGCCTCCCCGTACGTCGGGCGCCTCGCGCTGTGTCGTGTTCACTCCGGCACGCTCGCGCGCGGCGCGACCGTGGCCTGGTGCCGCCGCGACGCGACGGTGGAGCCCGTGCGGGTCTCCGAGCTCTACGTCACCGAGGGCCTGCGCCGCGTCGAGGCGCACGACGCGGGCGCCGGTGAGATCGCGGCGGTGGCCGGCATCCCGGACATCACCATCGGCGAGACGCTGGCCGACCCGGCCGATCCGCGGCCACTGCCGCTGATCGCCGTCGAGGAGCCCGCGCTGGGGATGACCGTCGGCATCAACACCGCACCGCTCGCCGGCCGGTCCGGGACGCGGCTGACCGCACGGCTGGTGCGCGAGCGCCTCGAGGCCGAGCTCGTCGGCAACGTCGCCATCCGCGTGCTCGAGACCGAGCGCCCCGACACCTGGGAGGTCCAGGGCCGCGGCGAGCTGCAGCTCGCGGTGTTCGTCGAGGCGATGCGCCGCGAAGGCTTCGAGCTGACCGTCGGCAAGCCGCAGGTCGTCACCCGCGAGGTGGATGGGCGCCTGCACGAGCCGGTGGAGCGCCTCGCCATCGACGCGCCCGAGGACTTCCTCGGCGTCATCACCCAGATGCTCGCCCTGCGCAAGGGCCGCCTGGAGGAGATGGTCAACCACGGGACGGGCTGGGTGCGGCTCGAGTACCTGGTCCCCGCCCGCGGGCTGATCGGCTTCCGCACCGAGTTCGTCACCGAGACACGCGGGTCGGGTGTCCTGCACGCCGTCTTCGAGGGCTACGAGCCCTGGGCGGGGGAGATCCGCTCGCGGCCGACGGGCTCGCTGGTGGCCGACCGTCACGGCCGCATCGGCACCTTCGCGCTCCTCAAGCTGCAGGAGCGCGGGCGACTGTTCGTCGGCCCGGGCGAGGAGGTCTACGAGGGCATGGTCGTGGGCGAGAACGCGCGCGCCGCGGACCTCGACGTCAACGCCGTGCGCGAGAAGAAGCAGACCAACATGCGCGCGGCGGGATCCGACGACACCGTCCGCCTGGTCCCCCACCAGCGCCTCTCGCTCGACCTGGCCCTCGAGTTCATCCGCGAGGACGAGTGCGTCGAGGTCACCCCGGACGTCGTGCGTCTGCGCAAGCTCGTGCTGCCCGCCGGCGAGCGCCAGAAGCGCGCTCGGGCGGTCGCCCGCGCGGGGTAGCGGTTGATTCTGCGGATGCGCGGCGCGGCGCAGCGCGGCGATCTCGGCTAGGGGCGCAAGCAACCCTCGATCCAGAGAGCCGATCGAGGGGGGTTATGGCCCCACCGCCGCCAGGCGCCGCACGTCAGTCGTCGCGGCGCTCGAGCACGACGACGGGGATCTCGCGGTCGGTCTTGGTCTGGTACTCGTCGTAGGCCGGCCACTGCCCGGTCATCATCCGCCACAGCTCGGGCTTCTCCTCGGCAGTCGCCGTGCGCGCCCGCGCCGGGAAGCGGTCGCCCTTGACCTGGACGGTGATGTCCGGGTCGGCCTCGAGGTTGAGGTACCAGGCCGGCGGCTCGTCGGCGCCGCCCTTGGAGGCGACGACCACGTGGTCGTCTCCGTGCGAGCCGTAGATGAGCGGCGTGCTGCGCTGCTCGCCCGAGCGCCGGCCCTTGGTGGTGAGGATCAGCACCGTGGTGCCCTGCCAGTCGTGGCCCTCCTCGCCGTCGGTGGCGACGTAGCGGTCGACGTGCTCCTGGCCGAACAGCATGCGGTTCTCCTCGGTGGCTCGGGGTCGGGGGTTCCCGCCGAGACTACTTGCCGAGCGCGCGATCGCTGCGCGCCGGGTCGCGCCCGCGGCGCTGCTCGCGGTCCAGCGCACGGATGAAGGCGGCGACGACGCGGCCGTCGAACTGGGTGCCGGCCTTGGAGCGCAGCTCGCGCCGCGCGCTCGCCGAGCCGGTCGCGCGCCGGTACACGCGGTCGCTGGTCATCGCCTCGTAGGCGTCACCCACCGCGAGGATGCGCGCCTCGAGGGGGATGTCGGCGTCCGCGAGGCGGCGCGGGTAGCCCGCGCCGTCGGGACGCTCGTGGTGGGCGAGCACCCAGGCGCGGATGTCGTCGAGCCCAGAGCCGCCGAGGAGTCGCGCTCCGGCCTCGGGGTGCTTGCACATCTGCTCGTACTCGCTGTCGGTGAGCGGCCCGGCCTTGCGCAGGATCGCGTCGGGCACGCTGATCTTGCCGATGTCGTGCAGGATCCCGGCCACCCGGATCCGCTCCACGCGCGGCGGCGGGAGGCCGAGCTCGCGGGCCATCAGCTCGCAGTAGCGCCCGACTGTCTGCGAGTGGCGCGCGGTGCCGGTGTCGCGCATGTCCAGCGCCTCGGCCAGCGCCAGCACGGTGGCGAGCTTTGCCTCGTCGTGCGGGGTCATGCCCGCGCCGCGGGCCGCGAGGAGCTCCTCGATCTCGGCGCTCGAGAGCACCGTCCGGTCGCGACCCAGCGCCTTGGCGGCGTAGAGGGCGTCGTCGGCGGTGCGCATGAGCTGGTCGGCGCTCGCCCCGTGCGTGGGGTAGGCGGCGACCCCGAAGCTCATGGTCAGCGGCACCGGCTCCTCGCCGAAGGCCTCGCCGACGCGGTGGCGCAGGCGCTCGGCGACCAGGTAGGCCTCGTGCTCGTCAGCCTCGGGCAGCACGAGCGCGAACTCCTCACCCCCGAAGCGCGCCGCGACGTCGATGCGCCGCTTGTGGCTCTCGAGGAGGCCGGCGATGCGCACCAGCGCGTCGTCGCCGGCGTGATGGCCGAGGCGGTCGTTGAGCCGCTTGAAGAAGTCGCAGTCCCCGAGCAGCAGGCTGAAGGGTCGCCGCGAGCGCTCGTGGCGTGCCAGCTCCATCTCGAGTGTGCGATGCAGGCCGCGGCGGTTCAGCAGGCCGGTGAGCGGATCGCTGCTCGCGGCGTCGGTGAGCTTGTCGATCAGGCCCGCCAGACGTTCGCGCAGCACGACGATGAACACGCCGGCCACCGCGACCGTCCCGGTGATGAGGACGAGGGCCGAGATGTCCGCGTCGTCGCGGGGCCCGGGGGGGTCGCCCACGACGCGGAAGCCGATGACCACGGCGGCGTAGTTGGCCATCGCGAAGGCGGCGAGGAACGCAGCCTGCCGGCGCGACAGGAAGTAGAACGCGTAGAAGGCGACCCAGAGGTAGAACAGCAGGTAGGCACTCGTGCTCGATCCGCTGAAGACGATCACCACCGAGGTCAGCGACGCCGCCGCGTAGGGCCCTGCCGCGATCAGCCAGCGCGGGGTGCGCCGCCCGAGCACGAACAGCAAGACGGCGACGGTCATCGAGCTGATCTGGACCGCGAGCATCCCGACCTCGTCGAAGCGATCGGGGTGGGGGAGCAGAACCCCGACGGCGCCGACTAACCCCGCCGCGGCGAACAGGTAGGCCTGCCAGCGCGCGGCCGTCCCCGGGGTCAGCCCGCGCAACAGCATGGCCCGGCCGCTTGCCGAGGTGCGGCCGCCGGCCGATGTCTCGTCGGCCTTGGGATCGGCCGTCGCCATCTGGACGTTCTATCGGCGCGTGCGACGCGTTTGTTTGCGCTTGCGCACAGGACGGCTGAACATTCGTCCACCCCTTGCGCGGGGACCGTCGCCGGCGCGGCCGTCGGGCCGACAGCAGAAGCCGCCGCTGGCGCAGGTGCTCCTCGCCGTCGAGCACGAGCAGCGAGTTGTGGCCGAGAACGCGCCGCAAGAGCCCGTTGATGTCCCCCATCCGCATCTGCTCGGGAGGCCCGCGGAACACCGCCTGGACCGCGCTCGGACCGGAGAGGAAGACGACGTCGGCGCTCGGGCCCAGGCGCACGGAGAACGCCTCGCCGTACCGCCGCGCGCAGCGCCGCATGAAGCCCTCGGGATCGAGCAGCCACTCGACCGTCTGCACGAACGCCGGCCGCCGCGGCCCCCGTGGAGCGCCTGCCCGATCGCGGCCATCGCGGAAGTGTCGACGTTGGGGTGGCGGCGCCTCCTTCCGGCGCCGCTCAGATGGTCGAGGCGCAGCCGGTGGGCGAGCGCGAAGCGCGTCTGTGCCCGGCCGCGACGCCGAAAGCCGAGACGCTCGTAGAAGCCGACAGCCTCGTCGCCGGCGATCACCTCGACGTGCGGCGCGCCCGTCTCACGGGCGCGAGCCGCGAGGTCGGCGACGAGCGCCCGCCCGACCCCGGCCCCCATGGCCTCGGGCTCCACGAAGAGCGCGTCGAGCTCGACGCCCCCGTCGCCCGCGGGCTCCACGACCGAGAATCCGAGCGCTCGCTCTTCAGCGTCGACCGCCACGCGCACCCGGGCCTCGGCGATCGCGACGACCGGCGCCCCGATCGCGTCGGGATGGGCGGCGAGCTGCTCGCGGTAGGCCTCCCAGGTGTCCGACGACCGCCGCCGCAGCGCCTCGAGCGTCACCGCCTCGGCAGCCTCCGCGTCCCGGATGCCGGCGACTGGGCAGGACATGGCCAAGAGGCTAGGTCGTCGAACCCTCCGCGGGACGCATATCTAGCCCGCAGCAGCGCAACCATTCCCCCCGAACTGCTCGCGCGAGTAGCCGGGGACCTTGTCCTCCAGCGGGTAGAGCAGCGCGAGCATCGAGGGGGCGATGACCGCCTGCTTCATCGGCTTGCTCGCGTAGGGAAGGGACTTCTTCAGCGTGTCGGCGGCGTAGGTCTTGTAGCGGAACGGCCCCCCGGTGAGGCGCGGAAGCTGACGGTTGTGCCCGTCCGCGAAGATCGCGAAGTACTGGCCGCCGGTGGGCGCGAGGTTGTCGGCGAGGCCGGTGCCCGCGAGCGTGTCGGTGATCGCGTAGGTGGCGAAGCTCGACCAGCGCTGCTCGCCGTCGGAGATGATCGGCGACCCGGCCTTCTCGTGGTTCTCGATCGAGTCCTTGGCGGCGGCGTCCTGCTCGGCCTCGAGCGCGTCCTTGTCGATCTTCCCCGCGTCGTAGTCCGCGTACGCTGCCTGGAGCGTGCTCGGCCTGGGAAGGGAGCCAACGGGCTCGGTGGGGATCCCCGTGTCGGTCCGTGGGTCGTACGCCATCGTCGCGTTCTCCTGTCGTCGCCTGACCCGGTCTGCCTGCGGTCTCGCGCAGCCGTGGGGATACAGACAGGTCTCCCCCGGGCGCGAGATCGAGCCTCCCACGTTTCCCGAGCCGCGTCAATCGGGTGGTCGTTCCGCTGCCAGACCATCTCGGAGCGGAAGATCGCTGGTATCCTCTCGTCATGGCGACCACCGCCCCGACGCAGCTCACGGAGGACCTCATGCTCCTCCTCGGCCAGACCGCTCACGCGCTCTCGGCCGAGCTGACGGCGGGCCTGGAAGGGCTCGGGATCTCGCCCCGCGGGCACTGCGTCCTGTCCAAGGCGCTCTCCGGCGAGCTGACCCAAGGCGAGGTTGCACAGCTGTGCGATCTGGACAAGACGACGATGGTCGTGACGATGGACGAGCTCGAGCGGGCGGGGCTCGCGGAGCGGCGGGCGGCGACCGCCGACCGCCGCGCGAGGATCATCGCCGTCACCCCCGCCGGGAAGCGCAAGGCGGCCGAGGCGGCCGAGATCGTCGCGAGCATCAACGACGACGTCCTGTCCGCGCTCCCGGCTCGCGAGCGCCAGACCTTCGTGCACGCCTTGGAGAGGCTCGCGGAGGGCCGGCTCTCCGCGCCGGCCAAATGTCAAAGGCCCGTGCGGCGTCCGCGGAGCGCGCCGGCGTCGGTGTAGTCCCATAAGGGATCGTCCGTAACGGGACGCTCTGCTACGGTTGCACCTGCGCTCACGACGCGGGAGGCGACCCGATGACCGAGAACGCTCCGAGGACCCGCGACTCGCGCTGGATCGCGCTCGTCGTCCTCTGCGCGGGGATGCTGATGATCATCCTCGACAGCACGATCGTGAACGTGGCCTTGCCGTCCATCCAGGACGACCTGGGCTTCTCGCAGTCGAGCCTGGCGTGGGTGGTCAACGCATACCTGATCGCCTTCGGCGGGCTGCTGCTCCTGGCCGGCCGCCTCGGCGACCTGATCGGGCGCCGGCGCATCTTCCTCTCCGGCCTCGGCCTGTTCACCGTGGCGTCGCTGCTGTGCGGGCTCGCCGGCAGCCAGGAGATGCTGATCGGCGCGCGCTTCGTCCAGGGCGTCGGCGGAGCGCTGACCTCGGCGGTGATCCTCGGGATGATCGTCACGATGTTCCCCGAGCCCCGTGAGCGGGCGACGGCTATCGGCGTCTACAGCTTCGTCGCCTCCGCCGGCGCCTCGATCGGGCTGCTCGCCGGCGGCGTCCTGACCCAGGCCATCAACTGGCACTGGATCTTCTTCGTCAACCTGCCGATCGGGATCGTGGCCGCCGTGCTCGCCGTCCGGCTGCTCGACCGCGAGCGCGGGATCGGGATCGGGGAGGGCGACGATGTCTCGGGCGCGTTTCTCGTCACCGCCGCGCTCATGCTCGGCGTCTACACGATCGTCGAAGCAGCCGACTACGGGTGGGGCTCCACGCACACGCTGGGCTTCGGGGCGGTCGCCCTCGTACTGCTCGCGTCGTTCGTCGCGCGCCAGCTCGCGGCCGCGAACCCGCTGCTGCCGCTGCGCGTGCTGCGCTCGCGGAACGTCTCGGGGGCGAACCTCGTCCAGGTCCTCATGGTGGCCGGGCTGTTCGGGATGTTCTTCCTCGGAGCGCTCCACCTCCAACGTGTGCTCGGCTACGACGCGGTGCAGATCGGGCTGGCCTTCCTTCCCGTGTCGGTGGGCATAGGCGCGCTGTCGCTGGGCTTCTCGGCGCGGCTGAACACGCGCTTCGGGCCGCGCGCCGTGCTCGTACCGGGGCTCGGCCTGATCGTGGCCGGGCTCGCGCTCCTCGCCCGCGCGCCCGTCGACGCGGCCTACGTCATCGACGTCCTGCCCTCGATGGTCCTCCTGGGGGTCGGAGCCGGCCTGTCCTTCCCCGCCACGATGACGTTGGCGATGTCGGGGGCGACGGCGAGCGACTCGGGCCTTGCCTCAGGGCTGGTCAACACCACCCAGCAGGTCGGCGGCGCGCTCGGCCTCGCGGTGCTCGCGACGCTCGCCACCTCGCGGACCGACACGCTCGAGGCCGGCGTCCAGGACTCGGCGGCGGCGCTGACCGGCGGCTACCACCTCGCGTTCGCGGTCGGGGCGGGCCTGGTCGCCCTCGCCGTGGTCCTCGCGGTCACTGTGCTCCAGCCGGCGACGGCGGCCCAGCTGGAGACGATCACGAGCGAGCGACCGGCGATCGAGGCCGCGTAGGCCGGTCGCCTCGATCGAGGTCGCGCTCCTCGACGAGCACGAGCACGCGTTGCAGGACGGGATCCTGCGGGGCCGCCGCCGCTGGGCCCGGGCGGGGAAGCGTCACCCGCGGAGCGGCTGACCGCCTTCTACCGCGCGATGGTGCGCTTCCTGGAGCGCCACGCCCACTTCGCGCTCGCCGCCGAGACCGGCGGGCGCCGCTTCACGACCGAGGCGTACGCTCGTGCCATCCTGACTCGCGTGCTCGAGATCGACACGCCGCAGGGGCCCGCGAGGGCGTACATCGACGCCATCGCCGAGCCGATCGGCGCGCTGGTGCTCGGCCACGGCGCCGGCGGCGGGGTGGCCGCGCGCGATCTCGTCCGGGTCGCGGAGGTCGCGCGCGCAACGGGCCTCCGTGTCGCGCTGGTCGAGCAGCCCTACCGGGTCGCCGGTCGCCGCTCACCCTCTCCGGCCCCGCGGCTCGACGCGGCCTGGACGGCGGTAGTCGGCCACCTGCGCGCCGGAGAGCTCGGCGGGATCCCGCTGATCGTCGGCGGTCGCTCGTCGGGCGCGCGGGTGGCGTGCCGGACCGCGGCGGAGAGCGGCGCGATCGCCGTCCTCTGCCTTGCCTTCCCGCTCCACGCGCCGGGCCGGTCCGGGAAGGCGGCGACGAGCACACGGCTCGACGAGCTCGACGCCGTGCGCGTCCCGACGCTCGTCGTGCAGGGCCAGCGCGACCCGTTCGGCATGCCGCCCGCGGGCCCCGAGCGCGGCGTGGTCACGGTGCCGGGCAACCACAGCCTCACCGCCGACCTCGATGCCGTCGGCGCTGCGGTGAAGGACTGGCTCGCGCGGGTGCTGGCTCAGTCCAGCGCGCCGGCCGGCAACACGTAGCGCAACGGCGGACGCTCGGCTTCGCGGCGCGCGCCGTGGAGCCCGCCCGCCGGCGTTGCGGCACCGACGGCCTCGGGCTCGCCGTCGTGGGCGCCGATCCAACCGACCACTGCCGCCAGGTCAGCGCCTTCGGCGAGGATGGCGGCGCGCTCGATGACGTTGCCGCCCGAGCGGTCGGACCGGGAGAGGCGGATCACCAGGGCACGGATCGCGTCGTCTTCCATACCGAGGAGCCTACTCTCTTCGCGCCCGGCGCCTACTGCCCGGCGTACAGTGCGGACTCGAAGTCGCCGTACATCTGCATCGCCATCCTCGGAGGCGGATCTCCGAAGATGTGGCGGCCCTGCGCGCTACGTCGGCGGCGGCCGTGGGTCCGACGGGGAGCCGGGCTGGACCGTCGGGATACCGCGGGTGAAGACGAGCGCGACGAGCGCGACGAGCGCAAGGATCGCGAGTGCGCTTCGCAGCCCGGCGATCCGGCTCTTCTCGTTCTCGTCGACGACCGCGGTGGCCGTCTGCGGCGGAACGTGCGCGTCGGCCAGTGCGGCCTTCAGGTCGTCGTCGGACATGAATGGGATGCCGCCCGCGAGCTCCGTTTGCGCCTGCGAGCTGACACTATCCGGTACGTCGGGGTTGTTCTGGACGCCGGTGAGGAAGGACGCCGTGAGGGCGGAGATGAGCACGGCGCCGGCGAGCGCGGTGCCGATCGACGCGCCGAGCTGGGTTCCCGTGTTCTGCAGGCCACCGACCTCGCCGCTGAGCTCGTCCGGTTCCGACGACACCGTGACGCTGCCCAGCTGCGAGGCCAGACCGCCGAGCCCGGCCCCCGCGATCAACAGCGGCCAGGTCACGATCTCCGGCCCCGAGCCGACGTCCAGCAAGGCGATCAGCAGCACGAGCCCGGCGAACAGCGCCATGAACCCGAGGTTGACGACCCGGCGCGGTGACACGTCCGGGAACAGCTTCGGGACGCCGAGCGCGAACACCAGCAACGACAGCGACAGCGGCAGCAGTCGAACGCCGGTCTCGATCGCGGAGAGCCCAAGCGCGATCGACAGGAACAGCGGGACGACGAAGAACGTGCCGGCCTGGATCAGGAACATGAACAGGAACGACGTGACGCCGCTGCGCAGCTGGAGGTTACGCAGCATGTTCGGGTTGAACAGCGCGCCCTCGCCGCGCTCGATGCGCCGGCTCTCCCAGCGCCCGAACAGCGCCAGGACCACGGCGCCGCCCAGGATCATCCAAATCACCGGAGAGAGCCCGAACCACTCGGGGGCGTCGGGCTTGGGCTGCACGAACCCCCACGTGCCCGACTTCAACAGGCCGAGCACGATCGCACCGAGCCCGAGCGCGGACAGCCCCGTGCCGACCAGGTCGAGCTTCGCCTCGCGATCGGCGGGCGTGTCGTTCATCCGCCGCGCCAGCAGGAGGATGACGAGCACGATGAGGACCTCGCCGGCGAACACGTAACGCCACGACCAGTAGGTTGTGAACGCGCCGCCGATGACGGGGCCGAGCGCCGCCGCGATCGCGCCGGCCGCTGCGACGAGCCCGTACGCGCGCGGACGCTCGGGCTTGCCGAAGTTCGTCGCGACGAGCGCGACGATCGCCGGCATGATCAGCACTGCGCCCAAGCCCTCCAGAAACGACCAGCCGATGACCAGCATCGTCAGGTTCTGAGACAGCGCGGTTGTCAGCGACCCGCACGCATAAACGATGCACCCGATCGCGAACGCACGCTTGCGACCCAGGATCTGACCGACCTTCCCGCCGGTGATCATCAGACACGCCATCACCAGCGTGTAGAGCGTGATCGCCGTCTGGATCCCCACCACGGTGGTCCCGAGGTCCTTCGCGACCGTCGCGATCGCCGTGTTCATCACGGTCGTGTCGAGCGCCATGACGAACTGGCCCGCCGCCAGCGTCAACAGAACGATCTGCGTCCCGCTGACGGGACGCTCGGCTGTCTCGGCGGTAGTCACCGGGTCAGATCCTCCCACCCGCCGCAGTCGGGACGGAACGGCGCAGCCGGCAGGCCGGTCGCCTCGACGACGCACCGGGTCTACGAGCCCAGCGACGGGCTCGCAGCGACGCTGCTCGTCGCTCCAAGCCTCGGTCGCGGTGGTGACGGAGAGCCGACGCAACTCGGGACCCGAAGGGCTCACTCCGTCGACGCCCAGGTGGCTGTTGGCAGCCACCAACCGCTGCCTGCCCGCGCACGAGAGCGGCCCCAGACGCGGACTGCACGGGTCGTTGTCCCCACCGGGTTCGGGGCGTGCTGCCACGGCACTCGTGACGACCACGAAGGCTCCGCGCTGCGGAGCCTTCGGTGAGGGCAAGCTCGCGGGGTTCGCGGCGTCGTGCCGCGCTCGGGTGCCTTGGCCAGCTCGTACAGGATGATGAGCGACAGGGCAAAGACGCACAGCGACCAGAACGGATAGGCGGGGATCGACAGCAGCGCGCTGATCGAGGCCAGGGCAGCGGCGAAGACGCCGACCCAGCCGCCGAAGCCTCCGCCCGAGAACAGCGAGAACGCTGCGACCAGTTCCAGCACGCCGAGAATCAGCGTCACCCAGCCCCAGGGTGTGCAGGCCACTGATGACGTACTTCTGGTCGACGACGAAGAACTTCGCGTCGCCGATCGCGGCGATGCCCCAGATGACGTTCAGCACGCCGGCGACCAGCAGCAGGATCCCCGCACACACCCACCAGCCGGTCACTCTCTTTCCTCGATACGGCGTCGATCCGGCTGGCCACTGACCAGTTACGCGGGTCGAGGAGCATCACCTCCTCCTCGATGCCGACCGTCCAAGGCCGCTCGCTGCCCGCCGCACTCCAGCGCGCCCAGCCCGGGAGCTCGGGCCGCCGGCGACGCGCGGCGGAGGGCTCACCCATCGGCAGTGCCCGCGAACTGCCGCACGACGGGCGGCGGGCCCTGGCGCGGGGGCGGACGACGGTGCTCCAACACGCCGCCGCGCTGCACCGTCACCGCCGTCGAGGGCTCGATCTCCTGCCAGACGCCGGGGAGATCTGAGAACGGCTCGGAGACGATGAGGCGGTCGTCGGAACTGAGCAGCTGCACGCGCGGGTTGTCGGGATGCAGCTGCCGGATCGTCGCCACCTCAGTCGAGGCGAACAGCGACCGCGGCACGCCCTCCGTCGCGTAGCGCACCGCCCAGAGGCTCCCGCCGTCCGCGACTCCGAAGCTGGCCTGCACCGGGGCGCTCACGCCGTGCTCGCGCGCCGTCGTCTTCACCAGCGGCCCGCACGGACGCCGCTGGCTGTACCCGCCGTTCCCGGCGAGCTTCGGCGGCGCCTCGATGAGCGTCTGGGCCAAGCGCTCGAGCTGCTCGATGGCTCGTCGCGTCGCCTCCGGATGGAACGGGCGCAGCCGCGTCTACCGCGGCTGGCAGTGCGTGATCACAAAGACCAGGGAGGAGTTCGCCGCCTCGCGCTGCACACGCCCCGGAGGGCGCGTCATCCGCTTCGAGGGCGGCGCCTGAACACCGGGCGGGTCGCCACCGCGACTGCACTGCCGGGCCCGGAGGCCGTGACGGGGTTCGACCTTGCGTAGGCCGGCGATCGTCACGCCGAACTCCGGATTTCCGCCGCCGCGATGCCGCCACCTCTGCCCAGGCTCGCGGAGTCTCTCCGTGATCTCGACGCATGGGTCGAGTCGCACCGCGTCGAGCCATCGCGGCAGGGCGAGCACGCGCACGCGATGCAAGCTCCCATCAGGTCGCGCACGACAAGCGCTCGGCGCCGCCGGCCGCGGTAGCGGACGCGACCCCACGAGCTCTTGCCGAGGCGCCAAAGGAGCGCCGCAGGCGCGAGCGTCCGCTCCCGCCGCCGCTGTGCGGAGATGAGGCGCAGAAGCTCCACTGGGCCGAGGAGCTCGAGATCAGCCGCGAAGAGCTCAACGAGATGAGTCCCGGCGATTTCAAGCGCGCGTGGGACGCTCGCAACGAGCGCCTCAGAGCTGGTGGCGTCTTCGACCATCTCGATGAACTGTGGGAGCGACTCGGCCAGAAGCGAGTCGACGCGATGACACCGAGCGAGTTGATTGCGGCGGTACGCGAGCTTCGAAAGAAGCCAGACGAGCAGCAACGGCCAACGCCGCAGGCCGCTGAGGTCGGGCAATCGGTCACGGACCGGCCCGCGGCGTGACGCGCAGCCCGCTCGCCGAGCTTCACCGCGACGGCCCAGCCATCCCGGACGAAGGTCGAGTCAGGTGCAGATCAGCATCGAATTGTGGCACCAGAAGGTCCGCGTGCGCGCCGCCGACCGCGACGACCGCTACGCCGACATCATGTTGACCACGCCAAGGCACGAGCGGTCTACCGCAAGTGGCTCGCGCTCGCGCGCCCCGCCGCCGGTGACCTGCGACGCCCGATCTGGCTCTTTCGGCCCGTGAAGCGGGTTTTCGACGCCCACTCCTCCCTCAGGGCGAACGCACCGAGACGGCACGCCGCGCACGCACGCAGCAGCCTCCGCCCAGTGCGCTCGACCTCGCCGACCTGGTCGACTGGAGTCCCGAGCGCGTCTGGGGACGGCTGGCTGATAGCGGCAGAACCCTCCAACCCTCACGTCGGCTCGGCCGGCTGAATGCGCGGCCGGCGGACGCCGCGCGCCCGGCCGGCCCTGGAGATCGGGCCCAGCCAAGAAGCCGATTTGGTTGCTGAGCACGTCCCGCGCGCGGCACCACCTCCTCTCTGTGAGTTGCCGCCCGACGAGATAGCCATCGGGGGGGAACTACGGACGTGAATCGCTGCTTGTCCCCGATTACGGCAACGGCAACCGACCGTAGCTTCAAGAGGTGTCAGATACGCTGACGGCGCTCGACGGGACGTTTCTCCGGCTTGAGGAGTTCGACGAGGGCGCGTTGATGAACCTCGGCGCGTGATGTGTTCGAGCCCGCGGCGGGTGGAGCTGCTCCGACCGTCGAGGCCGTACGGGAGTTGCTGGCCGCGCGATTGAGCGAGATTCCGCGCTACCTGCAGCGGCTGTCGAGCACTCGGACGCGGGCCTTAGCGTGGCCGCACTGGGTGCCCGATGACCGCTTCGACATTCGCCACCACGTCGGCCATGCGCTGCTCCCGGCGCCGGGCGACTCCGGGCAACTGAGCGACTGGACCGCCGAGTTCTTTTCGCTCCCGCTGGACCGGAAGCGGCCACTCTGGGAGATCGTGCTGGTCGAAGGCCTCGAGAGTGGACGCTGGGCGCTTGGCTGGAAGACCCACCACTGCCTGGTCGACGGCGTGGTAGCCGTGGAGCTGATTGGCCTACTGCTGGGGCCCGGGCCGACGGCGCCGACGGCGAGGACCGAGCCGACGCCGCCGAGGCGCGCGTCGCGCGGACCATCGTTGCGGTCCCACATTCTCGAGGCCGCTGCTCAGGCCGGCGACGCCACCGTGCGCGCGGGCAGCGCCGCGGCTCACGCTGCGGCCCATCCCAGGGTGGCGTTGGACCGCTCGCGCCGGGTCGCCGAGCTGATCGTGCGCGACGAGCTTCGCCGCGCGCCGCACACTTCACTGAACGTACCAATCGGTCAGAGGCGTCGGTACGCCGTGGTGCGAGCTCCGCTTGACGAGCTGAAAGCGATCGGTCACCACCTCGGCGGGTCGATCACCGATGTGGTCCTGGCGGCGGCGACCGGCGGCCTGCGGGAGTTGCTGCGCTCGCGCGAGGAGGAGCTGCCGTCACGCGGGCTGCGCGCGCTGGTGCCGGTCACCCGCCGCGATGCATCGGACCGATTGACGCTCGGCAACCTGCTCAGCTTCTTGTTCGTCGATCTCCCGGTCGGCGAGCCATCCGCACAGAAGCGGCTGCGCAACATCGCTGCGGCTACCCGTCGGCGCAAGTCCTCCGACGCGGCGCACGCCACGTCGACAATGATCGAAGTCGCTGCGCTTGCGCCGCCGGTGGTCGCGCGTGCGGCGCTCACACAGACCGTGTTCTCCAGGCGGATGTTCAACGTGGCGGTCACGAACGTGCCGGGGTCGCCGGTGCCGCTGTACGCGTTCGGAGCGTTGCTGCGCGAGATCCACCCGGTCCTGCCGCTGCTCGCCGACCACGCGGTGGGAATCGCCGCGCTCTCCTACAACGGGCAGGTGACGTTCGGGATCACCGCCGACGCCTCCTCGATGCCCGACATCGACGTGCTCGCGCGCGGAATCGGAGAAGAGCTCGAGAAACTGCACGCGCTGGTGCCCAACGCGACCAAGCTCGCCCGTGCGAGCCACTGACCGAGCGCGACGGCGCGGCCGATCGACCACGACAATCCGCCTGCGCCGAGACGTTTCTGCTCGGATAGGGCCATGAGCGAGATGATCGATTGGGACGTCGGCCGCTACGAGCAGATGGCCGTGGAGCTCGCGCCGGTCGCCGAGCACGTGGTCTCTCTCGCCGATGTCCAGCGCGGGGAGCGAGTCGTGGATCTCGCCACAGGCACGGGCAACGCCGCCCTGCTGGCGGCGGGCGACGGCGCACTTGTGACCGGCGTCGATACCGCGCCCAGGCTGATCGATGTCGCGCGCAACCGGGCTGTGACCGAGGGTCTCCAAGCGTCATTCGTGGTCGGAGACATCCAGGCGCTGCCGTTCGACGATGCCTCGTTCGACCTGGCCCTCTCGGTGTTCGGGTTGATCTTCGCCGCTGACGCTAGCCGCGCCTTCGATGAAATGATCCGCGTGCTCGGTCCCGCTGGGCGCGCACTCTTCTCGGTATGGGTGCCGGCCGGGCCGATCGACGCGATGGTTGCCACATTCGGCCGCGCCCTCGCCGCCGCCACGGGACGCAGGCCGCGTCGCTTCGCGTGGCACGACGCTGACGCGGTCGGCGTGCTTGCCGCGCGCCATCACGCCCACGTCCAGCCCCATGATGGACGGCTCTGCGTCACGGCCGCGTCACCCGAGACCTACCTGGACGCGAATGAGCAAGAACATCCGGTAAGCGTGGCTGGCCGACCCGTGCTCGAGCGGGCCGGCGTCTACGGCCAAGTGCGAGATCAGGCTCTGAGCATCCTGCGCGAGGGCAACGAGGATCCGCAGGCGTTTCGCGTCTTCAGTCCGTACCGCGTGATCGAGGTCCACCGCCGGGGCTGATCGCCGGCCGCGCCAGCCGGCGTTCGCCCGCGATCCGAGCCGCGACGTCTATTGTCGCGACACGCCACCACTCACCAGGACGATGGGCGCCGCGTTGGGACTTTGCGCCAGGCTCCGCTTCGCGGCGCGGCGGCTCCACCTGCACTGCTGCGGGACGGTCGCGGTTCGCTGGAGGCCAGGTCGATGGCGCCGCGCCCGTGTCACGCGGGTGCCCTCCGTGACCTCTACGTGGTGGCATGCGGCTTCACCCCGATGATGTGCAGATGCGCCGGGAATATGGTCGTGGGCACGATGAACACCACCGCCACCCAGGTCAGGTCACACCCCGGGCTCCGCGAATCGCGGACACACGCCGTCGATCGTCTCCGCCGGCAGGCTCACCTGGTACTCCGCGGCCCGGCCAGCCCGCCCGAACGCGAGGCGGCCCCACGCCGCGACGACCGATCGCACACTCCGCCCCACGGCGACGCCCTTCTGCCGCTCCGGCGCCCGTAGGATCCGCATTTGGCGACACCGAAGCGAATGGGGGCGACGACGCCCTCGACCACTCCGGTGAACAAGACGAAAGGCCCTGACTGCAGGGCCTTTCTCATACTGCGCCTCGGGCCAACAAGCCAAGTCCCCCTACGAGCGCGCCGTGGAGATCCTGACCAAGGAAGCCCGACGCGAGGCGCTCGCCACCGACCTGGCCGACGCCCGAGCAGGCCAGAGCAGACATGTCTCCTC
>CAVSMB010000001.1:0-96034 GCA_963728925.1 uncultured Actinomycetes bacterium | reverse complement strand
CGACCGATGTCGCTCCTATGTCAAGCGCTTGTCGTTGTTTGCGGGAATCGAGATCTGACTATGTGACGCAGGGCATGAAGTGGGGAGCGTTGCCGGGGACGGTTTCGCGTGCCTTGCGCCTCTCGGGGATGTCGTGCGGGACTGGCGTGGCGTTCGGCGCTGGCGCGGATCGCAGGAGCCTCCAGACGCGGCGGGCGAGGTAGCGTTTGAGTGAGCGGAGCGCTTCCTTGCGCGACTTTCCCTCGGCTTGTTTGCGTTCGAGGTAGGCGGCGGTGTCGGCGTCCCAGTTGGCTTTGTTGACCGCGAGGCGGTGCAGCGCGCAGTTGAGCTGTCGGTTGCCGCCGCGGTCCAGGCGGTGGCGGCTGGTGTTGCCCGAGGAGGCGGGGATCGGCGCGGCCCCGCCGGTGCGCGCGAGCTTGGCGTCGGTGGCGAATCGGTCGGCGCCGGCGATCTCACCGATCAGCTTGGCTGCGGTCAACGGACCGCACCCTCGCTCCGCGAGTAGCTGCGGCGCGTAGCTTTCGACCAGCGCGGCGAGCTCTGCCTGCAGCTCGCGAATGCGGGTGGTGCGCGCGGTGATCTGACGCACGAGCTCGCGCGCGACCCGCACGCGCGTCGTTTGCTGGGCGCGGGCGAGGCGGCGGGAGATCTTCCCAAGCCACTTGCTGGTGTCCAGCGCCCCGGCCGGGATCTCGAGCTCGGGCCACATGTCGTGCAGATGCCAGCGCAGCCGCTGCTGGTCGGCGGTGCGTGCGGCGATCAGATCGTCGCGATGGTCGACCAGCAGGCGAATGTCGAGCGCCGCGCCGTCCAGGTGCGCGCCGGGGAGGTTCTCGATCCCCTCCTTCAGCGCAGCGCGAGCGACGCTGAACGCGTCGATCGAGTCTGACTTGCCACGCTCGCGTGATGAGCGGCGCGCGCCCGCCATGTGCTTCGGGGCGACTCGCACGACCCGCTCGCCGCGCGCGATCAGGAACCGCTCGAACGCGCCGGACACGTGCCGGCAGTCCTCGAGCGCCCACACCCGCTCTGCGTCGAGCGCTCGCGCCCAGCACAGCAGCTTGCCGAAGCTCCCCTTGCGCGCCGGCGCCGTGAGCTCCCCTCGCGCGGCGGCGGTGAACGCGTCGACCGCGCCGCAGGTGTGCGTGCGCTTGTGCGTGTCCGTCCCGATCACGACCATTCGCATCGTCCCTTCGATTGTGTTGACGAAGCGGACTCCGGCGGACACGTCTCACTCGGGGCTGCTGCCAAGCTCCTATCAGGTCACGCCGGTGGTCCTCGGGCGGCAGCGGGCGACACGACATCCGGTGGGTCAGACCAGCGGTCGACAGAACGTCAATGAGTCAGCCCGTCGCCGGCCGGGAACCAACCGCAGCGGTCGGACGTCACCGCCCAGACCCGGGGACCATCTCAGTAAGAAAGTCAAGGGGTCCGCGGCAACTTTCTCGTAGCTCCGACGGTCGCGGAGGGCCGCAGATCGCCTCCTGTGTGCTCGTTTCGGTCGCCGGTGGGAGCGAGCGGTCGGTTGTGGGCGCTCTATTTGCGCAGGCGGGGTCGCCGTCGACGGCGGTCGGCGTCGTTAGGCGGCGTTAGGCTGCGTGTGGGCGCGAGCCGATGACGTGTCGAAGAGCAGGCGTCTGGGGCTCGCGAACCTGCCGCGCGACTTGCCCTTCGAGGGCCTGATCTATGCGCGCCCCGCTGTCACGCTCGCGCCCGTCTTCTTCGCTGCTGCCGCTTGCCAGTCCGTGACCGTCCGCCTGTAGGAGGCCTCGGCCTGCCGGGCGAGCTCGCGCTCGGCGCTGCGCATCTTCTGCCTCGTCGCCCAGGTCCCGGTGTTGGTGCCCTTCAGCGTCTGCCCGCCGGCGCGGATCTCGAGCAGGCGCAGCTTCTTGGCCGTCAGCGACGGCTGCTGGTGGGCGTAGTCCTCGCCCCGGCTGAGCAGGCACCAGAACAGCACGGCGAGCTTGCGCGCGCAGGCGACGACGGCGATCTTGTTGCCGCGCCGGGCGCGGATCCGCTCGTAGAAGGCGCGCAGCGGGCCGGGCTGCTGGACGACCGACCAGGCCGCCTCGACCAGCGCCCAGCGCGCCGCGGGCGAGCCCTGCTTTGAGATCCGCCCGCCCCTCGCCGGCGCGCTGCCGGACTGGTAGACGCGCGGATCAAGCCCGAGGTAGCCGACCAGCTTGCGCGACGTCGGGAAGCGGCGGATGTCGCCGATCGCGGCCAGGAACGTCGCCGCGCAGATCACGTTGACCCCCGGCACGGTCATCAGCCGCCGCAGCTCCCGCGAGTCGAGCGCTTGGCGGGCGATCTGGCGCTCGACCGCGGCGATCTCGGCGTCGAGGAACTCGACGTGGCGCATGCAGGCCGCGACCGTCTCCGCCTCCTCGAGCGGCAGCTCGAGCCCTGCCAGCCACTCGCGCCCCTTGACGCCGAACAGGTCGGACAGCGGCGGGCGCCCCACCAGCCGGCGCACCAGCACGGCGTGGATCTCGTTCTTGGAGCGCGACCGTGCGCGCACCAGCTGCTCGCGCCGCCCCAGCCGCCGGCGCAACACACGCGTCCACTCATCCGGCGACCAGACGGCGTCGAGCTCACCGGCCGCGAGCAGCCGCGCCAGCGTGCGCGCGTCAAGGCGGTCGGTCTTCGCCCGGGCCTGCCGGATGCCGGTATCGGCGGGGCTGACGACGACGACCCGGGCGACGTGCGGCTCGAGGATGCGCGCAATCTCCCACGCGCCCCCCGTTACCTCCAGCGCCACCCGGTCCGTGCGCGCCAGACTCTGCGCGAACAGCTCCAACTGCTCCGGCGTCGTCGCGATCCGACCAGCGGAGCGCAGCGCGCCGCTCTCGACGATCGCCACCTCGCAGAAATCGCGATGCACGTCCAACCCGATCGCTCTTCCGAGAGATCTCACCCCGTCCCCCTCTATTCGTTGAACGAAATGAAGAACCAGCGGGCGAACGACAACGACCGATACGTGCTCGCAGCACACCCGGGCAAGTCGCAGGGGCGGCCACCGAGAAAGCTCGAGCTCGAAGCTCATCGTCCACAAACGGCCTGCCCAACTACGTTCTCCGAGAAAGCCCCTGTCCCGGTCGACCGACCGTAGGGCCGGGCCCGGACAGCAACCTTCAAGGCGACAGTTTCATGCCCCGAGAAGCAGCAGCACTGACCGCCAGAATCCGCCGATCCGCGGGACGGGCGTCCCTGCTCTCGGTCGGCTCGTCCAGACGCCCGAGCGCCGTTCGTCCCGTACATGCTCGGGGTTATCGCCACCGGGAGGGGCATGAACACGCGGGCCCGGAAGGTCGCGTGAGCGTGCGCGGCGTGTTCGCCGCGTCAAGGAGCACCGCCTGCGCGGCGGCTACGCCGGCCCTGACGGGCTGCCCTTGACCCGCCTGCGCGCGCCGGACATCCCGCGCTCACCTTCCGGCGCCGGGGGGTGAGAAACAGCACCACAGGCACCGGCGCCAATTGCAGTCGTCGCGGCGACGTCGCTTACTCCAACGGCGGCGGCGGCGGCGGTGGCCTTGGCCGCAGCACCACGAACGCGCTGTATTCGAAGTAGAGGTCGGTCCACTGACTGCCGTCGCGGGCAGGCGGCGCCTGTCGAAACCCTGATTGCATCGCGTTGTAGCTCTCGTTCCGCACTTCTCGGCCGCTATTTCTCCCCCCACCCTTCGGCGTCCTGGGCGAGCCTGAGCGAGAGCGCTTCGAGCTCGGCGGCGAGCGCTCGTAGCTGGCGGGCGTCGTCGAACCAGGGCTGGTAGCGGTGGGCCTGCTCGGGGGTCAGCGTGCGGGTCACGGTCTTGCCGTTGATCTTGCGTGTCCAGGAGTAGTAGGGGCCGTGCAGGGTCGGGGGGTCTTGGCGGCAGCGGCAGCCGGGGCTTGAGCAGCGAGTGCGGCGCTCGGTCAGCGTGCCGGGCAGGCAGAACCCCAGCTGGGCGATCTGCGCGAGCAGTTCGTCGCGGCGGCGGTCGTCTTGTGGCGTGGGCGGCGTCATCGGGTCCGGCCGTTCTGTCCGTGGCTGTCAGTAGCTTACTTCAAGCTGATGACGGAACACGATCAGAGCGGCCCGTTTCAGTTGCGCTCCTGGCGGCTGGGGGCGCTGCCGATCATCGACCGGTTCCTGGTGAGGATCGGCCTGGCCGGGCTGCTGGAGCGTCATCTGCGCGCCGGCGACCGGCGCGTCGCGCTGGGCGCGGGCGCGGCGATCGGGCTGCTGGTGCGCAACCTGTGCGTTGCGCGTGAGCCGCTCTACGGCCTGGCCGAGTGGGCCGCGCGCTATGACCCGGCGCTGCTCGGGCTCGGCGGCGAGGATCTGGGGCTGCTCAACGACGACCGGCTCGGCCGGGCGCTTGATCAGCTCTTTGACGCCGATCGGGGCTCGCTGCTGACCGCGCTGATGCTCGGCGTGATCGCCGAGTTCGACATCGACTGCTCGCAGCTGCACAACGACTCGACGTCGATCAGCCTGCACGGCGACTACGAACGCGCGGACGGCCGCTCGCGCGGCGGCAAGCCGACCGCGGCCGCCGCGCTGGGCCACTCCAAGGACCATCGCCCCGATCTGAAGCAGTTCGTGCTCACGCTGACCGTCAGCGCCGACGGGGCGGTGCCGCTCGCGCACCGCCTGCTGGACGGCAACACGACCGACGACCAGACGCACATCGCCACCTGGGACGGCCTGGTGGAGCTGGTCGGCCGGGCGGACTTCCTCTACGTCGCGGACTGCAAGCTGGCCACCCGCGAGAACATGGCCCACATCGACTCCCGCGGCGGGCGCTTCATCAGCGTGCTGCCGCGCTCACGCGCCGAGGACGGCCAGCTCCGCGCGTGGGCGCAGACGCACGCCTTCGACTTCACCGAGGCGTGCCGGCGTCCGGGCAAGTGCCAGGACGACCCCGACAGCGTGTGGTGGACAGCGCCGGCGCCGATCCCGACATCGGACGGGCACCGGATCGTCTGGGTGCGCTCATCCCAGAAGCACGAGCGCGACGCCGAGGCGCGCCGCGCCCGCATCGAGCGCGGGATGCTGGCCCTGGAAGCCGTCCAGGCACGGCTCGCCGGCCCGCGCTCACGGATCAAGACCAGGGTCGCCGCCGAGCAAGCCGCCAACGCCGCGCTGACCAGCACCGGCGCCGAGCGCTGGATCACCTACGAAATCGCAGAGACCGTCCAGGAGAGCTTCCGCCAGGAGAAGCGCGGCCGCCCCGGCGCCCAGACGCGCTACCGCCGCACCGAGAAGACCGTCCTCACGCTCACGTTCCGCGTCGACGACGAGAACGTCGCCTACGACGCCGCCACCGACGGCTGCTTCCCGCTGGTCAGCAACGACCGCGACCTCACCGA
This sequence comes from uncultured Actinomycetes bacterium, assembly GCA_963728925.1. GTDB lineage: Bacteria > Actinomycetota > Thermoleophilia > Solirubrobacterales > Solirubrobacteraceae > JBBPZA01. The sequence continues at coordinate 90,679 of CAVSMB010000001.1, read as the reverse complement.
CCCCGAGATCCTCGCCGCCTACCGCTACCAGCCCAACCTCGAGAACCGCCACCACCAGCTCAAGACCGTCCTCCAAGCGGCCCCGATCACGCTGAAGTCCCCGTCACGGATCGAGGGCCTCGCGTGCTGCGAGTTCATCGCGCTGCTCACCCAGTGCCTGATCGAACGAGAACTGCGTTCCGCGATGGCCCACAACGACATCGCCGACCTCGCGCTCTACCACGAAGACCGCCCCTCCAAGGCACCCACCGCCGCACGCGTCTTCGATCTCTTCGCCAACACCGCCCGCCACCACCTCACCACCCACGACGGCGACATCGTGCAGGTCTTCGAACCCGACCTCAGCGACCTCCAGCGCCACGTCCTCGACCTGCTCGGCGTCCCCCACGACGCCTACCAGAGCACGACGACCGACCCCTGACCAGCGCGCTCACGCACTCACGCACTCACGCCTGGGGGCAGATATCGCCCACCAGAAGTGCGGAACGAGAGTCGTGGGTGACGTGCAGCTCGTCGCCGCAGGCCATGTGCTCCCCCTGCACGAGCGCGAGCCGGTTTACGAGGTCGGGCATCGTCGCGGCGGCGAGCCAAAACACGCGTACGCCCTGCTCTTCGGCGCCGACGATGCCGTCCGGCCAGTCGGGCGGCAGCTCGTCGGGCGGGTAGCGGTCGTCGCTCACGGAAGGCCTGCCGGGGAGGTCGTCGTCCCGGGCGTGGCGGGTGGGGCGTCGTTGCCGGTGGTGTTGACGATGCGTTTGAGGTCGCGGTCGCGGTACCACGGGCGCAGCGCCAGCCAGGCGGGTGGGAGGCGGCCGTAGATGAGCAGCGCGGTGTCGTTGTCGGCTTGGCGGACGTGGTTGGGGGCGGCGAGGGGTTTGTAGTCGTGGCTGTAGGTGCGTGAGCCGAGGTCGAGCTCGAGGCGTTGGCGGTGGGTGGAGATCCGTTCGATCTCCTCCTCCCCCAGGACTGCGCGCAGGTATTCCAACGTGGCGCGGTCGCCGATCCCGGAGCCGAAGAGGCGTGCGCGGTGGTTGGCGACGATCGTTTCGGCGCGGTCGCGACCCCAGCGGTCTGAGATCTGCGACACGTCCTGAAACACCGACAGCAGCTGCACGCCCTGGCCGGGGCCGGTGGAGGCGAGCTCGTCGAGGTTGGGCAAAGGCGCGACGTTGGCGGCCTCATCCAGGCACAGCAGCAGCGGCGGGTCGATCGCGCGGCCCGTCGACGTGGAACGATCAAAGGCGGCGGCGACGACGTCGGCGATCAGCGCGGCGAACAGCCCGCGCAGCCGGCGCTGATCTTGGGCGGGGGCGACGAGATACACCGTGTTGCGCCCCGCGAGCAGCCACTGCGCGTCGATCGTCGCGGTCGTGTCGGTCGCGGCGGCGACGCGCGGTTCCTCCCACGCGTCAAGCGCGGTCGCCGCGGTCTGCAGGACCGAGGAGCGGAACCGCTCGTCGGCGTCCCATACCGACTGCAGCGCGTCAAGGCCGGCGCTGGCGCCGGTGACGCTGCTGCTCTGTAGCGCCTCACGCGGGGTCTGTTGTTCGGTGCGGGCGATCCAGGAGAGGACGTCGCCCATCGTCGCGCGCTCGTGCGCGGCGGCGAGCAGCAGCGGTGCGAGGTAGCGCGCGGCGGCGGGGCGCCAGAACGATTCATCGGGCGAGTTGCCGGCGCGTTCGCCGACCTGCAGTAGCCGCGCGGCGGTGCGTCGCGCGGCCTCCCAGGTCGTCGACGCGGCGATCGGCGACCACCCGGTGCAGGGCAGTCCGGTCGAGCCGGTCGGGTCAAAGAGCCGCACGTCGCCCTGCAAGCCGCGCGCCGCGTAGGTGTCGTGGGTCAGGTCGCCCTTCACCGACGTGGCGAGCACGGGTCCGTCCCATTCCAGCAACGCGGGGACCACGAGCCCGGTGGTCTTGCCCGCTTGGGCGGGCGCGATGACCATCACCGACGCGCGCGGCTCGGCGGCGACCAGCGCGCCCTCATGGCGGCCGAGGATCACCCGACCACGCTCGGGCCGCCGCACCCGCAACTGACGTAGGTCGCCGCGGCGCGCCCACCGCGCGCCGCGCCGGCGCCCAGCGCGCCCGCCGCGCCGCGCGCGCCCCACCACCGCGAAGACGACCACGAGCACCAGGGCGGCGATCAGCGCGGCGGTCATCCCGGTGCGGCCGGGCAGGTCGCCGCGGCTGGTGGCCGGCCACGCCGCGGCGGGGTCGCCGAGGTGGCGGGGTAGGCGCGCCAGCACGCCCGTCGCCTGCGACGGGCCCAGGACCACCGGTCCGGCGCCGCGCAGGATTCCGCCGAGCGCGCCGGCGAGCGACACGACAGCCGACCCGCCGATCATCACCGTGGCGAGCGCGAACACGAAGATCAGCGACCCGGCGCCGTTGCCACCCCCAACGCCGCTACGACGGCCGCGGGTCATCGCGCGGCCTCCTGGGCGTCTGCTTGGGCTTGGCGGTCGTGGGCTTCGCGGTCGGGAATCTCCATGGTTCTCAGTTCGTCCCTCGGTAGGGACTCGCTGCGGTGGCGTGTCGAGCGGCTGGCCGGGTAGGTTCGCGGGGCGGTCTCGGAGGGGCGTAGCCCCGGAGAGGCCGTCCCTCGGGTTCCGGCCGTTGTCGTCTCAGAAGCCTCGAACCCGAGAGGCTTCTCGAGTATCGCGGCGTCGGTGTCCACCAGTCCCCATTCGAGGTCTGAGAGGACGTGCTGGACGAGGAAGGAGCGGCCGGCGACGCGCCATAGCGCCTGGCCGCTGCCGAGCCCGGCGATCACCTGCGCCTCGGTCGAGGAGAGCCCGAGCAGGTCGGTGGTGATCGCCACCTCCCCGGGGTGCTGGCGATAGACCACGACGGTTGAGGCGTCTGACAAGAGTCCTTCGGCGAGGCGTTGTTGGCGGGTGCCTTCGTCGCCGGCGGCGCGTAGGTCGGAGAGGCGGTGCAGGACGATCCAGTGCTGCACGCCGGTCGCGCGCGAGAGCTTGAAGCTCGCCTGGTAGTACTCGCCCAGCCCGGCGATCGGGAGTGCGCGCCATGCCTCGTCGTTGGTGCGCACGACCTTCGGCGCGGTCGCGCCGCGGGCGTGGGCGCTGCGGGCGCGTTCGCTGCGCTTGGCGTCCAGGAACGCGCTCGCGCAGACCATGGTGATTCCCAGCGCCAGATCGCTGCCGGTTGACCCCGCGCCGACGGCTGAGAGGTCCAGCGCGACGGCGGGGGCGTCCCACGCGCGTTCGCCCGCGGTGGTGGGTTGGTCAAACATGCCGCGCAGCGGCCCCTCGCACATGCGCCGCAGCGCGAGCGCGCACTCGCGCAACTCCTGGCGCGCTTCGCGCTCGCTCATCCCCAGCCGCTCGGCGGTCTCGCGTTGCGGCGCGCGCAGCTGCGCGATGACGTCGGGGATCGTCGTCTCCGCGCCGTCGCGGTCCCTGTCAGCCGCCTCCAACCCTGCGACGAGGCCGACGGCCTCGGCCTGGCTGAGCGGGCGGTCGAGCATCGCCCGCGTGACCGCTTCCAACAGACCCTCGCGCATCTCCCGCGTCCCAACCCGCGTCAAGGGGTTGAGGTGGACGGCGCCGCCGGGCTCCAGGCGCAGCGTCACGCCGCCGACGGCGGCGACAAGCTGGGTGTATTCGCCCTTGGGGTCGACGAACTCGCCGATCCGCCCGAACACCCGCTGGCGGTACTGATAGCTCTTGCTCAGCGCCGACTTGCCGTACCCCACGCTGCCGAGGACGATGGTGTTGGCGTTGGTGAGGATCCGGCGGCCGTACAGGACCCACGGGTCATAGACGAACGAGCCGCCGTGGGCGTCTTTGCCGATATACACGCCGTGCGCGCCCAGGCCCGTCTCGGCCCGCCGCGGGCGGACACGGTGACGTAGGCGGAGAAGCGAACCTCGGCGTGGCCCTGGGCGAGCTCGCGCTCGCGGCGGTGCGTCGCGTCCTCCTTCTGATGCTGGCGCTGGGTGGTGCGCTGACCGATGCGGGCGCGCATCGCGTGGTCGGTCGCCGCCTCGGTCGCCGCGCGCTCCACCTGCCGCGTCGCGCGGCCCGGGCCGACAAGGTCCATGACCATCGTCACCGTCCGCGTCGTCTGGGTGCCCATCAGCAACGGCTGCAAGCCGGAGTCGGTCGCCAGCACGTTGCGCATCCACGCGTAGCGTCCACCCTGCCATCCCGGGCGGGGTGTGTCGCGTTTGCCGGCGTCGGGGGGGATCGGTACCTGGGTGCCGTTGCTGACGACGTTGTCGATCTGGTCTTCGTGCCAGTAGCCGGTGTCAGCGATCGCCACCCCAGGAGTGTCGGTGACGCCGATCGCTTCCAGTTCCTTGGTGGCTTCGACCATCGGCTGCAGGTGCCCGAAGTCCGGTGACCTGACGGTCACCTCAGCGGCGAGCACGATCTGGTGCTCATTCACGACGCCCTGCGCGTTGTAACCCTGCGTGTAGCTGCGCGGCGTCTTGACGTTGCGCGAATCAGGATCGGTTGTGTTGATCTTCCCCCGCGGCTGCTCGGGCGGTTCGTGTGGCTCGGGATCGCGGCCTCCGAACCGGCGCCCGTCGGCGCTGATCCCGCGCGCCCGCCACGCCTGATAAGTCAGCGGCCACGCGCCGCTCGAGTTCGAGCTCCTGCTCAAGGCGCTTCTTGCCTTCCCTCAAGCGTTTCGCCCGTGAGCGCGGGACCGGCTTCTTCTCCGCCGCGCGCTTGGCGTCCAGGCGCTGCTTGGCGTCGCGCAACCGCTTGCGCAGCTCGCCCGTGGACCGAAACTCGGGCGGCAGCTCATCGCCGCGGGCGTCGCCGAAGAGCTCGTCCTCGGCCGCGTCGACCTCGGCGGCCTCCTTGAGGATCTCCCTAGCGATCTGCTCGTAGTCAAGGTTTGCGTGATGCGAGGCGTTGGCGTGCACCTTCGTGCCGTCGATCGCGATCACCCCGACCTTCACCAGCCCCGCCTCCTCGCACAACGAGAGGACCTCGGTGAACAAGTCGGCCAGCGACTCCTCGTGGCGAACCCGAAACCGCGCGATCGTCGCGTGATCGGGCGCCTGGTGGGCCGCGAGCACTCGATAGGCGACGTCCTCCACACACTTGCGCTCGATCCCCCGCGAGGACCGCTCACCCCTCGCATAGGCGTAGAGCAGCAGCGCGATCATCATCTGCGGCTCAAACGCCGCCCGACCCCAACCGTCCAGGCGGTAGCAGGCGTAGAACGCCGACAGATCGATCTGCTCCACCGTCGCCAACACGAACCACGCCAAATGACCCTCCGGCAGCCAATCCCGCGGGTCCGGGGGCATCAAGAACGCCTGCTCACGATCGCACTCCAGGAACTTCTGGGCCATAACCGAAAGTGTCTTAACCGCCTCGGACAGAGCCGGGGTTTGTGCGACACCCACGACGAGCTGCGGGCGTCGGTGCCCGCGCCGGCATCACGCCTGCTTTCGACTGGGGCCCTTGCTGGAAACGGTGTTCCGACAGTGTCGGTCCCGTATGCCAGGGATCGTCGCCACGCGCTCAGCCGGCTCGGGCGGTGCGCCCACCGGGCCGGGAGGCCGCGCCCGCGGCTCCTTAAGCCGGCGCGGGTACGTCGGGCAGGCGCTCGAGCGCGGCCTCCAGGTCGGCCTCGGAGAACTCGGGGTCCTCGAGCTCGCCGGCCAGGTAGGCGTCGTAGGCCGCGAGGTCGAAGTGGCCGTGGCCGCAGAGGTTGAAGAGGATCACGCGCTCCTCGCCGGCCTCCTTCGCCGCCTCGGCCTCGTCGAGCACAGCGCGGATCGCGTGGGCCGGCTCGGGCGCCGGGATGATGCCCTCCGCGCGCGCGAAGCGAAGCGCCGCCGCGAAGGTCTCGTTCTGGCGGTAGGCGCGCGCCTCCACCGCGCCTGCGCGCACGAGGCCGCACAGCAGCGGCGCGTCGCCGTGGTAGCGCAGCCCTCCCGCGTGCACGGGTGGGGGCACGAAGTCGTGGCCGAGGGTGTACATCGGCATCAGCGGGGTCATGCCGACGGTGTCGCCGAAGTCGTAGCGGTAGACGCCACGGGTGAGCGTCGGGCACGCGGCGGGCTCGGCCGCGACGAAACGCGTACGCGACTCGCCGCGCAGCGCGCGGCGCAGGAACGGGAAGGCGATGCCGCCGAAGTTCGAGCCGCCGCCCACGCAGGCGACGACGACGTCGGGCTCCTCGTCCGCCATCTCCATCTGTGCCGTCGCCTCGAGACCGATCACTGTCTGATGCAGCAGCACGTGGTTGAGCACCGAGCCCAGCGCGTAGTTCGTCTCCGGATCCTGGGCGGCGATCTCCACCGCCTCCGAGATCGCGATCCCCAGCGAGCCGGTCGGGTGCGAGGCCTGCGAGCGCCCGGCCTCGGTCACCTCGGAGGGCGAGCGGTGCACCGAGGCGCCCCAGGTCTCCATCATCGAGCGCCGATAGGGCTTCTGGTCATAGCTCGAGCCGACCATGAAGACCTCGCACTCGAGGTCGAAGAGTCCGCAGGCGAAGGCCAGCGCCGAGCCCCACTGGCCGGCCCCGGTCTCGGTGACGAGCTTCCGCACGCCCGCCTGCGCATTGGCGTAGGCCTGGGGCACCGCGCTGTTGGGCTTGTGCGAGCCGGCGGGGGAGACGCCCTCCCACTTGTAGTAGATGTGGGCCGGCGTCCCCAGCTCGCGCTCGAGACGGCGGGCCCGGTAGAGCGGGGTCGGGCGCCACAGGCGGTAGGCCTCGCGCACGGCGTCGGGGATCGCGACCTCCGGCTCGGGGGAGACCTCCTGCTCGATGAGCGCCATCGGGAACAGCGGCGCGAGGTCGTCGGGGCCGGCCGGCTCGCGCGTGCCCGGGTGCAGCGGCGGGAGCGGGTCTCCGGGGAGCTCGGGAAGCAGGTTGACCCACGCCGTAGGGATGTCGTCCTCGCCCAGCAGGTACTTCGTGCGCTCGTCGGCCATGGGGCTCCTCGGTCGGGTTCGCCGCGGCGATTCTACGTGCGGGCCTATGCTGCGCTGCGAGACGAGAGAGGAGTTCTGATGGCCACCGCCGAGCAGCCTCGCTTCGCGTCCTATGAGGAGGCCGTGGCGCAGCACGGCTGGAACGTCCCTGAGCGCTACAACATCGCGGCCGACGTGTGCGACAAGCACCCCGGCCGACAAGCTCGCGATGCTGTGGGAGAGCTACACCGGCGAGCAGCACGGCCATCGCCGCGACGCCGCGCGTCGAGGACGAGTCGACGCCCGCCGAGGGCAGCGCGGACGTGGACGTGCAGCGCCTTGGCGGGCCGCGGATTCCTCACGAACGTCAGCTTCGACGGGGCGGCGATCTGCTGACGCCGGCGCCTAGCGCGCGTGCTCGACTCGCTCGGCGGTGAGTTCGTCGAGCGAGTCGAGCACGACGTCCGCGAGGGCCACTGCGTCCGGCTCGGGCGGGAAGTGCGGGTTCGGCACGGCGACCACCGCGAGGCCGGCAGCGGCCGCCGAGCGCAGGCCGCTGGTCGAGTCCTCGATCGCCACGCACCGCGCCGGCTCGGCCTCCAGGCGGCGGACGACCTCGAGATAGACGTCGGGGGCCGGCTTGCCGCGGGCGACCTCCTCGGAGGACAGCGTCGCCGCGAAGCAGCCGGCGAGGCTCGAGAGCTCGAGGAACAGGTCGATGATCTCGCGGTTGGACGACGTTGCGAGCCCGAGCGGCCAGCGGGCGGCCATGCGTCGCACGGCGTCCTGGGCGCCGGGCAGCAGGGGGAGCTCGCGGCGGTAGTGGTCGGCGAGGTGGTCGACCACCCGCGAGGAGATCTCGGCCGGCTCGAGCTGAACGCCGAGCTCATCGCGAACGTAGGCCGACCACTCGGGCGAGCTCATCCCGAGCATCTCCTCGGTCGCGCCCTCGCGCCACTCGCCGCCGGTCTCCTCGACCAGCTCGCGGCGCGCGGCGTCCCATACCTGCTCGGAGTCGACGAGCACGCCGTCCAGATCGAAGACGACAGCCTGGACGGTCACCGCGACGGCAGCCCGTGCAGCGCGAGGTTGCGAGCCTTGTAGCGCTCGTCCTCCGTGACGTCCTCGCCGACCCAGCTCGGCGGGGTGAACGCCGCGCTCTCGTCCCGTGAGGCGAACTCGACCTCCGCGACGACCAGCCCGTCGAGGTCGCCCTCGTACACGTCGACCTCGAGCGTGGCCTCGCCGAAGGGGACCAGGTGGCGGGTCTTCTCCACGCGTCGGCCCTCGGTCAGCGGCCACAGCGACGCGAAGGTGCGCGCGTCGATCGCGAGCTCCTCCTCGACGCGCTCCAGCCCGCCGGTCGACTTGACGGTGAGGAACGTGCGCTCGCCGCGCCGGCGAACGCGGACCTCGGCCTCCCCGTGGCGGCCCGCGGCGAGGTAGCCCTGGGCGATCGCGTCGGCGGGCGCGTCGCGCAGGTCGTCCACCGGCAGCTCGGCCACGAGCCACTTGCGCTCGATCTCGACGCCGGCCGGCGGCGGCTGGCCGGCGAGCGCGTTCTGAACGAGCTCGCGGTCGTGATCGTAGGTGAGGCGCTCGAGCGCCTCGGCGAGCGGCAGCCACTCGAACTCGTCGACTTCCTTGTTGGGCGTGAACGAGCCCGCCAGGGCCTCCATGCGCCAGTAGCGCACGACCTTGCGCCGGCCCTTGGGGTCGAGGTAGGCGATCGGCGACAGCTCGTCCAGCAGCCGCGCACGCAGCCCCGTTTCCTCCTCGACCTCGCGAAGCGCGGCTTCCTCCCAGCCCTCGCCGTCGTCGAGCTTGCCCTTGGGCAGCGACCAGTCGTCGTACTTGGGGCGGTGCACGAGCGCCACCTCGGGCTCCGCGGCGCAGCCGCCGCTGCTGCGCACGATCACCCCGCCGGACGCGCGCACCTCCGCGTCGGCGACGACGTCGTGGACCCCTGGCCAGTCGTCGGCGGGCATGCGCCCAGCAGCCTACTCGGCCGGTGGCGGTCCTCACGTGCGATGCCTCGGCCTCGGGTTCGCTGGAGCGGACGCAGCGGAAAGCCGATGTGGCTCATTCCGGTGTCGATCATCTGCGGACGTCGCGCGGCGGGGCGGTAGCGCATGCAGTAGCTGTCGGCGCACAGAAACGAGCCGCCCTTCACCACCCTGCGCGGCACCGGGAACTGTGGTTGGGCGGGGTCCACGCTGGCTCGCTCCGACCCGCCGTACCAGTCCGTGGTCCATTCCCACACGTTGCCGCGCCGTAGACTGCGCGCGCATGTCACCCCTCGCCGACGGCCGGATCCGACACGCGGTCGTCTTCTCGCTGACCCATGCGCCCGGCTCCGACGGGGAGGCGGGCTTCCTCGAGGCGCTGGCGGGCCTCGAGGCGGTGCCCGGCGTCGAGCTCTTCGAGCTCGGCCGGGAGGTGAGCCCGAAGAACGCGTTCTCGTTCGGCCTGGTCATGGAGTTCGCCGACGAGGCCGCCTACGCCGGCTACAACGCCCACCCCGACCACGTGCGGTTCGTCGCGGAACGCTGGGACGCGGAGGTCGCCGACTTCCTCGAGCTCGACACCGTCGCGCTCTGACGCCGGTCGGCTCGGTCAGGCAGCGCGCGTGACGCCTGGAGCCAGCGCTCCAAGCCAGTCCGGGCGCAGAAAACGCGGCACCGACTCGGGGTAGTCGGGGAAGAGCTCGCGCGCCGCTGCCGCGCAGGGATGCGAGGCGACGTGGTCGTGGAGGTCGGCGAAGGCGTCGAGCGCGCGCACGCTGCTCAGGACCTGCAGCGTCGCTGCATTGGGGGGCGTCGTGGCCAGGACGCCTTCGGCCAGCAGCGTGTCCGCCTGGTCGAGCGAGCGCGGCAACTCGGCGAGCGCGCGCCGGACGGCCGCATCGTCAGCCTTGATGGCGTGCGCGTAATACCGCGCGGCGGGGACGCTGACGACCGCCGCGATCGCCGGCGCCGGAAGTCCCGATTGCCGCGCCAGCCACGCCCGGAGGCTCGCGTGCCGGACGAGGCCCCACCGGAAGATCAGTCGCGGCACCGCCTGCAGCTCCTGCTCGCCCCAGCGCTCAGCCTCCTCGACGCGCGCCCGCGCCTGCGGCTCGGCCGGGAACAGCGGCGGCTCGGCTTGAAAACGCTCCAGCGCACGGGCGATGCTCCGCGAACCCTGCACGCGACGGCCACCGAGCTTGAGCGCGGGGACTGTCCCGCCGCGAAAGCCGGCGAGCCGCAGGTGGATCCGCTGCAGGCCCGGAAGGACACCGGCCAGCTCGTAGTCGATGCTCTTCAGATCGAGCATCGCTCGAGCGGCCTGCGCCGGGTGCGACAGCGAGAACCAGTAGAGCGTCGCGCCGATGAGCGGACACTACCGCCGCATCCAAGGTCGCCATCGCGTTCGGCCTAGACGAAGCGCTTCACGAAGGCGAGCGCCCTGTTGGCCACCTCGCGCCAGCCGCTGTCGATGGTCAGCGAGTGGCCGCGGTTGGGGATCTTCTCGATCTCGGTCACGTTCTTGTTCTGACGCTGCTTCTTGTAGGCCGCGTTGGCGATCGCCCACGGGACGGTGTGGTCCTTCTGTCCGTCGATGATGAGCATCGGGCCGCGATCGGGGTTCTTGGTGTCCGCCCTCGCCTCGGTCCGGGGGTTGAGGTTCGCGGTCGCCATCTGGATCAGCGCCACGCCGGGCGCGGCCACGTGGTAGGTCTCGTAGAGCTGCTTGGCCTCGTCGTCGCTGAGTGCGTTCGCCCACCCGTACTTGAACTGGTCCAAGGTGAGGGTGACGGCGCGCCCGCGGTTCGCGGGATTTCCGAGTACCGGCATGGCCGACCTCAGCGCCGAGATCGGGAGCGGGAGGACGCCGCGGAAGGGGCCTGGATCGATCGCCACCGACGCCGCCGACAACCCCTGCCCGGCGATCATGTAGGTCAGCAGCCCTCCGGTGGAGTGTCCCATCACCGCCGGCTTCTTGCTCAGCTCGGCGATCACGTCGGCGGTGTGATCGGCGATCTGCTTGAGCGTCTTGTTGGCGAACACATCGGGGTGCGCCCGGGCTTCCTCGACGGTCTCGGGGTCGTCGGGCCACGACGGCGTCACCGCTGCGTACCCGGCCTCCTCGAACAGCTGGGCCCAGTTGTCCCAGCTGCTCGGCAGCAGCCACAGTCCGTGGATGAACACGACCGGCGTCCTGCCGCTCGTGTTGGCCCGCTCGACCTGCTCCGCTTCCCGCTGGGTGATCGAGGCCACGTGACGCTCCTTCCCCGCGGCCCGTGCGGCAGCGAGTCGAGGGTTTCGATCAGTATGACCGGCTATGGACCTTCGCCTGACCCACATCGGCGGCCCCACCGTCGTGATCGAAGCCGGGGGCTGGCGCCTGCTGACCGATCCGACCTTCGATCCACCCGGTCAGCGCTATCGCTTCGGCTGGGGCACGGCCTCGCGAAAGCTGACCGGCCCGGCGATGGCCGCTTCCGAGCTCGGGCCCATCGACGCGGTGCTGCTCAGCCACGATCACCACGAGGACAACCTCGACGGCGCTGGCCGAGCAATGCTGGCCTCGGCGAGAACGGTCATCACCACCATGGCCGGTGCGAAGCGCCTCGCGAGTGGCGCTCGCGGTCTGGCGCCGTGGGTGGCCACGCGGCTCGAGGCGCCCGCGCGGCCGACGCTCGAGATCACCGCGACGCCGTGTCGCCATGGCCCCCCGCTGAGCCACCCGATCGTCGGCGACGTGATCGGCTTCGCCCTTCGCTGGGACGGGCAGGAGCATGGCGTCATCTGGATCTCGGGCGACACCGTGCTCTACGACGGCGTGCGCGAGGTCGCCGACCGGCTGCAGGTGGACATCGCGATCCTGCACCTCGGGGGCGTGCGTTTCCCAGTCTCCGGTCCCGTTCGCTACACGATGACCGCGAAGGAGGCCGTGGAGCTGTGCGAGCTCGTTCAGCCGCGCACCGTCATCCCGGTCCACTACGAGGGATGGAAGCACTTCCGGGAAGGTCGAAGCGCGATCGAGCGCGAGCTCTCCCAGGCACCCGAGGAACTACGGGCGCGGGTCCGGTGGTTACCGCTCGGCGTCGCAACGGCCGTCGAAGTGTGAGCCGGTGCCGCTAACGGGCACGGATGACGCCCCGGGGGTCATAGCGCAACCGGCGAGACGCCGACGGCGCGAATCGCAGGACGGAGGCTCGAGTGCCAGAGCGGCAGAAGCGTGAGCGGCGGGCGCTAACGCTCTTCGGTACCCGCCATGCGGCGGACGACGGCATCGATGTCTGTGCCCTCGCGCTTGACTTCGTCGACGTAGAGACGTCCCCAGGCGAGGCGGTTGTCGCGGATGCCCATGACGATGACGCCACGCTCGTCAAGCGGCGTGCCGTCCATCTTGGTTCCGGTCCAGTAGATCTCCACGAAGACGATGTCACCGTCGACTGCCGATCGAAGGACCTCAGCGTGGAAGTCCGGTATGGCGTCCAGCAGCGCGGACCAGTTGGCCCGCACGTGGTCGATTCCCTGGAACGTCCGGGCCGGAACCTGCGGCTGCTCGCTCCGATAGTCCTCGTGGAAGCAGGTGAGCATCGCTTCGAGGTCGTGCGCGTTCTGCGCAGCGGTCAGCCGGTCCATCAAGGCGCGCGGGTCGCCCATCGGGCGAGCATACGCCGCTCGACCGGTGACGAGGCAACGACTCGCCGTCCGATCGCGCAGAATCGGACGTGTCGGCGCTGTGGTCCAACCGCTTGAAAGACGCCGCGCGGGCTAGCGCTTGACGACGACGTCCCGTCCACCCCCACCCCGAGCCCGCCCGACTAAGCGCGTCCCTCCGCCGTGCCGGCGGCGTCGCCGTCGACATCGAGTCGCGGCAGGACCTTCTCCAGCCAGCTCGGGATCCACCAGTTGCGGCTGCCGAGCAGCTGCATCACGGCGGGAACGAGCACCATCCGGACGAGGGTCGCGTCGAGGAAGATCGCCGTGGCGAGCCCGATCCCGAACAGCTTGAGGAAGACGTCCGGCGCCGCCAGGAAGGCGAGGAAGACGACGACCATGATCGCCGCAGCCGCGGTGATCACGCGCGCGGTCTTGGCCAAGCCGTCGGCGACCGCGCGTCGCGTGTCCCCGTGTTTGAGGTACTCCTCGCGGATCCGCGAGACCAGGAACACCTCGTAGTCCATTGACAGCCCGAAGAGGATCGCGAACATCATCACCGGCATGAACGGTGCCACCGGCACCTCGTGATCGATTCCGACGAGTTGGCCGATCGTCCCGCCCTTCGCGACCACCGTCATCACTCCGTAGGCGGCGCTGACCGAGAGCAGGTTCATCACCGCGGCCTTCAGCGAAATCAGCGGCGAGTGGAAGGCGACGAGCAGGAGCAGGAAGGAGAGTCCGACGACGCCGGCTATGAACAGCGGCATGCGGCCCTTTATGTAGTCACTCTGGTCCTCGAGCGCCGCCGTGACGCCTCCGATCTCGGCGGTGATCCCGGACTTGCCGAGTTCGTTCGGCACGACCTCGTCGCGCAGCCGGTTGACCAGATCCTGCGTTTGCTTGTCCTGGGGAGAGCCTGTCGGGATCACGGTGACAAGCGCCGCGTCGCCCTGCGCATTGATGCGAGGCTCGGGCACGAAGGCGACCCCCGGCTCGGTGCGAAGCCGCGCCGCGAACGAGTCGATCTGCGTCTTCGCGGCCCGGTCGGGCAGGTCCGCGGCGATCACCAGCGGCCCGTTGGTGCCGGGACCGAATCCGTCCGTGTTCAGGTCGTAGGCTTGGCGGGTCATGGTGTCCGGCGGGTCGTTGCCGGCGTCGGGGAAGCCGAGCCGCATTCCGAGCGCGGGGGCCGCCAGCGCGAGCAGTACCGCGGTCGCAGCTATCGCGGCTGTCCATGGACGCCGCTGGACGGCATGGCTCCACCGTGCCGCGAGCGACTCGCCGTCGCTCTTCGCCTTGCGCCTTGCGCCGAGCAAGGGAAGCCGCAGGCGGTCGACTCGCGGGCCCAGGTAGGAGAGGAGCGCCGGCAGCAGGGTGACTGACGCGAGCATCACGACCAGAACGGCAACGGAGGCCGAGATGGCGACCCCGTACATGTAGGGCAGGCCGGTCAGGCAGAGCCCGAGAACGGCGATCACCACCGTGGCGCCGGCGATGATCACGCTGCGTCCGGCCGTGGTGACGGCCTCGACCACGGCGTCGTGGCGGTCCTTGCCCTGGTCCATCGCCGAGCGGAACCGGGTGAGGACGAGCAGCGAGTAGTCGATGCCGACTCCGATCCCGATCAAGCCCGACACCGCCGTGGTCCAGTCCGGGACGTCGATGACGTTTGCGAGCAGGACAATCAGGCCGCCCGATGAGATGCCGAGACCGACGAGGGCGATCACAAGCGGCAGGCCGGCTGCCACCACCGAGCCGAAGGCGATCAGCAGCACGATCGCGGCGCCGAGGAAGCCGATTCCCTCCGGGCTCGACTGCGATTGCGCGGCGTAGATCGGATCCCCGCCGAGCTTGATCTCGAGCGCGTCGGCGCTGTTCCCGTCGGCGGCGGCGATCAGCTTCTCGCCGCTCTCCTCAGGGACCTCCCAGCCGGGGACGGTCAACGGGAGGGTCGACGAGCCGATCGTGCCGTCCCGCGAGACCCGGATCGGGGTGTGACGGGCGACGTTGTCCACCTGCTCGGCCTGCGCGAAGAACGCGTTCATTCGCTGCCGTGCGCCGGGGCTCCGGGCGCCGTCGGGGTCCTTCCAGACGACGTAGATCTCCTGGCCGGAGTAGCCGCCGAAGCGCTGCTCGGTGATGTCGCTGGCCGCCTTGGACTCCGATCCCGGCGTGTCGTAGTCGGCGTTGTACTCCCCCGCCAGTGAGGAGCCCACGCCGATGATCAGCACCGTCGCTGCGATCCAGGCCAGGACCATGCGGCCGCGGCGGCGGTAGGCGACGTCGGCAAGCCGGGTCAGATGGCGCGTCATCGTGCGGGCACCCCTCTCTCGTCATCCAGGTCGGTCTCCCTAGGACCGCAGACGGGAGCCGAACTCATCGGTAGGCACGTTGCGACGGCCGGCGCCGACGCGCGAAGGACACCGCGAACGGCGTCTTGCTTCCCGCGCCGAGGGACCACGTGCGCGCGAGCGCGTCCCGATCCATGAGGCGCGCCGATCGCGACGCGTTGTCGTCCTACTGCGACGTCGACCCGAGCAGCGCCGCTACCCCCTCACGGTGGTCGCGCGTCGTGAAGCACGACGGCTCGGCGTACTCCTCCATGGCGATGCTCTGCTCCCACGTCGCGTCCGCGGCGCGGCGCAGCAGCGGCTTCATCATCTCGAGCACGTGCGGCGGCAGCTCCTCGATGCGCTCGCACCACCGCGTGGCCGCCGACATGAGCTCCTCGTGGGCGACGAGCTCGTTGGCGAGGCCGAGCTCGGCGGCCCGAGCGCCGCTGAGGATCTCGCCCGAGGCGAAGAGCCCGAACGCACCCTGGTAGCCCAGGCGGCGGGTGAGCAGCCAGCTCGTCCCCACCTCGGGGATCAGGCCGATGCGCCCGAAGGCCGGCACGATCCGTGCGCGCTCGGAGACGACGACGACGTCGCAGGCCAGCGCGAAGGCGAGGCCGACGCCGGCCGCAGCGCCGTTCACGGCCGCGACGAAGGCGGTGTCGGCGCCGACGATCGTGCGCGCGACGCCGCCGAACTGGCGGCGGACCCACCGCCAGATGGCGGTCGCCCCCTCGTCGCCGTCGCGCAGCGCGGGCTGGGCGAAGTCGCGCATGAGGCGCAGGTCGCCGCCGGCCGAGAACGCCGGGTCGGCGCCGGTGAGGACGACGACGCGGACGGCGGGATCGGTGGCCAGCTCCTCGACGACGTCCAGGAGCTGGACGGTCAGGGGCGCGGAGAGGGCGTTGAGCGTGGCAGGGTCGGTCATGCGAACGACGGCTCGCGGGCCCTCGCGCTCGACCTCGACCAGCCGGCGTGGGTCGGCGCGGGCGGCCGCGACGAGCGAGGCGTGGTCGAGCGAGGCGACGGCGTCCGCAGGCGTCCTGGCGGCCGGGATCGCGTGGTCGGTCAGGTCGGGCGGGGTCATAGCGGCTCCTTTCGAATGGCGACCGTCGCGGCGTCGGCGAGGATGCGGGCGGCAGTCTCGGGGTCGGTCTCGGCGCGCCCGGCGAGCCAGAGGCGGGCCCACTCCTGTGCCGGACCGAGGGTGACGGCGTAGAGGAGGTCGAGCGGGAGATCGCGCACGGCGCTCGCCGCGGCCCACGCACGGACCTCGTCGAAGAACGCGCGGTTGAGCGTCGCGAGCTCATCGCGCGAGGCGGCCACGACCTCCGGATCGCGGTGGGCGAGCAGGAAGCGCGCAAGGTCGGGGGACCCGGCGATCCAGACGACGTGGTGGCGGACCAGGCCGTCGATGCCGCGCTCGTGCATCGCCGCGACCGCGCCTTCCTGGTAGGAGCGCAGCGCGTCGAGGTAGAGCGCCGCGGCGATCCCCTCCTTGCTGCCGAAGTGGTGGTACACGCTGCCGGTGCTCGCGCCCGAGCGGTCGCGGATCGCCTCGATGGTCGTCGCCTCGACGCCGCGCTCGACGAAGCACTCCAGGGCGGCGTCGAGGATCGCGCGGCGGCGGGGAGTGGCGCGTGTGTGTAGAACCATGTCCTAGAACGAGATTCTACCCGCCCTCCCGACCGCGGGGTGGCGCCACCGAACAGCGGCGACGAGGGGGAGGAGGGGGAGGAGGGGTTGAACCGCAGCGCGAGGCCGCCGCGCCCCTACGGGAAGCGGTTGAACCAGAACAGCGCGCTGACGCCGCCGACGGCGACGAGGGCGAGCGCGCCGCCGGCGAACAGGTAGGTCAGCTCGCGCCGCTGCTTGATGAAGCCGAGCTGGGACCCGAGGTCCCTGTAGATGCCGTCGAGCTTGCTCGCGTCGGGGGCGTTGAAGTACTTGCCGCCCGAGATCTTGGCGATCCGCCGCAGCGCGGTGCGGTCGGGCGGGACGGGGATGCGCTGGGTGTTGCCGTACTGGTCGGTGACGTCGAGCGTGCCGTTCTCGGTGCCCAGCGCGACGGTGTTGATCGGCACCTTGAGCGCCTTGGCCCGTCGCGCCACCTCAATCGGGTTGCGCGTGCCCGAGGTGTTCGCGCCGTCGGACAGCAGGAGGATCGCGGCGGGCCGCTCGCGGCCCACGACCCGGCCCTGCGAGGGCTTGGCCGTGTCCGCTGTTGTACCCGCGCCACGCGCGCCCGGGCGCGCCGAGCGCAAGGAGAGGTCCAGCGCGTCGCCCATCGCCGTGCCGCCGTTGGCGGTCAGTGACTCGATGCCGTCGCGGACGAGCTGGCGGTCGGTGCTCGGCGGCGCGATCACCTGGGCCGACTGCGAGAAGGTCACCAGGCCGACGCGGAACTTCGACGGGACCTTGGAGAGGAAGGTTTGCGCGGCGTTCTGGGCGGCGGTGAGCCGGTTGGGGGAGACGTCGGTCGCCTGCATCGAACCCGACACGTCGGTGGTGAGCATCACCGAGGCCTGCTCGCGGGGGACCGACACGGTGCGCTCGGGCCGCGCCAGGGCGACGAGCAGCGCGGCGAGGGCGAGCAGGTAGAGGGCGGGCGGGACGTGCCGGCGCCAGCCCGGCGAGCGCTGTACGACGTTGGCCAGCAGGTCGAGGTTGGTGAAGCGCACGGCGAACTTCGCGCGCCGGCGTTGGAAGGCGAGGTAGACCAGCCACGCGACCGGGATGAGGACGAGCGCGACGAGAAACAGCGGGTCGCGAAAGCTCACGCCGCGCCCCCGAACGTCGGACGCAGGCCCAGACGCCTCACGTGCGCCTCCGACCTTCGGACCCGGCGCCCGAACGCCTCACGTCCGCCCCCCGACCGGACGGCTGAGGAAGCGCGCGAGCTCGCGGAGCCAGTCGCCCTTCGTTGAGAGCACGACGTGGTCGGCGCCCGCCTTGCGCAGCTCGCCTGCGAGCGTCGCGCGCTCGTCGGCCGCCGCCTGCGCGAAGCGCTCGCGCAGCTTGCGCTTGTTGGTGTCGACCCTCAGCTGGCGGCCGGTCTCGGGATCGACCAGCCACAGCTCGCCCATGGCCGGCAGCTCCTGCTCACGCGGGTCGCGGATCTCGACCGCCATGACGTCGTGGCGGGCCCGCAGCCGCAGCAGCGGCCCGCGCCAGTCGCGCGGCCCGCGGAAGTCGGAGACGACGATCATCACGCCGCGCTGGCGAGCGAGGGCGCCGGCCCGCGAGAGCACCTCGCCGAGCGAGGTCGCGCCATCGCCGTCGAGCGCGGGCTCCTCGCGCACCGTCGTCAGCAGCCCGATCAGCCCCGGGCGCCCCTGGCGCGGCGGCAGCACGCGCGGCTCGGGGCCGCCGAAGGACATCACGCCGAGCCGGTTGCCACGCCGCGTCAGCACCTGCCCGAGAGCGAGGGCGACGCCCTCGGCGACGTCGGCCTTGCGCCGGTCGGCGGTGCCGAAGGCCATCGAGGGGGAGGCGTCGAGCAGCAGCCAGCTCGTCAGCGCACGCTCGGGCACGTGGACGCGGACGTGCGGCTCGCGCATGCGAGCGGTGACGTTCCAGTCGATGTGACGCACGTCGTCGCCCGTCACGTAGGGCCGGATCTGCGCGAGCTCGGTGCCCGGGCCAATCCCGGGCGCGCGGTGCTCGCCGGGCAGCAGGCCCTGGGCGCGGCGGCGGATCGTCACGTCGAGCGCGCGCAGCAGCGCGGCCGGGGTCGGTCCGGGGCCCGGCTTGTCGGGCGTTCGCTCGACGTGGAGGCCGGAGAGGCTCGTCACGCGGTGGCGGACCCTCGCGCGAGGTCGAGGCGCGGCATCGGCACGGTGGCGAGCACGCGCTCCACGATCTGGTCGGGCGTGACCTCCTCGGCGAGGGCCTGGTAGGTGAGCACCAGCCGGTGGCGCAGCACGTCGGGGGCGAGCGCGCGGATGTCCTGGGGCAGGGCGTAGGAGCGTCCGCGCAGGAGCGCGAGCGCACGGGCGGCGAGCACCAGGTTGATCGATCCGCGCGGGCTGGCTCCGTACTCGATGAAGGGCGCGAGCTCGGCGATCCCGGCGCGCTCGGGCTCACGCGTCGCGGTGACGAGCGCGACGGCGTATTCGGCGACCTCGCGGTCGATGTAGACGTCGCGGGCGGCGCGCTGATAGGTCGCGAGCTCGTCCACGCCCATGACCGTCTCGGTCTGGGGGAGGTCGCCGAGCAGACGGCCGACGACGGCCGACTCCTCCGCGAAGGAGGGATAGTCGACGACGACCTTGAGCATGAAACGGTCGACCTGGGCCTCGGGCAGCGGGTAGGTGCCCTCCGACTCGATCGGGTTCTGGGTCGCGAGCACGAGGAAGGGCTGCGGTACCGGGAACGTGTCCATCCCGATGGTGACCTGGCGCTCCTGCATGACCTCGAGCAGCGCGGACTGCACCTTGGCCGGCGCGCGGTTGATCTCGTCGGCGAGCAGGAAGTTGCAGAACACCGGGCCGAGCTCGGTATCGAAGCGCCCGCTGTCGGGTCGGTAGACGCGTGTGCCGACGAGGTCGGCGGGCACGAGGTCCGGCGTGAACTGGATGCGCTTGAAGGTGCCGCCCAGCGCGTCGGCCACCGTCTTGACGGTGAGCGTCTTGGCGAGCCCGGGCACGCCCTCGAGCAGCACGTGGCCGCCGGCCAGCAGCGCGACGAAGACGCGCTCGAGCATCCCCTCCTGGCCGACGATGACCCGCTTGATCTCGAAGAGGGCCGCCTCGAGGCCCTTGCGCGCGTCCTGCACCGGACGCAGCCGCGTCGGGTCGTCCGTCATGTCGTCCTCTCGTCGCAGTGCACCGGGGGGATCTTCAGGGGGGTTCGTCAACCCCTCATAAACGGTGAGGCTAGACGGCGAGGGAAGGATCGCGCCCGGTGTGGCGGCTACGCCGTCAACGCTGTGAAGCGTAGGACGCCGGCGCTACCGAGCTACGCGCACCTCACGTCGTGAAGCGCGGTGAGCTTGAGCCCGGAGGTGAAGACCTCGGTGAGCGAGAACCGCCACGTGCCGCTGTTGGGGCAGCGCGAGGGGAGTTGGACGTAGGGCGTCTTGCCCTTCCCGATGACGCCGAGGGTCAGGTCCAGCCCGACGATGGTGTACAGCGGCTGCGGCCCGCCGGTGGTCGGGGTCGCGGTGTAGATGATCTTCCCGTGCGAGGTCGTCTCGAGGACCACGCCGACCCCGTTCTGGGCGTCGATCTTCGCCTCGATCAGCACGCCGGGGCGGGGCGACTGGGGCATTCCGGCCGCGTCCTGGTCGAGCTTGCCGTTGAACGCGGTCGCGGTCGTGTCGATCAGGTCCGGGATGGTCGGGCGCGCGTTGGCGGTACCGGTCCCGGAGGCGATTTTCGTCTTCTTCGGGCAGGGGTAGTTCGGATCGGCGTTCCACTTGGACAACAGGCAGGTCTGGACCGCCGCGGGGTTGAAGCGCAGGCCACTCGGTGGCTTGATGGTGATGCTCTTCAGCACCTCAGTCGACCGCTTCCCATCGACCGTGCCGAGCTTGACCCGGTAGCGCAGTCGCGCGCCGCGACTGTCGCTCGGAGCCCCGGGCAGCGCCAGCCGCGTGACGGTAAGGCGCGCCGTCTCGTTGCCCTTCGTGACCCTCGCGCCGGCGAGCGCGAACCCGGGCAGCGCGCAGGCCAGCAGGAGCGCGCCGAGGGGGACGATCAGCAGGGAACGAGGCATGAGGCTCCTGAGCTGGAGAGTGGCGGCCTGCGGGCCGTCGCGGAGGCCGATCCTCTCGGACCGGAGCGGCCGGTGACACGGCGACGCTACCCGAAGGCACAGTATCCAGTGCGTCGGGTACACGGACGATGCTGTCGCGCGGCGCGGGCCCGGGCGGGCGGGTCGCTGGTGGGCGGGTCGCCGCGGCGTGCACGGTGACGGTCGCCGTCGCGCCCGCTCGCAGGCCGGTCGAGTCGGTGACCGTGAGCGTGCCAGTGTGCGTCCCGGGCGTCGAGAACGCGCGGCTCGCCAGCGGCGTGGCGACGGTGCCCCGTCCACGGCGACGAGCCCCGCGTCGAACACTCCGGTCGTCCGCAGCACGACGTCCTGGAGCGAGATGCCGGGATCCCGCGCTTCGACGCCGGCGCCCTCCCCGCTGGTGCCGGAACGGGGCATCTGCCCGGATCGTCGGGAGGGGCGGTCGCCGGTCAAGGCCTGGGAGGTTGGGCCGGACGAGTTGACGATACGGACAGGAAGCACCCCGAGTAGCGGGTTAGGCTCCCGCCCGCATGCTGGCCGATTCTCCCGGGGGCGCGACCCCGACGCGCGCGATGTGGATCACGCTCATCGCGATGACGATCTCGGCGAGCATGATCCTGGTCGACCAGACCGCGGTCCCTCTCGCGACCCCGCGCGCGGTCAACGACCTCGGCGGGTCGATCGACGAGTCGCAGTGGATCCTCACAGCGAACATCCTGCCGCTCGCCGCCTTCATGGTCCTCGGCGGCCGCCTTGGCGACCTGCTCGGGCTGCGCCGCGTCTTCCTCGTGGGCGCGGTGGCCTTCGGCTTCGCGACGACCGCCGCCGGACTCGCGCAGGACATGCCGTGGATGATCGGCGCGCGCGTCGTCCAGGGATGCGCGGCGGCGCTGATGATGCCGACGGGGGTGGCGATCGTCTCGTCGGTCTTCCCCAGTGAGCGACGCGGCACGGCGCTCGGTGTGCTCGCCGGCGGATCGGCCTTCTTCGCCGCGCTCGGCCCGGTGCTCGGCGGCCTCCTGGCCTCGATCGACTGGCGCCTCGTCTTCGCCCTGAACGTTCCGCTGGCCATCGCGGCCGCCGGCCTTGCCCTTCGCTACACCCCGGACCTGCCCGGCCGGGCCCAGGCCGGCAGCGGGCTCGACCTGCCGGGCGCGGCGCTGTTCGCGGTGTCGATCGGGGCGATCATCTTCGGGCTGAGCCAGGGAGGCACCGAGGGCTTCGGCGACGCACAGGTGCTTGGCCCGCTCGCCGCCGGCCTCGTCGCGCTCGCCGTCTTCGTCGTCGTGGAGATGCGCACGGCGAATCCACTCATCGACTTCCGCCTGCTGCGCAAGCTCAACTTCCTCGCCTCCAACGTCAGCCAGCTCTTGGCGGGGATGGTCGAACTCGGGCTGGGCTTCCTGCTGCCCTACTACATGCTGCTCGTCATCGGCGTCGACCCGGCCGTCGCCGGCATCGCGCTGATCCCCGCCACGGTACCCATCGTGCTCGCCGGCCCGCTCGCCGGCCGGGCCTTCGACCGCGTCGGAGGGCGCGCGCCGCTCGTCACGGGCTACATCGTCCTCGCCGCCTCGGGGCTCGCGCTCGGTCTGGCGGCCGGCGCGGAGTCGGTCGGCGCGCTGGTGCCGGGACTAGTCCTGCAGGGGCTGGGGCTCGGCATCGTCCTCACCGTCAACGACCCGACTGGCCTGACCGCGGTGGACGAGGACGACCAAGGCCAGGCCGCGGGGATGATCAACACGAGCGAGCAGCTCGGCGGCGCGCTCGGCATCGCGGTGCTGCTGGCCGTCGAGCTGTCGGTCTACCGCGACAAGGTCTACGAACGCCTCGCGGACAAGGGCATCCACCCGACGGCCCAGCAGACCGAGACCGCCAAGGACTTCATCTTCGAGGCCGAGCGGATCGGGCTCAAGCGCGCGGTCGAGCGGACGGGGAACCAGCCGGTCATCCAGGCGTCGCTCGACGACCTCGTCAGCGCGCACGTCAACGGCTTCGCCGCCGCCTACTACGCCTCGGCGTGCATCGGGGTCATCGGCGCGATCGCCATGTTCGTGCTCGTGCGCCGCGGCGGGCGCACATTCGAGGGACCCGTCTTCGGGCGCCGCTCGCGGTGGGTCCACGCCAACGCCGGCCTCTCGCCCGGCGTCACGCGCGACCCGCCGCCGCCGTAGAGAACACGAAGTCGGCCGGCGCCGGACGGCGCGCGGTGCGCCAGTACTACGGATCGCGCGAGCCTATACCCGCCGCCACGGCGTCGCCCAGCGCCGCTCCGAGAAGGGCGAACTTCGTCAGCGCGGCGGTCTGTGCCAGCCTCGCTCCCGGCCGCCCCTGCAGCACCGCGAGGAGCGTCACGTTCTCCACGACGTCGAACGCCGACGCCGCGCACGCGAGCCGCGCCGCGACGGCGCTGCGCCCGCCCAGGGCGCGGGCGAGCCAGGCCCCGTAGGACACCGCGTAGGCGTTGTCGAGCACCAGCGACAGCCTGGCGGTCCGCCGCTGATCGACGTCCCAGCTCTCCACCATGGCGCTCGACCGCGCCGCCGATCCGGCCACCTCGAACGCGATGATGCCTGCCCGGCCGCCTCGTTGCAGCCGCCGATCGAGAGCGATCAGCACGGCCCCGAGGAGCGCCGTGGCGACCGTGAGGCGATCTGGGACCATCGTCCTCGTCACTCGAAGTCGGCCACCTCGAGGGCCGTGTCCCGGTCGACGAAGGACTCGAGCCGTGCGGCCCGCCCGTGCTCGAGCGTCCAGAGGTGGAACGTCGTCATCTCGACCGTGGCCCCGCTGCCCCGTCCGCGCGCCGAGATGTGGACCGTCGCCAAGACCCGGTCGTCGTGGGCCACGATCTCCTTCGGGACGAAGCTGACCGCCTCGAACACCTCCTCCTGCTTGGCGAACCAGCGGCGAACCCCGTCGTGGCCGCTGAAGCTCTCGGCGTCGGGCGTCGCGCCGCTGCTGCGCCAGTCGATCCGGGTGTCCAGCAGCTCGAGGACGACATCGAGCCCGCCGGCGTTCCAGTCCTCGTAGCCGCGGCGGAGCATGTCGACGTTCTCCTGGGGCATCGCTAGAGGATCGTCGCGACCGTTCCGCCGTCGACCGACCACGCGGCCCCGGTCACGTTCGACGCCGCGTCCGAGCACAGGAAGACCACGACGCGAGCGATCTCTTCCGGCGCGGCGAACCGGCCCAGCGGGACCTTGGCGCTCTGCGCTTCCAGCGCGGCGTCGCGGGAGACGCCGCGCGCCTGCGCGGTCTGGTCGGCGAGGCCGCCCTCGGCGATCCACAGCCCGGAGGCCACCGGTCCCGGCGTCACCGCGTTGACCAGCACACCGTGCGCGGCCCACGCGTCGGCGAACGCGCGTGAGAGCGAGAGCTGCGCGGCCTTGGTCACAGAGTAGGCGACGTTGGTGAGCGACGGGCGCTTGCCCGCGGAGGACGCGACGTTGACGATCCTCCCGCCGCCGCCCTGCGCCATCAGCGGCGCGGTCGCCCGCATGAGCCGCATCGGCCCCATGACGTTGAGCTCCCACTGCGTCTGCCAGTCCTCGTCGGCCAGCTCCTGAACTGGCCGTGCCCACGACGTCCCCGCGTTGGCCACGGCGAAGTCCAGCCTCCCGAACGAGCCCTCGACGGCCGCGGCGGCCCGCTCGCCCGCGTCGCGCCCGGTCGCGTCGAGCGCGAGCACCGCGACGGCGTCCCCGAAGGGCGCAGCCGCCTCGCGCAGCCGCTCCTCGCCACGGGCGACCATCACCACGCGCGCGCCCTCGCTCGCCAGGAGCTCGACCGTGGCAAGCCCGATCCCGCGACTCGCGCCGGTCACCACCCCCGCGCGTCCGCTCAGCCCGAGGTCCATGCCGCCATCATGCCCGGCCATGCGATCCCACACCGTCTACAAGACCTTCGAGATCCCCGAGCGGCGCGCCTTCGTGCGCATCACGGAGGACGTTCAGCGCGCCGTCGCGGAGGCCGGTGTCGCCGAGGGGATGGTGCTCGTCTCGGCCATGCACATCACGGCGGGGGTGTGGGTCAACGACGACGAGCCCGGGATCCTCGAGGACGCGCTGGAGTGGCTGGACAAGCTCGCCCCGCCGAGCTGGCGCGAGCCGGCCAACGACGTCGCCGCCCAGCTCTCGCCCGACCCGGGCGACTACCGCCATCACCGCGGCGGTGAAGACAACGGTGACGCGCACCTCAAGAACCTGCTCGTCCACCACCAGGTGGTTCTGCCGATCACCGAGGGGCGGCTCGACCTCGGCCCGTGGCAGGCGGTTTTCTACTGCGAGTTCGACGGGCGGCGTCCCAAGCGCCTTGTCATCAAGGTGCTCGGCGAGTGACGGAGCAGGGTTAGGGACGTCCCAGGGCGGGAATGACACAGGGGAGAGCGTCGCGCGCGAGTTTTCGCGCGGGCGCGGATCACTGTTCTCACCGAGGGAGGACCTCAATGGAAGCTTCAACCGTCCGCGACAGCGGCGGCGTCCCCACGCCGCCGCGGCAGGAGCGTGAAGCCGCCACGACGCGCTGGCCGCCCGAGGTGAAGATCGCCGATCCCGGCCCGCTCGGCCTCGCAGCGTTCGCGCTGACGACCTTCGTCCTGTCGATGTTCAACGCCGAGCTGGTCAACGAGGCCGCCGTGCCCGTCGTCTTCGGCCTCGCGCTCGCCTACGGCGGGCTCGCGCAGCTGCTCGCGGGGATGTGGGAGTTCCGCAGCGGCAACACCTTCGGCGCCGTGGCCTTCACGTCCTACGGCGCGTTCTGGCTGTCGTTCTGGGCCTTCGAGCAGTTCTACGCCTCGTCGATCACGGACAAGGTCGCGCTCGGCGACGGCGTCGGCCTCTACCTCATCGCGTGGGGCATCTTCACGGCTTACATGTTCGTCGCGTCCCTGCGGACGACGGCTGCCATCAGCCTCGTGTTCCTGCTGCTCACGGTGACGTTCTTCCTGCTCGGCTTCGGCGACACGTCGGCCAACAGCGATGTGCACAAGCTCGGCGGGTACTTCGGCCTCGCCACCGCCGCGGCGGCCTGGTACGCCTCGTTCGCGGTCGTGACGAACTCGACGTTCGGGCGCACCCTGCTGCCGGTGTTTCCGCTGAAGCGCGAGGAGCCCGCGGAGTAGACCATCGTCGATCCGTCCGCCGGCCGTGACCGTCCGCGGCCCGCGGCCGATCGGCGCTAGGGGGCTCTCCCGGCCCGGCGTTGCACGCGCCGGGCCGGGCCGAACGAGAGCGATCAGAAGATAGAGAGAGGAGCCGCATGGCCACCGAACAAAGGACGCTGGAAGCCCACCTGGAGGAGCTGCTTGACCAGGAGCGCTTCACGCCGCCCGAGGAGTTCGCGCGCAACGCGCGGATCACCGACCCCAAGATCTACGACGAGGCCGCCAAGGACCCCGAGGGGTGGTGGACGCAGCAGGCCAAGACCCTGCTGCACTGGTTCGAGGAGCCCACCGAGGGCCTGGACTGGTCCAACCCGCCCTTCGCGAAGTGGTTCGCCGACGGCAAGCTCAACGCGTCCTACAACTGCCTCGACCGCCACGTGGAGGACGGAAAGGGCGACCGCGTCGCCTTCTATTGGCGCGGTGAGGAGGGCGAGGAGGAGGAGATCACCTACGCCGATCTGCACCGCGACGTCCAGCGCCTCGCCAACGCCCTGAAGGACAACGGGATCGAGAAGGGCGACATCGTCGGGATCTTCCTGCCGATGGTGCCGGAGGTCGTGGTCGCGATGCTCGCGTGCGCGCGTATCGGCGCGCCGCACAACGTCGTCTTCGGCGGCTTTTCGGCCGAGTCGGTCAAGGAGCGCATGGAGGTGTCAGAGGCCAAGGCGCTGATCACCGCCGACGGCGCACGACGCAAGGGGAAGACCGCGCCGGTCAAGGCGCAGGTCGACGAGGTCATGGGCGACCTCGCCTCGCTCGAGAAGATCTTCGTGGTCAAGCGCACCGGCGCCGACTGCGAGATGCGCGACGGGCGCGACGTCTGGTACCACGAGGCGCTCGAGGCAGCCGACGACGAGTGCGAGGCCGAGCCGCTGGATGCCGAGCACCCGCTCTTCATCCTCTACTCCTCGGGCTCGACGGCCAAGCCCAAGGGCATCTTGCACACCACCGGCGGCTACATGACCGGCGTGTCGTGGACGCACAAGAACGTCTTCGACCTGCGGCCCGAGTCCGACGTGTTCTGGTGCTCGGCCGACGTCGGCTGGGTCACCGGGCACTCCTACATCGTCTACGGCCCGCTCTCGAACGGGTCGACGAGCGTGATGTTCGAGGGCGCGCCGGACTACCCGGACAAGGACATCTGGTGGGAGCTCATCGAGCGCTACAAGGTGAGCGTCTTCTATACCGCGCCGACGGCGATCCGCGCCTGCATGAAGTGGGGCGCGGAGTATCCGGGCAAGCACGACCTGTCGTCCCTGCGCCTGCTCGGCACGGTGGGCGAGCCGATAAACCCGAAGGCGTGGCTCTGGTACCACATCGTGATCGGCGGGGAGCGCTGCCCGATCGTCGACACGTGGTGGCAGACCGAGACGGGGCAGATCCTCATCTCGCCGCTGCCGGGGATCACCGAGACCAAGCCCGGGTCCGCTACCTTCCCCCTGCCCGGGGTCGACGCCGTGGTGGTCGACGAGAAGAGCGGCGACGAGGTCGACGGCGGCCAGGGGCTGCTCATCCTGCGCAAGCCATGGCCGGGGATGCTCCGCACGCTGTTCGGCGACGACGACCGCTACGTGGAGACCTACTGGTCGAAGTTCGGCAAGGAGACCTACCTGGTCGGCGACGCCGCGCGCAAGGACGAGGACGGCTATTACTGGATCATCGGTCGCATCGACGACGTCCTCAACGTCGCGGGCCACCGCATGTCCACGGCGGAGATCGAGTCGGCGATCGTCTCCCACCCGCGGGTCGCTGAGGCCGCCGTGATCGGCCAGAGCGACGAGGACAGCGGCCAGTCCGTCTGCGCCTTCGTGACCCTCGAGGGCAAGGAGAGCGAAGGCGGCGACGAGCTCGTGGTCGAGATCCGGGAGCACGTCGCGAAGCGCATCGGCAAGCTCGCGCGGCCGAAGCGCATCGTCTGGGCGGCCGACCTGCCCAAGACCCGCTCGGGCAAGATCATGCGGCGCCTGCTGCGCGACGTCGCCGAGGGCCGCGAGCTGGGCGACGTCACCACCCTGCGCGACCCGACGGTCGTGCAGGACCTCGCTGCCAAGGAGGAAAGCGACGAGTAGGCCGCCGCCCGCCCGCGAGGCATCACCACCGCGACAAAGCGGCGCGGCCGGGAGACCGGCCGCGCCGTTCGTGCGTCAGGCCCGGCTGCGCTCGCTACATCTCCATCCCGCCGTTGACCGCCCACACCTGTCCGGTGATGTAGGCCGAGGCGTCGTCGCACAGGAAGTGCACGACGCGCGCGACCTCGTCGGCGCGGCCGAGCCGGCCGACGGGGATCTGCTTGCGCAGCCCGTCGAGGACCTTCTCGGGGATGTGGTCGAGCATCTCGGTCGCGATGAACCCCGGTGCGACCGCGTTGACGGTCACGCCGATGCTGTCGTCCTCGAGCTTGCCCGCCTTGGCGAGCGCCTGGGCGGCCTCGCGGGCCATCGTGGTCGTGAGGCCGAACAGCCCCGACTTCGACGCTGCGTAGTTGGACTGGCCGATGTTGCCCATCTGGCCGACGATCGAGGAGATGTTCACGATTCGCCCGTTGCCTTGCTCGATCATCGGGCGCAGCGCGGCCCGAGACATGAAGAACGCGCCCGAGAGGTTCACGGCGAGGACGTTGTGCCAGTCCTCGTCGTCCATCTTGAGCGCCGTCTTGTCCAACGTGATGCCGGCGTTGTTGACGAGGATGTCGAGCTGGCCGTGACGTTCGAGGACCTCGCTCACCGTCCGGCGGCAGTCCTCGGAGGAACCCACGTTCCCCTGGTGGACGCTCGCCTCCACGCCGCTGTCGAGCAGCTCGTTGAGGAACTGCTCGGCGCGCCCCTTGTTGCCGCGGTAGCTGGCCGCAACCGACGCGCCCTGCGCGGCGAGGCTGCGGCAGATCGCCGCGCCTATGCCGCGCGTGCCGCCGGTGACCATGGCGACGCGGCCCTCGAGCTTCGAGCCGCGGGCCGTCTCCTCCGCGCTGACCTGCGCGGCGCCGTCGCGCTTGCGCATCTCCTCCTGGGTCCTGCTTACGGTCGCCATGATGGCGGTTCCCTCCCTCGTTTCCTTACGCGTCGGATCGTGCGGCGAGCCAGGCCGCGATGTCCGCCCAGACGTCCTCGCGGGCGCCTGACCCGGCCATCAGCCCGATATGCCCGCCGGGACGGGCCAAGCGGGTGACGTCCTGCGAGCCCACGAGCGTGAAGATCGGCTCGGTGTCGGCCGTCGGTGTGATGTGGTCGTCGCAGGCCGTCACCACGAGCAGGTCCTGGTGGATGCGCCCGAGGTCGACGCGCCGGCCGCGCAGGCGCAGGGTGCCGCGGACCAGGCGGTTCTCCTTGTACATCCAGGTGATCCACTCGCGGTAGGCGCGCCCGGGGAACGGCGGGTTGTCGCCGACCCACTTGCTCATGGCCTGGAAGCTCTCGCGGTCGTGTTTGCCCTCGAGGACCTGCTGCCAGAGGCGGCGGTTGGTCGTCCAGAGGTTGGTGACGGGCTTGAGGAGCTTGTTCGCCGTGTCGACGGCACCGCCGGGGACCGACGGCCACGCGTCGGTGACCCGCTCGGGGTCGAAGCTCTCGCGCGCGACCCAGCGCCCGTAGCGCGAGTTGGCGGTGTCGACGGGCGTGGTCAGCAGGACGAGGTTGCGCGCGGGCCCATCCGGCTCGAGGGCCGCGTGCATCGCGGTGAGCGCACCACCGATGCACCAGCCGACGACCGAAACCTGCTCCTGGCCGGCGGCCCGCAGGGTCTCGCGGATACCCCAGGGCAGCGCGTCGCAGACGTAGGCCTCGATCCCCAGGTCGGCGTCGGCGTCGTCGGGCACGCCCCAGTCGAGCAGGAAGACGTCGAAGCCCTCGCCGAGCAGGAACTGGACGAACGAGTTGCCGGGTCGCAGATCGAAGATGTCGGGGCGGTTGATGAGCGCGAAGACGAGGAGCACCGGCACCGGGTGGCGACGCTGGGTGGACCGGTAGCGGTACAGCGTCGTGGTTCGCCACGTCCACACCGCGTCCTTGGGCGTGGTCCCGATCGCGGCGTCGTCCTGGGTGAGCAGGACGTTGGCGAACTCGACGGCGGCCGCGGGCGCCCGGGCGAGCGTCGAGACGGCGCTCATTTCTTGTCCGAGGAGGTGCGCCGGCGCGAGCCGGAGGCTCCGCCGCCGTTCGGTGAGCGGCCCGAACCGCCCGTCGTGCGGCTCCGCCCCCGGGCGGCCGGGCGCTCGCGCTCCTCGCCCAGCTCGTCCTCGACGCGTTCGAGGTGCTGGAGCACGAGCTCGAGCTTGTCCTCGGTGCGGTTGAGCTGCTGGCCCAGGCGCGTGACGTCGCGCCGGCTCGCGACGCGCAGGTTGCGCAGGAGCGAGTCCATGACGTCGTTGCCGATCTTGACGACGGCCACGAGGTTCTCGGTCGTCCGTGCGAGCAGCTCTCCGAAGGCGTCGCGCTGGACCAGGTCCTCCATCGCCTTGGCGGTCGAGCTCTCGGCCTCCTCGTCCAGGCGACGGACCTGCTCCTCGGGCGTTTCGCGCTCCCCCATCGCCGAGGGTCTACCCCGCGCGGCACTATGCTCAACCCGTGCCCGACGCTGGCGATTC
This sequence comes from uncultured Actinomycetes bacterium, assembly GCA_963728925.1. Classification (GTDB taxonomy): domain Bacteria; phylum Actinomycetota; class Thermoleophilia; order Solirubrobacterales; family Solirubrobacteraceae; genus JBBPZA01. The sequence goes on along the minus strand of CAVSMB010000001.1, from coordinate 60,306 downwards.
CCTCGGCGAGATCATCCGTCGTCAACGCGAGCTCTCGGCGCTCTCGATGCGGCAGTTCGCGCGCATGGCCGGGATCTCCAATCCGTACCTGTCGCAGATCGAGCGCGGGGTGCGCGAGCCCTCCGACCGGGTGCTCGACGCGATCGCCACGACGCTGGAGACGACGACCGACTCGCTCTACGAGCAGGCCGGGATGGCCCGGGACGCCGACGAGGAACCGGCCGCCGTCGCGGCGGTCCGCGCCGATCCGACCCTCACCGGCCGCCAGAAGCAGGCGCTGCTGGAGATGTACGAGGCCTTCGTGGCCGCGAACGGCGGGCCGCGGCGACGCCGGCGGCGCAGGAGCTCGGCCGCCGCAAGCGAGGAGTAGGCGCTACGGCGCGGGCAGTGCTCGTGCCGGCTTGGGCGTCCGCTTCACGCCGCGTGGCTCGGCCGGCTTACGGCGGGTCTTCGCCTTGGACTCGACCAGCACGTCGGCCATCATCGCCGGCCAGTGCTCGCGCAGCGCCTCGTGGCCCATGAAGAGGCCGAGGTGGCCGCCGCTCGTCGTCGCCTTGGTGACGTGGTCCGCCGGCGTGGAGACGTGGTCGGCGAGCGCGAAGACCTGGGCTGGAGGGGTGATGTGGTCCGCGTCGCCGCCCAGGAGGTGCAGCGGGACGTCGATGCGGCGGAGCTCGGCCTTCTCGCCGCTCACCTCGAGCTCGCCGCGCAGCAGCGCGTTGTCGCGGAACAGGTGCTCGACGATCCACAGGTAGAAGGCGCCGGGGATGTCCTGGGTGTGCTTGAACCAGTCCTCGAAGTGGCGATAGCGATCGACGTGGCGCTCGTCGCCGAGGTTCGCGAGCAGCTGGAGCTGCTTGGCGACCTCGTTCTCGGGCTTCATGAGGATGAAGCCGTTGAGCATCGACTCGCCCTTGAGGACCCCGCCGCCCATGGCGACGACGCCCTCGTAGAAGGCCATGTCGATGCCGCGGCTGAGCGCGTCGACCCAGCCGTGGATGATCGGCTCGCCGGCGTGGAAGTCGATCGGCGCTCCGGCGATGGTCAGCGTGTTGACGACGTCGGGCCGCAGCGCGGCGTAGATCGTTGCCAGCCAGCCGCCCTGGCAGTCGCCGACGAGGTTGACCTTGCCCCCCAGATGCTCGACCGAGCGGTCGAGGACCTCGAGGTAGTCGTCGATGGTCGCGTCCTTGGTCTCGGGCGTCGCGCCGATCCAGTCGAGCGAGAAGAGACGGGTCAGGCCGGTTGTGCGCAGCACCTGGATCTGGCTCTGGGCAGGGCTGTAGTCGACGATGCAGGAGTCGTGGCCGGCCTGGGGCGGGAGCACGAGGGTCGGGACGACGCGGTCGCGGCTCGCGGCCGAGAAGTCGCGCAGCCGGGCGACCGGCGAGGACAGCACGACCTCGTTGGGCGTGTGCCAGCGAGGGCGCCGGCGCGTGGAGGCGACGGCCCACCAGCGCGAGAGGTCACCCGCCAGGTCGAGCGGGCTCGCGGCGCGGGCGGCGGCCGCCTTCCAGTAGTCGAGAGAGCCCTCGACCAGCGCGCGCCACGTCTCGACGCCGTTGTCGGCCCAGGCGGCCGTGAGCGAGGGGGGACAGGTGGTGGTCTTGTTGAGAACGGGTGTCGTCATGTCGGCCGAACCCTACCGTTCGCTCGTCGGGTATACCTCCCGCCATGGAGGCATCGGAACGCCGCAGCGCCATCGTCACGGGAGCCGCCAGCGGCATCGGCCGTGCGGTCGCGGCGCGCTTCGAGGAGGCGGGAATGAACGTCCTCGCCGTCGATCTCGAGCCCGATCCGGAGGGGCCCGGCGTCGGCCACGCCGCCGACCTCACGACGCGTGAGGGCAACCGGGGCGCGGTCGAGGCGGCGCTCGAGCGCTTCGGGCGGCTCGACGTGATCGTCCCCAATGCCGGCTTCCAGCACCTGGCGCCGATCGAGGAGTTCCCCGAGGACCGTTGGGACGCGCTGATCGCCATCCTGCTCACGAGTCCCTTCCTGCTTGCGCGCTACGGCTGGCCCGCGCTGACCGAGCACGGCGACGGTCGTTTCGTGGCGATCGCCTCCGCGCACGCCCTCGTGGCCTCGCCGTTCAAGGCGGGCTACGTGTCGGCCAAGCACGGCGTGCTCGGGCTCGTGAAGACGCTCGCCCTCGAAGGCGCCGAGCGAGGCGTCACCGCGACCGCGGTGTGCCCTGGGTACGTGCGAACGCCGCTCGTGGAGCGGCAGCTGCCCGACCAGGCGAGACGGCACGGGGTGTCGGAGGAGCGCGTGCTGGAGGAGGTCATCCTCGCTCCGCACGCTGTCAAACGCCTGATCGAGCCCGAGGAGGTCGCGGACGTGGTCCTCTTCCTCCTCGGGCCCAGTGGCCGGTCGTTCACCGGGGTGCCGGTCACTATGGACCAGGGCTGGACTGCCCGCTGAAGCGGGCGGCACGAGGCCACCCGCTCGGGCTTGCGGCGCGCGGCCCGCCGAGACGGACATCGCGCGGTTCCTTCGCTTGAGGAGGTTGCTCCTCTACTTGAGAAGGTCGCGGCCTGCGGCGCTGTAGGACTTCGCGATCTCGCGGGTGAAGTTCGCCTGCGCATTGGCGACGGCGGAGACCCACTCGATCTGGCTCGCGTCGGCGACGCGGTCCTGGAGGTCGGCGATGCTCGAGAGCGACTTCTCGTAGGCGTCGAGGTACATGGTGCCGGCCTTCTTGCCGGACTCGAGGATCCGCTCGTTGAGGTCGCGGATTCGCTCGACGGTCTCGTCGTAGGTCTGCTCGAGGCGGGGGTTGTCGGTCCCGTTGCGGCTCTTGGTCTGCGTGGCCATGTCGGTCCTCCCAGTTTGATTCGCTTGCGGGGGTGGTGCTTGCTGCTGCTTGCAGATTAGCAAGCATGGGAGCAAATCGCAAGCGATCTTCCAGCGAAGCTGGGGTCGACGCGGCATGGCGGCGTCGCGTCTCGAAATTGCGGTCAGGGTTGAGTGGCCGCCGCCAGGCGGACGTGAGTTGCGGCGCCACGCCGGTGGGGTCTAGCTGCGGTTGTCGTGGAGGAAGTCCCGGATTGCGACGTTGAACTCGTCCGGGGCTTCGAGGTTGCAGAGATGACCAGCGTCCGGCAGGACGACGAGTTTCGAGCTGGAGATTGCTGCGTGCAGGGCCTCGGCCACCGTCAGCGGTGCGCGCTCGTCGCGTTGCCCATACACGAGCAACGTCGGGACGTCGACGTGCGGTAGCACGTCGCGGACGTCCTCGGCGGAGGCCTGCGCCATGGCCCGAAACCCGCGCGGATGGAACGCCTGCATGCATGTGCGGAAGTTGTCCACCGTCTCGCGCGGCATCGTCTTGGAGAACATCGCGGGCAGCAGCGCATCGACGAAGGCCCCGGGCGCGCCATCTGCCAATGCGAGCGCCTGACCAAGACGGCGCTCTGCGACCTCCGGCGGCAAGGAACCGCCCCAGCCGGCATATGCCGACGCCAAGATCAGGGCGCTCGATCTCGCGGAGTGTCGCCGCTGGCGACGTTCTGGAGTTCGAGGCCTCTGTAACCGCGGGCCGGACTCTCGGGATGGTCAGCGGCCGCCGTTCCGAAGCAGTGCGCTGACGGTCTGCGCCAGTTGCGCCGGATGGTCCAGGTAGCCGAAGTGCGTACCGGGGACGCGCGTGATGTCGACATTAAGGCGCGTGGCGAGCCGGCCCGCGGCCTGGGCGAAGTAGGGCAGGCTGTCGTCGCTGCGAGGAGGTGCACGGGCGCGGAGATCTTGGCCAAGTCCTCGTGGTCGGGTAGGTAGGTGTCGAATTTGCCGATCTCGTCACCGAAGTACGTGCCGGCGCTTGCGAGCATCCGCTTGCGCACGCTCGGGTTGAGCTGCTCCCAGTTGGCGTCTCCCGCGACGAGGCGCATGAACCTCTCGAACGCGGCCGGCGGCCCGCCTGCTTCCATGCCGGCCGAGACGGTCTCGGTCACGGTGCTCCGCGCCGCCTCGGGATCGTCGAACAGCGTGAAGAGCGCAGGCTCATGCAAGAGCGCAGCGCGCACCGCATGCGGACGACGAATGAGCATCGCGAGCGTGAAGATGCCACCGCTGCTGGTGCCGAAGACGGCGGCCGGGGCGAGGCCGAGAGCGTCGAGCAGTGCGGCCGCATCGTCGGCCTGCTCCTCGGGCGAGGTCGTTTCCCAGCCCGCCGGGCGGGGGCTGCGGCCGTTCCCGCGCCGGTCATACGTGACGACGGTGAACTCCTCGGCGAGCAGGTCGGCGAACCGATCGAAGACACCGCCGTCGCCGCTGGCGCCCATGATCAGCAGGAGCGGTGGCCCCGCACCCCTGAGCTCGTGGTAGAGCGCAGCCCCGTTCACATCCATGGTCGGCATCACGGCCTCCCGTTGATTCTCTTGGAACCTACTTCTAAGAACTGGAATGTTATTCTAACCAGATGCTCCGTGTCAACGACCGCCGCACGATCTCCGCCGACGCGACCCAGATGGCCATCGTCCACGCGGCCAGTCACCTCTTCATCGAGCGCGGCTACCTGGCCACGACGCTCAGCACCATCGCCAGCGAGGCGGGAGTCGCGATCCAGACCATCTACAACTCAATCGGCGCGAAGCGAGACGTCCTCTCCGAGGTGCTCGACTACGCCGCGGCCGGCGAGCACGCCCCCACGCCGGCACCAACGTTCCTGCTGGCCCAGGCCGAGGACGAACCGGATCCCCGAAAAAGCCTCGACCAGCTCGTAGACATCTGGCAGGACTCAAGGCGGCGCACCGCCCCCTTCTACCGGCTCCTCCGCCAAGCCGCCGCGCTCGACCAGGCGGCCTCGGACCTCGAGCGAGCACGGGCCGAGGAGCGGCTGCGCAGCTACCGGTCCGGAGCGGCCCTATTCGCCGAACGCGGCGCCCTCCGCGAGGGACTCTCACTCGACGACGCCGCGGCGATCATCCACGCGACCGGACACCCCGACCTCTACCGCTTCCTCGTCATCGAACAGAGTTGGACCGCCGACCACTGGGCAACCTGGGTCCGCTCAACCCTCCAAGCCGGACTGCTGACTCCCGAAAAGCCCAAGCACGACCAAACGGCCGCTGCCATCTCCGATAGCGCTTCGTAGCTACCCCCGCGGTGTGCGACCTCGAGCCTCACCAACCGCTTCGGCGGTCATGCGAGCGTCTCCAATGACGCCTCGATCACGCCTGTCTTGGACGACGTCCGGCGCCCAAGTGGCTCGTGGTCCGCTCTCGCATCGTCGCGGCGGAGCGAGAGTCCGGGCGATCGCGTCGGCGACGCTCACATTTCGTCCGCAAGGAGGGGTCGGAGACGCGGGCGAGGTGCGGGCCCGGTCGTATCACGGCGCCGCGGCGTCTGCGACGGCGGTCAGCGACATCGCGCGTCACGGCCACCGGCTTCGTCTTCATCCCGCGAGGGATGGGCCGTGGCGCTTGCGGTCCCGCGCCGGCTCAGCGCGTGGCGGCCTCGCGCCGGGACTGCGTCCGCATCTCCGAGAGGATGCGCTCCAGGCGCGGCTCGGCCTCGCGGTCGACGTGGACCATCGCGGTGCCGACCGCGGGGTGCACTGCGGCGATGCGGGCGTGCATCTCGTGGGCGACCGCACGGTAGGAGGGGTGGCCCTCGCGGCCGGAGCGCAGCTCGATGAGCTGCATGGCTTCCCGCGCGTTGAGGTCGAGCACGTAGCGGATGCGGTAGCCCAGGCACAGCGCATAGGGGGCGGCTCGCTCCAGTCCCGCCTCGACCAGCCGCCCGTACTCGGCACGCGAGCGCTCCAGCGCGCGGCGGTAGTCGTCGCCGCAGCCGGCGTCGTCGACCTCGGCGGGGACGCCGGCGCCGAGGTCGGGGGTGAGCGACTGCCACTGGACGGTGAGCATGCGGTGGCGCTGCAGGTCGCGGAAGGCGCCGTAGTCCGAGACGATCTCGAAGCGGTAGCGGAGCGCCTCGAGGCCGCGACCGGGCCGGTGGCGCCGGTTCTCGCGGCCGCCGAGGAGGTCGTCGGCGAGCGCGACGCGGTCCTCGCCGTCCAGCGCACGGACGGCGTCGAGCGCTTCCTCTTCGGCGGTCGCGCCGCCCTCGAAGAGCAGCGCGGCGAGCAGCCGGTCCTCGTCGCCGTCGACGTGGAGCAGGCGGACGGAGGGGCCGAGGCTCTCGTCGTGCGCGCGGTCGAGGCCCAGGCGGCCGGCCCAGCGGCGGGTGGCGGCCTCGCGGTGCTCGAGGTAGGAGATCCAGCGCCCACCGCGCTCGGGACGCTGCACGCGGGTCACGAAGCTCGGCATCACCGCCTGCACCTCGTCGAGGATCAGGCCCCCGTACTCGCGCGCCTCGGGCAGCGGGTGGGCGAGCAGGTGCAGGATCAGTTGCTCGTAGGCCTGGCCGGACGCGAATATGCCCATGTGCGAGAGCGAGGAGGCTGGGAGCAGCCCGCGCAACAGGTCGAGCGCCTTGGCGCGCACCGCCCGCTGGTGGGCGGCGTCGGACTCCCCGCTGGCCGCCGGGAAGCGCTCCGCCGCCCATGCGGTCACGCGCGGGAGCGCGCGCGCGTAGACGTCGAAGAGCGCGTCCATGGCCGCCTCGTAGGGCGGGCCGAGCTCGGCGTCGCGGTAGTAGCGGTAGCGCCGGGGCGCTCCTGACCGGCCCTCTCCACCGCCCTCCATCGGCTGGTCGTAGGCGATGTAGCGGGTCGACTGCTCGAGATAGGCGGCGAGCCGCGGGCGCTGGAGGATCTTGGTGAGGACGTTGCTCGCCCACTCGCAGGCGATGTGCGCGCCGCCGAGCTGGGCGACCGAGTCGTCGCCGTAGCCGAGGAAGATCCGCTCGTAGAGCGCCGCCGCGCGCTCGCCTTCCGCGCCCTCCCAGCGCGCGACGCCGTCCGGCAGGTCGGCGGCGAACTCGTCGAGGAAGAGGCGGCGCAGGGTGCCCGGGTAGCGGGAGTAGCGCGCGAACAGCGCGCCTTTCATGGTGTCGGGCAGGTTGACGAGCGCGAAGACCGGCCGGTCGAGGTTGGTCACGTGCGGCGCGAGCCGCTCGCGGTCGGTCTCGGAGAACGTCTCGACGGGGTAGTGCACGGGGACGGCGATGCTACTGGCGCCGACGGCGCGCGAAGGTGGCGCGCGGCGACCGCGTGCTCGTGCCGTAGGCGCCTGGGCTCAGAACAGCCCGAGGGCCGAGCCCGCGTCGCGCGCGAGGTCGAGCAGCGGCGAGGGGATGATGCCGAGGACGAGGCTGGCCGCGCCGAAGACCACGGCGACGGCGGCGACCTCCGGCTGTGTCCGCCCACCCCGGCCCGCAGCGCGATCGGCGGACCCGGCCGCGGCCGGCGCGAGGTCGCCGCCGGGCGCTGAGCGCGCGGGAGCGTCGGCCTGCGCCGGCGAGGGGTAACTGCCGGGCGCCCGGGCGAGATCGCCCTCGCCGCCGCCCTCCGCGTCCCCCTCCGGCGCACCTCCGGCCATCGCCGGCCGCGCGCCGCGCACGTCGTCGAGCACCGGCGCCTCGCGCATCCACATGGCGGCGATCACCCGCAGGTAGTACGCGAGCGAGATCATCGAGCCGACGACGAGCACGACGCCGAGCCACGTGTAGTCGCCGTCGACGGCCGCCTCGATGAGGTAGATCTTGCCGATGAACCCCGCGGTCGCGGGGATGCCTGCGAGCGACAGCATGGCGAGGGTCATGGGCCAGGCCAGCCATGGGCGCGTCGCGCCGATGCCCGCCACCGAGGAGATGTCGTCGCCCAGGTCGGTCTCGCGCTCGCGCGCGATGATCACCGCGAAGGCCGCGAGGTTCGCCGCGAGGTAGATCGCCAGGTAGAAGACCGTCGCCTGAAGGCCCAGCCGCGAGCCCACCACCACGCCGATCATCAGATAGCCGGCCTGGGCGACGCTCGAGTAGGCCAGCAGGCGCTTGAGCGAGGACTGCCCGAGCGCGCCGACGTTGCCCACGACGATCGTGATGGCAGCCAGCGCTGCGAGCAGCGGCGCCCAGTCCAGCTGCGCGTCGGCGAGCGCGACGTCGAAGATCCGCAGCGCGACGCCGAAGGCCGCCGCCTTGGTCGCCACCGCCATGAACGCCGTGATCGGTGTCGGCGCGCCCTCATAGACGTCGGGCGTCCACTGGTGGAAGGGCGCTACCGAGGCCTTGAAAGCCAGCCCCACCGCGATCAGCCCGATGCCGGTGAGCATCAGCGGGTCCTTGGCGAGGTCGTTCTCGCCCAGGGCCCTGGCGATGCCCGAGAAGTCGGTGTCGCCCGTGGCCCCGTAGACGAGCGCGAGCCCGTAGAGGAGCGTCGCCGAGCCGACCGAGCCGATGATCAGGTACTTCAGGCCCGACTCGAGCGAGGTCTCGCGCCGCAGCTCGGTCGCGCAGAGGACGTAGAGCGGGATCGAGAGCAGCTCGAGGCCCAGGAACAGGGTCACGAGGTTCTGGGCGCCGACGAGCACCGCCATGCCGGCGACCGAGGAGATGAGCAGCGCGTGGTACTCGCCGTGGCCGGCCTCCTCGGGCGCCAGCGCCCGCCACGAGAGCAGCACGGCGGCGCCCGCTGCGGTGGCGAAGATCAGGTTCAGGGCCAGCGCGAGGTCGTCGACTCGCAGTGCCCCGGAGATGATCGACTTGCCCTCTCCCCACTGCCAGATCGTCAGGCCGGCGAAGGTCGCGATGGTCACGAGGGTGAGGGCCGGCACGCCCCACCTGCGCACGCCGCGCCCGGGGAACAGGCCCACCATCAGCACGACGCACGCGCCGCCCACGAGCGCGATCAGCGGAGACAGCCCGGCGAAGTCGATCGGCGGTCCGCTGAGCGCCAGCGTCGTCACGGCCGCACCTGTCCGAGCTCCCGGGGCGCCGCGTGCGCAGCTATTTCCCTCGCGGGCGCGACCGACGAGACCACCGAGGTCTCCGAGCGGCGCAGGGCGAGTTGCGGGTAGAGCGAGAGGCCGAGGATCACGAGCACCAGCGGGGCGAGCACGATCCCGTCGCGCCAGCTCATCTCGCGCGAGGTGACCTTCTCGCCCACGCGGTTGTGCATCATGCGGATGTAGGCGCGCAGCATGTAGACGGACGCCAGCACCACTCCGGTGAAGGCGACGATGCAGATGGCGATCTTCGCCTTGAAGACGCCGAGCAGGATGAGGAACTCGCCCATGAAGTTCGCCGAGCCCGGCATCGCGAGGGTCGCGAGCGCGACGATCAGGAAGAGCGCGGCGAGAACGGGCGCCCGGAAGGCGATGCCGCCCATGTCGCGGATGTCCTCCGAGCCCCCGGCCCGGGCCGCGAGGAGCGCGACGATGAAGAACAGCGGCGCGACGACGAGCCCGTGGTTGACCATCTGGAAGAGCGCGCCCTGGGCGCCCTCGGGCCGCAGCGAGAAGATCCCGAGCGTGATGAAGCCGAGTTGGGCGATCGAGGAGAAGGCGAGGATCAGCCTCGCGTTGGTCTGCGTGAAGGCCATCGCCGAGCCGTAGAGGATCGAGGCCAGCGCGATGAGCAGGATCAGCGTCTGGAAGTGCGCGCTCGCGTCGGGGTAGAGCGGCAGCACGATTCGCAGGAAGCCGTAGGCGGCGACCTTCGACAGCACCGCCGAGAACAGCGCGAGGACCGGGAGCGGCATCGTCCGGTAGGCGTCGGGCGCCCACCCGTGCACGGGGAAGGCCGGCATCTTGACCAGGAAGGCCGCGGCGAAGCACAGGAAGATCCACTCCTGGCTGCCCACGGGGAGCGGCAGCCGGCGAAGCTCGGAGAGCACGAAGGTGGTGTTGCCGTCGGGCGGTGTCGCCAGCACGGCCGTGGCGATCGCCGCGGCCAGCATGAGCAGCGAGCCGACGAGCGTGTAGATCACGAGCTTCGTCGTCGCCCGCACGCGGTTCGGCCCGCCCCAGGCGCCGGTGAGGAAGTAGAACGGGATCAGCATCAGGTCGAAGAAGCCGACGAAGAGCGCGAGGTCCTGGGCGCAGAAGGCCCCGAGCACGGCGCTCTCGGCCAGAGCGAGCTGGAAGAAGAACAGCCGCGGGCGCTCCCACGCGCGGAAGTTCGCCCACAGCGTGACGCTCGCCCACAGCAGCGTGGTGAGGACGATGAGGAAGAGGTTCAGCCCATCCAGGCCGAGCTTGTAGTGGATGCCCAGCTGCGGGATCCAGTCTGCGTCGGTGACGTGGGTCAGCGTCGCCGAGCCGGTCGAGGGGAAGTCGGCGAGAAGCCCGACGGCGATCCCCAGCGCGCCCAGTGTGCCGAGCAGCGAGATGCGAGGGGCGATCCGCCCCGGGAACAGCGCCGCGACCAGCCCGGCGGCGAGGGGGAGCCAGATGAGGATCGAGAGCGGCATCAGCTGACGATCAGGAAGTAGAGGGCGACGCCGGCGAGGCCGACGAGCAGCAGGGCCGCGTACACGCGCAGGTAGCCGTCCTGGACCGCGCGCACGGCCGAGGAGCCCGCCCGCACCACCGCCGTCGTCCCGCCGACGAAGACCCCGTCGACGACCACGCGCTCGAAGGTCTGCTGGGCGAAGCGGCCCGTCCACGCCGCGGGACGCACGAAGACGCGGTCGATGGCCTCGTCGAAGAACCACTTGTTGACGAACAGCTCGTAGAGGGCGCGGGCGCGCTCGCGGATGCGAGTCGAGGTTCCCGGTCGCGCGACCCAGATCACGTACGCGGTGGCGATGCCAGCCACGCCGATGACCGCGCCGAGCGCGAGCCCGAAATAGGTCAGCCCGTCGGAGGGGTGCACCTCGAAGCTCGTCGAGCCCTCGAAGCTCGGCGCCAGGAAGTTCGTGATGACCTCGTCGACGTTGGGGATCTGCAGGAGTCCGAGCCCGGTCGCCCCGATCGCGAGCACGGTCATCGCCGCCTTCATCGGGAACGCGCGCTCGGCGATGTGGTGCTCGGGCCCCGGGAAGCCGACGTCGGAGTCCTCGGCCTCGCCGGAGGCCGGGTTGAAGGGCTCGGCGTGATGGATGTGGCCCTCCTCGAGCTCGCGCGCCTCGGGGACGGGATCCCCCCAGAAGGCGCGAAAGATCATCCGGAACGTGTAGACGGCGGTGAGGAACGCGCCGACGTACCCCGCGACGTAGAGGGCCCAGTGCCAGCCGCCGAACGCCCCCATGTCGGCGAGGATCTCGTCCTTGGAGAAGTAGCCCGAGAAAGGCGGCACGCCCGAGAGCGCGAGGCCGCCGACGACGAAGCACAGGTAGGTGAAGGGCAGCGCCTTGCGAAAGCCCCCCATCTTGTCCAGCGACTGCTCGTTGGCCATCGCGGCGATGATCGAGCCGGCGCCCATGAAGAGCAGCGCCTTGAAGAAGGCGTGGGTCAGGAGGTGGAACATCCCGGCGGCGTAGGCGCCGGCCGACACGGCCATGATCATGTAGCCGATCTGCGACATCGTCGAGTAGGCGATGACCCGTTTGAGGTCGGTGACCGCGAGGCCGATCGTCGCGGCGATGAGCAGCGTCAGGCAGCCCACGACCGCGCCCACGTCGGCGGCGGCGGGGGCCAACTCGAAGAGCGGGTGCATGCGCGCGATGAGGTAGACGCCCGCGGTGACCATCGTCGCCGCGTGAATCAGCGCCGAGACCGGGGTGGGGCCCTCCATGGCGTCGGGCAGCCACGTGTGCAACGGCACCTGGGCGGACTTCGCGAAGGCCCCGACCAGCAGCATGATGCATCCGGCCACGAGGTCGGCGTCGTTGCGCGCGAACACGTCGGGGGCCTCCTGGAAGGCGCCCAGGAAGTCCAGCGTGCCCGTGCGGCGGAAGATGAAGAAGGTGCCGAGCACGAGGCCGACGTCGCCCACGACGTTGATCACGAACGCCTTGATGCCCGCGCGGGTGGCGGTGCTGCGCCGGTACCAGAAGGAGATCAGTAGGTAGGACGCCGCGCCCACGAACGCCCAGCCGACGATGAGGATCACGAAGTTCCCGGCCATGACCAGCACGAGCATCGAGAAGACGAAGAAGTTCAGGTAGGCGAAGAAGCGCGAGTAGCCGCGGTCCGACCCCATGTAGGCCACCGAGTAGAGGTGGATCAGCGTCGAGACCCCGCTGACGACGAGCATCATGTAGACCGCGAGCGGGTCGATGAGGATCGAGAGCTGGGCGTCGACCCCGACCGTCTTCGCGTAGTCCCACGCCACGAAGACCTGCTGGCGCGAGTCGGCGGGCAGGTCCTGGAGCTTGACCAGGACGACCACCGAGCTCACGAAGGCGGCGGCGATCGCGAGCGTTCCCAGCCAGCCCGCCGCCTTGCCGGGCAGGCGGTTGAAGAGCAGCGAGATGAGGACGCAGCCGGTGAGCGGGAAGAGCAGGACGAGCCAGGCGGCGGTCTCCATCGTCTTCATCAGCCCTGCAGCTCCCGCAGCTCGTCGACGTCGATGGGCAGCCGGCGGCGGTACATGGCGACGATCAGCCCGAGCCCGATGGTGACCTCGCAGGCGGCGACGACCATGACGATGATCGCGAAGATCTGGCCGTCGCCGTTGCCGTGCATGCGCGCGAAGGCGATCAGCGCGAGGTTGCCGGCGTTGAGCATCAGCTCGAGGCAGAGCAGGATCACGAGCGGGTTGCGGCGCACGAGCACGCCGGCGGCGCCGATGCAGAAGATCAGCGCGGAGACGGCGAGGTACCAGCCGATGTTCACGCCTACCAGCCCCCGACCCCGGCCGGCGGCGGCTCCTCGCGCCCCTGTCGCCCGACCGTCGGCGGGCCGCCGGCGACCTCGGCGAGCGTGCCCGTCTCCGGCCGCGCTGCGACCTCGCCGGCGGTGACCTCGGCGGCCGGGACCTCGGGCATGCCCTCCAGCCCGCGCCGGCGCCGGGCCAGGACGACGCCGCCGACGGCCGCCACGAGCAGCAGGTAGGAGGCGACCTCGAAGGGCAGCAGGAAGTCGGTGAGCAGCAAGCGCCCGATCTCCTCGGGGGTGCCGAAGCCCGCCTGGTAGGGCGCGCCCTCGGAGTTGATCGCCTTCAGCCCCGAGCCGAGCGTGGCGATGCACAGCTCGATGAACAGGGCACCGGCGAAGATCGGGGCGGCGGCGCGCAGCCCGGGCCCGCCGGTGATCGACAGCGGTTCGTCGGCGCCGCCGACGTAGGACACCACGAACACGTAGAGGACCATGACCGCGCCCGCGTAGACGACGACCTGCGCGGCGGCGACGAACTCGGCCCGCAGCAGCAGGAACAGCGCGGCGAGCGAGAGCAGGTGGAAGACGAGCGCGAGGACGCTGTAGAACGGGTTGCGCAGGACCACGACGCCGATCGCTCCGGCAATCGCGCCGATCCCTGCGATGAAGAACAGCAGCTCCGCCATCGCGAGCGCAGATTATTCGCCCGCACGCTTCAGCGGCGTGCGCTCGAGCGGCTCGGCGAGCAGCATCTCCTTCGTGAAGATCAGGTCCGACCGGTGGTAGTCGGACATCTCGTAGTCGTGGCCCATCGTGATCGCGTCGAACGGGCAGGCGATCTCGCAGTAGCCGCAGAAGATGCAGCGCGCGAGGTTGATCTCATAGACCGCCGCGTAGCGCTCGCCCGCGGACACGGGATGGTCGGGCTCGTTCTCGGCGGCCACCACACGGATGCAGTCCGACGGACACGCCGCCGCGCACAGCGAGCACCCGACGCACTTCTCCAGGCCCGTGTCCTCGAAGCGGTGCAGCCGGTGGCGACCGCGGAAGCGGGGGTAGACGGGCTGCTTCTCCTCGGGGTACTGCACGGTCACCGGCTTGATGAGCGCCTGCCTGAAGGTCGTCTTCAGGCCGCGCAGCGTCTCACCGAAGGCGCGGTACAGCCCGCCGGCGCCGCCGGGGCTCGGGCCCCGCTGCACCGAGATGACGTCGTCGCCGGGGTTCCAGGCCATGGGGTCTCCTAGTCGTAGGCCACGACGACGACGATCGCCGTCACGAGGGCGTTGAGCGTGGCCAGGGGAAGCAGGACCTTCCAGCCCAGGCTCATGAGCTGGTCGTAGCGCAGGCGCGGGAGCGTCGCGCGGATCCAGATGAAGAAGAAGACGACGACCCCGATCTTCGCGATGACGACGATGGGGTAGACCCACGCCGGCGGGTGGATGCCGAAGGGCAGCAGCCAGCCGCCGAGGAACATCGTCACGGCGATCCCCGAGATCACCACCATGTTCAGGTATTCGGAGAAGTAGTAGGAGGCGAAGCGCCCGCCGCCGTACTCGGTGTTGTAGCCGCCGACGAGCTCGGCGTCGGCCTCCGGGAGGTCGAAGGGCGCGCGGTTGGTCTCGGCGAAGGCGGCGACCATGAACACCACGAAGCCGACGAACTGCGGGATGAAGTACCACATGCCGCCCTGCGCCTGGACGATGGCGGGGAGCGAGAGGGTTCCCGCGGTGAAGACCACGCCGATGAGGCTCAGCGCGAGCGCCACCTCGTAGGAGATGAGCTGCGCGGCGGAGCGCATCGCGCCTAGGAAGGAGTACTTGGAGCCCGACGCCCAGCCGCCGAGCATCAGCCCGTAGAAGGCGATCGCGCTGAAGGCGAAGGCGTAGAGGATCCCGACCGAGACGTCGATCCCGTAGAGCCCCACGTCGGTGCCGAAGATGTTGACGACGGGGCCGAACGGGATGATCGCGAGCGTGGCCGCTGCCGCGACGATCGAGATCACCGGGGCGAGCGCGAAGATGAAGCCGACCGAGGTGCGGGTGCGGAACTGCTCTTTGAAGAGCAGCTTGCCGATGTCGGCGATCGGCTGGAGCGCGCCGAAGAGGCCAACGCGGTTGGGGCCGTAGCGCGACTGGAAGCGCCCCAGGAGCTTGCGCTCGGCGACGAGCACGATCGGGACGAGCTGCACCCCGACGGCGAAGATGATGACGGCCTTGATGATCTGGATCCACCACTGCTCGTACTGGCCGGCGGTCGCGAGGTTCACGGTCACGCGGGCGTCTCCCGGTGGGCGTAGAGGCGCACGTCGGCGAGCGGCTCGTCGAGGAGGTTGCCGCCGTCCTGGGCGAGGCCCTCGGCGACGAAGACGGTCGACTCGGGCGCGCGCGCCCGCAGGGCCGCGACGCCACGGACGACGTGGCCGTTGGCAGCGACCTCGACCTCGTCGCCGTTGGCGATCCCGCGGCGCTCGGCGTCGGCGGGCGACAGCTCGATGAGTTGGCGGGCGGCGAGGAACTTCAGCGCGGGCGAGACCTCCACCTCGGGCGCGGCCCAGATCGACCGGTAGCGGCCGAGGCGCAGCGCACCGTTGGCTTCGGCGGCGGCGGGCGGCGACTCGAGCTCGAAGGGGCCGGGCTCGGCCCCGGGCGCCGCGGAGGCCTGCTCGCGGTCGGGCCAGCGCTCGCCGCGGCCGCCGAGCTCCTCGAGGGTCAGGCCGGCGTAGAAGGGGACGGCTTCGAAGAGCTGCCGGCTGGCCATCGAGCTCGTCAGCACGCCGAGGTCGAGGCCGACGGCGCGCGCGACGTCGGCGATCACCTGCCAGCCGGCGCGCACGTCCTGGGGGCGGCCGATGGCCTGGCGCAGGCGCTGGACGCGGCCGTCGGGGTGCACGAGCGTGCCCTCCTTCTCGGCGTAGGCCTCGGCGGGGAAGACCACGGTGGCGAAGCGCTCGACGGCCTCGGTCAGCTGCTCGGCGTGGACGACGACCGTGGTGGCCCGCTCCAGCGCGACCTCCCACAGGCCGCGGTCGGGGTGGGTTCGCAGCGGGTCGACGTCGAGCAGGTAGAGGGCGGCCAGCTCGCCGTCCGCGAGGCCCTGGGCGATCCCGCGCGCGCCGCGCCCCTCCGCGGCGGCGGCGGCGAGGCCCGGGCCCGCGGTCGGCAGGACGCCCGCCTCGCGCAGCCCGCGGCCGTTGGCCGCTTCGGGCACGGCGAGAAGCCCCGCGCCGCCGGCCGAGGCGAGGCCCAGGCGCCCGGCGACGTTGAGCAGCGCGCGGGCGGCGTGCGGCCCGCGCGGCCCGGCGAGCAGCCGCTCGCCGTAGAGGATCACGACGTCGGGGCCACCCCCAAGCACCTCCGCGAGCTCGCGGACGCCGCCGGCCTCGAGACCGGCGCCGGCGGCGAGGCGATCGAGATCACCACTCCGGGTCAGCGCGGCGTCCAGTGCGGCGAGCACCGCCTCGCCGGTCCCGGGCGGCACGCGGTGCGAGACGCCCGCGTTGGGGTCGAGCGAGCTCGGGCGGCTCGAGACGATCGCAAGCGGAGTGTGCCGGCGGCGCACGCCCTTGCGCAGGCGCAGGTCGAGGATCGGCGCGTCGTCGACGGGCTCGCAGTCGAGCACGAGCACCGCGTCGGCGAACTCGAGGTCGGAGACCCGGGCCTGCAGGGCGGGGGCGGCCAGCGCCCGGTCGAGGTCCAGCGGCAGCGCGGTGTCGGCGCGCGAGTCGAGATCCGCGGAGTCCAGCCCGTCGCGCAGCAGCCGCGAGAGCAGGAAGCCCTCCTCGTTGGAGGCGCCGCCGCCGGCGAGGGCGCCGACGCGACCGCGGGCCCGCGACAACCCGGACGCTGCGGCTTCCAGGGCGCGCTCCCACGTGGTCTCGCGCAGCGCCCCGCCCTCGCGCACCATCGGCGCGGTGATGCGATCGTCGACGTGCATCGACTGGAAGGCGTAGCGGCCCTTGTCGCACAGCCAGCCGTCGTCGACCTCGGCGTTGTCGCGCGCGAGCACGCGCATCACGCGGTCGTCGCGCACCGTGAAGGTGACGTTGCACTGGGCGGGGCAGAGGGTGCACACCGAGCCGGCGTTCTCGATGTCCCACGGGCGCGCGCGAAAGCGGTAGGCGGTGTTGGTCAGCGCGCCGACCGGGCACAGCTCGGTGATGTTGCCGCTGAAGGGCGCGACGTAGGGGTGCCCGTCGAAGGTGCCGACGAAGGAGTCGGCGCCGCGCTCGAGCAGCACGAGCTGGTAGTCCTCGGAGATCTCCTGCGAGAAGCGCACGCAGCGGTAGCAGAGGATGCAGCGCTCGCGGTCGATGGCGACGAGCGGGGAGAGCGCGAGCGGCTTCTTGAAGTGGCGCTTGGGCTCGATGAAGCGCGAGGTCCCGAGGCCCCAGCCGAAGGTGATGTCCTGCAGCGGGCATTCGCCGCCCTTGTCGCACACCGGGCAGTCGAGCGGGTGGTTGACGAGCAGGAACTCGACGACCGACTGCTGAGCCTCGCGAACACGGTCGGTCGAGGTGTTGACGACCATCCCGTCCTTGACCGCCGTCGAGCAGGCGGTCTGGAGCTTGGGGATGCCCTCGATCTCCACCAGGCACATGCGGCACGCGCCGACGGGCTGCCCGAGCTTGGGCTCGTAGCAGAAGACGGGGATCTCGACGTCGCCGTACTTGGCGCCGTCGACCAGCATCGCGTTCTCGGGCGCGGTGACGTCACGGCCGTCGATGGTGAAGCTCACCATCTGCTGGTCGGGGCGCGGCACGTCAGGCCGTCTCCACCGTCGGCCGGTGATAGGCGCCCGCGAAGGGCGCGTGCACGCCCTCGAGCGGCAGCGGGTGGGGCGACACCGTCGTGCGCAGGTTGCGCTCGCGCGCGGCCTCGATGTGCTCTTCGAACTCCTCGCGGAACTTCGCGACCATCGCGCCGATCGGCATCGCCATCGAGTCGCCCAGGACGCAGAGGCAGTGGCCGATGATCTGCTCCTGGACCGAGGCGAGGATGTCGAGGTCCATCGGCGTCGCCTCGCCGTTGTCGATGCGCTCGAGCATCTTGACCGTCCAGTTGGTGCCCTCGCGGCACGGGCTGCACTTGCCGCAGGACTCGTGCTTGTAGAACTTCGCGACCTTCTTGGCGACCTCGACCACCGGGATCGAGTCGTCGACCACGATGAGCGAGCCCGAGCCGAGCATCGAGCCCGCCTTGGCCATCGTGTCGAAGTCGTAGGCGAGGTCGAGGTCCTCCTTCTTGAGCACCGGGGAGGACGAGCCGCCCGGGAACCACAGCTTGATATCGCGACCCTCGGGCGGGCCGCCGGCGAGGCCGTAGATGATCTCGCGGCTCGGGATGCCGAGCTCGATCTCGTAGTTGCCGGGCCGGCGCACGTTGCCCGAGACCGAGACGACCTTCGTGCCGGTGGAGGACTGCACGCCGAGCTTGGCGTACTCCTCGCCTCCGAGCTCGAGGATGTGGGGCACGTTGCTCAGGGTCTCGACGTTGTTGATCAGCGTCGGCCCCTGGTAGAGCCCCTGATTGGCCGGGAAGGGCGGCTTGAGGCGCGGGTTGCCGCGCTTGCCCTCCAGCGAGTCCAGCAGCGCGGTCTCCTCGCCGCAGATGTAGGCGCCGGCGCCGCGGTGCACGACGAGGCTGAGGTCGTGGCTCGACCCCAGGATGCGCTCGCCGAGGAAGCCCGCCGCCTCGGCCTCGGCGACCGCCGCGTCGAGGATGTCGGCCTGGTAGGCGTACTCGCCGCGGATGAAGATGAACGAGCGGTTCGCGCCGGCCGCGTAGGCGCCGATGATGATGCCCTCGATCAGCTGGTGCGGGTTCTTCTGCAGCAGCTCGCGGTCCTTGAAGGCGCCGGGCTCGGACTCGTCGGCGTTGCAGACCAGGTACTTGTCCATGGCGCCCTGGGGGATGAAGGAGACCTTCTTGCCCATCTGGAAGCCGGCGCCGCCGCGGCCGCGCAGGCCCGAGCTCTCGAGGTTCGCCAGCACCTCCTCGCGGGGCATCGCGAACGCCTTGCGCAGCGAGCTGTAGCCGCCGCGGCGCTGGTAGACCTCGATGGTGTTGAGGCCGGGCTCGTCGATGTTCTCGAACAGGAGCTTCATGGCCTGGGCTCGTCCTTGTCCTGTGTGTCGCGGAGGGGTGGGGGATCGGGCGCGGCGCCCGGGTCGGGGCGGTCGACCCCTTCCATCGGCGGTCCGGCCGTCCCCGCCGCGGGATCGGTCACCGGGGCCGCTGCGTCCGCCTGCCCTACGAACGACGGCGGCTCGGCGGCCTCGAAGTCCTGCGAGTTGGCATCGGGGTCCGCCGACCGGCGCAGGCGCAGCTGCTTGTGCTCGAGCACCGCGCGGCCGGCCGCCAAGTCCTCCACGATCGTTCGCGGGTCCTCGGTGGAGAGCGGGCCGACGTAGACGCCGTCGACCGAGGCCATTGGCGCGATGTCGCACGCGCCCAGGCACTCGAAGGAGACGACGTGGACGTCGGGGTCGTCGGCGGCCGCCTCGAGCATCGCGGCATAGACCTCGTCCGCACCGCGCAGCGAGCACGAGATGTTCGTGCACACGTAGACCTCGTGGCGGCCGAAGGGCTCGTTCTTGAACATGTCGTAGAAGGTCGAGAGGGCCACGAGGTAGCCGGGCGTCAGCCGCATGACGCAGGCGACCTGGTCGATGGCCTCGGGCGAGCACCAGCCGTGCACGCGCTGCGCGGCGGCCAGCGCCGGGAGCGAGGCCGAGCGCCGGTCGGGGTAGCGCGCCATGTAGCCCTCGATCGTCGCGCGAAGCTCCTCGGGTACCGGCGTCGTCGCCGGGTCGGGGATGGCCGCGGGATCCTTGTCGAGGTCGACCGCGTCGTCCCAGCCGGGAACGCGGGAGCCGTGCGAGAAGCGGCGGACGGTGTTGGCCAGGGAGTGGTGGGCGCCGGCGGCGAGTGCGGCCTCGCGGCGCGCCTCGTACTCGGGCGTACTCACCGGTCGATGCCGCCCAGGACGGGGTCGAGCATGGCGAGGGTGGCGATGAGGTCGGCGATGTAGGCGTCCTGGACCATGGGCGCGAAGGCCTGGAGGTTCACGAAGCTCGGATCGCGCATGTGCACCCGGGCCGGCCGCGAGGAGCCGTCGGCGCGCACGAAGCAGCCCAGCTCGCCGCGCGGCCCCTCGATCGGGTAATAGACCTCGCCGGGCGGCACGCGGAAGCCCTCGGTCACCAGCTTGAAGTGGTGGATCAGCGCCTCCATGCTCGTCGCGAGCTCGTGTCGGGGCGGCAGGGCGACCTTGCGGTCGTCGGTGATGTAGGGCCCCTCGGGCAGCCCGTCGAGCGCCTGCTCGATGATCTTCACCGACTCGTAGATCTCGGCGAGACGCACGCGGAAGCGGTCGTAGTTGTCGCCGACCGTCCCCACCGGGATCTTGAAGTCGAAGTGGTCGTAGGAGCAGTACGGCGCCGCCTTGCGCAGGTCCCACGGGTTGCCGGCGGCGCGCAGCAGCGGCCCGGTGACGCCGTAGGAGAGCAGTGTGGCCTCGTCGAGCACCCCGGTGTTGCGCAGGCGCCGCAGGACGATCTCGTTCTTGTCGAGCAGGTCGCCGTACCCGTCGGCGCGGCGCGGCATCTCGCGGCAGAAATCGCGGACCTTCTGCTCGAAGCCGGGCGGGATGTCCTCGATGACGCCGCCGACCTGGAAGTAGCGCGTATGCATGCGCTGGCCCGTCGACATCTCGAAGAGGTCGAGCAGCGTCTCGCGCTCGCGAAAGCAGTACCAGAACACGCTGATCGCGCCGAGGTCGACCGCGCTGGTGCCCAGCCACACGAGGTGGGACATGATCCGGGTGAGCTCGAGATGGATGACGCGCAGGTACTGGGCGCGCGGCGGGACCTCGAGGTTGAGGAGCTTCTCGACCGCGCCGCAGAAGGCCAGCGCGTTGAAGTGGTAGGCGAGGTAGTCCATCCGCTCGATGACGGGGATCGCCTTCCAGTACGCCTTGTCCTCCGCCGTCTTCTCGATTCCGGTGTGCACATAGCCGATGATCGGCTTGACCGTGCGGACGACCTCGCCCTCGAGGGTCACGAGCAGGCGCAGCACCCCGTGGGTCGCCGGGTGGTGGGGGCCCATGTTGAGGGTGAGCAGCTCGTCCGAGGTGCCCGGCGCGCGCGGCCCGACCTCGCCGCCCTCGCGCCACCCCTCGAGGGTGACGGACGCCTCGCGCTCGCGGTAGCCGGGGGAGCCGGCCCCGTCGCGCGGCGAGCTCTGCCCGTCGCCGGGCGAGGCGCCCTCGTCGCGCGGCTCGCCACCGCTGGTGGTGATGTCGGTGGGGCTGCTCACTCGATGTAGTCCATGTCCGCGACATTGTGGGTGAACATCACCGGCTCCCCGCCCATCGGGAAGTCGCGGCGCTGGGGGTGGCCCTCGTAGTCCTCGGGCATGAGGATCCTGCGCAGGTCGGGATGCCCGCGGAAGATGACCCCGAACATGTCGAAGACCTCGCGCTCCTGGTGGTCGGCCGTGGCCCACAGGTCGACGACCGAGTCGACCTCGGGCTCGTCGAGGGGCACACGGAGCTTCACGCGCAGGCGGTCGACCTTCTCCATGTCGAGCAGCTCGTAGTGCACCCCGAGCCGCGGCTCGTCGGGCCAGTAGTCGACGCCGTGCACGCTGGACAAGCAGCGATAGCCCTGGTCGCGCAGGAAGGTGAGCGCCTCGCGCAGCGCGGCGGGCGCAACGACGATCGTCGCCTGGTCGCGGAAGTAGGCGGTGTCGAGCACCGCGTCCTCGCGGCGCTCCCGGAGGTCCTGGGCGAGCAGCTCGAGGCCGGTGGCGTCGGGCATCATCAGTCCGAGTAGGTGTCGGCGCCGGGCACGTTCTCCGCGTGGGCGTCCCGCCCGTGCTCCACGACCTCCTCGGTGCCTTCGCCGCCGTAGCGCGCGCGCCAGCCCTGCGGCGGGTTGGCCTGGACCTGGGCGCGGAGCTTGACGATCCCGTGCATGAGGGCTTCGGGCCGCGGCGGGCAGCCCGGGACATGCACGTCGACCGGCAGGAACTTGTCGGCCGGCGTGATCGCGTAGTTGTTGAAGACGCCCATTGACGACGAGCACGCGCCCATGGCGATCACCCACTTGGGTTCGAGCATCTGGTCGTAGAGACGCCTGATGACCGGAGCCATCTTGATCGAGATGCGGCCCGAGAGGATGAGCAGGTCGGCCTGACGCGGGGAGGCGCGAAAGGCCTCGAAGCCGAAGCGCGCGATGTCCACGCGGGCGCCGACGACGGCGATCATCTCGATGGCGCAGCAGGCCAGCCCGAAGGTCATCGGGAAGAGCGAGTTGGAGCGGGCCCATCTCTCCGCGCGCCCGAGCGTGGTGAAGAGCAGGCGCTCCTCGACGTGCTGCTCCAGAGCGTCACCGTCGAGGTCGCCCTTGAGCATGTCGCGGGCGCGCAGCTGGCGGATGCGAAAGTCGTCGCCCGACGCCGGGACGGGCTCGCGGCGGACTATCTCCATTCCAGGGCTCCTCTGCGCCATACGTAGACGAAGGCCACGAAGAGCAGCGCGATGAACACCGAGGTCTCGACCAGCGCGAAGGTCCCGAACTCCCGCAGCTGGACGGCGATCGGGTACAGGAAGATGACCTCGATGTCGAAGAGGATGAAGAGCATCGCGATCAGGTAGAAGCTGATCCCGAAGCGCAGGCCGCTCTTCACTTCGGAGGGCAGGCCGCACTCGTAGGGGTCGAACTTGCCCTTGCCGCCCTTCTTGGGGCCGAGGAACTGGTTGACGGTGACGAAGACGCCGCCGATACCCAGCCCGAGGAGGACGAAGACGATGGCCGGAGCGTAGGCGCGCAGCATGCATGCTGGGTTCTACCACCGGTTTGTGCCTTCATGCTACTTAGTGGCCCCGGCAACGAGCCTGGCGCGTCCATACTGCCCCGGCCATGACCGCCGTCCACGCCGTCCTCGGGTTCCTCGCGCTCGCCCTCACCGTCGCCGCCGCGGCCTGGGGCTCGTGGCGCTGGTGGCGGGTCGAGCCGTCAGAGCTCTTCTGGCGCCTGCTGCGCGCGGGCCAGGTGCTCATCGTCCTCGAGGCGCTGCTCGGTGGCGTCCTTTATCTGCTCGCCGAGCGCCCCGGCTCCGGCCTGCACTACGTCTACGGCCTCACGCCGATCGTCGTGTACTTCCTGGCCGAGCAGCTGCGCCTGAGCTCCGCCGAGACGGTCCTGCAGGCGCGCGACCTCGAGGACGCAGCAGCCATGCGCGCGCTGCCCGAGGCCACCCAGCGCTCGATCGTCCTCCAGATCGTGCGCCGCGAGTTGGGCGTGATGACCCTGGCGGCCCTCGTCACCGTCGGGCTCCTCGCGCGCGCGGCTTTCTAGGGCGCGGCTGCCTCGGCCGGCCCCCACTCCTCCGTAGCCCGCTGCTGCAACGGCAGGGCCCCGCTCACGCCGGGCGCCCGACGAATCGCCACACCCCTCACCGCGGGTCGCTCGCCGCCGCGTCGCTGAGCGAGCGGTAGGAGCCGCGGTAGAAGACGAGCGGCTCGCCGTCGGCGTGCTCCATGGCCGTTGGCGTCCCGATGCCGATCACGTGGTCGCCGGCCGGCACCAGCTCGGTCAGGTCGCAGGCGAGCCACGCGAGCGCTCCGTCGAGGACGGGCACGCCGTCGCGCTGCGCCCAGTCGACCCCGGTGAACTTCTCGTTCTCGGGACCCTTGGACGCGAAGAGCCGCGAGAGCCCCTGCTGCCCGGCGCGCAGCACGTTGACCCCGAAGCGCTCGGTTTCGCGGACCACGGCGAGCGTTCGCGCGCCGCGGTCGAAGCACACGAGCACGAGCAGGGGGTCCAGGGAAAGCGAGGACAGTGAGTTGACGGTCAGCCCGCGCGGCCCGTCCGGGCCGAGGCCGGTGACGATCGTGACCCCCGTGGGGAAGTGGCCGAAGACGGCGCGAAAGCGCCGGCGCCTGTCCTCGGTCGCGTGCTCCAGCGTGGTCAGGAGACCACCACGAATCCGTACTGACCGAGGACGTCGTGATTGGAGATCGAGTCGAAGATCCGGTAGGTGCCCTTCGGGAGGGCGACGCCCTTGGCGATCGCCGTCTGTCCGGGCTTGACGATCGTCGTGCGCCCGATGATGAAGCCGCCGCGGCCGATCGACAGGTCGTGCGGAAGGTCGCCCTCGTTGACCGCCTCGAGGGTCAGGCGCGCGAGCCCGTCGCGCCCGGCCTTCACGTCGACCCGCTGCGGGCTGACGCGGTACTCGGTGAGCTTCACGCGGAGGGTCGACCCGCTCTCGAGGGTCTGCTCGGGCACGGTGGCGCCGGAGCCGCAACCCGGGAGGAGGGCCAGCCCGAGCGCGAGCGCGACGAGCGCTGGGAGTCCGGCGCGGGCGCGGGGCATCGACCGGGCCATCATGGCATAGGATTCCGGCGCTTCATGCGACGCCTCACCCGCCCGCTGATCTTCGCCGCGCTGCCCCTGGCGGCGGCCCTGTTGTGGGCCTGCGGCTCGCAGGGCGTCCAGGTCGCGCAGGACAGCCCCTACCACCAGGGGGCCGAGATCTTCTCCCAGCGCTGCTCGGGCTGCCACACGCTCACCGCGGCCGGGACGGAGGGGTCGGCGGTCAACCTCCGCCAGGCCGAGCGCACCGACGGGCCCAACTTCAACCAGCGCAAGGAGGGCAACGTCAACGACGTGCTCTACGCGATCCGCAACGGCGGCTTCTCGGGGGCGATCATGCCCCAGAACATCCTCGTGGGCGACGACGCGGTGAAGGTCGCGCGGTTCGTCGTGGCGTGCTCGGGCGCCCAGGCCAAGCAGCCCCAGTCGCCGACCTCGCTGCCCACCTCGCCGCCCGCGAAGAGCTGCGGCGAGTAGCCGGGGTGCGCGCCGCGGCCTCCCCGGCGCCGCGAGCAGCTACGCCCAGCGCGCCCCCGCGGTCTCCCCGGCGCGCCCGGCGGCGCCCGGCGGCGCCCGGCTAGGCTCACTCGCGTGCTCGACCTGCGCACGATCCGCTCCGATCCCCAGGCCGCGCGGGCGGCGCTCGCGCGTCGCGACGCCGCGGGGGGACTGGACCGTGTGCTCGAGCTCGACGAGCGCCGGCGCGCGCTCCTTCCCGAGCTCGAGGAGCTGCGCGCGCGCAAGAACCGGGCCTCGGAGGAGATCGCGCAGGCCAAGCGCTCGGGCTGCGACGCCTCGACCGCGATCGCGGCGATGCGCGAGCTCGGGGGCCGCGAGAAGCAGCTCGAGCGCGAGCTCGACGACGTGCAGAAAGAGCTCGACTCCGCGCTCGCCGCGCTGCCCAACCTCCCCGATCCCGACGCCGCCGACGAGGACACCGTCATGCGCGAGGTCGGCGACGCCGGGCGCACCGGGCGCGACCACCTCGAGCTCGGCGGTCCGCTCATCGACATGGACGCCGCCGCGCGGGTCGCGGGCTCGCGCTTCGCCTACCTGAAGGGCGACCTGGTGATGCTCGAGCTGGCGCTGGTGCGCTGGGCGCTCGAGCTCGTCCGCGAGCGGGGCTTCGAGCCGGTGGTGCCGCCGGTGCTCGTCCGCGAGACGGCGCTCTACGGGACCGGCTTCCTGCCCGACACCGAGCAGCAGATCTACCGCCTCGCCGACGACGCGCTCTACCTCGCGGGAACCAGCGAGGTCCCGCTCGCCTCGCTGCACGCCGGCGAGATCCTCGAGCAGGAGCGCCTGCCGCTGCGCTACGCGGGCTTCTCGCCGTGCTTCCGGCGCGAGGCGGGCGCGGCCGGCCGCGACACCCGTGGGATCTTCCGCGTCCACCAGTTCGACAAGGTCGAGATGTTCTCGTTCGTCGCCCCGGAGGACTCGCGCGACGAGCACGAGCGGCTGCTCGAGATCGAGGAGTCGATCCTCCGCGCCCTGGGGATCCCGTACCGGGTCGTGAACATCGGCGTCGCCGAGCTGGGCGCGTCGGCGGCCAAGAAGTACGACAACGAGGCATGGCTGCCCGGGCAGGGCCGCTACCGCGAGCTCACCTCGACCTCGAACACCACCGACTTCCAGGCGCGGCGCCTGCAGATCCGCATGCGCCCCGCCGGCGGCGGGCGCCCGGTGGTGGCGCACACGCTCAACGGCACCGCGGTCGCCGTCGGGCGCACCCTCATCGCGCTGCTCGAGAACGGCCAGCGCGACGACGGCTCGGTCGCCCTGCCCGACGTGCTCGTGCCCTACGGCGCGCCGCCCGAGTTGCGCACCGGCGGCTGAACCAGAGCGGGACGCACCCCGTAGGCACCGGTCACAGCACCTCGAACGGGGGAGGAACTCATGCGCAGGCTGCTCGCCGTGCTCGTCGCCGTCGGCGCGACCATGCGTGGCGGGCGCAACGATGCCGGGCCGGTCGTCGTGCTCTTCTTCATGGGGACCCCGAAGAAGGCGGCGTGCGTCGACGCTCCGCACTCGCTGGTCAAGGAGATCGCGAAGAAGCCGAAGCGCTTCTACGTGAACATCCACACCACCGCCTTCCCGGCCGGCGCGATCCGCGGTCAGCTCAAGCGTGCTTAGCGGACCGTGGGGAGCCTGACGCCCTAGGCGGGCGACTCCCGCAGGCTCCCCCCGCCGCCGGTGAGGGATCGCGCGAGGGCGCCCGGCTACCAGCCGGGCGCCCTCAGCGGTCCGCCCCCAGCGCCTGCCACGCTTCGCGCCTCCGCGGGGGCCTGCGACGATTCACGCCTCCCGGAGCGGTGGCAGAGTCAGGTCGATTGCAGCTGCCTTGAAAGCAGCCGGTCCCCTCGGGGGCCCGGGGGTTCGAATCCCTCCCGCTCCGCTCGGTCAGCGGCCCGTGTCGAGCACGCCGATGGTGTGCCCCTCAGGGTCGTTGAAGAGGCCGATCACCAACCCCTCCATCACCTCGTCGGGCCCCATCATTCGCGATCCGCCGAGGCTCTCGGCCTTTGCGAGCGCGGCCTCGACGTCGGGGACCTCGACGTAGAAGGTCACGTGACCGGCGTAGCCCTCGGGCCCCGGGCCGATGCCGCCGCCGATCCCGACGCCGTCCTTGGCAAGGTTCGCCTCGCGCTGCACCGTCCCGTAGTTCATCGGGTTGTCGGCGTCGAACTCCCATCCGAAGAGCTCCGCGTAGTAGTCCCGCATCCCCTCCGCGTCCTTGGCGGCGATCTCGAAGTGCACGACCGGCTGACCCATGCTCGCTCCTCTCGTCCTCGGGGGCGTGGCACGTTACCGCTCAGCCGCGCGAGGTCGCGGCCACGACGACGCGACGGTCGTTCGCCGCGGGGTGGAGGAACGCGAGCAGGCCGTCGGCCTCCGCGGCGATCTCGTCGGCGGTGCCGGCGGGATCGGTGCGCGACGCGGCGAAGCCCTCGACGGTGAGCGTCGCGACGTCGCCCTCGACCTCGGCCTTCCAGTTCGCGCGATAGAAGCCGTCGACGATCAGCGGCCCGAAGGTTGGGCCCTTGGGCCACGGCATGCCCGGTCCGCGGCCATCGAAGAGCCGCGAGCGATCGGCGTGGGAGAGCGCGACGTTGTCGTACTCGGGCAGGAAGCGCGGGGGCGCCGGAGTGTCGGGATCGGGCCGCGGCGCGCCGGGGACGTCGAGGAGCTCGCGCCCGCGCTCGTCGCGCACGCGCTCGAGACGCGGCCCCAGCCGATCGACGACCTCGCGCAGCCCGGTGAGCCCCGACCACGTCCGGATGTCGGCGACCGTCGCGGGGCCGAAGGCGGCCAGGTAGCGCGCCACGAGCGCGTCGAGCGCGTCGGTCGCGTCGGTCGCGCGGGCCGGGCCGGGGTCGCTGCCGAGCCATTCCTTCGCAGGTGCCCAGGTCGCCTGGCCGCTCGCGCGCCACAGCCCGCGGGGCGGGATCTGGACCAGGGCGGCGTTGAAGGTCACCGCGTGGGCCAGCGCGAGCGGGTCGGCATCCGGCCACCGCGGCGCGAGCCGCGCGCTGAGCTGCGCGCGCGTCAGCGGCTCATCGTCGAGCAGCTCCACGCCGGCGACGACGACCTCGTCCAGCGGCGCTCCGGCGAGTCGCCCGCTCCAGGGGCTCTTGAAGGCTCGCGCCAGCACCGGCAGGGTGATCGGCTGGAGGGCGAGACAGTCCCGGGCCGAGACGAGATGGATCGTTGCGCGCATGAGCTGCGCGCGGACGGCGCCCCGCTCGGCGATCAGCCCACTCAGCGCCTCGGGGCGAAAGCCCGCCAGCCGCGACCACAAGCCGAGATAGGGGTTCTCCGGGACCTGGGCCTGCATCCCGACGAGCTGCTCGACCATGTCGAGTACGGGCACGGCGCTGCGGTCCAGCAGGCCCTGGCGGGCGAGCAGCGCGCGGTTGAGCGCGCGCTGATCCGTGATCGCAGCGGCCGGCACGCGCCGGGACGATAGGCGCGACGGCGACGGCGACGGCAACTCGCGCGGGGCCGGCCCGCCGCCGTCGGCGCCGCCGCTGCGCGCCTCGCCGCAGTCGCCGCTCGCCCGGCGACTCCCTCTAGACTGACCCCTCGCCCCCGGAGAGGTGGCCGAGTGGCTGAAGGCACTCGCCTGCTAAGCGAGTATGGGGTTCACGCCCCATCGCGGGTTCGAATCCCGCCCTCTCCGCTCCGCTGTAGGGCTGTCGAGAAGTAGATGCCTATGACCAGCCGCGGTCAACCGTCCAGCATCGCCACCGATCGCCTCGACGTCGTCGTCGTCGGAGGTGGCCAGGCCGGCCTCGCCATGGGCTACTTCCTCGCGCGGCAAGAGCGGCGGTTCGTGATCCTCGAGGCGGCTGCGGAGCCGGCGGCCGCGTGGCGAGAGAGGTGGGACTCGCTCAAGCTGTTCACGCCAGTCCGCTACGACAGCCTGCCCGACCGCTCGTTTCCGGGCGAACCGGACAGCTACCCAGGACGCGACGAGGTCGTGGCCTACCTCGCCGACTATGCCCGGCACTTCGACCTTCCGGTCGAGATGGACAGCCGCGTGCGCTCACTCCGCCGGGTCGACGGCTCCTACCTTGTCGAGCTCGACGACAGGCGCTACGAGGCCGAGCAGGTCGTGGTCGCCACCGGCCCGTTCCAGGTGCCGTTCTTGCCTCCGGCGGCCGAGCGCCTCAGCCCGAACGTCGTCCAGATGCACAGCAGCGCCTACCGCTCGCCACAGGACGCTCGTTCGGGGCCGGTCCTGGTGGTGGGTGGCGGCAACACCGGGTTCCAGATCGCCGCCGAGCTGTCCGGATCCCACGAGGTCCATCTCTCGGTGGGATCCCGCCAGATCCCGCTGCCCCAGCGTTTCCTGGGCCGCGACCTGTTCGTCTACCTCGAAGCGACCGGCCTGATGAAGAAGACGAGGGCTTCCCGGCTGGGTCGTCGGATGAAGGATCGCGACACGCTGATCGGCTCCGCCCCCCGGACCCTGCGCCGCCGACACGGCGTGGCGCTTCGGCCGCGCACCACCGGCGCCTCGGGAACGAAGGCCTTCTTCGCGGACGGCACGGAGCTCACCGTCGGCACCGTCATCTGGGCCACGGGGTTCGCCCTCGACCACTCCTGGATCGAGCTCCCCGTGTTCGACGAGAGCGGCAACGTGACTCACGAGCGCGGCGTCACGGGCGCCCCCGGCCTCTACTTCCTCGGCCTGCCGTGGCAGCACACGAGAGGGTCGGCGTTGCTGGGCTGGGTCAAGGAGGACGCCGGGTACTTGGCGCAGCGGATTGCGGCGTTTCGTGCCGAGCCAGTCCTGGCCCGGCTACGACGCGATGACCTGCCGTATCGAGATTCAGAGGAGAACCAGATGAGCACCGAGACAGACCGGTTCCCGACCGACACCGCCGGGCTTCCGGAGTCCGGCCGCCCCGGGCTGGTCGAGCTCGCAGACGGCGACGCCTTCGACCTGCGCGTCACCCCCGTGGCCAAGCGCATCGGCGAGGACAAGGTGCGGATGCTGGGCTACAACGGCTCCATCCCCGGCCCGACGCTGAAGGTGGAGGAAGGGTCGGAGGTCGTCGTCAACATCGCCAACGACGGCGACATGGACGCCACGGTCCACTGGCACGGCCTGCGCCTGGACAACCGCTACGACGGAACCCACCAGACCCAGGAGCCGATCGCGGTCGGGAGCAGCTTCGCCGCGCGCGTGACCTTCCCCGACCCCGGTCTCTACTGGTACCACCCGCACATCCGCGAGGACTACGGCCAGGAGATGGGCCTCTACGGCAACGTCTTGGTCGTTCCACGCGACCCCGAGTACTGGCCCCCCGCACATCGCGAGGTGCTGCTCACGCTCGACGACATCCTCCTCGAGGATGGGAAGGTCGCGCCGTTCAGCCGCTCGGAGACCACCCACAGCGCGATGGGCCGGTTCGGCGAGGTGCTGCTCGTCGCCGGCGAGCCCGACCTGAGGCTGGCCGCGCAGCGTGGCGAGGTGGTTCGCTTCTACCTCACCAACACCGCCAATACGCGTGTGTTCAAGGTCGCCCTCCCCGGCGCCCAGATGAAGCTCGTCGGCGGCGACAGCGGGCGTGCCGAGCGCGAGGAGCTGGTCGACGAGCTGGTCATCGCCCCGTCCGAGCGCCTGGTCGTCGACGCGCTGTTCGACCGCCCCGGTGAACTTCGACTCGAACACCGCACGCCGGATCGGGTCTACCCACTGGCTGCGATCGTCGTGAGCGAGGAGGCCGCAGAGCCGGCGCTCGCGGAGGAGTTCCACCTCCTGCGCAGCAATCCGGACATGGTCGCCGAACGCGAGCGGATCGCGTCGCACCTCGACGCCGCGCCGGAGAAGACGCTCGCGTTCATCGCCGAGATGAACATGGACGCGCCCAAGGGCGATGGCCCGGTCGTCTACACCTGCCCAATGCACCCCGAGGTCGTCAGCGACGAGCCCGGGCATTGCCCCGAGTGCGGGATGAAGCTCCTGGCCGTCGAGGCCCCGGCAACGACCTACACCTGCCCGATGCATCCCGAGGTCGTCAGCGAGGACCCCGGGCATTGCCCCGAGTGCGGGATGAAGCTCCTTCCCAGCCGGCTTGTCGCCGAGGCCGGCGGTGCGCACGAGCACGACCATGCTTCCGCCGAGGGCGTCGAGTGGGAGGACGACATGGTCGAGGTCAACCGGCTGACCACCCCCGCGAACATGCGGTGGAAGCTGATCGACCGCGACACGGGGGCTGAGAACGACGCGATCGATTGGCGCTTCGAGGTTGGGGACCAGATCAAGATCCGCCTGCTCAACGAGATGGCCGGCGACCATCCGATGCATCACCCCTTCCACGTCCACGGCGCTGGCCGCTTCCTCGTCCTCAGTCGCGATGGGGTCGTGGAGACCAACCTGATGTGGCACGACACCGTGCTGGTGAGGACCGGGGAGACGGTCGACATCCTGCTCGACGTCACCAACCCGGGAATATGGATGTCGCACTGCCACATCGCCGAGCACCACGAGAGCGGCATGATGTTCAGCTTCGAGGTGACGCCACGATCCGAGCCGGCTCCCTGACGTCAGGCTAACGACTCGGCGCGTCTCACCGCGGGCCGGCGAACCACCCATGACCTTCGAGCCCGCCACTTTCCTCTTCGCGGACATCGCCCGCTTCACCGCGCTGACCGAGGCCCACGGAGATCAGGAAGCCGCGACCCTGGTGGCCGACTTCTGCGATGCGGTCAAGGCCGAACTGCCGGCCAGCGGTGGCGACCACGTGAAGACGATCGGCGCATTCCCGATCCCGCCCAGGCTGTCCTGTTGGCCTTGCGATGGGCTGATCGATGGCCACGGAGCCCCCGCTATCCGCGTCCGCCTGCACCACGGGCCGGCGGTAGAGCGCGATGACGACTACTTCGGGAGCGACGGTCAACCTTGCCGCGCGTGTATCCGCCGTCACGACTGGTGGCGAAGTCCTGCTCACGGCACATACCGCCGCGCTTGCACCGGCGCTTGAAGGCGTCTTCTACGAGCCGCGAGGTCGGCAGGCGCTGCGAAACGTTCGCGAGCCGATCGAGCTCTTCGCCGCAGTCGGTGAAGGCAAGCCGATCCAGGGCGCGCTCGTCCTCGACCCCGTCTGTCGGATGATGGTCGACCCGGAGAGAGCAGCCGGCCGCCTCACGCACGAAGGCAACGCTTACTTCTTCTGCACACTTGGGTGCGCCGGCGAGTTCGCGGCTGAGCCCGAGCGCTTCACCGCCTGACCACGCTGCCGCTCACGGAAGCGTCGCGACGACCCCAGCTTCGCGGAGGAGGTCCGTGACGGTGAACACCCCGGCCTGAGCGCCGTACGTCGGTGTCCAGTCCGGCTCCTGGCGCAGGTAGGAGTGTCGGTCTCCCCTGATGACCCCGATGATCACCTCGGCGACGATGCGGCCGCCGACCGGGCCGAGGTGCTCCCCGCCTGCCGTGACCTGGGCTTCCCGCAGGACGTAGAACCACAGCGGGGTCCGTTGTCTGAGGTGGAAGGGCGCGAGATCGTCGAGGTCGGCGGGCGCCAGTGGCGGGAGCGTCATCGCCTTGGCCACACGCTGGCCCGACGGCACCTTCATGCTGAGGTTGCGCAGCAGGTTGCGGGTGGCCAGGGAGACGGGCTCGCCCTCAGGCTGGCCCAGCAGGTCGAACAGCGGCGTCGACAGCGTCGTGTCGATCAGCTTGTTCTGACGAAGCCTGCCGTCGCCGAAATCGAAGAACGTCTGCCAGTCGATGAACCGGCGCGGCTTGCGCCGCCCTCCTTGAAGGTCGTCCGGGTCATCGGGGTTGACGGCCGCTGGGTCGAAGATGAGCGCGAAGAACTGCTGGGAAAGGTCGGTCGCGCTCGTCCCGAAGTTGCCGCGGTAGCTCGGTCGCACTTGGGAGTGACCGAAGCGGTAGGCCGCGACTGAGAACTCGACCGGGATGTATGGGTTGTTGCGCCACCGGTAGTGCCTCGACCCGTTCTCCAGGACGTCGTCGACGAGCTCGGCGCCGACGGTCTTCACGAGGAACTCGTGGATGACCAGCCACTGGTAGTGCCAGCGGACCACCCGCTGTGCCTCGGCGAGGATCTCTCCCGCGGTGTAGCCCGGGCCCAGGTCGGCCTTGACATCGGCGACCACGTGGTTGTGGAAGCGCAGAAGCGCCAGGTGGAACTGCGAGACGATGAGGTTCTCGTCGTTGCGGGGGTCGCCGAGCAGCGCGGTGTCCTGATCGTTGCGAGGCGGTCGAATCGCGTGCTGCCGTCGACCGAGACCGCCGCCGACCCGGGGATCTCCTCGGTCAGCAGCGTGGTCCGTCCGCCGTCCACGGCGGCGTCGTAGAGGTGAGGCGACGCGCCCGGGCCGCCGCCGTAGACGTTGTCGAGGTCCAGCGCCGGAATGCGGAAGTTCCGGATCGACTCCGGATCCTGCTGACGGGCCAAACTCGACGTGGGGTCGAAGGTCATGTCGTGGTCGATGAACTGGCCGAGGAAGGTGAAGCCCGCGGTGATCGTCGGGTTGTTCGGGTTGTCGGCGCTCTTGGCCGGGTCGGTGATCAGCGTGATGGGATCGGACAGGTCGTCGTCGGGGTCCATCGGACCGCCCTTGGCCCCGAGCTCGGCGAGCCCGTCGCGCATCGACGGCGTGTCCGCGGCGAAAGGCGGGAGCGTCGGGAAGAGGCGGCCGAAGCGCCCCGTGTCGTAGAAGACGGACTGGGGCGTGGACTCGCCGAGCTGGGCGTGACCGTGGGCCATGACGCCTACCTTCTCACTCGCCGCCCAACTGCGCGAGCAGCGCCCCGACGTCCCAGACGTTGACGTCGTCGATCACCGCGCCTGCGTGGTCGAAGCGGCTGAAGGTCATCCCCTCCACCTCGATGCGCCGGCCCGTCGGCGCGAGCCCGATCAACTCGCCGCGGTGCGTCCCCCGCGCGAGCCACCGGTCGGCGTTCGCGTTCTCGGCCTCGTCGACGAGCAGCTCGATCCGCTCCAGCGAGAAGTCGGGGAGTGCGGCGAGCAGCGTGCGGGCACGCTCGCGCACCGCGTCGCGACCACGCGCGACGTCGGGGCTGCCCAGGTGGCGGACGACCGCAGTCTCGGCGAACACCGCCGCCACCGCGTCGGCGTCGTGGGCGTTCCAGGCCGCGTAGGTCGCGTCGTTGGCCGCGACGATGCGCTCGCGGACCGTCGCGGCGTCGCCTTCGAGCGGCGTGGGCACCGCCCCATCATGACCGCCCGGTGGGCGGGCCGCACCGGGGCTAGAATGTCCCGCTCTGCGCCCGTAGCTCAGCTGGATAGAGCGTCGGTCTACGGAACCGAAGGTCAGAGGTTCGAATCCTCTCGGGCGCGCTTGAGACCTCGCGAGAATCCGCCTGCAAAGCGGTAGATGTAGAGATGTAGTGCCGGTTTGGTGTCCTCGTCCGATGGCAACAGCGGGGGCAACAGGGCAACACTCCAGGGCGCTGAGAACCACGTCGCACCCCGGGGTCTACCGGCGAGGATCGCGCTGGGTGGCGGTCTACCGCCAGGACGGCTGTCAGCGCAAGGAGTTCGCGGCGACGTTTCGCGAGGCGCGCGAGATCAAGATCCGGCGCACCGCCGAGGAGGCCGGCCGACGCGCGGGGACGACGCTGCACGCCTATGCGCTGGACTGGGTGGACCACTACGCCGGGCGCGGCGCCAACGACGCCATCAACGACCGCACGCGCCGCGAGTACCGGCGGCTGCTGATCACCTACGCGCTGAGCTACTTCGATCCGGGCGAGCGGCTGCGCGATATCGACGAGCAGCGGGTCCGCGCGTTCGTCGACTGGCTGTGCCGGCTGACCGACGCGGACGGGCACCGCCTCTGCGATCGCTCGGTGCACAACGCCGTGCTGCCGCTGCAGTCCTGCCTGCGACACGCCGCCCGGGCCGGGCTGCTCGGTGATGGTGGCTCAGAAGTTTTCGAAATAAATTTGCTGGCGTTATGTAGAACCGTGTGCGTGCCGCCCGAGCGCCGCTACCCCAGCGACCTGACCGATCGGCAGTGGGAACTGATCGAGCCGTTGCTGCCCGAGCCGCCGGCGGGGCCGGCGGGCCGGCCACCGAGCACAGCAAGCGGGAGATCGTCAACGCGATCCTGTACCTGACGCGCACGGGCTGCGCGTGGCGGATGCTGCCCAAGGACTTTCCGCCGTGGCAGACGGTGTACCGCTACTTCCGCGCCTGGGGGGAGGACGGCACGCTCGACCGGGTGCACGACGCGCTGCGCGAGCGGGTACGGGCCAAGCGCGAGGGGCGCAACCCAGAGCCCTCGGCGGGGATCGTCGACTCCCAGTCGGTCAAGGGCTCGACACCGTCTCCAAGGGAACGCGCGGGTACGACGCGGGCAAGAAGATCAACGGCCGCAAGCGCCACATCATCACCGACACGCTCGGGCTGCTGCTGGTCGTGATGGTCACCGCCGCCTCGATCCAGGATCGCGACGGCGGCCGCGGGATCCTCAAACTGCTCAAGGGCGCGCTCCCCGGCGTGCGCCACATCTTCGCCGACGGCGGCTACCAGGGACAGCTGATCGCGCTCGCCAAGCGCGCCTTCCAGGTCGTCGTCGAGGTCGTCAAGAAGCCCGCCGAGCAGATCGGCTTCGCGGTACTGCCCCGCCGCTGGGTGGTCGAGCGCACCTTCTCCTGGCTTCTGCGCTGGCGACGGCTGGTGCGCGACTACGAACGCCTACCCGAGACCCACGAAGCGTTCGTCAAGTGGGCCATGGTCGGGCTCATGCTTAAGCCAGTGATCCTGCTGCCGCGGCGGCGACGCGGCCGCGCCTACGAGTTTGACGAGCGACGCTTTCTGACGCACGAGCAGCTCGCGCGGCTGCTGGCCGAGATCCCCGACGGCTGGCGCCCGTTCTTCGACCTGCTGGCGTCGACCGGTCTGCGGATCTCCGAGGCGATCGCGCTGCGCATCATGGACGTCGACTTGGATGCGGAGCACCCGCGGATCCATGTGCGCCGCGCGATCGTCGACGGTCAGCTCACCGGGCCGAAGTCACGCCACGGCCGACGCACGATCCCGATCAGCCACGAGCTCGCCAACCGGCTGGCAGCGCTCGCAGTCAACCGCGGCGAGACCGACCTGCTGTTCGTCGGAGCCCAGGGCGCCATGCTGCGGCCGGGCAACCTGCGCTACCGCGTGATGATCCCTGCGGCCCAACGGGCGGGCGTGCCGTGGGCGCGATTTCACACGCTGCGCCACACCTGCGCGGCGCTGCTCATCGACGCCGGGGCCAGCCCGCTTCGCCTGCAGCGCTGGATGGGACACCACTCCGCCGCGTTCACCCTCGACAACTACGGCCACCTCATCGACGACTGTCTGGGTCCGTCGCTGGATCTGAGCGACCAATTCGCTGCGGGCCGTCAGCCGGTCGGATAGCCGAGGCTGGCGTACGCCTTCTGCCGCTTTACGTACATGCGTCGGAGCACCGGGACGGCGTGGTCGACGTAGTCGACGATGCGGATCTCGTGCTTTGCGTGGTGGTGTCGGTGCAGGCGACCGGCGTACTGGGTCATCGTGCCTTTCCACGCGATCGGCATGGCAAGCATGAGCGTGTCCAGGCGCGGGTCGTCGAAGCCCTCGCCGATGTATCGGCCGGTGGCGAGCACGACGCGGGGCCCGTCGCTGGCGAGCATCTCGTCGGCGCGGCGTCGGGCTTTGACACCCATGCCGCCGTGGAGCACGACGATGCGGTCGGTCTGAGCCTTGAGGTGCGCGGCGATCGCGTCAAGATGACCGCGGCGCTCGGTCAGCACGAGCGGGAATCGGTCCTCGCTCAACTCGGCAGCGACGTCGGCGGCGATCCGTCGCGTGCGGGAGTCGTCGGCGGCGACCGCGCTGAGGATCTCCTGGATGCCCGGATCGACGGGGAGTCGCGTCGGATCGAACCCGCTGTCTCGGGTGATGAGCACCCGTCGGGTTGCAGTCTCGACCTGCTCCGACCGCGTCAGCGTGTGCCGGACGGGGCCGCATTGCATCGTGATGATCGGGTGGTGTCCGTCGCGGCGCCGTGGCGTGGCGGTCAGTCCGGTGATGGCGCGGGCCGGGAGGTCACGCAGAAGGCGCTCGACAGAGAAGGCCGGGACGTGGTGGCACTCATCGACGATGACATGGCCGTAGCGCGACAGGTCGAGGTCTTCGCGGCGGGCGAGCGTCTGGACCATGGCGACGTCGATGCCGCTGGAGCCCGGAGTCTTTGCTGACGATCCGATCTGATCGGGCGCGATGTCCAGGAACTCGGCCAGCCGGCTGATCCACTGCTCAAGCAACGGTCGACGGTGCACGAGCACAAGCGTTGATCTGGCGCGCTTGGCGATGAGCGCTGTCGCCATCACCGTCTTCCCAGCGCCGGGCGGCGCCACGAGGACCCCGGTCTCGTGCGCTGCCATCGCTTGGACGGCCGCTTGCTGCGGCGCTGTCAGGGTCCCTGCGAACGTCACCGCGATCAGGGCGCCGTCGCTGCGCTCGTCACGGACGGTCAGCGCGGTGCCGGTTGCTTCGATCTCGTCCACGGCGCCGTCCACGCAACCTCGGGGTAGCAGCAGGCGATCGCCGGTGTCCTCGTGGCAGGCGATGACGCGAGGCGTCTTGTGTGTCGACAGCCGCGCGCGCTCGCGCTCGAAGAACTCCGGGTTGGCGAAGGCCGCGGTCCGCCGTAGGCGGTCGCAGAGGTCCGGTGCCAGCCCCGCGACGGGGATCTCGACCCGGCCCGTCAACCAGATCTCGATCGCGCCCGAGGTTGCGGGCGTCAGCTGACGCGGTCGCGCGCGGGCCTTCGTGTCGGGGCGCTCGGGCAGGCCCAGGGTCCCGCCGGCACGTTCGGCGTCGGCCGCGATCTGCTCGGCCTGCTCGCCATCCAGGCGCTGAACGCCGGCGAGATAGATCCACTGATCCGGGCACGGCTCGAGGTTCTCGCCGAGGAACACCGTGCAGCCTTCGGCGCGGCGGGCGTGCTGTAGCGGAAGCGCGATCACGTTGCCGAACCCGCCGGCGGGCATGGTGTCTTGGTTGGGGAACAGCCGGTCATAGGAGGCCATCGAGATCGATCGGCGGCGCATCGCGCGCGTCAACAGCAACGACCCGATCGCGCGTGCCACGCGGGCGCTCACCGGTCGCGAGAACAGGACCCAGAGGTGTGCGCCGTTGCCGGAGCGTGAGCGCTCCACGAGCACCGGAATGTCCATCTCGCGCGCGCTGTCACGTAGCGCTCCGGTGTCCTCGCGCCAGCCCGGGCCGTCGAGATCGACAGCGACCAGCCAGCACGTCTCGTCGGCCAGCAGTGGGTAGATCCCGGCGGTCTGGCGCCCTTCGAGGTGGCGGCGGGCCTCCGCGTCTGACCACGAGACGAAGCGCCGGTTGCCGCAGTCGGCGCATTTGACCTTCGGCTTGGCGCACACGCTCGGTCGCCACTCGTTCAAGCAGCGCGCCGCCCACCCGGTCTTTCCCGGGCTCTTCGTGCTTTCCCAGCGTGTGGCGAAGACGTCCGCGCGGCCCCGGAACAGCGACGTGAACAGCGCCACGCGGCCGTCCGCCGTCGTGACGTCCGGCCCGCCGGCCGCGGTCTCGAGCTCGGCGATCATGCGGCACAGCGTGGCCCGCTCGTGATCAAGCTCGACGAGTCGCTCGCGCGCGCCCGTCAGGTTGTTCGTGGGCGTGGTCACGCTGGCATCGTCGCGGAGCGCCCGGACCCACAGCCCGTTCCGACGTCGCTGCCCGGGAACGACAAAGCCCCGGGCGCTTGCCTCCGCGAGCGGAAACAAAGGCGTGTCCGGGGCGTCCGTGTAGGAGATTAGCATCGACGCCGATGGAATCCGAGCGCGCAGCCGAATGGATATCGGCGTCACGGCTCGCACCATTCTTGAAGGCGGCCAACGAGGACCTCGACGCCGCGCTCGATCTGTATCACTGGCACGCTCGCGTCGGCGCCGCTTGCTTCCTCACGATGCATCACCTCGAGGTGCTCGTCCGCAACGCGATCGACGGGGAACTCGGAAAGGAGCATCCCGACGAGCCGCTGACTCAGACCTGGCTGATGGACTTCGACGTGTTGCGCCCAGATGCCGTCAAGCAGGTGATCGTCGCCGTCGAGCGCCTCGAGAAGGGCAAAGCGATTACGCGCGGACGGGTCATCGCGGCTCCGTCGGCCCCAGAGATGCGTCGCGGTTCCACGACGGCACGGTCGACGACGAGCACGTCGCCGATGCGCACGGCGCCGTGCGAGACTTCCTCGACACCTGCGCCGAGCGCGGCATCACCTGGGCGTGTCGCCACGGCGAGCGCTGACGACCACCAGCGCACCTGTCCGCGTGCTGCGGGGAAACGACGCCTGATGGGGCCGGGCGCCTACTCACTGAGCGCGCGCTGCGCGGCCGCTGTTGCGAGCCGCGGGTAGGCCCGGGCCAGAACGTCCCAGAGCGGCTCGCCCTCGACGTCGGCGGCCAGCGGGCCGAGTTGGCGCAGGAGCGCATCCGGCGGCTCGGTCGTCAGCGGGTTGACACTCACCTCTGCGGCCTCCGGGCCCGCGCTCCAGAACGTCGCGGACAAGGGTTCTGGCGTTGGCGTTGCGCGCGGGTGCTCTTGCGTCGAACCAGAGACGGCGGCGCCCCGGAGTTTGCGCAAGTTCGCAAGGAGCTGGTCCTGCTCGCGCCCGCGCCACGCGAAGATCAGGAACGGGTCGTCGTCGAAGCTTTCGGCGAGCAGGTAGTACACGGCGGCGATGTGCTTGCAGGGGTTCTCCCAGTCGGGGCAGGAGCATGTCGCGGCCAGCTCCCGCGTGGTGCGCGGGAACAGCGACACCTTGCAGGCTTCGAACAGCTCGTCGGTGTCGCGCGGCATCTCGCCGGACAGCAGCTGCGCGAGGGGGAGCGCCTGCGCGGCCATCGCCTTCTCGACCCGCCGCCACTTGGTGTCGGAGATCATCTGACAGCGCAGTCGAACCTTGTACGGCGTGTAGCGCGATCCCTGAACGCGCGCGAGCACCACCCCCGGCTCGATGTCGAGCTCGAGGACCTGGCCACCGCGCGCGTACGTACGCCCGCGCTTGAGCCGCGACTCGACGTTGAACGTCTCGAGGTGCGCGATGAACCGCTGCGACCACCAATGCTCGCCGATCGCGCCGCGCTTGCTGCGCGCCGTGATCCCGTCACGCGCCGGGAGGGGGCGGGACGGATTCGGGAACCCGGAGGACGGCATCAGGCCGCCACCGCGTCGGCCGACAGCGTCACGAGCTCGCGCAACTGCGCGGTGTCGAGCTCGGTGATCCATGCCTCGCCACTGC
Source organism: uncultured Actinomycetes bacterium (assembly GCA_963728925.1). GTDB lineage: Bacteria > Actinomycetota > Thermoleophilia > Solirubrobacterales > Solirubrobacteraceae > JBBPZA01. Next base: position 20,523 of record CAVSMB010000001.1, on the reverse strand, counting down.
CGACGATCCGGTCGGCAAGGTCCTTCTTCTGTGAGATCAGCAGGTCGATTCGCTCCTCGAGGGTGCCGACGCAGTTGAGCTTGCGCACCTGCACATTCTTGCGCTGCCCGATCCGGAACGCCCGGTCGGTGGCCTGGTTCTCCACGGCCGGGTTCCACCAGCGATCGAAGTGGATGACGTGGTTGGCCCGTGTCAGGTTCAGGCCCGTCCCGCCGGCCTTCAGGGACAACAGGAACAGCGCCGGCCCGTCCGGGTCGTCCTGGAAGCGGGCGACCATCTCGTCGCGCGCGGGCTTCGCGGTACCGCCGTGCAGGAACAGCACCTCGCGCCCGAGGCGCTCCTCCAGGTGCGCGCGCAACTGGTGGCCGAACTCGGTGAACTGCGTAAAGCAGAGCACACGGTCGCCCTCGCCCAGCGCCTCGTCAAGGATCTCCTCCAGGCGCTCGAGCTTGCCCGATCGCCCAGGCAGCGCGGAGCGGTCCTTCAGCAGGTGGGCCGGGTGGTTGCATGCCTGCTTGAGCTTCATCAGTGCCCCGAGGATGACGCCCGACCGCTCGATGCCCGTGGCAGCGGCCGCCTTCAGCAGCATCTCATCGACGACCGCCTGGTAGAGCGTGGCCTGTTCCTTGGTGAGGTGGCAGTCGATGCGCATCTCGATCTTCTCGGGCAGGTCGCTGATGATCGACGTGTCGGTCTTCAGGCGGCGCAGGATGAACGGCTGCGTCGCGCGCCGCAGCCGCTCGGTCGCATCGGCGTCGCGGTAGCGCTCGATCGGGCAGGCGTAGTCGCGCTTGAACGCCGCCGCCGGTCCCAGCAGGCCCGGGTTGAGGAAGTCGATGATCGAGTGCAGCTCCGTCAGGCGGTTCTCGACCGGGGTGCCGGTCAGAGCCACGCGATGGGCGGCCGCCAGCGAGCGGATCGCCTTCGTCTGCTTCGCGTCGATCGTCTTGATGTTCTGGGCCTCGTCAAGCGCGATCCGTCCCCACGTCACCCGCGCCAGCCGATCACGGTCACGAGTGGCGATCGCGTACGTCGTGAGGACGAGGTCACTCGCCCGCGCGGCCCGCGAGAACGCAGCGCCGTCGAGGCGGTCGGGACCGTGGTGCACGTGGACGCGCAGCGACGGCGCGAATCGGTGCGCCTCCCGTTGCCAATTGCCGACGACGGACATCGGGCAGACCAGGAGCGTTGGCGGATGGCGCTTGCGACGCCGGTCGCGGGGCGCCCGCTCGCGCTCGGCGAGCAGGAGTGACAGCAGCTGGATGGTCTTGCCGAGCCCCATGTCGTCGGCCAGGCACGCCCCCAGGCCCACGCCGGACAGGAACGACAGCCAGGCCAGCCCGCGCAGCTGGTAGGGACGCAGCTCGCCCTGCAGCGCGACGGGCGTCGGGACCGGGCGCAGCGCGCGATCGCCGTCGCCGCTGAACAGCTCGCGCAGCCACCCGCGCGCGTCGATCTCCGTCGCGGGCAGACCCATCTCCGCGCCGAGGCCGATGCCCTCACGCAGCAGCTCGCGGGCCGGAGCTGCGCCGCGCGTTGCACGTCCGGCGAAGAACGCCAGCGCGGCGTCGACGTCCTCGGGGCGCAGGACGATCCACTCCCCGCGGCTCTGGATCAGCGGCAGCTTCAGGGCGGCAAGCTCGTGCAGCTCGGCCAGCGACAGGCGGAGGTCGCCGATTGAGACCTTCCACTCGTAGCGGCACAGCCCGTCGAGGCCGAACAGGCCCGACCCTTCCTCGATCTCATCCATCGGCTCGACCTCCAGCGTCGGTCGTGGCCGGCGGCTCCACCACGGCGGCACGAGTACGCCGAACCCCGCCTGCTCCAGTGCCGCGGTTGCATCGCGCAGGAAGGCCATCGCCCCCGCGGTATCGAGGTCGACCCCGGTCGGAGCGGCTTCGCGCAGCGCGGGCTCGAGCCCCGGCCACAGCCGCACGGCGTGCCCGAGCCCGCCGAGCAGCCGCTCCTGCGGATCCTCGACGCGGCGCCCGAGTCCCGGCAGCGCTCTCCCCTTCGCGTTCCAGACCTCGTCGGCGCCGACGAACGCGGTGGCGTCGTCCTTGGCCTGCAGCAGGATCTCGACATGCCACGTGTCCGGGGCCTCGCCGGGCTCGCGCAGGCGGAAGCACGTCCGGACCATCCGGTGTTCGGCATATCGCTCGCCGGCGCGGCGCCATGCCTCGACGGCTTCGGCGAGCGCCGCGAGCTGCACCTCGTCGGCGTCGATCTCGGGGGTAGCAGCCGTCAGCGCGGACAGCCACGCCTCGACGGCGGTCCGCCGCCTGCGGCCGCGCCGTCGCGCGAGGAGCCCGTCACCGAGGAACTCACGAGCGCCGGTGTCGACGATCGCGCCCAGGACCGCGGCGACGACATCCTGCGCAGTGACCTCGTCATCAGCGTCGGCGTACACCACCTCCGGCAGAGCGACGCCCAGCTCGCGCACCCGGGCGGCATCCAGCGGGTCGGTGAGCACAGGCTCCCACGTCGCCGCCCAGGCGTCGTCGCGCCAGCTGAGGCCGGGGAGCACTCGCCCGCGTGAAAGGAGCTCGAGCGCCAGTTTGCCGACCGTGGCGAGGCACGGAAGCGCGTCGCTGACGACGACCCCCGGGGCGACCGGCCCGGACCGCGGGGGCGAGGTGAGCAGGACGTCAAGCGCCGCGGCCGCGGGAAACGCCAGGACGGGCACGACCCACGGGACCGTCCCGACGGCCTCTGCGCCGCGCCGAATGTGCGGCGAGGGCGCTGGACCGCCGGCTGACGAGGGCAACAGCAGGACGACGGTGTCCGCGGCCCTGTGGTCCTTTCGATCGGGGACCCCGGCGGTCGTCAGCGCGACCCTGATCTGCTCGACGTCGGCGGCGAAAGGATGCGCCCGCGGGCGCGGCTTGACCGGCGGGCGACCTCGGCGGCGTGGCGCGCTCGCTGGTCGCTCCGAATCCTCCGCCCACACGCAGAGGCGGCCGTCGCGCGACCAGACGGCGTGCAGGACGATCACGGCGCCAGTCTGAGGCCCGGATCGGACGCCCTCGACGTCTCCCCGGCTGCCGACTCTCGTGGTTTCGCGCTTCGCCAGCAGCAACCGGCGGTGACCGACCCGCGCTCGAGCAGCCGCCGACGGTTAGGCCGTACCGGCAGGCCGGTACCAGAGTGGACCGCCCTGGCGGTACAAGCGACCCGCCCGACTGGCTTTCTGGCGACCTATTGGCGACTTCGGTCCGCAGATTTGGCTTGTTAGAGCCAAATCAAACGCCACCGCGTCGGTCTACGGAACCGAAGGTCACAGGTTCGAATCCTGTCGGGCGCGCTCCCCGCGTTTGCCCTGCATATGGCCGGTTTCTGTCGAACGCGGCCCGAACCCTCGATGCGCGAGGTCTGGCCTGATCTGGCCCAAACGTTTTCGAGCGCTCGGTCGCGGCCCGGGCCGGCTCTACGGACAGTGAGGCCGGCGCGGTCGGCGAAGGCGCCCGTCGATGAGCGCTTGGCTTGCGAGCCGGTCAGCAAGCGGAGCGTGCCTCGTGTCGGTCAACAGCAGTTGGACACGGATTGACGTCAGGGTATCCTGACAACGTGGAGCTGTGGGAGGCACCAGTCCTAGCCAGCGCCCACCGCCACGGGATCACCGATGAAGACATCCGCCATGCCCTGCGCAACCTCATCGCCGTCGCCGCCGACCCCCAGGACGACGACGTCACACTGTTCCTCGGTCCCGACCAGGCCGTCAGTCTCATCGAGATCGGGGTGTTGGCAACCGACGACGGTCCCCTGATTATCCACGCCATGGCCGCCCGCACCCGCCGATTCCAACCGCCGAAGGAGTGAAGATGGCTCGAACCATCGCTGAGAAGGAACGGGTCGCCGCCGAGATCGCCGAGCGGCTCGCCAACCAAGACGAGGAACTACCGTGGCGTGACGCTGAGCCGCTGCGGCGGATCGCTGACGCCTTCCGCCGCTCTGTGGCCGCCGACGCGGAGCTGGCCGAAGCCGTACGGGCTGCTCGAGCTGAGCGCTACCCGTGGGCGGCGATCGCCGCGATGCTGGGGGTGTCGAAGCAGACTGCCCAGGCCCGCTACGGCGGCTGAGTCACGCGGCCTCCCGGTCGCCGATTCTCATCCGGAGGAAGATCGCCGCAACGCTCCCGTCGGACGTCCGCCGCCGGCGTGCAGCCCGGCACGGCAGTCCCAGACCAACGTCTGCGCCAGCCCCAAGTACTCAGCGGGCTCGTGGAGGACTTCGACCGCTCCGGCAAGGTGGTCTCCGGGTTCTCCGCCGGCCGCTAGGCGAAGTACGCCTCGTGGTCCACCGGGCGGACGATGACGAGCTTCCTGACGGGCTTCCATCCGAGCACGTCGCCTAGGTGAGACGGTCAGCTCGGACTGGTCGACGGTCAGCGCTTCGGCGAGCCGGTCGCGATCGGGAGCTTCGGGATGCGGCGTCGATGGGCGTTCATCGTCGTCTGGCGGCGTCGATCGGGCGGAAGTGGCCGCCGCGGTTGTAGGGGGTGCGGCGCAGGAACGCGTTGAGCGCCTCGACATCGAGGCCGGCGATGCCGTCGGCCTGCGCCGCGAGGCGCTCGGACACGGACGCCATGTCGTTCATGAACCCCAACACGCTGCGGCTGGCCGTCCGCGCCACCCGCACCTCCGAGGGATCCAGCGGGCCGAGACAGTCAGGCGCCAGCCCCTCATCGGCCAAGGCAGTCGTGACCGTCCCGGCGAGGTAGTGGCCAAAAATGGCGAGTTGCGGCTTGCGGACGTCCGCGACGAAGACCGAGAAGAGCGTGTCGGCGTGAAGCAGAAGGAGGCACTTGCGCCGGTCGATCCAGACGAGGTTCGCGTACCACTCGTCGGGTGCCGACGGGACGTCGGAGACCTCTAGCGGCGTGCCTTGTCCGTGATCCTGTGGCGAGGTTACGCGGCTGAGGCGGCGGCGATCGCGGCGCGCTGCGTGTCTGACAGGTGCTTGACGGCTTCGCGGCGCGTCACGCCGGATGCGCGTGCCGCGCGCGGAAGCAGCCACTCGTAGACGAGGTCGGGGCGTTTCTTGGAGGTGTCGCGCAGGACCCAGCCGATTGCCTTGCGGATGAAGAACTCGCGCTCGTCGAGCATCGCGTCGGCGTAGGTCGCGAAACGCTCGAAGTCGCCGTCACCGCGTCGTAGCGCGAGCAGCAGTGCGAGCAGGGCCGACCTGCGGATCCAGAAGTCCTCGTCGGCCGCCCAGCGATCGAGTGTCGCCAGCAGTTGCGGATGGCGCTCGACGAGCGGTCCCGCGACGCTGGCCGCGAGGTTGTCGACCAGCGCCCATGTGCGCGACCCGCGGATCAGCTGCTCGATCAAGACCAGATCGGCTGGTTCGAGCAGCGCGCCGTGGAGGTCGAGCAGCTCGACGGCGGCTGCGCGGCATTCGTGCACCGGACGCGCCCACAGTGCTTCGACGATCGCCATGAGGTCGTCATGGTCGAATCGGCCGGCGCTCTTTGCGACCTTGCGCGTCGCCGGGACGCTGGTCCCGAAGTGCTCGAGTGAGCTCTTCAGGTAGCGCCGCTCCTGCTCGGCGCGAGCCGGATCCCCAGCCGCGCGCAGTGCGGCCTCGATGCCGACTGCGATCTGGGCGGGTGTGGCGGAAGTGTCAGGGGTGGCGGGCAGCGGCTTGCCTATTACAGTCGCAGGAAGCATCGATGAACGAGCGAGGCCCGAGGAGGCCGCCACGGCGGCCTGCGCGCGCCGTTCTCGGCGGTGCAAGCGATCGAGGTGCTCGACGACGCCCACGGGCCGGTCGGGCTCGGTGCCGGGGTCAAGGTCGGCACCAGGATCCCGGGAGTTATCGAGGTCGGAACCATCCGGGGCCTCAAGCGCAAGATGCTCGCCGCCGTCCACCGCGACACGCCGCGAGGACTACGGGTCCGCCTTGACGGAGCCGACCACGACGAATGGATCGTGGGCTGCGCCGACCCCGAGGCCGTGCTCGCCACACTCCGCTGGCCGCGTCCCGCCCGACGCTCGCGGCGATGAACGCCGAGTTCGCCGCGGTCGCCGCGCGCGCGCCGAAGGCGACGATCTGCCTGAACTCCGGGCTGTCGTATTGGGATCTGTCCGACGAGCTGCCCGACGAGCATCCATCTCGCGGTGGCGCGCGGCGCTCACTGGCCGAAGATCGACACGCCCGCCACGACGCTGCACCGCTTCGCGGCGGCCACCTTCGAGCTTGACCGGCTGAAGCGGGCGACCGACGCCGACGAGCCGTTCTGGATCTACTCGGCCGAGCGCTGCGTGGTCGACGCGATGCGCATGCAACGGGTCGCCGGCCGAGACATCGCGCTATCGGCCTTGCGGCGGTACATGCGCCGCGACGGCGCCAACCCGCTCCGGCTCACCGAGCTTGCCCGGGAGCTTGGCGGTGCTGCGCAGATGGGCCGCGCCCTCGAGCTGATCCTCGCATGAGACTCCCTGTGTCAACCCTTGGTGGCGAGAAGCTGTTGGAGGGCTCGGTGTTGGGTGGAGTCGTAGGGGCTGTGGTCGTGCCAGATGCGCCAGATGACGCCGCACCAGGCGCGGCCGAGGATGCGGATGGCGTGTGGGTGGGTGGCGCCGCGGGCGCGGGCGCGGTCGTAGATGTCGGCGGCCCAGGGGTTGGTGTGGCGGCTGGTGTCGGCGAGCGTGGCGATTGCGTCGCGCAGGCGGTGGTCGCAGGCCCAGCGGAAGCGGGCTCGCTTGGATTTGCCGGACTCCACGGCGACTGGCGCTTGTCCGCTGTCGCCGGCCAGCGCGGCCTTGGTCGGGTAGCGGGGGCGGCAGTCGCCCATCTCGGCCAGGATCGTGGCGGGGCAGATCGCGGTCTTGGGATCGCGGAACAGCGAGGAGAAGATCTCGCCGTCTGCGTGGTTTGTCAGCGCGCTGCGGATCTCGCTGGTCAGCTGCGCGATCTGGGCGACGAGCGGTTCGAGGGCGGCGACGAGGCCGAGCACGATCTGGCGGCGTGCTTCGGTCTCGAGGGTGCCGGCGCGGCCGTCGGCGGCGCCTCTGACCTAGATCAGTGGGTAGTGGTGGCTGACTCTTGCTGAGGGTCTGGTGAGGGCTTGTGCGAAGGCCCTCTTGAGTTGGAAAAACCCCGCAAACACGGGGCTTTTCCGTCCGCCTTGACTGTCAGGGTGCGGGTTGTGAGACCTGGTTGTGACGGTGAGGCGGGGTCACCCGGGGGGTGATTGGCGTTAACGGTGCCAGACGCCCCGGACGGCTGATCATCCGCGCGGATGATCCGACGCTCACCCCCTACGCCGGGCTGGCGATCTCGGGCGAGCTGGCGCACCGGCTCGGGCTGGCGGGGCTGATCGACGCCGAGCTGGCCGTGGAGCGGCGCGCCCGGCCGGTGAAGGTCCGCCGCCGCGGCCTCTCGCCCGGCGAGCTGGTGGTCGCGGTGGCTGAGTGCCAGCTGGTCGGCGGCGCGTTCTTTGACCACATCGAGGACGTGCGCGCTGACCGCGCCGGCGCCGCGCTGCGCGCGGTCGGCGCCACGCCGTCGGCGCCGACGGCCCTTGCAGAACGCCAAGCGCTTCCGGCGCGTGCACTGCCAGCGGATCGAGCGCGCGGCTGCGCGCGCGGGTGAGCGTCTGGACCGGGCGCTGGGACGCGACGGCGGCGAGCCGCCGACCGTCGATCTGGACGCAACCCAGGTGACCGTCTACGGCGCTTGCAAGCAGGGCGCCGCACGCAGCCGTCACGGCCACATGAGCTACGCGCCGCATGTGGCGTTCTGGGCCGAGCGCGGCCGCGCGCTGAGCAGCGAGCTGGTCGGCGGCAATCGCGAGAAGCTCACCGGCGCCGAGTGCGCGCGGATCGCCAGCCGGGCGCTTTCGCTGCTGCCGGCAGGGCACGCGCCGGCGACGTTCCGGATCGACTCGGCCTACTACCAGGTCGAGCTGCTGCAGCGGCTGCGCGCCGAGTGCTCGCGCTTCACCGTCTCGGTGCCGCGCAACCAGGCGATGTGGAAGAAGCTGGCCGAGATCCCCGAGAGCGCCTGGACCGACGCGCTCGATATGCCCGGCGCGCAGGTCGCCGAGACCGCCTACCGTCCCGAGGGCTGGAAGCACGAACCGCTGCGGCTGATCGTCAGGCGCGTCCCGTTCACCGCATCGGAGATCGCCAAGCGCAAGGGTTCGCGGCGGCTGAAGACGATCCACCCCGCCCAGCTTCAGCTCGCGCTCGAGGGCAAGGCCGCGTCGGTCTACGGCTACTCGTTCATCCTCAGCGACCTCCACTGGCAGCCCGCCGTCTGGATCGAGCACTTCCACCGCCACCGCGCGCAGATCGAGGAGCGCCTGAAGGAGGCCAAGCTCGGCCAGGCGCTGCGGCACCTGCCCTCCGGCAACGAACACGCCAACCGTGTCTGGCTCGCCGCCGCGCTGCTGGCGCTCAACCTGACCGCCTTCTGCTGCGACCTCTGTCCCGCCGCGGCGCGTCGGGCAAGGCGCCCGAGGACGCGCCGCTACGCCGGGCCGCCAAGACGCTACGACGGTTGCTGTTCAACGTGCCCGCCCGCATCGCGCGCAGTGGCCGGCGCACGATCCTGCACCTGCCACAGGGCTTCCGTCACACCCGCGTCTTCCAGGCCACGATCGACGCGGTCTACGCGCTGCCGCCCTGATCCAACAAAGCTCCCCGCCGCCGACATCGACCGTCCGCAGCACCGCCCAGCTCGGCGACCTCGAGAACGAGCGCGATCGGCGCCCCCGCCCCGGCTCACACCACCCCGAGCAAACCAACACCTCCTCGACCACGCGCCCGCCATCATCCGACAATCAAACCAGCCGCCAACACGACCCCCGCAGCGTTACTCACTGATCTAGGTCTGAGCCTGGCGAGCAGCTCGCGGGCGGGACGCCGGCCGGCGTAGTGGTTGCGGGCCAGGAAGCGCTCCAGGCGCTGCTCGCCCAGGCCGCGCGCGTCGGCGGGGCTGGGGTAGCGGCGCAGGAACGCCAGCGCGATCGGGCTGTCGATGTCGGCGAAGACCGCCACCGCGCCGGGCCAGAAGCACTCAAGCTGCGCGCGCAGCGTGTTGGCCAGCGCGACCCGGGTCTCGACGAGGTTCTCCCGCGCGCGGGTCAGGGCGCGCAACGCTTTGGTCGCGTCGCAGTCGGGGACCAGGATCCGGAAGCGATGGCTGTCGGTGCGAGCGAGCTCTGCGAGCACGAACGCGTCAAAGCTGTCGCTCTTGCCGCCCGCGTTGGTGAAGCGGGGGCGCATCGCGGCGACCTGGTTGGGATGGATCGCGATCACGTGCAGCCCCTGATCGAGCAGCCGCTCGATCAGCAGCCCGTCCGGACGCTCAACGGCGACCAGCAGCACCCCGCGCTCGAGCAGATGCGCGCACAGCGCCCGGATGCCACGCTCGTCGTGACGGTAGCGACGGCCGTCGGTGATCCGCCCCTCGGCGTCAAGGACGCAGCACGCGTGCTCCTCGCTGGCCCAATCGACCCCAGCGAAGCTGCTCATGGTTCCTCCCCTCAGACGTTGACAGTCGCCGACGGCGAGGTACCTTGGCGGGTGCTCATTGACGGCGCTCTGACGGCGCAACTCCCTGTTGCCACTCGGGGCACCTCGACGGAACGACGGGAGGCGCTGGTCTCACGCTGGCCCTCTAACCGGGCAAGCAACGTTGGCGCTCTCCCGCCGTCCGCCGACAACACCAAGGATGACCAATGAGACGACGAGCACGCACGTGGTCTATCGATCCGTACCGAGGTCATGCGCGAGGAAGCCGAGTACCACGGCGTGCGCGTCAAGCTGCAGGCACAGCAGTAGCATCGCGGCCGTGCCATTCACGCTCAAGAACCTCAAGGAGGATCTGGAGGACGTCGGGTCCAACTTCGACGGTGCCCCGGACCTGGAGTTCCGCCTCGCAAGCAAGGCGCTCGAGCTCGAGCAGTCCGGCCTTGGCTACCAGCGCATCCCGCCCGACTATCGCTTCCCGTACGGCCACACGCACAAGGAGCAGGAGGAGGTGTACGTGATCGTGCACGGGAGCGGGCGGATGAAGCTCGACGACGAGATTCTCGAGGTCAAGAAGTGGGACGTGGTGCGCGTCCCGCCCGGCACGTGGCGAGGCTACGAGGGCGGGCCGGAGGGCCTCGAGATCCTCGTCTTCGGTGCGCCCAATCTCGGCGAGAATCCGCGCGATGACGTGGAGGGTCAGCGCGACTGGTGGGCTGACTAGCCCCGGTGGATATGCGTCAGGGCAGGATCTCGCTTCCCCCCAAGAAGAATCGGCCGTTGCCGAGACCCCAGTGTTCATCGGTTGTAACAGGCCAGAGCCGCGCGCTAGGAACCGAAGGTCACAGGTTCGAATCCTGTCGGGCGCGCTCCCCGTTTGTCTGCATACAGGCGGTTTCCCGGTTTCCCGGTTTCCCCCCAAGCCGCGCGCACGTCACCACCGAACCGCGAGGAGACCCGGATATCGGCACGCGCCAGCAGCGGGCTATCCAGGCCTCCCTCGACGTGCTGGGCCTAGAGAAGGACCCGAGCTCAGAGAGCGCTCAAGACGATCTCGGCCGTTTTCCACCAGCCGCCTCTCGCCCCCCGGTCTGGTATTGACAACGCCTGTAGGGCTGTCTCGACTTTCGTCATCTCAGGCGACGGCGAGCGCTGATGGTGACTGGGCGGTCGTGATTTGTGGTGCGCTGGTTGTGGCGGGTGCTTGTGTCCGATATTCGTGGCGGATCAGCTCGCGGCGTAGCGCGGCGAGCATGTCTGTGTAGCTGATGGTGGCCTTCTGGCGGTACCACGGCGCCGCTTGGCGGCGGGCGTGCAGGTCGCTGTCGGGGTCGCCGTGCAGGGCGTACCAGGCGATCGTGATCGTCTGGCACAGGAAGCCGAAGGGGACGGTGCGCTCGACGGCGCGGCGGACGCGGTTGCGGGCCTGGCCGACGCCGTGGGCCTTGGCCTCCTGGTGGGCGGTCTCGATGCTCCAGCGGCTGTCGTAACGCGCGATCAGCTCCGCGGTGCTGGCGTCGGTGTCGGTGCTTGCGAGGGCGACGTCGAAGCCGTCGGCGCGGTCGGGCTTGCGGATCAGCATGACGGCGACGGGCCGCGTGTGGAAGGGCCCATACCACAGGCAGGTGGTGCGCCAGACGTGCTCGACGCGGGTCTTGCCGTTGGGGCCGGTGATCATGTGCGGCTTGAAGGCGGCGGTCGCGGCGAGCTGCGTGAGGCTGCCCAGCCGGGCGCCCTTGAGCGCCGGCCGGCCGCGCTTGCCGGTCCTGGGCGGCGCGAGCGCAAAGACGGCGGCGTTTGAGCGCATCCGGGTGGTGACGGTGACGCGCTCGGGCAGGGCGCGCCAGGCCTTGGTTGCGTACGCGCCGTCCATGACCAGCTCGATGATCCGCGCGGGGAAGCGCTTGATGACCATGTCGACGAGCGTGCGTGCCAGCTCGGGCTGCGAAGGTCGGTCGCGATGATCGTCATCGCAAGGCCGGAAGAGCCGGAAGAGGATCGGCAGCCCGACCGCCCGGCCACCCAGACACTCAAGCTCGACGACGAGCACGACGACGACCCAGCAGTTGCCCCACCGCGTGCGGCGCCCGGATCCTTCTGGTTGGGCGCCGTCGTGCAGGTAGTGCGCGCCGAACACGCGCCGCCCCGACCGGCCGAACAGCGTGTCGTCGACGGCCAGGCGGATCGGTGCGCCGGCGCTCACGAACACCGAGACCAGGAAGTCCAGCAACAGCAGTCCGAGCCGGTCGGGGTCCCAGCGCCGGCGGGCGAAGAAGTCATGCGCGCGGCTGTGATGCCACTCACCGGCCAGCCCCGCGGCCTGCAGCACCCCCGTGATCGTGCAGTCACGGATCCGACCGACGAACCCGACCACCAGCATGCTGAACGTCTGAAACGCCGGTTGCGTGAAGCACGGCGCCAGCAGGGACAGCAGCCCAGCAAGCGAAGTGGGAACCTGACACACGGCGGCGACCCCCCGGTGAAGGGCCACGGCCAGCGTCATCACCGCCCCACGGCCCGATGGACTTGATCGCCCACCGGATTCGGGGTCGCCGCCAACCCTCCTTTCGCCTGCTCAGGCCCCAAACCGCCACCAGCCGAGCCAGCCATCACGACCAGGCGTTCAGCCCGAAAACGCCGAAACTCGAGGGGCTGTGGGACGGTCTGTAAACGCAAGCTCAATCCGGCGCTTGCGGGCAACCGGGTGACGCTTCACGGCCTGTCCCTCTGCGTGTGGGGCGTGCTCAGACCTAGATCAGTGAGTAACGCTGCGGGGGTCGTGTTGGCGGCTGGTTTGATTGTCGGATGATGGCGGGCGCGTGCTCGAGGAGGTGTTGGTTTGCTCGGGGTGGTGTGAGCCGGGGCGGGGGCGCCGATCGCGCTCGTTCTCGAGGTCGCCGAGCTGGGCGGTGCTGCGGGCGGTCGATGTCGGCGGCGGGGAGCTTTGTTGGATCAGGGCGGCAGCGCGTAGACCGCGTCGATCGTGGCCTGGAAGACGCGGGTGTGGCGGAAGCCCTCTGGCAGGTGCAGGATCGTGCGCCGGCCACTGCGCGCGATGCGGGCGGGCACGCAGAAGAGCATCCGGCGCAGCGTCGCGGCGGCCCGGCGCAGCGGCGCGTCGTCGGGTGCCTTGCCCGACGCGCCCGCGGCGGGACACAGGTCGCAGCAGAATGCGGTGAGGTTGAGCGCGAGCAGCGCGGCAGGTCGAGCCAGACGCGGTTGGCGTGCTCGTCGCCGGAGGGCAGGTGCCGCAGCGCCTGGCCGAGCTTTGCTTCCTTCAGGCGCTCTTCGATCTGCGCACGGTGGCGGTGGAAGTGCTCGACCCAGCCGGTCGCGCTGGTGTGGGATGTCGGTCAGGATGAAGCAGTAGCCGAAGACCGACGCGACCTCGCCCTCGAGCGCGAGCTGTAGCTGCTCGGGGTGGATCGTCTTGCAGCCGCCGGGCGGTCAGGCTGCCGTCGGCGATCTTCTGGGCGCTGAACGGGACGCGGCGGACGATCAGCCGCAGCGGCTCGTGGCGTCCAGCCGGTCGGGTCGCGTAGGTCGCTCTCGGCGACCTGCGCGCCGGGCATCTCGAGCGCGTCGACCCAGGCGTCCTCGGCGATCTGGCCGAGCGCCTTCCACATCGCCTGGTTGCGCGGCACCGACACGGTGAAGCACGAGCGCTGCTGGCGTAGCAGCCTCGCAGCAGCTCGACTGGCGTAGTAGGCCGAGTCGATGCGCATCGTCACCGGCCCGTGCCCAGCCGACAGCAGCGCGATCGCCCGCCAGCGCGATCTTGCGCGCACTCGGCGCCGCAGAGCTTCTCGCGGTTGCCGCCGACCAGCTCGCTCGCTCAGCGCGCGGCCCCGCTCGGCCCAGAACGCGACGTGCGGCGCGTAGCTCATGCAACCGTGCCGGCTGCGCGCGGCGCCCTGCTTACGAGCGCCGTAGACGGTCACCTGCGTGGCATCCAGATCGATCGTCACCGGCTCGCCGCGGATCGCGACCGCAACGCCTTGTCCAGGCGCTCACCCGGCCCTGGCCAGCCGCGCGCTCGATCCGCTGCACGTGCACAGCGCCGGAAGCGCTTGGCGTTCTGCAACGCGGTCGGCGCCGACGGCGTGCCCGCCGACCGCCCGCAGCCGGGCGCCGGCGCCGTCGGCGCGCACGTCCTCGACGTGATCGAAGAACGACCCGCCGACCAGCTCGCACTCGGCCAGCGACGACCACCAGCTCGCCCGGTGACAGGCCGCGCCGGCGGAGCTTCACCGGCCGCGCGCGGCGCTCAACCGCCAGCTCGGCGTCGATCAGCTCGTCCATCCCGCAGGCGCCGGGACAGCTCACCCGACACCGGCCAGGCCAGCGTACGGGGTGAGCGTCGGATCGTCGGCTCGCACCAGGATCCGTCCGGCCGCCTGTCACCGTCAACAGACATCACCCGCTGGGTGACCTCCATTCACACCCGATGGCCGGACCCATCAACCGCCATGATCCCGGCTCAGCCGGACGGAAAGGCCCCGCGTTTGCGGGGCCTTTCTACTTCCTCACCAAGAGCGCGACGACCCGCCCGGACCGCCACCACCAGCAGCGCTACTCACTGATGTACGTCTGAAACGCCGGTTGCGTGAAGCACGGCGCCAGCAGGGACAGCAGCCCAGCAAGCGAAGTGGGAACCTGACACACGGCGGCGACCCCCCGGTGAAGGGCCACGGCCAGCGTCATCACCGCCCCACGGCCCGATGGACTTGATCGCCCACCGGATTCGGGGTCGCCGCCAACCCTCCTTTCGCCTGCTCAGGCCCCAAACCGCCACCAGCCGAGCCAGCCATCACGACCAGGCGTTCAGCCCGAAAACGCCGAAACTCGAGGGGCTGTGGGACGGTCTGTAAACGCAAGCTCAATCCGGCGCTTGCGGGCAACCGGGTGACGCTTCACGGCCTGTCCCTCTGCGTGTGGGGCGTGCTCAGACCTAGATCAGTGAGTAACGCTGCGGGGGTCGTGTTGGCGGCTGGTTTGATTGTCGGATGATGGCGGGCGCGTGGTCGAGGAGGTGTTGGTTTGCTCGGGGTGGTGTGAGCCGGGGCGGGGGCGCCGATCGCGCTCGTTCTCGAGGTCGCCGAGCTGGGCGGTGCTGCGGACGGTCGATGTCGGCGGCGGGGAGCTTTGTTGGATCAGGGCGGCAGCGCGTAGACCGCGTCGATCGTGGCCTGGAAGACGCGGGTGTGACGGAAGCCCTGTGGCAGGTGCAGGATCGTGCGCCGGCCACTGCGCGCGATGCGGGCGGGCACGTTGAACAGCAACCGTCGTAGCGTCTTGGCGGCCCGGCGTAGCGGCGCGTCCTCGGGCGCCTTGCCCGACGCGCCCGCGGCGGGACAGAGGTCGCAGCAGAAGGCGGTCAGGTTGAGCGCCAGCAGCGCGGCGGCGAGCCAGACACGGTTGGCGTGTTCGTTGCCGGAGGGCAGGTGCCGCAGCGCCTGGCCGAGCTTGGCCTCCTTCAGGCGCTCCTCGATCTGCGCGCGGTGGCGGTGGAAGTGCTCGATCCAGACGGCGGGCTGCCAGTGGAGGTCGCTGAGGATGAACGAGTAGCCGTAGACCGACGCGGCCTTGCCCTCGAGCGCGAGCTGAAGCTGGGCGGGGTGGATCGTCTTCAGCCGCCGCGAACCCTTGCGCTTGGCGATCTCCGATGCGGTGAACGGGACGCGCCTGACGATCAGCCGCAGCGGTTCGTGCTTCCAGCCCTCGGGACGGTAGGCGGTCTCGGCGACCTGCGCGCCGGGCATATCGAGCGCGTCGGTCCAGGCGCTCTCGGGGGATCTCGGCCAGCTTCTTCCACATCGCCTGGTTGCGCGGCACCGAGACGGTGAAGCGCGAGCACTCGGCGCGCAGCCGCTGCAGCAGCTCGACCTGGTAGTAGGCCGAGTCGATCCGGAACGTCGCCGGCGCGTGCCCTGCCGGCAGCAGCGAAAGCGCCCGGCTGGCGATCCGCGCGCACTCGGCGCCGGTGAGCTTCTCGCGATTGCCGCCGACCAGCTCGCTGCTCAGCGCGCGGCCGCGCTCGGCCCAGAACGCCACATGCGGCGCGTAGCTCATGTGGCCGTGACGGCTGCGTGCGGCGCCCTGCTTGCAAGCGCCGTAGACGGTCACCTGGGTTGCGTCCAGATCGACGGTCGGCGGCTCGCCGCCGTCGCGTCCCAGCGCCCGGTCCAGACGCTCACCCGCGCGCGCAGCCGCGCGCTCGATCCGCTGGCAGTGCACGCGCCGGAAGCGCTTGGCGTTCTGCAAGGCCGTCGGCGCCGACGGCGTGGCGCCGACCGCGCGCAGCGCGGCGCCGGCGCGGTCAGCGCGCACGTCCTCGATGTGGTCAAAGAACGCGCCGCCGACCAGCTGGCACTCAGCCACCGCGACCACCAGCTCGCCGGGCGAGAGGCCGCGGCGGCGGACCTTCACCGGCCGGGCGCGCCGCTCCACGGCCAGCTCGGCGTCGATCAGCCCCGCCAGCCCGAGCCGGTGCGCCAGCTCGCCCGAGATCGCCAGCCCGGCGTAGGGGGTGAGCGTCGGATCATCCGCGCGGATGATCAGCCGTCCGGGGCGTCTGGCACCGTTAACGCCAATCACCCCCCGGGTGACCCCGCCTCACCGTCACAACCAGGTCTCACAACCCGCACCCTGACAGTCAAGGCGGACGGAAAAGCCCCGTGTTTGCGGGGTTTTTCCAACTCAAGAGGGCCTTCGCACAAGCCCTCACCAGACCCTCAGCAAGAGTCAGCCACCACTACCCACTGATCTAGGTCAGAAGGGAGGCGACTCGATGCCTCTAACGATGATGCGAGCCCGACGGTTGGTCGTGGGAACGCCGCGCGCGGCTTGGCGGCTACGGCTGGTCGCCGTATTGGCGGTTGTGATCGCGCTAGCCGTTCCGGCCGGTGCCGCAGCGACACCGAGTGACTCGCAAGTCCCGCGCGTAGTGCCGCCGGTCGGCCCGCTCTATGACGCCCTGTCGGCGGCCTGGTGGAAGTACGCCGTGGCCCAACCGAGGGCGTCGAACCCGTTGCTTGACACCAAGAGCGGCGCGGGATGCCGCGTGGGGCAGTCCGGCCCGGTTTTCTTCCTGGTCGGGACGTTCGCCCCCAGCCCGGGCAAAGCCAGACGTAACGATTGCACCGTGCCCGCAAACAAAGCTCTGTTCTTCCCGCTGCTCAACGTGATCGACTTTCATGTTCCGGGCGATGGGCTCGACACGCCCGACAAGCTCTGGGCGGATCTCCTCTCGTTCGGGTTCCGCGCCGACACGCTGTATGCCAGGGTCGATGGCGTGCTAGTCGGTAACCTCGACCCCTCGACCACGCCGTATCGTGCCTGCGCGGCGCCCGTCGCGGGCTGCTTCCCCCGATCGTTCTCGATCACCCTTCCGGACGACAACCTGTTCGACCAGTTCGTCCCGGTCGCGGCAGGGACCTACGCTCCGGCGGTGGCGGACGGGTTCTACCTGCTGCTTGCCCCGCTGAAGCCGGGCATGCACACCATCGAGTTCGGCGGCACGGGCGGCCTCGGCGACCAGGACATCACGTATCACCTCCGCGTTCTCAGATGACCCCGCAGACGGACCTAGCATGGTTTGGCCGAATGGCACGCAGATCCCAGATACATCGTGAACGGGTCTGAAGCACTGAGGACCGGCCGACAACTGCCGCGGCCGGTCCTCGGGCATGTGGCCCAAAGAGGCTACGAGCCACGACCGGTGCGGCTGAGAAGGCCACCGCTCCCGCTTTCTCTTTGAACTTCGTCTGTGTGTCAAGGCCTGCGGTGGTCGTTGTGGTTGTCAGTGCTCCCTGGTCGACGAGGTGAGGCTCATTTCTCTTTCGGCGCTTGGGACGTCGCAGAGTGTTCGTGGGACTGTCTCGGCGTACCCATTCAGGGGGTTCACGGTCCGGCGGGCAGCAGTGACGGCGTGGGTCGGCCGTTGAGTGCTGCGGTGATGGCCTGGAGCAGGTAGTCGTGGAGGCCGCGGCCTTGGAGGCGGCAGGTCTCGCGGACGGTCAGCAGCCGTTCGATGAAACGGTCGCCGTGGGCGGTGCGGGTGCCGCCACTGCGTTTGCGCAGCAGCACGGCGAACCTGAGCGCGCGCTCGGCGCGGTTGTTGGTCGGCTGCACGCCGGGGATTTCGGTGAAATTCCACAGCGCCGGCCAGAGGTCCAGCAGCCCGGCGCAGAAGCGGCTGGTGCGGTCGTCGCGCATGCGGGCGCCCTGCTCGAGCAGGTCCATGAGGCGATCGTGCAGGTCTAGCAGCTCGGGCTCATGCCAGCCGACCAGGCGACCCTGCGCTTGGTGGGCGCGGTGGACGGCGAGGATCTCGCCGGCGGTCTGCTTGAGCGCGCGTCCGAGCTTGGCGATCCGCCCGCCGCGGTCGGCCAGCGCCTGGAAATCCCTGACCAGATGGCTCCAACAGGCCTGACGTCGCTCCCGGTCGATCCAGGCATAGGCGCCGTAGCGATCGCTGACCAGCACGCCCTTGAAGTCTTCGCCGAGCAGGTCCTTGGCGATCCTGGCGGCGCGCGAGTCGGTCAGGTGGTAGACGGCGATCTCATCGGTGCTGGCCAGCCACGCCCAGCGCCGCAGCGCCGGCCAGCGCCAGCCGGTCTCATCGGCGTGCACGACCGGCTGCTCGCGGACGGCGTCGGCGAGCGCGTCGTAGGCGCCGGCCAGCGCCTGGCTGGCGCGCTTGCAGATCGCCTCCACCGACGCGGCCGTCATCGGACAGCCGAAGGTGTCGACCACGAACTTGGCGACCTCTTCGCGCGACATGTGCGCGCTCAACCCCACGACCGTCGCGCATAGGTTGGGGCCGAACGCCCCCGCCGGCGTTCCCGCGGGGACGCCGGCGAGCGTGACCTTGCCGCAGCAGCGACAGCGCCGCCGCAGCCGCTGGTGCTCGGTCACGTAGCAGACGACCGCCGGCAGCTCCCAGACCTGGTGGCAGACCGGGTCGCCGACCGGCTCACCATCGCCCAGATCCACACCGCAGCCCGAGCAACGCCCGGGCGGGTGCTCGACCGTCGCGTCGGGATCGGCGACCATCTCGCGGCGATGGCCCTCATGGCCGGGCTGACCACCCGGCTTACGACCCGACGACTCGCGCCCACGACGCTTGGGCGCCTGCGGCGGATCGCTGGACGGCGGCCGCGAGCTGTTGGTCGAGTTCTGCCCCAACCGCCGCCGCAACTCCTCAAGCTCCGCCATCACCGTCGCCAACTGCTCACGCAACGAGGCGTTCTCCGCCCTCAGCTCCCCAACCTCATCCGACCCCGCCACGCTTCATAACTTCGCCCCCCACCCGCCAACCCCTCGCGACCCCCTGAATACGTACGTCTCGGCTTCTCAATTCCATGCAGGGCCGTCAGGCGGCCAGAAAGCAGCGGGAGCTTGCCGAGGCAGACGTCGCCCGGCGCGGCGCGGCGGGCTTGAAGGGCTGCTGGCGCGAGAGGACGTGCCAGGCGGCGATCAGGATCTTGCGCGCGACCGCGGACTTCGCCGGGTTCTTGCCGGCGCGGGCAGCGAGGTCGGTGGAGAGCTGGTGCCAGGGATTGGTGGGTCGCCAGGCATGTTGGGCGGCCTCGACGGCGGCCCAGCGCAGCGTCCGCGAGCCGGCCTTTGAGAGTGCCCCGGTGCGTGACCGGTCGCCGGACTGGTTGACCTTCGGGGCCAGGCCGGCGTAGCCGATGAGCTTGCGCGGTGAGGCGAACCGCGCGACGTCGCCGATCTCCGAGGCCAGCGTGAGCCCGAGCAGATTCCCGACGCCCGGGATGGTGTCGAGCAGCGCGACGCGTGCGTCGCCGCGCGCTAGCGGATCGAGCTCGCGGTCGGGCGGGCCGATGCGCGCGTCGAGCAGGTCGATCACGGCCAGCGCTTCGGCGATCGACTGCCGCCAGACTTCCGGCGCGCCGCGCTGGTGGAGGATCGACACCGACGGCGGCGAGATCGGCCGCGCCCGTGTCTCGCCGGCCCTGCGCGAGGACGTCCGCCAGTTCTTCAAGCACTTCAGCGGCCGGCGGCTCGAGGCCGCGCTGGAGGCCACGACCGGCTGGCGGTTCGTGGCCGAGGAACTGCGGGCGATCGGCGCCGAGGTGCATCTCGCCGAGCCGGCCGAGACCGCGGCGCGGCGCGGCAACAAGAAGCGCGCGCAAGTCGAGCAGGTGATCGGGCGGGATCCACGACTCCGGCAGCCGGCCGATCATCAACAGCTCGCGCAGGTGCCGCGCGTCGGCGCGGTCGGTCTTGGCGCCAAGGTCCGCCTGCGCCACACGCTCGTCGATCAGCGCGGCGAATGGAAGCAGCGCATCCAGGCCGTCCTCTACCACCACGGCTTCCCGCAGCCAAACGGGCTGCTGACCGGCGAGAACGCGCCTGGCTCCAAGGCCTCGACCTGCCCCGGACTGCACGCGAACAGATCACCGTCGCGCTGACGATGATCGACGCGCTCGACGCGCAGTCGGCCGCCAGCTACGGCTCTCTGCGCGACGCCAAGCGGGCTGCAAGGCGTTGATGAAGCATTACGGCGTCGGCGAGCTGACCGCGGTCACGATCCTGGCCGAGCTCGGCGACGCGCGACGCTTCTCCTCCTCGCGCCACGCCGTCCGCTACGCCGGCCTGGACATCACCGTCCATCAGTCCGACCAGCGCCGCGCGCCCGGCACACCTCTCGCGCCAAGGACCGCCGGCACTGCTCTGAGCGCTGTTCGAAGCCGCCCAGGCCGCACGACGCCCCGGCAGCCCCGACCGCGGCTACTACGACCAGGCCGCCGACCGGTTAGGCGGCAACCGCGCCTGCCTCGCGCTGGCGCGCAAGCTGCTCAAGCGCAGCTTCCACACCCTGCGCGAGCTGGGCGACGACGCCCTGCTGCCGGTCTGAGCCAGGCGAGGTGCGCGCCCAGCCCTTCAACAACCCGATGCACCGCGGCCAGCTCCCCGCATGCCGCTGCCGCCACCACCGGGTGGACGGCCTCCAAAGACCGAGCGGCCGCACCGCGTCCTACGCGAAGACCCCATCAACCATCACGTCACC